>JAJEGS010000057.1 GCA_022819745.1 Candidatus Latescibacterota bacterium | reverse complement strand
GGTCCCAAAACTAGCGTCGGGCCGCATCAAAGGCCGTCAAATGCTTTGGTATTGAGCGTTTTTCATAGGGCAAGACGCTCTTGATCCGACGCTTTTTCTCCACACAAGGAACCGAACCCGGAGTTTTGGGACCACTTCTAGAAGAAAATGGCATCAGTGGGGTCTTGGTATGGCTAAACGATGGGGATTCTGACACCTATTCCCGTCGTGCGGAAGACTGGGGAAATTATAATCCAGCAACCGGCGAAGCGAGTGTTCAACTCGTAATTCCTGATTACTACCCAAGTGGTGTCTGGAAACTCAACTATCTCTCGATGGAGGATATTGGACTAAACTCCCGGGGTGTATATTTCACCAATCCGGGGTTTAGACCACGTGACAACGAAGAAATAATTGATGAGGCACCAGCCTCTATTAACATCCAGACCAAAAATCCAGATACGACCCCGCCTGTATTAGATGTAAATCGGATCACCATTGAGGCCGAGCCAACCAATCCAGCCGCACCAAACGGCGAAACGAAGGTTGATATTTCCTTCAGAGTCAAAGACAATATCAGCGGTTATAGATCGACGGACATGCTGTTACGCGATCCCCAAGGCGTTGAACACTTTTTTCGCCATCACCGCAACGAGTATTACTACTCAGTCTATTTCCCCGGAGATCCAACGGTTTATAAGACTTATCAGGAGACGATTACTCTGCCCGTCGGCAGCGTCCCCGGTATCTGGGGTCTCGCTGAAATGACGGTGTGGGACAAGGCGCAAAACAAGCTGATAGCCGACTTTACCGAAATCGTCCGTTTTGAGGTCGATTCGGCCAGTGCCAAGCCGGTGGCACTGGCCGATGAGCCGCTATTGCAGCAGAACGCACCCAATCCGTTCAACAGCCAAACCGTCATTCCGTATTTCCTGCACGAACCGGGTTCGGCGCGTCTAGAGGTGTTTGCGCTGACCGGGCAGCGAGTAGCGGTCTTGAACGAGGGGCTGCAACCGGCCGGCCACTATCGCCTCCACTGGGATGGCCGCGACCGCACGGGCCGTCTGCTAGCCAGCGGCACCTATCTGTATCGACTGATAACCCCCAAGGCCATTCTGACGCGCAAGCTCACCCTGCTGCGATGACCGGACGCCGCCTCGTGCGCCAGCCGTTGTTGGGAAAACAGGCGGCTAACTGGGCTCTACCTGCTGACGGAAAAGGTCCCGGCTACTACGCCAGCGATCAGCAAGGTGTACATGCTCCCCGGCCTCGTCGCCCACGAGTCGGCGCTACAGGAAGATGCTCTTCTTCCCGTACCTGACTTCGGCGGTCCGCCATAGTGGAACGGCTGCGGGCACCCTAGATGTAGCCGCTGCAAATTCATTGCTACTAGGCGTTCGCCTTGCGTCCCGGCCTGTTGTTACTACAATAGTAATAACAACAGGAGGCATTTCATGGTTGAACTCAAGGTCCGCAAATTCGGCAACTCGCTCGGCGTCGTCCTCCCCAAGGAGGTCGTCAACCGGCTGCGCACCAAAGACGGGGATCCCTTATTCCTGATCGAAGGGCCGGACGGCAGCTACCAGATGACGCCCTACGATCCCACCTTTGCCAAGAAGCTGGCAAAGGCCGAAGACATCATCGACCGCTATCGCAACACGCTCCACGTTCTGGCCCAGTGACGGAACCGGTTTGGATTGACGCACGCGACGCCCTGCGGCCTATTGCGCCACCTCTCCACCCGCTATATCTTGCCCCACCATGAATTCGCGCCTCAGCATCGTCGCCCAGAGCTTTATTCCCCTCTGCAAAGCGCATCCTCTCGCATGAACAAAGTAGAAATCCCGCCGCCCGAAGGCGTCTTCGCCCAGTCCTGGTCGCTGAAAAAACTTTTTGGTATGCTCGCCGTCTTCGGCCCGGCTGCTATCGTCGCCTCGGTCGCCATCGGTGCCGGTGAGACCATTGTCGTGGTGCGGGCCGGTGCTTGGGCTGGTTACGGCCTGTTGTGGATGGTCTTGCTCAGTTGCTTGGTCAAGGGCGTCTTCTTCACCTATCTGATCGGCCGCTACACAGCCGTCAGCGGCGAGCTGATCGGCCACCGCCTCGTGCGCCTGCCCGGGCCGCGAGGATGGCTGCTGTTGACCATTTTGCTCTTTGAGATGATCGGCGCACCCCTAGCCTGGGTGCCCGTCTCCAAGCCTTGCGGCGACCTCTTTCACTTCTTGCTGCGCGACATGCTGCCCGCTGGCGAGGAAGAAGTCTTTTGGGAAAACGCCATAACTTCGGCCTTCATTGCCTTGGCGCTGTTCTTTGGCATCCGCCTGTCCTTTGAACGCCTCGAAAAGCAACAACTCCTTATCTGCGGAATCCTAGTCACGGGCACCATCGCCGGCACCCTCATCGTGCGTCCAGACTTTATCGCGGCGCTGGTGGGGACCTTCCGCTTTGGCGACCTGCCGCCCTTCCCGGAGTGGGCACCCGCGGACACCGTCGCGCATCCGCTGCTGACGTTAGGCACCACCTTTGGCTACGTCGGCGGCTCGGTCATTGGCTACATCGCCTACGCCAACTGGGTCGGCCTGCACAAGTGGGGGCTGACGGGCCATCAAGATATTGAGGCCATCCGCGACCGCGCCGGACGCAGCGAGAGCATCGACTACCTACCCGACGATCCCCAGCAAATCCACCACCTGCGGCAACGCGTGGCACCGCTGCGCTGGGACGTGGGGCTGGGGGCGCTGGTCCTCTTCATCGTCACTGGGGCTTTTATGATTTCCGGGGCGGCCGTGCTCTTCCCGCTCGAAACCCGCTTTGAGGGCTGGAACTTGCTGACGCACCAAGCCCACGTCTGGCGGCAGATTCATCCGAGCTTGGTGTGGATTTACTACGTCTGCATCCTCGCCGCACTGTGGGGCACCCTGCAAGCCCTGCCCGAAATCTACGCCCGCGTGGCGCAAGAGTTTCTCGCCGCCCGCTGGCCCGACCGCACGTGGGAGTACCAAGCCATCAAGCGCGTCATCTGCCTCTACATCTTCGCCACCACCATGCTCATCGTCTGGAACAACATCCCCTTTGACATCCTAACCCAGATCGCCGGTTTCCTCATCGCCAACTTGGCCATTGCCATAATGATGGTGGCAGCCATCTATCTCAACTTCAAACTACCCGCCTCCTACCGCACCCGCGCCTGGGTCCTCATCGGCGCAGTGCTCTCGACCGTGGTCCTGATCGCCTCCGCCGCCGTCAGCGGTTGGGGACTGTTGGGAAAACTGGCGGGCTGACAGGCGGCGACGACACTGTTCATGCGCGCTTGTCCCTCAATGAAAACTAAGATTAAGAAAAACTACCTATACTACGCTGCCGGTCGGACATGGTCTGTACCAGAGCTACGACTAGTCTCACTACCCGATGGCACCGCCGCCATTTCTGAAGAGGAAATTCACCGGATCCACCGGGCGATCGCGAACGAAATCTGCGGCAACAACACCAGTCTATCCATGGAAGAATTGGAATTCCTCTGTGACGTAACGGGCACCACCTTCTCGGATGTGGCAGACTGGCTACAGATCCACCGCAGCACGGTTACTCGATGGCGGAAATCTGGTGAAGTACCGAAGAGTGTAATGAGCTTGGTACTCAAGAAATGGTTTTGGTACCTTCTTTTTGGAGAATCTCTCCATGACGAAGCGATTCCGCTGAATTGCGCCGTCAATGAGACTAAATTCCTGTCTTTTGCCAAACAAGAGACCATTGATAAACACCTAGCAGACCCAGTCTCCCAAGCTAAAATCCTATAACGTGGATTGTAGCGGAAGTATCGTTCGCCGGTGTTTAGGGAGACTCGACCAGTGGCTTCGGATCGGCTTTATGCAGGCCCTCATCCAAGTCGAGCTTGCCAGCTAACTCGCACCCCGGCCCAAGCGGCAATCTTCGGCGGCGAGCCATTCCGCATACGGACGCGGCATGGGGCTGGGCAAGCCCAGGCCGTGTTCCTCGCGCCAGCGCAAGAGTGGGTGCTCGCGTTCTGCTTGCGGTAAATCTACGCGCTGACCACGCGCCCCCGACTCAAAAATCCCCATCAATATCTCCAGCACGTGGCGGCCAGCCTCGCCCGAGCACTCGTGCGCACGGCCCTCATCGAGCGCCTGCACGTACTCGTCGGCGAACTGATAGTCCTCTATCGCAGCCGGGCCCTCCAGGTCGTAGTGCTCAGGCACTAAGGGGTCGAGCGGCTGCCACTCAGATTGGCCGGGAGCAAAGTGCGGCGTCGATAAAAACCACGGAGCACCGCTTTTCCAATAAAGCCGGCCCTCAGTGCCGTAGATCTCAATCATATAGGCCGTTGAATCCACCTTGGGAAAGCGGTGCTGCAAGAGGGTACCCGAAATCCCGCATTCAAAGGCAAGGGCCGCGGTCACGTGTTCACCGGCGATGTAGCCCATGCCGCTCGGCGACGGCACCACATCCTCGGGCGTGATCGGTCGGCCATCGGTCAAGGCCACCGCTTGCACACTCCGCACCGGCCCAACCACGCCGAGCATGGCATTGAGCGAGTGCGTGGCAATATTCATCAGGCCGTAACCTCCGTAGTAGCCCTTGCCGCTGCCCTGCACATAGCGCAAGTCGCCGATCCGGCCCTCGGCAATCGCCGCTTTGACCGCTTGCAACGCACCGCCGCTGCGCCCTTGGTGATGCACAGCCACTTGCACTCCTTGCTCCGCGGCTTTGGCCAACACCGCGTCGGCCTCGGCCAAGGTCGTGCAAATCGGCTTTTCAATATCGATGTGGACTCCGTGCTCCAGCACCCGCATAGCCAGCGGATAGTGGAACTCAGTGCCCGTGGGAATGGCGACAATGTCCGGGGCCTCGGCCTCGATCATCCGGTCGAGGTCGTCGTAGCGAGCCGCAACCCCCAACTCGTCGCCGAGCTCCGCCAGCCGCTCTGGCACGAGGTCGCACAGAGCCACAACCTCAGTGCGGGGATGCTGATGGTACGCGCGGCCCGCGGCCGTGCCTCGGCCGCGGCAGCCCAAAATGGCAACTCGGTATTGTTGCATGGTGCAATCTCCTTGCGACGCCAATGCTGGCGTCGGACTGTTTGCGTCACTTGCGATCGATTAACTCGGCCTTTTTCCAATACGCCATAAAGTGCCGGCGCAGCCATGCCAGCGGCGCAAAGCGCAGCGCATTAAAGCCTCCCCAAGACCAGCGCAGCGGCCACTCTTCCCGGCCAGTGAGCCGTCGGAAGAGCCGTTTGCGCTCCGCGCCCGCCAACTCCACCTCGGCGCTGAGCCGCGCCAACTCGCGCTCGTACGTCCCCTCCATGAGCATGCGAGCGTGCCGCGCGACCTTTTCCGGCTCCAGCACGGCCACCCGCGGACACACCATACCAGCCTCGCGCCGCACAAAGGCGCGGATTTGCGCCGACGGTAAATCGCCCTGATGCACAATAGCTTGGCGGGCGATCGAGACTGGATTCATCGCCCCGTACGTACGGCAAATCAGCGGGCGCACCGGATAGATGGTACAGCTATGGTCCGCGCCGAGAAAGGGACAGCGCCGGGGCCGCTCCTCAGTAAAGTTTAGCAACTCTTGGCGACGCTGCGGGGAAAAGTGCTTCTCCACATAGGTGACGATGTGGGCATATTCGACTCGGTAGAGCGGGAACATGGTGGCGTAGTAATTGTCGAACTCCTCGTCCGTGAGCCAGCAGCAATCGCCTGTACCCGCGCACCGCGTCGCCGGAACTTGATCGTAGAGCACCTCTAGGTCGCGCATAACTCCTCCTGTTGTAAGCTAGCGCACCTTCGCTATCAACGCCGCGGCCCGCTGTCGTATTAGCACCTCGCTCGCCGGCGCGATCATCTGCACGCTCGGATAGACCTTATAGGCTTGGTCAATCTCGTAGCCGCCGCGCGCGTACTCGTCGGCCGTGGGCACGTAGCCAATGCAGCCATTGGCAAAGCCGCACAAGACGGCTGGCCCATGCACGGCCTCCAAGTCGAGCTGATAGCGGGCGAATATCTCCCCTTCCATCCCCAAAAGCACCAACTCGCCTAACGCCAACGCCTGTATCTCAAAAGGCTGCACCCGAGCGCGGTCCGCACCAGCCTGCACCCATTTGCACATGGCCACAGCCCATTCGAGTTGCGCTTTGGACACCTCGCTGCCCCGTGCCAAACGCACCCGCAGGTGCCCTTTGAGTTGCTCGACTTTAGCACGCCAGCGCGACGGCGGAGGACGCAGCGGCAAATCCAACCGCTCGTGCGCCCAGCTTATCGCTGAAGCGTCCAAGGGCACAGCCGCATCCCGCCCCTCCAGCACAGCCCGACCCAACTCTTCTCCCAAGCGCTCCACATCGGCAAACGAGCCGTTGGCGATCCGCGGATTGACGTCGCCGCAGGCCCCGTTGACAAAGAGAGCCTTATCGCCGGTCTGCTCCTCAATGTAGCGCGCCACCGCACCGGCAAAGTCGCTGCTGATCTGGAGGTTGTCCTGGCCCAAGACCACCGGATGACAGGCGTGATTGAAGAGCGTGGCCCCCGTGCCATCGGCAGCGACAAAGCGCAGCACGTGTGCGTAGGGCACGACCGGACCGGCGGGATTTTGCCCGATCCGCGTACCCTTCAGGTGCGGCTCGCGGCGATTGACGCCGATCTGCACCTCGGGACACGCATAGTACAGGCGGCCCGGTTGGCTGTCGGCGGCCGCAGCTACCACCACCTCGACCACGGAGTCCGCAACCTGCGCCAAGTAGTCGCCGTCGATGCGCCCCATGCCTCGGAAAGGGAACGTCAGCGGGCCGGAGTGCGTGTGGGAAGCGCAGATCATGATGGCCGTCCCTTCAATGCCAGTGGCGCACGCTACTTTCTCCCGAATCCCCCGCACAACATCCGCGTCCAACCCCACTAAATCGACAGCGACAAGAGCGACCCGCGTCGCACCTTGGCCGCAGACAAGAGCCTTGGCCATGAGGCGGTCGCGGATGTGCGTAGCCCCGGACCGCCGCCCCCAGTATCCGCCCATTGCGATACCGACCGGCGGCGTGACGTCGGCCGCAGCCGCGCCAAAGTGCAACACTACTGCGGCCCCTCTCTCCAGTTGGCGGGCAGAACGACAAGCGTTGTGCCCGGGCCGCAGGCATTGTACAACGCGCGCAAATCAGCAACCCCGATTTGCAGGTCCATAGCATCTGGACGGTGCCACGCCGAGCTAGCGTAGATCAGCAGCCCGCTCGCGAAATACAAGGCATTGGTAGCCGAGGCATCGACAACCAAATTCTGCTCCCAGTCGAAAGGGCTTGGCACCAAACTCTGCCAAGGGCTGCTGGGTCGATAGCGTCGCAACCGGGCCGCGAGCGAGGATTGCACCGGCGGCTTCTCTCCGAGGGAGTCAGCCGCAAGCGGCACGCGCCGCAAGAGCGCCTTCTTGTGCATCAGCCGCAACTCACCTTCACCCCGATCCACCAGCAAGTACGGCGCATCCGCTTCTATGGCCTGCAACCAAGCCCGCAGCGCAGCGTTGACATAGGCCAAGTCCTCAGCCGACGCCACACTCGCGCCGCACGCCAAGGCCCATAACAACGCTAGGAGCTTCATCAGTAGATAAAGACCGGCCAGCCGATTTCGACGGCTTCGTACAGGTACTCCAAGTCCTCGCTGCCCACCCGGACGCAGCCGTGAGTGATACTCTTGCCCAAGTTGATTTCAAAGAGCGTGCCGTGGATCATAAAATCTTTGAGGAAGTACAATGCGTACGCGCCCAAGACCCCGCGTTGGAATCGCCTCGGGTCCTCGGCGAAAATGGGAATTTCCTCGTCGTTTTCGATAAAGTACCACGTCGGCCGAATCCACAGGGGATCGGCGACTTTGCGGCGGATGGCGAAGCGGCCTTTGGGGGTGTCGAACGTCCAGCGATGCCACCTTTTGGCCCCTTCGAGTTTGCGCCCGCTGCCCGTTGCACAATCGGCTTGACGCAACACCTGCTCCCCATCGCGGAGCAGGATGAGATTGTCTTGGGTATTGATGACGATGTAGGGCGTGGTTAGCTCGTGGTGCTCAACAGCTTGCACCAGTTGCTGATGCTCTAACCAAAGCGCGGACGCACGCACGGCGGGTGCCCCCCACAGCAGTGCTAAAAAAAATAAAGCGACCGGGAGTAATTCCCGGCCGCCTGTGATTGAAGCTTGCAAGGGCGCACGCTCAGAAGCGCTCGTACCAAGGGCGCATCTCCTCGACTAGCGCGTGGTATCTATCCACGGCCACTATCACGCCGTCGGCGACCTCGGTAGCCTTCAGATCCGCGCTTCCGGCGAGGGACTCAGCCTCGGAGAAATCCTCGCTGTCCAGTGCGGCTGCGGCCGCATCCATATCGGCTTCGGCCGCACTTAACTCGGCTCGCAGGGCCTCAATATCGGCTTCTGTGCCCTTGCCGGACGGCGCTTCCTCTAGGCTGGTATATGCGGCGGTGATCGCGTCGTGGGCCGCGGCAATCACGGCTTCGGCCGACTCCCGCTGGCGTTTCTTTTCGGCCTGCGCAGCCGACTCTGCCCGCGTGGCTTTGGTCTTGGCATCGGCGATTTGCGCCCGCGCCTGCTCAAAGTCCTTGAAGAGGAAAAAGCGCTCGTCTTCGGTTTTGGTCGTTGTCTCGGCTTCGCTGTACGCGCGCTGCGCGGCCGAGTATTCGCTGGCGGCAAAGCGCTCAGCGTCGGCGTCCCGGGCTGTGTCGAGGGCTTGCTTGGCCGCGTCGAGTTCGGCTGTGGGGGGGTCGTCACAGCCCGCCAAAACCGCGACGGCGAAAAACAGCGATATTGCCCGCATTTTCATGGTTCACCTTCCTGAGTTTGAACGTTCTGTGCTTCCCTATATAATCAGAGACAATCTAAAGGGAAGTACAAGGTATTGTCAAGCGCAAACAGGGCGCGGCAGCGCGGCGGCGCGCCCTTCAAAATTTCGCATTTTCGTCGTCGTCCGGCGCAAAATCATCGTCTTCTTCCCCAGGCACTTCGTAAATCCACCCGCAATTTGGACACAAGGGATATTCCGCATCTTCCCGACGCGCTTGGCACTGGGGGCACCGCTGGCCAAAAGGCGACCAGAACTTCAGCACCACGACGACCAGCAGCAATATGGCCAACAAGGTGTAGAGCATCTGCGACCTCAGCGGCCCCGCTTGGCCGCTTGGAGCTTGCGCAATTGGCGGCGGCGACCCCAGCGGCTGCGCTTGATGCGCCGGCCCAACGGCGGCCGCAGTGCCCCGTCGGCGACCAGCTCGTCGAGCACTTGATTGAGCTGGTCTGGACGATTGGTAATGATCCCCTGCACCCCCATCGTCGCCAAATCGCGCATGGCAATATCCTCGTCAACGGTCCAAGCCCAGACCGCAATGCCCCGCTGGCGCATCTCTTCGAGGAAGGGCGGGGTCAGCGCCGCGTACCACATTGCCAGCGCGTTGGCCCCTACTTGCAGCACTTGGCGCACGAGGCGGCGGGCGCGCACCCGCGAAGGCGTGGTCGGCAACTGACCCACCAACAGCGCCGTGGGCAAGGTCGGCGCGAGCAAATTGAGCCGCCGGACGGTTTGCGGATTGAACGCTTGCACCACGACGCGCTCGACCGCATTCGCCGCTTCAATCACCTGCAGGACGCGCTCGGCAATGCCGTCGGCTTTGATCTCTATCAGCACAAGAGCCTGATTCCGCGCCAAATCGAGCACCTCTTCGAGCAGGGGCACGCGCTCGCCGACAAAATCTGCGCTAAACCAGCGGCCCGCATCGAACTGGCGCACTTCCTCGCCCAAGAGATCGGCGACTAACCCCGTACCGTTGGTAGTCCGATCCAGCGCCGCGTCGTGCAAGACCACGATCTGGCCGTCGCGGGTGGCGTGGACGTCGATTTCGAGCATATCGACGCCAATCTGGAGCGCCTTTTCGCAAGCGGCTAATGTGTTTTCGGGTGCCAGCCCCGGACCGGACGCGCCGCGGTGGGCAATGCGCAGAGGCGTGATCATCTCAAGCGCCGAATTTGTCGAGCCGACGCGCGTGGGCCAACGCTTGGGCCATCAAGCTAGTTGACGGCGCGATTCCGAGACAGCCAGCGCTGCAACCGCGCTCGGAAAATTCATCCGCAGCGTCGGCCAACGCCCACTGGCTAGCGATGACCGTGGGCACGGGGTGCCAACTGTGGCTGCGCATAATCGAGGGCGTCGAGTGGTCGCCAGTGACGATGAGTACCTCGGGTTGCAGCGCGAGCAACCTCGGAATGTAAGCATCCAACTCCTCTAACAGCCGCACCTTCAAGTCGAAATCGCCGTCTTCGCCCGCGCTGTCGGTCTTCTTTACGTGGACGTAGAAAAAGTCGTAGTCCGCATAGCGGCTTTCGAGCAAGGAGAACTCGGATTCGAGGTCCCAGCCGACCGCTTCCACATCCATGCCCACGGCTCCGGCCACCCCGCGATACATGGGATACCCAGCAATGCCCAGCGCCTTCAGCCCGTACGCCTCGTCCATCGACACCAACTCTGGATAGCGACCAAATCCCCGCAGCAGCACCATGTTGGCCGGGTGTTCGTCAGCGAGCAAGGTAGCAGCTTGCTCTAAAAAGGCATTGGCCACTTCAACCGTGCGCTCGGCACCCGGCGCGAGGGCTGTCAGAGACTTGGGCGGCACGCCCGTCACCTGTGGATCCGAATCCGAGACTTGGTCGCCCAAACCTGCGCCGCGAAACACCACGCCAGCGCGATACTCCATCTCAGCGGCGACCTGTAACTCCACTCCAGACACCGTGATCGCTCCCAACACTTCGCAAAGCTGGCGTCCTTTTTCTGTGGGAATGCGACCGGCGCGGCGATCGCACACCCTACCCTCAGCATCCACGGTGCAAAAATTGAGGCGCGCCGCCACATCGCCACGGGCGAAATCCAGCCCTAAGCCAAGAGCCGAAAGGGCACCGCGGCCGATTTGGTTCTGCCAAGGGTCGTAGCCAAAAAGAGCTAAATGAGCCGGGCCGCTACCCGGGGTAAAGCCAGCCCCCAATGGCGAAATCAGGCCGCAGGTGCCTCCCTTAACCAGCGCATTTAAATTGGGCAACTGGGCCGTCTCCAGCTCGGACTTGCCCGTGGCGGGATGGGGCAACCCGCCCAAGCCATCGACGACTAACAGGACGATTTTGGCGTAGCTGTCCCGGATGCACAAATCCTTGGTGTATTGGGAACTTATCACGTTCGCATTCTCCAATTCCGCAGAAAGTCTCTACGCTACCGACTCCCGCAAGTACAAGTCCTTGAGCACCATCTGCACGGCACCATTACCAGTATAGGTGTCTGCCTCTAGCTCGAAAGCCGCGCTCAGCCGGTCACCCGGCCGCACTTGATCCGCGAGGTCTTTTTGGTTCCACCACAGTGCCGCACAACGGCGGCCCCCCACCTCCAATTCGGCCTTGAAGTGGCGACCCTTGCCGATCTGCCGCGCCCAAACGACCCGACAGTCCTCTAGGGCAAAAACCGGCCGCCGGTGGCCGTTGCCAAAAGGCTCTAACGCGGCGAGTTGCTCCACTGTGTCTAGCGTCAAATCGACCGGTTTGAGCATCAGATCAATGTCCAAGGCGGGTTGCAGTGCCTCGGCGCTAATGTGGGCGTTGGCGTGATCGATCAGCGCGAGGCGAAAGTGCTCAAAGGCATCGGCTTCAAGCGAAAAACCCGCGGCCGCCGGATGGCCGCCGTGCGTCTGCAAGTGCTCTTCGCAGGCGTGGATTCCTGCGCTGATGTCGTAGCCGGGGATGCTGCGCGCCGAACCGACGCAGAGGCCGTGCTCGCCGCCTTGGGTACACACGACCGCGGGGCGGGCGTATTTTTCGCACAACTTGCTGGCCAACAGGCCGACAATCCCCAAATTCCACTCCCCCAGCACCACAATGATGCGGTCTTCCACGTCCTCCTCCGGGCCGACCTGTTCCTCGACCTCCTGTATCCCCTCGCGCTGCCAAGCCTGCCGCTGGGAGTTGAGCTTGTTGAGTTCGTCGGCCAACTGCGCGGCCTCCCCCTCGCTTGTCGAGCGCAAAAGCCGCAGCGCTATATCGGGCGTCTTCAAACGACCAGCAACATTGATCCGCGGCCCCAAGCGAAAACCCAAGCTGGCTGCATCAAGGGGCTGGTCTCGGTAGCTGGCCACCCTCTTGAGCGCGCGCAGCCCGCGACGCTTGGTGTGCTGGAGGATCTGCAGGCCGCGCTGGATAAACAGGCGATTTTCCCCCAGCACAGGCACGAGATCGGCCACCGTTCCCAAGGCCACGAGGTCGAGCAGTTCGTTGAGATAGCGGCGGCGCTCCTCTCCGGCGAGAAAGGCTGCGCTGAGGGCCTGCACCAGCTTGAAGGTGACGCCGACGCCAGCCAAGTCCTTGAACGGATACGCGCAATCGCGGCGATTGGGATTGATGATGGCGAGAGCGCGCGGCAATTCGGCGAGCTGTTGGTGGTGATCTACCACGACGACCTCCACGCCGCGCATCTCAGCCAGCGCTAGCGCATCGTAGGCCGAAATGCCATTATCGACCGTGACGATGACGCGCGCGCCCTTTGCTATGGCGCGCTCGACCCCAAGCGGCTTGAGGCCGTATCCGTCCTTGTGGCGATCGGGCAACAGGCAATCGCAGTCGGCACCCACCCGTTCGAGAAAATCCATCAGCACGGTAGTGCTGCAAACCCCATCGACGTCGTAGTCGCCGTACACGACGATCTTCTCGCGGGCGCGCACGGCGCGCTCTAGGCGCGCAACCGCAGTCGCCATGTCCTGCATTTGCTCGGGCGGATGCAGGGCTTCAGGACCGACTTGCAGCTCGGCGCGGGTCAGGCCGCGGCCGGCGAGCAGGGCATCAATCAAGCTATCGTACGGGTCTTCGCGGAGGACATTCCAAACGGGATAACGGCGCATAAGTATCTTCAATAGTCCATATACTTGGGAGTTGGTCTGACGCAGCTTAGCCAATAATATCAGCCGCGACAAAATCCGGTCAAGGAGGGGCCGGTGCGCTTGCCTAGACGCTAGCGTTGCGTACATTTATTTGCTATATTTTTTGAACTTAATCACTTGGGAAAAGGGTATGTTACTCTGCTATATAGCTCTCCTCGGTGCCATCGCATTGCCTCGCCTTGCGGCCGCTGGCCCCAATGCAGATGCCGAAATTTTCGTCGGCGAAGAAGGCCCCTTTTGCGGATTTGCCGCCAATAGCACCGTGGAGTTCAGCGTCTCGGCGCGCAACATGAGCGGCGTGCGCCAAGTCAAATTCGAATTTAGCTGGGAACCAGCCAACGCGATCGCCGAAATCGCGGGTGCGCTAGGCGAGACAGTAAGGGCCAATTCCTTTGTCTCCCCAGGGGCACCGCAGATAAAAGGCCAAACCGCCCAATGGGGCATAGCGACCCTCGGCGGCGCGGGGATCGAGGGAGAGGCCCATCTCGTCAGCATGGCTTTTACCTTGGCCGACTCTATCAGCCCCACCACACCCATAGACATCTACCTCGATGTGGTATCGCTCGGGCCTTCCTTTAACGAGCGCGACGACATCCGCCCTCAAGTCGCGTTCTTGCGCAATTACTGCGACGCCGAGGGGCAGGCTTTGCCGGACGGAATCTTCTTTCGCTCGGTCGGGCAAAACCCCTCGTTTTCTGCCGCCGGCACCGGCAGCGTAGCCGACAGCAGCGTCGGCGAAATCCTCGTGTCTGCCCGCCTCTTGCAAGCTGGACACTTCCGCACTGGCGCGTCTTTTACGTGGGACATTACCAATCCCGGAGCAGCACCGGCCTACGCGCTCGTCAACGACGAGGCCATCCCCATCCCGGCCGGCGCAACTCAGCAAATAACGACCACTAGCGACGAGCGCGGCCAGACCTATCTGCTCCTCGACGCCGAACAGGCAACCACGCTCGTTTTCAATACCTGCGCCGACGGCTCGTGCGCTGAAAGCCAAGTAGTATGGGGGGACGTTGCCACGTCCATCTCAGAGCCGTCCGGCTTCGCGCAGCCGCGCGACCCCATCCTCGCGCAAAACTACCCCAATCCCTTTAACGCCGGCACCACTATCCCCTTCGCCATCCCCGAGGGAGGAGCTCAATTTGCCCAAATCGACATCTTCAACCTAATGGGGCAAAAGGTGGCCACGCCTTTTGCGGCGAGCACATCCCCAGGGCAACACGTGGTTCACTGGGATAGCCAGTCGGCCACCGGCGCACCCGCGGCCAGCGGCCTCTACATCTACCGCCTGCGGACGGATTCGGCCGAGCTACACCGCGCCATGCTCCTCTTGCGCTGAGCCGTGCGTTCTCCCGACTCAGCCCGCCTTGCGGCGGCACACCTCCTCCGCGACCTAGAGCAGCAAGCCCGGCCTTTCGACGAACTGCTACAAGCTCTCGACGCGCGCTTGCCGACCAACCGCGACGCGCGCTTTGCCCGCCAGCTAGTCCTCGGTGTGGTGCGGTGGCAGAAGCGGCTCGATTGGATCATCGCCACCTGTTGTGCGCGTCCGGTCGCCCAACTCTCGCCTTGGGCTCGCCACATCCTGCGCCTCGGCACCTATCAACTCTTCTGGCTCGACCGCGTGCCCCAGTCCGCAGCCGTCCATACCTCAGTAGAGCTAGCCAAGCACTTGACGCACCAAGGCATCGCTTCGCTGGTCAATGCCGTGCTCCGCAACTTGCTGCGGCAACGCGCGCAGGTTCGCTACCCCGATCAGCAGCAGACCCCGACGCATTACCTAGCAGTGTATCACTCCCACCCCGAATGGTTGATCGAGCGCTGGGTCAGCCGCTGGGGCCGCGAAATCGCCGAACATTTGCTTGCGGCCAACAACCAGCCTGCCCCGCTCAACATCTACCTCAATCCACTGCGGGCCAGCCGCGAAACCGTCGCCGAACTCGACCTAGCCCCAGTCGAGGCGAGGCCGGGCTTTTATCGAGCGGCAAACGGCGCGGCCCTCTTTACCTCACGTGCATATCAGCAGGGACAGTTTCAAGTCCAAGACCCCAACGCCAGCTTGGCCGTGGCCCTACTCGACCCCCAGCCGGGCGAACGCCTGCTCGATTTGTGTAGCGCACCCGGCGGCAAGGCCGTGCAAGCGGCCATCGCTATGGCCGACCGCGGCTGGGTCGTAGCGGCCGACATTTCGCTGCCGCGCCTGAAGCGGGTGCGCGAAAACGCCCGACGCCTACGCCTGCGGGCCATCCGCCCCGTGGCCCGCGACGGTACAACCCCTGGATGCGCTGCCTTCGACCGCGTCCTCGTCGATGTGCCCTGTAGCGCCACTGGCGTACTCGGACGGCGGCCAGACGCCCGCTGGCGTCGCAAGCCCACTGAATTGGCAACATTGACCGCGCGGCAACAGGTACTCATCCAGCGTGCTTACGAGCACCTGCGTCCCGGCGGCGTCTTAGTGTATAGCACCTGTAGCTTGGAAAAGGAGGAAAACGAGGCCATTGTCGAGCGCTTCTTAAAGCAAACCCCGACCGCGCAGCTAGAGCGCGCCGATGCTCACTTCCCCACCCAGCCCTGGGCCGGCCGCTACGTCCTGACCATACCGGGCCGACACGCCGGCGACGGCAGTTTTGCCGCGCGCATCCGCAAGGCCGTATTGTGAAAAACATCCTCCGCCACTTGGGCCTGCTCGCGGCGGGTGCATTCCTCTCTGGTATCATCGCCCTCTTCCTACTCGACGCGGTCATCATGCCGTACCTAGTTGACACATCCAGCGTCCAAGTTCCCAACCTCCAGGGCCTTTCCGCGTCCGAGGCATCGGCCCGACTCGAAGAAGCAGGACTGAAGGGGACCATCGGCGATTCCCTACACCACGAAACCGTTCCCGCCGACGCGGTCGTCGATCAAGACCCCAGTGACGGCCAATTGGTCAAAGAAGGACGGCGCATCGTCTTAACCGTGAGCAAAGGGCCGCGCGATTACGAGGTTCCCGACGTGCGCCGCGTTAGCCTGCGCGAGGCGCGTTTGCAACTAGAGGAAAACCAGCTCAAGATCGGCCAAATCCTCTACCGCTCTTCAGATACCCTCCCCGAGGGCGCTATCGTCGGGCAGTCGCCTCCCCCCGGTGCTCAGCTCGCTCGCGACAGTGCGGTTGACCTCCAAGTCAGCAACGGCCCACCCACTGCCCTTAAACGCGTCCCGAATCTAATCGGCCTGTCCATTAGAGCCGTGGAGGACACCCTGCGCAAATACGAATTGCGCATCGGCCACATCGCCAAACGCATCGACGAGCAAAAACGCGTCGGTACCGTCCTAGCCCAAGATCCTACGGGCGAACAGCGCATCCCGCGCCACAGCCGCATCGACCTCGTCGTCAGCGCCGCGGCACCACCCCCCAAGCCAGATGCCTTTGACAATTGGGAGGAACCATGAACGCCACGCGCATCGGCCCTTCCCTCTTGGCCGCTGACTTTGCCCGCCTAGCCGAGGACATCGACCGCGTCGAGCGCGGCGGGGCTGATTTTCTCCATCTCGACGTAATGGACGGACACTTCGTCCCCAACATCAGCTTTGGGCTGCCAGTCGTCGCGGCCGTGCGCCAAACCACCCGCCTCGAACTCAACACGCACCTGATGTTGCAAGACCCCTTGCCCTTTATCGGCCCCTTCAAAGAGGCGGGTGCCGACTCGCTCGTGGTCCATGTGGAGCTCGAATCCACCCAGGCCGTACTCGACGCCATCCGCCAACACGGTCTCCAGTGCGGACTCGCGGTCAACCCCAAAACGCCCGTCTCTGCCCTCTACCCCTATCTCGACGAACTCGACTCGGTCTTAGTCATGTCCGTGGAGCCGGGATTTGGCGGCCAAGCCTTTCAGCCCGCAGCCCTCGACAAAATCCGCGACCTGTGCGCGGAAATCGAGCGCCGTGGACTAGACATACCCGTCGGCATTGACGGCGGGGTCCATCCCGGCAACGCAGCCGACTGCCGCCGTGCCGGTGCCCAGTGCCTAGTGGCCGGCTCAGCCGTCTTCAACTCCCCTGACCCAGCCCGCGTTATCGCCGACCTGCGCGGCTGACCTGCCTCTGTTGCTATATCTATATATTAAATTTATATTTTAGCTTCTTTGTCGCATTCTACCACTCGACGCATCGGCCCATGTTTGACCGACTCAGCGAACGCTTTGACGACCTATTCCGCTCGCTCCGCGGACAGGGGCGCATTACCGAGCGCAACATCGACGATACCCTGCGCCAAATTCGCCGCTCTCTGCTCGAAGCCGACGTCAACTTCAAGGTCGCCAAGGACTTTATTCAGCGGGTCAAAGAGCAGGCCCTCGGCCAAGACGTCCTCAAGAGCCTGACCCCGGGCCAGCAGCTAGTCAAAATCGTCCACAGCGAGCTCATCTCTCTGCTAGGGGGCAACAACAGCCCGCTCAATCTCGCCGAGCACCCTCCCACCGTCGTCATGCTCGTCGGCCTGCAAGGCTGTGGCAAGACGACTATGGCTGCCAAGCTAGCCCGTCAGTTCAAGGAAAGAGGCCGGCCGCCGCTATTGATCGCCGCCGACGTGTATCGCCCGGCCGCCGTGGACCAGCTCCAATCGCTGGGGACCTCTATCGACGTGCCCGTTTTCAGCCAACCTGCAGGTGTCGATCCAGTCGCCATCTGTCGTCGCGGGATCGACCAAGCCCGCCAGACTCACCGCAGCATCGCACTCATAGACACGGCGGGCCGCCTGAGTATCGACGAAGAGATGATGGACGAGCTGGACCGCATCCAGCAGGCCGTCGAGCCGCACGAGATTCTCTTTGTCGCCGACAGCATGCTGGGCCAAGACGCCGTGGAAACCGCTGCCCGTTTTAACCTGCGCCTCGCGTTTACCGGCTGCGCCCTGACCAAGCTCGACAGCGATGCCCGCGGTGGAGCTGCACTGTCGATTCGCTCCGTCACCGGCCGGCCGATCAAATTCGTCGGCACCGGCGAGAAAATCGAAGACCTAGAGTCCTTTCACCCCGACCGCATGGCCTCGCGCATCCTCGGCATGGGCGACATTGTCTCGCTAGTGGAAAAGGCCGAGCAAGCCATGGAGCGCGACAGAGCCAAAGAGCTAGAAGAAAAGTTTCGCCGGGCCTCCTTCACCTTTGAGGATTTTCTCTCGCAGTTGCAAGCAGTGCGCCGCATGGGGCCGCTCGACCAGCTCATGGGCATGATTCCCGGAGGTGGTAAAGCTGCTAAGAACATGCAGCTCGACGATAGCGCGTTCACCCAAGTCGAGGCCATCATCAATTCCATGACCCGCCAAGAGCGAGTCCAACCCAAAATTCTCAACGGCAGCCGCCGCAAGCGCATCGCCCGTGGTAGCGGCACCAGCGTCCAAGAGGTGAATCAACTAGTCAAACAATTTCACATGATGCAGAAAATGCTCAGGCAGATGAGCCGCGCCAAAGGCGGCCGCTTGAAAATGAGAATGCCCCTCGTGGGCTAGGCATCCTTCGCCAAGGAGAATAGCATTGGTCAAACTTCGCCTTAAGAGAATAGGCAAACGCAAACAGCCTTACTACCGAATCGTCGCTGCTCACGTCAGCGTCGCCCGCAACGGCCGCTCCCTCGCAGAGGTGGGCCTCTACGACCCCATGCACGCCAGCGTCAAAATCGACGAAGAGCGCGCCATCGAGTGGCTCAACAAAGGCGCGCAGATGACCGAGACCGTCGCCGACCTCTTCCGCACCCAAGGGATATTGGCCCGCTGGCAGGGCTGGGAGGGCCGGGTGCGCGAAGACGCCCTCACAGGCGACAAGCCCAAGCGGCGGCGCAAGAAAGCGGCGGCCGCGCCAGTCCAACCGGCTGAACCGGTTGAGCCAGAAGCCGCTGAACCAGTCGAACAGGACGAACAGGCAGCCGCTGAATCGGCTGAATCGGTCGAGCAAGAAGAAGTTGCACCGGACGAGCAGGTAGCTGCTGAACCAGAAGCCACTGAATCAGCCGAACCGGTTGAGCAAGAAGAAGCTGCGCCAGCCGAAGCCGAACAGGCAGCCGCTGAATCAGCCGAATCGGCCGAGCAAAAGGAAAAATAGACGGATAACCGCATGGCCGGGCGCGTCGCCGTAGCCTATATCTCCCGCCCGTGGGGAGTGCGCGGCGAGGTTCGGGCCCAAGCCCTGACGCACCGCATCGAGCGCTTCAGCGACCTGCGGGATGTCGTCCTCCAATGTGCGGGCCGACCCGACCAGCCGCTCGAACTCGAGCGCTGGCGCACAGACGCTAAGAGCTTGTTGCTCAAATTCGCTGGCATTGACTCGCCCGAACAGGCGCGTTCAATCTTGGCCGGGGGCTACGTTACCATCGCCCCCGATCAGCGCGATCCCCTGCCGGAGGGCACGCACTACATAGACGACCTAGTGGATTGCGCGGTCGTCAACTCGGAAGGGGAACTATTGGGCCACATCGTCGAGGTCTTATCCATGCCGACGACAGATGTTTACGTGGTCCATGGAGCCAAAGGCGAAGCCCTTGTGCCGGCTGTCGGCGACTTTGTCGTGGAAATCGCGCCGGGTCGGGTCGTCGTGCGGGGCATTGAAGAGCTATTTGGACCATGAAAATAGACATCGTAACGCTCTTTCCGGATTTCTTTGCCTCGCCGTTGGCGACCAGCATGATGGCCCGCGCCATCGCCCGGGGCCTGTTGACCGTCGAGACCCACGACCCACGCGATTGCGCGACCGACAAACACCGCACCGTGGATGACGCGCCTTACGGCGGCGGCGGCGGCATGGTCCTCAAGCCCGAGCCCGTGTACCAGCTTTGGCAGGAACGGGGCCTAGCGACTGGCCGCTGCATTTACCTAACAGCCGACGGCCAGCCGCTCAACCAAGCGCTCGCCGTCGAACTGGCGCTCGAGAAGCGGTTGGTGCTGTTGTGCGGGCATTACAAAGGAGTAGATGAGCGCATACGCACCGAGCTTATCGACCGTGAAATTTCAATCGGCGACTACGTGCTCACCGGCGGTGAGCCGGCCGCTCTCGTCCTCATCGACGCGGTGGCTCGGCTCATACCCAACGTTTTGGGCAACTTCTCTTCGGCCTTGGACGACTCATTCCAAGAGGCCGTACTCGATTGCCCTTGGTACACGCGGCCAGTTGAATTCCGCGGCCAACGCGTCCCCGATGCCTTGCTTTCCGGCGACCACGAGCGCATAGAGCACTGGCGGCGACGCCAAGCCCTGCGGCGCACGTTTGCGCGTCGGCCCGACTTGCTGCAACAGATCGAACTCGACGAAGAAGAACAACAGCTCATCGCCACTTGGCAGGAGCAAGGGCTGGAAGAAGCCCCGTAACAAACAAGGTGATACAATGGACTCAAGTATCCTGCGCGAACTAACCTCGGACCAACTCAAAACCGATCTTCCCGTATTCGGCGCTGGCGACACCGTGCGCATCCACGTGCGGGTCATTGAGGGCGACAAGGAGCGCACCCAAATTTTTGAAGGAACCGTTATCCAACGCAAAGGTAGCGGCATCCAAGAGACCTTTACTGTGCGCAAGATCTCTCAGGGCATTGCCATCGAGCGCATCTTTCCCATGCACTCGCCGCGCATCGCCAAGATCGAGCGCATGCGCGAGGGCCGGGTGCGCCGCGCCCGCCTGTTTTACCTGCGCGGTCGCAAAGGTCGCGCCGCCCGCATCCGCGAAAAGCGAGCACGCTAAGCGGAGACCGCGTCATGGCCCCACGCGGCGACTTGCCTTTTACGCGCAAAAACTGGTCCTTGGCCATAGCCGGCCTAGCCGCGATCGTACTCGGCTATGTGTTTTTGCGCATCCCACCGGCCGAGGGTTTTCTCTCCCTCACCCTAGCGCCGGTCCTCCTGGTAGTCGGCTACTGCATACTGATCCCCATGGCAATTTTGGTCCGGGACCAATCAGCAGACCAGGAAGACGAGGCTGAGCAGACATGACCAGCGCCCAACCTATCATCGACGACGGCGTCCGCGCCGACTACGCCCCTGATCTCTACCGCTACGACGCCGAGGCTCAACAAGTCGCCCGCTTTTCCGACATTGGCCCCGAGCAGCTAGCCTTCTTTCATCAGCAGGGCTACCTCGCAATAGCAGAGGCGTTTTCTCCTGCCCAAGTCGCCGACGCTGCCGACGCAGTGTACGACCTAATTGACGGCAAGCAGCCGGAATTTCGCGGCGTCCAACTGGAAACCTCCGCGCAAGGCCAAAAGCTAACGGGTGCAGCGCGGCGTAGTGCGGTACGCAAACTGATGAATTTTGTCGATTGGGATGGGCGTTTCCAACCCTTGGCCACCGACCCAGATCTCTTGGACGTCCTCGCCCGCCTGATGGACGACACGCCCGTTCTGTTCCAAGAGATGGCCCTGCTCAAGCCGCCTATGGGCCGCGAAAAGCCTTGGCACCAAGATTGCGCGTACTTCAACTATCCCTTGGGCACCACCATCATCGGCGTCTGGGTCGCCCTCGACCACGCCGACGCGAATAACGGCTGTCTGCACATCCTGCCCGGCACGCACCGCGAAGGTCCGGTCAATCACTTCAAGCGCCGCGATTGGCAGATCTGCGACACCGACGTCCAGACCGAGCGCGACGTCGTCGTGCCCCTCGCCCCTGGCGGTTGCCTGCTCTGGCACGGCATGACCCACCACGGCAGCCCGACCAACCCCTCGCAAAAAATGCGCCGCGCCCTGCAACTGCACTACCGACCCGCCAGCGCTGGCCAGATCGACACCGACGAGCGCATGCAGCACTTCGGCGGCGAAGTGCGCGGGGCCGAGTGCTGAACCTTATTTCAATCTGACCTTCATACCCAGCAGCGTTTGAGGAGGGCCAATCCGATGCAATTCATCCAACGCCTTCGCATGGGCGGCCTGCTGTCGTTTCCTCCAGATATGGACTTCTTTGAGTTGCAACCATTGAACGTCCTCATCGGTCCGAACGCCTCGGGAAAAACGAACTTCATCGAGGTGCTGGAACTCCTGCGTGCTACACCGACGGACTTCGCTGCCGCAATCCGGGACGGGGGTGGGGCACAGGAGTGGACGTGGAAAGGCGATTATACCAAGCATATGGTTGAAGAAGTAATGAGGGGCAGAGATCCGGAAGATGTATTGAACTTGTCTCCCAAGGCCTCGACCATAGAAGTCGAAATCAGTCGAGGTCAGAGAATCGTCCAACCATTAAAATATCGTCTGTCGTTTACCGCTATCAGCTCCCGAGTCAATATCATAGCCGAGTCCATCGAGAAGGTGAATACCCGGCAGGGGGCCAAGCGGTACTTCTACTACACATTCCAACAAGGGCTCCCGGCGATTAACATTCGCGTACGGACACAGGGTAAACAGGCTGAAAACCGAACGTTGCAGTCGGACGATATCTCCCTAGATCAATCCGTTCTTGCGCAGCGCAAGGATCGGGATCTCTATCCGGCACTCTATCAACTCGGGAGGCAATTCCAGTTGATACAGACGTTCCGCGAGTGGACGTTTGGTCGTTACAGTGCGTTGCGACAACCGCAACGCGTCGATCTTCCGGAGAAACGGCTACTCCCCGACTCCAGCAATCTTGCGCTGGTACTCAATCAGATCGAGCATAAGTCTGGACCGACACTCAACGAACATCTGAGGCGCTTCTTTCCCCGATTTGAGCGCATATCTACTGTAATCTCAGGTGGTACCGTGCAGTTCTACCTGCACGAACCCGGCTTCCGTGCGCCGATTCCCCCAACCCGGCTGTCCGATGGCACCATCCGATTCATCGCACTGCTGGCGACTCTGCTGGCCCCGGAGCCGCCATCGTTAGTTTGCATAGAGGAGCCAGAACTCGGATTGCATCCCGACGCAGTGGCGCTACTCGCCGACCTGCTCGTCGAAGCCTCCCAACGGATGCAGCTCGTGGTCACGACGCATTCAGACGCCCTTGTGTCGGCGCTGACCAATCAGCCGGCCGCCATCGTCGCTTGCGAGCGACCCGGGGCCGGCACCGTGTTGCGCCGCCTCGACCCCGAAAAACTCGCTAGTTGGCTGGATGATTATCTACTCGGCGACCTGTGGCGAATGGGCGAGCTTGGGGCCAATCCGTGAGCGGTATCGCCATCTACATGGAAGGCGGGGGTGAAGGCAATGCAACTAAGGCCGCTCTCCGCCAAGGGATGGACACGTTTCTGCAGCCACTCAAGGCAGCGGCCAGAGACAAGGCGCTGCCTTGGAAGCTGGTCTGTTGCGGCCCGCGCAACGAGGCATTCCAACGATTTCAAAATGCCGTCAATAGCGGGGACGATGCAGTGAGTGTCTTGCTAGTGGACGCAGAAGGGCCGGTGAACCAGTCGGCCCGACGCCACCTGCGAGACCGGGACCAATGGAATCTGAGTTTTGCTCCCGAAGAGACCATCCATCTTATGGTGCAGGCGATGGAGACCTGGATTGTCGCTGACTCGGAGACTCTGAAAAGCTATTACGGGCAGGGCTTCAGGGCGAATAGACTGCCGAGAGCGACGAATCTTGAAAGTGTGCCCAAGACTGACGTTGAAAACTCCTTACGCGAGGCGACAGAGCGCACACAGAAGAAGAACTACCACAAAATCAGGCACGCGGGCGATTTGCTGAAACTTATTGATGTGGAAAGTGTGAAGGCGCGGTGCGATCACTGCCAACGGTTGTTTGACGATCTCGGGCGGATAGTCGATGCGGCCTGATGTAGGGAATCGGGGCGACGATATTCGCTTGGTCTCGACCAGCCACGCCGTGTGAAATGACTTTCCGTGAACGGCAATAAATGCGCTGCCTGTGAATGAGACAGCCTCTTAGATCACGACGCCCACTTGAGCTTTTTCTTTCTCTGTACGCAATCCTGGAGATACAGATTGATCAAGCTCTGGTATGGAATACCCGTTTCGCCCGCCAAATCCTTAAAATACGCAATCATATCCGTCCCCAAGCAAAGCGTAACCTGCTTCTTAAGATGCTTTGCATAGGGATTCCGGACGGACTTCGAGAAATCGTATTCTTTCCTCATCACATGAACCTTTCGTATTGTCGCTGTTCATTCCTGTTAGCTTATTGTCAATATAAACTTCACTCTTGCTCCAAACGCAACATCGCCTCATCAATAAACCCACCCCCCACTTGGCGCGCTGCCAACGCCGCAGCGCGCTGAGCGGCCGTAGCAATCCCCGCCCCTCGGTGCAGTCGATGTGCCAAATACGCAGCGAAAAACACGTCCCCAGCCCCCGTAGGATCAGCGACCGTCGCCACCGGAGCCGACGCAAACTTCGTCCGCTGTCCCTGCCGACTATCGACCCAGCCGCCGTGCGAGCCTTCAGTGACGACCCACTCTGCCACCGAGCAATCGCGCATCAACTGGTCCAGCGTCAGGCCGCAATCAGCGAGTACAAGTTCTAATTCATCGTTGGAAGTTTTGACGTAGTCCGCGCATTGCAGAGCGGCATACAGACTGCCAGCAATCCCCTGGTACACCTGCGTCCCCTCAACCCGCCGCACATAGCCTTGGATGTCCAAGCTCACCACGCCGTCTATCGCCGTCAGCACATCCTCAGCCAGATCGCGCGGATGCAGCGGCCCCAAATGCACGTGCTCCACGCCAGCGAGCACCGGCCCGAGTTGCGCGGCGGCAATCGGCGCAGCACAAGCGAGCAACTCCTGACGCCGCGCATCGCCATCGACGTAGTTGACAAAACAGGTCGTCGCCGCGCTCTCGCCCACATGGACGACGATACCCCGTTGCTGCAAAACCGCCAGCATCGCCCGATCGGCCTCTGCGACATTAGTCAACACCCGCGTCTCCACGCCCAACTCGGCAAAAGTCAGCCCAGCATACGCGACCACGCCGCCGCGCTTGTATGCGACCACGTCGCCTTGCACCACGCGATCAATCGTCGCCGAGCCAATGACTGCCACCGCACCCATATCAAACTCCATCAGATCGGCAACTCAAAAGAGCACATCGGGCTATAATCCACTGAGTAGTCATAACACGTACTCGCGACAAGAGATTTACTCTGTTTGAACTGCTGTTTATTTTTTTAACAGTCCACGCCATCGCGCAAAATCTAGAGCGAAGGAGCTTTCTATGTCACCCCGACGCCAGCCCGACGGCCGCCCCGAATGGCGCAGTGTTGACGAACTGTTGGCCCAAGCCATCGCCGACGAGGATTTTGCCGCGCTGCCCGGCAAAGGGCAGCCTCTCGACCTGAGCGCTTACTTTGCCAGCGGCCCCGAACACCGCATCGCCGGCAAACTGCTCAAGGACAACGCGGTTTTGCCCCAAACCTTGCAAGACCGCCGCGACGCCGAACAGCTCTGCATCCAAGCGAGCCAAACGCTGGCGACGCAAAAGGAATACCTGTCGGCGTTAAAGGCCAAAATCTGTGCCCAAGCCCCGGCCCTGTGCTGCTTCTTCCCCGACCGCCCAACCGCATTGGCCGCCCTCGGCCTGCCGACTTGGCCCGAATATTTCTCCGAACCAGAGGACGCGCCCTTGCCCGCTCGTCGCGCCTTGCTCGACGGTGCCAAACGTCTAGCCGAACTCGTCGCCGCCTACAACCGCCGCATCGAAGTCGCCATCGCCGAGTACTTAGACTCTCTGCACCAAGCCAACGCTTGCGTCGAGCGGCTCAACCAACAAGTGGCCTTCTCGCGGCACTTACCCGCCGGCTTGCAGCTCAAGGCCACAGAACTCGCCGAGGCCGAAGCCCAAGTGCGCACGGCACTCCCTCCCCTGATGCCCTTGCCCGCCGATCTAGTCCAGCGGTTAGACCAGTATTACAAAGCGGCGCGCCCCTCGCTCTGGCGGCGGCTTTCTTAGTCCCTGACGTTACGCTCTGTCGTGCTGAGCGAAGCGAAGCATCCCATACCTAGGGGTCTGTGTGTAAGAGTTAGTTACGAAAAAAACAGCCGCATAGCCGTCGCCCCTAACACCTGCTCCTGCTCCGCCGCACTCAGCCCCAATTCCTCGGTGAACACCGCCAAGTGCTGGGCATAGGTCGTGTTTTCCAACCAGTGCTCGCACGGAAAATCCGATCCCCAGATACAGCGCTCAGGACCAAAGGCAGCGAGCAAATGGCGCAATTGCGCGTGCGTATCCGCGAAGGGATACTCCTGCTCCGAGCTGGTCACCGCAAAGGTGAGTTTGGCGTAGAGTTGGTCAAAGCGCGCCAATTCCGCCGCTTGGCGCACCGCTGCATCCTCGATCCCGTTAGCCCCCACTGGATAGGCGCAGTGGTCCAGCACTACCGGGACGTGGGGAAATCGCGCTAGCAAAGCTGCTAACTCGCCGAGTTGTTTCTCGCGCAAATGGGCGCAAATTACCGCGCCGACTTCACCGGCTCGACGCCAGAGCCGTTCCGCCCCAGGCTGGGCGTACCCCGCAGGTGCGGCTTCGAGGCGGAGTCCCTTGACGTTGTATCCGGTCACCAGCCGCTCCAACTCGTCCGGGCTATCGTCCCCAGCCGGGTCCAACGTGCAAACCCCAACCGTCCAGTCGGCATTGGCCCGAGCCGTATCGGCCAACAACCGATTATCCCAGCGATAGGCCGACCCAGTCTGGATCAGCACCACGCGCCCGACTCCATTGGCCTCGGCCTCGCGCCGCAAGTGTTCGATAGTCCCCACGCCCGGCGACGGCCGGAAGGGGTCTTCTATCATGGGGTATCGCGTCTCATCTCCGTGGTAAATATGTGCGTGCGTATCGACGATCATCGTCGGCTCCTCTCCGTTGTCTATGCAACGGGAACATAAAGAACAACTGAACAGTCCAAAACTTGCCCGAATCCATCCGTTAGGTATCTTCTTGTGCAACTTTCCCGATAGAACTCCTGCATAATCCATGCGTCTATTCCTCAAGCGGGCCTTGCTCGCCTTGCTTCTTTTGGCCCTAGTGTTGTACGGTGCCTTCGCCCTGACATCGCACCCCGTAGAGCCGCATCCCTACTTCGCATCAGGGGACGTTTTAGTCATTGCCCACCGAGGCGGCAAAGGGCTGGCACCGGAAAACACCCTAGCGGCCTTTGCCCACTCGGCCGCATTGGGGGTCGATGTGCTAGAAATGGACTTGCGCCAAAGCAGCGACGGCGCACTCGTCGTCCTGCACGACCGGCGCGTTGACCGCACGACCAACGGCCAAGGCGCAGCCGATAGCTTGACGCTCGCCCAATTGAAGCGGCTAGACGCCGGCTACCGTTTTAGCTTAGACGGCCAAACCTTTCCCTATCGCGGCCAAGGGGTCGCAATCCCCACCCTAGAGGAGGTCTTTACAGCCTTTCCCAACATGCACTTTCTCATCGAAATCAAAGACGACTCCGATGCGCTAGTACGCGATTTCTGCGGAACGATCCAGCGCTTCGAGCTAAGCGACCGCGTCATCGCCGCCTCGTTCCACAACCGCCCTTTAGAGACCTTGCGCCAGATTTGCCCCGAAGTAGCGACTTCGGCTTCTTCATCAGCGGGAATGTCTTTTATCTTTCTCCACTGGCTACGGCTCGACGCGGCGTACCACCCCGTAAGCCAAGCCTTTCAGGTCCCGGCCCGCTTGGGCAAGATCGACCTAATAGATCAGCGCTTCATCGCCCGCGCCCACGCCCACAACATCCAAGTCCACATCTGGACCATTAACGATCCCAACGCCATGCAGCACTTCCTAGACCTAGGCGTCGATGGCCTAATCACCGACTATCCCGACCGCCTACTACGCATCCTGAACCGCCAGCCCGCAGAGGAGACATCATGGGCGACACAGTAGCCCTGAACGTACAACACCTGACCAAAACCTACGGCGCGGGGCCAAACGCCCTAACCGTCCTCGACGATGTGAGTTTCTCCCTCGCGACCGGAGCTACCTGCGCAGTCGTCGGCCCCTCGGGCAGCGGCAAAACCACGCTGTTAGGATTGTGCGCCGGGCTAGATCGCGCCAGCTCGGGCTCGGTCGCGCTCGACGGCGTAGATTTAGACGCTCTCGACGAAGACCAGCGCGCGCACCTCCGCAGCGAAAAGGTCGGCTTCGTCTTCCAAACCTTCCAGCTCATCCCCACCCTCAGCGCCCTCGAAAACGCCATGGTACCACTCGAATTGCGCCGCGAGCCAAACGTCCGCGAGCGCGCCGTTGACCTCCTCAACCGAGTCGGATTGGGCGACCGGCTGCATCACTACCCAGCGCAGCTTTCAGGAGGCGAGCAGCAACGCGTGGCGCTTGCACGGGCCTTTATCAACCGACCCGCACTCCTCTTTGCCGACGAACCTACCGGCAACCTCGACGACGGCACCAGCGGCAAAGTGCGGGACTTGCTCTTCAGCCTCAACGAAGAATCCGGGGCCACCCTAATTCTGGTCACCCACGATCTGACGCTGGCTCGCCTCACCCAGCGGATCATCCGTCTCCAAGGCGGCCGGGTCGCCGACGATCAGCTAGTCCCATGATAGCTTGGCTCGGCAAAATGGCCTGGCGCGATAGCCGCAGCCACCGCCGCAAACTGCTGCTTTTTACTTCTTCGATTTCCATCGGCATCGGTGCGCTCGTCGGCTTGAGCAGCCTCAGCTCCACCCTGCAAGAGGCCATGGACCAACAAGCCGCCGCGCTCTTAGGTGCCGACATGGCACTGACGAGCCGCCAGCCCTTCACGCCCGCCACCGAGACACTCATCGACTCGCTCGGCGGCGTTCAGGCGCGCCAAGTTGCCTTCAATTCCATGATTTACCTGCCCAAGACCCAGAGCACCCGCCTAGCCCAGATCCGCGCCCTCACCGGCCCTTTCCCCTTTTACGGCGAGCTAAAAACAGCACCGGCTGAGGCCGCGCAGAGCTTCCGCACTCAGCCGCATGCCCTCGTTGACGAGGCGCTCATGTTACAGTTTGGCGCGGCAGTCGGCGATTCGATCAAAATCGGCGATACGGTCTTTCTCATCGGCGGGCGGCTCCTGCGCATCCCCGGCGAGAACGCCCTCTTCAGCGACATCCAGCCGCGCGTCTATATTCCGATGTCCTACCTCGACGACACTCACCTGATCCAACGAGGTAGCCGCGTCACCTACTCTGCCTTCTTCCGCTTCCCCGAGCGGGATGTCCAAGCGATAGCCAAGTCCATCCGCCCGCATACCCGAGGCGACCGTCTCCGACTCGAAACCATCGAGAGGCGCAAGGCGCGCCTCGGCCGTACCCTCAACAACCTCTATCGCTTCTTAAACCTCGGTAGCTTTATCGCCCTGCTGCTCGGCGGCGTGGGCGTGGCCAGCGCCATCCACACCTATACGCGGCAAAAATTATCCACGGTCGCCGTGCTGCGCAGTCTCGGTGCCACAGCCCGTCAGACCGTCTTGATCTATCTAATCCAAGCCGGGGGCATGGGCTTGATCGGCTCACTCATCGGTGCCCTGCTCGGCGTCGGAGTCCTTTACTTGCTCCCTACCATCCTCGCCGACGTGCTACCCCTCCAAGTCGAGCCGAGCTTTGATTTCCTCGCCATCTTGGAGGGCCTAGGCCTAGGCATTGGCCTGTCGCTGCTGTTTGCCGCCCGGCCACTGATGGCCATTCGCAAGACCTCGCCGCTTTTGACCCTGCGCGCCTCGTTTGAAGACGACCAACCGGCCGACAGCGGTCTGCTGCGCTGGGCTTTGTACTTGGGAATCGTCCTGATAATCGCGCTCTTCGCCTTCCGACTCACCGACCGCTGGCCGCTGGCCATTGGCTTTGTCGGCGGGGTTGGAGCCGCCTTTGCGCTTCTGACGCTTACGGCCCGCGCAATCATCTACGGCACTCGGCGGTTCTTCCCCGCCTCTTGGAGCTATATCTGGCGTCAGGGGCTGGCCAATCTCTACCGACCCAACAACCAGACCACGCTGCTGATGTTGGGCCTCGGGCTGGGGACTTTCCTGCTCAGCACCCTCTTCCTGACCCAGACCAACCTGCTGTCCCATATCAAAAGCGTCGGCTCCGACCAAAACCCCAACGTCGTGCTCTTCGACATCCAAACCGATCAGCGCCAAGAGCTAAGCACCCTCGTCGCTGGGATGGATCTGCCACTCCTGCAACAAGTGCCCATCGTCACCATGCACGTCCACAGCGTTAAAGGCCAACCAGCCCGCGCCATACTCCGCGATACCACCGCTAACCGACGCCGACGCGGCAATTGGGCCTTGCGGCACGAGTACCGCGCGACCTATCGCGACTTCCTCACCGAGACCGAAGAGATCGTCGCCGGCACCTGGCGTAGCCAACCCGCGGACGACACCCTCTACGTCTCCTTGGAAACAGGCGTCGCTTCTTCTTTGGGCGTTGGCGTCGGCGACTCGCTGACCTTTGATGTCCAAGGGGTTCCGATCGAAGTCGTAGTCGGCAGTCTGCGCCAAGTCAACTGGCAGCGCATCATGCCCAACTTTTTGGCGGTCTTCCCGCCCGGCATCCTCGAAGCCGCACCGCAATCCCACGTCCTCGTCACCCGCGCCGCCACTACCGAGCAAATGGCCGCTCTGCAGCGGTCCACCGTACACCGATTCCCCAATGTCTCGGTCATTGATCTCGGCAGCATTCTCAGCACGGTTGATACCATCCTCGACAAGGTTTCGCTAGTGGTGCGCTTTATGGCCTTTTTCAGCGTCTCGGTTGGCCTGATCGTGCTCGTCGGCGTGATTGCCAGTAGCCGCTATCAACGCATTGAGGAAAGCGTCTTGCTCAAGACCTTGGGGGCCAGGCGTCGCCAAGTGGTAGCAATCATGGCGCTCGAATATCTGTTTTTGGGAGCTTTCGCTGCGGCGACGGGCGTGATTCTGTCGCTGGGGAGCGTCTGGGCCTTGAACCGCTATCTCTTCGAGATCAGCTTTGCGCCCGACTATCTGCCGCTGATCCTCGCCTTTGCCGCGGTCAGTCTGCTAACGGTCGCCGTCGGCATGATCTCCAGCCGAGGCGTCCACACCAGCCCACCCCTCGAAGTCCTGCGCTCGCTCGGCTAGCGGCGCAACTCCTCCAACACCGGCCCCAGCGTCGCCCACACGGTTTCGGCGACGATCTGGTGGCCTTCGACGTTGGGGTGGTTGCCATCGGGCAGATTCAGCGCGGGTTGGTCGCCCACACCTTCTAACAAAAAGGGGATCAAGGCCGCGTCGTTTTTCTCTGCCAACGCAGGGAAAATCGCCGCAAACGCCCCTGTGTATTCCGCACCCATATTGGGCGGCATCTGCATCCCGGCGATAACTAGGGCTACTTCGGGGTTCTTCGCTTTCACCCGCTCGACGATTTGCTGCAGGTTGGCGTGAGTGTCTTTGGGGTCTATGCCGCGCAGGCCGTCGTTGGCCCCTAATTCGAGGACGAAGACGTCGATGGGACGGCGCAACAGCCAGTCAATGCGGCGCAATCCCCCGGCTGAAGTCTCTCCGCCAAGCCCAGCATTGAAGACCTCAAAGTTCCAGCCGAGCGAATCGATCCGCGCCTGCACCAAGGCCGGGAAGGCCTGTTCGCGGTCGAGTCCATAGCCAGCAGTCAAGCTATCGCCAAAAAAGAGAATGACGCGGCTGGAGACTTCGGCGAGCTCAGTCGAGTCGTCCGCTTCTTCGGCATAGACACTGCCGCCGAGTAATGCCAAGACCAATGCGATGTATTTCACTTTTCGTTTCATAAAGTCACGTCAATTCTACCAAAGACCCCGTCGTGGTCAAGGTCTGAGCCTGCTCCTATATTAACATCTCCCCTAAACTACACCCCGGAGCCTTCATGCAAACTACCATCTTAGGCCGCACCAACCTAACCGTCTCGCGCATGGGCTTGGGCGCTGGCGGCCACAGCCGAATCGGGCGCAACATCGGCCTAACCGACGCTCAATCCGCCGACCTCGTCCGCCGCGCCTTAGACCACGGCGTCAACTTCATCGACACGGCCGAAGGCTACGGCACTGAAGCCATCATCGGCCAAGCCCTGCAGGGCCGCAACCGCTCCTCCGTCGTCCTCTCCACCAAAAAATCCACCCGCAATGAACAGGTCACACCCAACACCTTGCAAGCCAGCCTCGACCAAAGCCTAAAGAACCTAGGCACCGACTACATCGACCTCTACAATCTCCACGGCGTCGTGCCGCAAGACTACGCCTATCTCGTCAACGACATCTATCCCGCGCTGCAAAAGGCGCAGCAGCAGGGCAAAATACGCTTTGTCGGCCTCAGCGAAATGTTCAACGAAGACTTCGAACACACCATGCTCCAGCAGGCTCTCGCCGACGACCTGTGGGATGTCCTAATGGTCGGCTTCAATCTGCTCAACCAGACCGCCCGCGCCAACGTCTTCGCACAAGCCATCGCGCAAAACGTCGGCATCCAAATCATGTTTGCCGTCCGCAAGGCGCTTAGCCACCCCGACAACCTGCGCGCATTCACCGACGCTCTCGTCGAAAAGAGACAAATCGACCCCGCCGACCTTCGGCTGAGCTCAGGACTTCGGCGAGCTCAGTCGAGTCGTCGAAGCCTCGACGCCTTCCCCGACTTCCTGCTGGCCGAAGCCCCATCCCTACCCGATGCCGCCTACCGCTTCTGCCGCGACGAGCCGGGTGTCCACGTCGTCCTCTCCGGCACGGGCAACGCCGCCCACCTCGACGCCAACCTCGCATCTTTCGCCCGCCCGCCGCTGACGCAAGCGACGCGCAACAGACTCATCCACATCTTCCGCCGCGTCAATTCTACTACGGGGCAAGCGGTGTAGGATTAATGGTTAGTTCCGGGAAAAAGACGGGCTGGCTAACTCGTCTTTTGCACGACATGCAGGAGAGTGTCCAAGATCATGGGGGGCACCAGAGCTGAAGCGACGTCCACTTTGTCATGTGGCCGAAATCGAGGTCAGTCGCCAACATAATCAGTTTGTGGCGAATACATAGCTGGGCAAATAGTGCGTCAATGGTTCCAACCTGAATGCCGTGGCGGCGACACTTGTTGCGCAACTCGGCTGCGTCAATGTAGTCGTCGCGCACTGGCACAATCATGGCGAGTGCCCCGAACCGTTCGACGATCCGCGCTTTGGCTTTCGGCCCCCGAAAACCCTGCAATAACTCCTGTAAGACGATTCCGGTCGTGTAAATTGCTTCGCCACCACCGAGCGCCTCTCGCAGGCGTTGGACCTCGGGTCCTTCGGGTGCCGTATCCCGTCGCAAAGCCAGCGACCAGACGCTCGTATCGACAAACAACGTCACCCACGGCTCCGTTCGCGTTTGTAGTCAAAGCTGTCGTCCCAGTCGAATTTGCCAAAAAGCTCTAAGAGCCGTTCCTGCTCTCGGCGCGCAATAAACTCCTGCAAGGCGCGGTTGACGGTCGCCTTCTTCGTTTTCTCGCCGCCGACTTCCAGTGCCCTATCGAGCAGCTCTGGGTCTATCGCCAAGTTTGTCGCCATGTGTTACCTCCGACACATATAGTTACACATAAACTAATCGCAAACAGATGACGCGGGCAAGATAGAAGATTGACGGCCCCTAGTCGCCATGCTATCCTCTAAAAAAACTTAGGATTTGAGAGGTTTCCGATGAATAAAATCGGAGAGCAAGAGATACGGCGCGTCGCCGAGCGCATTGGTCGCCAAGCAGACGCCGAGCAGGTCATCCTATTCGGCTCCTATGCCCGAGGCGAGGCTACCGAGCACAGCGATGTCGATTTACTCGTGATCGCCCCAAGCGACCTGCCGCGCTTCAAGCGCAGCCGCGCCCTCTATAAATCGCTACGCCCGTATCCATTCGGCATGGACTTGCTGGTATATACCCCGGACGAAATAGAAAAAGGCCAACAGTCGCCTCTTTCTTTTGTTTCCACTGCGCTGCGCGAGGGCAAAACCGTCTATGTCCGCCGAGACTGAACTTGCTCGCCAGTGGCTGGCTAAGGGCCAAAACGATCTCCTCAATGCCGACAACAACCTCAATGCCGAGCAGGTCCCGTTAGATACGGTATGTTTTCACTGCCAGCAGGCCGCCGAGAAAATGCTCAAGGCATTCCTCGTAGGTAACGGGCATCCCCATCCTTTTACACACGACCTGCTGCTGTTACTGCAACATGTGCTTCCAATTCATGCCAATGCCGAACAGCTCCGCGATGCACTCTCCCTCCTGATGCCTTATGGCGTAGAAATTCGCTATCCAGGCGATGCGTTTACCCCTACTGAAGACGATGCCAAGGAAGCGCGGCAAGCGGCTGAGGAGGTCTTGACGTGGCTGCGAGCGGCCCTTCCAGAAATTTTTTAGCAGCGTCTTGGCTAGACGAGAGTACGAGAGAGGTGGAAGCGATTCCATACTGAACTGTGGGAGAATCGAACCTAAAGGGATTATCGCATAGACTTGGGAGGCTTCCAATGATCAAAAATGAAAGGCAATATCGGCTCACCAAAGCGCAGGCAGACAGGTTTTCACAGACCTTGCAAAGCCTCGGCGAGACCGATGGAGTTCATCCACTTATTGTCAAGGCGCAACACGAGGCCCTGAGCAGCCAGATTGCCGACATAGAAGGAGAGTTGCGCGAATATGAATCTCGTTAGTCTAGTCCATTACGCCAATTCTCGAAGTCGAGTTGGTTGCGAAGGTAAGCCTGGTACTGCTCAGCCTTGTCTGTGCTTGTCTCTAAGGACTCGTACTTTCCATCTGAACCAAGGAAATCTTCCAATTCTCCCGGGCGAAGTACTGGGATCTTCATATAGTGACCCCATCGCGAGCGTGCTTCATCAGTGGCTTCCCCTTGGCCCCTTATGGAAAGTCTCACGGAATCGTCCCCTTTGAAAATGGTAGAGTAAAATTTTTGAACAGCGTAATTGATACTGTCAGCCTTATAGAAATAGAAACATCCAGCTCCGCGATACCTACGGTCTGGTGCTACCATTGATTTCTTGTGATTATCAAAACTGGCGTAACGAATGCGGGCCAATCGAGTCTGGTGATAATGTAGTTCATAATATCCTGCATGATTATTGTCAGTAATAATCTCTCCGCGCGTCCATTCCTCATGGTGAGCCATGTGGTCTGCTGCTTCGTCAGTGACTCTTAAGATGAATTCAGGAAAAACTGTGTAGTAGAAGTTTGTGTCACTTCCATCATTTTCGACTAGAGGTAACCATAAATCAGGTTCGGCCAAATACCGCTTGGCCCTTTCAAGAGGCGACATATCCAAACCGAAGCGTTCGCGCCACATTCGTTCAATCTCATGGGGTTGTGCAGCGTCTTTTACTGGGGTGTTCGTGTCACAGACGCGTGTGTAAATATGATGAGCGTAAATTTTTTATATCTTTCGACGAGATAGTAAGGCTTATGTGGAGTATCTTCGATTACCAGAATATCGAGCAATGTCTCGTCAAGTTTGATTTCTTCCAGATAGAATTCCGGGAATCTAGATTGAAAAAATTTATTGGCATTAGCGCTAAATAAATTTGCTAAATCTGCTTGGGTTCGTCGCCCGTCATCCTTGTCTATTGAGTGCAAGGAAAACTCATCATCAACTCCAAATATCAAAAATCGATCACCAGTATGTTTGGCATTAGCTAGGCATAGGATATCGTGAATAAGATCAGATTTACATTTGTGATGCTCGCGTTTGAAGTCCCAATACGTACCTTCGGCTTTTCGACTTATAAGGTCCGAGATAGTTGTATGTAAAGCGTCTTTTTTATTCATGTGGCTACCTTCAGTGAGTGGTCCAATTTGATTTGGATTCCCCCAGGTCGGGGGCGTTTCTCAAGTATCTCTCCTCACCATCTCTACCCCTTAAGCGCCCCCACAGTAATCCCCTTCGTCAGATATTGCTGCAAAAACGCATACACCAGCATCGTCGGAGCCATAATCAACACCAACCCGGCAAAAGCCATCCCCCAATCGCTGCGATACTGACTAACAATGGTGATGTTGGCCAGCCCCAACGGCAGCGTGCGCAACGCCTGTGACCCCTCCCCAGACAGGAACATAAAGGCCATGAAAAACTCGTTCCAAGTTCCCAAAAAGGCGAAGATACCCACCGTAATAAGCCCCGGCCGCGCCAACGGCAGCATAATCGACCAAAACGCCCGAAACTCCCCCGCCCCATCGATCAGCGCAGACTCGTGTAACCCAGAGGGCAAAGACTTGAAAAACCCCGTGAGGATAAAGATGGCAAACGGCATCCCAAAGGCCACATAAACTATCAGAATACCCAGCCGCGAATTGAGTAGCCCAAAGTCCTTCATCTGAAAAAAGAGCGGCACAATAGACAGTTGCAATGGAATCATCAGCCCGGCCAAGAAGTAGAAAAACATCGGCCGCACGCCAAAGAAGCGAAAGCGAGCCAGCGCGTAGGCCGCCATTGCCGCCAGCAGCATGGAAACCGCCACCGTCGAGATGGTCAAAAAGACGCTGTTGAAGAAGTAGTCGCCAAAGTGCCCCTTAGTCCAAGCATTGGTAAAGTTGATCCATTGTAGATCGCCGAACTCGGGCAGACTGAAAGGATTGAGAAAAATCTCGCGGTCGGTCTTCAGCGAAGTGTACAACAGCCACAGCATCGGATAGACCACAACCGTCAGATAGCCGCACAGTGCCAAATAGACGAAAGGTTTGGCAATGGAAAATTTATCTTGTTCCGCCATGCTCAAAACTCCACAGCTTCGCGCTTCATCGCGCGCAAGGTTGCGGTAGTGCCAAAGAAGACGATCAAAAAGAGTAGCACGGCAATCGCGGTCGCCTCCCCCACCTTGAACTCAGTAAACATGGCCTGCACCATCCGCGTGCCAATCACGTGATTGTCAGTCGTCGGCCGCTGATTGGTCAACAGCCAAATCACCTCAAACGCCTTCATCCCGCCGATGATCATAAACACAATCGCTATCGACAAAACCTCCCAAATCAGCGGCACGGTAATCGACCAAAACTGCCGCCAAGCCGAGGCCCCGTCGATGTCGGCTGCCTCGTACATGCTCTGCGGAATGCTCTCCATCGCCGCCAAAAACAGCACCATGTTGAACCCAGCCGCGCCCCAAATCGACATGGGTATCAGCGCCCAGTAAAGATTGTCCTGCGCTAGCCAAGCAAACCCCTCAAACCCCTCCAAGCCCAAGGCCACCAATACCGTATTGATCGGCCCACCCTGCGGATTGTACAAGTGCATCCACAGCAGCGTTGCCGCGACCCCGCCGAGAATGTTGGGAAAGAAGAACACGATGCGGAAGAGCTTAGCCCCGACCACCTCGCGGCTGATGCACACCGCCAGAAAAAGCGCCAGCGGCAACACGCAGAGCGGGATGATGAACATGATGAAGAGATTGTTCGACAGCGCGATCCAGAATTCATCGCTCTCAAACAGCAGCCGCTGGAAGTGCAACAGCCCGACGAAAGCCATCTCGGTCAGCCCGTCCCAGCGCATCGCACTCCAGACAAAGGACTTGATGCTGGGCACCACTACAAAAAGCGTGTAGAACGCCGCGGCCGGACCGACGAAGAACACCACCCCCGTCCAAGGCAGACGCACAGTACTAGTAGGCCGGGGAGCTTGGCCCGCCTGCCTCTCGCGCCATTGCCGCGCCGTCGTGTACAACCAATAGCCCATCGCCAGCGCCAACAGCCCCAACAGCAGCGCGGGCTTCCACAGGTGGCGAATGGTAATTTGGTCGGGTTGCTGGCTGCGGTTGCGCACCGCTTCAGCCGCCGACTCCAGCTCTTTGGCCCCTTGCTCGGGCGTCATCTGCCCATTGACGATCTTGAAGCGCACGTCGTTGAGGAACTGGTCCATCTCCGGGAAGCCCTCACCCGGAGCGGTGCCGTAGGTCGTAGTCGCCTGCTGTGCCAGCGCCACCAAGTCCTGCAAATCCTCGCTAGTCCGCCCCTCCATCGCCCCATCAACGGCCACCAAAACATCGCGCATCTCGGCAAAGGTGCCCGCCATCTCCTGCGAGGTCATAAAGCGCAAAAAATCCACGCCCAACTCTGGGTGGGCGCTATTTTTGAAGACAAAGTAATACCCGGCACCAGTATATATGGCACCGGGTTCGCCAGCCCCGCCTTCGACTATGGGCAAATTAAACGCTCCCAAGCGGAAGCCATCGGGGATTTTGCCCATCATCTCGCTTTTGAGCCAAGACCCGCAAAAGACCATCGCCGTATGGCCCAAGAAAAACTCGAGCTGCGCCTCGGTGTGGCTCATGCCGAGGGCACCGGGCTGGAAGTACTCCTGCGCCGTGCGCTGAATAAGCCCGAGCGCCGTCACAAATTCGGGATTGGCAAAACTGCCCGGCACTAGATCCTTCTGCTCGTAGAACCGCTCGCGGCCAGCGAGGTGATAATAGGCGTTGTCGGTCACGCCGCCGATATAGCCTGGATAGCGCCCCTGAAAGGCCAGCGGCCAGACCCCTGCGGCGCGGATTTGCTCGCAGAGGGCGAAAAACTCATCCCAAGTGCGCGGCGGTACCCAGCCATGCTCTTCGAACATGTTCTTGTTGTACCAAACGGCGTAAACCGAGTAGAGGAAGGGAATGCCGTAGATTTTGCCCTCGTACTCATAGCGGTCGAGACTCCCGGGTAGGAAGGATTCGCGCCACGTCTGGTCCCCGTCCCAACTCGGCCCGTCCAAAAAGTCGTCGAGGGGCAGGATTTCGCCGTTGCGGATCAGCGCCCAGTAATTGAGACCCGCATTGCTGACTTCCGGGAACGTCCCTTCGAGAATCCGCACCCGCACCTTGTCGGCAATGCGCGGATCGCCGTAGAGATCAATCTGCACATCGGGACGGACCTTTTCGTATTCGCGGGCGGCAAAAAAGAAAAAGTCTAGTCCCGCACCCCCCTCAAAAATGGGCACTTCAACGCGCGTCGCCGCTTGCGCTGTCACCGAGCCGCCAAGCAACCCCAGCACAACTATCGTCCAGCCGATGACTCTGTTAGGTGTTGTTATTTTCAAAAGAATCGCTAATACCAGCCCTTAGAAACCGCTCGCTCGTGCTTGGGCACAAGACGGCTTCTAAGACAAAATTACCCCTGCGAGAGAAGTGCGACCTCCCTCGCAGGGGTAAAAGTAGAAAGCCTACTCGTTAAAACTAGCCTTGATCCGCGCCCAAGATAGATCGGCAACCGCAGTGGCCTCACCGGCACCGACTAGCCGGGCATCGACAAAGCGCTCGGCAAAGCGAAAGGTCGCCGCTTGACCGGAGAGAGTGTGGTAGCCTCGGTACTGCTGAGGAGCTTCGTCGAAATCCGGCATGGCGATTTGGAGGCCGATGATGTTGCCAGCCTCCAAGTCCGTGGCCCTGCTACCCTCTTGATCGGCGAAGATAATGTCGTCGTAAGGCGTGACGTAAATCTCGAGGATCGACACGGTTGGCCCGCCGCCGACCGATCCACCGCCGCCATCGCTCAGCGGTACTGAGTTGAGCCACTCGGCCCGGCCCGGATACCCCAGAATGCGCCCGTCGGGCGCGCCGAAGATAGCGTTCCACTTCTGAGCCTGAGAGTTTTGGTTGCGCGCCTTCTCCTCATCGGTCATAGTCTCGCTGTTATTAAAATTGTACTGACCTCCAGAGTGATCGCCATCCACCATGAACTCGACCGAGTCGTATTGCCACACCGTAGCGGGCGCGCCGCCGCCGTACTCGTCGATATAGACATCGTCAGTGCGCTCGGCGGCTAAATAGAGCCGATTGTTGGTCTCGTTCCAGCCAAGCCAGAGCCGATAGTCCATATCAGCCGGGTTGTACTGGGCACCGTCGCCAACGGTCGGGTCGGCAAAAAAGTCATCAGGCGTGAGCGAAGCAGGGCCGACTACGTCCTCCCAGTCGGAGATGTCCACGTCAAAAAGGTCGATATCTCCCAAATCAGCGTCTGGGATCTCGAAGATCAGAAAGACCTTTTCGCCGATGTGGGCATGAGCACTGCCGGCCAGCACAAAGGCCAGCATGAGGCAAAACGTACTAATGAGTCGCATAAAAGCACCTCCTTTAGGTTTGCTTTTGGGTGCGAGTCGCCTAGGCCTAGGCGATCTTGGTTAATGGGGCGCGATGTACCCCATAATTATATAATATCTTTGCTCTCGACGCTCGGACACCAGAATTTTTCGATAAACTCGACCACCAAGCCCGTGCCCTCGTCGTGGCTGACGTACGGCGACATGGCCGGATTGTACATCGCATCAGTCAAATCGCGGATCAGCGCCACATCCACCTTCCACCTCACCATCTGCTTAATGGCAAAAGTCCGGTGCAAAACGCACATATTGGTGTGGACGCCCATAATCAGCAGATGTGCAATCCCTCGGTGCTGTAAGTAACTATACACCTCCGTCCCCTTATCCGAAATAATATCCCGCTCTTGGTCGATCCCTATCCCCGGATGTTGCCGATCCCAAGCCTTATAGGTCTCGGTTTCGCCCGTATCCGACCCGTGATCTGAGGCATCCACCGGCAAGGGCGGATCTGGGCGCTCGGCATCGGGCGGCGGCGCAACTTGGGATGCCGCAAGCGCGCGCTGACGCGCCGGCGCATCAGCGTAAAAATCCATGGTATCCGAAGGCGCGTGGACAATCAGGCCACCAGCCGCGCGCACGGCCCGGACCACCACGTCCATCCGCTCAATCATGGCGTCGAGGCGCTCGACCGCGCCGCGGCACCAATGGCCGTCCCACACGTCGCACAGCAAAAGCGCAGTCTGATCCACCGCCCATTCTTGAGTACTGGTCTGCACCTGCCAGATAGCGTGGCCGCCCTCGTCTTGTGCAAGGCGCTGAGAACGCATATTGAGTCGCAAAACGTTGCTCATATTGTCCTCTTAATCGGTTTCGCCCGACCAGTAATCCACTGCGTCGGCGCGGCGGAAAATGCGCTGTCGGTCTAAGGAACGGATGTTAATTTTGTCAGAATCGGGATATTGGGCCAAATCGTGCGGCAAGACATTGCTCAAGGCTAATAGCACACAGGGCTGCTGGCCTTGATTAGTGAATTTGTGAGCGCTGTGGGGACCGGGTGGGAAAGCGATAAAGTCACCCCGTTCTACCACCACTGAACCTCGGAGACTGATCAGCGTACAGGCCCCTTCGAGGATGTAGAACATTTCCTCTTCAAAGTGGTGAAAGTGCTGCGGACAGATCGACTGGCCAGCGGGCAGGCGGAAGAGGCAGTAGCCCAGATGCTGGCCACCGATGAGCGGGTCGATATCCTTGATCTCCCAGCGGTAGCCCGCAGGTCCACTCCCCGACGTCCAAGGAATATCCTCTACATTAATCTTGTTGATGTAAATGTCGGTCCGTTCCTCCAAGCATTCGAGCAACAGTCGGCGGGCGTCGTGTAGAACGGAATGCCCGTCCCCCATCAACAGAGCGTCAAAATCGAGCTGCAACAATTTGCGCAGGCCCAAGGCCGCTTGGGGCGGATCGGCGAGTTTGGCGTCCGGCAGCAGAGTAATGCGGCCCAGCGGCGCACCGACGACCAGATCGCCCGCTAAGACCATCTTGAGGGCCGGCCAGTACAGAGCGATTTCCCCAGGACTCTTGCCGTGCGCCAAATGCACTACTCGGAGCCCAGGGACGATCTCCTCACCGTCGTCTAACAAGCGGTCCGGTGGCTGGTCAAACAGGTCGGCGTCGGCGCGATGGGCCGCGATGCTAGCGCCAGTGCGGTCCTGAAAAAAGGCAGCTTCGCGCTCGTGGTCGCGATTGGTCAGCACGATCCAAGCCGCCCCACCCAATTGATCGAATTGCTCCAAGTCATCCACTGTCATGGGCACCGGATCGATCAAGACATTGCCCTCATCCCGCACCCACAGATGGCCGTTGAAGTCGATCTGACGCTCTTGGCTGAAAATGGACCAAGAATAGAAATTTGTAACGGCGATTTCTTTCACAGTGTATGTCCGTCGATTTAGGAATTACCGTAACCTGAGTTCCAAACGGCGACCAAGTGCGTCCGACACTTTCCGCAGTGTGGAAGGCTTAATGTCATCGGCATGGTTCTCCAGCCGGGAAATAGCCGTCTTCTTCGTACCAATCCGATCCGCAAGCTGCTCCTGCGTAAGACCTGCCGCTTCGCGGGCTTGTTTGAGCAGAACACCTATTTCAAAATCGATATAGCCTGTCTCAAAGCCCTCCGCGAATTCCGAATCTGCCTGTTTCCTAGCAGAGATATATTGTTCAACATCGCTCATCGCTCATCCTATCGGCCAAATTTGCTCCCCGAACACTTCATCCGGGTAGAGCCCAATCACGGCCTTTTGCGATAAATGACACGCGTTTGGAGTCGGCTTGCTCCGCAAGAATTCTTGAACAGTATGAATAGCTACCTCTGGTTCTAGATGCGGCTGTGCCCCAAGGATAGTCGTGCGGATAAAGTCTATTGGCATTTCCGAAAAGGCAGCTACACACGCATGCTCGCGTTTCATAGCTCGACTCAACCTCCGCTTGTTTGGATTTTGCGCGTAAAAAAAATGGACATCAAAATCTTTTACTCCGTAACCACGGCCTAAGTACTGAAGAGCGGCACCTTGACATAGAGCCACGAGGATCAGACGCTGCCGGTAAGTCCCGACTAGATGCGGATTGCGTACAAAGAATGCCTTCTCCTCCGCGATGGCCAGTTTTACCAAGCTGTGGAGTTCATTCGAGGTTACTGGCTGATTGATATAGTTGTTTCCCATCGAATTTTTTCTATAATATCCTACTACGAATTACCACAGACAGTTGAGTAAAGGTGCAGATGCACCAAGTCGCGCACGGACATGTTATTGAGGACTCCATAGCTAAAGGAATACGGTCTGGGGCGAAGCAAGAGTAAGACGCCATTCCATTAGAAATGCAGAGATCAATAAGTGATCGACTTGGTCTCCATAAAGTCCACCCAATGCTTAATTGACTGAGGCAATAACTCTCGATTGCTAAAGATGAAACTTCGCAGTTCATCAGGATCAATGCATTCGACCTTCTTGTATTCTAATTCAGTTTCAGTGTAATTCCCGTAAGAATGAAAAAGAAATACCTTTTCTCCAAAATATGACAAAATATCCCGGTTCAATGAAATGCGCCTAGTCTTGATCTGGACCACAGCTCTCTCAGAGGTTTCTCTATTGTTCAGAGTGTATTCATATCCCATGGTATTCTTTTTACGCGATTCTGGTAGCAATAGCCATCCGCGCGTTTTCAGGTAGGTGGCCATAGCATCCCTCGTTGCTTGGTCGTCGAGTAAGGCATATATGTCGGTGAGCGCCTGGGGTTCAGGCGAGTAGTGCTCTGTGTTAGAGAGCCGATTCCACAGAAGTTGCGAATAGATAGCCACCGTTTGATTCCGGACAGCTTGAATAGTCCGAGGTAGCCGAAAGCTCGCAATAACCTTACCGGGGACCTTGTCGATATCCCAAGAAAAAAGCTCGCAACGGCAGAAATTCACAATGTTAGCCTGGAGTGATTCTTCATTGGCGAGGTATTCCCAAGGACTTGTAACACGCCCAAGGTAGTAGCGGCCATCCATATCGCATGTCCAGATTAGGTCATTCTCTTCGACCTCACGCTTTAGATAGTGTACGCTCCAAACATTATTATACTCCTTTTTAGCAGCAGCAATGTATTCGTCCCAAGAAAGGCATGATTTGCCTGTCTCCTTAACAGCCCATCCCATTCCTAGCACTCCATGGCTCCTACAATACTCAAAGGATCGTCCTGAGTCTTCAATAGGTCGAATGTGAATTCTGAATACAGGTCTTAATTTGCTCTTCCCTGCAGAGTGAGAACCGCTAAAGTTGCGCTGCTGCCCAACGTTTCGCCAGCCTGCGAATCTGCGAAACAAGAGTGGAGACAAGTCCTCTTCTGTCATAGGAGCAAGATCAAGGCTGTGTAAAATCTCATTGATCTGAATCGTCGTCGTTTGCTCTGGTGCCGTAATTTCTATACCAATGGGTCGATCTTCAGGATCGAAATCCACTAATAAGCCTGCATCTCTCGGCTCTGTTCGTAAACTTCTCGCACCTGAAGCGCTCGACAAGTATAGATACGCGGCTAAGGGCTTCCCTTTACGGAAGGTAATCTCCAAGTAGTGTCTTCGCATAATCAGTTCCTCAAAGGGGGTAAGCGGTTATAACTACCAACAAGCTTTCCTGAAAATCCGGTTCAACAACAATCTCCCATGAATGAGAACGATGATGCGTTTCAATAATCCAGCGTCCCTCTATAAAGTCAGGACGATATCCAGTGGCATGGTGCAGCATAGTTCGTAAGTCAACCTCGGTAAAATTACGCTGGAGCATGCGCTTTTCCAGATGGAATGATAGCTCCAATTCCCAATCCCACCACCTAGGCCAGTTCATAGTCGTCTAACTTAGGAATATCAGGTCATAACTATTCATTAGGAAATCTAATCAGGATAATTCTTCATCTCTACAAACAGGCCCGCACAATATCGCGCGCCTTCAACATGTCATCGCGATTTCTATAGTACTCAAAAACGAAATAGGGCACCTGCGCCCATTCCTGCAACGCGCCGATATAGGTCGGATAATCCAAGCACCCCGACCCCGTCGGCCCGTAGTCAACGACCTCGCCGTTTTCGGCAAAGCGCGCGTCCTTGCCGTGAGCGATTGCGATATCGGGGCCGAGCATCCGCACTGCGCGCACCAGTGGAGTGCGGTCAGGCGCGAAGTTCGCCGCGTCCATGCAGACCTTGAGCGCTTTGGAACCCACCCGGTCCTGCAATCGCCAAAAGCGCTCCGCCCCATCGACGCTCCCCGCCCGCGTCATTTCCACCGCGATGACAATGCCCAGCCTCTCGGCCGCCGCGCAGACCGTCGTCAGCCCAGTACATAGCCCCTCAAACACCGCACGGTCGTCAACGCCCTCTTCTGGATACCCCGACGGATGCCACACCAGCACTGGTCGCGGGTTGTCGCCGAAACGTCCGTCGAGTGCTGCAGTCTTCTTCACGCAGCGCACCAGCCTTGCGACCTCCTCCCGGACCATCCCCTTTGGCCCGACCATATCGACGTGCAAGGTCATCGCCGCCAGCGCAATGTCAGCCGCCAGCAGTACTTTGTCGATATCCCCTACCGACGGGTCCCGCACATCCCCGTCCGCTCCCCCGCCGAAAAACATCTGCACCGCCTCGAATCCCTCAGACCGCATCTCTGCTGACGACAGCAGATTTCCTGACATCAACGCAAGTTTCACGGTTCACTCCTTTCAAGATTCGAGCCAGCGGCGAGTACAACTCCACGCCGCTCTTTGGTATTAAAACGTCCCCTGCACGTCCATCACCTGTCCGCCCTCCTCCTTCACTTTGGAGGTAGCCACCCGCTTTTGCAATTCTTCGTAGTACAAATCCTCGTCCACCGGAATACGCACCCAATCATCCGTCCACGTCGAAAGCAACATCGCGTTGGACAACTCCACGCCGTTGATCCCCTCGGTTCCCGCAGCCAACAGCGGCGACCCCGTGCGGATAGCCTGCACCCAGTCTTGGGTGATCCCCTTGTGCTCCGCACCGCCGCCACCCGGGATCTCGCACTTCCAAACCTCCGGGCTGCCAAACCCATGCGGCCACTCCGCGAGGAACTTGCTCGCCGACTCGGTCGTGCGCCAAAAGGTGATTTTGCCGCCTTCCAACACCACCTTGCCGCGATCCGCTGAAATCTCCAGCCGATTGGTCCCCGGAGCCTCGCCCGTAGAGGTAATAAAAACGCCCGTAGCGCCGTTCTCGTATTCGACGTAGGCCGTTACATCGTCTTCAACCTCAATGTCGTGGTATTGCCCAAAGCGGCAAAAGGCCCGCACTCGCTGCGGCATCCCGCAGATCCACTGCCACAGGTCGAGATTGTGCGGACACTGGTTGGCCAGCACGCCACCGCCCTCGCCGGCCCAAGTCGCCCGCCAGCCACCCGAATCGTAGTAGCTCTGGGCGCGGAACCAGTTGTTGATGATGTAAATCGTGCGTTGAATCGGCCCCAGCTCGCCGGATTCGACCAGCGACTTCAGCTTCTGGTGCTCGCCGCGCGCGCGCTGGTTGAACATCATGCCAAAGACGCGGTCGCTTTTGGCTGCGGCCTCGTTCATCTCGCGGACTTGGCGCGTATAGACTCCAGCCGGCTTCTCGCTCATCGCGTGCAGACCGTTTTCGAGCGCCTCGATCACCAGCGGGGGGTGGAAGTAGTGGGGGGTCGCGACGATCACAGCATCGACGCATTGGGCTGCAAACAGGGCATCGGCCCCGGCGAACGCTTGCACGCCCGCGCCGTATTTGTCTTGCACACCTGCGAGCCGGGCCGGATCGACGTCGGCTACAGCCGCGAGTTCCGCACCGGCGATTTGGCCTTGGGAAAGATAACTGGCGTGGCTGCTACCCATGCCGCCGAAGCCAATGATACCAATTCGCACCTTGTCCATATTGCGCTCCTTGTTGTTATCTAGCGATGATATAGGTCTAGCTTTGCGGGACTCAAAAAAGGAAGTGAGTCGCCGAACATGCCAACGAGAATATGAGCCGCAATATACCTCAGAATCCGCCGAGTGGTCAATCTCGCTGGGCAGCCGGAGGACTACCTCGCACGATTCTTGAGTTGATCCAGCATGACGGCGACCAATAGGATGAAACCGCGAACCACGTTTTGATAGAACGTCGGGACGTTGAGCAGGTTCAGGGCGTTCTCAACTACGCCCATGATGAGCACGCCAGCTATGACGCATCCGATTGATCCCACGCCGCCGGTCAAGGACACGCCACCCAAAACGCAGGCCGAGATGACTTGGAGTTCGAACATCTCAGGGGGCTTCGGCTGTCCACTGGTCATACGCGAGGCGAGGACCACGCCCGCGAACCCAGCCATTAGGCCCTGTATGCTGAAAATGATCGTCTTGAGCCGCGCGACCGGGATGCCGGAGAGCCGGGCGGCCTCTTTGTTGCCGCCAATGGCCAAGGTATTGCGACCAAAGGTAGTCCGTTGGAGCAAAAGTCCGAATACCACGAAGCAAACTAGCGCAATCCAGACCGGCGTCGGGACGCCCAACAGCGACGACGTACCCAAGGCGAAGAATCCCGAATCGGTAACGCCGACGGCCCGGCCGCCTGAGATGATGAAGCCCAACCCGCGTACGATCTGCATCGTCGCCAGCGTCGCGATTAGCGCATTGATGCGAAATCGCGAAATCACCACGCCGTTGCAAAGCCCGACCGCGCCACCGACCAACACGCCCGCCAACATGCCCAACAAGACGCTGCCCATTGCGTTAGTCACGACCGCGGCCACGACGCCCGCGCAGGCCACGACCGAGCCGACTGACAAATCGAAATCCCCCGACGCCAAGCAGAACAGCATCGTACAGCCAACCATGCCGATCTGCGACACCGCCAACGCCAAACCCTTTACGTTCACCCACGAGAAAAAGTCTTCGACAAACAGCGAACACGCCGCAAACAGCACGGCAAAGACCACCAACATGCCAGCCTTCTCCCAGAGAAGCGCCATCGCGCCGAGGGAAGCTGTTGGCGAGTTTGTAGATTCCGTCATCGTTCTTTTCTCCGTCAGCCGGTTTAAGCAGGAGACGCTGGTAGCGCCAACCGCATGACCTCTTCCTCATCGGCTGCGCCCCGGACGATAGAGGCTACAATGGCACCTTCGCGCATCACCAACAGGCGATCCGCCACGCCAAGGGCTTCCGGGAGGTCGCTAGATGCCAACACCACCCCCACCCCGCGGTCGGCTAAATCGCGGATGATGGCGTAGATCTCGCTCTTTGCACCGACGTCCACGCCGCGCGTAGGTTCGTCCAGCAGCAGCACATTGACGTCCTCAGACAGCCACCGTGCGAGAATGGTTTTTTGCTGATTTCCGCCGGACAAGTTGACGATATTCTGCGCCACCGACGGCGTGCGGATCCCGAGCCGTTCGATCTGACCATGAGCGTTCCGTCTCTCCCAAGCATCGTTGACGACAAAGCCCAGCCGGGCGATGCGACCACGGGCGACCAAGTTCAGGTTCTCAAGCACGGACGCCGTGGGCACGATGCCATCCTTTTTGCGGTCTTCTGGACAGAAGGCCACGCCGGAGCGGATCGAGTCGTTCGGGGAAGAGATCGGGACTTGCCGATCGCACACTTTCACCGCGCCGGCCTGCATGGGTTCCGCGCCAAACACCAAGCGCAACAATTCGCTGCGGCCCGCGCCGATCAATCCAAATAGGCCGACGACCTCGCCCTGCGCGACGGTGAAAGAGGCCGGCCGCGAAAGCCCCGGACCCTCCACTCCGACAACTTCTAAGGCAATCTCTTTCTGCGTACTGGAGTGATAATCGAAAACATCTTCGACATCGCGGCCGACCATGCGGTTGACCAGCAGGTCGTGAGAGACTCCTTCCAAGGATAGAAACGTCTCAACGTGGCGGCCGTCCCGGAGGACGGTCGCAGAGTCGCACACGCGAAACAGTTCGTCCATGCGGTGGCTGACGTAGAGCACGGCACAGCCGTTGCGCTTGAGTTCCGCCAAGGTCGCGAAGAGGCGGTCCACTTCTCGGGCAGAAAGGCTGCTAGTAGGTTCGTCTAAGGCCAACACCCGTGCGCCACGAGTCAGGGCTTTGGCGATTTCGACCATCTGCCGTTGCGCGATGGGCAGGCGACCGACTTTGACGGCGGGATCGATGGCTTCACCCAAACGTTCCAAGTCGCGGTGCGCGGCTTCGCGCAGACGCCGGCGGTCCACGACTCCTAGCCTTGCGGGGAGATGGCCAAGGTAGAGATTCTCGGCCACGGACATTTCAGGGACGAGTTGGAGTTCCTGATGGATGACGGCAACGCCGGCGTCCAAGGCTTCCGCAGTCGAATAAAAAACTCGTTCGCGCCCATTTAGCACCACGCTTCCAGCATCGGGCAGGTGGACGCCACTCAAAATTTTCAGCAGCGTGGACTTCCCCGCTCCGTTCTCGCCGATCAGGGCGCGGACTTCACCGCGGCGAACCGAAAACGAGACATCCTCTAGAGCGCGGACTCCTGGGAACGTCTTTGAGACGCCGTGGAACTCAACTACCGGAGGAGACGAGGATTCCAAGACCGCGACCTAATCGAGACCCAGCGTAGTCTGGATTTCTTTGTAGTTATCGCGGTAGGCCATGACGCCTGCCGTGCGCGTGTCCGCGGGCGGAGCGACGCCCTCTTTGACCCACTTGTAAAGCAGTTCCGTTGTTTCGTACCCATGACGGCGGGGGCTAATCATACAGGTCGCGAAATACCCCGTCGGTTCCTCTTTCTCAAACTCGGTCAGCCCTGTACCAGCGCCAATGCCAATACCAATGGTCTCCGCCGCGCCAAACCCACGCCCCTCCAAGGCGCGCACCGCGCCGAGAACCCCTTCGTCATTAATCGAGAACACCAACCAGCGTTTGATCGCTGGATACTTGGTCAGGACGATGTTGGCCGCATCGAATGCTCCTGGGATGTCGGTGGTCTTCTCCGCCCCCAAGTAAATGCGCTCCTGCGGGAAGCCAGCCTCAACCAGCGCTTCGATCGTCCCATCGGTGCGGTCGCGCGCGGTGTCGAGTTCGTCGAACGTGATCCCGAGCGCACCCGTTTCCTCCAACGGCCAGCTGCGGTTGGTGAACTCCTTGTGGAGTTCCCGTCCCACCTGGCGACCGATTTCCACGGCTGAAATGCCCATGTACGGGACGTCCATGAACTCGCCGTCCGCGCCGACGAACTGATCATCTACCGTGAACACTTTCATGTTGTGGCTACCGGCTTTGGCCATCACGGCTGGCCCCAACCGCACGTCCGGTGTGCAAACGACAAAGCCCTGTGCTCCCTTGGCCGCGAGGACATCGATGGCCGCGAGGAGTTTCTCCCCGTCTGGAACGCCGATTTTGATCAGCTCAAACCCGTACTTGTCGGCGCACTGTTGGGCGAATCTCCATTCGTTCTGGAACCACAGTTCCTCCGGCATTTTCACCAGAAACCCCAGCCGGATCTCCGCCTCGACCGACGGCGCGGAGCCGGTTTCGGGCGATTCAGCAGTCTGTGGCCCACACCCGTTACTCGCGACCAGTGCAAAGATCATCGCGACTAAGGCGATAGATTTGATCTTCATGTGTAAGTTTCTCCGTTCACACAGTTAGTCGAGACTGGTCGCGTCGCCAATGGCTTATCGGTACCCGTAGGTCGTTCAGCGATCATGCGATTTCTCCGCGTGCTGTAGTATCTGTACGGATTTGAGGTTATCGACGAACGTTTGGTTCGAGGAGTCTAGTTCGACCGCACGTTTGAATGCCTCCACAGCCCCTGTCCTATTACCCGCTAATAGGTTGACGGTGCCGATCCCATTGTGGGCAAAGGCGTAGGTAGAGTCAGCGCGCAATGCGGCTCGATAGGCCCGGGCAGCCTCTTCGGGTCGATTCTGCTGCAGTAGGAGGTTTCCCAAATTATTGTGGGCAGCAGCCAATCCGGCATCTCGTGAAATAGCCTGTCGATAGAGCTGAATCGCTTTATCCGTCTCACCCCGCCTCGAATACAAGCGCGCCAATTCCCGATAGAGAGCCGGATCGGTGGGGTCGTGGCGGATCGCTTCGCGGTACTTGACAATGTCCGTGTCGATTGATCTCAGCATCTCGAACCGACGCATCACCTTTCGCCCACGCTCCTTCTGCCCCAGCCGCATCAGACAGTTGGCCAGATCAAAGTGCGCCTTCGTGTGGTGCATATTGAACTGAATGGCCATCTCGAGATGCTGGCGCGCACTCGCGAAATCCTTGGCGGCAAGCTGTAGCGCCCCCAAGTGCGCCCAAGTGTCCGCGTGGGTCGAGTTGATCTGCAGCGTTCTTCGCAAAACCACTTCGGCCGCGCTCCGTCGCCCCTGCTTCCCCAGCAGGTAGCCCAGCAGATTGCGCGCCTCCATGTCGTCGGGACGGATCCCCACCGCAATCTCCAGCGCTTCGATGGCTCCGTCGTAGTCGCCTCGCCGTTCCCGCAACTGCGCCAAAGCCTTGTGGGCGGGCTGATAGCCGCTGTCGGCTTCGATCGCTCGCGCCATCAGTTCTTCCGCCTCTTCGTGGTGTCCCGCTGCGGAGCGCACGGAGGCCAAGTTGTAATGGGCTGCCGCGTACTCGGGCTTGAGGGATATCGCTTGTTGGTACGACGCCGCGGCTTGGTCGAGACGGCCCTGCCGCGCTAGATTGTTGCCGAGATCGTAGTGGATGACCGGATCCTGTGGATCTAGCTGCACCGCGCGTCGCAGCAGTAGAATCGCTTCGGCGGATTCACCGCGCGCCGAATGCTCAAGTGCGCTGTCGAGGAGGGCTCGTGCGGCTTCCTGCTGTCGAACCGCCTGTTTCTCGACAGGCCTCTCGCAGGCGATCAGTAGGAAGAAGACGAGAACGGCGGGCATGACACTCGCAGATCCAAGTACTCTTCAATTTTGGGCATCATCTTCGCGCTCCCCCCAATCGGTTAGTACGGATCCCAACGCGTCTTCATGGACCACGACCTCGTCGGCGAAATCGACGCGGAGTTGGACCAGCAACGAGTCCATCTTCTGATGTTCAGCGCGCAGACGGAGAATCACTTCAATGTTCCGTTCCACTGCCTCATAGGGACGCGCCGGCGTCTGACTCTTCTCGGCGATGCGCAGAACGGAATACCCGCCCGGTACTTCGAGGGGGCCTAGGAGCGCACCCACTTCCGAGTCGAGAGCGAGGGGCGCGAGGGCCCCTAAGAGCGGATTGTCCCTCGTGACGAGCCACATTGACCCGCCTCTTTTCTTCGTCACCTCGCGAATGCTGTGTACCCGTGCTAGGGAGTCGATCGGGGTCCCCGCTTCTGCTTGGCCGCGGAGTCGCTGCGCCAGCGTAAGGTCCGCGACGAGGACCTCATCGACGCGAACCGTCGGACGCGGACCATACAACTCAAGGTGTTCCTCGTAGTACGCCCGTTTCTCGACATCCGCTACCTCAATGCGACCGGCGACGACCCGCCGGAGACTGTCGATCATCATTTCTTCCCTCAGCGCCTCGATCTGATCGCGCACCAAGGATTCGCGGTCCATACCACGCCGCTGGGCTTCCTCGACGACCAGCCGATCGCGGGCCTTCGTGCGCAACCAGCTCTGCAAATCCTCCCCGGCGGCGGCCAGATCGACGTCGGATGCCAAGAGCTCACCGCCCGTCCAAGTACAGAGAGGCTCCGGCGCTGGGCGGTCTTCGGCCAGAGACTCACAGACTAGGCCATGCGCGTCCGCCAAGCTGTCGGCAAAGGACTCGAAGACGCGGCTCCTCTCGCGTACGCGGAACTCCTTGAGCACAGCATCCCACCAGTTCGTCATGTCGGCGGGGCGACGGTCAATCAAGCGAAACACGTGAATCCCGTAGCGGGAAGTCAGAGGTTCTGGGTAAGTTTGACCAAGCTCCAGCGACAGAATCTGCTCTCTGATTTCCGGGAGCACCTGAGATACAGACATGTAGCTAAAGTAGCCCCCCAAGCCCCCTGTCTCGTGGTGAGTCGAACGTTCGACGGCGAGGACATCCATCGGCTCTCCCGCATCGAGAGCCTCGAGCACGCTCCACGCATCGGCCTCATTCGCCAGCATCACGTGCTGGAGCAGCACCTCTTCGGTAAACCCCTCTTCAATGGCGAAGGTCTGGATGCCCGACGTATCGAGCCCCGCGCCGACCGCGACCGCGTTGAACAGGGCGCGCCAGAGGAGCTTGCGCTGGCGCTGCTCAAGGGCCGTTGCGATTTTCGGCGCTGCGTCCAGCTTCCTGCGTTGTCCCTCCAGCGCCAGCAACCGTCTGTCTATCATCGCATTTAGCAGTTGGCGTCTCGTGTCGAGACTGGCGGGATCTTGGCCGCGATGGGAAGAGGCGAGCAGCAGCGTCGCCATCTCGTCATACGCCTCGACATCAATCGTATCCTGGTCGATGATGGCGACGACTATAGGCTGCGGCTCGTATGGTTCAGTCTGTTCGCAGGCCAGCAGTCCCGCTGTCAGCAAGATAACGGCGCGCGCCAAAATTCTCATCAGCGATCGGTTCCGAGACCCGCAAACACATCCACGAAGATCATAGTGTTCGTGTCGGCATCTTCTCCGTGAACGCTGCGTCGCGTCCACCGTATGCCGATATTCGCGGTCAGCTCGTAGCCCAGATACGCCGCCTGATTGGAAAACTGCGACGCTAAAGTCAATCGGCTGAAGTCGTCCTGGTAGTCAACGGCACCACCTTCAGGGCGGCTCTTCAGGTTATTGAAAAGCTCGTACTCGCTGCCAAGGCCGAGAGTCAGCTTCGGGGAGATGTGATATCTGACGAGAAAGAAGAACAGTTCCGCAAGGTCGCGCGTACTGCGCTCACGTGGGTTGGTCGGCGTGCGAGCAGAAAACCGCTGCTTCCACTGCGGCCACAAAAGCACAGTCTGCGTTGCCCAGAATTGACGATCGGCCTTGTTGATTAGACCCAAGAATCGCTCATCCTGCGTTCCCTCCGCTGCATCCCCCTGCTGATTGTAGGCATCGTACTTGAGCTTCGTCTGCGTCATAACGAACGGATTCCAATCTACCTGCAGGTAGAGGGTGTTGATAAAGGTATCCTGGGCGATCAACGGGTCGCTGAAGTCCTGCATCGTACCGGGAGAGAAGGCCGGCTGCACCCACTGGATGAGATTGTCGGGGATATCGTCCTTGACTGCGCGGACGAACTCCATTAGCTGGATCGACAGGCTGCGCTGCGGATATTCCTTCTTTAGCGTCAGCAGACCGTATGTGGAAGCAGCCCGGCGGTCGCTGGAGTGCTGTTCCATCCGCGAGCGCCCCACCATCAGGCGGCTGTTTGGCATCAGTTCGACACCGACGTAGAGGTTGTATCCCTTGCTGTCTCGCTTGTACGGGTAATCCGCTTCCGTGTCGTTTTCAAAACGGTCGATGACGGTATTGTTGTTCATGTCCGTGCCGAAAAGGAATTCGGGCGGATCGACGTGGTAGCGGAAAAACGGCTCGCTGTAATCAGGCTGGTTGTTCTGATTCTGATTGAAGTCGGAGATGAAGTCTTGGTTCTCGTCGAGGCCCGGAAACACCTCCCGGTCGGGGAATTGATTCTGGTTTGGAAACAGGGCACTCAGATTTATGGCGCGGCGCTGCCAGTCGGGAAAGCGATCTTGGTCGTCGTTATCGTCGATGAGCTCGTAGAGATAATTCTTCTCGTCTTCGTAATCGATGAAGCCTTGTGTGTCGGGGATGAACATAGACGTCGAGTACCCAGGCTCGACGCTGAAGAACTCTCCGTAGCCGAAGAAGGGGTACGCAATCTGCGATGCCGTGGCGTAGTAAGCCTCAGACGCGTCGTGAGCGAGGGCCTGGTTGCTGCGGATGGTTTGGTTGGGGAACCGTCGGTTGCGCCGATTGCTCACGTACTCAGAACGGAGGTTGAAGCCCCCCACGTCGCTGATCGCCAGATTCACCCCTCGCAGTTCGTTGCTCGACGGGATCCCGTACTGAAAGCGGATGAAGCGCTGGTTGGAGGCATCCGTGACGTTGCCCTCTGCTTGGGCGACGGGCAGAAAGGCGGGCTCCAGCGTCGCGTTGGTCTGCAAGTTCGATGCGACTTCTACGAGGTAGTCGTTGGCCACGACCAGTCCCACTTCGATGCGCTCGATCTCCCGGAAATCAGTGATCTCCTCATCGGGACCCGGCCGGAAATCGGCCTCAATGTTATACGTCAGGGTGACCGTATTGGAACCACTGGCCTCTAGCAGTCCTTCGCGCGCCACACCCCCTTCGATGATCGGGTCGATCTCGGGATGCTCAACGCCGTTGATGAAGATGCGCTCGCGGAGCAGCAGGGCACCGCCGACGCCATCCTCTGGCGAGTCGTCTGACAGGCGCACGATCAGCCGCTGAACATTGCCCGCATTCAGGCGACCGCCGAGAACGCCACGCAGCGAATTTTCGTCGAGGGAAAGTGCCGAGTTTTGGTGAAAGGTCGTCAGATACGTTCCACCCACTGTCGCGAAATCGCCGACGCCGACACTTCCGTTCAGGCCGAGTAATTGAGTGAAGGTCGTTTGGCGCGCCGCCCCTTGATCGACAGCGACGGCCACGCGCCCGGGCGAATCGGCTCGCGCCGCCAACACGCTCACTCCGTATTTATCGGTCTGGAAGTCCCATTGCAAACCGTCGAACAGGGGTTTGGAGAAAGTGAGCGGCGTCATCGTGGTGCGAATGCCCTCGCCGATGGTCAGGGAGGTGTGGAACTGCCCCTTGGCCCCAGAAACCACGATGAGACGATTGAACCACTGGCTGAAGTTCGGATCCTTCCAAATTCCGCTCCCGAAATCCCTCGGATACTCATTCGTAAAGTTGTAGATGTTCCAGCCCTTGGTGAAGTAATTGCCGTAGAGGTCGTAGTAGCGGTCGCCTTCGAGCTCGGTTCTCACATATCGCCGGTACTGGTTCCGAGCATAGTTGGTGTAAGCACTCCCCTGCCAGCCGTATAGTGAGTAGAGCGCTTGGGGCAGATACCACTTCCGCAAAGTTGGAACCAGTGTCTCAGGACTGATTCGGGCCCCTTCCGTGATGTAGGGATTGAACAGACCAATTTCGACTGCTCCACCTGGCGTCCCTTGTAATAGCAGGACGGCTAGGATGGAACCGACCCATTTGCGCTTCATGTCCAGCTCTCCCGTATTAGTTTACCACTGCGTATCGTCATTAAATCAACCTCTCTAACTAACTGATGTTACGCAGTTTTGAGGGTTTGTAGCTCCTCAAAGGCGGATCGAATCGCCTTGAGATAGAGTCTTGCTCGCAGCGCGAAGTGCTTGAGTCGGTGCTTGCTGCGCAAGCCCTCCAAGCGCCCGGCGGCAT
>JAJEGS010000004.1 GCA_022819745.1 Candidatus Latescibacterota bacterium | reverse complement strand
GGTCCCAAAACTCCGGGTTCGGTTCCTTGTGTGGAGAAAAAGCGTCGGATCAAGAGCGTCTTGCCCTATGAAAAACGCTCAATACCAAAGCATTTGACGGCCTTTGATGCGGCCCGACGCTAGTTTTGGGACCACTTGTAATACCAAGCGTAACTCTCCACCCGACCACCCCGAAAAGGCGTGGAGACCCAAGCGCCTTCCCAAGTCTTGAGATCGTCCTGCACCATACTCTCTAGTTGCGCTTCCTCGGGAAACGGAGGAAGAGAATGCTGGAACTGAGCGGCGTGTACCCGGTCCAGATCCTCGGGACTGGTGCGGACCAAGTCCTCGAACACCGCAAAGGCCGCCAACAGCCCTTCCCGGCTACTGGCCCCGAGAGCGATACAGTTCTTGCCATAGCCAAAGGGATCTGAAATCGACTTGACAAAATAGCCGTCCTCGCCGGGGAAGAAGGTATCGACAAAACAGCAGCGGGCCGTGTAGAGCCGCCGCAGCGCGGCATTGTTCGTCATATTGCCGCAGGCGATCACCTGCACACTACTAAAAAGCGTCTCGGTAAAATCCCGCTGCCCTACAATGTCGGGCACCCGCCCTCCCACAGCGGCGATAGCATCCTGAAGTTGCACAACGGGTGAGGTCGCTTGGAGACCATCCGGCACCACCAAGACCGTATCCGCGGCGAGGTCAGTGCGGGGAAAGTGTCGGGAGTGCGCAAAAGAGAATTCTGTCATGTCAGCTAATAAATCCTTGCAGTACCTGCCATTCCTCTTCGCTCATGTCCGAGTAGTGCCAGTAGATGAGGCTTTGCAGGCCGCTGGCGACAATGGCCTGCAAGAGCAATTCGAGTTCGTTGGACGAGATCCGCACCCCGCCGTGATGCAGGCCGACCCAAGGTTTGAGGCGCTCCACTGGACCAGTGCGGAAAATCATCTTGGCGATTTCCCCGGGTACGGTCTCGCGGAAAAAGGCTTCGTTGAGCGGTGCCGACAATTCGTCTAGGGTGCGCACGCCGGGCATGGTGAAGCCGAACAGTTTAAAGACAAAATCCAGCGCCAACCCCTCGTCCACACCCTCGTTCAGTTCCACCAGCGTTTTGGCGTAGCGGAATACCGTCCCCTTCAGCCCGTCGATACCATGCTGCCAAAAGTAGAGCTTGGGGGCGATAAAATCGGTCACTTCACCCAAGCGCCGATAATTGTATCCAGTCAGCGGCGCAAAAGCCGAGATGCGGGGGCCGCAGGCCAGTTTCAATTTCGGATCAATCTCTTTGACACCGCGGTAAAATGCACCCACGTAGTGCTCGATACACGTGGTTTTAAAGCGAATCCAGTCGAAGAGCGCGGGCTCCTGCAAGAGCAAATCCACCGCGTCAAAAGGCCCGGTCTGCGCCTCGATAAAACCGCGCATCACAGCCGGACTCAATGCGCTCAGGCGAGCCCGCAGGCGCTCGGCCGCTTCCTGCATGGCGGTAAAATCGCAACCCAACTCTCGCGCCTTGTTCTCGCAGTGCCGACAGAAACACCCGAATATATCGCTGCGGTGTCCCGGCTCGATTTCGTAGCCGTATTCGGGGCCGTCGAGCACAAAACCGCCGGTGTCGGGATATTGGGCAAAAGTGTCCCGGGTGCGCGCCAAGCCGTAGCGCACCTGCTCGGGATTGTTCAGACACGAGCCCGATTCGAACCAGCCGAACTGTCCCCAATCGTGGAAGTAGATGGCAAACCCCTTGTCCGCGGCGGCTTTTACCGCATCGCCGAAAATGCGGCTCGACGCCTCTAGGTCAGTGGGCAGTTGCGGCGGCTGTTTTTCACAGCCTTGGTAAAAATCCACATTGGGGGCAAAGGAAGGACCCTGAGTCTCGCCTTGCCGCAAAATCAAATCGCCCAGCACCAATTCCCTAATGCCCCCATCCCACAGGCGGTCGATAATATAGTCCGCGCCGTCGTTTTCAAATGCCTGAATCTGTCCCATGAACATAACAGGTCTCATGAGCTATCCTCCTTTGTCGCGGTCTAGTCCGTTTACTTTTCCTCCAAGGCGAGATATTTGTCGAGGTCGCGTCGCGCCCTGTCGAGATATGGATGGTCTCCGGCTTGGTAGCACTTGACGCGCGCCTCTAACAAATCTCGCTTCCAAGGCACGTGCGGTTCCAACTCGTTGAGCACCTCTATGCAGTTCTGCGGAAAATTGAGCTCGTAGCCCAAATTCAACAACGCATTCAGCCGCGTCTCCCGCGCGTAATCCATGACAAACGGAGAACGCAACGCCGCGTACAACCGCTCGGCATGGGCCGCATCCCGGCCGCCGAGGTCCACCGCTAGCGCCAAGCCGCGCTGCATGAGTGCTGGCCAAGCCCAAGGATCGCGGCCGTATCCCGCAAAAGCGGACTCCAGTGCGGCGACTGCGTCCGGTATCCGTCCCTGGAGCGTGCGCAAAATGGCCAAGACCACATCCGCTTCAACGGGCTGGAGGTCGCGCAACTGCTCGATGTACTGAGCGGCTTCCTCGCGCTGGTTGACCGCCATCATGTAAGCCACAGCCGACACTTCGTGCAGCCCTTGCGGCTGGCGCGGCTGGCTTTGCCACCACGCCAGCCCATTGCGCGACCTCGCCTCCCACCAAGCCGATAAGGCTCTCAGGCGATATCGCTGATGCGCCGTCAAATCCGGGTACCGGTCCGGGCGAACTTGTTCCCCTTGGCCAATCAGAAAAGCGAGACGCTGATCTGCAACCCACTCCCAGTCCACGTCCCCACCCGTCACGCGGGGTCGATCTTCTCCTCGGTCACGCGCCAATTTTTCCACCGTCTCGATATTGAAATGCCTGCCCAGCCCCAGATGGCGGGCAAAGGCGTACTCCACCAAGGTGCGATCATCCGTATTCAACGCCTGATCACGGGCCAATTCGCGCGCCACTGCGGGGCCGGCTACGTAGTGGGCGAGGAAGCCTTCGAGGTCCGCAGTGCGCCAGACTGCGGCCAGCGCACTGCGATAGGGCTCCTCAGCGACTCGGGCGCGCAATCTGGCAACATCGTACGACACCGACCCGGCAGACGACAGCAGCAGCAAATCCCCGCGCTGGGTCTGCCAAGTTTCCACGTGCGCAAAAACCGAACTCAGGGTCGCGTAGATGGTGCGGATGGTCTGTTCGTCCACCTCGTACATTTGCACCCACTGCGCGAATAGGCCACCGTCCCGCAGCAGCGGGGCGACCCCCTCGTAGAATTCTCGCGTGTACAGGCTGGCGACTCCTGCCCGATAGGGATTGGAAGGCTCGGAGAAGATGAGGTCGTAGGATTGCCGGGTGGTCAGGACGACCTCCCGCCCATCGCCGACCACCGTGTGCACCTTGGGGTGGCCGACGGCGTTCACATTGACCGGTTCAAAGGCGCTAGCCGCTTCGACCACAGCCGCCTCCAACTCCACCACATCGACGCGCTCCATTGCGTCGATGGCAGCCAGCCAACCGGCCGTAGACCCGGTCCCAAGTCCAATGACTAGAGCATTCCGCGGCTGCGGATGCAGAATAGCTCCGATCATCCCGCTCATGATCTGAGTGGAGGCGTCCCCCACCGCCGATCCTTCGCTCTTGCCGTTCAAGAAAAGCACCGGCCCCCGGTCGGACACGCGAATGGCCACCGAGCTTTCAATCCCTTCCCGCTCCCAGCGCACGGCGCGCCGCTGCCCTTGCATCCATCCCCGTATCTCATTGGCATTCAAATTGGCCAGCATTTTCAGCCCCGCCCCAATCGGAGTGTGCCGCCACGCCGCGGTGGGTCCGGTCGCCAACAATAAGGAAGCGGCGACCACGGCTAAGACGACGGCTAGCCCCGACTTCAGGCCAATCCATCTTGCGCTTTCCCCCTCCCGTCCGCCTCTCACCCACGCAAACGCAGCAATACCGCCTCCCAAAACCGAGAGTAGCACCACCACGAGTTGCCACGCGCCCGGAGCGGAAAGCCACGGCAGCAAGACGAAGCCGCCGAGCAAGGCTCCCAGAATGGCACCCAGTGTATTCCAAGCATAGGTCCAGCCCACGTCGAGCCCGAGCTGGCGCGCGCCGGGACCGAGCAGCGCAATGAGGAGCGGAAACTGATACCCCGCAACAATAGCCGTAGGCAGCACCACAATACCCACCACTACGGACCACGAGAGCACCAGTCCACCAAAACCCAACGTCCCCCACTCGCGCAGGCCCCCTGCCAGCACAGCTAATTGATCGCCCAGTGCAAAGGGAATAGCTACGCACAGCGCTTCCAGAATGCACGTCAGCGCCAGCCCAGAGAGCGCAGGAGTCCGCTTGCGCCCCCACAACGCATAGGCGGTCCCCCCCAAGCCGATCCCCAATAGTGCCACAGCTAGGATGAGGCCAAAGGTATAGGTCGTACCCCCAAGCAACGGTGCCAGCATCCGGTACCAGACCAGTTCCATGAGCAGAAAGGCCATCCCGACCACTGAGGCAGTGGCAAAAATCAGCAACCGCACATAGCCAGAGCGCCGCACCTCTCCATCTATCGCTGGCGCAACAGACACCTGCTTGTCAAAGACGGCTGGGTAGGCGCGCGCAATCCAGAGGGCACAGCCGCCGACGATGATGTTTAGCGCAGCAGCGGCCCACAAGGTCGCATCGGCCCCTAGGCGTTCCAACAGCGCGAAAGTAGCCAGCAAAGCCCCGGTCACAGCGCCGAGCGTATTGATTCCGTACAGCACGGCGACCCGGCGTCTCCCAGCATCCTCATCGCCCCCGACAGCCCTAGCCGCAGCGGGCAGCGTTCCCCCCATGAGAAAGGTCGGAACAGCCAGCGTACACGCGGTTAGCACGAGTCGCACCAGCGTGGCCGCGACCGGCCCCAGCGACAAGACTCCGCCCAAGGCGACGTAAAACTCGCGCGCCATCCACACCAGCAATGGCGTAAGGGCAGCCGAGGCCGCAATGAACAGTTCGAGGTAGGCGTATAGAGCTAAAGGCCGCGGGTTGCGGTCAACGCGCCGCCCAAACCAGAATCCGCCCGCGCCGAGCCCCCCCAGAAAGACAGACAGCACCGCGGCCGATGCTAGGGTAGAAGCACCAAAGACAAAGCGGAATTCGCGCAGCCAGACCATCTGGTAGATCAGGGCGCACATCCCCGACCCAAACAATAAACCAGCGACCAAGATCACGTGTCGCACCATTATCCATCAAACCTGTCTGATGTAGATCCGCCGTCGGTGCAGCCCCCGATCGAGCCGCCACGTCCTGATGCTAGCGTCGTCGATGTGCATGGTAATGTCGTAGAACCCCATCCGCGCGGGTTCCCACGCATGAGACCAGAGCGTCCAAGTATCGTTGGTCTCCTGCGCGTAGGGCATGTTGACCGGAACGGGGTCTTGGTCCTGGCCGAACCGAATCATCAATTTGTCGGTCGGCCGCTCGCCCCCCCACATCAGGCCGACCACCCGATAGACGATCCGCTCGGCGAGACGCCATTTTTCAACGCGGATGGGCAGTGCCGCTTGGTCAATCAGCGCGGGGTCAAAGTCTCTGGCGAGCTTGGGGGTGCCCTGCTGGTTGATGCGGCCGGCAAATTCCAGCATCTGACTCGTCGCCCTTGCACCGTTATCGACCAAAACAATCTCATTGACCCATTTGATGTCCACGCAACTAAACCACCGAGGCATCACTAGGCGCACGGGGAAACCGTGATCGCGCGGCAGCGGTTCACCGTTCATCTCAGTGGCCAAAAAGGCACCGTATTTCTCAAGCTCTGCAAAGGTAAAAACCCAACTCGCCCCCGGAATCGAAGAGTGCGGTTTGGTTGAGTACTCGTCAAAGCCCGAGATCAGGACGCGAGTCGCCTCGGCTTTGATATTCAGCCTCTCTAGTACCTCGGTCAGGGGAACGCCCGACCACTGGGCCGCGCTCATCAAACCAAAGGGCCGGCGCTGATTGCCGGCGCACTCCAACAGCACAGTGCCCATGGGTTTGACCAAGGGCTTTAACTCGTCCAGACCGATTTCCACTGGCCGCTCGACCAGTCCGTGCACCGCGATCTTCCACGGCTGGGCAAAATTGAGCAGATCGGAACAGCGCGTGCGCACAAAGAAGTGCTCATTGGGAGTGATCAGGGTGGCAGGCGTGAGCGCGGTCAAATCGGTGTGGAACCGCGCGTCGAGTCCATCGCCTAGTTGCAGGGGTTCTTTGCCGTCGAGGAAGCTCTGATTCCCCAGCAATTCGCCGCCAGCAAAGGAGTCGGAGTCGCCCTCTGGACGGGCGCACGACAAGCCCAAAGTCAGCGCACCACCCGCGCCAAGCGTCTGCTGGATAAACGTCCTGCGCGTCCATTCCTCCATCGTCTGATCTCCTAAGGTAGCCCGAGCTCTACCTCATCGCGATTGAAGGCTTCGCGCAGGGTCAGAAAGCCGAACGTTTGATAGTGGGCTACCTGTTCTTCGGTTATCACGCGAACTCCTTCTATTTTGCCAAGGCCGCGGCCACGGCCTCCAGTACCTCCAACCGCATCTCGAGCAATTCCCTAGGCGTGCCGCTGTGCAGGTCCACCTGTACCAAATCGGCCCGACCATCCTGCCTGTTCACCAAACGGCCCGGACCTTCCCGGTGGAGTTGCGCCAAACCTGCATCACCGGTCTTTGCCGCGACGCTGCCCAGATGACGCCACAATTCGACATCTTCGATGCCTTCGCGCCAAGCCTCCCGCCGCTTGCTGGTGATCGGCCCGTGCTCGGTGGCATAGACCATGCCGTAGCTGGGATAGCGGCCCGCGTAGTCGTTGAACTGTCCGCCGTCGTCTCCCCAGACCCACATGCCAGCACCGTCCAACCCCAACTCGACGGTGGCCATGTGGTGCAGGCGATAGTACCGGTGGGGATCGCTGGCTTTGGAGCTTCCCACGACGTACTGGGAACCGGCGTGTTCTTCCGCCAGCACGTGGGCGAGAATTTCGGGATGTTGGCGATAGTACTTTAGCGGACAACAGTGGATGTCAATGGCATCGGGATACTTTTCCAGCATCTCCAGCGAAATCTGATGATCCTCCCAAATGAGGATCGTCGGATCGACCTCCTTGGCGAATTTCGACGATGGGATAATATACTTCTCAAATCCCTCGTCGCCGGGCTCATCGACCCAGTAAAAGGCCCATTTATCCGTCGGATAGCCCCTCGCCTGCATGTGGTCGCGGATTTGCCGCACCCACTCCTTGAACAAGGCTTCGTGCTCGGGAGTGCCGACCTTTGGCACATCGGTCGCGCGGTGATAATTGAGGTCCATGTAGCCGAATTCAAAACCAGTCCACAGCAGCCACTGCCTCACATAAGGCCGGTACGCAAGCATCTCGTCGAGTTTGGCAAAATCAACCTCAATCGGTTGGACCAGCTCACCAGTCGCCTTATCGACTTTGGGCCAAGGGATGTACGCGTGGTGCAGCACGTGGGCGTTGGCATAGCAGCGCTCGAGTTCCGCGGCGGCCTGCTGCTCGTACCCCTGCGATGGCGTCCAAGTGAAGTAGCCCCACGACTGGGCGATATACGTCGGATCGGCCGGCATTTCCACGGAGAACACCGTGGCGCTGAGCGGAATCTCAAAGTGCGCATCGCCGACGGTGACCGCGACCTTGCCCTCGTACTGTTGCGGCTTGAGGCCTCGCGAGTGGAGCACCAGCCACACTTGGCGCGTCATGCCCGGCGGCAGGACCGCGCCGCCGTCTTCGAGGGGCGGCAAAGCGTCGTCGAAAAATAGGAATCCACTGCCCACGACATGGGTTGCAATATGCCGTGTGATCTGCGCGACCGGCCAGATATCCCCTCCCCCAACCCCCCTCAATGCACCCACTTCGACTTGGATATTCAACGGCTTAGTGGTGTTGTTCGACACGTTGAACGCGACCGGTTCGTACTCGCCGATCATCATGTCCGCGTGCAACTTGGGCGCAACCTCGGTTATCGGTCGCGCAAACGGGTTGGTCCGATGCGACCACATCGAGTCAGTCGGCTGCCAGATGATCGCGGCTCGGTCGTCGCGGCGGCTGAAATAGGAACCCATCGCCGCGCAAATTCTGCGACCGACCTCGGTGTGGGGCAACCCCTTGGAGTAATCCACTTCTTCGCCACCACGGCCGGAGAAAACGACGCGCTCCAAGGTTTCAAGCTGGCGCAGAATAGCCGCCGCGTCTGCGCCCTGCATGGACATCACCTGATCGCGGGCGGCCTGGACAAAATAGAGGTCGATATTCTTCTGCACGGCTTGTTCGGCGCGCTCTAACGCGTCGCTTTCGATCTCGCTTTGGTCGATTCCGGCCTCTGCAAAAGAAACAGCCGCCGGACCGCCGTGCCCCTGCATCACCTCAATCTCATCCACGAATCCATAAAACCCCCCCTTGGCGACGTATATTGCTAGGTGACGCCCGCGGGTTTCCAAGCCCCGCGCGACAAAGCGATGGCGCACGTACTGGTCTTGGGGAATCGCCTCATTGATCAGATCGGCCACATAGTGCCAGATCTGGCCGTCGTCGGACACATAGGCGAAGAGCGCCGCGGGAAAAGTGACTTGGGACGCGCCAGAAGTGGTGTCAAAACCAAGAGCATCAATAGAGTAAACATCCCCGAGATCGAGCGAGATGAGGACGCCGGGCTTGCGGCCGAATTGCCAGCCAACCGTTCCCTTGTCGGTCCAGAAGCCAGTGTCGCCGGGCTGCCAGAACTCGCCATCGAAGAGATCGGTCTCATCGCCCCCAGCACACAAGCTGTAGTTGGGCTCTAAAGAAAAAGTCGCGCTCTTGCCCAAGGCTAGGTTCGTTCCCGCCAGCGGCTCTATTACTGTATCAGCGCTGGGGCCTGTCGCCGTGGCCATACCCAAGGCGACGATACAACGCGCTTTCTGCCAGCTATTCATCCGATTCCTCCCTCTCGCGCGGGGCGAGGGTCAATGGCTCATTGAGCGCTGTGTTGCTGGACGTAATCCTGCGCTTCTTTGAGCGCGGGCAAATCGGCATCGGCATTGCGCCAGATGTCGAGAAGTTCGCGATAAAAACGCACGGCTTCTCCCTCGCTGCCCAATGCCGCTTCGGCCCGCGCCAGACCGAGTACGTATACCGGGTCCCGCGGCCGCATCTCCAAGAGTTGGGCAAACAACGAGCGAGCTTCTTGCGCATGGCCTTGCTCTACGAGCAGTTCCGCGTACAGCTCACTGCCCAAAATGTCGGGCGGGGCTTTTTCCCGTCGCTCCCCTTCCATGGCCCGTCGGGCCGACTCCAGCGCGGCAGCGGCATCGCCACGCGCCCGGGCGTGGACGGCGTCGAGGTAGTGGGCCACGGCCTGAAGGTAATTTTTGAATCTTCCCAAGACCGGCATGTGCGAGTAAGCCCGCACGCGTCCGACAGCGAGGCGAAACAGCGAGTCCTGCCCCGTCACTGCGGCGCGATAGCCGATAAAGCGCGCGCCCTGGCCCGGCGGCATGGCGGCCACATTGACTTCCTCTGTAACCGGCAGTCGCACGTCGGTGCGGCCCACAGCCAGCGCAACCCGTTGATACCGACTTTTGAACATGATCGCATTGTAGGGGATGAGGTCCAGTTTCTCACCCCGCCGCCGAGCTTCGCGTTCCACGGCGTCGAATTCGTCGATCAGACCCTGGGCATCCTGCAAACGGCCGAGCTTCAAATAGGCGTCCAACAACCAATCGATCGAGTGGAAGTCGCGCTTGTACAGGGGCCGCCCCGTCCGCTCCTGCCACTGCACGGTCGCCACATAGGAATCCTCGTTTGAAGCGGCCATCTCCTCCCACATGCCGAGCCAGCGAAAAATGTGGCTCGGCATGTGCAGCGCGTGCGACGAGGCCGGTGCCAGGCGAGCATAGAACCGGGCCAAGTCCAAGCCCCTATGGGCAAAAGTGCGCGAGTCGTACACATGGATGAGATAGTGCACCACGCCGGGATGCTCGGGACGACGCCGGTACACTTCCTCCAAAATGGCGGCGAGCGGCTCCACAAACGCGGAATCGTCCCAAGTGAATCCCCTTTGGACCCGGGCGGCGCTCATGCGAGCCAATGCCGCGAAGACGACCGCTTCGTCGTCGTCCGGGTAGCGCGCGGCGAGTTGCTCCATGGCCTCGGCAAAAGCCCGGCGACCTTTTGGACTGCCCCGCTCGCGGTAGAGCGGCCGCAACGCATCGACGAACCCCTGCTCGCGTGCCGTCCATTGCAATTTTCCCTGCGCTTGCAGTTCGTCTATATGGCTGAGAATCGCTTGGCCGGCCTTTGAATCCTGCACGCCTCGGGTTCCCTGCAGAGGCGCGTCATGCGTCATGGCCTCACCCCAATAGGCCATGACAAAACTGGGATCCAGTTCCCGCGCCTTGCGAAAGTGGTCTCGTGCCTCCTCATACCAGAAACTGTGCAGCGCTAGCACCCCCAGGTCGAACTCCTCTTGGGCTGCGGGCGCACCGGAAGTGGGAAAGTCGATGCGGCCGAGAAGCAGCGGTTGATCTTGCGGCGATTCTTGGGCTTGATCTGGCGGGTGCTCTGCGGTACACGCCCAATACATGGTTGCCGCTACCGATAAAACAAGAGTTGATATTCGCATCACGTTCAATGCCTCCAATGCTGGAGAGCAACATAGCGGCCAGAAAAAGATGACACAACACCCTTTCAACACTATCTTCCGATATACAATTTGCGGGATGAACGTCTATGAAAGTAGCGCGATTCCTTTCCTTATCCTGGATTTTTTCTTTGGCGCTCGGTTTTTGGGCTGGCCCAGCCTCGGGTCTGACCATTTACCGGTTCGGCGGCGAAGATCGGCCCAACCCCCCTGAGGAAGGCCAGGCCGGGGTGGACTTCAGACAATTGAGCTGGATGAATTTCGATGCCGAACCTCATGGGGAAATCATCGACTTGGACGTGGATAGTACCGGTATCCAGCCCCTCAAGCGCAATCCAGACTTCAACATAGCCCCCGGAATCGAAGAGAAAGGAGGGGCACATTTAAGGGCCAATATAAATAGAGAAGTGTGGGATGGTGATACGGGTACTTTCTGGCTGGCGGAAAAGTATCTGTGCGCCGATCACAGTATCAGATCTGGGGCCTGCACCGATGATTTCAGTCGGGCGGGCACGGCCAATATCTACCTAGGCGGTCTCTACAACATCAACCGGATTCGGGTGATATCCGGATTTACCGACCCGGGCCGAACCGTGGGCATCCTCCGCGTCCACCTCGGCCCGCGCCCCATAGTCAACTACGGCATCGTTCCGCCGAAATCGCCCTATATTGTCGAAGTGAGAGACAACCGGGAGCAAATCCTCGACATTCCCATCCCATCGCACGAGGCAGTAGAGTTTGTCCAGGTGGCCTTGGCCGAGCACAACACGGACTGGGAAGTGAACGAGATCGAAGTCTACGCCAAGGGGTTCGTCAAACAGGCCACTTATATTTCCGATGTCATCGATTTCGAGCGGCCTATGGCTTGGGGAGACCTGCGCTGGTCCGGGGTTCAGGAGTCCGGAGCCCAAGTTCTCATCCGGACCCGCAGCGGCCTAGACGACGATGCGGACGTATTCTGGCGCTTCACCGGCCGCGGCAGCAAAGCCGAGGTGAGTCGCGCTGGCTACAGCGGCCTCAAACTAAATGAACGGGCCGGCATCACCCACGACCTCGACCACTGGACCTTTTGGTCGGCCCCCTATGACTTTGCCGACAGCAGCGGCACGCCGATGGTGTCGACGAGCCCCAGACGCTACTTCCAGTTCAAGATCGACTTTCTGCCCCGTGAAAACGCCGGTGGCCGGATGGGTTTCGTGGAGTTGCGCGCCTCCGAGCCGGTGGCGACGAACCTAGTGGGCGAGGTCTGGCCCGTCGAAGCAAAAGTAGGACAACAGTCGTCCTTCACCTATGCGTTGCGGCCGACCATTCACCCAGACGATGTCGGCTTTGACCGCCTAGAAATTGAGACCTCTTCAATCATCAGCGCGGTGGAGGCCGTGCGCATTGGCGACGTGCCCGTGGCCTTTACAGTAGAAGCCGAGGAGCCGCATCGGCTAGCGGTCAGTTTCCCGCGCCTCCAGGAGCAGGACTCAGGGACGCTGGTGGAGGTCGATTTTTCAGCACAGGTGCTGCGCTACGGGACTATCTTTGCAGCACAGGCGTCGGACAGCGACCAGCCTTTGGAGGTGCCGCAGGGGGTCAATCCGGGAGACGCTACGACGAAATACGAGGGCAACCGGGTGTCGGTGGCCACCGCCGCGCAGGAGCAGAGGCTGTTGCAGGTGCGGGTCGAGCCGACCATTTTCACGCCCAATGGCGATGGCCGCAACGACGAGATAGGCATCTTTTATCACATCTTGGAGATTACGGGCAGTGCGCAGGTAGCAGTGGAGGTGTGGGACTTGTCGGGTCGCCGGGTACGGCAGGTGTATTCGGGCGCGGATGGGATCGGCGAGTACCAGCGGGCGTGGGACGGTCGGGATGAGAGCGGCGGTTTGGTGTCGCCGGGAATTTACCTGTATCGGGTTTCGGTCGATGTCGATCGGGAAAAGGTCGAAAAAACCGGCGTCTTGTATGCGACGTACTGAAAGGTGCCTGTCGAGGAATTTGCGTTAAACTCTCAGTACACACTGGCCACGACCGTGGCCACCGTGGATTCACCAACACTCTCTGCGTCCACCTCTGGACCGACCCGGCAGATATACAAGCCAGGCGGCAACAGCACTCCACCCCGGTCCCGGCCATCCCAACTCACCTCCTGCACACCAGCGACGTGCGCCACCGACTGCGCCGAACGGTGCACGAGCGACCCGTCGAGCGTATAGACTTCCAATATCAGCGAGGCCTGCCCCGGCATCTTAAATACGGGGAAGACGAATTTCACCGCATCGTTGATGCCATCTCCGTTTGGCGTGAATGGGTTCCCCACTACCTCCAGATCGCCCACCAGTCCACCAGCCACCGGCGTCAGCACGGTCAGGCCCTCGCCCGCGTCGGTCGGATCCACCCGCTGCCACACCACCTCCTCTTCTTCGCCCAAGCCCACCGAGACCAGAAAGGCATTGCTCGCCAAATAGAACACACTCGAAAAACGCAGCACAACCTGGGACTCTGGTTCCCATACCACCTCAGGCAGGCGAACCCACAACGAGTCAACTCCGGTTTTAATCTCCAGTTCATCCGCCGAGTACATCTGTCCGCCCCCCACCTCTAGCTCGCTCGCTAGGCCCACGGTCACATCCACCAACTCTACCTCGGCGCTCGGAGGTACTTCAAAGAGCACTTGATCGAACCCCAGCCTCTCCGAGCCTGACTCGTTGGGTGGAATGGTCAGCGACAACGCGAATGCCTCGCGTAGACCGCTCTGCTGAGCGCGGCGCGGCGCGATTTCGCCCAGAATCTGATGCACCAGCGGATCCCTCAAGCCGATATTGAGGCGGCGCAACACGACCGCCTCGTTGGGATCGTCCGAGACCAGAGCAGCCTCAATCATTATATATCGCCGAGGACTAGGCGAGGTAATGGCCACGCCGGATCGCTCGTAAAACGGACTCCACGGACTCCAATCCGCCTCGTCGGGCACAAACGCCACCGTCGAATCCCCCCGCATAAACGACAGCGTCTTGCGATAGTCGGCCTCGGAGATTTCAACGCCCTGTTTGTTAAAGAAATGCTTGTCCTCGGTGAGTCGGTTCCCGGTCCGAGTGCGGATCTGTAGCTGGGTGCCGGGCGGCGTTTGAGCCTCCCAGGAGATAGTAGAAAGGATGCGGGGGACGTCTCCCAACTCGATCGCCGGCGTTTGCAGCGTGACCTGCGGCAGAAAACCAAAGCCATAGAGCAGCAGCTCCTTTACCCCAGAACGGATCAACCCAGTAGTGACGACGCGATAGTCGAACCTGAAAAAGCGTCCCTTGATAGGGGAGAAGATATTGGCCTGCATGAACGTATTCGTCGGCAGCGACCCCGCGGGCGCAAGAGCCTCGCGGCCCAGCGTGACATCGTCTCTGCCGCGCGCAACCACAGAGGTAAAGATCTGGCTGCCATCGGGCGCTAGACTGCCATCCGAAAGATTGAGCACATAATTGGGAAATGTGGCACTGCCATAGACAATAAAGGCGCGATCGACCCAGTACCAGGTCCCCAGGTCCAATAAGAGGTCCCGGTCCCGGTTCTTGATCAACACAGCGAAATCGTCATCTCGACTGCCTATGCCCTTGGTGGAAAATCCCGCTTCTGCACTCCAGACGGTGGTATAATCGCCATCGACTGCATTGGAATGTCCGCCCGCTTCCCCCAATCCCTCGATCGACCCTCCACGCTCCTTCCAGCCCAGACTAATATTCTCCCCCACCGTCCACACCTCCACCTCCGCCAACCGAGGACGCTCCGAACGATAATAGCGAATCGGTCCCTGAAAACGAGCCTCCCGGATCGTCGCATACTCCGCCTGCGTCACCTCCCGCTCCACCCCCGTCGACTCCCGGCGAAAATACAACACATCCCCCCGATCCGACGACGGCAAACCCTCCCAACCCGACGCACTCACCTCCGCACCACGACGGCCAGCGCTGGCCGTCGCCACTATCTGAACATACTGGATCAAATCCCCGCGCAAGCCCGGATCCGCCGACTTGGCTGGACGCAGCGCATATTCGAAAACCCGCTGCGTCTTGTTCAACCCCTCGCTGCGACCAGCCACCCGGTAGTCTAGACTCTGACTGCCCTGGAAAGCCTCATCGCCGTTGGAGGTGAGCACCTTGAACTGCAAAAACGGATCGCCGACCCCTTCGGCGACAAATTTCACCACCACTTTCTCCGCCCACACGACTCGACCCAAGTCCACCTCGACCCACCAGTCGTGCAGCGGCGCGTCCAGTGCCGGCTCCCAGTAGGTTTCTTCCAGCCCGTCCATGATTTGCGCGGCCCCGGCGAAATTGGTCCCCGCCCGTCGGATGCCCCCGGTCACGTCCTCGCGGCTGAAGGCGGCTGCATTCAGCGCGGCATTGATCTGCCGTCGCACAAAATGGGGCCGAACCCCATCGTCGCTAAAATCCACACTACCGGCGGGAAAATTCCACCCCGGCCAGTCGCTCTCGCTGATGATCACCTGATTCGGCTCCAGGCGATAGCCCTGGGCCCAGACCGGGGCGCTGAGTAGCAGGGTAGAAAGAATGAGGCGCAGGTTCATCGCACTCTAATCCTTGTCCGACCGCCCCTTGATCCTTTCAAGGAGCCAAAGCGCCTTAGTATGTGCTGGCACCTCAGCCAGCACCTCTCGCGCAGTCCGCTCGGCCAATTCTAGTTGCCCCGCCTGCAAGGCTTTGTCGCCGCGGTCGACGATCAGGTTGGCCAAGGCGTACAGATTTTGTTTGCGCATTTGTTCAATGCGGGCCATGCGCCTCCCGTCGAGCGCGGCAGAGGCCGCCTTGCGCAAGGGTTCTTCGATCTCGAGCAAGGCACCCACGGTGCGCACCTCGATGTCTTGATGCGGATCGAGTTCGTAGTCAAACCTAGGCACGTCATCCGCGAGAATCCGCCCACCGCGACTTAGGGCTCGCAGATCTTCAGCCGCAGCCAAAAAGCTCCCCAAGACGCTGTCGGACTCGTTGAGCCACCCCGTATTCGCGTCCAGCGGATGCCGGTAGTGCAGATCGCGGCGGATTTCGGGCCTCCCCAACCTTTCTTCGAGGGACGGGATGTCGAGCGCAAAGGCATCCGCCCGGCGGCCGATCAAGACGAACTCTGGCCCATTGAACCAGAGCTGACTCTGCGGAAAGACGCTGATGAAGGTGGCAACGATGTCGAGCACCTGCGGCGTGGAAAGCATCCGCACTGGCACAAATTGCGTCACTAGACCGCCCGGCTCTAGCCGCTGTCTGAGGCGCTGGTAAAAATCTTCGGTGTAAAAGGAAATGACCCCCGGGCGAAAGAGTTGGCCCACTTCAATGCCGATCACATCGTAGCGGGCTTGGCTGTGGCGGATGTAGTCCCGACCGTCTTCTGTTAGGGCACGCACCCGAGGATCGTCCAGCCAAGTCGCGCCAAAGTAGCGGCGGGCGAAATCGAAAACAGCCACTTCCACATCTAGGCAATCGAGCCTATGGACATCCCACAACAGAAATCGCCCTGCGGCTTGGCCGGTACCCATCCCCACTACGAGCACATCCATCCCATTGCCATCGCCGCGCAAAAGCATGGGCAGATGGCCGGCAAAGGTCTGTTGGTTCTTCTTGTTTGAACCCTGCCACAAGCGATCGATCCCGAGAAGCACCTTGTCTTCGAGTTGCACCACGGCAAGGCTGGCCCCTTGGCCCTCTACTACTTCGAGCAGGGTCCCCTCGGAAGACAGATGGTCGTGGGGGAGCCTCGTTTTGAGCAGGGTCGCGGCGAGCCCCCACCCGATTATACTAAAGGCGATCAGCAAGGCAGCGACGCGACGCGACGTCTGGCGGCCCACTCCTGCGGCAAAGGCCACACAGCCCCCGACAATGGCCATGCCGGTGACCGTCCGCAGCGCGAGGTCGAGTCCCAACCAAGAAAGCCCCCAAGCCATGATCACTGCGCTCGCAATGGAACCTATGGTATTGATTGCCGTCAGCCGGCCAATCGTCCAACTCACATCGGCTACGTTCTTCGATACCAAGCGGACCACGAGGGGAAACGAAGCACCCGAAGCCAACGCACCCGGCAGCAACATGGCACCGTGCAGACCCATGAAGTGGTTGGCGCTTATCAACTCTGGAGCGGCCTGCGCGAGCGCCGTCCAAATGTCCCGAGGCAGCTTCATAGCAACCAAGACGCTCAGCCCCGTGAAAGCCTGGAGGCAGCCGAAGACGACGACTGGATGCCGACTGCGGTCGCACAGCGGCGCAATGACGAGGCTACCAAGGCCGATGCCGAGCAGGATCACGACGAGCGGCAGAGTGTACGCGTACACCGAGCTAGTGATCATCAAGGGCAGGTAGCGCGCCCACAGAATCTCGATGGCCACGCCGACGAATCCGGTCAGAAAGAACAAAGGCAGCAGGACGGGAACCCGCAGCGTTCTTCTCTCGTCTATCGCTTCTCGGTCGGACGGCTCGGCATGCGGCGCAGAGTGCGTTTGCCAACAGACCAGCAACACGGCGACGCCACACAAGACATTGAGACCCGCTCCCAAGTAGATGGTCGCAGTAAGCCCCAGAACCGGCAGGGTCACAAAGCCAGCTAAGCCCGCCCCAGCGGCAGCTCCCAGCGCATTGATGCCGTAGAGGCCACCTGCGGCAAATCCGAGGCTGCGATGCCGGCGGATGATCGCCCTAGCAAGCAAGGGGACCGTCGTCCCCATCAGAACCGTGGGCACGAAGATCACGGCTGCCACCAAGACCAAGCGCGCCAGCACAATCCAAGGTGCCGAGCCATCGGCCCAGCGATAGAGCATTCCGTAGCCGTCGTCGGCCACGTCCAACAGTGCGTTGCTCGCTAAGCCCAACACCGCGATGGCCAGTTCGACGATCCCATAGATCCGCAACGGACGTTGCAGCGACATCGACAGACGACCGGCTAGGGCACTGCCCATGGCCAGTCCGAGGAAAAACACGGCAAGCACTGTCGCCAGAGCGAAGGTCGTACTGCCAAAAAACAGGCCGGCCTTTCTGATCCAGCAGACTTCGTAGAACAGGCTCGCGGCCCCCGACAGGAAAAGGCAACTGAGCGCCGTCACCATCTCGAATGGAGAAGGCCCAGACGCCCCATTGGGGGAAGCAGGCTCTAGTGCGGCCACGTTGGGCAACTATACTTGGGTGAGGAAACTATCCATGTGGCCGGTGAAATAATCGAGGACCAGCCAGACTCCGGCCGCCACAATTTCCCCTAGGATGAGACCGAGGAAAAACGGGCGCAAGCTGCGGTACAGTTTGGGCCCGCCATATCTCAGGATGATCAATTTGAGGAACCAAGCGAGGAATACGCTGGCGTAAATGTGGCTGGTCTTCCAATTGGCGCTGATCAAATAACCCAGCGGACTGAGGGGCCACCATAGGACTTGGTGCCTAACCCACATCAATCCCGCCATCACCGCCCCGCCAATACCCATGAATAGCCAAGCGTCGAGACGGGGACCCGTGGGCTCTGCGACAATGCGCGGGGCCATATCCGTGGGACCAATGCCCCCCTTCCAGCCGAAAAAGAGCGGATTGAGGTTGATGCCGCCGTATTTGTAGGCCAAGTACAAAACCATGTACGTAGAGCCTATTAGGCTAACCACAATGGCGATGCTCACGGCCCAGAACAGACGGCGCTTGGAGCCGCCGATGACTTCGCTCATTTTTAGCCCATTGGCCACCGACGCCATCACAAAAGAGCGGATTTCGGAGTGCCAGCCATAGGAAAAACCTAGTGCCACCAGCCCAGAAGCACCCAAGATTTGGGTACCGCCCCCCGAAATGACAAAGGTCGAACTCATCACCGGCGGTCTCATAGCGGGGACGCCGCCTTCGGTCACAACGCGAGTCAGGCTGAGAAAAATCACCATGGCGCTGAAGATAAACATCAGGGTGCCCAACAGCGGCAGGCCACTCACCCACAGGCCAAAGCCAAAGAGGAACAGCGAACCGAACAGCCCCAACACCGCCTGCCGATAGGACACCACCTCTCCAGAGTCGTCTATTTCAGGTGCGCGTCCAATTGCCTTGCGGAATACATCGCCTAGGTGTTCGCGCGACCCCCACAACATGATCAGCACGAAGATGATCATGGCCCCCATACCCTGATGGGAGGTGTACGTATCGCGAGCGTAGTGGTCTATCCGCTCCGTGCTCTGGATGCCGACGACGTTGAAGATCCCCTTCTGAATCAGGGTGAAGGTGTGGAAAATCCAGATGGACGCGGAAATATCGAGACCGACAAAATAGAAGAAGCCCAGCCAAGACGGACTGAAGGAGAACCAGAGAATGACCGTGTCGCGGAAAATGGGTAGCCTGAAGTCCCGCTCAATGGACGGAAAGTAGGGGTAATAGGAATTTAACCCGTTGATGCTGATCAGAATGAACGAAAAGGCAAAAGCGACCCACATTGCTTTGTTGGTAAAGAAGGATTTGCCAATAATTCCCTTTCTCTGCTGCTGGATCATCTCCATGGGCACCTGGACCAAGGGATAGACCAGTTTTTCGCGGTCCGCCCACTGCTTGCGCAGAATGATCATCGCAAACGTCATGACCAGACAGAGCGAGAGGAAAAAACCGTACCAGTAGGCCAGAGGCACAACCCAAGGCTCCCAGGGAATGGGGGACCCCTGGGGCAGTCCTTCGTAGAAATAGCGCGCGACGTCTTCCCCCTGCGGAATGAGCCAGTTGGGTATGAACTGGTTGTACACTTCGGCCCAGTCGTTCTCAGGGGTGGCGTAGTAAATGGGCCCCACCAGTTGGGGCAGCAGGACCGGCGTCAATCCCATGCTGGGGACGCAGCAGCTCACTATCATCATGATGTAGATAGTGATCAGTTCGGTCTGGTTGAGCGCCAAGGGCCTGCGGATGAGAGCTACTAGGCCACTGGCCAGCACCAGAATGAAGAAAAAGAACAGGGCCGCCGGCGTGCTAAAATTCAGGGTCAGGTACGACCCGCGTATCATGAGGGTGCAATACACATCGAGGAAATTGATCAGAAAGGCGAGCACCGCACCGATCAATATGCCCCTCAGGGGAATGCCGGTGGCACTTTGCTGATCCGCTTCCAAGTTGGTCTCTTTCTTCAGGTATTGCAGGTACTCTGCGGGGATTTTCTTTTTCACACCACCCTCTGTCCCGAGCGGCTATAGGGACCGGCTAATACCTGCCCTGCGGTTGGGCAGGCGGTAGAGGAATGGAATCAGAGGAACGACGTGCTACAGGCCGCCAGCCCCTGCGGGATTGACGGCCTGCGCTATGGCAACGCCGGGAGGAATTTGCGTCTATACTCTCAGTACACACTGGCCACGACCGTGGCCACCGTGGATTCACCAATACTCTCTGCGTCCACCTCTGGGCCAACCCGGCAGATATACAAGCCAGGCGGCAACAGCACTCCACCCCGGTCCCGGCCATCCCAACTCACCTCTTGAACACCAGCGGCGTGCGCTACGGGCTGTGCTCGACGATGCACTAGCGATCCGTCGAGCGCATAGACTTCCAATATCAGCGAGGTCTGTCCCGGCATCTTAAATACGGGGAAGACGAATTTCACCGCATCGTTGATGCCGTCTCCGTTTGGCGTGAACGGATTTCCCACTACCTCCATATCGCCTACCAGTCCACCGGCCACCGGTGTCAGTACGGTCAGGCCCTCTCCCGCGTCGGTCGGATCCACCCGCTGCCACACCACCTCCTCTTCCTCTCCTAGTCCCACCGAGACGAGAAAGGCATTGCTCGCCAAGTAGAACGCGCTCGAAAAGCGCAGGGCTACCTCGGTGCCGGCCTCCTGCAAGACCACGGGCATGTGAATCCACAGCGAGTCAGAGCGGGTCTTGATCTCCAATTCACTCGCCGAGTACACCTCCTGGCCCACAGTCACATCCACTAACTCCACTTCGGCGCTAGGGGGAATTTCAAAGAGCACCTGATCGAACCCCAAACCCGCCGACCCTTCCTCGTTGGGCGGGATCGTCAGGGACAGCGTGAACTCTTCGGGTTGACCGCTCTGCTGGGCGCGGCGCGGCGTTACTTCACCCAGAATTTGGTGGGCCAATGGATCTTTCAGACCAATATTCAGGTTGTGCAACACCGCGGATTGGTGGGGGTCGTCCGAGAGCAGAGCAGCCTCAATTATTATATAGCGCCGCGGACTAGGCGAGGTGATGGCCGCGCCAGGTTGCTCGTAAAATTGGCTCCACGGACTCCAATCCGCCTCGTCGGGCACAAACGCCACCGTCGAATCCCCCCGCATAAACGACAGCGTCTTGCGATAGTCGGCCTCGGTCACTTCAACCCCCTGTTTGTTAAAGAAATGCTTGTCCTCGGTGAGTCGGTTTCCGGTCCGGGTGCGGATCTGTAGCTGGGTACCGGGCGGCGTTTGGGCCTCCCAGGAGATGTTGGAAAGGATGCGGGGGGCATCCCCCAGCTCGATCGCCGGCGTTTGCAGCGTGACCTGCGGCAGAAAACCAAAGCCATAGAGCAGCAGTTGCCTTATATCGGCTCCCCACGCTACCCGCCCGACGTTGATCAGGCGATAGTCAAACTTGAAATAGCGTCCCTTTATGGGGGGAAAGGCATTGGCCTGCATGACCGTATCCGTCGGCAGCGATCCTGTGGGTGCTTGGGCCTCGCGGCCCAGCGTGACATCGTCTCTGCCGCGCGCAATCACGGAGGTAAAGACCCGGCTGCCATCGGGGGCCAGACTGCCATCCGAAAGACTGAGTATATAATTGGGAAAGATGTTATTGCCGTACACAATAAAGGTGCGATCGACCCAGTACCAGGTGCCCAAGTCGAACAGGAGGTTTCGGTCCCGGTCCTTGACTTGCGCTCCGCCCACGCCGGAAAACGACACCTCTGCATTCCAGGCAGTGGTGTAATCGCCGTCGATTATATTGGATTGCCCGCCCACGCCGCCAAAGGCCTCGATTGACCCCCCGCGCTCCTTCCAGCCCAGACTAATATTCTCCCCCACCGTCCACACCTCCACCTCCGCCAACCGAGGACGCTCCGAACGATAATAGCGAATCGGTCCCTGAAAACGAGCCTCCCGGATCGCCTCATACTCCACCTGAGATACCTCCCGCTCCAACCCCGTCGACTCCCGACGAAAATACAGCACATCCCCCCGATCCGACGACGCCAAACCCTCCCAACCCGACGCGCTCACCTCCGCCCCGCGACGGCCCGCGCTGGCCGTCGCCACAAGCTGCACATACTGGACTAAATCCCCGCGCAAGCCCGGATCCGCCGACTTAGCAGGACGCAGCGCATATTCGAAAACCCGCTGCGTCTTGTTCAACCCCTCGCTGCGACCAGCCACCCGGTAGTCTAGACTCTGACTGCCCTGGAAAGCCTCATCGCCATTGGAGGTGAGCACCTTGAACTGCAAAAACGGATCGCCGACCCCTTCGGCGACGAATTTCACCACCACTTTCTCCGCCCACACCACCCGCCCCAGATCCACTTCGACCCACCAGTCGCGCAGCGGCGCGTCCAGTGCCGGCTCCCAGTAGGTCTCCTCCTGACCATCCATGAGCTGCGCCGCCCCGGCGAAATTGGTCCCCGCCCGTCGGATGCCCCCGGTCACGTCTTCGCGGCTGAAGGCTGCTGCGTTCAGCGCGGCATTGATCTGCCGCCGCACAAAATGGGGCCGAACCCCATCGTCGCTAAAATCCACACTGCCGGCGGGAAAATTCCACCCCGGCCAGTCGCTCTCGCTGATGATCAACTGGTTCGGCTCAAGGCGATAGCCCTCCTGGGCCCATGCCATAGCGGCGAACAACAAGGTATAGAGAATGAGGCGCATGCTGTTCATAAGATCTGCTCTACCCCCTTGCGACCTAGTAAACCACTGCAATGGTTCCAGTTTGCTGATCGTCCCCGTTTTTGGCCTTCACGACGATGCGGTACATATAGAGGCCGGGTGCCACCAGGTCTTGCTGATCGTCTCTACCGTTCCACGAAAAGCTGAATCGACCGCTCTCGTGCAGCCCTTCCTGCTGGCGCAACAGCCTACCGGACAGGTCGAAAATTTCCAGTCTCAAGGGCACATTTTCCGTCACCTGTAGCAGATTCAAAGAGAATCTGGAGATATCGTTCACTCCGTCCCCATTGGGGCTGAAGACCCTAGGCTCAACCAGTAGGTCTGCCAGCAGACGCGGGCTCAGCGAAGTGCGCACCGAGAGGGTTTCGCTGACGAATTCGGGCGCGGCATTGCCTGGGTTGATCCGCTGCGCCAACTCTAAGGGACGCTCGGAATCTCGAACCCAGCCGTCGAATGGGGTGCCGTAGCGCAATACGGGAGCGCGAAAGTACACCTCGACTGGCCCACCTAGATCGCCCGCTTCTCGGCGCGGCGAAAGTTTCACGGAAAAGAGGGTCGAATCCGGGCTCTCGACCTGAACAGACCAATCCACTAGACCCGTGGCCCGCACCGAATCGACACCAGCAAAGCCAAAGGGGGTCGCTATTTCAATCTGGTCGAAACCAGAGTGGTCCGGCGTCATGGTCGGAGAGATCGTGTACGTGAGTTGCGAGACCTCTCCCAAAGGCACTTCGGGAGGATACACTTCTCCCACTACATTTTGAGCCAAAGGAGGCTTGGTGACCGAAAACTCGACGAAATCCACCTCCCCACCCTGCAGGGCATCGGGCTGGAAATCGACGCGGAATTGGAAGACGTTATTGGGGCTTGGGGAGATCACGGAAGTGCCGAGGCTATCGGCGAATTCATAGGGGGGCGACCAGAAGCTCCAGTTTTCGGTATCGTAGGTAATTTCCGCAGCCTCGCCGGTTTTCAAGCCGGCATAGCCCTTTGCATCCAGCAGCTTCCCATTCTCGTCAAAGCGGGAAAGCTCGTCCCCCCGTCCGGTATTGCGCCAGTACATATTGGGGTCTAATGTCTTGCCGGAGCGCGAATGGATATCGATTCTGACTCCTGGGTCTTTCCGGCCCTGCCAGCGCATCTCGCCTAAAATGGCCGGTTCCTCCAAGTCGAACATCTTGCTGACATAGGAGGCCCTATTGACAAAACCCTCTCCATAGATCTCCACCTCGGCTATTTCCATGTTTCTGCTGGTCGTCACGGTGATCTGCAAGCCCACCTCCGTGGCCCGCATAGTGGGAAAGACCGCTTCTACAGTGTCTTGGGTATTTTCTACTATGGAAAAAACCGTCCTGCCGGGATCCACGCCGCCGTATGAGCCCCGCTCTACAATCTGGGGAATCGCGCTAGTAGTGACTAGGAGCTTGTCTGGATAAAGGGAGGTGCCCTGCGTACTGATGAGCCGAACCCGGTTTACGGAGAAGGCCCCCCCCAAATCGAAGATGAGCCAACTCGAGCGGTCCCCGGACTGAAATACATAGCCGTAGGGCTGCTTTAGATAAAAGGTACTAAGATCCCCATCGACCATCCGCGTAGCATGGCAACCGTCGAGGAGAAATTGGTACCCTCCGCACCCGCGCGAAAAGGGGCCGCCACCGCGAGTCAAACTAGTCAGGGCAATATTGTCCTCTGGGGTCAGAAAGAGGGGGCGCAGAATGTCCTCCTCGGCAAATGCCTCGTCGTCAAAACCGTCCTTCTCCAGAAAATCACTCCACGGCACTGGGGTGAAAGTGACCGAGGGATCCGACGCCTCCGGCGGTGGCGGCAAATTTTCGCCGCCAATGCGAAAAATCTCCAAGGCACCGGATCGCCCCGACAGCATGGCCAAGGCCAAAGCGGCTATAAGCAGCGAAATCGGCATCGTTCTTTTCATGCCGCTACCTCCGAGTGTATCCCGTTCGCGGGCCGCGCACTGGCGCGCGTTAATCGAGTCCTGCGATTACAGTAATGAACTGCGATATGCCCGTAGAGGGATTTTGTCCCTTTTCGTCTATGCGGTTGATTCTCACGCCCAACTGGGTGGTCAAAGCATATCCCAGATAAGCGCCTGTATTGGAGTACTGGAGCGCCAGCACCAACTCCTGAAAATCTTCCTGCAGACCTAGAGCTTTCGCATCTTCTTCGAATTGGTTGAATAGGGTGTACTCGACGCCCACCTGTACTTCCGAGCCGGTCAGTATAGGAGTCTGGCCAATGAGGAACAGGATCAGGGTGTCCTCTTTGCGCACCGGCTCGTTGCTCAGCAAGGGCGTTTCAAAACGCAGCTCGTTTTTGATCTTGGGAAAGAGCCGAAAGCGTCCCAACTGTTGCCGGTACTCGGCCTTGTTGATAAGGCCGAAAAACTGGTACTTGTCGCGAAAGTCCGCCTGTTCCTCTCGCTGATGCCAGACGTCGTATTTCACTTTGTTGACCAGTTTCAGCTTGGCGCTCCCGGTGTAGTCAAAACCGAGATAGGCGGAATTTATCCACGTATTGGGAGCGGCCAGCAGATCTGGAACCCGCTGCAGATTCGCCTCGGTACCCGCCGGCTGTACCCACTGGACGACATCGTCCGGGATAGTGTCCTCGACCAGCTTGACCATGTCGAAGACCCGCAGCCGGCCCAACCCGGCTATATCCCGATCCCAAGTGAACATCCCGTAGCTGCTGTTTTCCTCTCGGTCCCTGGCCAGCGTGCGCTCCTGCTTGCGGCCAACCGTCACCCGCATCCCAGGCATGATGTGAGCACCTACATAGATATTGCCTCCGCGGCGGTCGCGGTCGTAGGGAAAATCGGGCTCTTCGTCGTTTTCAAAGCGATCGATCCAGAAATTATTGTTCATGTCCACTCCGAAGAGGAACTCGGGACGATCGACGCTGTAGCGCAAGAAAGGTTCTTCGTAATCGGGAATGTAATTCGGCCGGAAGTCGGTGTCGTTCTGGTTGAAATCGGAGATGAAATCGTTGTTTTCGTCCCAACCTGGGAAAATTTCCCGGTCTGGTCCTGCTTGGTTGGAGCGCTGCCAGTCGGGCGTGCGATCCTGATCGTCGTTGTCCTCGACGAATTCGTAGAAAAACCGGCGTTCGTTGGTATAGTCGATGTCCCCGTTCGCTTCCGTGAGCAAGCCGGTAGTGCCGTAGTCGTAATCCATGCTGTAGACTTCGCCAAAAAGGAAGAAGGAATAGCCCCGCCTTGCCAGATTGACCATCCAAGCATTGGCCTCGTCGGAGTCCATGAGGTGTTCGGTGAACTTGCGATTGGGGTATTTGCGAAAGCGCCGGCTGCGATCAAACTCGGCGTAGAGGTCAAAGCCCAGCAGATCGTTTACTTCGATGGTGCCGCCGAAGATATCGTTGCCCGTGGGCAAGCCGTAATCAAAGCGCACCAATTGCAGATTGGAGCCGTCTTTTACATTGCCCGCGGCTCGCGCCTGAGTCAGGAAGACCGGCTGGCGCTCGGGCAGATTGGTCTGGCGATCCGATCCCATCTCAATGCGGTAGTCGTTGGCTACGGCCAACTCGATGGTGACCTTGCGGATGGTGGACAGATCCGGGCCGTTGTACGAGCGGTTCTCGCTGGTGAAATCATAGGTCAGCACGATCTGCTCGCTGCCGTCGGCGGCGAGAAAGCCCCGCCGGCGAAACCCCCCGTTGATGAGGGCGCTGAAACCGATCTCGCTGCCGCGCACCGCCTCTTTGCGAATTTCGACCTTCTCTTCGCCGTCGTCTGTTACAACCACGACCTCGGTCTCGGCTTCGATGATGATATCGTGGGAAAACAGCGCGGCTCCCCCTTCGCGATCCGTGGGTGAATCATCGCTCAGACGGACGAAGATTTGGCTGATGGGTTCGAGGTTCTGCCCTACGGTCAGGGCTCCGCTTATGGGGTCGCCCTCGAGGCTCTCTAGCAGGGTCTGGGAATGATGGGCGTTGACATACGTGGCACCCACCTTGACAAAATCGCCGATCTGACTCGTTCCCCTAAAGCCGAGGAGATTGGTGCTATTGGTCCCTTCCACCGTTATAGTGCTTGCTCTACCCGGCGAGTTGATGCGCGACATCAACACCGTGACCGCATGCTTGTCAGACTGGAGATCCATCTGCACCCCGTCGAAAGCCGGCTTGGAAAAAGTCATAGGCGTCAGCGTAGTGCGAATCTGTTCGCCAATAGTCAGGGCCGTGTGGTACTGGCCGCTGCGGTCCGAGGAGATGACCAACCGATTGAACCACGATCCAAACCGCGGATCTTTAAAAATGGCGCTGCCGAACTGCTGCGGCTGCTGCTGGCGCCAATCGTAGATGAGCCATCCTTTGGTGATGAAAGACCCATACAGGTCGTAGAAATAATCCCCCTCTATATCGGGACTCAAATAACGCTGGTAGTGGTCCCGGGCATAATTGGTGTACTCCCATTGTCTCCAGCGATAGAGTAGGAAGAGTTCCTGCGGCACGTACCAGCGCCGCACGGCCGGGTCCAAGGCGTCAAAGAGCACGCCCGAACCCACTGGTTCGTACGACACCTCGCCGCCGCGCTGCAGGCCCAATCTATGGCCATAATCAAGTCCTTGGGCTACGGCTCCGTCGGGTACTGCGGCAATACTCAGCAGTAATGCGGTACTTGTAGTTGCGAGGAAAAACTGCCGGCCCGCACGCGCACTCCATCTGGTCATATGGCCCCCCTGTTGATGCTATGCTAATAGACAACTGCGACAGTACTGCTGCGGCTCACCGTGCCGCTGTCTGTGGCCACTTTCACCTGCAAGACGTAAAGTCCCGGCGGCAGATACCGACCTTGGTCATTCTGGCCGTTCCAGTGCACCAGATGACGCCCACTCTGGTTTTTTCCCACCGGCAATTCCGCCACTTGTCTTCCGGCTAGGTCGTAAACCTGCAAAGAAACCGGAACGTCGTTTATCAAGTGCAGTAGATCGTAGCTGATGGTCGTCTGATCATTGATCCCGTCTCCATTAGGCGTAAAAGGGTTGGGTGTCACGGTCACCCGGTGGACGACTGGGTCCTGATTCAGCGGCACCCGCACGCTCAGATCGTCGCCGAGCATAGATCCCGCTGCGTCTCCTTCTTCAATTTCCTGGGGCAAACCGTCCGACTGGCTGTCACGCAGGCGTCCACTGAAAACCGTCTCGTAGCGCAAAATCGCGGCGTCGAAAACCATCCGCAGGTCGTGGTTGCCGCTCTGGTGGGGAAAGGTCACTGTCAAGCCACTCTCGTGGGGATCCGCGACGAAATCCTCCACCTCCAAGTCGTCGAGGTGCAGCGATCGAACCGTGTGTACCGGAACAGAGCTATCGATCTCTAGGCGGTCGAAACCTCGACCGCCGACCACTTGGACGGCATAAGTAAAGGTCGTATCCACCCCGACCGGCACATTCTGGGGCCATATTTCCCCGACGATGGACTCCGCCACTGGAGCGGAAAATTCAAACGCCAGCGAATCCACTGCGGTGCCGTCCACCAGACCGTCGCTTTCAAAGTCCAAGCGGAACTGGAAGTACTGCCTCGGTGCCGGCGAAAGAATCGGGGTACCTCCGCTCAGGTAGGGAGCAGACCAAGGACTCCAAGCGTCCGGCTCATCTGTAGGAGACGGACTGGTGCCGCTGCGAGTGCGGATGAAAAACCGGGACTTTTCGGGATGTCCCACGGCCTCGGTCGCCCAGTGCAGTTGGCCCCAGAGCGTGGGTTGATTGAAGTCGAAGACTTGGGACAAATAGTCGGCCTCGGGGACAAAACCCCGACCAAAGACCTCAAGCTCGTCAATTTCCCAATTGGATCTGTCTGTGGCCTGTAACAGGAGATAGCGCACATAGCGCAAGGGAAACTGCACGTTTACAGTATCCTGGCTATTGCCGGTCTGCTGATCTATCTGGGCGAAGAGGTTTTTACTCGGCAGCCCGTCGACGGACTCGGCTACGAATTCAGCCCCGAAAATACCGTCGTTGATGAAGAGCGCATAGCCCCTCATGAAGTCATCTGGAAAAGAGGTGCGCGGGAAAAAGCGGATGCGATTCACCCCGAAGCGAGCGCCTAGGTCGAAGATCACGAGAATGCCCGAAGCCGTTATGTTCTTGACCTCGAAAGCCGTCTGATTATCTCCGTCCACCATACTTTCTAGGTTTGCCGCCAGCGTTTCCTTGTCGCCCCGCAAGACGGCTTGGGCATTTGGCGAGACCACCTTGCCACCGCGCGCTAAAGTCCCCAAGGCGATGTTGGTAGTAGTATCGATGAAGCTGGGTAGGATCCACCCAGGGCGGCTGGTAAAATCAATGATCGGCGCGGCCGCAGCATTTTCCTCCCAACTCTCCCCTTCGGCACTGCCGCCGACCACCCGGGTATCTGCAGCCTGCGCGGCCGCCGCCAGCGCCAACCAAAGCGGCACTAGCAGGGGCCAGTAAACCCGCGAGATTGAACAATCTCTCCTCATCTGCAGCTCCTGCCCCTTTCGATCCCGTGCTACTACGTATAGAAAACAAAAATGCCGCCATGCCAGAAGAAACTCTCGGCATGGCGGCATGGCGATCATGCGCAGCCAAACCTCTACTGCGCCGTGTAATTACTCGGCAAAGGTGGCCTTTATATGGCCCCAGGTCTTTTCCTCCACCGCCGTGCTCGGTCGGGCTTGCGAAGCCCAGTCGATGTCGGGATCAACCGGACTCAGATAAAAGTCACTGAGGAAATCGGCGTGGTGACAGCTATTGGTGTCGCCACTCAAGGTCCAGTAGCCATCGTATCCGCCACCAGTGTCCGAATCCAGGACTGTGAAGTTGAAACCGAAGATCTCATTTTCTTTGAGAATATGTTGGACGCTGTTCGGCACGTCGGTCCAGCGCAGATCGTTCCACGGAGTATATGCATACTCGGCATAGAAGTTGCCGGGCTCCCCTGGACCGTTGGTGCAAGAGAAGGCTGCGTCGCCAAACGGTGGCAAGGCGTGCTCGTAGGTCTTGTGCCAAGCATAGCGTCCGTTCGGACGCAAACCGTACCCCTGGGCCTGCTGGCCGTGCAGAATGTCTTTTTCTTCCTGGGTCAGGGAGTCGTCGTTCCAGGAGTTAAACTGACCGCCGCTGTGGTCGCCGTCGATCTGGATCTCTAGGAAATCGCGGGCATTGCCGGTACAGCCACTGCCTTTGGCGTTTTCCCAACTGTTATCGCCCACCCAGACGGCGTCGTCCCAGCGGTCTTCCATGATGTAGACTTTGTTGGTCTCCGGGCTCCAACCGACGAAGGCCCGCAAGGCCAAATCCGCGGCATCGCGCTGAGTGCCCAATCCGGTCACCGTCTCGGTCAAATCCTCGTGGGTGATCAAATAGGGATCCGTAACTACGTCCCAATCGGACAAATCACTGTCGATGATGGGAAGGTGTCCGCTGGGGAATTGAACAGCCGGCCTCACCACCCCTTCGGGCAAATGAGCCCAGCAAGTAGTGGAGACTAAAATAGCTCCAGCAATAAGGGCAACTTTCTTCATGGTTTTAAACTCCGAGGTTGAGGTCAATGCGAAACGTCTGGGCTTAGGCCCAGGCTCTAAGCTGATTTACTCCGACGAAAAGGGGGCACCTCCTTTCTGTCTCAAGATATTGATTTTAAAAATTTTACCCCTGTACCGAAAATATTCCAGTCCAGCGGTGTATTCGACGGCGTGATGTAAAAATATATAGAGTTAGGATACAAAATCCGACTGGTGAAAATCAAGTTTTTTTTCCTATGCTCCCGCCCGATCAGCCGGCCCACGTCCAATTTCGCATTGTCTTTACCAAGGAATCGCGTCGTACAGGAAATCCCCCGCTTCCCTGTGAGCGCGGCTATTGGGGTGAAAATCCGTCGGGTGGACCCAGTAATCCCGTTCGTCCTTTCCGGCAAATTGAGCGAGGAGATCGACGTAATGTATCCCCTCGTGCTGGGCAAGTGCCCCGAGCGTTTCATGCACCTCTGTTAGGGGATAGGCTTCGAGCTGGTAGAACACGGGGAAGACGACCAAAGAGAATTTAATACCCTTATCGGAACAGGATTTCTTCATCCGGCTGAACAACTTCTGGGTCAGTGTCCAACCTAGGTTATCTTTGTAGAGTTGTCGGTACCACTCAACAGTATCTCGGGAAAGCTGCTGTCTCTTCAAGCGCGCGGCAAACCAACGCAGCGCATAGCTATTCCTCCCCGCCAGAAATCGGGTTGCCCCCACATTGGGCCGCAAGTGCATAAAATCGGCCAGTTCCTTTTCCATCTCAAGTAGACGCCCGCTCCTAAATGGATCGTTCAGGGTAAACGAGTACACGACGCGCTCGACCCGAGCAAAGTACTCGACATAGCGATCCATGGTCTTGGCGATCCGCTTGATATTCATACCCGGCACACAGGCATTGAAAAGCTGATAGCGCTCCGCTGGGTGCTCTCGATTCAATCGAATCTCCAAGATATGCGAAAAGCGCTCCGCGACCCGGACCCCCTGCCCAAAGCCAAAGGAGTCACCGATTACTAGGACGATTTTGGCATTTTGCGCGTCGAACTCAGCCATCGGTCGCTCGCGCAATTGCTCTTCGTTGCGGCGCATCTCAATGGCATTGGGCACTTTGAACGGCGCTAGATTGGCAAGGGTGGAATCATTGTTGGCATTGCCCAGATAGGTCAACTGCCCGTACGGATGTGCCCGCCGCAGATCCCAGTCGGGGGTGCCCGCAAAGTGCTCGTCGTAGCACCACAGATCGAGATTTGGATCGTCCGTTTCGTAATAGACCAAGGGATAGATTTGCTCGGACCGAGCCAAGAGCCAAAAAGAGACTTCAATGGCGAGCGCGGTAACGACCAAACTGGCAACTACCAACAGCAGCTTACCACTTATATCGATTCGATCCATTCTTAAATGATTAAATCGATAGGACAATCGGGTCGAGTTATATCTATTCCCCCACCAGCCTAGCCGCGTCCCTCCGCGGTCAATTCCCGACCCAACTTTTCGATGTTATCGTCGAAATAGCGCACCTCATCTTCGTACGAGGCGCGCAGGTCTTTCAACCAACGCCCGAACAATTCTCGCTCGCTCTCCTTGCGGATATTAGCTCGTATCTGCCTCTCGCGGTCTTCGTAGGAACGGGCTTCTGATTCCCGCCGACTGAGAATTTTGGCAATAGAATAGGAAGGCCCAACCTGAATGGGACCGATGAGCGAACCGATTTCCCTCTCAAAGGCCACTGTGACCAAATCCCCAAAGCGCGCCGTCTCGTACCAGTAGAGATGGTAGTGCCCCTCTGTGTCGCTAGCGCCCGGTCGCAGACTGCGGGTGCTGGCCTGTTGCCGCATGATGTACTCTTCGGCCAACTCTTTTGGACTCGATGCCGTGGCTATTTCCTCTAGGACCGTCTCTACTCCGCCCCGCTCGTCCAACCGCTGGCGGAGCCATTCCAGAACCTCGAGATCGTCGTCCATTTTCCGCAACGCCTGTACCTCCTCTGTCAGGTCCCGCCCGGCCTGCTGCTTTTGTTTTATCTTGGTGAGCAGGTCGATCAAAGGAGAAGCCCGACGGAAGATGCCGCGAATCTCGGCGAGCAACGCCTCGGCCTCGGCCTCGCTGGCCAATTGGATCTCCACCACGTTCACCTCCGAGGCGGTCCGGTACTGGTCCTTGGTTTCTTCGTAGTAATCGAGTACCTCCTGTTCGCTTATCTCCTCGTCGGTAGAAGTAGCGATCTGGCGCATGGTCACAATCAGCACTTCTTCTTCCTTGCGCTGGACCCATTCTTCGAGTTCGCGGTCGAGCTCCAACTTATCCGCCTCCATCCACATGAGTTGCGGGATTACTACGTCGCGCTCCAAAAAATGGGCCACTTTCGCACTGTCGGATACGTTTCTGCCTTGGCGAATGAACGGAGATTGCAAGATGGATTCCCCGAGCGCAATCTGTCCCCCCGCATACCTGAAGAGGGGTATCTCGGCGGCACCTTCTGGAATTTGGAACGTCTTTTTGCCGGTCTCCGGATCCTCCCGACCACTGCGCAAAATTTCCATCAGGGTGCCCAAACCGTGCGGATCTGGAGTCAATTGGAACTGCTCGGCCAGCGAATCCGCATACGCCTTTCTGCGGGCATCCAACCGCTCTTCAGACAGTGTTTTAAAGAGAAAGTCCCTAGTTTGCTCGTAGGTCCCTTCTAACTCGTTTAGGACCTTGAAAATTTCGTAGCCCTGTGGGACGGCTATGGGCTCTGATATTTCCCCTACTTTGAGACTGAAGAGTACATCGCGCACCAGTGGGACGGCGTGGAAGCGGCTGTAATACAGGGGTTTCACGCCTCCGAGCGAAGCTGTGCGCGAATGGGTCGAAAATTCGCGCGCTACTTCCTCAAAGGGAGTGCCGGCCCGCAGAGCCACCATCGCCTCTTCGGCGCGCTCGGAGGTGGGTACGACGATATGGGCGATTTTAATCCAGCGCTCCCAGTTCTGCTCGGCAAACACGCGCCGCATTTCCTCCTCGGTAATGACAACCTGGTTATCGACAGCGCGCTGCTCGATCTCTCGTATCAGCCGCCGCCGCAGAGCCGTCGCCACCTCGCTGACAAACGCCGGACTCCGGTCTAATTTGCCGGCGCGCGCTTCTCGGAGAATGAGCGTCCGATCGATCAGCGACTGCAAGTATTCGCGGACTTTTGCGCCGCCCTCCTGTTCGCTCTTGGCCCACTCGGCCACATTGTCAATCAGGTAACGTATATCCCGATCCGTGATCACCTCTTCGCCTACCTGGGCCAGCGGCAATACCTCCTTTTGGGCGCTCGGCTCCCGCTCCCCACAGGCGACGAGCGCCGCAATACCCAGTGCGCTTCCCAGCAATAACTTTCGCAAGTACATATTCTCTCCTGTTAGCATGGCCAGAGCAGCGCCCGCTCCGCGTCAATGCGCGGATACACGGTCTCTCCCGGAGCAAAACGCCGTTCCTTAGACGCGATGATGTGGATGGATGCCCCGGCCCAATCCACCCATAAAATCCACGCGGCCCCAGCATCCTCGACGACGCGCACCACCCCCGGCACGCGCCCCCCTTCAGGCGCGATGTCCTCCGGCCGAACGCCGAGCAGCATCTCGCCTGTCCCACTCAGCGCTGGCATTCGCTCGGCTTCGTTCGGACCAATCCACGCATCTCCGCGCCGCTGGACGCTGAGGATATTGATCGCGGGTTGCCCCAATTGGCGCGCCACTACCGGCGAGACCGGCTGGCGATAAATAGCCTCTGGGCTACCCTGCTGTAAAATCCGCCCCTCGGCCAGCACGGCAATGGAATCGCCCATGGACAGGGCCTCGGCTTGATCGTGGGTCACGTAGATTGCCGGAATGCCCAGCTCCTGCCGCAACAGGGCCAGCTCTAGGCGGAGGGACTCCCGCAGCTTGGCGTCCAAATTAGTCAGCGGCTCGTCAAAAAGAAACAGTCGCGGCCGCCGCACAATCGCCTGTCCAATGGCCACTCGCTGCATCTCTCCCCCAGACAGGCGGGCCGCTGGCCGATCGAGCAGCCGCTCAATCTTCAGCAGCTCAGCCGCCCAGCCGACGCGCTGGTCAATCTCATCGCGTGCAAGCTGCTGGCGCGGTGCCTTGAGCGGAAATTCCACGTTGCGCCGCACGCTCCAGTCAGGATACAGGGCAAAGTGCTGGAAGACAAACGCAATGTCGCGATCGGCCGGTGGCCAGTGCGTCACCTCCTCGCCGTTCATTTCAACTTGGCCAGTGTCGGGCGCGTCCAATCCAGCGACGATCCGCAACAGCGTAGTCTTGCCCGCGCCGGTCGGCCCCAGCACCACCAGCATCTCGTCGGCCCCCAGCGATAGGTCAATGCCAGACAGAATCTCGGCCTTGCCAAAGCGCCGCGTCACCCCTTTTAGCTGCAACCAAGACATCTTAGAATGCGTTCGCTTCGTTGGAAACATCAACCGTGCGCAAGAAGCCGCTTAACTGAAGCGGCGGAACGGTCTTTGATTTCGATCAGAAGCGTATGTTGGGAAAGAATTGGGCCAAGCGCAAGCTATCGGTTGCGCCCTGCCATCAGTCGTGCGGCGACGTGTCGGTAGAGAAGTAGCGAAGAAGCGGGCGCGGAGGCGGCACCCTCCGCGCCCGCTTAGGTTGGATCAATCGTCCAGATAGACCGGCGCGGGTAGCCCCTCAAGTGAGCAGAAGAACTCCAACTCCGCGTCGGCGACGGGTTTTGCGGCCGCTGGCGAGGACAGCACGTATGGATTCGCCGCGGAAAGATCAACCAAGTAGCCCAGATCGCTTAGCGCTTGCAGCGTTATCGCTGAAATTACAGGATCCAGTGCAAATGTTGACATAAGCTCACCGGATAGGGCGCTAGTGCGCCAATGTGTACCATCTCGTTCAGTTGGTACTTTTGCGCCTTGGTAATCTGTGCCACCGGCTTGATCAAAAGCCGCAATAGCTTTTGGCCCAGGAAAATGAGTATCACCATTCAGCTCGCGAAGCATTCCCTTGTTGAACCAGATAGTCCCGATTCCCAAGACGTGTGCTATTTCATGAAGTGCTATATACCTCAGCCTCTGAAGGCTAAAGGTAGCCCTTGTTTTAATTCCGATACAACCAATAAACGGCAATGAGTCTGAACCAAGCGCAACAGGGGCCCCAAAGCCACCGGTTCCTTGATCAAAACGGGTTTCTCCAAACTTCACTACATAGATTCGCAGGCCCTCTATTCGTTCGCCAGCGGGTATATCCATCCAGTGATCGCCACATGTTCCAGACCATGCATCAGGAAACGTGTAATCTGGAAGCTCAGTCTGTATAGCCGCCTCCCAACGCTTCGCAGCATCGTGCCATACCTCCTGCTCTTCCTCTGTGAAGCTATCAAGAAAGACCAAATCAATATTGAAGGGGCTTTCTGTCTCCGTGAATGTGAGTGTATAAAAAGGCGTAAAAGATACATCGACCCCACGGCGTTGCAACGCTGGAATATGTTTATCGATAGAGGCTTTACTTATTGAATTCTGCTTTTTAAAAGGAATGCGTTATATTCGATTGCATGCGACCTAAAGGGAGTGCCGATCGGCTGGAGTACCGTCGTCAACTGGCTAGCCAACTGCTAGATGAGGGTAAAGGACTTAACGAAGTAGCCCGTTTGGTCAAGGCGTCCCCCTCGTCGGTTCACCGCTGGAAAACGATGAAAGAGCAACACGGCGCCGCTGGCCTCAAAGCCAAACCCCATCCGGGACGACCCAGTCGGCTGACTGAGGCGCAAAAAGCGCAATTGCTGGACTGGTTGGTGGCCGGTCCGTTGGCCGCCGGCTACGACACCGACTTGTGGACCTGTGATCGGGTGGCCACCCTGATCCAGCAGCAGTTTAATGTGGGCTATCACCCCGATCATGTGGGCAAACTCCTGCACAGGTTAGGTTTTTCGTGCCAATATCCCGAGCACCGGGCGCGCGAGCGGGATGAGGAAGCCATTCGCGGCTGGCGCTTGGTCGAGTGGCCACGCATTAAAAAAAAGCCCACCAAGAAGGGGCCACCATCGCGCTGATGGATCAGAGCGGCTTTATGTTGCAGCCGACGCGTCGGCGCACCTGGGCGTTGCGCGGTCAGACGCCGATTCACAAGGGGTGGAACCGCCATGATCGCCTCTCGGTGCAAGCCGCCATCACCCTGCCGCCGGTGCGTCAGCGATTGGGCGTCTATTTTAAGCTGTATGCGTACAATATCACGACGCCGGACGTGGTCGCCTTCGTCGCCTACCTGTTGCGCATGGTGCCGCGCAAAGTCATCCTGATCTGGGATCGGTGGAGTGTGCAGCGATCGGCTCTGGTTGAGTTGCAGCGGCGCTACCCGCAGCGCCTAGCGATTGAATGGTTGCCGGCCTATGCCCCTGAATTGAATCCGACGGAGCAAGTGTGGAACCACACCAAGTATGGCGATTTAGCCAACTTCACGCCGGAGGACATCGACCAAGTCGCCGATGTGGTGATGCTGTCGATCACAGCGCAACATCATGACAACGACTTGATTCGAAGCTATTTCAAGTATGCACAACTGGAACTCTAAACTATTCCTTTGTTTTTGCAGAATTCAATAAAGCCTAAGCTCACTAGGTTGGTTAAGTTCGACAATGAGCTAATATCCGAAACCTCATTGTCACTAAAAGATAAGGACTGTAGGTTGGTCAAGGAGGACAATGAGCCAATATCCGAAACCTCATTGATACTAAAAGATAAGGACTGCAGGTTGGTTAAGGAGGACAATGAGCCAATATCCGAAACCTCATTGTCAGAAAAATTCAAGACTCCCAGGTTGGTTAAGGCGGACAATAGGCTAATATCGGAAACCTGATTGCTAAAAAGATATAAGGACTCCAAATTGGTCAGATTGGACAGCGGAGTAATATCTGAAACCCGATTATCGCCAAAAGCTAAGAATTCCAAATTGGTTAAATCGGACAACGGGGTAAGATCGGAAACCCGATTGCTATCAATGTTTACCCATGTCAGGTTCCTCGCTGTTTCTAAGCCTTTAAGGTCCTTAATCCCTAGATTTTTTATAGACAGCACACTTAAAGTCTTCATCTCATCTTGAATGATCATATCACCGGGACTCTTCCCTAACGCTTGCTCTATGGATGTCCTCAAAGCAGTGTCCGGGATAAAAACCGTGCTGTCCGGCAGCGTGGTAAAGGTAGGCCCTTCTTGCCATAATGATCTGCCAGACCTATTGGCAGCCCGGACCATCCAGCGATACGTCGTCTTGGGATTAAGCTCCTGAATAAGATTGTTCAGTCTAGTTCCTACGTGCCGCTCTGATTGCCAATGGCCGGTTGCAGAAGAGTCTTTGTAGGCGACATCGTAGTCGGTTGCTCCTTCAGAAGCATCCCATCGCACGCGACAGGAGGTACTAGTAGGATCGTCAAAGCGCAGGTTGGTAGGCGGCTCCGGCTTTTGGGCGGCCGAGATGGCCTTGCCCGCCGACGCAATCGGCGCAGGCTTATCGCCGGAGCAGGCAACTAGAAGAGAGGGGATCAAGATGAAAAGCAAGCGTAGCATGGAGCACCTCCGCCCTAGTAGTAGGCGTATTTTTCAAAATACGCATCTACAATTTAGCAAAATAGATGTTATTGAAAATATTTACAGTAAACATTTACATAAAATACCTTGAATTTGTCATTTATGCAAAAGCGCCCCGATTTTCAAGTAGAGTTGGGTGCTTCTATGAAGGACGGGGTGCCGTTTCCGAGTCCATCTGTGCTCAGAGGCTCTTCCCCTTGCGGCGACTCGGCCTTAATCGCTGAGACGCTTCGGAAAACGCTCCACCCTAGAGACCGCTACTCAACGTGGCTCGCCGGAGATTTTCAGACCGCTTCTTAAAGCCGCTTGCCACTTGTCGAGTCGAACAACAGCACCCGGGCAAAGTCCAAGCCCAAGGCCGTGCTCACGGCCACCCGCTCCCGATCAGCTACTCGCATGACTAACCGACCGCAATCCGCCTGCAGATGGATGTAGCGGCACGCCCCTTGGTATTCGTCGCGCACCACCTCGGCCCGCAGCCGACCTTTGGCAGCCGGCCTCACGAACTCCGGTCGCACTCCCAGCGTCGCCGGCCCTAGTCTCACCGGCTCGGCTAGCGGCCAGACCAACCCAGGCGCAACAAAGCAGTCCTCGCGGATTTCCCCAGTGATAAAGTTCATGCTGGGGCTGCCGATAAAGTGCGCCACAAACAGGTCGGCCGGCTGGTCGTACACCAAAGCCGCAGCCCCACTCTGGCGGATCCGCCCCTCGTCCATGACCACCACTTGATCGGCCAAGCTCATGGCCTCCTCTTGATCGTGGGTCACATATAAGGTGGCGATCCCCGCGTCGAGCTGTTGGGCGCGGATCATCTCCCGCATCTCCAGCCGCAAACCCGCATCGAGCGTGCCCAACGGCTCGTCCATTAGGTAGATCTGCGGCCGCCGCACCATGGCCCGCGCCAAGGCCACCCGCTGCTGATCGCCGCCCGATAGCTGCCGGGGATAGCGCCCTACCAACGCGCCCAGCCCCAACCGCTCGACAATGTCGGCCACCCGCTGCCGTCGCTCCTGCCGATTCAACCCCATGCTCTCCAGCGGAAAGCCGATGTTGTCCTCGACCTTCAGGTGGGGATAGAGCGCGTAAAACTGAAACGCAAATCCCACGTCCCGCTCGGCGGGCGAGCAGTCGGTGATGTCCGTGCCGGCCAGCACGATCTGCCCAGCCGTCGGCTTTTCGAGACCCGCCACCATCCGCAACGTAGTCGTCTTGCCGCACCCAGAAGGCCCCAACAGCACGGCGAACTCGCCCTCGCCGCAGTGCAAATCAATGCCCTGGACGGCACGAGTGCCGTCGGCAAAGGTCTTGACCAAATCCCGACACTCAAGGAAGCTCATGGCTCTTCCATCTGCCGACGCGACGTCGCAACGTGCAACAGCGTGCTGACGATCGCGACAAAAAACCCATACTTCAGCCCCGTCCCCCAGAACGGTTGCAGCATCAATCCCACTCCAGCGACCATACCCACGCGAGCGCAACGATCCAACCAGCGGCTCATCGCTTGATCGTCCCAAAGGTGACGCCGCGCAACAGATGCTTGCGCACCAATACCGTGAAGGCGATGATCGGCGCGACAAAAATCAGCATCCCCGCGCTAATCTGCGCCCACGGCAAACCCGACACATTGCCCTGCAAACCAGCGAAGTAAACCGGCACTGTAACGGCCTTTTGATTGTTGAGCGTCATGGCAAATCCGTACTCGTTCCACGCCGAGATCAGGCAAAACACCGCAGTTACCGCCATCCCGGGCACGGCCCGCGGCAGAACTACCAAGCGGAAGGCTTGGAAGCGAGTATAGCCAGCCACTAGCGCGGCCTCTTCGTACGCCGTAGGTATCTCGTCGATAAATCCCTTCATCAGCCACACGGCCAGCGACATATTGAACGCCGTGTACAACAGCACCAAGCCCATGTGACTGTTCTGGAGATCGAACTCGCGATACATCATCAACACCGGCACCACCACGGCGAGCGGCGGCAAAAAGCGCGTCGAGAGAATAAAGAACAGCCAGTCGCGTCCCCCGGGGATGGCAAAGCGGCTGAAGCCATAGGCCGCGCAGGTGCCGATCAGCACCGAGCACAAGGTGCTGAGCAAGCCAATGACCAAGCTGTTGCCCAAGTAGTGGAAAAAGGCGTGATCGCCGCCGGCGTACACCGCGGCCAGTTGGCGATAGCCGTCGAGATTGGCGCGGAAGTAAATCCCATCGTCCGCGACCTCCTCGGCCCAAGTAGGCGCGAACTTCGGATGGACGGCAATGCTGTCGTCCCGCGTCTTAAACGAGGTCAGCAAGAGCCAGATCAGCGGCAGCATGGCCGCGCAGAAGTAGCCCCCGACAAAGGCGATGCGCAGCGCTTTCACTGGCCCCCGGCCTCCTCGCGCCGCTGCACTGAACTCATGTAGCGCACAAACACACTGGCCAGCGCCAGCACCAGCACCAGCACCACGTACGAATACGCCGCGCCCAACCCCACTTTGCCGTCGCGGAACACTACCTGATAGAGCAGCGCGCTCACCGTTTGCGTCGCCGGATCGTTAGGACCGGTGATGGCCATGACCAAATCGAACTGCTTGATCGCGTCCGTGGCCCGCAGCAGCACGGCCAGCCCCAAAAGCGGCGCGCACAAAGGCAGGGTAATCCGGCGGAAGACCTTCCACCGCGAGGCCCGGTCAATGGCCGCGGCCTCGTACAGATAGCCGGGGATGGCGTTGAGCGCCGCCAGCGCAATCAGCATCATAAACGGCGTCCACATCCACACGTCAACCAGCAAAATCGACATCAGCTTGAGGTCGGGATCTGTAATCCACTGGGGTTGACCCAATCCCAGCGCGCCGAGGCATTGGTTGAGGATGCCGTAGTGCCCGTTGAGCACCAGCTTCCAAAAGAGCGCGATCACGGCCGGTGGCAACATCATCGGCACCAAAAGCGCAGTTAGCGCAAACGCCTGGCCACTGAAGCGATCTTTGAGCGCCAGCGCCAAGGCAAAGCCCAAGACCAGTTCCACGGCCACGGCCACGCAGACAAAGAGTGCGGTGGTCCGCAACGCGGCCCCGTACTTGGCAAACTTGAACGCCACGGCGTAGTTGAATCCCCCCACGAATTTCCACGCCCCACCGACCAAATCGACATTGGTAAAGCTGAGCGCGATACTGTACAGCAGTGGGAAGACATTGATGCCGATGAGCAAAATGAGGGCCGGCCCCACAAACGCATACTGCGTCCAATCGCGACACCGGCCCATACTACCCCTCACGCCGCCTCCTATTCCATCTCTAGCAAGCCCGCTTCCATCAGAATCATCTCGTGCTCAGCGGCCAGCGCGTCGAGCGCATCGGCACTCGCGCTCGTCCCGTCGAGGGCCGCGCCCAAATGGCGCACAGCCGCGGCTAACAGTTCGTTGTACACCGGCACGTTCCAAAAGTCCTGCAAGTGATCCAGCGACGCGGCGAACACCGCGTTGTACGGCGCGGCCGCAGCGAATTCCTCGCTCGCCAGTAACTCGGTATTGGCCGTAAACGATCCAGGATACGATATCCACTTCTCCTGGACAGAGGTCTGGGAGAACCAAGCGATAAACTGCTTGGCCCATTCCTGCTTTTGCGGCGTGGTCTTGGTCGAAATGCTAAAGCCCTGCCCACCCAGCGAGATAACGCGTTGGTCGCCGTGGCGTGGCACCATAAAGAAGCCGACCTGGTCGCCCATGCTAGCGACGATGCCCGGATAGAACGGAAAGTAGTCCAAGACCATGGCCGTAGAGCCGTTGGAGAAAGCCTCTAAGTTGAAGAAGTAATCGGCATTCGTGCCGCCTTCGGGCGTGAATTGCAACAGGGACTTGAAAAATTCCAGCCCAGCCACAGCGCCCTCTGTGTTGAGGTGGCCCTGCACCTTGTAGCTCTGCGGATCGCCCCAAGCGCCGCCCCAAGCCCACAAAAAGGGCTGAAAGCCCATGACGATGGAGTCGTACCCCCGGCCCGTCAGCAGCGAGCAGCCATAGCGCTTTTGCTCCGGGCGGTGGAAAAACTCGGCCACGTCGCGGAATTCCTCCCACGTGTCGGGCGCGGCGAGCGGACGACCGTAGCGGGCGGCAAACGCCTCCTGCTCGGCCGGGTCTGTAAACCAGTCGCGGCGATAGACGAAGCCAATGGCATCTGTCTGGCAGGGCGCGGCAAAAAACCGGCTGCTGCCCGGCGGGTATTCGCACAAATAGCGCGCGGCCCGCGGATGGATCGCGCCCATGTCAACGGCCTCGGGCAGCCAATCGGTCAGCTCCAGATACAGCCCCTTGGTCGCGCCGCGGCCAATCCACTGGCTGTCGCCGACGACGATGTCGAAGTCGGTCTGCTTGTTGCCGAAGTTGAGAAAAACCTGGTCCTGATAAGCAGGCCAGGGAATCTGGTACACCTCGACGGCAATCCCGGTCTCTTCGGCGAACTCGTGACCCAGCTCTTGTAGCGCCGCGGCCGGATCCCATTGCGCCCACCAGATGGTAATCTTTTTGTCTTCGGCATGGCCCGTCTGCACCGCCAGCAGCAGGACCGCCGCTAGCCCAAACATCCGCATTCTCATACGGTTTCCTCCTCTTAGAAGCGTGTTTGAACGTCGATTTGAATTCGCTACGCCGACCATTCCATGAGCGCGTCTTGGAAGAAGGCGCTCATGAGGCCGGTGTCAACGTTGGAATGAGTTGACGCTCGTTCTTGCGGTAAATCGCAAAATCGCGATCCAAAGTGAAGACGACCCCTTTCGCATGGCGTTCAGCCATCCGAACGATACAGCCATCCGCAAGGGACATGGGAACGTCCCGGTATTTCTTCAGCAACCGCGAGATAGCCGCTGTTTCTTCGGCCAGAGAAAACGATAAGTCCAAAACGCCACGCCGGACCAACTCGAGTACGGCCCCTTGCCCTCCGGCGAATGGTTGGACGAGAAAGCAAGCTTCCGCGATGACCGCTTCGCAGGTGAACAGAGGCGGAGCTATACGCGCCCACTGGTCCTTCGTCCAGCGATGATGCTGGTCGCGGCGATTCAACAGCGCGACCAGCGGACCCGTGTCGAGAATGACATCCTTGATCAACGGCCGAATTTCCGCAGGTAGTCCTTGTTCGCGGACAGGTCTTCAGGCCCGGAAAGTATGCCCCTGAGATCGCCCACCTGCGAGAGGGCAGAGCCGGATGCTTCGGCTCCGTCCGTTTGCAGGTACGCCTCCAGCGCCTCGCGAATCAGCGCCGACTTGCTCACGCCCCTCCGCTGCGCCATTTCAGCGAGTTCGGCCGCGAGCGGATCGGGCATCTTTAGCGAAATAGTATTCATCGCTCCTCTTAGGTATTACCACAGCGACGATTTAATAATACTCTAGCCTGCAAAGCAGGTCAATCACTCGCTCAATATCCGACCGCTTGGAACGAGAAGTTTTTCAACTGATGACTACTCCGCGGCTCCTGCAAAGCTCCACACCTCCAGAGCCGTGCGGTGGAAGAGCCACGCCTTGTCGTCGTCGCTGAGAAAATCGACGTGGTCGCGGAACATCTCCAAGGCCGGCCCGTACCCCACCCCTTTCATTACGCCGGGGAAATTGGTCCCCCACATCAGCTGCTGCGGCCCAAAGGCGTCGTAGATGCGGCGGAAGGCGGGAAATGTATCCGCGTGCGGAAAGGGCAACTCGGACTTGTGCGCCTGCGGCGTCAATTTCACGTACACCTTGGGAAAGCGCGCCAAGTCGAGCACATGGCTCAACAGCGGAAAGGGCGCTTCCTCATTGGTCGGTGCCCCGCCGATGTGGTCCAACACTACCGGCACCTCGGGAAAGCGGCCGATGATGGGCTCTAAGTGGGGCAGATTGGCCGCCGGGCCGTGGACGATAAAACAAGTGCCCAGCTCCGCCGATCGCCGCCACAGCGGATCTTGGTCGGGGGCGGCCCATTCCGAGGGGTGGTCGAGCCGCGACGAGTGAATGCGCAAGCCGCCAAAACCGTCCTCGCGCACTAACTTTTCCAGCCGGTCGACCGCGTCCGGAGCCTTGGGATCGACCAAGCCAATGGCGGCAAAGCGGCCCGGAAAGCGGCGCAGACAGTCGGCCACGTACCGGTTGTCGAACAAATAGTAAATCGGCTGCACAATAACCGCTTTGTCGACTCCGACCTCGTCCATGGTCTGGTTGAGCAATTCTACGGATCCACCGCCCACTTGAGTCCGGCCCTCGGCAAAGGGATAGCGCGCCGCGTCGTCGCTCCACACGTGCAGATGAGTGTCGATAATCACAAGTCCCTCCTAGGGTAAAAACTGAATCGCATGGCCCCACTAACTGCTATTATCCATCACGCACTCGGGGGCCAACGCCTCCACGGCCAAGCGGGTGACCTCGGCAATGGCCTCGGCAGCGGCGGGTCCGTCGCTACGGGCCAGGGCAAAAGCCACCACGGCCAAGGGTCCGCTTGGCAAAAACACAAGGCCAGCATCCCCTTTAATGATGCCGCTAGAGCCGTACTTGTGCGCCACCACCACATCCGGCTTTAGGTAACACCGGATCATGCGGGTATCCCGACCGGTTTTGAGCAGCTCGATCATGGCTTTGGAAGCCGCCATACTGACGATCTGCCCGCGGTACATAGCCGTCAATAAAGAAGCCAACTCGCCGGGGGCGGCCACATTGTTTTCCAGCGAATCCCCAAAGGATACGCTGTCGTAGTCAAGGCCCTGAGTGCTGGCCCGCTCCTTGTACACTGCATCGTTAGCTCGATTGGTCGGCACCTCGTCCATCCCCACCATGCGGTAGTGATAGCGGCCCATAGTCGCAGCAGCCCGCACATTGGCACAGCCCAGTTGGTCGAGGGTGGCGTTGATCTGGTCTAGCCCCAGCAGCCCCATGAGGAAATCAGTGGCAATATTGTCGCTGATGCCCATCATCAGGCGGGCGTAGTCGCGCAAGGTCAACTCGGGCTCGTCTTGGGCGATCTGCAATACCCCCGAGCCGTGCGTTGAAATATCGCCCTGCAGCCGGTGCCGGTCATCCAGCGACAGCCGTCCTGCCTCGGCTTGGCGGAACAACTCGACCAATACGGCAATTTTGATGACCGAGGCCGTGGGAAAGCGCTCGTCAGCTCTGTACTGATGCACTTGGCCCGTGGTCAGATTTTCTATATGCCAGCCCATGCGACCGTCAAAGGCCGTGGCTATCCGGCGCAGGGATGCCTTGGGGAAAACGCTCATGTCCAACTTCCCCTCATTCCCCGTCGGAGTGCAGCTTTTCCAACACCCGCCACTGTTGGCGCTGACGGCTTTCGGCCGAGTCGAAGACCTCGCGTGTTAAATGATCTCGGCTTTTGCCATTGGCTAGTTCGGCTAGGCGATTTTGCAAGTCGTCGTGCGAGGGGTCGCGGTCGAGTGCCGCGCGGTAAACCCCGCGCACAAAATCCGCCTCGGCCGCTTCGTCTAGCAAGTCTTGGGCCTCGTAGGCGAAGGCTTTGAGGGTATGAGCTAAAGAGACGGCCAACCAAGCCTTGTGCTCTTCAAACGGGCCCAAAGTAGTGTACAACTCGGCGCACAGTTCCGAATCGCCAGCCACCTGCTGAGCTTCTTCAGCAGACTTGCCTTCAGACCAAGCTTGCAGAGTTTGCACATAGGTCTTGGCTCGACCCCGGCGCTGGTCGTCCATTTCCCACGCCCGAGTGAGTACATTGACGGCCGGCCGGTCGGCGTAGGTGCCCTCGCCAATGGCGCGGACGATTAGGTCTAGGTTGTCAAAAGCGCAGTAGTGGGTCAGCGAGTCGAAGCGCGAGATTAGGGCACGGATGTGGCGCACCGCGTCGGGCAGTTCCTCCAGCGGAGCGACTTGGGCGTCGATGCGCTGCATGGCTTCGTCGGGCTCGTCGTGGTGGTGTAGAATATTGCGCCAGTGGGAATCAGGCATGATGTCTCCTGTCGAGTTAGGCATTGAGCGAATTGCGAATTATGCGCGGAACAAATGGCCCTCAATGGGCAAACTCACTTCAATGCCCGAAGTGGCCGCCTGCAAACCGGCTTCCATAATCTCTTGGGCGTTCCGCGATTGAGTGGCATTAGTCGTGCCCTGGGGCGACTCACCCGAGCGAATGCAGTGCAGAAAATGCGTGGCGGCATTGCCTTGGGCGGCGGGCAATTCGTCGAGTTCTACCTCTGTTCCCTCGCGATTCTGGCGAGTGTACACCGTCACCTGATTCCCCACCACCATAGTCCCCTCAGTGCCGTAGAGCACCACATCGTGGGGCGGCACGTGCGGCACGGCTTCGGTCCAGCTCATTTCCAAGCGGCACATAGCCTCGGGATAGCGCAGCACCATAATGCCGTTGTCGTCAACCGGCAAGTGAGTCTTGAGCAAACGACCGGCCATGGCCACGACACTGTGCGGTCGGCCCAAAAAGTGGAGGCACAGACTAGCACCGTATCCACTGTAATCGTTGAAGGCCCCAGCCCCGTTAAGTTGGGCATCGAAGAGGAAGTCGCAGAATTCGTCGGAGCAACCCAATTCGTCGGGGCCGCAATGACCGCCGCGCCAAGTGAGCTGCCACAATTGCCCGATGGCCCCTTCCCTGACTAGACGGTGAGCCGTGTGCAAGGGCCGTGACCAAGCCGTGGGCCAGTTGACCATCAGGCAGGTCTGGTGGCGCTGGGCCGCAGTCAGCATGCGGTCGGCCTGTTCAAGCGTGGCGGCCATGGGTTTCTCGACCATCGCGTGAATGCCCCGCGCCGCACACAACTCGACGATAGGGGCGTGGTGCGCGGTGGCCGAAAAGACGAAAACCGCATCGGGGGTTTGCTCGTCGAGCAGGGCTTCGTACTCGCCGTACACTTGGTCGCAGCCCGTGCGCTCGCGGAAGCGGTCCTGCAGCACGGGGTTGGGGTCGGCAGCTCCCACGAGGGAAGCTCCTTCTTGGTCGACTAGTTCCCTGAGGTTGCTCCACAAGTGGTCGTGGGCCATGCCCAGCACGGCGACTTTGATCGGGTCAGTCATAGATAATAAGCTCCTGAGTATCGTTGAGGTGTGAGGGGACGCCAATTGCTCTGGTCAATCTATACCCCTAGGGACGTAAAGGGCAAGCCGCCTTGAACGAAGAAGGGCCGCCCGCTATAATATCGTATAGCGGAGGAGTGCTTATGAAGATCGTTGCCCCACCTTCCCCAATCGCCTAATTTTGACGCGACGGTATCTTGATCAGCAAAAACGAGAATCAGCTCAATAGGACGCCCGAAATTTAAGGGCATTCCCCCCTTTGCAAATTCTTTAACATCTATGAATAGTATCAACTTAAGTCAAAGCGAGACCGCCTCTGCAACCGAACTGGCAGAAAGCTATCGCCTAGATATATCCCGGAAATTAGTTCCCAAGAAGCGTTCGGAAATGGGACAGTTCCTGACTTCTGTCCCTATTGCTAGGTTTATGGCCTCACTTTTTGACCCTGTCGAATGCGGCCAGATTCGCCTTATAAAAAAATCCGCTCCAATTCTTCACAGAGAAAATGGCTGCAAGCCGTAGGGGTAGAAATCTCAAATTTATATGCAGGATTTATAACAATCGCTATCGAGATGCTAAGACCAAGGGGTGAGCTTGTCGCCATCGTACCTCGTTCGTTCTGCAATGGTCCGTACTTCAAATCCTTTCGCAGATTTTTACTCGAACAGATGACGATCAAGCGTTTTCATGTATTTGAATCTCGCACTCATGCCTTTAAGGATGATGAAGTACTGCAGGAAAACATAATTTTCCATGCAGTAAAAGGAGGAGCCTTATTGAGGTCTGCAAAAATAAAGGAATACTTTACAGTTTAAGTTGTGCATATTTGAAGAAGCCTCGAATCAGGTCGTTATCATGATGCTGGGCGGTGATTGACATGCAGACGGCCTCGGCTACGTCGTCGATGTGGTCTG
>JAJEGS010000051.1 GCA_022819745.1 Candidatus Latescibacterota bacterium | reverse complement strand
GACAGCGCCTTTGGCTTCAACCGTCTGGGGTTGCCGGCTCCGGTTCAGTTGCAGACGCGTCCAGAAGTATTCTCGTTGGCCAACAACTATCCGAACCCGTTCAACCCGGCGACGACGATCAAGTATGCGTTGCCGCAGGCGTCGGACGTGGAACTGACCGTGTATAACGTGCTTGGTCAGCCGGTTCGGACGCTGGTGGCCGAGCATCAGAGCGCGGGTCGCTATGTCGTGGAGTGGGACGCGACGAACGATAGTGGCCACAGCTTATCTTCGGGGATGTATTTCTACCGCTTGGAGGCGAGCGGCGAGTTCCGCGAAGTCAAGAAGATGCTGCTGCTCAAGTAAGCACCCACTGAACAGCGAGTTAGTGAAATGGGACCTCAAGCCTCAAATTGGGGTCCCATTTTCACTATTAAATCAACAGGTTATAAATAGAAGGAGAAGCAACTATGCAGAACAGCGTGCGCAAGACGTTTCCTCTTGCCATCGCCCTGTTGCTCGCACTCTGTGGTGCCGCTGTCGCCGGGGATAACGCGAACGTCGTCATTTCGCTCGATGGGGAACATGCCGCCGCCGATGCTGGTGAGCAAGTGCAGGTGTCACTGTCGGCTGCTGGAATGGTCGGGGTAAAGCAGGTTGAAATTACCCTGACGGTATTGCCCGAGGATGCCTTTGATCTAGCGGCGACGACCTTTACCCCGGCTTTTGATTTTTCGCCTGGATCTGGCGTGGAATTGTTAGGGGACGGGCAGCTTAAAGGCGGTGTAGCCACTCTCGGAGAGACAGTAGATGGCGATGGTGCTTTGGGTGTTTTTACCCTCACGATGTCGAGTAGTTTTACTAGGGCTTCCCCGGCCGAGATTGTGGTGAGCAGCGTGTCCCTTGGGGCGTCGTCTGTGGACCGGGATGTCCTTGGTGTCGAAGGATTGTTTATCGTCAACTGGGCCGTGCCCCCGCCGAATATGTTGGCGACCTCAGAGCTCACTCTTAACCCGGCCTATTCCTCGGTCGGCACAGGTGCGGCCACGGACGGTAGCCCCGGTGAGATCGAGTTCTCGGTCAATTACACCGATGATGGTGCCCCAGCCAAGGGCCAGACCATTGCTTGGGACATCACCAATACCGGCTCGCGGTCGGTCTATCTGCTCGGTGTCGGTGAGGTTCCCTCCGGCGTGTACGTATGCCTGCGGAATGTGACCGATGAGAACGGCGATGCGGCAGTACAGTTTGACGCCGAAGGCAACTTAAAGGCGGCTGCGACTTCGCTCGACGTTCGGGCGCGCACGACTGCTGTAAATCCGGTCGGTGACACCATTGATTTGGCGGTTGACTTCAACGCCACATGGGCGGTACCCGATCCCGATCAGTTGATGTTCGTCTCGCAGGTTTTCCTGAATAACGACGACAAGGCCCTCAACGAGGTAGTCGCGGGTCCGGGTGCGAAAATCCCAGTCGTGCTGTCGGCGGATGGGCTAGCTGGCGTGAAGCAGGTTGAGGTCATCGTAACGGTGTCGCCCGTGGAGGCATTCAATCTAGATGCCACCACATTTGGGGATTCCAGTGCGTTTACCCTGTCTGCACCGGGCGTGGAAGTCTCCGGTAATCAGGTGCGAGGCGGCGCAGTCGTTATTAGCGATGCCGTAGATGGCGATGCTGGTCTGGGAACCTTCACCCTCGTCACCTCGGACAGCTTTACCGAGGAGATGGAGGCGGAGATTGTGGTCCACAGCGTGTCCCTTGGTCCTTCGTCCGGTATGCGCGATTATTTGGATACCGAGTTGTTGAGTCGCAGCATGCACCTCAACCGGCCGGATCCACTGTTGGTGGCTACCGCGCCGCTGGTTGGCAACGCGCTGACTTCTGGGGCCGATACGGGCGCTGTTGATGACGACAGCCCCGGCGAGATCGAGTACTCGGTCAATTTCACCAACCTCTGGGGTGAGCCGGGCGAGGGTCAGCTCATCTTGTGGGATGTGTACAACCGGAGCGCGGAGTGGGTATCCGTGCTCGGTATTGGCACGATTCCCCCCCATGGTAGCGCGTTTGTGCGCAATACGACCGATGCCGACGGCAATTCGTCGATTGAGGTTGACGCCGATGTCGTGTCTTTCCTCAGCATTACGGCGAGTACCGCTACAGAGAATGCAGCCGGCAAGGCCCTCGACTTGGCGATTGACTTCAGCGCGGCTTGGGCTGCTGCAAAGCCACTAGCCGCCCTGCCGTTGACTAACTCGCTGAGTCAAAACTATCCCAACCCTTTCAATCCGGAAACCACCATTCCCTACGCCCTGAGCAGCGATGGGATCGTCTCCCTGACGATTTACAATATCGCGGGTCAGGTCGTGCGCAAGCTGGTTGACGGCGAGGCGCTGGCCGCAGGTCAGTACCAAGCCGTGTGGGATGGCCGGAGCGAAAGTGGCGCTAGCGTCGCCAGTGGCATGTATTTTTACTTGCTCCACGCCGACGACTACGTAGCTAAGCGCAAGATGGTGCTGCTAAGGTAGTTTTCTCAGCGGGACAACAGCAACAATCAGTGAGTGAAATGGGGCCTCAATGAGGGGTCCCATTTCCTTTTTTGGCCGTGGCTCGTTGCGTAAGGCTGCGGCGTTATTTGCGCTTGGCTATGAAAATCAAGGTTTTATTTTTTGCTTCCTGCCGCGATGCCGTAGGCCTCAGAAGCTGTGAGTGGGAGATCGCCGAAGGCTATCGGGTCGCGGACTTGCAGCGCGAACTCGTGGCCGCATATCCGCAACTGGCCGCGGTGCAGCAGGTGTTGTCGATTGCGGTCAATTCCGAGTACGCGGGGAGCCATACCGCGTTAAAAGCCGGCGATGAGGTAGCCCTTATTCCGCCTGTAAGTGGGGGCTGACGTGTTCAAAATTACCGAAGACCCAATTGAACCCAGCGATTTGTTTGCCGACGTGGTGCGCGATGAAAATGGCGCGGTGGCCACGTTTGCCGGCGTGGTGCGCAATCACTCCGGGGACAAGCAAACCGAGTACTTGGTGTACGAAGCCTATCCGGCTATGGCCGAGAACAAGATGGCGGAGATTGGCAAAGAACTGAAGGCGCGGTGGGGCGTCGTGGACGTCGGGATGATTCACCGCGTAGGAAAGCTCGAAATCGGGGAGATCAGCGTGTTGATTGCCGTCGCTAGCCCGCATCGAGCCGAGGCGCTGGCTGCGTGTCAGTACGCCATTGATCGACTCAAGCAGATCGTGCCGATATGGAAGAAGGAAGTAGGGGTTGAGGGTGAAAGCTGGGTTGAAGGACCACAGGCAGCCTATGAAGGCCGCTAAGTATGGTGTTCAACTTTGGTTGGCTATTAAAGGGCCGGTTGGCAGGTGCCGGGCAGATTGGTGGTTGGGGGGAGGACGAGCGGCTGGAGGACGATCTCGATTGGCTGGCGGCGCAGGGCGTAAAGGCGATTGTGTCGCTGACTGCGAATGCCCTGCCGGCGGGCGAGGTGGCGGCGCGCAATATGGTGTACTTGCACTTGCCCATACAGGATATGCAGTCGCCTTCGCTCAGGGACATACGAGCGTTTGTCCAATTCGTTGACGAGGCAGTCGAGCAAGGACGGCCGGTGATGGTCCATTGCAGTGCGGGATTGGGGCGCACGGGCACGATGTTGGCGAGTTATTTGGTAAGAATGGGCAGCAGTGCAGCAGATGCCCTGGCCCAGGTGCGGAACCTGCGTCCCGGCTCGGTGGAAACAGCCGCCCAGGAACGGGTCGTATATGAATACGCCGTGCATCTTGGGCAATTGACATAGTGGGGCGGCACCAGTACATTGAAATAATAGTGTAGTCCCGAGTGGCTACACGCTAAAACCGGAGGAGAGGGTCGGATGGAAAAGGCTGATTTTCCTGAGTGTTTGAAGTGCAAGGAAGGCGTTTTGATTCCGCTTTCCGACTATGGAAGAGATGGCGCAGCCATTCACTACAAAGCGTGGGCCTGCACGAATCCAAGTTGCGGATACCATATAAGAATTGACAACGGCGAGTTGAGTATCGGCGAGGAACTCAAGAGATCGTTTAAGTAAGCGGTCCCGTCCTTCGCCTTTGGCACGCGGTAAAAGTAGTAGATCACGAGAAGAGGCCCCTTTTTGCGGAGCCTCTTCTTCTTATGGGGTCTATTGTTGGCCAACATCAGTGTAAGTAGTTGGGGAATCAGGGCAGGTGCTTTGGTTTTATCTTTTGCGCTGTGGCTTCACGCAGTTACAGAGAAGTACTACGATAAAGAAGTTGCAGTGCGCCTCTGGATCGAAGTCCCGCCGCCGGGCGAAGGTGTGGATGGGGATATGGTGCTGGCCAGTGAAGTGCCTTCCACGGTTCGCGTCTTGGTCACTGGCGGGGGCAAGGATCTGCTGTTTGACTTGGACGACGATTCCTTTGTCTTGAAGTTGCGGGCCGAAGGCAAGAATCGGATCCACCGCTTGACTCCTTCCCAAATCACCAAGCGGGCGGCCGACTTGGATGTCGAAGTCAAGGAAATTCTCGAACCAAAAGAAATTGCAATTGCCCTAGCGCCAAGGATGGAACGGGATGTGCCCGTGCGGGTGCAAGCGAGTATAGAAGTGGCTGCTGCCCACGTACAGGTGACGCCGGTGCAAGCCGATCCCGCGCTCGTCCGGGTGATCGGCCCGCAGCAGCAGGTCGCAGCATTGCGTTATGTGGATACGGATTCGCTGGTTTTGCAGGATATCCGGGAAGATGTGGATGTGAAGTGGTCTTTGCGACATCCCGAGCACACGCAACTCGCGTTCGTACCCGAGGCTGTAAGCGTGCGCGCCACCGTGCAGATGTTAGCCGAGGACGATTTAATCGGAGTGCCGATTACCGTGCGTCATGCCGGCGAGGCGCGCCTGCGGCCCGAGCCGGCCACCGCCCAAGTCAAGGTGCGCGGTGGGGTTGGCGTGATCACCCAACTCGACCCGGCCCGCGACATAGAGCTGTACGTAGATTACGCCGAATATCAAGGGAATGCACTGCCAGTACACAGCGCGGAGACATCGCTTTTTGAGGTGCGCCAGATCGCGCCGGCATACGTCGATTTGGTGAGCTACTAGGAATGTTAGTACTGGGGCTAGAGACCTCCTGCGATGAGACGGCCGCGGCAGTCGTCGATGAGTCGTACGCCGTGCATTCCAATATCATCTTCTCGCAACAAGATCACGCGCCATACGGGGGCGTAGTACCCGAGCTGGCTTCGCGCGCCCATATGCGTGCTTTGGTGCCGGTCGTCCGACAGGCCCTAGCGACCGCCGGCGTTGGGTGGGAAGAAGTGGATGGGGTGGCAGCGACGCGAGGGCCTGGCTTGGTCGGGTCGCTGATCGTGGGGCTATCGCTGGCCAAGGGGTTGGCGTTGGCGCGCAACAAGCCGCTGGTGGGCGTCCATCACCTGGAGGCCCACGTGTTTTCCAACTTGGTCGCCGCGCAGGTCGAGGTTCCCTTCCTGACGTTGCTGGTGTCGGGCGGACACACCGAGTTGATCTTGGTACGCGAACTCGGCTCATACGAAGTGCTGGGCCGCACGCGCGACGACGCGGCTGGCGAGGCATTTGACAAGGTCGCCAAGCTGCTGGGCCTACTGCCCGGGGAGGGGGTGGTGGCCGGTGGTCGGCTCATCGCCGAGTTGGCCGAGGATGGCGATCCCGAGGCCATTGACTTCCCTCGCGCCCTCGTGGACGAGATGGACTTCAGCTTCAGTGGCCTCAAAACCTCGGTGTTACACTACGTCCGCTCGCTTACCCCGCAAGCGCGCACGGCCCAGCTCGCCCATATTGCTGCTAGCTTCCAAGAAGCCGTAGTAGATGCCTTGGTGGCTAAGACCCTGCTGGCCTTGGAGCGAGTAGCAGTGGCGACTGTATGCCTTGCGGGCGGCGTTGCCGCCAACCAGCGGCTGCGCCAGCGGCTGCGCGTCGCGGTCGAGCACCGCGGCCTAGCCTTCCATTGTCCGGCGTACAATTTGTGTACAGATAACGCCGCTATGGTAGGGGCTGTTGGGGCCTTCTACCTCAGTCGCGGCGTCTGCGACAGTCTCAATGTGGACGCCGCTCCCCGCTTGGGCTGGCGTGTCTGAGTGGTCGGATAGCCACCTCCAGCTAGCGGGACCACGCGTATTTCTCGTCCTGCTGCCCTTCCTACTCGCATTCGTTTATTGGGTATATCAGCGGACGTATCCGCAGGTTGATCCCAAGCGCCGCATGGTGCTCGTGGCGTTGCGCGCCGCGGCTGTGGCCTTGCTAACTATGGTATTGTGCGAGCCAGTTTTGACGTGGTGGCACCAGCAGGTCATCCGACCGCTGGTGTTGGTGTTGGTCGATACCAGCCCGAGCATGAGGGTAGCCGACGGGCCTGTCACGCGACTACAACAGGCGGTGGCCGTGCTGGGCGACGAGCGTTGGTCAGCGCGCTTACAGCAGGCCGAAGTCCGCGCTTGGGGATTTGCCGAGTCGGCGTATTCGCTCGCGCTTGATACGGTCGCGACCGCAAGTACTCGCGGTCAGGCGACCAATATAGGCCGCGCTCTTGCCGCGAGCTTGGAGGCGGTAGCCGAGCGGGAGCGCGTGCAAGGCGTGGTCCTATTCTCCGACGGAGGCCACAACTTGGGCCGCGATCCCGTGCAACTGGGAGCGGAATTGGGCGTGCCCGTGTACGCGCTTGGCGTGGGGGGCGCAGAGGTACCCGTTGATGTCCAGCTAGTGGCCGTGCGCACAGCCGAAACCGGATACGTCGGTCAGAGCCAGCCAATTGACGCCGAGGTGCGGAGTTGGGGATACGAAGGACAGCGCGTGGAAGTCCAGCTCTACGAGGGAGAGCGATTGCTCCAGAGACAATCGCTGCTGTTGGCCGGCGATGGACAGGTGCAGCGCGTTTCCTTTGCAGTGACGCCCCAGCAGGCTGGCCCGCGCATTTTTCGCGTGGCCATTGCGTCCGTGGCCGGGGAATTTGCGACCGCAGACAACGAGGCCCTTGCGTTTACCCACATTCTCGCCGGGCGCACGCGGGTGCTGTTGCTAGCCGGAGGCCCCAGCGAGGATTTGGCCTTTTTGCGTCGCAGTTTAAGCGCAGATTCGAGTTGGGTAGTAGAGGCCATGATTCAGCAGGAGCCGGACGCGTTCTACGGCGGCGCGTGGAGTCCGGCTGTTTTGCAGGGCCGGGATGTGGTGCTGCTGGTGAATCCGGGCGAATGGCTGCTCAACGGCCCGCCCGCCGCTGCATTGGTCCAGCACGTGTACGCCGGTGCCGGTTTGCTCGTCGTCGGGGGCCCCAAGATGGCGCGGGCTTGGCGGGCCGACTCACCGCTGACTGCGCTCATGCCGCTTCAGGTAGCTGGCCCTGTGCCCTTTGTGCCGGGCGAGGTCTTGTTGCGGCTCAGCGGAGTCGGGCGGCACCATCCGGTCGTGCGTCAGCCTGTGGGTGCGGACGATCCGTGGCTTCGGTTGCCACCGCTGCCGGGCTACTTTCGCACGGCGCAGCAGCGGCCGGGCACCACCGTGCTGGTCGAGGGTGCCGGCGGCGAGCCTGTCATAGTTGTGGGCGCGTATGGCGAAGGTAAGGTCATTGCAGCCCTGTCAGCGTCTTTTTGGCGACTCGATCTGATGAGCAGCGGCGTCGATGGCCAGCCGCAGACCATTCGCACGTTCTGGCGCGACGCCGCCAAATGGCTCGCGCTCAACACCCCGGGTGGGCGGGTCCGCGCCTCGACCGAGCGGCCCGTGTACCGGGCGGGAGAGGAAGTGGTTTTCGCGGTGCAGGTTTTTGACGAATTGCTGAAGCCGCAGCCGGGGGCAAGGGTGCAGGTCGCGCTAGCCGGGCGAGAAGCATTCGACCTGCAATCACAAGGAGCAGGGCACTATCGAGGCGTCGCTAGTGGGTTAGCCCCCGGCACGTATGAATACGAGGTTCGGGCCGCAGTGAACCAAGCCGCTGTAGGTACGGCTAGGGATCGCTTTGTCGTCGAAGAGTACAGCATTGAGCTTGGGGATTTGCGCGCCGACCCACTGCTCTTGGGCGAGCTGGCCCGAGCCAGTGGCGGCCGCGCCTATTCGCTTGCGGACTGGGAGGACATGCTAAAACAGCTTGCGCCGCGCAAGCGTTGGGTCGAAAAGGCCGAGGTTTTGCCGCTGTGGGGGCCGCTGTGGCCCGCGCTTTTGGCGATTGCCCTGTTGGCTGTCGAGTGGTTTGGACGCAAGCGCAGCGGCATGATCTGACGCGCCGCAAGGTGCAAAAAGCCGCGTTTTTGTTTATTTTTTGTTAATCCCCTTTCCAATCTGATTGCTTCCCAGCCTAGGTACTAGCGGAGTCTGCAGCTCTATGTCCGAGTTTTTACATACGCCCAAAGGCGAGAAGAAACCCCAAGCGCTAGGGGTGCTCCTCCTCGGCCTCGGCGCATTTTTGTTTGTCTGCTTGATATCCCATTCGCCGCTGGATCCCCCTAATTCGAGCCGGTCGGTGGCGGAGAATTGGGGGGGGTGGATCGGTGCGTATGCGTCGTATGGGGCCTTTGCGAGCATGGGACTGGCAGCGTATGTCTGGCCTATGCTCTTGTTGGTGTGGGGTTGGAATAGAGTGCGTTGCCAGCCGGTGGCTCTTGCGGTGCAGCGTAGTGTGGGCCTTTTGCTCATGGCCGTTTTCATCAGCATCGCTACTGGTCTGCCTGACTATTCGCCGGACACGGCCTACGCGTTGGGCGGCGTGCTGGGAACCCAGATTAGTTTGGATCTCCTCATACCGTATCTAGGGAGGCTAGGGGCGGCGGTTTTGCTGGGCTCGTTGTTTGTGGTTGCGGTGATTTTGACCCCCGGGCTGAACTGGCGGCTGTTGGCGTGGTTTGGCGGTGGTTTGGCGGTGGTTTGGCGGTTGCTTGGGCGGTTGCTTGGGCGTCTGCGGAGGCACAAGAGCAAAGCCGCAAAAAGGAAACGGGGCGAAACCGCCATGGTGCGAGAAATGCGACCCGAGATTGGCGCGGAGTCTCGGGTCGAGGATGCGGCCCCTTGGAAGCCAATGGTTGAAGAGGTTGCTGCAGTGGAGCCTCGGGTGCAGGAACCAGCGCGCGCTGAGCGGCGAGAGCGCAAAAAGAAGAAGGAACCGGCGGTCGAAGATGCAGTTGTGCCAGAGCCGGTACGCCAACAAGAGAAGGCAGAGCCAGCCCGCAAGCAAGCCAGTGGTCGCTACGAAATCCCGAGCACCCAGTTGCTAGACGAAGTGCCAGCTAGCCAAAGTGACGTCTCTAAGGAGGCCTTGCTGGAAAACGCCAAGCTGCTGGAGAATGCGCTGGGTAATTTCGACGTGGCCTGTCAGGTCGTGGAGGTGAGTCCCGGGCCAGTGGTGACGCGCTACGAGGTGGAGCCAGCCCCAGGGGTCAAGGTCAATCGCATTGCCGCGCTTTCGGACGATCTCGCGCGCGTGATGAGCGCCAAAGGCATTCGCATTCAAGCGCCGGTGCCGGGCAAATCCGTGGTGGGGGTGGAGGTTGCCAATCAGGAGCGAGAGACCGTTTACTTGCGCGAGATTATCGAAGACGAGGTGTTCAGCCGGTCGGATTCCAAGCTGGTCATGGCGCTGGGCAAGACTATTTCGGGCGAGCCGTGCGCCGCGGATTTGGCCAAAATGCCTCATCTATTGGTCGCCGGTGCCACCGGGGCTGGCAAGAGCGTGTGCCTGAACAGCCTAATTTGCAGTATCCTTCTCAAGGCCAGGCCGGACGAAGTGCGCTTTATCATGGTCGATCCCAAGGTAGTAGAATTGACGATGTACAACGATATACCACACTTGCTGGTGCCAGTTATCACCGAGCCGAAAAGGGCCGCCGAGGCCCTGAAGTGGGCGGTAGCCGAAATGGAAGCTCGCTACCAGAAGCTGGCCCAGCTGGGGGTGCGCAATCTGTCCGACTACAACGCCAAGCTGGCGAGCGTCCAAGCCGAGGCTGCCGAAGACGGCGTTGAGCCTGAGAAGCCGCTGGCGTACATCGTGATAGTAATCGACGAATTTGCCGATTTGATGATGACGGCCCCCGCTGAGGTGGAGACCTCGCTGATGGGTTTGGCGCAGAAGTCGCGCGCTGTGGGCATTCACATCATTTTGGCGACCCAGCGGCCTTCGGTGAACGTGATTACCGGGGTAATCAAGGCCAACTTCCCGTCGCGCATTGCCTTCCAAGTGGCGTCAAAGACGGACTCGCGCACGATTCTCGATCTCAACGGGGCTGAGCGGCTGTTGGGGATGGGTGATATGCTCTTTCTGCCGAGCGGCCAAGGTGAGCCGCTCCGCGTCCACGGAGCCTTTATTTCTGGCGAGGAAACCGAGCGCTTGGTCGCGGCATTAAAAGAGAGCCAGTACGAGGCCGAGGAAGTTGCGGTGTTTTCCGAGCAGCCGGATATTAACGCGGCTGCCGATGTGCGCGACGACCTTTTCGACGATGCCGTGCGCTTAGTCTGCGAACACCAGCAGGCCTCCACCTCGTTTTTGCAGCGGCGCTTAAAAGTGGGTTATTCCCGCGCCGCGCGATTGATGGACGAGCTGGAGGCCGCCGGTATCGTCGGGCCGATCGTCGGGGCAAAGCCGCGCGAGATTCTCGTCGAGCGCGCGGAAGAGGAGGACGCGGAAGAATGAGACTGTGGTTGTGGGTTGTGCTCTGTGTGGGCTTGGCGGCGAGCACGGCTTTTGGGCAAAGCGGCGAAGAAATCATCGCTAGGGTGCAAAAGCGCCTCGCTAGCTACAAGACGTTTTCAGCCCGCTTTGAAAAGCAGTTCTACTGGGCCGTGCTGGATAAGTACCGCAGCCGCGAGGGCCGGATCTATTTGCGCCGCCCGAATCGCTTTCGCATCGAACTGGAAGGCGGGGATGTGGTGGTGGCCGATGGCAAGGCCGTCTGGTCGTATGTCGTGCACAACGGCCAAGTGGTGATCAGCCCCTACGAAGCGGAAATAAAGACCCCTTGGGAAGTATTTTTCGACTATACCGAGCGCTATGTGCCCATTGCGGTGGAGGAAAGCGCGTTGGGGGGACGGCCTTGCTATTTGCTGATCATGGCGCCGGAAAACGAAGCCTCTGTGGTCGAACAGATGCGGGTTTGGGTGGATCCTAGGGGATGGATTCTACTGCAAGTCGAGCAGCGCGAGGCCAATGGCAATCGCACGGCGTACGTCCTGAGGGATCACCGCGCCAACAGGAGGATAGCCGACGAGGTCTTTTCTTTTGAGGTGCCAGAAGGGGTGGAGGTGCTGGACACGAGGGAATCCCCTGTTGAGTAAGGGGGTGCGGTGGTGGTGCGGGGCTCTGCTGGTACACGTGTGGGCCTTGGCGGTTGCAGCGGATCAGAGTATCTGGATTCTGTTGCGCGACAAAACGGATGCCGAGGGACGGCGCATCGCTTGGGTGGATTTGGGGGCTGGTCATACGGACGCGGAACTGAACCTGCCCGTCAGCCAACGCTATATCGAACGGCTGCGGGAGATGGGGGTGGTCGTGCGCTTCTCCTCGCGTTGGCTCAACGCGGTCAGTGCGCGGGTCTCGCCCGAGGTACAGCGCCGAGTGCAGACTGCGGACTTTGTCGTGGCAACTCGGCCCGTGCAGCGCTTGTCGCGGCCCCGTCCACTGCCGTCCGCGCTGTTTGCCAGTCCTAAGTTGCAGCAAAGCCGTTATGGACTCGCCTTTGAGCAGTTGGCCCAAATCGCCGTTCCCCCCCTACACGACCAAGGTCTGACGGGTGCTGGGGTGCGCGTGGCCTTGCTCGACAATGGTTTCCACTACGCCGAACACGCGGCCTTTGCTTCTATTCGCGTGGTGGCTCAGCGCGACTTTGTCAATGACGACGAGATTGTCAGCGATGAAGCCGATCAACCCATCACGGGCGACGAAAGGAGCGGCAGCCAAAACTTGCACGGTGCGCAAGTACTTTCCCTGCTGGCAGGATATCAGCCCGATCACTTTGTCGGCGTAGCACCCGACGCTGAGTACATCTTGGCTAAGACCGAACTAAACGATGACATGCCCGAAATGCCCTCGGAGGAGGACCGCTGGGTCGCCGGTTTGGAATGGGCCGACAGCTTGGGAGCGCAGGTGGTCAACAGTTCGTTGGGCTACAATCGGTGGGACGACGGCACGGGTTACTCGCCAGCGGATCTGGACGGGGAAACCGCGCTGACGAGCGTGGCGGCGGCGCTGGCAGTGCGGCGCGGCATCGCGGTGGTGGTGTCCGCGGGCAATGAGGCTAACCGGGATTGGCACTACATAACGATGCCGGCGGACGCCGATGGCGCGATTGCGGTGGGAGCGGTAGATGTGCCCGGCAGTGGCGAGCGCACGCCGCAGATTGCCTCCTTTAGCTCGCGGGGGCCAACGGCTGATGGCCGCATCAAGCCGGATGTGGTCGCGCCCGGCAGCGGCGTGGTGGTCGCGGATCTGCGGCGCGGTGGCTATGTACGCAGGGGCGGCACTTCCTTTGCGGCCCCCTTGGTGAGTGGGGTTTGCGCCCTGTTGTTGCAAAAAAATCCCGAATGGACGCCGGCCCAAGTACTGGAGGCTTTGCGCTCGACCGCGCTGGACTTGGGAACCGCCGGTCCCGACACGGTGTATGGCTGGGGGCAAATAAACGCGCTGGCGGCCAGTGGCCTCGACGAGGTGCCGCCGGAGGAGGACCGCCTGTTGGCACCTTTCCCCAATCCAGCGCGGGATGGGGTGGTGCATTTTCCAGTGCAGCTAGCCGAGCGCGGCCTCGTCGAATTGAGCGTTTTTGACATAGTGGGCCGATTGGTGTTCACCGAGCGTTGGGATCTGTGGCCGGGGAGTCACGACCGGCCGGGCCGCGCCCCGCGTTGGACGCCGGGCCGGGCCGTAGCCAACGGGATGTACTTCTATCAACTGCGGTTGCCTAGCCGCAGCCGCTTGGGCAAAATTGCCCTTGTGCGCGCCCCTTGAGGAAGCCATGGTAATCAGAGCAAGCGAGCGCAAAAAGCAGTTGAATAAACGCCTACGGATGCTCAACCGCGTCGTCTTGGGCGGCGTGACCCTCTTCGTGCCGATCTACATTGGGGTGAGCTTGACAGGCGGATCGGCGGACAAGCTGGAAAATTTGACCAACCTGTTCGCCAACATCAACAACCAAGTTGCCCTGACGGTACCCGTGGACGGGGTGCGCTACATGCACTTTTTTCACGGTCCGCCTGACGAGGGACACAAGTTCGTGCTCATCGACGTGCGGTTGCAGGTGAATTTGCAGCTTGCTTGGGCGATTGTGCCGAAGTGTTTTCAGCTAGTTGACGATGGTGGGCGGCGCTATTATCCGCTGTCGCGATCGCCGTTTTTCATTGCACACACCGACCAACTCAAGGGGACGAAGGGCGAGGTGTACGAGGGGCAGCTACTTTTTGAAATACCCTCTGAACGCAAGCACGAAAGCCTCCTTTTTGATCGCTACTACGAAACCGAGGAAGATGACAATGGCCACGATTGAGGAACAGTTGACAAGTGGGCGACAACAACTAGAGCGGCTGCGAGGGTATCTTTGACATAAGTGGTAAGAAGGAAGAGTTGGCCGCGCTGGAGAAGCGCATGGCGGCCGCGGACTTTTGGAACGATCGGCGGCAGGCTGAATCCGTCGGCAAGACAGCGCGCATCCTCAAGGACATCATCGCGGATTGGGAAACCTTGGACGAGCAGTTGGAGGACTTGGACCAACTGCGGCAGATGGCGGCAGAAGAGGACGATGCAGAAGCGCTGGCCGAGGTCGAGGCCGAGGTCGAAAGCGCCGTGCAGGGCATTGGCGAATTGGAGTTTCGCACGATGCTCAGCGACGAGGCCGACCCCAAGAACGCGATTCTCGTCATTCACTCGGGAGCAGGGGGCACGGACGCCGCCGAATGGGCGTCGATGTTGATGCGCCTGTACACGCGCTGGACCGAGCGCCACGGCATGGAATGTACAGTCGTGGATTTGCAGCAGGCCGAGGAAGCTGGCATCAAGGGCGTAACCATTGAGGTTAGAGGGGATTATGCGTATGGCTACCTCAAGGCCGAGGCCGGCGTCCATCGCTTGGTGCGGCTCTCGCCGTTTGACACGAGTCGCCGCCGACACACTTCGTTTGCTTCGGTCTTTGTCTATCCAGAAGTCGAAGACGATATCGAGGTAGATATCAACGACGAGGACGTGAAGGTCGAAACCTACCGCTCCGGGGGCGCGGGCGGCCAACACGTGAACAAGACCGCCTCGGCCGTGCGGCTCACGCATCTGCCCACTGGCATTGTCGTCCAGTGTCAAAACGAGCGCTCGCAGTTCAAGAACAAGGCCACTGCGTTTAAGGTGCTCAAGGCGCGCCTGTACCAGCACCTCAAGGACGAACAAAAGCAGAAGCAGCTTGCGGTGGAGAGCACCAAGAAGAGCATTGACTTTGGGTCGCAGATCCGCTCCTACGTGCTCCACCCATACACCATAGTCAAGGACCACCGCACCGCTTGCGAAACGGCCAATGTCCAAGCGGTGATGGACGGCGACATCGACCGCTTCATCCGGGCCTATTTGACCGAGGGACGAGCGTGAGCATTGCCCTGTTTGTCGCCGGCCGCTACCTGCGCTCCAAGCAACGCGAGGGCTTCTTTTCGGTCATCGCCTATATGGCCGTCGGTGGGGTGATCTTGGGGGTAGCGGCTTTGGTGATAATTCTCTCGGTGACGAATGGTTTTGCCGGCGAAGTCAAAAACCGGCTGATCGGCATGAACGCCCATGTCAACATTCGCCGCTTCGATGGCGGCCCCATCGCTGATTGGGACGCGCTGTTGCAGCAGGTGAAAGGTGCTGCCGGGGTCGTGGGCGCAGCGCCGGTCGTGGATTCCAAGGTCATTATTGCCTCCCAGCTCGATTTGGGCCGGGTCGATGGCATTCCCGTATGGGGCATTGATCCGGCGACCTTTCCAGAAGTCTCCGATTTGACCGAGCACCTGCGCTACGCCAATCCAGAAGGTCAGTTGCGCCTCGGCTTGCTCGCAGAGCTGAACAAGCGGGGGATTGTCCTTGGCGAGTACTTGGCGCGGCGTTTGCACGTGGGGCCGGGGTCTGAGGTGTTGCTGATGACGGTGCAAAACCTCGATGTAGAAGCAGCTGTGATGGATGGCTTCTCGCCGCGTCCGTGGTCCTTTTTTGTGACCGATCACTTTGAAAGCGGTATGTATCAGTACGATGACAACTACGCTTTTATTCACCTAGAAGACGCCCAGCGCATGCTCGAATTGGGCGATGCGATTACTGATATCCACATCCACGTCGCAGACATCTACCAAGCGCCTGAGATCCGCGACCGCCTAGCCGAGGAGTTGGGCTATCCCTATCAAGTGCGCGATTGGACCCAGCTTTTTCCCGAGTTCTTCCGCTGGATCGAGTTGGAAAAATGGGCGATCTTCCTCGCGCTGAGTCTCATCGTGCTGGTCGCTGCTTTTAACATCATGTCGATCCTAGTTATGTCAGTGCTGATCAAGACGCCCGAGATCGGCATCTTGCGGACGATCGGTTGCACCGTGGGCGAGATTTATCGCATCTTCATCTATCAGGGCTTGGTCATTGGCGGCATCGGAACCTTCTTGGGCTGCTTGATCGGTTTTGCGCTCTGTTTGGCCCAACAGCGCTTTGCGCTGATTTCCATTCCTGGAGACATGTACTTCATCAGTTCGTTGCCCGTGGATATGAGTGTCGTGGACTTTGTAATGGTGGCGGCTATTAGCATGGTCATCTGCTTGGTGACGTCGATTTATCCGGCGCGCAAGGCCGCGGGGTTGATGCCCGTAGAAGCCATTCGGTATATAATGTAAGATGGTGGAACAGGCTGATATCATCCTCGAAGCGCGCGGTTTGCGCAAGGTGTTCGACACTGGCGGCGAGGGTTTGGAAGTGCTCAAAGGCGTGGACTTAGTGGTGCGGGCGGGTGAGCTGATCGCGGTCATGGGCGAGTCCGGTGTTGGCAAAAGCACCTTGCTGCACCTGCTAGGTACGCTCGACCTGCCGACGGCTGGCCAATTGCAAATCGCTGGCACCGATGTGCTCAATCTCGGCGATCAGGCGTTGTCGCGCTTTCGCAATCGGCATATTGGCTTCGTATTCCAATTTCACTACCTACTCCCGGAATTCACCGCGTTGGAAAACGTCTTACTGCCGGCGCGGGTCGCTGGCGTCGATCGTCGCAAGGAGGCTCTTGAGTTGATGGATTCCGTCGGACTAGTGGACCGCTTGTACCACCGGCCTGGAGCTCTGTCGGGCGGCGAGTGCCAGCGGGTGGCCATGGTGCGAGCGCTGGTCAACGAGCCATTGGTCGTGCTGGCCGACGAGCCGTCGGGCAATCTCGACGAGGCGGCCAGCGAGTCTCTGCACCAACTACTCGCCGGGTTGGCCCGAGAGCGCGGACAGGCTTTTGTGGTGATGACCCACGACCGCAAATTGGCCCAGAGCATGGATCGCCGGGGGCGCATAGAAGCGGGTGTGTTGCAGATGGAAGACGATGCGACATGAAAAAATGCGGAGTGTGCGCCAAGCGCGAGGCCGTAGTGGCCTTTACCCATATTGTTGACGACGTAAAACAGACGCTTTTACTCTGCCATCAATGTGCTAGTGAAAAAAACATCAAGGTGCAGGTAGCCCCAGCTGCACAGGCCAAAGAAGCGCCTGTGCTGGTGAAGGAAATTAAAATAGAGCTGGCCAAGTTGGCCGAGGCCGAAGGCGACGGGGAGGTGCGCTGTCAGACTTGCGCGATGAGCTACGAGGAATTTAAGAAGATAGGTCGCCTCGGTTGTCCCCATTGTTACGATGCCTTTGCCTCACAGCTAGAACGACTGCTCAAACGCATCCACGGCGACAACAGGCATCGGGGCAAAGGGCCGCTGGAAGCAGCACAAAGTACTGGCGCGGCCGACGAGTTGGAGCGATTGCGCGAAGAGCTGGCCCAAGCGGTAGCGGAAGAGGCCTTTGAAGAGGCCGCTCAACTCAGGGACCGCATCCGCGTCCTCGAAGGAAAATAGCCGTGAATATTGAGGATCTCGTTTACAATGCGGCTAGTTGGCTCAGCGGAGAAGGGGATGCCGACGGCATGGTCGTTAGTTGTCGCGCCCGCTTGGCCCGCAATTTTGCAGGGTGGGCCTTTGCGCCGCAGGCCACACTCGAAGACCAAAAAAAAATCATTGAACAGGTCCTAAGTGCCGCCCAAAAGTGCCGCCCTATGTGCGATGCGGCCTTTTTCCACATGAACGCCCTACAGGCCAACCAGCGCCAGTTGCTGGTGGAACGCCACCTGATTAGTCCGGCTCTGGCCAAAAGCAAGGGCCAGCGCGGCGTGCTCTTTAATGCAGATGAGTCGCTTAGCGTGATGATTAACGAGGAGGATCACCTCCGCTTGCAGGCCATCCTCCCGGGTTTGCAAACGCACGCAGCATGGCAGCGGGTTGATGCGCTCGACGATGCGCTCAGGAGCGAGTTGGACTGGGCGCAGTCGGAGCGCTGGGGCTTCTTGACGGCCTGCCCGACCAATACGGGGACGGGCTTGCGGATATCGGTGCTCATTCATTTGCCGGCCTTGGTCCTGACCGAGGATATGGAACGGGTGATGCGCGGGTTGACTAGCATGGCTTTCGCAGTGCGCGGGTTTTATGGAGAAGGTACCAATGTGGTCGGCAACCTATTTCAGATATCCAACCAAGCCACCTTGGGCGTAACTGAAGAGGAGATCGTCGAGAAGCTCTCGGAGATAACCCAACAGATTATGAGCCATGAAAAAGAGGCGCAGGCCACCTTGCTGGCCGACGCATCGGCCCAAGTGGAGGACAAGGTTTGGCGGGCGTATGGGATTTTGCAACACGCGCGGGTGTTGAGTGGGCAGGATTTTATGAACTTGTTATCGGCCGTGCGTTTAGGATGTAGTTTGGGGCTTATTGACGGCTTGCCCCTCGGCTTTATCAACGAGTTAATGATCGTTACTCAGCCCTCGCATTTGCAAGCCGAAGCCAGAGCGGATCTCTCGTCGGCAGACCGCGATGTGCGCCGCGCCGAACTAGTGAGACGGCGCTGGGCCGAACAGAGGGGGTTATCTTGACAACAATCGGCCCATTTGGTAGGTTCAAAATCGAGCTTTATCCAGCAAAGTTTGCCATGCTCGATATTCAATTCGCGCTCTCCGAATTGTCGAGAATCAAGTTTCCTTATGACATAGACCATAGGCGGATTGTGGAGGACGACTAGATGAATAACATGTTCACCGAAAACGTAAAACAGGTAATGAAGCTAGCGCGAGAGGAGTCGGCGCGCCTAGGGCACAATTACATCGGCACCGAGCATTTGCTGTTGGGCATTATCAAGGACGGCAAGGGCAAGGCCGTGGCCGTGCTGACGAACTTGGGGTTGAGCTTGGAGACGGTCAAGCAGTCAGTAGAAGACTACGTGACGACTTCGGGCGGCACCATGACCATTGGCGAGGTGCCCTATACCCCCCGCGCTAAACAGATCCTCGAAGTAGCGGCCAACGAGGCCAAGGAGATGAAGACGCAGTTCATTGACGTCGAACATCTGCTCTTGGCGCTGCTCAAGGATAAGGAGGGGGTTGCCGCGCAGATTTTGGCTGCCTTTGGGGTCGATTACAAAACGGCCCTAGAAGAGACCTTGGCCGTGCTCGAAGGCAAGACGACCGGGCGCAAGGAAAAGGGCAAGAAGAGCAAGACGCCCTTTCTCGACCACTTTGGCCGCGACCTGACTCAGTTGGCGCGCGAGGGCAAGCTAGACCCAGTGATCGGTCGCCAAAAGGAGATTGAGCGCGTCACGCAAGTGCTCAGTCGCCGCAAGAAGAACAATCCCATCCTCATCGGCGACCCAGGCGTCGGCAAGACGGCTATTGTCGAAGGGCTGGCCCAGCGCATCATTGAAAAGCGCGTGCCGCAGATTCTCCTCGACAAGCGCTTGGTCACCCTCGACATGGGCGGCGTGGTTGCCGGCACCAAATACCGGGGCCAGTTTGAAGAGCGCATCAAGGCGGTAATGAACGAACTGCAGCAAAATTCCGAAGTCATCATTTTCATCGACGAGCTGCACACCATTGTCGGTGCTGGCAGTGCCGAGGGCACGTTGGATGCTTCTAATATGTTCAAGCCCGCTTTGGCGCGCGGCGAGTTGCAGTGCATCGGGGCGACCACTCTCGACGAGTACCGCAAACACATCGAAAAGGATGGGGCCCTTGAGCGGCGTTTTCAGAGTATCATGGTCGATCCGCCCTCGGTCGAGAATACCATTGAGATAGTCAAGGGGCTGCGCTCCAGCTACGAGAGCCACCATCACGTGGAGTTTGCCGACGATGTCGTTGCCTATGCGGTGCGCCAGTCCGATCGCTATATAAGCGACCGCTACTTGCCCGACAAGGCCATTGATGTGATTGACGAGACAGGCTCGCGCGTGCATCTGGCGCGGCTCAGTCCGCCGGAAGAGATCGGCCGCATTGAGGCCGAGATACAAGAAATCAATCGCCAAAAAAACGAAGCGTCCGAGCGCCAAGACTTCGAGGACGCCGCCGTGCTGCGCGACAAAGCGCTCCAGTTGAATGAACAGCTACAAAACAAACGCCAAGCGTGGGAGGAAGCGGTCCGCGACGAAGTGGTCGAAGTGACCACAGACGACATCGCCGAAGTTATCGCTAGTATGACCGGCATCCCGATCTCGCGGCTGGCCAAGACCGAGACCGAGCGTCTGCTGGCCATGGAAGCGGAGCTCACCAAGAAAATCGTCGGTCAGCAGCAAGCGGTCACTGCGATTGCACGGGCTATCCGCCGCAGTCGCGCGGGCCTACAGGATCCCAAGCGGCCCATCGGCTCGTTTATCTTTCTCGGCCCGACGGGCGTGGGCAAGACCGAGTTGGCCAAGCGGCTAGCCGAATTCCTCTTCGACGACGCTGATGCGTTGATTTCGGTCGATATGTCTGAGTACATGGAGAAATTCGCAGTGTCGCGCCTGATTGGCGCACCTCCGGGCTACGTGGGTTTTGACGAAGGGGGGCAACTTACCGAGCGGGTCCGCCGTCGCCCCTATTCAGTGGTTCTACTAGACGAGGTCGAGAAAGCCCATCCCGATGTCTTCAACATCCTGTTACAGATTCTCGACGAGGGGCGGCTTACCGATAGCACAGGCCGCAAGGTAGATTTCTGCAATACCGTGCTGATTATGACTTCTAACGCAGGTAGTCGGGATGTGGGTACAGGCGGTGTATTGGGCTTCCAAAAGTCCGATTCCGACTCGATGTACGCGCAGATGGAGGGCAAGATCAACGACGCCTTGAAAAAGACCTTCAACCCCGAATTCCTCAATCGCGTTGACGACACCATCATTTTCCACGCGCTCGACAAAGAGCACATTGCGGCTATCATAGATATTCGCTTGGAGGAATTCAAAGCGCGTTTGGCACCGCAAGATATCCAAGTGCGAGTTACTCCTGGAGCCAAAACGTTGCTCGCCGACAAGGGCTTTGATCAGGCGTATGGCGCGCGCTATTTGGAGCGGACCATCCAGAAGATGCTCGAAGATCCGCTGGCCGAGGAGATTCTCCAGGGCCGCTTTGGCGAGGGCAGTCGTATCCGCGTCACTAAAAAGGGCGAGGAACTAGTGTTCGACGAGGAGCGTCGAGAAGGGGCGGGCGAAGAAGTAAAGAAGAAGCGCGCGACCACGAGTTGATATGAAAAATTTTCGCACCATACTTTTTGCTGTCGTCTCTGTGGGGCTGCTGGGGAGCGCGGTCGAGGCCCAAAAGGTCGTCTCGATCGAGGTGCAGGGTAAGCTGCGCAAGGTGGCCAAGTCGCTGATCCTGACCACAGTGGGCTTGGAGCCTGGAATTGAGCTATCGCAAGAGAACGTGCAGCAGGCAGTGCGCGACCTTCAAGGACTCAACGTCTTTGAGGATATCCAGATATGGGGCGACCCCGTTCCCGAGGGAATCAACCTGATCATTATGGTTGAAGAATACCCAGCCTTAGAGGGTTTGCAGTTCAAGGGGCAGAAAAACCTCAAGGAGAAAGACCTCAAGGAGGCGCTGAGCTTGATTACTGGTCAGGTTATCGCGCCGAGGGATATGGTGCGGGGCGAGCAGAAAATCCTCGACCTGTATCGCGAGAAGGGTTATCTGCGCGCCGAGGTCAAAGGCCAGACCTTTGCCGGCGCGGAAGAGGGCGAGGTATTCCTCCAATACGACATCAACGAGGGATCCAAGGTGCAGATCAAGCAGATTCGCTTGATCCAACACCGCGCCGACGACACGGTGATCGACAGCCGAGAGTTGCCAGCGCGCAGTCCTCGGCGGCCACAAAAATGGGATGGCCAAGGTCCGGAGCCGCGCCGATTGGTGTCGTTGATGGAAACCGAGGAAAAGCGCTGGTGGCGCAAGGGCGAGTTCAACGGCGATACGTACGAGGAGGACAAGCAGAAGCTGCTGGCGTACTATCGCAGCTTGGGCTTTCAGCAGGCAGCCATAGTGCGCGACAGCGTCTATTACGACTCGACGCGGCGGCACTTGTTCATCGACGTGGAAATCGACGAGGGGCTACAGTACCGGTTAGGCGAAGTCGCTTGGGAAGGCAACGAGCTGTTTGGCTCCGACGAGTTGGTGGAGAAACTGGAGTTGCAGGAGGGGATGGTATATGGGCGCTCGGGGCCAGAACTGGCCGATTTGGCGCGCTTTGTCTATTACGAGAAGGGCTACTTGGACACGCGCGTGGTGCCGCAGGAGACGATTCGCAACGACTCGATTGACGTGTCGTTTCAGGTGTTTGAAGGGCAGCCGTGGACGATTCGCAAGGTCGAGATTGCCGGCAATACCAAGACGCGGGAGAAGGTGATCCGGCGCGAGATCGAATTGCGTCCGGGCGATATTTATCAGCAAAATCTCGTTCAAGAAAGTCAGCGGCGCATAATGCTGTTGAACTTCTTCAAGGATGTGCAAATCCAGCCCCAATACAGCACTGGTGAGGACGAGCGGCTGGTGGATATGGTGTTTAACGTTGATGAGCGGCAGACGGGGCAAGCGTCTATGGGGGCGGGGTATTCGGACCGCGACAAGATGGTAGGCCAAATCGGCCTGCAGATTCCCAATTTCCGCGGCATGGGTCAGAGCTTAGACTTTAACTGGGAATTCGGCACTCGGCGCGAGCAGTTCCTCGTCGGTTTTACCGAGCCGTGGCTCTTTGACACCCCGACTAGTCTGTCGGCGCGCGCTTATACGCAAAACCTCCGTTACTACGACTACCGGAGCTCCAGCTATCGGCTAACCAATAGCGATTTCCTCTGGAAATCCAATAGCAAGTCGATCAATGTGCGCGTGGGCCGGCGGTTGAAGAAGCCTGCTAATTCCAGCCTTGCGCTGGGTTATCGCCTTCGCACCCAAGGCTATTCCGACTTTGCAGACAGTACTATATTTGCGACAAATCCCCGCTACCAAGATCAGCTTACGAGTCGCTTTGAGTTGATTTATACTCGTGATACGCGCGACCGGGCTGAGTTCCCGACCAAGGGGACGGTTTTTAGCTACACTCCATCGGTCGCCTCCTCAATCATTGCCGGCGATGTGGATTACCACAACCACGAAGTGATTTTTAACTACTATCGACCGAGTTGGTGGAAGTTCGTCTGGAGTTTGGAGACCAAAGTCGCGGTTATCGATGGTTTTTCTAACTGGGACGACGAGAACATTTCTCGCTATGATCTGTTTACTCCAGGCGGTATTGATTACTGGGACGGACAGGTCCGGGGCTATCCGGATTACTCCGTAGGTCCGAAGGACGAATTCAGCGGGATTCCGCTCGGCGGCCGCTCGATGATGGTGTTGAACCTAGAGTACCGCTTTCCGATAGCCGAGCAGCAGGTGTACGGCATCCTCTTCGCAGACGCGGGCAATGCTTGGGCGACGATTCCCGAGCTCGACCCCTTGAACCTTAGGCGCTCGCTGGGCTTTGGTTTTCGCGTCCAGACGCCGATGCTGGGGATGATCGGCTTCGACTTCGGCTATGGTTTTGACCCTGAGAAAGATAAAGATGGGAATGAGGGGCCTAGAGGCTGGAGGACCCACTTCCAGTTTGGGCCGCAGTTTTACTAGGCTCTGATCTCAGGGGCACAAGACGAAGCCCAAGATGTCGTCTGGCATCTTGGGCCTTCTTATGTCCGCTGTTTCACAAAATTCTGCTAGGTCGTATCTTATACAATTTACTTGAGCGAAAGAAAACAGCGGATTATACAAAAACGGATCGACGCAGGATTTTTCATGGCCAAACAGTTGATCTGCATACTTGTCTTGATCGTTCTGATTTCGCTTGCCGGGTGTGTCCCTGGCGACGGGAAACACACTGAAGCGAATCCCGCCGGGTTTTTCTGGGGAATCTGGCACGGTTGGATCGCTCCCATATCGCTCATCTGGGGATTATTTAACTCCGACATTCGCCTCTATGAACCGCAAAATACAGGCTGGTGGTACGATGTTGGGTTTTACATTGCCGTTATCAGCGGCTTTGGTGGTCTCTCGTTGAGGCGGCGCAAGCGATCTAAGGTCAAGGTGCAGATCAAATAGCAGCCTGAGATCCGTTGCAGCGAGAGTAGCGCAGTTGAATTAAAAGATGAACGCAACTTCAATCCCATTGATTCCCGTCCATAAAGAGGAGTACGTATGAAACGCGCCCTATTGTCCGCCCTCGTCGTGGCTTGTTGCGCCACAAGTGCCTTGGCTCAGTTGAAAATAGGCTACATTGATTCGGAAGTGCTCAAAGAGCGCCTGCCCGAATTCCGGGATGCGCAGCGCACGTTGGACCAGCTACGCCAAGACTACGAGAACCAAGCCAAGGACCGCGAGGCCAAGCTGCTTAAGATGCAAGAGGATTTTCGGCGGCAGGAATTGCTGTTGAGCGAGGCGAAAAAGGCGGAACTACAGGCCGAGTTCGATACCAAAGGGCAGCAGCTTCAACAGTTTATCCAAGAGAAATTCGGCCCCGAAGGCGAGCTGATGCGCAAGAATATCGAGCTTTCCGAGCCGATCTTCCAAAAAATCAACGATGCCATTCAGGGCATGGCCGAGGAAAAGGACTACGACTTTATTTTTGACGCCGCCGCGCCTTCGAGTGGGCTGGTTTTTGCCAAGGAAGAGTACGATCTAACCGAGCAGTTACTGGAACTAATGGAGAAGGAAAAAGAAGAGGAGCAGGAGTGAATTTAACGGAAATTCTCGACCTATTGCCGCACCGCTATCCGCTACTGCTCATCGACCGCATCCTCGAATTGGAACCTGGGGAACGCGTCGTGGCCTTGAAGAACGTGACGGCCAACGAATCGTTTTTTCAAGGGCATTTTCCCGGTTATCCAGTCATGCCCGGAGTGCTGATCGTCGAGGCACTGGCGCAAGCGGGTTGCGCAATGATGCTGAGCGGCGTGGAAAATCCCGGCTCCAAGGTGCCTTTTTTTGCCGGGATTGATCGCTGCAAATTTCGCCGCCCGGTCGTGCCGGGGGACCAGCTGCGACTGGAGCTAAAAGTGCTAAGGCAGCGGGGCGGATCCTGTAAGTTGCAGGGACGAGCACTGGTGGGGGAGGAAGTGGCGGCAGAAGCGGAGATTATGGCGGTCTTGGGAGAACGGGAAGGTCGTTGAGGAGCACCTGATGGATCGCCTTTATCACGTCCTCGAAGCGCAGCAATTCGACCTAGACTTGATAGACGCCATTTTCTCCACGGCCCAAGAGATGGAGCAAGTAGTTCAGCACTACGGATCCAATATCCTCAATCGCCGGGTCATGGCAACGCTGTTCTACGAGCCTAGTACGCGCACGCGGCTGTCCTTTGAGTCGGCGATGACGCGGTTGGGTGGGGCCGTCATTACGACTGAGAGCGCACAGGAATTTTCTTCGGCGGCCAAAGGAGAGACCCTCGAGGACACTATTCGCGTCATCGCCGGGTACTCGGACGTGATCGTGTTGCGACACTACGAAAGCGGGGCTAGCAACCGAGCTGCTGCTGTCGCTGGCATCCCGGTGATCAACGCCGGCGACGGTGCCGGACAGCACCCGACCCAAGCCCTGTTGGACCTCTTTACTATCCAGCGCGAGATCGGACGCCTCAAAAAAATTACAATTGCTCTGGTGGGAGATCTGGCCAATGGACGGACGGTGCGTTCGCTGTGCTATCTGTTGGCCAAATACGAGGGCGTTAAGATGTACTTCGTCGCGCCTGAGATAGTGAGGATGAAGGACGATATAAAGGAGTATTTGCAGCGGCACCAGGTCCCTTTCGAGGAGGTGGACGATCTACATGAGGTGGCGAAGCAGGCCGATGTCGTCTATCAGACGCGCATCCAAAAGGAGCGCTTTGGCGACCGCACTGGAGAATACGAGCAGGCGAGAGGTAAATACATTGTCGACCGCTCGGTGATGAACTGTATGCAGGAACACGCTGTTGTCATGCACCCGCTGCCGCGCGTCGATGAGATTGACCCGGAAGTGGACACAGATCCGAGGGCGGCCTATTTTCGCCAAGCCCACAACGGGCTGTACGTGCGCATGGCTCTTTTGCGGATGATTCTCGCTTGACCTTGGTGGTATCGCCGAATATATTGCCGACAACTGCTTCTTATTCTTAGGAGGATATATAGATGGGTTCGAGTAAAGGTAGAATGAGAGATAAGGAATTGAGGAGCCGGCGGCAGCGGCGCAAAAAGCGCTTGAAGCAACGTGCTCAGGAGGCCAAGCTGGCACCGAGGAAGAAGTAATAGCTAAAGCTAGAGGCCACCGGCCCTGCTTAGGAGAGCCGACAGATGGGCTGTCGGCTCTTTTTGTATTGGAGGAGAAATGGAAAGGGCCCTGCGCGTCGCCATCGCCGGTGCCAGCGGCATCGGCAAGCATCACGCCAAGTGGTTCCACCGCGCCGGTGCACAAGTCGTCGGCTTTTGGGGCCGCAGTCGGGAAAGTGCTGCTGCCACAGGGCGCGTTCTACGCGATATTTTTCCCTTTTCGGGCCAAGGCTATTGGGACTTGGACCGGCTGCTGAGCGAAGAAACGCCCGATGTGGTTGATGTCTGTCTGCCGAACGAGGCCCATTTCGACTGTGTCAAATGCGCTCTTGAACGGGGTTGTCACGTCCTCTGCGAAAAACCCTTAGTCTGGCATTCGGATGGGCCAAAGCAGACGCAGATGCAAGGGCGAGCCTTGGTTGATTTGGCTAGGCAAACCAATCTGCACTTGGGCGTTTGTACTCAATACGCTGCTGTGCTACCCTACTACCGGCAGCTATACGAAGAAGCCCGTGGGGCGCTTGCTACCGTAGAATCCTTTTACGCGGAAATGGAAACCTTGGCGCGGGGGCGTCGCCGCAGCGCCGCAGAGGTGTGGATCGATATGGCTCCCCATCCTTTGAGTATGCTATTGGCTTGGATGCCCGACGGGGTCATTGAGCCTGAGTCGCTACAAGTGGTGTCGGGGAGCGGAGAAGTGCAAGCCTGTTTCAGTTTTGCCGATTCGGCGGGAAGTTGTAGTTGTGAAATCATCGTCCGCGATCTGCACGCAGGCCAACCCCTGCGGCGGTTCGGCGTCAATGGCTTTTTGGTCGATTGCGCAGGGCGGTCTGCGTCAGACGGAACTTATTGCTCGGTGCTCAGCACCGGTGAATCAGAGCTAATCGGCGATGATTTCATGTCGCTACTCATCGCCCGGTTTGCTGAGTCGGCAATACAGTCCGAAATAACGCCGCTTGTATCCGGCGAAGTTGGGTTGCGCAACCTTGAACTCCAGCTACAAGTTCTGCAGAACGCCTAAGGGTGAGACGGGAGCAGGCCGCAGCGGTTGAGTGTAACTACCGTCTCGATGTACCGACTTGACCTGCTAAGCCCAATAGTTAGAGGAGAGGTAGAATGGGAATCCCACAGCACAGTATAGAGGACCAATTCGCAGCTTTAGCCGAGATGCTCTCAAGTCAAGGGGTCGAAGTCGAAGACGTCAAAGCCAAACTCAAAGCCCAAGAGATCGAGACGCCCTCTTGGGGATATGGCAATTCTGGGACGCGCTTTGGCGTTTTCAAACAGCCCGGTGCCGCTCGCGATGTCCACGAGCGGCTTTCCGATGCGGCCCAAGTACACAAGGTGACGGGTGTCTGTCCCGGCGTGGCTTTGCACATCCCGTGGGATAAAGTGGATGACTACGACGCTCTGGGGCAAGAAGCGGCGGAATTGGGCGTGTGCATTGGGGCAATTAATCCCAATGTCTTCCAAGAGCCCGAATACAAATTAGGCAGTTTTGGCCATCGGGACCCGGCTGTGCGTCGCAAAGCGCTCGATCACATGCACGAGTGCGTGGATATCATGCAGCAGACAGGGTCCACCGTGCTGAGCCTTTGGTTTGCCGACGGTACGAACTATCCGGGCCAAGACGATATTATCGAACGCAAGCGGCGCTTTGAAGAATGTCTGAGGGAGACGCACGCCATGCTGCCCGAAGGGACGCGGATGCTCGTTGAATACAAATTCTTTGAGCCGGCATTTTACCATACTGACATTGCCGACTGGGGTATGGCGCTAAATTTCGCCACTAAGGCCGGGCCGCAGGCCGAAGTGCTTGTTGATCTAGGGCACCATCCCCTTTCCACCAATATTGAGCACATCGTGGCCTTGCTCCTCGACGAAGGTCGGATGGGTGGTTTTCACTTCAACAACCGCAAATACGCCGATGACGATGTGACCACCGGGTCGGTAAACCTCTACGAGGTCTTTCTGATTTACCACGAGATCCTCAATGCTGAGCGGCGTGGTGCCGCAGCGGCGAATATCGCCTACATGATTGACCAAAGCCATATTATCAAGCCCAAAGTCGAGGCGATGATTCAGTCGGTGCTCAATATCCAGATAGCCTATGCCCGTGCACTGCTGGTTGACCGTACGGCACTAGCTGAGGCCCAGGCGGAGGACGACGTAGTGGCGTGCGAAGAAATCTTGCGCAATGCCTATGACACGGATGTGCGGTCCCTGTTGGCGATTGTGCGCCAAGAGCTGGGAGCCGAGGCGAATCCTCTAGATGCCTATCGTCGCAGCGGTTATTTCGAGCGCATTGCCCAAGAAAGGCAGGGCGATTTGAAGGGGGCCGCTAGCTGGGGTTGATATGGGAGCGTTGTGTCGGTTTTGTCTTTGGGGCCGCTATTTTTCTTAACAAGAAGTTGACAAAAAGATAGTTGTGTAGCATATTATGAGGCCGCTCGATACTTGAGCAATTTTGATCTTTGAAAATCGAATAACGTACATGAGGGTCCAGCGTCGAAGAGCTTGGATTTCAAAAAGTAGTATATCAAATTTTTCTCACGGAGAGTTTGATCCTGGCTCAGAACTAACGCTTGTGGTGTGTCTTAGTCATGCAAGTCGAACGAGAAAGTCACCTTCGGGTGACGAGTACAGTGGCGAACGGGTGAGCAACACGTGGGCAACCTGCCCCTGGGTTGGGGATAACACTTCCAACGAAGTGCTAATACCGAATGACAAGGCGAGTTGATGACTCGTTTTTAAAGGTGGCCTCTACTTGTAAGCTGCCGCCTAGGGATGGGCCCGCGTCGTATTAGCTTGTTGGTAGGGTAATGGCCTACCAAGGCGACGATGCGTAGCCGGCCTGAGAGGGTGAACGGCCACACTGGCACTGAGATAAGGGCCAGTCTCCTACGGGAGCCAGCAGTCTAGAAATTTGCACAATCGCCGAAAGGCGGATGCAGCGACACCACGTGGAGGATGAAGCCCCTCGGGGTGTAAACTCCTGTCAGAAGGGAAGAAGGCGCGGGTGTTAATACCGCTCGTTGCTTGACGGTACCTTCAGAGGAAGCTCCGGCTAACTACGTGCCAGCAGCCGCGGTAATACGTAGGGAGCGAGCGTTGTTCGGATTTACTGGGCGTAAAGGGCACGTAGGCGGGTATGCAAGTCGGTTGTGAAATCCTCTGGCTCAACCAGAGAACTGCAGCCGAAACTGCACACCTTGAGTCCAGCAGAGGGAATCGGAATCCCAGGTGTAGCGGTGGAATGCGTAGATATCTGGGAGAACATCAGTGGCGAAGGCGGATTCCTGGGCTGGTACTGACGCTGAGGTGCGAAAGCTAAGGGAGCAAACAGGATTAGATACCCTGGTAGTCTTAGCCGTAAACGATGGGTACTAGGTGTTGGGGGACATTGACCCCCTCAGTGCCGTAGCTAACGCATTAAGTACCCCGCCTGGGGAGTACGGCCGCAAGGCTGAAACTCAAAGGAATTGACGGGGACCCGCACAAGCAGTGGAGCATGTTGCTCAATTCGATGCAACGCGAAGAACCTTACCAGGGCTTGACATCAGACGGAACCTCTTGGAAACAGGAGGGTGCCTTCGGGAACCTCGAGACAGGTGCTGCATGGCTGTCGTCAGCTCGTGTCGTGAGATGTTGGGTTAAGTCCCGCAACGAGCGCAACCCCTGTCCTTAGTTGCCATCAGGTAATGCTGGGAACTCTAAGGAGACAGCCTGTGATAAGCAGGAGGAAGGTGGGGATGACGTCAAGTCATCATGGCTCTTACGTCCTGGGCTGCAAACGTGCTACAATGGCTGGTACAAAGGGTCGCGATACCGCGAGGTGGAGCCAATCCCAAAAAACCAGTCTCAGTTCGGATTGGAGTCTGCAACTCGACTCCATGAAGGTGGAATTGCTAGTAATCGCGGATCAGCATGCCGCGGTGAATACGTTCCCGGGTCTTGTACACACCGCCCGTCAAGCTAGGAAAGACGGAAACACCTGAAGTCGCGATCCTAACCGCAAGGAAGGAAGTGCCGAAGGTGGAGCTGTCGATTCGAGCTAAGTCGTAACAAGGTAGCCGTACCGGAAGGTGCGGCTGGATCACCTCCTTTCTAAGGGGATTATTGGGAATTTTAGACTCCCGACATTATCCACCTAGGTCAATGTTTTTACTCTTTGATCTGCTCTCATGTGCGTTATTCGATTTTCGGGGGTATAGCTCAGGTGGTTAGAGCGCACGCCTGATAAGCGTGAGGTCGGTGGTTCAATTCCACCTACCCCCACCATTCAGGCTTTTGCTCTTTGACAATCGAATACAGGTTCATACCAATAATCAAGGTTTACCGAGTGGAAGTACGTTATAGTACTTACTGCTTGAGACACCGTGATGCATTACCTCTAGTAGTGTTGTGGCAGTGATTTTTGGTCAAGCTACAAAGGGCGTACGGTGGATGCCTTGGCACGAGAAGGCGATGAAGGACGTGATAAGCTGCGATAAGCCTCGGGGAGGTGCAAATAACTTTTGATCCGGGGATTTCCGAATGGGGCAACCTAGTGCAGGTCATGCTGCACTACCCTCGGATGAACACATAGTCCGAGCGGGGCAAACGGGGGGAACTGAACCATCTAAGTACCCCTAGGAAGAGAAAGCAACCGCGATTCCCCTAGTAGTGGCGAACGAACGGGGAACAGCCCAAACTGTCTGTATGTTAAAGCCAGCACGCGTTGTATAGGCGGGGTTGTGGGGCGTCATTTGTCAAGAGTGCTGACTTGGCGGGAAGTTACCAATCGACACCATAGTCGAAGTGTTCTGGAAAGTTCTACCATAGAAGGTGATAGTCCTGTAGGCGAAATGGTAGTCGACTTCCCTATGACGTTCCCGAGTACCACGGGGCACGGGAAACCCTGTGGGAAGCTGGGGAGACCACTCTCCAAGGCTAAATACTCTCTCGTGACCGATAGCGCACTAGTACCGGTGAGGGAAAGGTGAAAAGTACTCCGAGAAGGAGAGTGAAATAGTACCTGAAACCGTACGCTTACAAGCAGTCGGAGGGGGCTTGTACCCTGACGGCGTGCCTTTTGCATAATGAGCCGACGAGTTACTTGTATGCAGCAAGGTTAATTCACTCAGTGAAGGAGCCGTAGCGAAAGCGAGTCTGAATAGGGCGTTCAGTTGCATGCAGTAGACCCGAAGCCAGGTGATCTACCCATGGCCAGGATGAAACGGGAGTAAAATCTCGTGGAGGTCCGAACCGCCGAACGTTGAAAAGTTCTCGGATGAGCTGTGGGTAGGGGTGAAAGGCCAATCAAACCTGGAGATAGCTGGTTCTCCCCGAAATAGCTTTAGGGCTAGCCTCTTGAAAAAGAGTCGTGGAGGTAGAGCACTGGATCGGCTAGGGGGCTTACCCGCTTACCAAACCGAACCAAACTCCGAATGCCATTGACTTGTTTCAAGGGAGTCAGCGTGCGAGGGATAAACTCCGTACGCGAGAGGGAAACAACCCAGATCGCCAGCTAAGGTCCCTAAGTGTAAGCTAAGTGATCAAAAGGATGTGAGATTGCTGAGACAGCTAGGATGTTGGCTTAGAAACAGCCATCATTTAAAGAGTACGTAACAGTTCACTAGTCAAGTGATCTCGCGCCGACAATGTACCGGGGCTAAGCTTACCACCGAAGCTGCGGACTTCGCACTTCGTTCGCGAAGTGCGGATTGGTAGGGGAGCGTTCCATAGTAGGCCGAAGGTGAACCGCAAGGTTCGCTGGACGAGATGGAAGTGATTATGTCGGCATGAGTAGCGATAAAGCGGGTGAGAATCCCGCTCACCGAAAATCTAAGGTTTCCTGGGCTAGGCTCGTCCTCCTGGGGTTAGTCGGGACCTAAGCTGAGGCCGAAAGGCGTAGGCGATGGAAAACAGGCTAAATATTCCTGTACCACTTTCAGAGCGTTCGAGCTATGGGGTGACGCAGAAGTGAAAGGTCAGCCAGCGACTGGAAATGCTGGTCTAAGCTCGTAGGGGGGCCAACTAGGTAAATCCGGATGGCCGCTAACCCCGAGAAGCGATGGGGAGCCGTCTAACGGCATAAACTGACCCTAATCATACTGCCTAGAAAAACCTCTATGTGAGTTCTGTAGGTGCCCGTACCGCAAACCAACACAGGTAGATGAGGAGAGTATCCAAAGGTGCGCGAGTGAACCCTCGTTAAGGAATTCGGCAAAATGATCCCGTAACTTCGGAAGATGGGATGCCCTCAGTAGGTGAAGCCCCTCGCGGGTGGAGCCCAAAGGGGCCGCAGAGAAACGGGCTGGGCGACTGTTTACCAAAAACACAGGTCTCTGCTAAGCCGCAAGGCAATGTATAGGGACTGACACGTGCCCGGTGCTGGTAAGTTAAGAGGATTAGTTAGCTCCTTCGGGAGCGAAGCTTTGAATCGAAGCTCCAGTAAACGGCGGTCGTAACTATAACGATCCTAAGGTAGCGAAATTCCTCGTCGGCTAAAAACCGACCTGCACGAATCGTGTAACGACTTGGCCGCTGTCTCAACGAGGGACTCGGTGAAATTGTAGTTCCGGTGAAGATGCCGGATACCCGCGGCAGGACAGAAAGACCCCGTGAACCTTTACTACAGCTTGGTATTGGATTTTGACACTGCACGTGTAGGATAGGTGGGAGGCTATGAAGCGGGAACGCCAGTTTTCGTGGAGCCGACCTTGAAATACCACCCTTGCCTTGTTAAAGTTCTAACCTTGGTCCTTTGATCAGGATCGGAGACAGTGCCAAGTGGGTAGTTTAACTGGGGCGGTTGCCTCCTAAAGAGTAACGGAGGCGCCCAATGGTTCCCTCAGCGCGGTCGGTAATCGCGCGTAGAGTGTAAAGGCATACAGGGAGCTTAACTGCGAGACCTACAAGTCGAGCAGGTGCGAAAGCAGGGCTTAGTGATCCGACGGTTGCGCGTGGAAGCGCCGAAGCTCAACGGATAAAAGGTACTCCGGGGATAACAGGCTTATTGCCCCCAAGCGCCCATAGCGACGGGGCAGTTTGGCACCTCGATGTCGGCTCAGCGTATCCTGGGGCTGGAGAAGGTCCCAAGGGTTTGGCTGTTCGCCAATTAAAACGCTACGCGAGCTGGGTTCAGAACGTCGTGAGACAGTTCGGTCCCTATCCGCCGTGGGTGTAGGATATTTGAGGAGATCTGACCCTAGTACGAGAGGACCGGGTTGGACGGACCTCTGGTCTACCAGTTGTTCCGCCAGGAGCACCGCTGGGTAGCTACGTTCGGAAGGGATAAACGCTGAAAGCATCTAAGCGTCAAGCCCACTCCAAAACTAGATATCCCGTAGGGTTAACCTACCTAAAGGCCCCTCGTAGACTACGAGGTTGATAGGTTGCAGGTGGAAGCGCAGCAATGTGTGAAGCCGAACAATACTAATTGGCCGTGCGGCTTGACCAATTCATTGTCGCAGCAATACTGGAGTTTTGCATTGCTTTTGGTGTGGGCCTGTATTCGGTTGTTGAAGAGAATTTGAGTTTTCCGGTGGTCATAGCGGAGGGGAAACACCTCTTCCCATTCCGAACAGAGCCGTTAAGCCCTCTTGCGCCGATGGTACTGCTGGGGTCGCCTAGTGGGAGAGTAGGACGCTGCCGGATTTTTTAAAAGCCCATCCCTTTGGGGGTGGGCTTTTTTGTGTCTGTGGAAAATACCTTGACAACGCCAAGGTAGGCCAATTAATTAAGCACTTCTCTTAATTCAGGAGGAGGCAAATTGAGCGAACAAACGAGGAATTTTTCTCTGTGTGGCCATAGCGGCGCGGGTAAAACAGCGCTGTCTGAGGCCATGTTATTCAACATGGGCGTCGTAAATCGCTTGGGACGCATTGATGACGGGACGACGACATCGGATTATGATTCGGCCGAGATTGAGCGTCAGATTTCGCTCAAGGTCTCTTTGCTGAATGGCCAGTGGCAGGATCATCACCTCAGTATAATTGATACGCCAGGGTATGCAGATTTTATCTCTGAGGCCAAGGCGGCACTGCGCGTGTCTGACGCGATGGTCGCTGTCGTTGATTCGGTTGCCGGGATAGAGATCGGCACTGAGCGGACTTGGAATTTCGCTGCCGATTACAATTTGCCCCGGGTATTATTCATCAATAAGATGGATCGCGCCGATGCCGACGCCGATCAGGTCTTAGAAATGCTTCAAGAGCGTTTCGGACGCCAAGTCGTGCCTTTGCAAATGGCGGTAAATCCCGGTGAGGAGTTCAATCAGATCGTCGATTTGGTTGCCATGAAAGCCTATGCGTACCAAGATGGTAAAGCCACAGAAGGAGACATACCTGACGAAGTTCAAAGCCGCGCTGAAGAGTTGCGCGAGCAACTGGTAGAAGCCATCGCCGAGACCGACGAAGAACTGATGGAGAAGTATTTCAGCGAAGGCGAATTGACCACAGAGGATATGGTTGCTGGTTTGCGTCAGGCCATATTACGGCGCGAAATTTTTCCAGTCTTTTTTGGAGATGCTTACAACAATGTCGGCATCGATCGGCTGCTGGACGCCTTGGTGCAATACGGGCCGTCGCCGACCGAAGCGGCAGGACTCAGGTTCCAGGATGGCGAGGAACAGGAAGTTGAGCTTGAAGGCACCGCTGCTGAGCCCTTGGCTGCTTTGGTATTTAAGACCTTGGCTGAGCAGCACGTAGGTGAGCTTTCTCTGCTGCGTCTCTTCTCTGGAGCGATCAAGCCTGGTGACGAAGTGGCCAACTCAAGCAAGCGAGCCACCGAGCGCATTGGCCAGATCTATCACCTCAACGGCAACAAGCGGACCGAAGTCGCAAGTGCCGAGGCTGGCGCTATCGTCGCCTTAGTCAAGCTCAAGAACACCCATACGACCGATACGCTTTGCACCAAGGGCGCGTCCCTGCAACTTCCGGGCATTGCATTTCCAGAGCCGCTAATTCGCGTGGCTATTCACGCCAAGGAGCAGGGCGGCGAGGACCGCGTCTCTACGGGGATTGCTCAGTTGCACGAGGAAGATCCGAGCTTCATCATGAAATACGACGGTGAGGTCCGCCAAACGATCCTGCTCACCCAAGGTGAGTTGCATCTGGAAATTATCGTTAGCCGCCTGAAAGAGCGGTTTGGCGTGGGGATTGATATGGAGGTGCCGCGGATTCCCTATCGAGAAACGATCCGCAGCAACGCCGATGCGCAGTATCGGCACAAGAAGCAGTCGGGCGGACGGGGGCAGTTCGGCGAGGTGTTTCTGCGGATTGCCCCCAAAGGGCGTGGTGAAGGTTTTGAGTTTCTCAATGAGGTCGTCGGCGGCAATATCCCGAGCAACTTCGTCCCCGCGGTGGAAAAGGGCATCGTCGAGACCCTGAGCGAGGGACCAGTGGCCGGTTACCAAGTCATTGATGTGGCCGCTACTGTATACGACGGTAAGCACCACCCGGTAGATTCCGATGAAGTTTCTTTTAAGTTGGCCGGCTCCCACGCCTTCAGGGATGCCTTCCTCAAAGCCAAGCCAGTTCTGCTAGAGCCTATTTACCAGCTGGAGATTACGGTGCCCGAGGAATTTATGGGCGACGTAATGGGCGACCTCTCGTCGCGGCGAGGTCGAATCAGCGGCATGGACGCGGACGGCCATTTTCAGGTCATCCACGCTGAGGCACCCTTAGCCGAAATAGACCGTTATGCCACGTTGCTGCGCTCCATGACGCAGGGCAAGGGATTCCATGCACAGCGATTCGACCGCTACGAGGAAGTTCCCGGAGATATCATGGCTAAAGTCATCGAGAACTCTCAAAAAAATAAGGGTAAAGAAGCGGCCTGAGCGATTTGCTTTTACTCGTTGTGAAGGGCGGTCGGCCAAGCGGTCGGCGGCCCTTTGCTTTTGGATTGCGCGGTTTTTTTTATCTTAATACTATCATAGAAAACAGTCGATTTTCTCCGAACAGTGCTTCTGCTTTGAGTAGTGAGAGTGCGGGCGGGGATTGGTAAGGAGATACAGCCGATGTCTGGCCACTCCAAATGGAGTACAATCAAGCGCAAAAAAGGTGCCAACGACGCCAAGCGCGGCAAAATTTTTACGAAATTGATCCGCGAGATTTCAGTGGCGGCCCGCAGCGGAGGTGATGAGGGGGCCAATCCAAGTCTGCGTACGGCAGTCCAGAATGCCAAAGCGGCCAATATGCCCGCGGCAACCATTGAGCGCGCCATACGCCGCGGCACTGGCGACGAGCCGGGGGCGATATACGAGGAGGGACTCTTTGAAGGCTATGGCCCCGGTGGGGTGGCCATCATCGTCGAAACCTTATCGGACAACCGCAACCGTACGGTTTCCGAAATTCGCCACGTACTTACTAAATACAACGGCAACCTCGCAGAGAGTGGGGCGGTAGCTTGGATGTTTGAACACAAGGGCGTCGTTGAAGTAGAAAAGGCCAATGTTTCCGAAGACGACCTCCTATTGGCGATCGTAGATGCCGGAGGTGAGGATATCCAAGATGGCGACCAAGTCCACGAAGTAACGACTCCAGTTGCTGGCTTGGAGCCGGTTAAAAAGGCACTAGAGGACAACGGCATTGCCTTCGCCCAAGCGACGTTGGCTTGGATGCCCAAACGCGAAACCATGCTTGAAGTACAAGGCGAAGAGGCCGAGAAAATTATCCGCCTCCTCGAAGCATTGGAGGATCTAGACGACGTACAGAAGGTCTTTTCCAATTTCGATCTCCGCGAAGACGAGCTCGAAAAACTCATGGCTCAGGCCTAGTAGGGCTTCGCTTTGCTTGTCCTTGGAGTAGATCCTAGCAGCACAAGCACGGGCTACGGCTTTGTCGAATACAGGAAGCGCAAGGCTCGCTATATTGACTGCGGCTGTATCCGCCCCAAGGAAGATGCGTTCGAGGATCGGCTGGTTTTCATATTCGATGAGATGACGCGGCTCATCGGCGAATACGCCCCAGATGAGGGCGCGATCGAAACTACTTTTTTTGGCAAGGACGCCACCGCGGCGGCCAAGCTGGGCCAAGCGCGAGGTTGTCTGATCATCGCCATGCGCAAAGCCGACTTGCCCATTGCCCACTATACGCCGACGATGGTTAAAAAATCAGTAACCGGAAATGGCCAAGCCACCAAGCAACAGGTACAATTCATGGTAACCCGTAGTTTGGGTCTGAAGGAACGGCCCAAGCCTCTCGATGCATCAGACGCCTTGGCTATCGCGCTATGCCACACCCAGCAGTCCGGCCGGGTTTTAAGCGAGGGCCGAGGACAGCGCAAGCCCGAGATAGAGGCTTTGCTCAGCCGCATGGTACGGCGTTAGGTATATCCGTGATAACACATCTGCGCGGGACACTTCTGTCCAAATCACCTACCCATGCCGTCGTCGATGTCGGGGGTGTAGGTTATGGTTTAGCCATATCCCTGATTACTTTCGACCAATTACCCCCGGCCTCCGAGGCGGTCCATTTGTCCACCTATCTCTACGTGCGCGAAGATCGCATGGAACTTTTCGGCTTTGCCGATGAGGAAGAACGGGAGATATTCGAGCTGCTGATCAGCGTTTCGGGCATCGGCCCTCATTCGGCGTTGACCGTGTTGTCGGGCATGACCCTGCGCGATTTGCAGGAGGCCATCTTGCAGGAGCGCGTAACCGAACTGACCGCGATCAAGGGCATTGGTCGCAAGACCGCGGAACGCTTAGTGCTCGATCTAAAGGACAAGGTTCATTTGAGTGCTGCGGCGACCGGCGAAGCGGCCTCGGAAGTCAAAGCTGGCGCAACCGACGAAGCGGCAAAGGCTCTGATGACGTTGGGGTACGCAGCACCTGCCGCGCGCCAAGCGGTGCGCAAGGCCGCCGAAAAGCACGGTACCGATCTGAGTGTGCAACAGCTAATCAAACTGGCTCTCAAGGAACGCTGAAGGCTCGGCTATGGACCATCGACCCATAGATCCTAGTGGCGGAGACGACGACCTTCAGTTCGACAATACGCTGCGTCCTCAGTCCCTTGCCGAGATGCTGGGCCAAGAGAAGACCAAGCAGCAACTCGGCATTGCCATTGAAGCTGCCCGGCAGCGCGGCGAAGCCATGGATCACGTGCTGCTATACGGTCCGCCCGGTTTGGGCAAGACGACGCTTTCGTATGTGATCGCCAAAGAGCTAGGCGTTGAAATTTATCCCACTTCAGGGCCTTTGCTCGAGCGTCCGAGCGACTTGGCTGGCATGCTCACGACCATGGAGCCACGCGACGTGCTCTTCATTGACGAGATTCACCGCGTCAACCGCGTGGTCGAGGAATACCTGTATTCGGCGATGGAGGACTTCAAAATTGACATCATCATCGACCAAGGTCCGGCGGCCCGCTCAGTCAGCGTACCGTTGGAGCCTTTTACCTTAATCGGGGCCACGACGCGCCAGGGCCTGTTGACTTCGCCGATGCGCGCGCGCTTTGGACTCAATGCCCACCTCGACTACTACTCGGTCGCCGAACTCGCCGCTATCGTCAAGCGCGATGCTCGCCTGCTGAATTTATCGGTTTCAGAGTCGGGCGCGATGGAAGTTGCCCGTCGCTCTCGCGGCACGGCGCGGATTGCCAAGCGCTGGCTGCGTCGGGCACGCGATTTTGCCCAAGTGGAAGGCGAAGCCGAGATCGATGCCGAGGTGGTGCAAAAGGCACTCGTCATCCAGGATGTCGATGAGATGGGGCTCGATAAGATGGATATCACGTTGCTGCGGGCCATTATTGAAAAATTCAACGGCGGCCCCGTCGGCCTGAGCAATCTAGCGGCCACAATCGGCGAGGAGGCCGAGACAATCGAGGAAGTGGTCGAGCCTTATTTGATTAAGGAAGGGTTTGTTAAGCGCACCCCCAAAGGCCGCATGGCCATGCCGCGAGCTTGGGAACGCCTTGGCTTCGAGCCACCACCAAGCCACGGCGAGCAACTAGAGCTTCTATGAGCGCGGATGGCCACGACGTGATTCTGGCGTTGGACACGGCTACCCCGGTCGGCAGCGTGGCGCTCTGCGCGGCAGCAGGAATCGTCGTCAGCCGCTATTTCGACGTGGGATTGCAGCATTCACAGCGGCTCTTCGGCGAGGTGGAGGCAGCACTAGAGGCCGCAGACATGGATGTCGAGGGAGTGCGGGCCGTAGCCGTCGCGATTGGGCCAGGGTCGTTTACTGGCTTGCGGATCGGGCTGAGTGCGGCTAAGGGCTTGTGTTTGGCTGCGGACAAGGATTTAGTGACCGTTTCAACGCTGGAGGCTCTTGCCGCTCGTCTGCCCTTTGCCCGCCTGCCTGTCTGTACGGTCCTCGACGCGCGCAAGCGCGAGGTCTATGCCGCGCTCTACGACACGGCGACGGGCGTTCCGGTCGAATTGGCACCGCCCCGGGCCATCGCGCCAGCGCAGTTGGTCCGAGAGCGGGCTAACGAGGCGACGATTTACACCGGAGACGGAGCCACGGCCTATCGCGAGCTATTGGCGGGCAACCCAGCCGCGCAATTTGCCCCCCTGTCCTGTGCCCGGCCCGACGCCGGAACTATCGGCTGGCTGGCGCTATCCAAGCTGGGGCAGGGCCAAACTGCGGACTTGGCCTCAGTGGAACCCGATTACTTGCGTTCGCCCGATGCTCGTCCCCTAGCGCGAGTATGAGCGGCGAGAGTCGCTTCGTTCCGCTAGGACCGATCCACCTACATCGCTTGATGGAGATTGAGCGAGGCTCTTTCGCCAATCCGTGGAGCGAAGCCGATTTTTATTACTTACTTGCCGATAGAGGTGCCCTGTGTCTGGGGCTTTTGCACTGCGGCAAATTAATCGGCTACGCGCTGGGTTATTTCGCCGACCGCTATTTTCATCTCGCCAATCTCGCGGTAGATCCGGCATATCGGAACCGGGGATGGGGTGGGCAGTTATTGGGGCGGATGTTGCGCGTGGCCGCAGGACAGGGCGCTAGCTGTTGTGCGCTCGAAGTGCGCTCGGCAAATCGGGCTGCGCGGGCGCTCTACTGCAAGGCGGGGTTCCGGGTCGTAGGGCGGCGGGCGGCGTACTACAGCGATCCCCCGGACGACGCCGTTTTAATGGAATGCAACATAGAGATTTTGTAATTTATTTATTATACTTTAACCCTTTGGCGACAAATAACCGCCAGAGCTTATAACAGCAAAAGAGGGACGCGATGGCTGAAGTAATTCTGAAGAATGTTCGCAAAGTGTACGACAAAGAAGTGGTGGCGGTGGACGACGCCGATATCGAGATCAAGGACAAGGAATTCGTGGTACTCGTCGGCCCCTCGGGTTGCGGCAAGTCCACGACGCTGCGAATGATCGCCGGGCTTGAGGAAATCACCGCCGGCGAGATTTCGATAGATGGGACGATCGTCAACGACGTGCCCCCCAAGGACCGCGATATCGCCATGGTCTTCCAGAATTACGCGCTCTACCCGCACATGAGCGTCTATCAAAACATGGCCTTTGGGCTTAAGCTGCGGAAATATGCCAAAGACGAGATTGAGGCGCGGGTGCAAGAAGCAGCCGATATACTCGGCATCCAAGAGCTGCTAGAACGCAAGCCCAAAGCGCTTTCGGGCGGTCAGCGCCAGCGCGTGGCGGTGGGGCGCGCCATCGTCCGCAAGCCCAAGGTATTTCTCTTTGATGAACCACTGTCCAACCTCGACGCCAAGCTGAGGGTGCAGATGCGCACCGAGATCAGCAAGTTGCACACCCGCCTAGGGGCCACCATGGTGTACGTGACGCACGACCAAGTCGAGGCCATGACCATGGGAGACCGCATCGTAGTCATGCGCGATGGCCTAATCCAGCAAATCGACAAGCCTCTCCATCTCTACAACAAACCCGTCAACCAGTTCGTCGCCGGCTTTATCGGCAGCCCTTCCATGAACTTCATCCGCGGTACGCTATCCTCCAATGGCAGCGGGATAGTCTTCGACGAAGGCAATGTGCAACTCGCCCTGCCCGCCGGTCACGGCGATCAGCTAGGCAGCCACTTGGGTCAGGAGGTGACGCTGGGCATCCGCCCGGAAGACATCCACGACCCGGATACCATTGGCCGCAATGTCGAGACCGTGGAGATTACGGCCAAGGTCGAAGTGGTCGAACCGATGGGCAACGAGGTCTTTCTCAATCTGACCACCGGCAAGACCGCTTTCGTCGCCCGCGTCGATCCGTTGCACATGCCGCAAGTTGACCAAACGGTGCGGTTGGTCGTCGAGATCGACAAAGCCCACTTTTTTGCTCTGGACAACCAAGAGAGCCTGTTGCAGAAATAGGGATTGGCTTGGACAGCACGGGCGGCACCCCGCACTCCGGGGAGTTTAGCGATCTGGCCCGTCGAGATCGGGCTGGGGCCGTGGCCGCAGCGTGGCTCGAATCGGGCCGCATCCCCCATGCGGTTCTCATCTGCGGGGCCGAGGGAACCGGCAAACGACGTTTTGCACTCGCGTGGGCGCAGGCCCTGTTGTGTACAGACAGCGGCCCTGCTGCCTGCAATCGTTGCCCGAGTTGTCGCAAGGTTGCTTCGTTCATACATCCCGACCTCCACACCGCATTGCCATTACCTCCGCGCCGAGGCAAGCAGCGGCTTGCGCTGGCGGACTTGCGCGAGTCCGTAGTGGAGTACGTTCACGACGCGGGCGCAGTTATCCCCGGCAATGCCAATATCGCGGTGGAGCACCTGCGCCAGTTGCAAAGGGAGTTGGCGTTTGCGCCAACGGAATCTCAGCGCAAAGTCGGCCTGATCTTCGCCGCCGAGCGAATGCACCCGGCGGGTGCCAATTCGCTGCTCAAGCTCTTGGAAGAACCACCGCCCCGGGCTGTCGTCGCGCTGGTTTCGGCTGCACCAGAGCGCCTTTTGCCCACCGTGCTCTCGCGCTGCCAGCGCATGATTTTGAGTCCCTTAGATGTAGCGACCTTGCGGGCGCAGCTCGAACAAGAGGGCGTGGTTGGGGAGCGTTTGGAACTGGCCGTGCGCATGGGGGCTGGCTCGTTGCAGCAGGCCAAAGAGGTGGCTGCCGGGGCATTTGACGGAACGCGGCAGCTAGTCGAGTCGTTTCTCAGTGGTGGCTCGGAGCAGCGGGACGAGGTCTATTGGAGCGTCCTCGCGGAGTTGGGGGGGGATCGAGGACAATTAGAGCGTTTTTTGCAAGTCTGCGGCCTGTATCTGCGGGATCTTTTCCTGTTGGCGCACGGCCAAGGCGCGTCCGTCGTCCAAGTAGATCGGCGTCCTTATTTGGAAAACCTGCTAGAGAAAATAGACGCGGCCCGAGTCGCCTTGGAAATCGACCGAGCGGCCGAGGCTCTAGGGCACAATGCCAATCCGCAATTGGTGCTGACCGACCTGTGGCGTGGCTTGCGCCGAGGAGGAACAGCACGGATGCCCCCACCCGACCCCAGCTTGGTGAGGGCGCGACGTTGGTAAACGCCCACCGACCGCGGTTGCGCTTTGCCCAGCATTTCCTCGTCGCCCGAGGTGTCATAGAGGCCATTGCGGGGCTAGTGCGCCCGGCCGCTGGTGAGGTGGTAGTCGAGATTGGCCCAGGCCGGGGCGCGTTGACTGAAGTGCTGCTCGCTGCTGTGGATCGCCTAGTGGCCGTGGAAATTGATCGCGACTTGGTGGCCTTACTGCGCGCACGCCAAGATGCGCGTAGGTTGCGCTTGATCGAAGGAGATATTCTGCAAGTCGATCTCGGGAAAGTTCTGCGGGACGCGGGCGGGTGCCGCCTGCTGATCGTCGGCAATCTTCCCTACAACATCACCGCTCCGCTAATTTTTCACCTTCTTGCTCACGCCGATTGTATCAGTCGTGCCATCGTCATGGTCCAACGCGAAGTAGCTCGGCGCTTGGTCGCCAGCCCCGGTTCAAAGGATTACAGCCTGTTGTCGGTGTTAGTGGCTATGCGCGCCGAAGTGGAGATGCGCTTGCAGGTAGAACGCGACTGCTTCCGGCCCGTGCCGGCTGTGGATTCGTCCGTAGTCGAGTTTCGCTTTGCCCCCAAGCCCCGCTACGCAGTACAGGACTCGGACTGTTTCGACCGCTTGGTGCGCCGAGCCTTTGGCCAGCGGCGCAAGATGCTGCGCAATTCGCTCCTCGGTCTCAATCCCGAGGGCGGACGGCCTTGGCTGGAAGCGCTGGGCCAGCAGGCGAGGATCGAACTAACGCGCCGCCCGGAGGAATTGTCGCTAGAGGAATTCATCCGGCTGAGCGACGCCTGCTCGCATTTGGGAAAGGATAGGCCGTGAAGCCGGTCTTGTGGCACGCGGGTTGGCTGGTGTTGGTCGCATGGACGGCGGTCGATGCGCAGTACTCGCTCAACTTCAGCCGCTCCAGTTCGCGAACCTCTTGGAACCATTCGTTTCCTAGCTGGAGTTACTCGACGCCCGTGCGGTTCTCGGCGGTGGGGGACTCGACCTCCAAGCTGACGATTAACGCATCGGCGAGAATGGGATTTAGCCTCGACGATCGCAGTACCGGCAAGAGTTGGCAGGACAATGCCTCGGGTAACTCTTCAGTCAACTATCCCATTCTCGGTCCAAAGGCCACCATCAGCCTCGGTGCCAGCATGAGCACGCGCAACGTAACGCTGCACAAGCAGAAGACGCGCAGCCAGTCCTTTAACTTTGGATTTAGGTCTAAGCCGTTGAGCAGCGGTCCATTTAGGAGCCTTAGTGCCAACCTGACTCCGAGCCTAATCACGGCCACCCGCGCTAGCCGCGCCAGCCTAGACAGCACCATCAAGGAGACCGGGATCCGCTATAATGCTTCGCTGCGGGTCTCGCCCGACATTGAGATTGCGGATAAGAAGCTGAGCAACTCGATTTCGCTGAGCAAAACAGACGATACGCTCGAGCACAACAAGGATCGCAGCGAGCGGCTGAGCGGCAATGTGAGCTATACTTTTCCCGGCGACGTGCGCGTCGGCCTGAGTATGTCTGAAAACCGCTCTCAGAGGGGCCTTTCGCGCCGCGCCATCAGCGAGGCTACAGTCGGCGAGGCTGTGATGCGCGACACGGTGGTCAGCGCCGAGCTGGCGGAAACGCGCGGCACTAGCTTTTCCTCCAACGTGGAGTTTGATCTAGGGCGCTTCAAAATAAACAACCGCGCCTCGTACAGTCAGAACGAGCACTCCAACACCGCCAACGCGATCCAAGATTTAGACAACCGCTTCTTTGGCAAGGATCGCCTCGGCGAGAACTTTAACTGGGACGCGTCCCTTTCGGGCAAGCTGGTCGAGAAGCTGGTTCTCAACACCAGCGTCCGCTTCAAAGGCAGCGATGTGCGCCGGCTGGCGGTGCGAGTGCCCGATACCAGCCTTTGCGATAGCCACTTCACGCGCTCGGCAGACGGAACGTGCCGCGATCCAAGCTCCGACGAGATCAATCGCAATTTTTTTCTCAACGGCTCTCTCAACTGGCCTCTAGCCGATGGGCACTCGCTGCGGTTGGCGACCTTTGGCGAGATCAAACGCTCGGAAAATCCAGGGGATCGCAAGCAGGACCGCGACACCTTCAACAACAGCGTGAGCCTCAGCTATGACGGCACCCTGCGCTCGGGTGCCAAACTCAGCGTTGACCTCAAAAACAGCTTTTTGCATCGCGTGAACCTGCACGCCACCCGCGCCGTGGATAACTCGCGCAACCGCGACATTTCGCTCAATATCGGCACCAATTACGAGCGCTTGGGCGCGTCTTTTTCGCACCGATTCAGCGTCTCCGCGCGGCGCATCATTTACGATTTTGATCGCCAAGTCAATCGCCGCGAATCGTCGCGCAAAAGCAATATCCGCCGCGGCTGGAGCATGACGCACTCGCTACGGCGCAAGGTCCTCGACGACCTTGCGCTCAACGCGCGCTACAACTATTCGGCCAACGATGACGGCACCTTGATTTTGGAAAACGGTGCCCAGATTGTCGAAGAGGAAAACGCCAGATACACCCTTCAATTCGGCATGACCTACTCGCCCGGCACTGACTACTCGGCCGGCGCAACCTACACCTACAGGCACGACCGTCAGTGGGATTACGAATACTCCACGCTCGCTCAGTCGCGTTCCCTCAACCGCCGCAACAAACACCGGACTCTGGCGGCGAACTTTAACTACAATCCGGTCGGCAGCGACAACAAGCTCAGCTTGCGCGGCAGCCGCAGTCGCCAGCGCAGCGGCACGTTTAACAGCTTGAATGTAAGATATACGCGAACGTTGTAATCGCTTAACACTGGTAACGGTTTCGCCGTGGTGTTACCTTAATTACTCGCATACTTGCCCAAGGAGATTTTCTACATGCCCCTGCCTAAATGCGATAAAATCTGGTTCAATGGCCAATTGGTCGATTGGGATGACGCCAAAATCCACGTGCTCTCCCACGTAGTACACTACGGTTCGAGCGTCTTTGAAGGCATTCGCTGTTACGAGACCGCAAAAGGCTCGGCCGTATTCCGCCTCGACGAGCACGTCAACAGGTTGTTTGATTCCGCCAAAATCTACCGAATGGACATTCCCTATACGCGGGAGGAAATCAAGGAGGCCATCCTCGAGACGATCCGCGTCAATCAGCTCGCGGCCTGCTATATTCGCCCGGTCGTCTTCCGCGGCTATGAGAACTTGGGAGTTGATCCGATGGGGTGCCCGGTTGACGTAGTGATCGCCGTGTGGGAGTGGGGAGAGTACCTCGGCGAGGCCGCGCTCAAAAACGGCGTTTCGGTCTGTACCTCGTCATGGAACCGCATGGCCCCGAATACGTTTCCCGCTTTGGCCAAGGCCGGCGGCAACTACCTCAACTCGCAGCTCGTAAGGATCGAAGCCAATGCAAATGGCTATGACGAGGGCATTGTCTTGGGAACGGATGGGTTGGTGAGCGAGGGCAGCGGCGAGAATATCTTTGTCATCAAGAATGGCTCGATCTACACGCCCGAGTCGTGTTTTGCCATTCTGCCGGGCATCACCCGCCACACCGCCATTACCTTGATACGCGATCTGGGGATGCGGGTTGAGCAGCGCGGTATTCCGCGCGAATTCCTCTACATCGCCGATGAGGTCTTCTTCACCGGCACAGCCGCCGAGATTACGCCTATTCGCGCTATAGACCAAGTGCAGATCGGCTGTGGGAAGTGCGGGCCGGTCACCGCGCAGATACAAGACGCTTTTTTCGCCGTGGTGCGCGTCGGAGTCGAGGATCGGCACGGATGGTTGACCTTCGTGTGATGGATTTGGTATAGCTCGTACAAAGGGAAGAATATGCCTAAAGTCAGAATGTCCATAGTGGCCGCTTGGTTGGCCATCTGTGTCGTCGGCCATGCCGTCGCTGAAGAGGAATCATGGGAAGTAGTGCAGGAAATTCTCATGAGTACCAAGGATATCGTCGTGCTCGACGGTACCGCGAAGGTGCCGCTGCGCTACGAGAGCGGAGCAGAGCCGACCTACGGCGACTGGATGGTGCGCCACATGCTGTCCGACCCAGAGAAACTCAACCCGTACACCTCCAGTGATGCCGGTGCTAGCACGGTCTTGAATTACATATTTGAGAGTCTGCTCGAAGCCGACTCGGACCCGCCCTACGCGTTGCGAGGGCTAGTCGCCAAGGACTACCCGGAGATTTCCGCGGACAAACTCACCTATACGTTTGAGCTACGCGACGGGATTTACTTCTCAGACGGCAAGCCGCTGACGGCTGCGGACGTCGTCTTCAGTATGAAGGTCATCCACAATCCCCAAGTGCTAGCCCCGCATCTGCGCAACTACTACGCCGCCGTCAAAGCTGTACAACAGGTAGGGGCGAACAAGGTTAGCTTCCTGTGCGACAAACCCTATTTTCGCAACGATCTGATGTTGGGTGTATTCAGTATTCTACCTAAGCATTTTTACGATCCAGAGGGTTTGCTGGATCCGGTCGAGGTCAAGAGTTTGGTAGATGGTTCTTGGGAGGAAGGGCCGCACAAAGAGCGAGTCGAGCGCTTTGCCGAACAATTTAATCAAAATTTCAACCGCAAGGTGCTAGGCTCGGGGCCCTATATAATTGAAAATCCAGAGCATGACTTAGTCACCCAACAGAAAGTCGTACTGACGCGGAATGCAAACTACTGGGGTCGGGATGTGGATGGGCTACTGCCGTCTGGCTTTGTCGATAAGATCGTCTTTAACATCATCAACAATACCGACGCGGCATTCATCGAGTTGACCAACGGCAACCTCGACTATCACGCTCTGCGCCCGTTGGAATTTAAGGAAAAGAGTTGGTCGGAAGACTTCAACAGCCGCTTCCTCAAAGGCGTTAGCTACGCCGGTGGATATATGTACATCGGCTGGAACAACAAACATCTAATTTTTGGCGACAAGCGGGTGCGCCAAGCCATGACCCATTTGACCGACCGCGAGGGCATGGTTGAAAACATCATGTTCGGTCTAGCTGAGACGGTGGAGGGGCCGATCCACAAGTTTCGCCCTGAATACAACCACGATCTCGCGTCGTACGCGTATGATCCCGACTACGCTCTCGATCTGCTGGCGGAAGCTGGCTGGGAGGACGCCGACGAAGACGGCATTCTCGACAAGACCATCGACGGAGAGTTAGTGCCATTTAGCTTTGAGATTTTGATCAATTCGGGCAACCAGACCCGCAAAGACATCGCCCTAACTTTGCAATACGAGTTACAGGATATTGGCATTGACTGCCAAGTGCGCGAGTTAGACTGGTCGATTTTTTTGCAAAAGGTCCGCGGCAAGGATTTTGACGCTATGGTGCTGGGCTGGACCGGCAATGTGCAGTTCGCGCCCGATGGCTACCAGATCTGGCATTCCTCCCAGACCGCAGAGAACGGCTCCAATGCGATAAGCTTCATCAACGCCGAGGTTGATCAAATTTTGGAGGACTATCGCCGCGAGTTCGATATGGAAAGACGCGTCGCACTCTACCGGCGCTTCCAAGAAATCCTGCACGAGGAACAGCCCTATACTTTCCTGTGGAAGCCGCGCACGGCCCGAGCCTACAGCCGCCGCTTCAGTGGCGTCACTTGGTATCCCCCCGGCGTCCGCCTACAAGACTGGTGGGTCGCGCAGGAAGTGCAGATGTACTAATAGGGCGCGTCCGTGTCCTCCACCGACGCCCTTTGCTGGGAGAGTCACCCCCTGCGCCGGGAGAAACCGGCCAAATCGATACTGCTAGTCGCGCTCATCGTCTCTGCCGCCGTGGCTGCGGCCGTTGGATTTGAGCATTGGTTTTACGGGGTGTTTTCCTTGGGGGCATTGACTGCCTCGCTGTCGCGATATTTCTTTGCTACACGCTACGTGCTCGACGGCGCAGGGATCAGCAGCGAACACCTCGGTCTTAAACAACGCCGTTCTTGGGCGGAGTTCCGTCGAGCAGACGAACATCGGGACGGCATTTTTTTGCGCCCCTCTCTCCGCTCGAGTCGGTTGGATTCTTTTCGCGGCGTCTTTTTGCGGTTTGAGCAAAACCGCGAAGAAGTCGCGCATTTCGTCCGGTGCCATGTTTCAAGTCAATAGCTTAAAAGCGCGGTGGCGACACGCGTTTGCCCTCGAAGATCCGGCGGCGGGTTGGTCTGAGGAGGAGCTCTCGCTCGCCGAGCGGCTGGCCGAGTTTGTCGTAGCTCGCCGCATGGGTGCAGCCGCGTCCATGGCGTTGGAGGCTTGCCGCCCCCTCAACTTTTTGGGCAGCCAAGCCCTGACCTTTTTGGCCCCGTTTGCCACGCTGGTTTTTTCGCGCGACGAATACCAGCGCTTTACGCGCATGTTGGAGCGACGCCAGTGCGTCGATTTGCTCGCGGAGGCCATTGCCCAGCGCGAAAGCCAAAAGCATGGATGACCTCAACGTAGTTATCGCCACGGACTGCGGCAGTACGACGACCAAGGCGATCCTGATCGAGAAGAAAGACAAAGGGTATCGCCAGACCTTTCGCGGCGAGGCCCCGACTACAGTTGAGGCTCCTTTTGAAGACGTCACCCGGGGGGTGCTCAACGCCATTCAAGAGGTCGAGGAGCTTTCCGGGCGGCAGATCCTCGATGGCGAGCGGATTATCACGCCGGCAGACGGCAATGTCGGGGTCGATATCTACATCTCGACGAGTAGTGCCGGCGGCGGGTTGCAGATGGTGGTGGCCGGCGTAGTGTTGGCGATGACCGGCGAGAGCGCTCAGCGCTGCGCCTTGGGTGCTGGGGCGATCGTCATGGACTCACTCGCGGCCAACGACGGGCGCTTGCCGCACGAAAAAATAGAGCGCATCCGCCAATTGCGCCCCGATATGGTGCTGCTGTCGGGCGGCACGGATGGTGGCACCGTCAGCCACGTGGTCGAGTTGGCCGAATTTATCAGCGCGGCCGATCCCAAGCCCCGCTTTGGCGCGGGCTTTCAGTTGCCGGTTATCTTTGCGGGCAATGAGGACGCGCGCGAGGATGTCGAAAAGGCACTGGGGGGAAAGATGGCCCTGACCGTTACCGAGAATATCCGCCCCGTGCTCGAAGAGGAAAATTTGGAACCGGCGCGGCACGTCATTCACGACCTCTTCCTCGAACACGTCATGGCGCAGGCTCCGGGCTACCGCAAGCTGATGGACTGGACCAACGCGCCGATTATGCCGACGCCTGGGGCGGTGGGCGAGATCATGCAGACCATTGCCCGCCAGCAGGAGATCAACGTCGTCGGCGTGGATATCGGCGGGGCGACAACCGATGTGTTCAGCGTCTTCGACGGCGTTTTCAACCGCACGGTCAGTGCCAATCTCGGCATGTCCTATAGCGTCTCCAACGTGTTGGCCGAGGCCGGACTCGACCAAATCATGCGCTGGGTTCCTTTTGACATTGAGGAAGCCGACCTCCGCGACCGGATCAAGAATAAGATGATCCGCCCCACTACCATCCCGCAGCTCATGCAGGAATTGCAAGTCGAGCAAGCCATTGCCCGCGAAGCTCTGCGCTTGGCCTTTGACCAGCACCGGGCGTTGGCAGTGGGATTGAAGGGGGTGCAGAGCAAGCGCACACTGGCCGATGTCTTTGAGCAGGGGGCCACCGGCGAGAGTTTAGTAGAGATGATGGCGCTGGACATGCTAGTCGGCAGCGGCGGAGTGCTCTCGCATGCGCCCCGCCGCGAGCAGAGTTGCGCCATGCTGATAGATGCCTTCCAGCCCGAAGGTGTCACCCGCTTGGCCGTCGATAGCATCTTTATGATGCCCCACCTAGGGGTGCTCTCGACTGTGGACGAGCGGGCCGCCACCGAGGTTTTCGAGCGCGATTGCCTGATCTACTTGGGCACTTGTGTGGCTCCCGTCGGCGAGGGGAAGGACGGCGAGGTCTGTCTCCAGTACGAGATAGATTTGCCTAGCGGGGGTCAAACCGGCCAGTTGCAGGTCGGTCAGCTACAGTGGATGCCTTTGGCTGACGGCGAGGAGGTCGAAGTCTCGCTTCAGCCGGCGCGACGTTGGGATGTGGGTGCTGGCCCGGGGCAAGCCCTAAATACGCGAGTGCGAGGCGGGGTCGTAGGACTAGTGCTGGACGGCCGCGGCCGGCCCATCCAGATGGCGTCAGACCAAGACCGTCGGCGTCAGATAAGCGACTGGCAGCAAGCGTTAAACCTATACGAGTAGCTCATGGCTCACGCCTATACCCCTGGACTGCGCGTGACGCAACACGCAGTCGTGCACAAAGAGCGGCGCTTGCCCCTCAAAGGCGAAGTTGTCGTTGAGCGCGGCCAAGCGGTGCGCCGAGACCAAGTTGTGGCCCGTACCGAACTGCCGGGCGATGTGGCGACCCTCAACTTAGTCAACCGCTTGGGCATCTCGCCGCAAGAGCTAGTCGGCTATATGCTCAAGAAAGAGGGCGACCGGGTCGAAGCTGGCGAGCCACTCGCCGAGACCAAGCCATTTATTCGCTGGTTCAAGACCACGATTGAATCCCCGGTCAGCGGCACTGTTGAGAGCATTTCGCCGGTGACTGGGCAGGTGATATTGCGGCAAGCCCCTAGGCCGGTCGAAGTGCTGGCTTACGTCGATGGAGTTGTAGAGGAAGTTTTTGCCGAGGAGGGCGTGCGCGTCGCAGCGCGAGGTGCTTATATCCAGGGCATTTTCGGCGTGGGGGGCGAGTGTTGGGGTGCGCTGCACTTGGCGGTTGATACTCCGGACGCTACGGCAGAGTCGCTGGGCCCGGAAGTTGCGGGCAAAATTGTCGTGGTCGGTAGCCTGATTAGCGCGGAGACTGTGGAACAGGCCCGGCAGGTAGGTGCCGTGGGATTGATCGGCGGCGGCCTGCGCGACCGCGACTTGCGCGACTTGCTCGGCCGCGATTTGGGCGTGGCCATCACCGGGACCGAGCAAATTGGCTTGACCGTAGTAGCGACCGAGGGATTTGGCCGCGTCGCCATGGCCCGCAAGACCTTTGATATTCTACAAGCGTGCGCTGGCATGGATGCGTCTATGGCCGGCGCGACGCAGATCCGCGCTGGCGTGTTGCGGCCGGAGATTATCGTTCCCACGGCCGCTGATCAAGAAGAAGAGGTGCGGCCAAGCGCGGAAGGATTGCAGATGGGCGATTTGTTGCGGGTGATTCGGATGCCCTATTTTGGACGGATTGGGCGAGTCAGCGACTTGCCAACCGAGTTGTGTGCGGTGGAGTCTGGGGCGCGGGTGCGGGTATTGGCTGTGGAGTTTGAAGACGGAGAACAGGCGGTGGTGCCGCGGGCGAATGTAGAGCTGATTGAGGAATAAAGGCATGAGAGCAAAAAACTGGCTATCTGCATTCGTCTTGGCTTGGCCATTGGCGAGCGCGGCGGAAAATGCGGAACAGGGGATCGACACTTTGCTGGTAAACCCGGCCCCGGGGCTAGGCACGTTGCTGTCAGAACCTGCGCCACCGATCGAAGACCAGGAGCTCGGCGAGTTGCTGGCACACCCTATGCCGCCGATCGAGGTCCAAGCCTTTGACACGCCCAACGACGACGGGGGCAGCATTACGCTAACTTGGCCGCGAGATCGTCAGATCAGCGAAAATGCGATGTATCAGGTCGCCATCGCCGATTCGCCCAGCGGGCCTTTTCGCGTCGTGGCCGAGGTTGCGGCAACGGGGAATTTGATGTCCGAGGCACCGGCGCTCTTTGGTCGCGGGGCCGATCTGAAGAATTACCACTATGCCAACGTCGAGGAATTCGCTGGTGCCGGCGGCAAGACGCCGCTAGAAGACGGCAAGACGTATTACTTTCACATTGATGTGCGGTCGGCCGGGGGCGCGATCCGCGGCAAAGTGATCGTCAACGCCGAGTCCAAAGGCAATTTTTTTAATAACTCCAAGATCAATAATCTGGTGTTGTGCCTCGTGTTCTCAGGACTTATCATGGGCTACATTGGCATTGCGCGGCGGCGCGAACTCAAGATTCGCCGCATCGCCGGATTAGAAGCACTCGACGAAGCGCTGGGGCGGGCGACCGAGATGGGCAAGCCGGTGCTTTTCATCCACGGGCTGCGCGGCATGGACGCGATTTCGACCATTGCCGCGGTCAATATCTTGGGACGGGTTGCGCGGCGCACGGCCGAGTACGACACCGCGCTGCGGGTGGTGGCTCCAGACCCGGTGGTTCTATCTGTGAGTCAGGAGACGATGAAAGCCTCGTATGTCGAGGCGGGACGGCCCGATGCCTTTAATCCCGACCACGTCTTCATCGCCGGTACCGATCAGTTTAGCTATGCGGCAGCGGTCGAGGGTATCATGATCCGCGACCGGCCGGCGGCTCACATTATGATGGGATATTTCTACGCCGAGTCGCTGCTGTTGGCCGAGACGGGTTCGACGACCGGGGCGATCCAGATCGCCGGTACGGACGCCTTTACCCAGCTTCCCTTTTTCGTCACCACCTGCGACTACACCCTGCTCGGCGAAGAGCTCTACGCAGCCAGCGCCTACTTGTCGGGCGAGCCGCGAATGCTGGGCAGTCTTAAAGGTCAAGACGGGGGCAAAGCCATCCTGCTGGCCGCGCTGGTGCTGGGCACGCTTCTGGAAACCTTCTTGGGATGGTCACAGTTGACTTACTTTTTTAGCCCCTAGGAGGGCGCGATGATTTTTCTTAGTCGAACGCTACCGCTGGTCGTTGCCTTTGCCTTCGGTATGCTCGGCGTTATCGGCTACTACGTACCCCACGGCGATGCGCAGAGTTTAGAGCGGGAGATGGCGCTATGGATGCGCATCGTCTTCGCGTTTTCTTATTTGCTCGGGCTATACAGCCTGCTCAACCTGCACTGGCAGCGGATTCGCCAGAGAGTCGCCGGCTGGGCCTATAGCTTGATCGCTATTTTGAGCTTCGCGGTTATGATGGTTTTCGTCGTGTACAACGACGGTTTAGGTCCCTTCGCCGCGCAGGCCGAGGCCGGGGGTTATAAGTGGCTCTTCGACAATATTCACGTGTCTTGCGCCTCGACCATGTTTTCGATCTTAGCCTTCTTCATCGCCTCGGCGGCGTATAGGACCTTCCGCGCTCGTACGCCCGAAGCGGCGCTATTGCTGATTGCGGCGGTCATCGTCATGCTGGGCCGCGTGCCCATCGGAAGAGAGCTTTCCGATTTTTTTCCGATGGCAACGGATTGGCTATTGAACGTGCCCAACTTGGCGGCCAAGCGCGGCATCTTGCTCGGCGTGTCGTTGGGTGCTATTGCCACTTCGCTGCGGATCATTTTTGGGATTGAGCGCTCGTATTTGGGTGGAGGAGCCGAATGATGCACAAACTGCTCGCTATCGACCGTCGCATCATTTTCGCCCTAGTGTTTCTCAGCGTGGCGTGGCCGTTGCTGGCCGGAATCTCCCTGCCGATCACGCCGACGAATGAGGTAAAAGCTGCGTACGACCAGTTTGAGAAACTCGACGCAGGGGATATTGTGCTGGTCTCCTTTTCTTACGGTGCCAGCACGCAACCCGAAATGCTGCCGATGTCGCGCGCCATGTTGCGCCACGCCTTCCGCCGCGATCTCAAGGTGGTGGCCATTTGCCTGTGGCCCGAGGCACCGGGGCTGGCTCAACAGGTGCTGGAGGAGATGACGGCTGAATTCGATTTGGAGTACGGGGTGGATTACGCCTTTATGGGCTACAAGCCGGGCAATTTCAGCGTCATCCTCAATATGGGACAGGATTTCCACAGTGCCTTCCCGCAAGACCAATGGGGCGCGGAAACCGGCGACTTGGATTTGATGCGCGGTTTGCGCTCGCTGCGCGATTTTGACCTCGTCTTAGACTTGGCTGCCGGGGATTCGATTGAGTTTTGGTGGATCCCCTACGGGCAGGAGAAGTACGGCTTTACCTTTGTCGCTGGCTGCACCGCGGTGATGGCTCCCGATCTCTATCCCTTTCTCGACTCGGGACAGCTCGGCGGCCTGCTTGGCGGCCTAGCCGGCGCAGCCGAATACGAGACCCTGATTGACCGTCGCGGCAGTGCTAGCACGGGTATGAGCGCCCAGTCTATGGCCCATTTGGTCATCGTGATCTTCGTGCTTATCGGCAATATCGCGTACTTCGCCGTTCGGCGAACTTCATCCGAGCAGAGGAGCTGATCGCCGCCATGCGCGATACGTATATCTTTTTGGGCGTACTCCTGTTGTTTGCCGCAGTCAACATCGGCTTGGTGGCTAGCGGAATCTTGGTGGCAGACTGGACGGGTTTGGGCATTATTGTCGCGGCAGGCATGACTCTGGCGCTCTATAGCTTCCTCTACAAGGACAATCCGCTTTTCAAGTTTGCCGAGCACGTCTTCGTAGGTGTGGCAGCGGCGTATGTATTCGGCCAGACTTGGTACCCGACGCTTTATGGAGAACTCATCGCCGAATGGACCGATCCGGGCGAAGGGGAGACGCCTAATTGGTGGCTTTTGGCTCCGACGGTGCTCGGGCTGTTGATGTTGACGCGCTTTTCGCTGCGCTTCGGTTGGCTCAGCCGCTATGCTTTTGCATTCTTTGTCGGGCTCGCGGCCGGCTGGACGATTCCCCGCTATATTTCTTCCTTTATTTTGGCCCAAATAGAACCTACATTACAACCACTAACCTGGAGCTTGGAGGGGCTCAACCTGCTAGTAGTCCTCGTGGGGGTCATCGGGGTGTTGGTTTATTTCTTTTTTTCCGTCGAGCACACCGGCACAGCGGGCCACATCTCCAAAGTGGGGATATGGTTTTTGATGATCTCGTTTGGGGCTTCTTTTGGTTACACTATTATGGCGAGGGTCTCGCTGTTGATCGGGCGTGTGACCTTTCTCTTAGATGATTGGTTGCACTTGATGTGAAGGAGTATTGAGAACTACTCCACAAAGGAGGGACATATGACCAAATTTGCTAGCGTTTTTCGCGTCTTGACCGCACTGGGCGTCCTGCTCGCGCTGAGCTTGGCTCCGGCCGAGGCCAGTACGGGCGGCAAGATCGCCGGTGTCATCAAGGATGCCGCCACCGGGGATGGGCTACCCCATGCCAATATCGTGGTGGTGGATACCAAGCTAGGAGCTACAGCGGACGAAAAGGGCCGCTTTTTTATTCTCAACGTACCGGCGGGCACCTACACCCTCAAGGCCACGTATATAGGCTACGCGGATTATACCGTCGAGGATGTGCGGGTCTCCGCCGACTTGACTACGAATATCGTCGTTGAATTGACTTCTTCGGATATCCAAGTCGAGGAAGTGGTAATCCGGGCCGAGCGGCCAATCATCGACAAAACCGCCACCAATGCAGTGCGCATTATCGATGCCGAGGATCTCGAGATTTTGCCGCTCCGAGGCGTCAGCTCAGTCATAGCCCTGCAGACCGGCGTGGTCGAAGACGAGGGGTCGCTGCATATCCGCGGCTCGCGCAGCGACGAGATCGGCTACTACGTCGAGGGGGCCAGCGTCCGCAATGTGGTCACTGGCAGCAGCGCAGTGGGCTTGATCGACGAGGCGTTGGAGGAAATCCAACTCCAGGCCGGCGGCTTCAACGCCGAGTACGGCGGTGCCAACGCCGGCATCATCCTGCAAGAGTTGCGCACCGGCGGCAGCGAGTGGGACTTTGAGATCATGTCTGAGTCAGACAATTTTACCTCCGACTACGAGCAGCGCTTCGGCACGTATTCCTACGGCTACTTCAATCAGGTGATGACCGCCGGTGGTCCGGTTGCGGGAAGCCAGAAGATTCGCGCCTTCTTGGCTGGCCAGCGCCGCGGCATCGGTTCCTGGCCGACCTACTGGTCGGGTTTTACCTTCGAGGATCTAGAAGACACCGGCCTCCGCGGTGGACGCCGGCACTGGAGCGAGGACGAAGAGGGCAATCTCGTGCCCGACCGGATCGAGCAGCTCGAAATCAAGCCCGGCAATATTCCGCACACGAGTAGTGAAGCGGTCATTTTCAACGGGACCTTGTTGCTCGACTACTACCCTGTCCAGCTCCGCCTCACGAATTTGTACACGGACGGGTTTTCTGAAAGCAACTATGCGCCCATCCGCAATGCTTTTAACACCCGGCGTTTGGGCGAGTCGGAATCGTCCTCCAACCTAGTCAACGCCAAGATCACCCACCTGCTCGACAAGAGCATGTTCTACGAACTCAACGTGAGCCTCTACAAGCGGAGTGCCGAGTCCTACGACCCGCTTTTCAAGGATCGGTGGTGGGTGTACAACGACAGCGTGGCTGTACAGCGCGCCCTTGAGGGCACGGGCGAGTACACGCCCTATACCCAGCAAGGTTCGGGACCCAGATCCTACGATCTGGCTGGCTTTCCCTTCAGCCGCCCGGGTTCGCGTACGACATCCTACAGCACCACGTCGGATGGCTATTGGGGGCTGGCCGGTAGTTGGACCAAGCAGACCGACATGCATCAGCTCAAGGCTGGTTTCGACTATCAGAATTGGACCGCGCGGCGCTATGGGATCTCGTTGCGCTCGATCCGCTCGGGGATAGCCAACACCTATCCCGAGCTGGACGCGGTGTATGACCGCTACTACAACGATGAGATCAGCGAAGACCAGATCCTCGACGAACTGCTCAAGAAGGCCGAGAGTCTTGAAGATGGCAAGGGTAGCAAGCAGGATCTTGTTAGGTTGCTGCGCTCGACTAGTGCCAGCGACTTCTTTGGCTTCGACGAGTTCGGCCGCGAGACCGACCGCGAGGGGCTAGAGGCTCCACGCCACCCGACGGTCGCCGCCGCCTTTATCCAAGACAAGGTCGAGTATAACGACCTGATCATCAACGCCGGTCTGCGCATCGACTACTTCGACGCGGATAGCTGGCGCTTCAAGGATCCGGCCGCGCCGAAGCGCGACTCGCAAGAATACACCATTAAGCTCGAGTCAATGGAAAAGACTCCCACGTACACTGATATTAGCCCGCGTTTGGGGATGTCGTTCCCAGTGTCGGATTTGACGGTTTTTCACGTGCAATACGGTCGCTTCTCGCAAATGCCGGCGATGCGCTCCATGTATGCTGGCGGCGCGCGCCTTGCGCTAGAGTTGGGCGGCCAGAACTACATCCGCTATCCGACCGCCTACGACATTGAGCCGATGCGGACTACCCAGTACGAAATCGGCTTTGAGCGTCAGTTCTCCGAGTCCGCCTCCTTTGACGTCACGGGCTTCTACCGCGATATCAAAGGGCAGGTGCAGTTGCGCAAGCAGCAGCTCTCGGCTGGCGCGGAAGAAGCCAACGCGTACGTCTATCTGCAGAACGGCGACTTCGCCACGACCAAGGGAATCGAGTTCCAATTCAAGCTCAGGCGCGTCAATAACCTACGCACTGAACTGAACTACACCCTGTCCGATGCACGCGGCACGGGTTCATATACTGGCTCGGCCATTTCCGGGGTTGAGAACGAGACCAACCTGCCGACGATCATCTCGCCGCTCGACTTTAACGAGACGCATCGCGGCTCGATCTTCCTAGACTACCGCTACCCCGACAACGAGCCCAACCCAATTCTGCGAGGTCTGGGGGCCAACCTGCTGATGAGCTTCACGAGCGGGCACAACTTTACCTTGGTCACTGGTTCTATCGGTCAGCGCGGTCCAGAAAACGCCGGCGTACTCGACAGCTTCGACCCGCGCTCGCGCAAGCCGCTCGAGTCGATCAACCGCTCGACGACGCCGTGGACTTTCAATACCAACCTGCGCATCGACAAGGGCTTCTCGCTGTTTGGTCTCAATGCCAAGGTCTATAGCCGTATTCTCAACCTCTTCAATCGCAAGAACGTGCTCAACGTGTACAACCGCACCGGCTCCGACAAGGACGACGGTTTCTTGACCAATCCGGAACTGAGCCAACAGATCGTCGAGGCCAGCGGCGGGCAACAGTACGTGCAACTCTACGAGGCGATCAACTTGCTCAACCGCCAAGCCTACTGGTCCAACGAGGGCGGCGATATTTACGACGCGCCGCGCCAGATTCGCTTCGGTCTGCAGCTCGATTTCTAGGAAAGAGAGGAACGCATTATGAAAAAGCTTGTTGTCTTATTTTTAGCGGCGCTCTTCCTAGTTGGCAATGTCCAAGCACGCGAAGAGCGAGGTGCACCGGCCGCCAAATTGGCCCAAGACGATGTCGAGGTATCCACCGAACGGACCCAGCTCAACATCAACAATATGGCCATGTGGATCCAAAGCGATGGCTGGTCGGCCCGCGATCCGCTCACCGGCAATTCGGGCGTGACCTATCCGCGCTCAACCGCCCAAGTCATCTTCCAAGACGGCATGATCTGGGGCGGTCGGGTCAAGGATGGCAATCAGCAGGAACTGCGCGTAGGCGGCCAGACGTACGAGATCGGCACTGTGCCAGGGGTCATCGAGTCCAAGGGCGTAGCCCAAGACCGCGATACGGCCCGGCTCTACCGGATCCGCCGCGACTGGGCAACCGCGGATTTGCGGCTAGACGCCTCCGAGGTCCTCAACATGGGTTTGAGCGAAGTTACCGACGCTCACGAGGAGGCGGTGCGCGCCCAGTACGAGCGCGATTGGATGGAGTGGCCGGCCGAGTTGGGTGCGCCCTTTTACGACAACGACGGAGATGGGCAGTACGACCCCTCGGTTGACGAGCCGGGTTTGGCCAACGCGGACCAGGTAATCTGGTTTGCGATAAACGATTTGGACCAGGGGTCCACAACCAATCTCTACGGCTCGTTGCCCATCGGCTTGGAGGCTCAGGTCACGCTTTGGGGCTATGCGCGCACCGACGCCTTGGGCGACGTGATCTTCAAGAAGTTCAAGGTCATCTACAAGGGCACCGCAGAGGCCACGGACGATGCCGTGATTGAGGACATGTATTTCGCCCAGTGGTCCGATCCAGATCTGGGCGATTACGGCGACGACTTTGCCGGTGCCGATGTCGAGTTGAGCTTGGGTTATGTGTACAACTCGATTGACGACGATCATGGCTACGTCCCCTTCGGCTTGGCCCCGCCGGCTGTTGGGTACGACTTTTTGCAAGGCCCGATCGTGCCGGTTTATCAGCTAGACGAAGACGGCAATATCGCCGTTGACGAGGACGGCAACCAACTGCTCGACGAGAGTTCGGTGGCCATCTTCAACGACGGATTGCGCTCCGGCTATAAGAACTTGCCGATGACGGCCTTCGTGTACTTTGCCGCCGGCAGCGCGATATCCGATCCAGAACTGGGCGAATACGTGGGTACTCAGGAGTGGTACAATCTGCTGCGCGGCTTCCAGCCGCAGGACGATGTTGAAAACCCTGTGCCCTATACCAATCCGCTGACCAATGCCGACACCAAGTTCACGCTCGATGGCGACCCAACCAGAGCCACCGGCTGGAACGACGGCGTGCCACTGCCGGCCGGCGACCGGCGCATCGTGCTGGCCACCGGGCCTTTTGAGATGGCATTGGGCGACACCCAAGAAGTAGTGGTTGCGCTATTAGGCGGTCTTTCTACCGACCGCCTGCGCAGCGTCTCCAAGCTAAAATTTACCGACCAGTTTGTGCAGGACGCCTACAACAGCTTCTTCGAGGTGCCCAAGCCGCCGGTCCAGCCCAACGTCCGCATAGTCGAACTCGACGAGACGATCATCTTGGATTGGGGCTGGGATGACGAGTCGATTCAGGCCACTGAAGGCGAGGGTTCGCCCGGCTTCGATTTTGAAGGCTACAACCTCTACCAGTTGCCCTCGGCCGAAGCCACGCTTTCTCAGGGCGTCAAGGTGGCGACCTTCGATATCGAAAACGGCGTTACCACGATCCTTGGCATTGCTCTCGACGAAGAGTCCGGTGTGGTGCTCGATGTGCCCTTGCAGATCGGCACCGACTTCGGAGTCAAGCGCAATATCAAGATTACCCAAGACCACGTCCGCAGCGGTCCGCTAGTCAACGGCCAGCGGTACTACTTTGCGGTGACGGCTTACAACCGCGCTACGGCCGAGGGGGCCGCTACTACCACGCTGGAGAGCGCGCCGCAGAACTTGATCTGCGTGCCGCAGGAGCCGCCGCCGGGCACTCGCTATCTGAGCGAGCCTGGGGACATGATTAGCGCCCAGCACACCGCCGGTGCCAGCGACGGAACGGTCTCGGTCTCTGTGGTCAATCCGACGATTACCACCGGGAACGACTACGCGGTTGAATACGCTGCCGACGCCGACGGCAACACGGTCTGGAATCTGGTCGACAAAACCAGCGGTCAGACGCTGTTGGAAAGTCAGGCCGACCAAGCTGGCACAGCCTTCTACGTCGGTTCCGCTGGCATTGAGGTCGCCGTCGCTGGTCCGCCCTCTGGCATGAAGAGTTGGGCTGGTCCGGCGATGCCATTTGAGGCTTGGAAGGCTTCGCCCGAGGCGGCCGACTTGACGGGCGATGGCCAGATCAACGCCGCCGACTTCGCCCAAGCCGTCGATCACGCCAGCGACACGCGCTGGTTCACGTGGGCCGGTGGTTCCTACGCCTGGGGTGCCGAAGGCTTCCAAGGCGCGATAACCGGCGATCCCAACCACCAGTGGTTCGCGCCGACGACGGTGACGCCGGACCGGCTGCGCACGGTGGAATTGCGCTTCACCGACGTCATCGAAGAGGACGGCGAAGACCAGTACAAGCCGGTGGACCCCAACAACGAGAACGTGTCGTGGGCCTATCGCTACCTGCGCGGTGCTGGAGGGGAGCCGCCAGCAGCCGGAGACCTGACGACGACGCAGAATCCTTGGGACTTCGGCAAGTACATTATCAATACCGAAGGCCCGGGCGTCTATGTCTATCAGGAGCGCAATCCGATCGCGCTTTCGGCTTGGGACATTGAGAGCGATCCGCCGCGCCGCTTGGAAGTGGCCTTCCTCGAAAACAACCAGCCCGGCGGCTTGGTCAACGGCGTATATGGCCCGCCTTGGTACACTGTGGCGAGCAATGTCGCCGGTTCAGGTCCGCGCGAGTGGCTGTTCATCTTCGACTTGGAGTACACAGATCCCAATCAAGGTGAAAACAGCGACATCTTGCTGAACAACGGTCTGATCTACGATGGGACAGAAGGAGAAGAACACCTGCCCTTCATGTGGATCATTTTTTCCGAGCGCCGCAACGAGGATGACTTCCCGTCGGACGGCGATTCGTTCCTACTGATCGCCAACCACGTCAACACCCCCGCCGACCGCTTCTCATTTACGGTCCCGGGGTCGGAAAGCAATGACGGCTATCTAGCCGAGGACATCGAGAAGATCAACGTCTTCCCCAATCCCTACCTCGGCGTCAACGCGGCGGAGACCAGTCGCTACAGCCACTTCGTGACCTTCAGCCACCTGCCGTCCAAGGCGAATATTCGCATCTTCGACATGAGTGGCACGCTGGTGCGCATGATTGAGAAGGACGACCCATCGCAGTTCACGCGCTGGGATCTGCAAAACCACAATGCACTGCCAGTGGCTAGCGGCATGTATATCGCCCATATCGAGCTGCCGGATCACGGCAAGATTCGGATCCTCAAGCTGGCTATCATCCAAGAGCAGCAGTTCCTGGAGAACTTCTAGGTGCACGGGATATCAAAGAGAGAAATAGGAGGCCATTCCATGCTTCGACACAGCTTTCGCATCTCGACGATCCTGCTGGCGCTGGTTTTTGCCTCGGCTACGGCCTTTGCCGATGGCTATGATCGCGCTGGTACGGCCGCGGCCCCGGAACTGCTGATTCCGGTTGGCGCGCGCGACATGGCCTTGGGCGGGGCCTCAATCGCCACTAGTTCCGGTTTAGAGGCTCTGCACTGGAACCCGGCGGGTCTGTCCAAGTCCGAATCCAACGCGGGCATCATGTTCTCGACGATGTCCTATCTGGCGGATACTCGCATCAACTATCTGGCTACCGGTGCCAACTTCAAGAGCCTCGGCTCGCTGGCCTTCAACATCAAGGCGCTGGATTTTGGCCAGATTCCGGTGACGACCGAGGCCAATCCAGACGGCACCGGCGCGACCTTTTCGCCGACCTTCTTCACGGTGGGCCTGACCTTTGCGAAGGAACTGACTGATCGCATCGCCGTCGGGTTTACCAGCCATTATGTCGTCAACCGCATCCAGCGCGTCGAGGCCACTGCGGCCTCGTTTAGCGCTGGTCTGCAATACGCCAATCTGGGCGGGATTGCCGGCTTGGACTTGGGGGTGGCGCTCAAACACATCGGCACGCGGATGCAGTTTGGCGGTTCCGGCCTGTTGCGTCGCGGCCAGATTGACGGGTTGCGCCGCGGACCGTCCGATTACAATGTGGAGGCCAGTTCCGCTGACCTGCCCTCAACGTTTGAGCTCGGTCTGAGCTATCGCTATATGGACGCGCTCAATCTGTCCTCGGTTTTCCGGCATAACAATTTTGCCTACGATCAGTACCGATTGGGTGCTGAATATGTGTTGAGCAATTTCTTTGCCTTGCGCGCTGGCTTCGACTACGCACCCAACTCGGATGACGACTACATCTACGGCACCAGCTTCGGTTTTGGTCTGAATCTGGATGCCGGGACGATCAAAAATTTGCGCGTTGATTACGCCTACACTACGGTCGAGTATTTCGACGCGCTCAATACCTTTACCTTTCAGTTCGGGTTCTAAATTCGACCGTTGCGCGGCGCACAGGATGTGCGCCGCGCAGTTTTTCTCGCGGGAAATTGCCAATGAAGCGCGTATGCTGGCTGGCGGTGCTCATCGCCGTCGCCGGGTTGGGGTGTCAGAGTTCGGCCTTGACGGCGGCCAAGCTCTACATCAAGCAGGAGCAGCCGCAAGAGGCCAAAAAGCAACTCGCCCTAGTCTTGCAGACCGAGCCGGAGAATTACGAGGCTCACTTGCTCATGGGTCGGCTCTTGGGAAATGAGGGCCGCTATGGCGAAATGGCTGAGCACCTAGCGCACGCCGAGCGCGACCCCAAGTTTCAAAGCGAGGTTGAACAAACGCGTCGCCAATTTTGGGCGCGCGAGTACAATGCCGGCGTGGTCCACGCCCAAGGCGAGGCCCCGAATTACGTGATGGCGCGGCACTCGTTTCACAACGCTACCATCATCGACGAAAGCGCGCTCGACGCTTGGCGCAACCTCGCGTACGTCTATTACCAGATCGACAGCACGGATGTGGCTATCGCCACCTACCAGAAGATCGCGTCCGCGGACCCAGAAGACGAGGGCACCTTTTTCAGCCTAGGGTCGCTCTACTTGGAAAATGGCGACCTTGATGAGGCCATCGGTGCCTTGTCGCAGGTGGTCAAGATCAATCCCGAGAACCTCAATGGCCTGACCAATCTCGCCATCGCCCAAGCCCAAGCCGAGGACTACGAGGGTGCCGAGGCCAATTATCGCAAGGTCATAGAGCTGAACCCCGATGATTTCAGGCCCCACTTCAACTTGGGCAACCTCTACTGGCAGCAAGAAAAATATACTGCGGCTAAGCGAGCCTATGAGCAGGTACTACAGCTCGAACCCGACGATGGGGATGTGCGCTACAACCTCGCCATGGTCCACTTGGCCACAGAGGATATGGATGGCGCGTTGCCGCTCTTGGAACAGCTCGCCGAACAGATGCCGGACAATGCGTTGGTGTGGTTGCACTTGGGGACGGTTTACGCCCATAAGGAATTGATTGAGAAGAGCGAGGCGGCGTTTGCGCGGGCCGAGGAACTAGAGGAGTAAAGCGTCCGCGCTCCCACCATGCTGCAGTACACCATCCAGCGCATTCTGCTGGCCATCCCAACCCTCCTCGGCATCACCCTACTGACCTTCCTGATCATGCGCTTGGCACCCGGCGACCCGGTTGATCTGTTCTTGGGCGGGGCGGCTGGTGGCGAGGGGATCTCCACCGACCAGCAGACGGACATGGAGAAGACGCGCCGAGATTTGCGCCGCCAGCTCGGGCTGGACCAACCGCTACACATCCAGTATTTGCACTGGCTTTCCAACTTGGTCTTGCGCGTGGAGGACTTGGGCGCATTCGACCGCGGGGCCTTGTTGGCCGACGCCGTGCTCGACGAGCTAACAGACGCGGCGCGGGCCGAATTGGCCGCGCTTGAGGGCGAGGATCGCAAGGCGCGCTTCTTGGCGCACTTTCGCCGTCTGCGCCCCGAGCGCATCAACGAGCTAGTCGAGTCGCCTTTCTGGCAGAGCCGCCTTTTCTCGCCAACCCAAAACTACGCGTATGGCGGGTCTGGCTTGGAACTGGTGCAGGTGGGTGGGTGGCGTTTGGTGACGCTGAATTTGGGGCGCTCCTTCAAAGACCAACAACCGGTCATTGACCACATTCTCGACCGGCTGCCCATCACGCTGGAAATCAACCTTATCAGCCTAGTCTTTGCCTATCTAGTCGGCGTGCCGCTGGGCATCGTGATCGCGGTCAAGCAAAATACTATTATCGATCGCTTGGTTACCACCGGGACCTTCATGCTGTGGTCGATGCCTTCTTTTTGGGTCGGGATGCTGTTGATCTTGTTTTTCTGCAACAAGGAATTCTTCCACTGGTTTCCGGCCTCCGGGATCCAGTCCTTGGACGCGGGGGAAGACTGGGGATTCTGGCGGCTGCTGACCGACCACGCCCACCACATGGTTTTGCCGATATTAGCTTCGACCTACGCCAGCTTCGCTGGCATCTCGCGCTATATGCGCACTAGTATGCTGGAGAATTTGCGGCTGGACTACGTGCGCACCGCCCAGGCCAAGGGGTTGCGCTACCGAGTGGTAGTGCTGCGTCACGTGCTGCGCAATTCCCTGATTCCCATTGTAACACTGCTGGCGGGGTTGTTGCCGGGAATGATTGCGGGTTCGGTATTCATCGAGACGATCTTCACCATTCCGGGCATGGGCTTTTTGGCTTTTCAGTCTGTCATCGTGCGCGATTACCCTGTGGCTATGGCACTCTTTACCATTGGTTCGGCCCTATCGCTGGCGGGGATCTTGGTGGCGGATATTTTGCTCAAGGTCGCGGACCCGCGCATCGACTTTGCGAGTGTGTAGATGAGCGCGGAGGCCGTTGCACAAGGGCAGTCCTACGGACAGGTCGTCTGGAGGCAGTTTAAGAAAAACAGACCTGCACTGCTCAGTCTCTTGGGCATCGTCTTGCTGGGAATTGTGGCCTTAAGCGCCGACTTGCTGGCTGGCGACAAGCCGTACTACATGAAGTATAAGGGCGAGACCTACTTTCCAGCTTTTCGCCAATACGCAGTCTATTTGGGAGTAGCTGACTGGCCAGCGGAATTGAAGCGCCGACGCAACTTCAAAAAGCTCAAGCTAGAGGAAGCCATCTTCCCGCCGGTGCCTTATGCCCCAGGCGAAGTCCGCTTGCGGGAGAAGTACCAGTCCCCGGGGACCGAGCACTGGCTGGGCACGGATCGCTTGGGCCGCGACGTGCTCTCGGGGCTGATTCACGGCACGCGCTACGCTTTGACCATCGGCCTAGTGGCCGTGGGCATATCGCTGGCCATTGGCTTGGTCTTAGGGGCGTTGGCTGGTTACTTCGGAGGCTGGGTTGACCTAGCACTCTCACGTCTTTTCGAGCTGTGGGCGGCGATCCCCAGCTTCTTTTTGATATTGACGGTTGCGGCGTTTTTTCCGCCGAGCCTGTTCTTCGTCATGGTCATTATCGGCCTTACGAGTTGGGTCGGTATCGCCCGTTTGACGCGCTCGCAATTCTTGCAGGTGCGCAGCTACGATTACGTGGCTGCCGCGCGCAGCCTCGGGTACTCAAACGGGCGGATCATGTTCCGCCACATCCTGCCCAACGCCATCGGCCCGATCCTGATCCCGGCGGCCTTCGGGGTCGCAGGTGCCATCCTCGCCGAGTCGGGATTGAGCTTTTTAGGGGTAGGGATCCCGGCAGAAGTGATCACTTGGGGTGCCCTGCTGGCTGGGGCGCGCAGCAATGCGGCAGCTTGGTGGCTGGTGGTCGTGCCGGGCTTGGCCATTTTTGCGACCGTAACCCTGTACAACCTGTTGGGCGACGGGCTGCGCGACGCGCTGGATCCGAAGTTGCGCGGCTCAGGCGCTGAGGAAAGCGGGTAGGGACTCGTTGGCTAGGACTTGGTCGAAGGTTTGGCGCTGGCGCAGCAGATGGAAGTCGCCATCTGTGCCGAGCAGCACTTCGCCTGCTTCCGGGAAGGAATTGTAGTTTTTGGCTGCCATGCCAGCGCAATAGGCCCCGCTGCCGCCGATAAAGACCGCGTCGCCGATGCGCGGCTTGGTGAGTACTCGAGGGCCCAGTTCTTCGGGGTTGCCGGATGCTGGCGTGAGAATATCCCCGCTTTCACAGCAATGCCCGGCAATTAGGTACTCGCCTTGGCCGCGCTCTTCGGGTGTGGCCGGGACTACGACGATGGGGTGTTGCGCTCCGTACATGCTGGGACGCAGCACTTCGGTCATCCCGCTATCGACCTTGATAAAGGAATAGCCTTGCTGGCCGGTATCGACTACATCGACGACGCTACAGACGATGGCGCCGGCGTTGCCTACCAAGAAGGTCCCAGGTTCGATTTCCAGATGCAGTTTGCGGCCGTGCTCTTCGGCGAAGCGGTTGAATTCGTCGGCGACAGGTTGGCCGGCCTCGCACAAGTCGGTCGATACTTCGTCGGCCATGCGCCCAATTTTGAAACCGCCGCCCATATTCACGCGCCTCACCTCGGGTAGCTTGGCAGCCACGCCAAGCGTCAGCCGGGCGCAGTGCTGCCAGATTTCTGGGTCGCTGCCCGAGCCGATATGGCTGTGCAAGCCAGTGAGTTGCAGATTGTGTTCGGCGGCCGTTGCGAGCACTTGGTCGAGGTGTTCGTGCCAGATGCCGAAGCTCGACGAAGGGCCGCCCGTATTGGTGCGGTTGCTGTGTCCCGAGCCTAGGCCTGGATTGATGCGCACGGAGACTTCGCGGCCCGGAAAGAGCCGGCCATAGGTTGCGAGTTGATTCAGGGAACAGGCGTTGAAGAGGACACCTTGGCGCACTAGGTCTGCTAAATTGTCGGGTAGTTGTTGGGCCGTGAGCTGAATCTGGGCCGCGGGGACGCCAGCGCGCATGGCCCGCAGCGCTTCGTAGCCACTGCTCGCGTCGATGTGCAGGCCAGCGCGGTTGAGAATGCGAATCACGCCGGCTGCCGGGCAGGCTTTCACCGCGTAGCGAACCGTCAGGCCGTGTGCATTGGGGAAGGCCAGTGCCTTTTGAGCTTGGGATTCCAGCGCCTTTTGAGAATAGACAAAGGTGGGTGTCCCAAACTGGCGCTGGACGGTGCGAACTTGGTCTTCAGATAGGAGTGAAAGCCGTTCCATTAAATGACCCTAACTTGATATTTTTCAATAGAATCCGTAGGTTATGAAAACTTCTTAGTATCGCTGTCACACCCCATTTTGTCAAGCTCCTTATGGCCACTTACATCCTCGGCATTTCCGCGTTCTACCACGATAGCGCGGCCTGTTTGGTGCGCGACGGCCAGATCGTCGCTGCGGCGCAGGAGGAGCGATTCTCGCGCGTTAAACACGATCCGGATTTTCCCGCTCGCGCCGTCTCCTACTGCCTGCGGGAGGGCGGTATTGAGGCCAAGGATTTGCACTGTGTGGGGTTTTACGACAAACCCTTGCTGACCTTTGAACGCCTGCTAGAGACCCATTTAGGCACGGCGCCGTTGGGCCTCCGCCTCTACTGGAAGAGCATGCGGGTATGGCTGGAGAAAAAGCTGTGGATCCCGCAGCTAATCCAAGAGCAGCTAGGCTGCGATGTACCCGTGCTGTTCAGCGACCACCACGAGTCGCACGCTGCGTCGGCCTTCTATCCGTCGCCGTATCGAGAAGCGGCGATTGCGACCTTGGATGGAGTCGGCGAGTGGACTACTACCAGCTATGGCTACGGCCGAGATGCCGAAATTCACACGCTGGCCGATATCAAGTTCCCCCACTCGCTGGGTTTGTTCTATTCGGCCTTTACCTACTTTGCGGGCTTCAAGGTCAACTCCGGCGAGTACAAGCTGATGGGGCTGGCCCCTTATGGCGAGCCGAAATACGTCGATCTAATGCTCAACGAGATAATCGACCTGAAAGACGACGGTTCCTTCAAGCTCAACACTCGTTATTTCAATTACCTATCCGGCTTGACGATGACCAGTCGGGCTATGGACAAGCTCTTCGGGGGACCGCCCCGGCGGCCAGAGACGCCGCTGACCCAACGCGAGATGGATATTGCGCGCTCCTGTCAGGTCGTCACCGAGGAAGTCATGTTGCGCATTGCCCACACGGTGCATCGAGAAACCAAACTCAAAAACTTGTGCATGGCCGGTGGCGTGGCCCTCAATTGCGTCGGCAACGGCCGCATCTTGCGCGAGGGCCCCTTTGAAAATATCTGGATTCAGCCGGCGGCGGGCGATGCCGGTGGGGCCTTGGGCGTCGCGCTGGCGCTGTGGTATAACCACTTGGGCCACGAGCGGGTGGCAGACGGCGAAAACGACGCGATGCGGGGGGCGCTGTTAGGGCCTGAATACAGGGACGAAGAGATCTACCAATGCCTTGAGGAGCAGGCGGGGGTGGCGCACAAACTCGCCGAGGACGAACTGCCGGTGCGCGTGGCCGAGCTGTTGGCCGCGGGCAAGGTAGTAGGCTTTTTTCAGGGGCGGATGGAATTTGGGCCGCGCGCGCTCGGTGCCCGGTCGATTTTAGGCGACCCGCGCTCCACCCAGATGCAGTCGGTGATGAACCTCAAGATCAAGTTCCGCGAGAGTTTCCGCCCCTTTGCCCCGACAGTCTTGCGCGAATGTGTACATGAGTTCTTTGAGCTGGATGCCGACTCGCCCTACATGCTGCAAGTGGCCCCAGTTAAAGCGGAACGGCAGATTCCCATGAGCGAGGACCAGCAGCGGCTGTTCGGCATCGACAAGCTAAACGTGCCGCGCTCGGATATGCCGGCCGTCACCCACGTCGATTACTCGGCGCGGGTGCAGACGCTGCGCCGGCAAGATCACCCGCGCTACTACGACGTGATTCGCGCCTTTCAGAGCCTGACCGGCTATCCAGTGGTGGTCAACACGTCCTTCAACGTGCGCGGCGAACCCATCGTCCAAAGCCCAGAAGATGCTTATCGCTGCTTCATGCGGACGGAGATGGATTTTTTGGTCATAGGCTCTTATATATTGGATAAGAAAGATCAGCCGCAGTGGCAGGAAGAGCTAGATTGGCAAGAGGAGTTCGAGCTTGACTGAAGTCAAGAGCTACTGGGGGGTTGCGGTTCCCGCGCGCGGCGATTTGCGCCGCTTCGGAATCGTGCTGGCGGCGTTGTTGGCCTTGCTCGGCGGCTATTTGTGGTACGTGGAAGCGGTTGGCATCGCCCGGCTTGTACACGCGGCCTCGCTGGTGTTGCTCGGAACCGGCTTGGCGCTACCCATAGTGTTGAAGCCGATCTACTTTCCCTATATGTGGCTGGCGAGGATGGTGGCCTTTGTCAATATCCATCTGCTTTTGGCACTGGTTTTCTACACGCTTTTTACGCTGATCGGGCTTGGTATGCGCCTTTTGGGCCGCGATCCGCTCGACCGCAAAATCGCTCCCGACGTGGAAAGTTACTGGCAGCATCGGTCCCCTTCTTTGTTTCCCCGCGACCATTATCTCAAGCGCTTTTGAAGCCTCACTAAGCCTTGCTCTTGTTTTGGGCAGCCGTTATATTTACACCTCTTGGGAGGCCCCTTAAAAACGGCCTCAAATGAATTCTACGGAAGAAGTTAGCTCATTCGCCGAAGACAGCCATTGGATGCGCGAGGCCCTGCGCGAGGCCGAGCGCGCCGGTCGTCGCGGCGAGGTGCCCGTCGGTGCTATCGTCGTCGGAGCCGGACGGGTTTTGGGCCGGGCCGGCAACGCCATTGAAGCGACGCAGGACCCCACGGCCCATGCGGAAATGTTGGCCTTGCGCCAAGCCGCCGCGGCACTGGGGACGCGGCGCTTGTTGGCAACGACGCTCTATGTCACTTTGGAACCTTGCGCCATGTGTGCCGGGGCCGCGGTTTTAGCCCGAGTGCCACGGTTGGTCTTCGGGGCCACCGATCCTAAATCCGGTGCTTGCGGCTCGTTGTGTAACATTGCGGCGGATCCTCGGCTCAATCATCGCTGTCAGGTCCGCGGCGGAGTGCTAGAGCGAGAATGTGCCGAGTTGCTCAAGGGGTTTTTTATGGCCCTGCGAGCGGCCAAATAGATTGAGGAGAGGTGCCGGAGTGGTCGAACGGGCCGGTCTCGAAAACCGGTGTGGCTGTATGGTCACCGTGGGTTCGAATCCCACCCTCTCCGCCATCTAAGGTACAATGCTTTTGCGGAGAGATGGCCGAGTGGTCGAAGGTGCACGACTGGAAATCGTGTGTAGGGTAACCCCCTACCGTGGGTTCGAATCCCACTCTCTCCGCCATAAATTGATCCGGATGGGGCAGTAGCTCAGCTGGGAGAGCGCCAGGTTCGCAATCTGGAGGTCGTGGGTTCGATCCCCATCTGCTCCACCATATTTTCCGGATACCCGCTGGTGAAATGCAGTGTTGTAGGTCGTGCTAGATGGGGAGATAGCGGTGCCCTGTACCCGCAATCCGCTATAGCGGGATTGAATTCCCATCCAGAGGTCTTCGCACCTCTTGTTCGACCGGAGCAAAGTGGCGCTGAAGACCGGATTCTGCGCAATCAAGAACTTCTGAACCCCGTCAGGACCGGAAGGTAGCAGCGGTAGGAATATCTCTTGATGTGCCGCAGAGTTGTCCGGTTGGAGCTAACTGGCTCTGGGCAGACCTGGGGGCGGGATCGAAGATGGGTGCACGGCCTTTTAATTTTTATTTGTTCCCTTCAGCTTGGCTGTGTCGAGCAACGCAAATGGCCTATCAGGTAACAGCGCGCAAGTGGCGTCCGCGCCAATTCGACGAAGTCGTTGGGCAGGAGCATATCACTGCGACCTTAAAAAGCGCCGTCCATTCCGGGCGCATCGCGCAGTGCTATCTTTTTTGCGGGCCTCGCGGCGTGGGCAAAACCACGACCGCGCGAATTCTCGCCAAGGTCCTCAACTGCGCCGACTCCCGCGACGGTAATCCCTGCGAGGCGTGCGATTCTTGCCGGAGCATCGCCACCTCTACCAGCATGAACGTGCTGGAGATCGACGGGGCTTCCAACAATAGCGTCGATGACGTCCGCGAGTTGCGCGAAGTCGTGCGCTACGCTGCGACCGAAGGCGTCTATAAGATATACATCATCGACGAAGTTCACATGCTCTCGACTGCGGCTTTCAATGCGCTGTTGAAGACGCTGGAGGAGCCGCCGGAGCACGTGGTTTTCATCTTCGCTACCACAGAGGTGCAGTCGGTTCCCGACACCATTCTCTCGCGCTGTCAGCGCTTCAATTTTCGCCGCATCTCCGCCGGGCAGATCGCCGCTCATCTCGGCACGATTGCCCAAGCAGAAGGTATCCAGGTCGAGGAGGGAGCGCTCCATCTGTTGGCTAGCCGCGCAGATGGTGCCTTGCGCGATGCTGAGGGCTTACTCGATCAAGTAGTCTCATTGGGCGCGGAGGTGTCGCAGCAAGCCGTGGTACAAGTGTTGGGTCTCGTCGATCGCGGACTCTACTTTGAATTGCTCGACGCCATGCGCGAAGCAGCACCCGCTCAGGTGCTGGATATCGTCGCCCGAGCGGTTGACGAAGGGGTCGATATTGAGGAGTTCGTCTATGGCCTAGTCGAACTTTTGCGCCACTTGCTCTTCGCCAAGATACAGGGCGGGACCGACGAGTTGGATATGGCCGAGGACGCCCGCCAGCGCTGTGGCGAGCTTGCAGCCGCTATGGAGGTCGAGGATTTACTCCGCATGATGCAGTCGCTCCTGGATTTAGAAGCGGATATAAAGCGCTCGGTACAGCCGCGTTTCCGCGTGGAAATCGCCTTGGTGCATCTGGCGCTGATGGGCCGGTCTGTCGATGTGGGCGAGCTGCTGCGCCGCTTGCAGTCGCTCGAAAGTGATGCGCCGCGCCCGGCTGTATCTCCGCCTCCAAGGGGTCGCAGCGAACAGGCCGCGCCTCCGCCTCCAAGCAATCCCAATGAGCAAGCCGCGTCCCCACCTCCAAGTAGCTTCAATGAACAGGCTGCGCCTCCGCTCCCAAACGACTATAGCGAACAGGCCGCGCCTCCACCCCCGGCCCAACAGCAAGTCGCTGCCCCGGATGAGTCGAGCAATAACGCTGCCAGCCTGAACATTGATCAAGTGCGCACTACCTGGAACGAGCTAGTTAATGCCGTGCGCGCTATCAAGCCGTCGCTGGCCCATTTTCTCAATGGAGTGACTTTAATTGGGCTAGAGGGCCACGTACTCAAGCTGGGCTTTGGTGAGGACGACCGCTTTGCCATGAATCAGGTGCTCAACAACCGAGAAAGCGTAGAGGAGATAGCCGAGGCGAAATACGGACGGCGGTTGCGCTTGGAGGCCGTAGTAAAGAAGGACGATCAGCCGGCCTCGCAGGCGGCGAGCCAGCCCGAGTCTGATCCCACTCTCCGCTCGGTGCTCGACACTTTTGACGGCGAGTTAGTCTGAAAGATCTCATGGAACCTTTGGCCCTCGAAGACTTGATCGTCGCATTTGCCAAGCTGCCCGGTATCGGTCGCAAGACAGCGCAGCGCTTGGCGCTCTATGTGGTCAAGAGGCCGCGCGAGGAAGCCGAGTTGCTCGCCAAAGCGCTCATTGCCGCCAAAGACCAAATCGAACACTGCGCCACCTGCTACAATTTTACCCAAAAGGGCGAGCCCCTATGCGAAGTCTGCCGAGATACTCGGCGCGACCAGCAGTTCATCTGCGTGGTGGCCGAAGCCAGCGACGTGCTGGCTTTTGAGATGAGTCAGTTTTACTCTGGAGCGTATCACGTGCTCGGCGGGGTGCTCTCCCCGCAAGACGGAGTGCTGCCCGAGGATTTGCACATCGACACCTTAGTCGAGCGCGTGCGCCAGCAGGGCGTCCAGGAGGTAATGCTCGCGCTCAATGCCAATGCCGAGGGCGATGCCACCGCTCACTTCATCGCCCAGCAACTCATGCCGCTGACCAAGGTGTCGAGGCTGGCGCGCGGCCTGCCGGTGGGCGCGGATTTGGACTTGGCCGACAGCGTCACTCTTTCGCTGGCCTTTGCTGGTCGATCTTCGCTGTGAGGTAGAAATGAATCGGCGCGATATTTTTAATTTGCCCAACGGACTGACCGCGCTCAGGATCGGTTTGACGCCGCTGTTTTTGCTGCTGCTGTTCACCGATACTTGGTATTTGAAAATCCTTGCCTTCGTCGTCTTCAGCGCGGCCTCGCTGACCGATTTCTACGATGGCAAACTAGCGCGCGCCGGCAACCAAGTAACGCCGTTGGGGCGCTTCTTGGACCCGTTGGCCGACAAGATCTTGGTAACTTCAGCACTCATTGCCCTAGCGTTGAACAGAATGGTCAATTTTTGGCTGGTGTTGCCCATCGTCGGGCGCGACATCCTGATCACGGGCATGCGCCTCTATGGAATATACCGAGGCCGCCCCATGGTCACTTCGCGCTTGGCCAAGTGGAAGACCGCGGTCCAACTTTTTACGGTTATCTTCATACTTTTTGTCATTGGCCTTGAGGAGGCGATGGGGCGCTTTGCCGCGGGTCATCTCTTCTTTCTCGACGACCAGCTAATCCAGCTTTTGGCCAATGCATTGTTGGCGGGGGTGCTGTTGCTGACGCTGCTGTCGGGTTTTCACTACCTGTTCCGCGCGACCTCTTCCTACAAGGAACCCTGAGCGCGGCGTAGAGGAACGCGTTTCTTCTGAACCGACTGATCGCCACGCTCTTTTTCGTCGGCTATGCCCCGTGGGCATCCGGTACGGCTGGCACCGCGTTCGTCGCTCTGTTGTACTGGCTATTTTTTCCTGCTTTGGGGATGCTGGAATGGATCGGAGTGCTTTTAGCTGCTTCGGCCATTGGGGTGTACAGCGCGGGTCGGGCGGCCCCGGAATGGGGCGATGACCCTGGGCAGGTCGTCATTGACGAGGGGGTGGGCTTTCTCTTTGCAGTGGCATTTTTGCCCCCAAGCGCTGGGACGATTATCGCGGGTTTCTTCGTCTTCCGCGCCTTCGATATTGTCAAGCCGCCTCCAGCGCGGCGGCTAGAAGCCCTGCCCGGTGGATGGGGCATTGTGGCCGACGACATAGTCGCCGGCCTGTACAGCAACGCGGTCATTCGCTCGTCATCCTATTTGGTCGAGTGGGCGGGATAGGACCGATATCACACTTTAATTGAGGGGATTTCCATGGCGAAAGCGAACGGACACAGCGCCGACGGCAACAAGGCCAGAGCGCTGGAACTGGCGATGTCGCAGATCGAAAAGCAGTACGGCAAAGGGGCGATTATGCGTCTCGGCGACGAGGGCGGAGTGCAAGAGGTGGAGGCGATTTCTACTGGATCGCTGGCTGTAGATGCGGCGCTGGGCATCGGCGGCTTGCCCAAGGGGCGGATCGTCGAAATATCCGGTCCAGAGGGAGCGGGCAAAACCATGCTCTCGCTGCATGCAGTCCGCGAGTCGCAGAAGCAAAACGGCACCGCGGCCTTTATCGACGCCGAACACGCTCTTGACGTCAGTTTTGCGCGGCGCATTGGCGTCGATGTGGAAAACCTAATCATATCGCAGCCGGATTCGGGCGAACAGGCCCTCGAAATCGTCGATACCTTGGTGCGTAGCGGTGCCTTCGATATCATCGTGGTCGATTCGGTGGCCGCGCTGGTGCCGCAGGCCGAGTTGGAAGGCGACATGGGCGATTCGCACATGGGGTTGCACGCACGGCTGATGTCCCAAGCTCTGCGCAAGTTGGCCGGTTCCATCAACCGCTCGAAAACGTGTCTGATTTTTCTTAATCAACTGCGAATGAAGATCGGCGTGATGTTTGGCAACCCGGAAACTACTACTGGTGGGCGCGCCCTGCCCTTCTATTCTTCGGTGCGCATCGACATCCGCCGCATCGCCCGCGTCAAAGACGGCGACCTCGACATTGGCAATCGCACTCGGGTCAAAGTCGTAAAAAACAAAGTGGCCCCCCCCTTTCGCGAAGCCGAATTCGACCTGATCTTTCACGGCGACCAAATCGGCATTTCTTGGGAGGGCGACCTGATTGATATCGGCGTCGCCAAGGGGCTTGTTGACAAGAGTGGAGCGTGGTTTTCCTACAATGGCGAGCGATTGGGGCAGGGGCGAGACAACGCCCGCACCTTTCTGCGCGAAAATGCAACAGTGGCCGCGGAAATAGAACACAAGCTGCGCGTCGAGTTGGGTCTTGAAGTTGCGGTGGGACAAAACGAGGCCGGCGAGGCCGACGAATAAGTGGACGATCAACTGCAAAAGGCCACGGACGCCGCCTATCGCTATCTCAGCTATCGGGCGCGGTCCGTAGCGGAGGTGCGCGACAAGCTAAGGGAGAAGGACTTTGCCGCCGAGGTCGTCGCTGAGGTCGTCGCCAACTTGCAGCGCCAGCAGCTTCTAGACGACCGCAAGTTTGCTCGGCGCTGGGTCGAGGCGCGGTTGCCGCGGGCTTATGGCGCGCGCAAACTAGCCCAGGATCTCAGGCACAAAGGCGTGGCCGCTGGCGTCGTTGAGGAGGTCCTCGCCGAGTACGCCTCGGCGCTCGATTCGAGTGAACGGGCGGTCGAATTGTTGAGCAAGCAGGCTTGGCGCTACCGGGGATTAGCTCCCGACAAGGCCAAGCGTCGGATGCTGGGCCTGTTGGCCCGGCGCGGTTGCGATGCGGAAATGGCCAGAGCAGCGGTCGAACAGGTATGGCAGGAGTTAGCGAATGAAGTCGAGGGAGATTAGGGAGGCGTTCCTCCGTTTTTTTGAAGGCAAGGGCCACGTGCGCGTGCCGAGCGCACCGGTCGTGCCGCAAGACGACCCCACCCTCTATTTTACTAACGCCGGCATGAACCAGTTCAAGGATGTCTTCTTGGGTTTGGGCCGGCGCGACTACACCCGGGCGGTTGATACGCAAAAGGTCATGCGGGTCTCGGGCAAGCACAACGATCTCGACGAAGTCGGCTACAGCCCTTGGCACCACACCTTCTTTGAGATGCTGGGCAACTGGTCGTTTGGCGACTACTTCAAAAAAGAGGCCATTGAGTGGGGTTGGGAGTTAATTACCGAGCACTTTGGCTTGGACAAGGAGCGGCTCTGGGCCACTGTCTTTGTCGGCGACGACGCGGTAGAAGCCGACGCAGAGGCCGAGGCGTTCTGGTACGAATGCACCGACCTGCTGCCGGGCCGAGTCGTGCGCCTACCGGCCAAGGAAAATTTTTGGGAAATGGGCGCGACCGGCCCCTGCGGCCCTTGCTCTGAAATTCACTACTACTTGGGCGACGACCTAAGCGCGCAAGACCCCCGTATGCTCATCAACGATACGGGCGAGCTGGTCGAGATCTGGAACTTGGTCTTTATCCAGTACAACCGCGACGAGACCGGGGCGCTGCAACCCCTGCCTGAAAAGCACGTGGATACCGGCATGGGATTTGAGCGGATGTGCAGCCTCTTACAGGGGGCCGAGAGCAACTACGAGACCGATGTCTTTCAGCCGCTCATCGACCGCATCGCCGAGCTGACGGGTAAAGAGTACAGCGGCGAGTACCGCATCCCCATGCAGGTCATTGCCGACCACGTCCGCGCGCTCAGCTTCACCATGGCCGATGGCGCGATGCCCTCCAACGAGGGCCGTGGGTACGTCCTGCGCCGCATCCTGCGCCGCGCCGCGCGCTATGCCCGCCAGCTCGATCAGCACGATCCTGTTATTCATCAGTTGGTTGGCACGTTGGGCGAAACCGTGGGTCATGTTTTCCCGGAGGTCGCGGCGAGGAAGGACCACATCGCCGGAGTTATTCGCTCCGAGGAGGAGAGTTTTGGCAAGACCCTCGATCGAGGCTTGGACATCTTCGCGCGGTTTGCCGCTAAGGGACAGATTACAGGTGGTGATGCTTTCCAACTTTACGACACCTACGGTTTTCCGTTGGATCTGACGGAACTGATGGCTCGCGAACAGGGGATTCCGTTGGTCGAGCGGGAGGAATTCGACCGTGAACTTGCTGCTCAGCGACAGCGGGCGCGTCAGGCCACCCGCGCACAGTTTAGCGCCACCGAAGGTGTCGGCGATATCTTGGAGGAAGGGCATTCGCTTTTCGTCGGCTACGACGAGTTGGAAATAGACGCTCAGGTGGTACATGCCGAAGGAGGCGAGGATAGCCAAGTATGGCTCGTGCTAGACCGAACCCCTTTCTACGCCGAGGCGGGGGGACAGGTAGGCGACCGGGGGCGAATTGAGGGCAACGATTTTGCCGTCGAGGTTGAGGATGTGAAGAAGGCTCGCGGCGGCATCGTCCACAGAGGTCGCCTAGTGGAAGGTGAACCCCAAGCGTTGACTGGTGCAGTTGACGCTCGCGTCGATCGCCAAGCGCGCATGGACGCCGAGCGCAACCACACTGCGACTCATCTGTTGCACGAGTCGCTGCGGCGGACCCTTGGCGACCACGTAGGGCAGATGGGTTCGCTGGTCGCGCCGGACCGCTTGCGCTTTGACTTTTCGCATTTCGCCGCGGTAGAGCCTGAGCAGTTGCGCGAAATCGAGGAGCGGGTCAATGAGCAGATTCGCGCCGATCTGGAAGTGAGTGCCTTTCAAGAGGAATTGGAAAAGGCCAAGGCGATGGGGGCGCAGGCGCTTTTTGGCGAAAAATACGACGATCGAGTTCGCGTGGTGTGCATTGGCGACTTTAGTTTAGAGCTGTGTGGCGGCACCCACGTGCGCTCGACCGGCGAGATTGGCGCATTCGATTTGCTCTCCGAAAGCGGCATTGCCGCTGGCGTCCGGCGCAGCGAGGCATTGACCGGTGAGGGAGCCGAGCGAGCCGTGCGTCAACGACGGCAGGTGTTGGCGGATTTGAGCTCCCGGCTCAATGTCGCGCCCGAAGAACTCGCCGATAAAATCGAAGCGCTCTTCGGGCGCAACCGCCAGTTGGAGCGGTCCCTCGACGAATTGCGGCGTCGGGTCGCAGCGCTAGAGACGAGCGATCTATCGAATGGGGCACGCGAAGTGGCAGGGGTCCGGGTTGTGGCACGACGCACTGAGGCAGAGGATGTGCCTAGCCTGCGGGCCATGGCCGACGGACTGCGCGAGAGCTTGGGGTCGGGCGTTGGTGTGTTGGGGGCGGATATCGGCGGCAAGGTTTCCTTTATCGCCGTTGTTACCGACGACTTGATTAAGGGCCGTGGGCTGAAGGCCGGCGACATTGTGCGCGGCGTGGCGCAGCTAGCCGGCGGATCGGGTGGTGGCAAGCCGCACTTAGCCCAGGCCGGTGGACGCGACCCGGGCAAACTCGACGAGGCGCTAGAACAAGTGGCGGGCATCGTCGAGCAGCAGCTAAAATAGGCTAACTGATTCGTGACTAGCAGTGTACTGCAACACCTACTAGACATCCGTCACCGCCGCGGCGCTGGCTACCTGCCCCTGCTAGATCCAGATCGGTTGGCTCCAGACGAGTTGGAGGCTCGTGCCCAGCTCTGCGTTGCGGCCGGGGCCGACGCGATCCTCATCGGCACGAGCCTGATGTTCTCGTCGCGCAACGCGGTTTGTTTCGAGCGCGTCCGAGCCAAGGTCGATGTGCCGGTGATCAGCTTCCCCGGGAGTTCGGGCCAAGTGGTGCCCACGGCTGATGCGATCCTCTTTCTGTCACTGGTCAGCGGGCGCAACCCCGAGCTCTTGATCGGCGAGCACGTCAAAGCCGCTCCCTTGATCCACGAGTACGGCATTGAGACCATCCCCACCGGGTATATGCTAGTCGAGTCGGGGACCTTGACATCCGTGGAATTTATGAGCGATACTCGGCCCATTCCGCGCGACAAGATCGACATCGCCATGGCCCACGCCTTGGCGGCCGAGTACTTGGGCATGCGGCTTATTTATCTAGAGACCGGCAGCGGCGCGTGCGCTTCTGTGCCCGACGAAATGGTGAGCGCGGTCGCCGATTGCGTTTCGGTGCCGGTCGTCGTCGGTGGCGGCATCCGCGACCCGAGGGTGGCACGAGCCAAGGTAGAAGCCGGCGCGGGCTTCGTGGTCACGGGCAGCGTCGTCGAAGACGACCAACAGCGCTTGTGCGCCCTGAGCCGAGCAGTACACGTAAAAGAACGACAGGAGTTAGCAATAGGTAATGGTTGAAAAGACGGCCACCATCAACAATCCACTGGGTATTCACGCTCGTCCAGCCGCGCTCTTAGTGCAGACGGCAGCGCAATTCAAGGCCGAGATTTACCTTTCTAAAGGCGACGTCGATGGGGTCAACGGCAAGAGCATCATGGGCGTGATGATGCTGGCCGCCGAGCAAGGTGCCCAAGTCGCCGTCCGGGCTGAGGGCGAAGACGAGGACGCGGCCGTCGAGGCCATGGTATCACTGTTAGAGAGCACATTCGAGGGGCAAACTTGACCACCACCAGCGAACATAGGGTTTTCGATGGCATATGCGTTTCCCCCGGCATTGGCATTGGCCGGGCTTTCGCATACGACAAGCAGGCCCCGGTTATCACCCGCCAGCGCGTGGCGCAGCATCTGGTTAGGGAGGAGGTGGAGCGCTTTCGCAACATACTCCATCAGGCTGGGGACGAGATTCGGCGCATTCGCCGCTGGGTCGCCAGCGAGCAGGGCGAGGAACTGGCGCAGATATTCGACGCTCAGCTAGCCATGCTAGAGGATTCATCCATCCTAGCGCGCACTGAGGCATTGATTCGCGAAAAGCACTATTCGGCCGAGCGGGCATACGCCGAGGAGTTGGAGAAAGTCAAAGAAGCCTTCGGCAGCATTGAGAACGAATACCTGCGGGCGCGGATAAGCGACATCGCAGATATTGAAAATCAGGTGTTGATGCGCTTAGCGGGGGGCGAAGTTAAAGCGCTCGATTCGCTTCGCGCCAACACGATTGTCCTAGCCCACGACTTGCTGCCCTCGGAGATGGTGCGCCTAGAGCGCCGCCGGATCAAAGGCGTGGTGCTCGATGCCGGCGGTGCGGCTTCGCACGCGGCCATCATTGCCCGCTCGTTGCAGCTACCCACGGTAGTTGGCACCGGCGACTGTTCACAGCAAGTGGTCGATGGCGACTTGGTGGTCGTCGATGGCAACGAAGGCCAGGTCCACCTGCGGCCCGATGCCCTTGAAGAGCGGCGCTATCGCTCGCGCCGCCAGCGTCAACTGCGGCGCGAGCGCGACCTAGAGCGTCGCCGCAACTTACCTGCCGTTACCCGAGATGGTCGGGAAATCGCATTGATGGCCAACGTCGATGTGCATACCGAAGTACAAGCGGCGCTCGACCACGGTGCCCGCGGCGTGGGTATGTACCGCACCGAGTTCTTGTATCTCAATTACCGCTTGCCTTCCGAGGAGGAACAGTTCAAGGTCTATTCCGCCCTCGTCGAATCGCTGGCCCCGTATCCCGTGGTGATTCGCACCATGGACTTGGGAGGCGACAAGCTGTCTCACGTCTTGGAAGTGCCGCCCGAGGCCAACCCTTTCTTGGGGTGGCGCGGCATCCGCATTTGCCTCGACACCCCAGATTTGTTCAAGACGCAGCTACGCGCCCTGCTCAGGGCCGGAGCAAGCGGCGAGGCGCAGATCTTGTTGCCGATGATTTCTAGCTTGAACGAACTGCGGCGCATCCGGGTACTAGTGGAGGAAGCCAAAGACGAGTTGCGGGCGGCGGGGCACCCCTTTGCCGAGCATTGCAAGCTGGGCATTATGGTCGAAGTGCCGTCTGTGGCCTTGATGGCCGATCACTTTGCTGGCGAAGCAGATTTTTTTAGCCTCGGCACCAACGACCTGACCCAGTATGCGTTGGCCGTGGATCGCGGCATGAGCAAGGTGGCTTGGCTCTACGATCCGTTTCACCCGGCGGTCTTGCGCTTGATCAAGATGGTCGCCGACAGCGGCCAGCGCACCAACACGCCCGTGAGCATCTGCGGCGAGATGGCCGGCGACCCCTTGGCCACGACGCTCTTGCTCGGACTCGGGCTGGATTGTCTGAGTTTAAGCCCCGGTCTCATCCCAGAGGTCAAGGAGGTCATTCGCGCCATTCACGCGGAAAAGGCGCGGGAGATCGCCGATGAATGCTTGGCCATGGACACTGGAACTGAGGTGCGCGAGTACTTGGGAGATGCCGTCGGCGAGTACGTACCCTTCTGGCGTCAGAGGTATCATTGAAGGAGATTGAGAATACACTATGTCCAAATACATGTTTACTTCCGAATCCGTATCCGAAGGGCACCCCGACAAAGTCGCCGACCAGATTTCCGACGCCGTGCTCGACGCTATGATTGCGGAGGATTCCAACGCACGAGTGGCCTGCGAGACGCTCGTTACCACTGACCAAGTAGTAGTAGCTGGCGAAGTTAAAAGTGAGGCCCGCCTAGACATTGAGGCCCTCGTCAGGCAGGTCATCGCTGACATTGGCTACTGCGACGCCGAGCAGGGGTTTGACTTTCGCTCGTGTGCTATTCTCGTGGCCTTGGACCAGCAATCGCCCGATATAGCCCAAGGCGTCAACGCAGGCGAGGGGCTACACAAGGAAGAGGGCGCTGGCGACCAAGGCATGATGTTTGGCTATGCCTGCCGCGAAACCCCCCAACTCATGCCGCTGCCCATTACCCTCGCGCACGAGCTGATGCAGCATCTAACGCGGCTGCGCAAGGACGAGAAAATTCCCTATCTGCGCCCGGACGCCAAGTCCCAGGTCAGCGTCGAGTACGACGACGGTCAGCCCGTGCGGGTAGGAGCCGTGGTTCTTTCGACCCAGCACGCTCCCGAGGCCAGTCACGAGCAGATCGAAAAAGACATGATCGAACAGGTGATAAAAGAAGTAATTCCCACCCACCTGCTCGACGCAGACACCCGATACCACGTCAACCCCACGGGCCGCTTTGTCATCGGGGGGCCGCACGGTGACTGCGGATTGACGGGCCGCAAGATCATCGTCGATACCTACGGAGGCGCGTGCCCGCACGGCGGAGGTGCTTTTTCCGGCAAGGATCCTAGCAAGGTGGACCGCAGTGCCCATTACATGGCGCGCTACGTGGCCAAGAATGTGGTGGCCGCTCGCTTGGCTGCCCGCTGCCAAGTGCAACTGGCCTATGCCATTGGCGTGGCCGCGCCCGTATCGGTGCGGGTCGATACCTTTGGCACGGGCGTCGCGCTCGACGAGGAGATTGCCGCGGCAGTAGAAGAGGTTTTCAATCTAACTCCTAGGGGCATCATTGAGGTCCTACAACTGAGGAGGCCCATCTACCGGAAAACCACCAACTACGGCCACTTTGGACGCGAGGAGCCGGAGTTCGTCTGGGAACGGACCGACAAGGTCGAGTCGCTGCGCCAGGCCGTGGGGATCAAATAGAGCCTTGAGCGGCTGGCAGATGAATGTCGCGCCGTGCCGATGGTTGGGTGCGCTCCTAGGGGCTGGAGCGTTGACAGGCTGCGAGGTAAATCCCCCCCAAATTCCCAGCACCAATTTCCAGATCAGCATTCCGGTTGCCGACGACCGAACGACGGTTCAGGATTTGGCCGACGAGCGCCCCGGTTTCCTGAAGATAGACGACGAGGGCCTGCTCGCGGTAGATTTTACAGTGGATTTCAACCACCGCGAGAAAGTCGGCGACCGCCTTCGCGTCGCGCCCGTCTCCGCTGCCTTGGCGGTGCCGATTGGGTCGGCTGACGATGCCATTGCCAAGACCGAGGTTCTCGCCTTTGCCGACGACCGCATCCAAATCGCGCACGCGATCATTGCCGAAGGCGACCTGACCCTCAAGGGGACCAACCAGACTGCAATCCCCTTACAGGTCGAGCTGGTTTTGGACGATGCCAAAAGGCCAGACGGCACGCCCCACGCCTTCCTCATCGACGAGCTCGCCCCTGGCGAGAGCAAGGTGGTGCCCTTTGAATTGGTCGGTAGTGAGTTTACTCCGCAGAATCCTCTTGAATTGCGGTTCTCATACCGGGTGCAGGGCGAATTTGCAGAGACCGGTGCCACTGACAAGTTGCTACTAGAAGCCGAGACCGAAGATTTGCTACTCAGCCGTGTCGAAGGGGTGCTCGACGAGGTTATCCTGCCGGTCGCACCGGTCACTCGCGCAGTCGATTTTCCCGCAGGTTTAGATCAGATCGCCTTTAGGTCGGCTGCCTTAGAAGTCGGCTTGACGTCGGGCGTTGGTTTCCGCAGCCGCATTGACCTCCAGATCGATGGTACCAACGGCGACGGCGAGCACGGTTCCCTGATGATCTCCGAAATGTTTCAGCGTGGCGATATAGACTACCCGGTATCGCTCGCCTTGTCGCGGACCTCCGCAGAGCTAACTGAGTTTCTCAGCATGCTGCCGACCGAGGTCGCGGTCGCGCCGACCGTGCGCATCGGCGACGGCGAATCCGCGGAAGTGATCGACTCTAGTCATTGGGTGCAGATTGACCATGTGCGCTTTGCCTCACAGGGTCATTTTCAAATAGAAGAAGATACCCGCATCGAGTTCGATCCGATCTTTCGCCGCCTACAGGACGAAGATGCCCGTCGTCGCATCCAAGCCAGCCTCGATAGTGCTGTCGTAGTTACTGCGATTGAAAATCACCTGCCCACTGCCATCCGCGTCAGCCTGTGGGTCGCACCGAGAGCCGAGGATGTGTACGGCAGCGAAGACCTATTCGCCGACAACGAGGCCAACGGCTATCTGCGGATTCCCAAGCAGGGTTCCATTGCGGTGGATGCGGGCGAAGTCGGTCCCGAGGGGCAGGTTGTGGCCAGTGCATTCAGCCACCAACGGATCGCGCTCTCAGGTGAAGACGTGGAGGTCTTTCTGCGGGAGGACGGCGTCTATACGGGCATACTGGTCGAGTTGGACAAGACGCCGAGCGAGGTGGTGATGCGGGCGAGTGATTTCGTCGCCGTGGAGGCTGGGGCGGTGATTTTTATGGAATTTAACGAGGACTTGGTCAAGTAGGGCATAAGTGCAAGGCAAGGGATTGATCGTTCTAGCGGCCCTGTTCGTTGTCGGGGCCTACGGGCAGGTGGCTGCCGTTCCCGGCGACGCTAGCCCGCGGGCGCTGGCGCTGGGCCAGGCTTATACGGCCTTGGCCCGAGGGCCGGAAGCCGTCTTTTGGAATCCAGCGAATTTAGCTCTGTCGGACAGCCGCAAGTTTTCTTGGGACTTGCTCGGCGCGGGCCTCTGCGTGGCTGTCGAAAACAACAGCTTTTCGGTCGCCACGTACAACGCCCACTTCACGACCGCCAATGAGAAAGTGTCTCCCAACGGCAGCCCGTACTACATCAGCCCAGTAGAGAAAAAAAAGCTGCTCGCCGACATCCCAGATGCGGGTCTGCGCATGAACGGGGATATAGAGCCGACGGTCGTTGCGGGCCTCCCGCTCAACGGAGGTGTGGCCTTTGCAGTCGAAGAAGTGCGCTCGGCTATTGCCGTGGGGTTTACCAGTGGGGTCGAGAGCGAGATTCCCAAGGACGTGTTAGAGCTTTTCTTTTTTGGCAATGAGTTTGCGGAGGACCGCTTGGTAGCCGGCAAGAGCGAAGGATACGACATCAGCGACTGGAATGGGTCGGGGTGGGCCGTGGGTACGCTCAATGTCGCCGTTGCGAAGCCGGCCCTGCCTGCTCGTCTCGCGCCCTATCTAAGCGAGTTCACAGTCGGCAGTACGCTCAAGCTCTCGATGGGTAGCTACGGAGAGATTATCGAATCCGGCGGCACTGGGCTAGTGTCCCGTGTCGGCGGTGCTGAGGCGGATGCTTGGCTGATTGCCCAGCACGCCAAAATGGGCGTCGGCGTTGGCATCGACGTTGGCATTGCTGGCCGAAGCAGAAGCCGCAAGACGACCTTCAGCTTCAGCGTGCTCAACTTGCTCGACATGTTCTCTTGGAATGAGGGGGTGCGCCAAGATTCTATCTTTCTCGCGACCAATGAATTGCGCATCTCCCGCTTCTTGGACGCGGACTCGCGGTCCATTGAGGAAGTATTCGACAACCCGGATTTCGACGGCGACGGCGATCCAGATTTTACCAAGCAGATCAGCCAAGAGCCATTCTCGCGCTCGCTGCCGGCCATGCTGCGGTTCGGGGTGGCCTATCAGGCCAAGCCCCAGCTAACGGTGGTTGGCAATTGGGACCAGGCGTTCAGTTCCAAGTTTGGGATGCGGACTCGGCCGCGGCTGGCCGGTGGCATCGAGTACTGGCTGGCGGATTGGTTGCCGGCCCGCATGGGCCTGTCGCTGGGCGGGAGGAGCAGCAGTTCGGCGGTCGGCTTTGCCTTCGGCCCGTTTGTACTGTCGTCCATTCAGGTCCGCTTGTTGGAGACCAGTCTCGCCATGCGCGGTGGACTTTTACCGGGAATAGCTAAGGGCACTGCCATTTCCGTGATGTTCTTTCGCTTGAGCCTCGTCTGACGGTCTCCCTCGATCTTTTTTGTCCATTCCAACGCCTTGAGTGCCACAATGTCCTATTCGCTGGGCAAAATGTGTCAAAAGTGGAACATATCGGCGCTGGTACGGTATTTGCAATTATTTGGACAGGCAAAACCGACTTTTGAAAGGGAACCGACATGAATACTAGCTATGAGGCCCTTGAGCGCTACGGACTCGACTTGGTGGCGCAGGCGCGCGCCAGCCGGCTCGACCCGGTGATCGGGCGCGACGAAGAGATACGCCGCACCATCCGCATCCTCTCGCGCAAGACCAAGAACAACCCAGTTCTCATCGGCGAGCCGGGCGTGGGCAAGACCGCGATCGTCGAGGGGTTGGCACAGCGCATCGTGCGCGGCGATGTGCCCGAGTGGATGCAGGAGCAGACGATCTTTGCGCTGGACATGGGGGCGCTGATGGCCGGGGCCAAGTACCGGGGCGAATTTGAAGAGCGGCTCAAGGCCGTGCTCGACGAAATCCGCGCCAGCGAGGGACGCATCTTGCTCTTTATCGACGAACTACACACCATCGTCGGCGCTGGCAAGACCGAGGGATCGACCGACGCGGGCAATATGCTCAAGCCCATGCTGGCCCGCGGCGAGCTGCACTGCATCGGTGCGACCACGCTCGACGAACATCGCCGCCACATTGAGAAGGATGCTGCGCTGGAGCGGCGCTTCCAGCCGGTGCTGATAGACGCCCCCACAGTAGAGGATTCGATCTCGATCCTGCGGGGCTTGCGCGAGCGGTTCGAGGTCCACCACGGCGTGCGCATCCAAGACAATGCCTTGGTGGATGCAGCCGTGCTCTCCAACCGCTATATATCGGACCGCTTCTTGCCAGACAAGGCCATTGACCTAATCGACGAAGCGTGCGCTACCATTCGCACGGAGATCGACTCGGTGCCGGCCGAGCTGGACCAAGTAGAGCGCCGGGTCATGCAGCTAGAGATTGAAGAGGCCGCGCTGAAAAAGGAGCAGGACAAAACCAGCGAAGAACGCCTCGAAAACCTGCGCAAGGAGTTGGCCGACCTCAAGGCACAGGCCGGTGCCCTGCGCGCCCAGTGGGAGGAGGAGCGAGCGTCCCTCGTGGGCGAGCGCGCGTTGCGCGAGGAAATCGAGCAGGTGCGGCATCAAATCGAAGAGGCCGAGCGACAATACGACTTGAACCGCGCCGCCGAACTGAAACACGGAAAATTACCGGAGCTAGAGCGACAGCTAGCAGCGGCGCAGCAAGCGACCGAGGGCAGTGGCCCGCGACTGCTGCGCGAGGAAGTCACCCAAGAGGAGGTGGCCGAGATTGTCGCGCGCTGGACCGGCATCCCGCTACAGAGACTGACCGAGGGCGAGCGCGAGAAGTTGGCGCGCCTCGACCAAACCCTGCACCAGCGGGTCGTGGGTCAGGACGAGGCCGTGAGCTTGGTGGCCGATGCCGTGATGCGGGCGCGCGCTGGCATCAAAGATGAGCAAAAGCCCATCGGCTCCTTCGTGTTCTTAGGACCGACGGGCGTGGGCAAGACCGAGTTGGCCAAGGCTCTGGCGCAAGCCCTTTTCGACGCCGAGGAGAACATGGTGCGCTTAGACATGAGCGAGTACATGGAAAAGCACTCGGTGTCCAAGCTATTGGGTGCTCCTCCTGGATACGTGGGCTACGAGGAGGGCGGCCAGTTAACCGAGGCCGTGCGCCGCAAGCCCTACTCGGTGGTGCTCTTCGACGAGATCGAAAAGGCCCACCCGGACGTTTTTAACGCGCTGTTGCAGCTTTTGGACGATGGGCGGCTCACCGACGCACAGGGCCGGGTGGTGGATTTTAAGAATGTCGTGGTGATTATGACTTCCAACATTGGCTCGCCGCACTTGGTCGAGGGGCTGACGCCAAAAGGGGATATTGCCGAATCTGTGCGCGAGCAGGTCATGGGCGAGTTGCGGGCGTACTTTCGCCCGGAGTTTCTCAATCGGATTGACGACGTGGTGCTCTTCAAGCCGCTGACCTTGGCGGAGATTGAAGAGATCGTCGAGCTGCTGATCGCCGAGTTGCGCCAGCGGCTGGCGGCAAAGCGCATCGAGCTAGCGGTTGCTGCATCGGCGCGGCGGCACATTGCCCACGCAGGTTTCGACCCGGTCTATGGCGCTCGGCCGCTCAAGCGGTTTTTGCAGCGCGAGCTCGAAACGCGGATCGCTCGCTTACTGGTGGCCGGCGACATGCCCGAGGGGTCGCAGGTTGAGGTGGTGCTCGAAGAAGGCCAATTGGCCGTGCGGCATCAGCCGCTGGAAGCGGGAACCGAAATTTAGCGATTGTCGTCTCTTTTTGTGGACATTGAGAAATATCCGTATTTTCACACCCTTTTCAGAGAGGAAATACCATGCGGAAGTTTTGCATTTCCCTGTTCATTTTAAGCCTCGCGGTGGCTGGCAACGCCCAAGCTAGCGAGAACTTGCAGTTTCTGCGCCAGATGAGCGACGGCTTTGCCGAAGTAGTAGCTCAGGTCAAGCCCGGCGTTGTAAAAATCACCACGGAGGGTACTGTCAATGTCGAGGGGCGCTCTCCCTTGCGCGGCACCCCTTGGGGGGACTTCTTCGAATTGCCTGACCAGCCACGCGAACGCGATGGCCAAGGCGCGGGAGTAATCATCAACTTCAACGGCGATCAGTACATTATCACCAACAATCACGTGATTAGCCACGCCGACAATATCCGCGTCGAGATGACGGATTCGCGCTTCTTTGAAGCCGAGATCATCGGCCGCGATTCTCTGAGCGACATCGCCGTGCTTAAGGTCGATACCGAAGATTTGCCGACGGTCGCGCTGGGCGATTCGGACCAGCTACGGGAAGGCGAATGGGTGATGGCCATAGGAAGCCCTTTGACATTTTCCCATTCGGTTTCTACCGGCATCGTTAGTGGGCTAGGACGGAAACGCTTCTTTGGCGAGTACGGCTCCTTTATCCAGACCGACGCGGCGATCAATCCGGGCAACAGTGGCGGGGCGCTGGTCAACCTGCACGGCGAGCTCGTGGGAATCAACACCGCCATCGTCAGCCGCAGCGGCGGCAATATAGGTCTTGGCTTTGCCATTCCGATCAACTTGGTCAAGGATGTGGTCGAGCAGTTGGTTGAGCACGGAGAGGTGCGACGCGGCTTACTCGGCGTGCATATTGCCAACTTGGATCCGCTAGTGGCTGAGACTATGGGGCTGGACCGCAATCATGGCGTGGTGATCGATGAAGTGACTTCGGGGGGAGCAGCAGACAAAGCGGGTGTCAAGGTTGGCGATGTAGTACTTGCCATTGATGGCCAACCCATGCGCAACTCAACCGAACTGCGCGACCGGATTGGACGCACGGCACCAGGGACCGAAGTCGAGTTGCTGGTGTTGCGCGATGGCAAAGAGAAACGCATTAAAGTCGAGCTAGAGCTGCGGACTGAGGAAGCGCTGGCCGCCGGTCGCTCACGCGATGACGCAGAAGCAGAACAAGAGGTGCTGGGCCTGAAGGTCCAGGAACTGACCGCTGAGCTAGCTCAGCGTCTAGGATACGAGGACGAGAACGGAGTTCTGATCGCACGAGTGAAACGGGGTAGTGAGGCGGCGCGAAGGGGTTTGAACCGAGGAATGCTCATTCAGGAGGTCGGCCGCAAACAGGAGGAAACTCAGGTGATCTACCGCAGACAGGTGGAAACTGTGGAAGACTTAGAGGATGCGTTGGCGGAGATTGAGCCGGGGGACGCGTTTATGATGCGGGTGCTGGGGCAACGAGGGACACGGCTGATAGGGATGCGGATGCCCGTAAATTGAGTATGCGTTCGCAAGCTATATGGCATCCGGCCGCGCTGGCTGTATATATCCGTCTCGAATTCCACCTGAGCAGCGCAGCAACCAAAGGGTTGCTGCGCTGTGCTGCGAGTGGGCCGTACGAGGTGTACTTGAACGGCGAGCGAGTGGGCAGGGGATTGGGATCAGCGGTGGCCGAAGTGGCCATGTGGGAGCAGTTCGCGTTGGACGCTGCGCTGCGGGAAGGCGAAAATGTGCTGTTGGTCTTTGCCATCGGCTGCGGCTCAGCAGACTGGTTCCGCGCCGAGGGCAAGATCGAGCGCAGCGATGGTGCCGAGCAGGTGCTGTACACCGGTGCGCCTTGGCAGGTGCGGCCGGCCGATGCCTGGGGTCCGGCTAGCTATGTGGCCGTGTTGGCACCGGCTGAGTGGGCCAAAGGGGGATTGGCGGGGTGGCGGGAAGCCACGGTGGTGGCCGGAGCCGCGCCGAGGGAATGGTCGCCGTTGCCCGCGGTGGAAAGCATGGTGTGGGCGCGGGAGGTGGTGGTTTTTGGCGAGGTAGCTAGCGAGGGTGCGCTCGAATGGGTCGCTTCCCCCGAGGCCATGCAGACTGCCAAATGCGTGCGGCGAGAAGCATTACTGACAGGTGGCAAAACCCACTCCTTGGTGCAGGCAACAGACGAAGCTCGGGCCGCGTATATAGTTTTGGACTTCGGGCGGTTGCTCTGCGGATTTCCCCATCTGCGGCTGCGAGGCCAGTTCGGCGCGGTGATTGACTTAGGCTTTGCGCGAGCGGCGGGCGCAGTGGAATCGCGCTTGCGCTACGTGTGTTGCGACGGGTTGCAGGAGTGGACCGCGCCGCAATTGGCGACGTGTCGCTACCTAGTGGTGCGGATCGGGTCGTGCCCAGAAGACATGGAAATAGACAGTGTCTCGCTGGTGGAGCGGCGCGTGGATGTCGCGGCGCGCGGGCGCTTTACAACCGCGGGCGAAGATTGGGAGCGGCTGTGGGGGACTGGGGAGCAAACCTTGGCCGCTAGCCGCCAAGAAGTGTACGCCCTCGGCGATCAACAGCTCAACTGGGATCGGCTCTACGTTTGGGCCATGAACGATTTGTATGTGACCGGCAGCGTGGATACGGCGCGCGCCGTGCTAGCCGGCAGCGAAACACCTATTGGCGGGGAACAGGCTTGTTTCCACGCGCTGTTCGTCGAACTGGCGCAGCGCTACGACGGCGAGCGATTGACTGCCGAGCGGCTAGCAAGCCTAGTGAACAGCTTGCAAACGGTCGAGGCCGAGGGTGCGTCGGCGACTGCTGCTGTCGCTTTGCAGGCTGGGGCTTGGCTGGCGGTGGCGGCCTTGTGCCGACGCACGGGCGACCGTCAACAAGCGGTCCAATGCGAGCGCGCTCATCACCGAGCGCGCAAGGCACTGCAAGCCGCTTGGAGCGAAGAGGAAGGGCTTTTTGCCGATGCTGTGGGGGCTGATGACTGTAGCCGCTGGACGAATGCTCTGGTGCTCTACTTCGATTTGGCCAATCCTAGGCAGCAGGCACGAGTGGCGGAGTACCTATCCGGCGGCTCGGCGTCAGACGATTGGTGGCAGGCGTTTTTTGTCTCCGGGGCGTTGTGGCAAGCGGGCGCAGACGTGGCCGCCTTGGCTTACGTACAGAGAAAATGGGGCCGCTTGCTAGCGCGTCCGGGACGGACGTGGGGTGAGAAGGCCAGGTCGGTGGCCGCGCAGCCTGGGCCGGAGAGCTTGTTGGCGGCGCACGTGCTAGGGGTTGTGCCGAAGGCCGAGGGGATTTTGGAGATTCGGCCGCAGTTGTCCGGGCTCGAACGCACCGAGGGCGTCGTGCCCACGCCACACGGCGATGTAGAAGTCGCTTGGGGGGCGTATGGCGGCGGCTTTTCCGCGCGCCTTTCCGTGCCGCACGACGGCGAGACGCACCTGTCCGTACCCCGCTGCGACAAGCGCTTCCCCCAAATCGAAATCAATGGCGAGACGGTGTGGCGCAACGAGAAGGCTCACCCCAACTTCCACGTGCAGGAACTAATCAGCCAAGAGGAGCGAGTGGTGATGGTGTTGCGGCGAGCCGGTCAGTACGAAGTGTCGGTGGAATAGTGGCGACATGACCACAGAATCTCTCTACCACGTCGTCCACAAGTCGCCCGACGCGCCCCCCGAAGGTGCGCCGCTGCTTCTGCTTTTGCACGGCTATGGTGCCAATGAAGAGGATCTGCTGGGCTTGGTGCCGTACTTGGATGCGCGGCTTGTTTGCGTCAGTGCCCGCGCGCCCTACGCGCTCGATTTCGGCGGCTTTGCATGGTTTAATGTAGAGATCGTCGCGGAGGGAGTGCGCTTTGCTTTTGCCGAGGCCGAAGAACCGCTAGCGCAGGTCTTGGCCCTGGTGGATGCGTTGAGGCAGGAACATCGACCCGCTCGCGTTTTCATCGCGGGGTTCAGCCAAGGGGCGAGCATGGCGCTGGCAGCCGCGCTAAAGCGACCTCGGGACTTTGCCGGGGTCATCGCATTGAGTGGGTTGTGCTGTCCGGAGATGTTGCCGGAGAATGCGGCGTCAGTGCGGGGCCTGAAGGTTTTTATGTCGCACGGACGCTTTGATCCGATCATACCCATTGCCCAAGCCCGTGCCTCCAGAGACTTGCTCGCTCCCCTTGGGTTGGACTTGCTGTACAAAGAATACGATATGCCCCACGCGATTGCCGAGCCGTGCTTAGAGGACTTGGACGCTTGGCTGCGGACGCGGCTGGACACCCCTAGAAAATTCAGGAAAGCAGGCTCTCGACCCGCCTTGGTGTGAGCCGGTGGCCGAAAAGCGGCTGCGAGCGGGTGGAGGTCGAGCGCTGCCAAGTGGCGAAAAGCCCTCCGTCTGCTTCGGTCAGCACGGACACGTAGCGCGAGCACCCCGTGCCCTCCGGCGAGATGAATAGCGGCTGGAGGTGGCTGAGGCGGTGGAGGCGCGGAAATTGGCGATCGAAGCCGTACGCCAAACCGCCCAATTCCTCGCAGGAGTAGCCGCGCGGCCGGACAACCCCCTTTGTATGGGCTTTGAGCGGGTGCATGGATTCGGCTCCATCGTAAAAGTAGAGCGAGAGCGAGGGCAAATGAGCGAACGCGCCCAGCTTGGGCACGGGCAAGCGGCAAGTGACGCGCAAGGCAGCCACGTCCCAGGTCGGGCCACGGGGAAAGAAGTCGTGGCCGTGGCTTGCGCACGAGTCAGCCGCGAGCACGCCGTGGCCCGAAGTGCTGGCAGACCAAGTGTAAGGATGGGCGCAATAGAGGAGCAGAGGCCGCCGACCCATCCCGGGCGAGAGATGGGGGTCTTTGAGGTGCAGATAGGCTGGATCGTCGCTCGTCAGGAGCGGGGCGATCGATGCCTGTGGATCGAGTTGGTCGATGGAACTGGCGGAGAAGGCGTCGATACTCCAGACGCCGGTGCCCGGCTTCTGAAAAGCGGCGACGGGTCGCGGGTAGAGGCGAACTTTCTCGGTCGAGACCAGCACTTGAATGCGGCGCTTGTTGAGGCGTAGAGCGCTGCCTTCAATGCTGAGCACAGCCGAGCCGCAGTAGAGGTCGGATTTGTCCCAAGTGCGAACCTCGGCAAAGCTCCGTCCATTGTCCGTCGAGCGAAAGATGGCCAAGGCGCGGCCTCGGGGGCCGGTGGTCAGCCCGGTGCGGCTGTCGCCGGCGTCGCGGTAGCGGCCGATGAGATAGAGGCTATCATCGTTGGGGTCGCGGACCGAATTGCCGCCGCCAAACCAGAAGCCGTCGCGATCCTTGGTCGGCTCGACGAGGCGTCGGCCGCGTTTTTGATCGATGAGACGAGTGCCGAGGCGGATGAGCTTACGTTCGAGCGCAGGGGGTAGCTTGTCCATAGCAGAGCCGCGCTAAGTATGACAAAAAAGTAACAGAAGTGTCAAGTAAATGACACACTACTGTCAGGCATCCCAGCCGGCTAGTTCTTGGCGGGCGATGGCTGCCATGGCGTCGAGCCAAGCCGGGTGGTCGTTGAGGCAGGGCGCTAAGTGGAACTGCTGGCCGCCTCCGTGAGCAAATTGCTCGGCTCCTTCGCGGCCAATCTCGTCGAGCGTCTCGAGGCAATCGGCGGTGAAGCCGGGGCAGATGGCGACTAAGCGGCGCACGCCCTGTCCCCCGAGGCGCGCTAGGACTTCCTCGGTATAAGGCTCTAGCCAAGGCTCTTTGCCAAAACGCGACTGGAAGCCGCTGACCCACTCGTCGTCTGCGAGGCCAAGCGCTGTGGCTAGCTGGCGCGCGGTTTCCTCGCATTGGCCGCGGTAGGGGTCGCCTTCAGCGACGTAGCGCTGGGGAATGCCGTGGAAGGTGATTAGGTAGCGGTCGGGCGTCCAACTGAGGCGGGCGACCGCTTCGGCTACTGACTGCTTGAGCGCGTTGATGTACGCGGGATGATCGGCGTAGGGCGGGACGAAGCGCAGCGCCGGCATCTGGCGTTTGCGGGCGAAAAACCAAGGGCAGCGCCGGCCCAAGGCCGCGCGGTTGACCGCGTCGTATATCGAGCCGGTGGTGGCGCAGGAAAACTGCGGGAACATGGGAAAGACGAGGATGCGCTCGATGCCTTCTTGCTCTAGGGACTGGACGGCGCGCGCGATGCTCGGTTCGCCGTAGCGCATGCCGAGCACGACTTGATACGCCGCGCCCAATCGCTCTTGCAGACCGCGAGTCTGGGCTTGGGAATGGACCATGAGGGGCGAGCCTTCGTCGGTCCAGATATTGGCGTACAGGGCGGCCGAGCGCGCGGGTCGGCGGGTGAGGACAAAGAGATAGAGAATGGGATACCACCTGAGTGGGTGGAGGTCGATGACGCGCGGGTCGGAGAGAAATTGGCGCAGATAGGGCCGCAGGGCGCGGGCGGTGGGTGCTTGCGGCGTGCCGAGTTGGGCGACGAGGACGCCGATTTTGGAAGAGCTAGCAGGCATAAGCGGGCGTTTGCTGGAGGGTGTGCGGCGACTTACTTTTGAGAATATATCCGCGAACGCCGTCTTGAAAAGCCCGAAGGAGAGTAGATATGCGCAGTATTTTTGCAGGCATTGAATACGCAGGAAAAAGCACGCTGGCCACCATGCTCGGGGAATACTATCGGCATCGTCGAGTCCCCATCCACGGCGACGATCACTTCACCCTCCCCGACGCCTCGCTCAGCCCGGAGTCGCGCAAAATCTTGGTCGGCCTGCCCAACGACATGAAGGAGCGCGGACAGCGGATGCAGATCCACTACCACGTGGACATTATTAAAAAGTACGCCTGTCCACTGATCGTCGGCTGGCATTTGGAGGAGGCCGTGTACACTAGCTTTTACGGCGACGATCCGAACAGCTTTTACTACCCGAACTTCCACTACGGCTTTCAGCGGCTCTACGAAACTTTGGTGTTAGAGGCCCATCTGCCCGATGTGGTGTTATTCCACGTAACGGCTTCCGACGAGGAAATCGCGCGGCGGATGCAGGATAGCCCACACGAATATCCGGTCGTGCGAGAGGAACACATTGCCGAGGTCAAAGCGCGCTTTGAGGAAGAAATCGCCGCGTCGCTGTTTACCCACCAGAGGCGCACAATCGTCTTGGATACCACTGGCAAGACGCCCGAGGAGTCGTTCGACGAGTTGCTCTTGCAGTCCGAGCCGCTGGTGACGATGGGCGAATTGGCTGTGCGGAATATGGAGGTGCCGGAGGGCGAGTACGAAGTGGTGTACGAGCACGGCGTGCGCAAGATGGTGCCCAAGTAGCGGACTTTGTTGAAACTTTTGTTTACTGACGTTACGCATTCCGATGGCTCCGACGGCACGAGAGGGTCCTCGATGGCTTGCCCTCTAAGGCGGGTCATTGGATATTAAATTCATGCCATCGCATCATTCCTTTTACTTTTAAAGGAACCGCATCATGACCGAAACCACGTTTGACCACGAAGGCCGCTTGTCCCGGCTCGAAGGCATCAACGAACAGATCAACCATCGGCTCGACCAGATGCAGCAGCAAATGAACCAGATGCAGCAGCAGATGAACCAGCAATTTCGCTGGCTAGTGGGCATCCAGTTGACCACTCTGCTGGCCCTCGGCACACTTATCTTGTCGAAACTACCCGGGTAGGGGCATTCGCCTTCAGCCCTAACGGCTATCCGTTGAAAGCAGCGATTTGATCCGTCCCCACGCGACTGAGTTTCGACGCTCGTGCGCTGCTGAAACTTTTTGTTTGGTCAATCGTCAGTCTGAGTACTTGGCCCGTGACCAAGCGATCCATCGATAATGAAAAGCCTTCGACCCTTAACCACGTCTCTAGTCCTGCTACTGGCTTTCGCCTGTAGCGGCTTACAGGTTCTCTGTGCTCCTATTGCAGAGGCCGCCCCCATGCCCTGCCACGTCGCCAATGCCTGTGGCGAGGAGGGCATGCAAGCGGGTTGTTGCTGTCTGCGTGCAGAATCCAACAGCGCGTCTCCTCCGTTTGTCCCCCCAGTCGAGCAGCCGTCCGTTTCAACGCCCGCGACTGAAATAGTGGCGACCACTCCGCTCCCACCTCGTTCGGCTGCGCTGCAGTCGCGGACCAACCGCATCCCCCAACCGCATCCCCCGCTTTTCCAGCTCTACTGCTCCTTCCTGATCTGATTCTCGCCGCACTGAGTTTGTCCTAAGAAGCTATCCGATCTTAGGGCATACCCGGAAATTTCCAGACGCTTCTAAGTCTCACACTCCACTCAATTTGCGGGGGTCTGTACGCGAATCCCAGATCTCCGCGCGGCGAGGAGTATTTGCATGTTCAAAAATAAAATGGCCCTGCTGCTAGCCGGTCTGCTGGCAGGCCCGGTTTGGTCGCAGGAAGAAGCAGCGTTCGATTTCCGTGCCGAACTCGCGGAGTACGCGCGCTATGCCGAACAGCACAACCCCAAGCTCAAGCAGGCTTTGACGCGTTACCAAGCCGCCCTAGCAAAGGTGCCCTCGGCGAGCGCTTGGGTCGATCCCCGCCTGACTTACGGCTATTTCGCGCGTCCGGTGGAGACGCGCACCGGCCCGCAGGAAATGCGCTTTAGCGCGGCGCAAACCTTCCCGTGGAAGGGCAAATTGGATCTCAAGGGGCGGATCGCCCAGCAAGAGGCCGAAGTCGAGAGCCAGCGCTATGAGGCCACGCGGCGGTCGCTAATTTTCGAGGTCAAAGCCGCGTACTACGACTGCTACTTTTTGGAGCGAGCCATCGCCGTCAGCGAGGAAAACTTGCGGCTGTTGGCCCACCTAGAAGAAGTGGGCCGCACCCGCTATCGCGGCGGCACCGGAGAACACGCCCCAGTTCTCAAGGCGCAGGTAGAATTGGGGCGCTTAGAGGATCAACTGCGCAGCCTGCGTCAGCAGCGGAGGCCGACCGCGGCTCGGTTAAATGCGGCGCTCGGCCGCGCGGCGACGGCTCCGATAGCTGTTCCCGATTCGCTGCCTATGGCTGCGTTGGACTTAGACGAAGAGGCGCTAAAGGCGCGCTTGCAGGCCGCGAATCCGACGCTGCAAATGCGGCACACGCAAGCGCAGGCACAGTCCCTAGGCGTCGAATTGGCCGGCAAGCAGTTCTACCCGGATCTGACCGTGAGCCTCGATTACATCCACATCGGCGACCGGGGCGAAAATCCGCTGATGGCCATGGCCACGCTCAACCTGCCCTTGTGGCGCTCGTCCTACGAGGCCGGGCAACGAGCGGCCAAGCTGAGCCATCAGGCCGCCTTGCAGGGCGTTGCGGACGAGGAGAATAGGCTCGCTGCCGAGTTGGAACTGGCCTTGTACAGGCAGCGCGACGCCCAAAGCCGCAGTGCTCTCTACCGGGACAGCTTGCTGCCCAAGGCCGAACAAGCGCTCAACGTAACGCAGCGCGCCTTTGCCGCCGACCGCAGCGATTTTCTCGCGGTCATCGACGCCCAACGCACTCTGCTGGAGTTCCAGCTAGCGTACGAACGGGCGCAGACCGACCAAGCCCTACATTGGGCCGAGATTGAAAAGCTGATCGGCGAACCCACGGAGGAAATTCAACGATGAAAGCGACAAAGCAAATAGTAGCTACCGGTATCGTGGCGGGGATCGTCGGCTTGGCCGTAGGCTGGGGTTTGAGCGGTTCGGATACACCAAGTGGACAAGCACCCGCCGCGGTCGCCGAGCAAGGCGAAACGTGGACCTGCTCGATGCATCCGCAAATTCGCCAGCCTAAGCCGGGTCAGTGTCCAATATGCGGAATGGACCTAATCCCGGTGGCCGCGCCCGAGGCTGGCGACATTTTGGCCCCGCGCCAGTTGCGTCTCTCGCCGGCCGCGCAGGAGCTTGCCAGCATCCAGACTGCGCCGGTCGAGCGCCGCTTCGCGTCGGTGGAGACGCGGATGGTAGGCAAGATTGCGGTAGATGAGACGCAAGTTCGCTCCATCTCCGCTTGGGTAGCGGGCCGGATTGATCGGCTATACGTGGACTACACGGGCGTGCGAGTCGAAAAGGGCGACCACATAGCCTATCTCTACAGCCCTGAACTGTTGACCGCTCAAGAGGAGCTGATCCAGGCTCTGCGCGCTCGCGAGCGATTGGTTGACAGCGGCACGTCCGTTGGGCAGACGGCGCAGGCGACGGTCGAGGCTGCGCGCGAAAAGCTGCGTCTGCTTGGGCTGAAGGAGGAGCAAATCGAGCGCGTCGAGCGCGAGCGCCAAGCCTCCGACCACCTGACGATTTACGCGCCAACCGGCGGCGTGGTGATAGAAAAGCACCTCAGCGAGGGTGCGTACGTGCAGACCGGGACGCCGATTTACACTATTGCGGATTTGTCGCGGCTGTGGTTGGAACTGCAAGCCTACGAATCGGATATGTCTTGGATCCACTACGGTCAGGCCGTTGAATTCTCGGCTGAAGCCTATCCGGGCGAGGTGTTCAGCGGCCAGATATCCTTTGTCGATCCCGTGTTAGACGAGCGCACGCGCACGGTGCGCGTGCGAGTCAACGTGGCCAACGAGCAAGGTCGGCTGAAGCCGGGGATGCTGGTGTGGGCTGTGGCCCAAGCCGAGGTGGGAGCCCATGGGCGCGCCATGTCGCCCGAACTTGCGGGCAAGTGGATCAGCCCGATGCACCCAGAGATCGTCCGCGACGCGCCCGGTGCCTGCGACATTTGCGGCATGGCCCTAGTGCGCGCCGAAGAGCTGTATGACACTGGCGACGAGGCGGAGCGCGAGATGCCGCTAGTGGTACCCGCTTCGGCACCGCTGCTGACGGGCAAACGCGCCGTGGTGTACGTCGCGCTCGGCGAGGGCCTGTACGAGGGGCGCGAGGTCGTGCTCGGGCCGCGGGCAGGGGATTACTACCTGGTCCACGAGGGCCTGCGCGAGGGAGAGCAAGTGGTGGTCAATGGCGCGTTCAAAATTGACAGTGCCCTCCAGATCCGCGCTCAGCCGAGCATGATGAACGCGCCAGCGCGGGCCGACCACCGAGACGACGAGCCAAACGGCCACGCGCACAGCCCGCCGTCCGCGGTCTGGACGGCCTATTTCGCTATGCAACAGGCGTTGAGCGAGGACGATTTGCCGGAGGCGCAGGCCGCCGCTGCCGCGCTAGCGGCCGACCCGGTGTCGCAGGAGGTCGGGGACGCCATCAGCAAAGCCGTCGATCTCGCCGCGGCTCGTCAAGCCTTTGCCGAGCTCTCGATGGTACTCATTCGGGTGGCGCGGCAGGGGGACGTCCATGCCGGGCCAGTGCATCTTTTTCACTGTCCAATGGCCTTTGATAACGAGGGGGCGGCTTGGCTGCAACAGGCGATGCAGACCCAAAATCCCTACTTCGGCGGCCAGATGTACCGTTGCGGCAGCCTGCGCGAGACCTTCGCCGGCCACGAGTAGGAGGCTACAATGGACCGCTTAATCCGCTTTTTCCTAGTCCACAAACTCGTCGTCGTGCTGATGCTCGCCGTCACCGTTGGTTGGGGCCTCAGCGTCGCCCCTTTTGCGTGGAAGCTCGATTGGCTACCGCGCGACCCGGTGCCGGTGGATGCGATCCCGGACATAGGCGAAAACCAGCAAATCGTCTTTAGCCAATGGGCCGGACGCTCGCCGCAGGACGTGGAAGATCAGGTGACGTATCCGCTGACAGTAGCGCTGTTGGGCGTACCGGGCGTCGAGACGATCCGCAGCTCTTCGATGTTCGGTTTTTCGAGCATCTATGTGATTTTTGCCGAAGAAGTCGATTTTTATTGGTCGCGCTCCCGCATCCTTGAAAAGCTCAACAGCCTGCCGGCAGGTCTGCTGCCCGAGGGAGTACAGCCAGCCTTGGGGCCGGACGCAACGGCCTTGGGGCAGGTATTCTGGTACACGTTGGAAGGCCGCGACGAACAGGGATCGCCTACGGGTGGCTGGGATTTGCACGAGTTGCGTGGTATTCAGGACTGGCAGGTGCGCTATGCCCTGTTGGCTGCCGACGGCGTTAGCGAGGTGGCCTCTGTGGGCGGCTTTGTGCAGGAATACCAAATCGACGTCAACCCGGACGCGATGCGCGCCTATGGGGTGCGGCTCGACGAGGTCTTCCACGCGGTGCGCATGTCCAACCGAGACGTGGGGGCGCGTACCGTAGAGTTGAATCGAGCCGAGTACGTCATTCGCGGCATTGGTTTTGTCAAAGGCTTGGCCGATCTCGAAAACGCCGTGATTAAGGCGCGGGACAACGTCCCGATTTACGTCAAAAACGTCGCGCGGGTCGCGCTGGGGCCAGCGCTGCGGCGCGGTGCGTTGGACAAGGAAGGTGCGGAGGTGGTCGGCGGCGTGGTGGTGGCGCGCTATGGTGCCAATCCTTTGGCAGCTATCGAAAGCGTCAAGGCCAAGATCGCGGAAATTGCCCCGAGCCTGCCTAGGAAAACCCTGCCCGACGGGCGGGTTAGCCAAGTGCAGGTGATCCCTTTTTACGACCGATCCGGTTTGATCGAGGAGACGCTGGGGACGCTGGAGCGCGCCTTGAGCGAGGAGGTGCTGGTAACGGTGATCGTGGTGCTGGCGCTGGTGATGAATCTGCGCGGAGCCATGTTGGTCTCCGGGCTATTGCCGCTGGCCGTGCTCGCCTGCTTTGCTGCGATGAAGGTCTTTGGCATTGACGCCAACATAGTCGCCCTCTCCGGCATTGCCATTGCCATCGGCACTATGGTCGATATGGGCATTGTCATCAGTGAGAACATTCTCAAGCACTTAGAGGATGCAGACGCAGAGGACGACCGTTTAGAAGTGGTTTTCCGCGCTACGCGCGAGGTCGGCGGTGCCGTGCTGACGGCTGTGCTGACCACGGTAGTGGGCTTTTTGCCGGTCTTTGCCATGCAAGGAGCCGAGGGCAAGCTCTTTGCGCCGCTGGCCTTTACCAAGACCTTCGCGCTGTTGGCCGCGGTGTGGCTGTCGCTGACGGCTTTGCCAGCCTTGGCGCACTGCGCGTTTGGAACGCGACTGGGGCGTTGGGCTCCTGGCCTTTGGGCGGTCTGTGGTCTTGGGGTGGCCCTTGTGCTGTCGTGGTGGGTTGGTCTGCTGCTGATAGCTATTGGGGCATATCACTTGCTTGCTACTCGCGTACCGGAGCGGGTGCGCTTGTGGGTGGCGCGGGGTGTTATAGCTGCTGCGGCTATCGGGGTTGTCGTCGTGCTAGCGGAACACTGGTTGCCCCTTGGCCCGGAAAAGGGCGGATGGCGCAATTTTATCTTTGCCGCTGGGTTGATCGGCGGCCTATTGGCGCTTTTTCGCGCCTTGCAACATGTATTCCCCCGCGTGCTCCGGTGGTGTCTGGATCACAAGGGTTTGGCCCTACTGTTCCCCTTGCTATTGCTGCTGGCTGGCGCGTCTGCGTGGCTGGGTTTTGCTCGCGTCTTCGGCTTTATGCCGTCCTCCCTGCGCCATTCAGCGCCCTTTGTGGCTCTTGACGAGGCTCTGCCCGGATTGGGCAAAGAGTTTATGCCGCCCCTCGACGAAGGTTCGTTTCTGTGGATGCCGACGACCATGCCGCACGCCTCCATCGGCGAGGTGCTCGATGTCCTGCAGAAGCAAAACGCGGCCATTGCGCAGATCCCAGAAGTGGAGTCGGCCGTGGGGAAGCTGGGACGGGCGGAGTCGCCGCTGGACCCTGCGCCGATTTCCATGATTGAGACTGTGATCAATTATCGCGCGGAATACCTGACCGACGCGGATGGCCGTCGTCTATTGTTCGCGTTTGACGAGCACGCCACGGACCTATTCCGCGCGTCCGATGGCTCGCCCGCGTTTGCCCCTGATGGCTCGCCCTACAAGGTACAGGGCCGCTATCTGCGCGACGATACCGGTCGCCTCTTGCCCGACGCCAATGGTCGGCCTTTTCGCTCGTGGCGTCCGCCCTTGGATCCCGCACTCAATCCGGGGCGCGCCGCTTGGCCGGGGATCCAGAGCCCCGACGATATATGGGCGGAGATCTCCCGGGCTGGCCAGATCCCCGGCTCTACCTCGGCACCGAAGTTGCAGCCGATCGCCGCGCGGCTCGTCATGTTGCAGAGCGGGATGCGTGCGCCCATGGGCGTTGAGATCAAAGGCCCGAGTTTGGAGGCTATCGAGCGCGCTGGTTTGGAGATAGAGCGCTTGCTCAAGGAAGTGCCCTCGGTCGAGGCAGCGACTGTCAACGCCGACCGCATCGTCGGCAAACCCTACTTGGAGATTCACATCGACCGCGAGGCCATTGCCCGCCACGGCATCGCCCTGCAGAAGGTGCAGGACGTAATTGAGATCGCCATCGGGGGCAAGCTGGTTACGACTACGGTAGAAGGGCGCGAGCGCTATCCCGTGCGGGTGCGCTACATGCGCGAGTTGCGCGACAGCGTCGAGGAACTGGTGCGCATTCTGGTGCCAGCGCCGGACGGGGCGCAGATCCCCTTGGGCGAGTTGGCCGAGATTCGCTACGTGCGCGGCCCCCAGGTCATCAAGAGCGAGGATACGTTTTTGCTGGGATACGTGCTCTTCGATAAGAAGCCGGGGTACGCGGAAGTCGATGTGGTGGAAGCGTGCCGAGATTACTTGGCCAGCAAAAGGGCCAGCGGCGATCTCGTGCTAGATACCGGCGTCAGCTACACCTTCGCCGGCAGCTATGAAAACCAACTGCGAGCGCAGAAGAAGCTCAACGTGCTGCTGCCGCTCGCGCTGGCGATTATTTTCCTCATCCTCTATTTCCAGTTTGGCAACGCCGCCACGGCCCTGATGGTCTTTTCCGGAGTTGCGGTGGCTTGGGCCGGTGGCTTTGCCATGCTGTGGCTCTACGGGCAGGAATGGTTTTTAGATTTCTCCATCTTCGGCACACAGATGCGAGACCTCTTCCACGTCCGGCCGCTGAACTTGAGCGTGGCGGTGTGGGTGGGTTTTCTCGCGTTGTTTGGCATTGCCTCGGACAACGGCGTGATCGTGGCGACGTATCTGCGCCAACTCTTCCGCGAGCAAAAGCCAGCGACTGTTGAGGCGATGCGCCGCGCGGCGCTCGCCGCTGGGGTGCGCCGCATCCGCCCCTGCCTGATGACCGCGGCCACCACGATCTTGGCGCTGATCCCCGTCTTGACGGCGAGTGGACGCGGCGCAGACCTCATGCTGCCGATGGCCATTCCCACCTTCGGCGGCATGATGGCGGTGGTGCTGACTGCGCCGGTTGTGCCGGTGCTCTACTGCGCGGTCGAGGAGTGGAAGCTGCGGGTGGCGGCTTGGCGGTCAGCGGAGTAACGCTCCTCAATCGTCGTCTTCGCGCTCGCTGAGCAGTTCGCCGCGCTGGAGTCGCTCGGCGTTTTCCGTGGCCCAGAGGATGTTCTTCATCACCTTTTGCGCGGTGATGTAGCGGGTCGCCGCCAACAGGTGGACGCGCTTTTCCTCGGGGTCGTCGCTCAAGTCGTAGTGCCGGAACGCGGCTTCGAGCACTTGGAACATGTGCAGCTCGGCGTCTTCGCGGAGCATGATGTGGGCCAAGGTGTGGCGGAGCTTGGCGACGTCGCGTCCTTCTTCGAGATACTGGCTGACAAGGACTTCGGCTTCAAAGACCTTCTGGAAATCGGCTAGTTCGCCGAGGCGCTTGAGCATGTCTTCGCTGGAGGCGAAGTGCTCGTCGAGCTTCTGCCCGTGCCGTGGGACGCGGGCAGAGGGCATGTTGAGCCAGCGCAGGTAGGTGAGGAAAACCGCGCCGTGGAAAATGGCGCGCAACAGCTCTTTGCTGGCGGCGTAGTGGAAGGTGCAGTAGAGCGCGTGGGCGTAGGAATAAATGTTGGCCACGTCGTGCCAGTCGCCCTCGTTTTTGAGGTGGAAGCGCAGCGTGCGCAATGCGCTGGCGTAGGTCATGGCGCGGCAGAGTTGGGTCGGCGGCACGCCAGCGCGCAGGGCCTCTTCGACGCGGGCGAGGATGGGTTCAAAGTCGTCGCCGAGCATGACTTGGGTGAACTCGGAGACGTCGATGGTCGCTTTGTTGCGCTGATTGTCCTCCCAGATATCGTCTAGGCGCGTGAAGATGTTCTCTAAGTGCGGCAGGCTGTCGGCCCAGCGCGAGGTCTCTTCGTGGCGGGTGCGGCTCACCAGATCGACGGCGATCGGGCGGAGGATCTCGTGTGCGCCGACCCATTCCACGTAGTCGAGGGCCTCGAACATCTTGTTGGCAAAGTCGAGAGCGTGCCCGTCGCCGGTGAAGTAGAAGTCCGTGGCCGCGGTGAAGACGAAATCCGCGAGGGTTTCCTTGCCGCAGTCGCGGTCGTGCAGGGTGAGCAAGATGCGCTCGGCCGCGCCGTGGTGACGCTGATCGACAAAAGTGCGGAACCAGCGCTTGAGGGTGGCCAAATCTTGGTCGTCATTGCTGCGGGGAAAGGGAAATCGCTGGCGGCGCGACGAGCCGGAGGTGCGCTGCGAAATCTGGGTCAAACCGTGGACGAGAAAGAGGTTTTGGTCGGCCTCGGCAATGTCGTCCCACATATTCGCCGCGAGGGTCAGGATGGCGACGCCCGACGACCAGCCTTCGCTGGTTTTGTGTGCGCCGTAGTAGAGGCCCTGTTGGATGATTTCCTGCGGGGTGGCACCTGTTTGGCGGAGTGCGGCGACCGCTTTGGCGATGAGGAAGGAACTGCGGTCTTTGAGCCCTTGTTCAAGGGCGCGCTTGCCTCGGGCTACGAGCCGCAGGCGGGCCTCTTCTTTCTCGCCGGGCGGGATGCCGACCCATGCGTAGCCGTCGTCGCGGACTTCGACGGGAAAGGCTTTTAGGTCGTCGCCCGAAGTCAGCAGGCAGCCGCCGGTCTTGAGGTCGAATTCCCAGTGGTGCCAGTGGCAGATCAGCACTCCGTCGCGGATGCTGCCTTTGGACATGGGGTAGCCCATGTGCGGACAGCGATTGTCAACGGCGTGGAAGGATCCTTCGTAGAGAAAGACTGCGAGGTGAATGCCGTCAATGGTAAAGGGTCGGCCCTCGCCGTCGGCAAATTCGCTAGCCGGTGCGAGTTGGTGATAGACGCAGGTCGCTGGATCGACATCAATTTGCGGCCGCACTTCGCTGAGGTCGAGACGTTGAGCAGTGGACATGAGCGTTGCCTCCTGTGGAATGGACAGCAATAATATGCGCGATTTGGCGATGTGGGGCGAGGGGTTTGTGTTGACTTGCAGTGCTAAACGTGGGCATGTTCTGAGAAGAGAGGTATCTCGTGGCGCATATCGAGGGAAGGAGATTTTAGCATGAGTTTGCGAATTTTGCTGGTAGCCGTGCTCTTTTTAGGAGGCGTAGTTGCCGAAGAGGCCGACGCACGCAGCAAGCGCGTAAGGCAGATTCCCAACGGCTCCGCGGCTAGCTGTAACACCTGCCACACGGCTGGTGGTGGCTCGCCACTCAATCCGTTTGGCATAGAGATTGTAACCAATTTCCTCACTGCGTCCGGCCCAGCCGGTGACGTGATTTGGGGCCCAGAGCTAGCGGCCTTGGACTCCGATGGCGACGGAGCATCCAATGGCGCGGAGTTGGGCGATCCCGACGGCACTTGGGTGGCGGGCGATCCCGATCCCACAGGGGACGACGATGGGGAAGGAGAGGATCACGATGGCGAAGAGGCAGACCACGACGGGGAAGACGATGACGGCGACGGGGGCGACGACGATGGGGAAGAGGAAGATCATGGGGAACACGGCCACGAAGGCGATGCTAGCCTAGCAGGAAAGGTGTTCAATCCCGGCGACCCAACGAGCACTCCGCCACCCGCATCGCACGATACGGCGGTCGAGGTATCAACTTGGGCGCAAATCAAGCATCTGGTTGGTACGCTCGACTGAGACGGTCGAATGGCACGGCGGTTTTCAATCCAATGACGGCGTTGAAAATCGCCACGCCGAGCGGGTTCGTCAGTCGATTTGCGAGTTCGCAACATGACAGAAAACAATAGAGAGCAACATTTTGCCATTGAAGGCATGCACTGCGCTGGCTGCGTGCATCAGGTCGAGCAGCAGGTGTCCGGCTTGGCCGGCGTCGAAGTGGCTGACGTGAACTTGGCGACCGAGCAGATGGCCGTGCGCTTTGATCCGGCGGCTGTAGATGAGGAAAGCATTGCAGCGGCCGTGGCAGAAGCGGGATTCCGGGCGCGGCTGCAAACGCCTGAAGCCGAAGGCGCGGCTAGGCGACAAGAACGCAAACGGGTCGAACTGGCTGAGCAAGCGGGTGCGTTTCGTTGGGCTGTTGTATTTTGGCTGCCGCTTTTTGCAGTGGAGATGGCCGAGCAGATGGCCGCGCCTGTTACTCCGGCGCTGTCATTGGCTCAGTATCCGCTGCGGGTGGGCGTTTTGCATCTGCTGTTTGCGCTGCCGGTGATGTGGATTGGCCGCCAGATCTACGCCGAGGGCGGGCGGGCTCTGTGGCGAGGTCGTCCCAACATGTTTTCGCTCATTGCCATTGGCACGGCTGCGGCATGGCTCTACAGCGCTTGGGGCTTGGGGTCCGTCGCCGTGGGTGCGGCTGTGGCGTTCGACTCCTATTTCCCGACGGTTTCGACAATCCTCACCTTGATGCTGATGGGCCGCTATCTCGAAGCGCGTTCGCGGTTGCGGGCCGAGGAGGCCATAGGGGCACTGCTGAAGCTCAAACCCGACAAGGCCGCGCTGGTGACTGACGATGGGGAGCGGGAAATTGCGGCTGACGCCATCGAAGTAGGCGACTGCTTGCGCGTGCGTCCGGGCGAGCGCATTCCAGCCGACGGCGAAATCATCGAGGGAAATTCTACGGTGGATGAGTCGCTGTTGACCGGTGAGTCGCTACCCGTGGTTAAGGGACCGGGCGATGCCGTCACTGGTGGCAGCCTCAATGGCGCGGGAGCACTCATGGTGCGCGCAACGCGCGTAGGCGGGGATGCGCTGTTGATGCAAATGGTGCGCTTAGTCGAGGCCGCACAGGCGGGCAAAGCGCCGATTGCCCGTTTGGCCGATGTCGTCGCCGGGTATTTCGTGCCGGCTGTACTGGTCCTAGGTGTGGTGGCCGCGGTGGGTTGGCTGTGGGCCGGGGAGGGTTTGAGTTTTGCGTTGCAGGTTTTTGTGGCCGTGTTGATCATCGCCTGCCCGTGTAGCTTGGGCTTGGCCACGCCAGCCGCCATCATGGTCGGCACGGGACGCGGTGCGCATTTAGGCATCCTGTTCAAAAGCCCAGAGGTGCTGGAAACGGCGCACAAAGTAGATGCCGTGGTGCTGGACAAAACTGGCACGATTACCGAGGGGCGGCCGCAGGTCGTGGCGGTGGAGCCGTTAAACGGCCGCAGTGCCGACGAGGTACTGAGCTTGGCCGCGGCCGTGGAGCGCGGCTCGGAGCATCCGCTGGCCGCGGCGATTGTGGCGGCTGCGACAGAGCGGGGCCTTGCCGTGTCAGGGGCTACCGAAGTTGTGGCGAGTCCGGGCAAAGGTGCGCAGGCCACGGTAGAAGGCGAGGATGTGGTGGTGGGCAATCGCGCCATGATGGCGGCGGTGGGAGTTCGCGTAGATGAGGACAGCGGCTCGGCGGACGGTGCTACTGTCGCGTGGGTCGCGGTGGCGGGCGCATTGGTTGGGCGCGTGTCTTTGGCCGACCGCCCCCGCCCGCAGAGCAAGGACGACGTGGCTCGGATGCGCCAAGGCGGCTTGGAGGTGGTGATGCTCACGGGCGACAGCCGGCAGGCTGCTGAGGCCGTGGCGCGTCAAGTGGGGATTGAGACTGTGCGCGCCGAGGTCTTGCCCGCAGACAAGGCCGCGGCCGTGCAGGCATTGCAGGATGAGGGCCGCTGCGTGGCCATGGTCGGCGACGGGATCAACGACGCGCCAGCGCTAGCCACCGCCGATGTGGGCATGGCCTTTGCCACTGGGACGGATGTGGCGGCCGCGTCTGCGCCCGTGGTGCTCATGCACAGCCGGTTGGCGGATGTGGCGCGGGCCATCGAGTTGAGCCGAGCGGTTGTGCGGACCGTAAAGCAGAATTTGTTCTGGGCGTTTTTTTATAACGCTGCGGGCATTCCAGTGGCCGCGGGCGCACTTTACCTGTTCGGCGGCCCGCTGCTCAACCCGATGCTAGCGGGCCTCGCGATGGCCTTTTCGTCGGTGTCGGTGGTGATGAACGCGCTCCGGTTGCGGCGCTTTGGCTGAAGTGGCCATATTACAAATTGGTGTTGCGCACGGACTCCTTAGGTATGAGATACTTCGACTCCGCTGCGCTCCGCTCAGTATGAGAAAAAAAAGCACCTGACGACGCCAGCTTGAGGAGGGCGTTATGGCTACAATTATGATGGTTGGGACGTTTGATACGAAGGGCGTGGAATACGCCTTCTTGCGCGAGCAAATCTTGGCCCGTGGCCACGAAGTTATGGCGGTAAACACGGGCGTTATGGGCGAGTGCGAAGCCTTTGCTGTGGATGTGGATGCCAGCGAGGTGGCCGCGGCCGCGGGCGCGTCGCTGGAGTCACTGCGCGCGGCTGGCGATCGCGGTGCCGCTATGAAGGCTATGGGTGAGGGTGCGGCCAAGGTGGCGGAGCAAGGGTACGCCGAGGGCCGGTTTGACGGCATCGTCGGCATGGGCGGATCCGGTGGCAGCAGTGTGGTGACTGCGGCCATGCGCGCCCTGCCAGTGGGCGTGCCCAAGGTGTGCGTTTCGACTGTGGCGGCTGGCGACACGGGAGCTTATGTGGGCAGCAAGGACGTGGTGCTCATTCCGTCGATTGTGGATGTGGCCGGAGTCAATCGGATTTCGCGAGTGATTTTTACGCGAGCCGCTGGCGCGATTTGCGGCATGGTCGAAGCAGAGCCAGCGCCGGCTGGCGACGACAAGCCGATTGTCGTCGCGTCGATGTTTGGCAACACCACGGAATGCGTCAACGCGTGCAGTGAGACCCTGTCGGCGAGCGGGTACGAGGTCTTGGTCTTTCACGCTACGGGCACTGGCGGCCGCACCATGGAGTCGCTCATTGACGAGGGCTTGGTAGATGCGGTGCTGGACATCACCACTACGGAGTGGGCCGACGAAGTGTGCGGTGGCGTCTTCAGCGCGGGGCCAGAGCGCTTGAGTGCGGCGGGTCGGGCGGGTTTGCCCCAGCTAGTGGTCCCCGGCTGCGTGGACATGGCCAATTTTGGCGGCATGGATACGGTGCCGCAACAGTACAAGGACGGCACGCGGCTCTTTTACGAGTGGAACCCAGAGGTGACCTTGATGCGCACCAATGCCGAGGAGAATGCGCAGATGGGCCGGATATTCGCTGAAAAGCTCAACGCCGCCAAAGGTCCGGTCGCCGTGCTCATTCCGCTCAGGGGCGTGTCGATCCTCGACGGCGACGGCGAGCTGTTTTGCGACCGCGAAGCCGACCGCGCCTTTAGCGACGCCCTCAAAGCCAACTTGGACGAAGGCATCCTCGTCCGCGAAGTAGATCACAACATCAACGATCCAGGGTTTGCAGCCGCGGCGACCGCGCTGCTACTGGAGCTAATTGCTGAGAAAGCAGGAGAGTGATGAGCGAGAAAAAGACGTTCGTACAATGCTCCGACGTGGAGACCCAAGTCTTTGACTGGGGCCGGTTAAACTGGCTTTCCGAACCGCTGGTGACCGCGGCTGAGCACTTTAGCTGCGGCGTGGTGGAACTGGCACCGGGCAAGGGCCATGTGCGCCACAATCATCCGTATAGCGAGGAGATTCTCTACGTGATAGAGGGCACTGGGATCCAGACGGTGGAGCTGGAGTCGGGCATGTTGGAAAAGGAGATCGGCCCGGGCGAGTTGGTCCACATTCCGACGGCTGTGTATCACTCGACTGTTAATAATGGGGACGGCCCGATGAAGTTGATCGCCATATACGCGCCGTTTGGGCCGGAGGCCGAGCTGCGGAAGATGGAGGGGGTGCGGATAGAAAAGGCGTTGAACGGATAGGTGGTTATGGCTTTTACAAGAGAAGAGGTACTCGCGAGACTGCGGCAGAACATCGCCGATGGGATTCCCATTATCGGCGCGGGAGCCGGCACCGGGATCAGCGCTAAGTTCGAGGAAGCCGGTGGGGTTGATTTGATTGTGATTTACAATTCCGGGCGATTTCGCATGGCGGGCCGAGGGTCGCTGGCTGGGACTATGCCGTATGGAGACGCCAACGCGATTGTGATGGATATGGCCGGGGAGGTGTTGACGGTGGTGGAGGATACGCCGGTGCTGGCCGGCGTGTGCGGGACGGATCCGTTCCGGCAGATGGATGTTTTCCTACGAGAGGTTGAGGCGATTGGGTTTTCCGGCGTGCAGAATTTTCCGACCGTGGGCCTGATTGACGGGTTGTATCGGCAGAACTTGGAGGAAACCGGAATGGGCTATGGGGAAGAGGTGGAGATGATCCGCACGGCGCACGAGATGGGGTTGTTGACGACGCCTTATGCGTTTAATCCCGAAGAGGGCGAGCAGATGGCAGCGGCTGGTGCCGACATTGTGGTGGCGCACGCTGGGCTTACTACTAAGGGCGCGATTGGCGCGACGACCGCGCTGACTTTGGAGGAATCAGTGGGGTTTGTACAGGCGATATGCGACGCGGCGCGAGGCGTGTCCGAAGAGGTGATTGTACTGTGCCACGGGGGGCCGATTTCAGAGCCAGAGGACGCCGAGTACGTGTTGCAAAACACGAAGGGCGTCGATGGCTTCTACGGCGCGTCAAGTATGGAGCGGTTGCCGGTGGAGGTGGCCATTACCGAGCACGTGAAGAAGTACAAGACCATCCGCTTTTGACGATGCGCCCCTTGCGCAAGGTTGAGGTGAAGCGGCTCTTTGCGGACGCGGCGAAAAGCTATCCGCCCAAGGCGGAGCTAGCCTTTTTACTGCAGAGCGTCGAAGACCCGCTCAATGTCGGCTCGATGTTTCGCATTGCCGATGCGTGCGGGGCGCGGGAATTGGTTTTTACGGGTGTGACGCCCACGCCGCCGCACGAGGATATTGAGCGCACGGCGCGGGGTCATGAGCGGCGGGTGGCGTGGCGGCGGATCGGGCGCTTTGACGAAGCGGCCAATGCACTGCGGGACGAGGGGTATCACTTGGTGGCGTTGGAAATGGTGCAGGGGGCGGTGTGCTATTTGGAATACGATTTCCCGAACAAAGTGTGTTTGGTGCTCGGCAACGAGTCCAAAGGCGTCTATCGACAGACCTTGGCGTTGTGCGATGGGGCGGTCTATATCCCTATGTACGGCAAGGGGCCGTCGATGAATGTGCACGTGGCGGGAGCGTTGGTGGCGTATCAGGCGTTGCTTGGGAGAAGGAACATCCTTAAGGGTTGACGGCGTCCTCATGCGGATTGATCCCGACACTATAGACGCGCAACCCGATCTGGTTTCATCCAGCGCGGAGCTGGCTTCGGGCCAGCGGGTTTATTTCCGCCCTTTGCGCGACGATCAGGCCGCTGAGTTAGGCGCGTACTTCACCGGCTTGTCGCAGGCTACCCGCCGGGTGTACGGGCCGCACGCGTTTGACCAAGAGACGGCCGATGGTTTTTGCGCCTCGTTGGACAGCGCTCACACGCTGCGTATGCTGGCTTGGGTCGAGGAGGAAGGGATCGAGCGCATTGTGGCGTATTTTGTCGTCGAACTGGGCGTGCGGGACGGGGATCGTCGGCGCTACGATGCATTGGGGTTGGCCTTGCACGACGAGACTGATTGCACCTTGGCTCCTTCGGTGGCTGACGCGTACCAGAGCCAAGGACTGGGCAGTTTGATGATGCAGCATCTGCTCGGGCTATTGCCACGGCTGGGACGGCAGCGCATGCTGCTGTGGGGCGGCGTGCGCGCGGACAATCCCCGCGCCGTCCATTTTTACACCAAATTCGGTTTTCGGCGCGTGGGCGATTTCGAGGCCGGGGGCACCAACAATTACGACATGATCGCGGAGTTGTAATAAGAGGAGAGGCCATGGCGACCTTGCAGTTGAAAGTGCAATACTTCCAAGACAGCACACCTAAGGAAGTGCCCTGCCGCGAGGAGAATTTCGTCGTGCGGGAGTTGGGCTTCGCCCTGCCGGTCGAGCAGACGGCGCTGGTGTTGATCGACCTGTGGAACGTGCATCACATCGATAGCTGGATCGAGCGCGCCGAGGCGGTGACCAAGGAAGTGATTGCGCCGCTCATCGGGCGGGCGCGGGAAGGCGGCCTGACCATCGTACAGGCACCCAGTCCCGGAGTTTTGGCCAATTTCCCGCATAAGTACGAAGTGTACCAAGGCTGCACACCCGCGCCTGAACCGGGACCAGCCCCGAGTTGGCCGCCGGTCGAGTTCCGCAACCGGCAGGGAGTGTACGCCTGTTTCCGCGGACCGCGCGACCAAGAGCCGGGCATTGGTCCCTATTGGGAGAGCCTAACCGGGCAACTTGATCTTTCTCCCCATATCGCCGTGGGGGAAGGGGATTTTGTGGTGGGCACGGGCCAGCAACTGCACGATTTGTGCCAAGAGCGCGGCATTCTGCATTTGCTTTTCGCTGGCTTTGCGACCAACTGGTGTATCTTGGGCCGCGACTACGGGATTCGCGCCATGCGCGGGCGGGGCTATAATACCATTTTGGTGCGGGACGCCACGGACGGAGTGGAATTCCCCGATACACTAAAGGCGCGGTGGGCCACGGAATTGGCCGTGCGCGAGGTCGAGCAGGTGCATGGTTTTTCTACTTCGACGGCCGATTTTTACGCCGCCTGCGTCGCCTTGGACCCACAGGAGAGTAACGCGCTATGAGTGAACCTGTCGTCTATCTCAACGATGGCTTCGTCTCCGCTTCCCAGGCTCATATCAATATCTACGATTTGGGGATCGTACTGGGGGCCACCCTGACCGAAATGACCCGCACGTTTAGACACGAGCCGTTCCGCTTGGAAGAGCACGTGCGGCGGCTTTTGCGGTCGTGTAAATATGCCGGCATTGAGTTGGCACTAGATCACGAAGGGCTGGTCGAATGCACGCGGACTTTGATTCAGACTAATAGCAAGCTGATCGGTCCAGAGCAGGATCTGGGGGTCGTCCACTTTGTAACGCCGGGGGAAAACCAGATCTACGCGGGTAGTGCTGGGAAAGCGGCGCGCCTGACGCCCACGTTGTGCATCCACTCCTTCCCGCTGCCCTTTGCCGTGTGGCGGCCCTATTTTGAGCAGGGCGTCCACGCGGTTACGCCCTCCATTCGCCACGTGCCGCCCCAATGCGTTGACCCCAAAACCAAAAACCGTTCGCGCTTGCACTATTGGCTGGCCGACAAGCAATCGCAGGCAGTCGATCCCGCCGCCACCTCGCTGCTGCTCGATTTGGACGGCAACCTCACCGAGTGCTCGGGGGCCAACTTCGTGGTGGTGGAGAACGATACGATCTTTACGCCTACTAGCCGCAATATCCTAGAAGGGGTGAGTTTGGTGACGCTGCGGGAATTGGCACCTGAGTTGGGGCTGGGTTGGGTCGAAAAGGATTTGCAGCCCTACGACGCGGTCAATGCCGACGAGGCTTGGTTGACCAGCACGCCCTATTGTCTAGCGCCGTGTACGCGCATCAACAATATGCCGATTGGCGACGGCAAGCCCGGTCCTCTATTCCATCGGGTGATGGAGGCGTGGAGTCGGCGGGTGGGGATGGACGTTCTGGAGCAGCTTAAAAACGCGGATTGATCAATCATGATCGACAAAACCCAACTCATTTCATCCATCCGATTGACCGAGCGTCGTTTGGCTGGCCCGCTTGAGGAATGGCCCATGGTCGGCACCAGTCTCGACGACTTGGACAAAACCCGACTCGAACTGTACTTCCGTCGGCGCTTCCCCGATTGGTCCACGCCAGAAGACTGGGCTTCTACGCTGGCGGCGCACAAACTCGCTGCGATCTCGGAGGTCGGGGCCACGCCGACGCACTTGGGCATCCTGCTCTTTGCCGTGCAGCCCGAGCAATACATTTCCGGAGCGTACATCGATCTGGCCGTGTACCACCACGACATTCCCGACGGCAACACCGTGGATAGCCGGCAAATCACCGGGCCTTTGCCCGAGCAAATCACCAAGGTCGTGTCGTATTTCCAAGCCTCTCCTTTGACGCCGATCATATCGCGGAAAAGCGGCGACGGTCGGCGAGATTATCCTAGCTATATAGACACCGCACTCCAAGAGGCCGTCGTAAACGCCGTCATTCATCGGGACTACGGAGTCGCTGGATCGCAGATTATCATTCGCATGTTCCCCGATCGCATTGAGTTCCAAAATCCCGGGGCGCTCTACAACACATTGACCATTGAAAACTTGTACGCTGGGTGTCAGCCAGCGCGTAGGAATCAGTTTCTCACCGGCTTTATGCGCTACTACGAAAGCCCGGTTACGGGATCTAGTTTTCTGGAAGCGCGGGGTGAGGGGTTTTTGAACTTGGTCCGCGACAGCTTGCGCCTGTCTGGACGGCGGCCGGAACTGGAACAGATCGGGGAGGCGACGAAGTTGACGATCTACGCGGCGCAATACCCGGAATTGGCGTAGGGTGATCCCTCCGAGCCGTTGGGCGCAACTTAGTAGTTGAAGGCCGAATCGTCGTTTTATTTTGCCATCCTATAACTACAAGAGAAGAAAATGACAGATCAGACACAGGTTCAACGGGTGGAAAGTGTCCTAAAACAGATCCGGGGGTTGAAGGAGGAGGACGAAAAGCGTGCGGCTACCGGCGAATTCTTTAACGTTTTTTTAGTCCCTGGAGTCAGAATCAATGAGGATACGCACTCGGCAATCCTCGCTGACCTGTTGGATCCAAACGGGTCTCATCGACAAAGGGCTGTTTTCTTGAAACACTTCCTAAATTTGGAACCCTTAGAAGCTGTTGAGTTATTCAGACACATTTAGCGAGGGTAATTTTAATCATGGCAATCCGAATCATATTTTCTGCGGAGCGGGTGAGGATTTCAAAGTCCTTGGCCAAGCGGCGAAATCCCCCCAACCAAGCAAAGGTT
>JAJEGS010000060.1 GCA_022819745.1 Candidatus Latescibacterota bacterium | reverse complement strand
TACCGCATTGAGCGCACGATCGGTTGGCTGAGTAGCTTCCGCCGATTGGTCACCCGCTATGAGCGAAAAAGTTCGATGTTTCGAGCTTTTGTCCATCTCGCCTGTATGCTTATCACTGTAAGGCAGTTTTGAAACCAGCTCTACTAAATCCAAGGGCAGCACATCGCGGACGATGAAGAAGCCGTTCTCCTCAAATTGGCGACGTTCCTCCTCGGTCAAAGTATATTGCAGGCAGGTTGTATCCATAGAAAACCTCCAAGTGGATTGCCGTCGCGCCCCCAGTACTGAGGGCGGACTACAAACGTCAAAGTTGTAGGCGGCTCAATGGCCTGGCAATTGCCGCACCGTCCCCGGCACTATCGGCTCGCCACGGTGGGTGCTCGCCACGGCTGCAAAACACAGTGCCAAACTCGCGAGATTGGCACGGGCGCTGTTGTTGGGTTCGCGGCCCTCTTCGACGGCGCAGAGCAGTTCGGCCATGGTCCCGTGAAATCCCTGCTCAAACCACGTCCCCACAAGCTGTGGCCGGGCCACACCTGCTGCGGTGTACAAGACGACTTCCTGCGCCGTCAGATCTACGCCGCTCGCCCCTATTGTGCCCTCCGTGCCGACTAGATAGGTGCGGTCCTGTTGGCCTTGACGAGTGTTGCCGTTAAAAAAAATCACCGCCTGTGCGCCTGCGCACTCAATCGCCGCCTGGGCCAAAAGCGGCGGCTTGGCGTCCTGACCGGCTGCGTGCCGAGCTGAAGCGTGGACCCGTTGCGGCGTCTCGCTGCCTAAGAGCACCACCGCCATATCGAACCAGTGCATTCCAAAGTCGTAGAGCACCAGATCTTCCACCGCGTCAAAGGCAGAGCCAGCGATCCAGTTGTGATCCCAATGCACGGCGAACTCGACGCTCTGCACTTGGCCGACCAAACCAGCGGCCACGGCGTGGCGCATGTAGCTAAAATGCGGTGCCCAGCGGCCATTCTGGTTGACGGCCAGTTGCACGCCGCGCCGCTCGGCCCGGGCAACGAGCGCCTCGCCCACATCCAAGTCGAGCACAAAAGGCTTCTGGCTGAGGACGTGTTTACCCGCGTCAATGGCCGCTTCGAGGATCGGCAGCCGCTCCTGTGGATGGGGCGTAACGTCCACCACTTCGATATCGTCGCGGGCGAGCAGGTCCCGATAGTCGAGGTATGTGTCGGCCTCGGGGTAGAACTCCCGCTGCCGCTGCTCGACGCGCCCCCGATCGCGGCTGCACAGAGCCGCGACCTCATAGCCGGCGTTTTTATAGGCCCGCAAGTGCATCTCAGAGATGCCGCCGCAGCCGATCAGGCCGATCTTCGGACGATAAGCCGCTGGATCTCGCGGCTGGTAGGGCAAATCCGGGGCTGGTACTTCGGCCTCTGACCCGGTTTTGCCGCGGCCGTAGCCGCTGTCTTGGCTTTCTGCCATGAGCTATTGAATCAGCGGTAATGTGCGCTTCTGTGCGGCGCTTTGGTAGGCTGTATCGACGATCTGTTGGCCGATGCGGCACAGCGCCGGCGAGAGCGGCCCCTCGATGGGTTGGTCCTCTTCAATGCAGTGAATCACATACTGGACGGGATTCTGGAAAGGCGGTTTGAGCACATCCACTGGCCGTTCCTCGGTTGATGGCTGCGCCCGCGTCTGCACGCGGATTACCTCCTCGTAGTCATAGGAACTGATCGTGCCCTCGCTGCCGACGATCGCGAAGCCGCACTTGGGCTGGGGTTGCAGAGTCCAGGGATCAGTAAAGGTGCCCCAGCGCGTCTCGAATTTCGACAGGCCTCGCTCGTAGCGCGCCACTGCAATGCAGTGTTCATCTACTTCGAGTCCTTGGGGCTTATCTACGGTGGCCGTCACTTCAATCGGTGCCCGGCCGTCCATGTACCAGGTGCCCAATGTGGTGCCGTATCCTAGATAGTCTAGCAGGGAGCCGCCGCCCGCCTCCTTTTTGTAAAACCAACTCGTGGGTTTTTCGCGCTCGACGACATCGGCGGTGCGCTCCACTTTGTCGGCGAGGTGCCACAGCGGCCCTCGGTTGCCGTCGTAGTAGTGGACTTCGATTACCTCGCCGATCTCGCCTTCGGAGATGAGCCGCCGCGCCGTGCGGTGCGGTGGATACCAAGCCAGCGGCCAGTTGATCGCCAACAGTTTGTCCGTCCCCTCCATGGCCCGCTGCATCTGGTCCGCCTCGGCGAGGGTGGCGGCGAAGGGTTTTTCCATGATGACGTGCACGCCGAAGGGCGCGACCTTTTCGGTCCACTCCCCGTGTTCGGCGGTAGCCGGGCACAAAAGGACGATGTCGGGCTGGGTTTTTTCCAGACATTCCCGGTAGTCGGTGAAAACTCTATCGGCTGGAATGGCGAAATCCGCGCACGCCTGCTGCATGCGCTCGGGCTGCTCATCGCAGATGCCGACGATTTCGACGTCTGCGTGCTCAAAGGCCATGCGCAAATTGTCGCCCATGTGCAGATGGTCGAAGTTGATCCCGGCGATTTTCCACTTGCTCATGGTATCCGTTCCTTGCTCCATTAGACGACAACGAAGGTTATGACGTTGGCCGCTGCTCAGCTCGCAAGCTGTGCCCAAGCGGTTACATGGGGCGGCAGGGCAAGCGGACGTTTCGCCGTTACCACTTCTTGCCGAACCCGCTCGGCCATCGTTTCTACATCGACCTCTTCCGCCGTGGCGATCTCGAACTCTTCTATGAGCGGGAGCATGCTGCGAAAGCTGTTGGCAGCGAATTCGTACCCGGCCCACGACTCCGGGCCGCCGACCGGATACTCGCAATGCATGTATGGCTCGGGCAGGCCAGCCTCGACGAATGCGCGGTACAGGTTGAAGCCCATATCGATATGCGCCCCGGCCTGCTCAAACAGTCCGATAGCCCAATCGATTAGCTTGTTCGTTTGGGGTGTATCTGGATTATACATCTGTCGATAGGGGGTAAAATCAGCCTCCTGAAAGGCCACGATCCCCCCAGGACGCAAGCGAGTCGCTAGCTGTTTCAGGGCGTCGGCGGGGTCGGCCATGTACATGAGGACCAACCGACCAGTTACGGCGTCGAAGTCGTTTCCCAATTCCAAGGTCCGGGCGTCCCCCGCGACAAACTCGACGTTGGTAAATCCGGCTGCCTGCGCCCGTGCCCGCGCCGTTTCGAGAATCTCCGGATTTACATCCACGCCCACGACGGCTCCTTCTGGCCCGACCAACTCAGCGGCTGTCATGGCCACGTCTCCGGCACCGCTGCCAATGTCGAGCACCTTCATTCCGCTGCTGATGCCGGCCTCTGTAAAAAAGCGCCGCGTCACGGCGTCGTACAGTTGCGATTGCAGAATCAGACGCTCCTCTTCCCCTTGGGTGCGTCCCATCGTATATGTTGCATCGCTCTTTGACTCGCTCATGGGATTCAATCCTCCTTTTCTGAGCTGGCTTTTTGGGTTCGACAGTTCCTAAGTGTTGGGCAACCACGCAGGCTACCCATTGTCCGCAGAGCATCTAGTGCGCTGAGGGCAATCGGGTATTCAAGATATTTTTGCGCAGAAAGTCAAACGCCGCGTTTCTTGGTCGCAGCCGTACTGGTAGCGAATAGACCGCTCTCTCCATCCAGCTTGTCTCCGGCGGCCAATCGCCCAATTTTAGGCTCGATTCTAACAGGGATTCAACTATGTGCTTGGACGTGGATGTCCATTGCGGGAGCAGCTTCCGCTTTTTTGCGTGGGATTGGACATCAAAAACGAAAAGGATCGCGCCATGAACCAACCCAAAATCATGTACTACCACGACGGCCGGCATCCCCACATCTACCGCTACGAGCCGCCCATGGCCCCCGAGGAATACATCGCCTTGGTCGATGAATTGGCCGGCACTACGGTCGAAGCCATCGCCTTCTGCTTGGGCGAGGGCCGCACCATGCTGCACGACACTCGGGCCGGCGAGTTGATGGGGCACAACGTCGAGGTCTGGGATCACTACGTCTTTCGCCGCGCTTGGCAAAACGCCAAGTCCCTCATCGACGCTGGGCACGATCCTTTGCGCTTGGTCTGCGACCGGGCCCACGAGTTGGGTATTCAGGTTTATCCCCTCTTGATCGTGCAGCGCGGCGGCGTTGACCACGCCTCGGTTCGCTGCTCCAATTTCCGCATTGAGAACCAGCACCTCGAAATTGGCGCGGCCGGCGATCTCGACCCGGACTACCCCGGCTTAGACGGCCTCGACTTCAAGCATCCGGAGGTCCGCGACGAGCGCTTTGCCATTGTCGAAGAGGTGATGGGCGAGTATCCGGCCGACGGCTTTGAACTACAGCTCAACCAAATGCCCTATTTCTTCCACCCCGACGAAATTGACGCTGGCCGCACCCTGATGACCGACTGGATCGGTCGGGTCCACGAAGCAGTCAAACAAAGCGGCACCGACAAAGAGTTGGTGGTGCATATTCCCGACCACTTGGAAGATTGCGCCCGCGCCGGACTCGACCCGGAGGAATGGGTCAAACGGGGTCTGGTCGATGTTATCGTCGCGGAAAATTTCGGCGAAAACTACCGCCTAAAAATGCAAGCCGACTTCGCGGAATTCATTGGCCTCACCCAAGGGACACCCTGCCGCCTATTGGCCCCCCTAAACGGCATGGTTTTTTCTGACCGCTTGCTCGACGCGCCCTTGTCCATGCTGCGGGCTGCGGCCTGCAATTTTTGGAATCAAGGTGTTGACGGCCTGTACGTCTCCGAGTGGTTCCACTTGTGGCCGTACGAGGCGTCCTTTTACGAAAAGCTCAGGGAACTGCCCTACCCCAGCATTATGGCGGCCAAGGACAAATACTACTTCCTGCTCACTAACACCCAAGACGGTCCTGCAGTCAGTCGGCCCAATCCACTACCGCGTCAATTGGATCTGGACCAACCCGTCGAATTGGAATTGACCATTGCCGACGACCTGCAAAAATGGGGGAAGGCCGACCGCGTCCACGAAGTTTTGCTGCGCTTCCGCATCCACGGCAATGTCGAGACTGATCGCATTCAGTTTGCGCTCAACGGCCAGATTTTGCCCGATGACCTGCGGCGCAAGATCAATTCGCTCTACAACATGGACGGCCCGCGCTATCGGGTGATGGGTGGGTACTGGCACATTTTCAAATTGGATGCGGCCCACTGGCCGGTGCGGGGCAAAAACCGCATTGAAGTGACGCTGTTGGAGCGCGACGCGGATTTGGCCGATCCCTACTGTACCCTGACCGATGTCGAGTTGGAAACTAAGTACCTGAAGGGTAGGAATTTCCACCGCGCGTATGTCGATCCTGACCTAGGACCCTACCAACACCGATCCTGACAACCGCTCATCGCTCCAACACTGTCCCCTCCTCCACCAACCGCGCCATCATCTGAGCGAATTCAGGCGTCCCATCGTCGTCCCAGTACTCGGTCTCAATCGGCGCAGCGTAGCTATGGGGCATCCCGCCCCGGGTCCAGTCGGGCCGGATCAGAAAATGGCGCGTCGTCAGGGGGTCGTATCTATTGTACATCCGCGTCCCATTGGCGAATTGCGATTTGACGATCCACGGCTTGATCGGCGGCAATTCCCGGTTCGCTAGCCGCTCCAACTCGTCGCGATCCAACGTCAAACCCAATCCCGGCTTTTCCGGCACTCGAATAAGCCCATTGATCGGCTCTAGGCGCTCGCGCACCACCTCGTCCTTGAGAATTTCGCTGCTGTCGATAAAGTGAAAGGTGGCAGAGGGAAAGGTCGCCATCATGTGGCAAACCATGGCCCGAGTAATTGTGCCGCCCACGTTTTGCAGCATGAATGGTATATTGCCTGCGGCGAACAGACCAGCGGCGCGGATCGCATCGCCAAATTTCTGATGGCCGCGCATGTACACATCTCCCGCCCCCATCAGCACCTCGTACGTAGCGTCCAGCGGCGCTTGATGGCGCACGATGGGCAGGGGGATGCGCCGGCGCAAATCAATCGACGCCAAGGTGTCGCCGGCATTGATCGAGTCTTCAAAGCAGCCGGCAATGGGATATTGGGCCAACCTAGCCAGCAGATCCGGCATGTAGTCATCGGTGCCGCCGCCGGTGAAATCGTAGTGGATCTTGAATCCGGGCGGAGCCACGGCCTGCATGGCCTCAGTCTGGTCGAAGACGTTCTCAAAGGGCGACAGGTGGAACTTGAGCCAAGTGTAACCCTGGGCGGCGTAGTTCTCCACGGCCTCGGCCATGTGGCCGGGGGCGCTCGACACAGTCCAACTGCCCACCGGCACCCACGAGCGGTACTTCTGCCCGAAGAGCTTGTACACCGGCACGCCTGCGGCCTGGCCCATCAAATCGTACATGGCCGTGCCCAGCCCGATGGAAACTTCGTCGCCCATCCACTCGAAGGGGTTGCTGCCCACATACTGGTCGATTACTTCCTGCGGCTCCGTGCGGCCGCTCTCGCCTAAGCCGATCAGGCCAGTATCGGTGTGGGCCACGTACACCGTGCGCCGGGTCACGCCTTGGTAGTGGCTGACCGGGTAGGCGATCCAGTCTTGGTACTCTAGGCTGATTTCGTGTACTTCTATCTCAGTGACTTTCACGACGCCTCCTATTGGTTTGGTCGTTAAAAACTGCCGGTTAGTTTTTGACTGCAAAGAGGATTTTGTAGAGCACCGGCACGAACAGCAAAGTGATCACAGTGGCAAAAAGCAAGCCCACCATGATGGCCACCGCCATCGGCTCCCACATCAGTCCGCCTCCCAAATAGAGGGGAATAAGCCCTAGCGTCGTCGTGCAGGTGGTCAGCAAGATGGGGCGAAAACGCTGCTGGGCCGCGGCGACAATTGCCTCAATAGACGTCCGCCCGGATTGGTTCAATTCGATTTGTATGCGGTCTATGAGCACGATCGCATTGTTGATGACGATTCCGGCCAGCGCGATCAAGCCGAGAAAGGCGAAAAAACCAAAGAACGAGCGGAAGACGAGTAATCCGGCAATAACCCCGATCAGGCCGAGCGGAATGGTGCTCAGCACAATAAAGGTCTTGCGGAAGGAGTTGAACTGGACAATCAACAGCGCTAGAATGATAAAGCCGGACAGCGGCAGCTTGGCGACGACCGCGCTCATGGCCTCGCTGCTCTGCTCCGACTCGCCGCCCAACTCGTAGCGATAGCCCTGCTGCCAAGATTTGCTGTCTTCTTCGAGCCAAGGGATAAACTCGTCAGTGATATCCTGCGCCGTAAAACCGCTTTTGGCGTCGCAGGTCACGGTCAAGGTGCGGTACAGGTCGCGCCGTTTGATCTTGGCAAGTTGCCACTGAGGCACGATCTGCGCCACTTGTCCTAGCGGCACGTTTTTGCCCGAGCCTTGGGCGTAGATGTTGATGCTCTCTAGTTGGCGCACATCGACGTCCTGACTGCTTTCGTTGCGCAGGACAATGGGGAGACTCTGGTCGCCTTCGCGGAAAGCTCCTGTATTGAACCCCGTGAGGGCGGTCTGCAACGAAAGGGCGATATCTTGGTTGGTCAAACTGGCGTTTTGCGTCCTAGACTGGTCGATGTCAACGACGACTTTTTTGATTTTTGGCCCCCAATCGTCGCCGATATTCTGCGCAGTGGATATTTCGTTGAGTTTTTGCTTGATGCGGTCGGCGAGGCCGAACAGTTCGTTTGGATCCGGCCCTGTTATCCGCACGGCCACGTCACTGCCGCCACCTCCACCGGCCAATCGCGAAACCCGCACCTCGGCATCGGGAAAGGAGCGGAAGCAAAAGTCATCTAGGCGGTCAATTACCCACTGGTTGTCGTCACCCGAACTGGTATTGAGCAACATATGGGCGTACCCCGAGTTGGCTTCGCCCGCCTGATAACCTTGGTCGTAGGAGGGCGGCCCCTCGCTGACAAAGGTCGCCCAGTCCGTTACCCCGCGCTGGCGACGTGCATTCACTAGGAGGCTATCCGCAATATACGACTCGAGCCGTTCCACCCGGGCCGTCGTCGTCTCGATCTTGGTCCCCAAGGGCAAATTCAGATTTACCGTCAATAAGTTGCGCTCGCTGTCGGGAAAAAAGATGAACGGCAAAAAACCAAAACCGAAAAGCGACAATACAAATAAACCGGCGATGATCCCCATGAATGAATAGGGGCGCGCAAGGGCCTTGAGGAGCAGCCCTTTATACTGGCCGTTGAGGCGATCGATAAAAGTGCTTTTCTCAGACTGAGATGTCTGCCGTTTCACCCGAATGAAAAACACCGCCAACAACGTGACCATAGTCAGGGAAAGCAACCAAGAAGAGAGCAAGGCTATGGTAATTACACTGAACAACGGCCCCATCATCTCGCCCATGATAGACGCGGCCAGAAAGAAGGACAAGAACGCGGCCGAAGTGGTCAGCGAAGAGACCAAGAGCGGCACGGCCAACTCCCGAGCCGATTCGATGGCAGCCTCTTTGGCGTCGGTGCCCTTTTCCATTTTGACCACGATCGCTTCGGATACTACGATAGCATTGTCCACCAGCATGCCCAGCGCCATGATCAACGCCGCCAGCGACACCTGATTGAGACCGATATCGAATGTCCCCATGATGAAAAGGGTAGCGACAATGGTCATGGGAATAAGGCTGGCCACCACTAGACCGGTGCGCAGTCCCAAAAAGATCAGCATGGACAACAGCACGATAGTGACGCTTTGCAAGAGATTGTTGGTGAAGTTGGCGACCGATTTCTCTACCTCAAAATCTTGGGAAGCCACTCTGTTGAGGGTTATGCCCAGAGGCAGCCGCGCTTGGTGGAGGGCGACCAGTTGGTCGATTTCCTTACCCAACTTGATGATGTTGGCCCCTTCGCTGAGCGCCACCGAGAGCGACAGCCCCGGCTGACCGTTGATTTTGACTAGGCGCTGCTGGGGCGTTTCATAGGCCCGCACGATGCGGGTTACGTCGCCGAGGTACACGCTCCCGCCTTTGCCCACCTCGATCAACGTCCTCCCCAGATCGTCCAGATCGGCGTAACTCCCGGTCGGTTCGAGCACTAGGCGTTCATCCTCTAGGCTGGCCTCGCCGCCGGAGAAAACGATGTTGGTATTGGCGATGCTGTTCTTAATTTTCTGGGCTGAAAGGCCCAACTCGGCCAACCGGGCGTCGTTGAATTGCATGTAGATCCGCTCTTCTTGGATGCCGCTTATTTTTACCTCGGCCGCATCGGGTAGCTTGATCAGGTCATCGCGCAGGTCTTTGGCGTACGTCTCGAGTTCGGCAAAAGTAAAACCATCCCCTGTTAGGCCGATTACAATGCCGTACACCACCCCGACCCCATCGTCCTTGACCTCCGGGCCATAGATGCCTTCGGGCAGGTCCGAGCGAATGGTGTCGATTTTGCGGCGCAATCGGTCCCATACCGCTTGGAGCGCGTCCGGCGGTACTTCCTGTTTGAGTTGTACCGACACTACCGACAGCCCGGTCCGCGATTCACTGGTGACGGTTTTCAGCTCGGGCAATTCTTGCGCGACTTCTTCGATCTTGCTGGTAATCAGGGCTTCGACTCGCTCGGGACCAGCGCCGGGAAAGCTAGTCACCACCGAGGCGACGCGGATCGTGTACGGGGGCATACTGTCGCGCGGCATCGTCTGATAGCCAGCTAGGCCCAGCAGCGCAACGACGAGCAAGACCACGATAGTGACGCGGTTGTTCTCTAGGGCGATCTGGGTGAGGTTCATATAGCAATCTCTAAATTATCAAGACGAAGAATCTCGTCCTTAGCCACAAGGCCCGAGTGGTCGCCTACTAGAGAGGCTTCGGGCGCGACCAAGGTGCAGCGGAGTTGTTGGTTGCCAGCGGTGAGGGTAAACTCTTCGGTATTCACTTGAGGTAGAGCATCCGCCGGGTCTGTATCTCACCGGGAAAATGCAGGCGCGCGACATAGACCCCCGCCGCCACCGCCGAGCCATACCGGTCACGGCCGTCCCACTGGACTTGGTACCTACCTGCAGCCTGGAGCTCGTCCACTAGGATGCGCACCGGCTGCCCGAGAGTATTGTAGAGCACCAGCCGTACCGGGCCGGGCGCGGCCAAGCGGTAGGGGATCTGGGTGGTACTGTTGAAGGGGTTGGGGTAGTTCGCCTGCAAAACCGTCAGCGCCGGCAGTCCTAGCGTTGCCGCGATCTCCTCTTCCGTGACCGTAGGTATGTTGTTCGGCGACATATCCCACAGCAATAGTACTCCGTTGTAACCGAGACTCGCTAAGGTAGCACTATCTGGAGAGAATTCTAGGGAAGCAACTGTTCTCCCATGTGTATCGATGGTGGCAATGTGATTCTTCCTCGTTCCCTCATCAGTCACATCCCAAAACCAGATTTTCCCTCTCCGATCAGGACCATAACCACCGCCGGCGAGGATGGATCCATCCGGCGAAAATTTCAAGGCTGTGAGTCCTGCTGGAACATTCTCCGGTGTATGGTCTGAGTGGCCATAAAAGGTGGCCTTGTGCCGAGTGTGCTCACCCGGGGTCGTATCCCACAGGAGAACACGATTATCACCATAGGAACAGACTATGGTCTCTCCATTTGGGGAAAACGACATTGGGCCAACATTACCGTAGAATGTCTCCCTTTCTATGGTATCTATGAGTTGGCCATTCAGAAAATCCCACAGCGTGACTGTTCCGTCTCTTCCATAAGCCAATTTAGAGTCATGTAGTGCGAATTCAGTCCAATTCCAAGTCACACGATCCCCTCTGAACGTGGTCTTGAGCTCTCCTTTATCAACATCCCACAATTCTAAGGTCCCTGTTTCAGAATCGTCCACGAGTACGAAAGCTCCATCAGGTGACAAAACCCGGAATCGTCGCTCCCAAGTTCCATGCTCATCGCTATCCTTCGTTAGTGTGGTCTTAATTTCACCGTTGGCCGTATCCCACGACCACGCCCCAACTAAATGCTGGCGGGCGGTCAAGGTGGTTCCGTCGTATGAGAAAGCCAATTCATCAACCCACGATGATGTAGGAACACTCAGCGATGTAGGAACACTCAGCGTAGTCTTCAACTGCCAACTGTGTGTATCCCACAGCTTCACAGACATGGCCCCAATATCCCCAACATTCTCATCGTTCCACGTAGCTTCGGCAGCGGCAAAGATAGAACCGTCATGAGAGAAGGTCATCGCGGTTTGGTGCTCCATTCGATGGATGATTTTTTCTTCACCATTGTCCACATCCCAAAACCCAACATTCGAACCTAAAAAAAGAGCACCCGGACGGAACCACGCCCAATCGTCCAATCCGAGTACATTTTTGACTTCGGAACTCTCCGTGTCCCAAATCCAGACAGTGCTTTCCCGTTCTCCTCTCTTTTTTCCAGCTAGCCGTAGCCCATCCGGGGAAAAGCTTAACGACTGGACGCGATGATCTGGAAATTTCAGGGTATCCTTGATTTGACCGCTTGCTACATCATACAGAGTAACATTCGATTTATTAGATGGGTCCCCCGTGTACCTAGGATTCGTCGTAGCGACCGCCAACGTGGTCCCGTCGGGTGAAAACGCCATTATATAGGGTCTTTCTCTTCCTTCAAAGACGGATAGTTCCCATTTGCTCATATCCCACAAAAAAAACCCAGTTCTGCCCGAATATCCGCCCACTACGGCCACAGCCAAGGTTACGCCGTCTGGCGAAAAGGCGAAGGCGCTCCCAGACAGCACGGGGGCGGGCTTTCGTTGTGCGCTCGGTATATCCCATAGACCAATTTTTTTGTTAAATTGCTGACCTCCATACCGGATCCCCAAGATAGTTCCGTCTGGGGAGAAGTTCATCTGGCTTATACTTTCATCTACATCGAATGCAACTATCAGTTGCCCATTGGATGTATCCCGCAACCTTACCTTAGACTCGTCTTCATAATTCTCATACAGCGCATAAGCACTTTTACTGGCCAAAATAGAGCCATCTGGCGAATAGACGAGGGAACCAATGTATCTTGCCGGAACCCTAGCGACCTCGGCACCGGTCTGAGTATCGTAGAGGAAAAATTCGTCATCGGTGCCTACCGCTAGTTGAGTTCTGTCTGGCGAAAGAGCCGCAGCCGTCGGTCTCCCCTTTCCCAAGGTTTTGAATGGTTTCGGTGTCGGCAGCTCGGGCGATGCCGCGTTCGGACTCCACAGGACGTTCCCCACCAGCGCGAGCAGGGCAAACAACCACGTCTTTTGCATCATCAGAATAGATCTCCCTTTCATTGGGAAGGGGGCGAAAACTCCGCCGCGATCGCATCCCACACCAGTATCGTGCCGTCTAAACTGGCACTGGCCAGGATGGCCCCAGACGGCGCATACGACACGGAATAGACCTCACCACCATGCCCTTCGAGGACTTTTTTGAGTTGGCCGCTAGCCATATCCCACAATCGGACCGTGCCGGCCTTACTGCCACTGGCCAAGGTGGACCCATCCGGGGAGAAAGCTAGGGAAAAAACCAAACCCGGAGGCTCAAGGGTTTTTTTGAGTTGGTCATTAGCCACATCCCACAATCGAATCGTGCCGTCCCGGCTGCCACTGGCTAGAGTGGACCCGTCCGGGGAGAAAGCCACGGAATAGACCCAGTAAGTATGCCCTTCGAGGGTGGTCCTGAGTTGGCCGCTGGTCACATCCCATAACTGAACCGTCTCGTCGCTGCCGCTGGCCAAGATGGACCCATCCGGGGAGAAAGCTAGGGAAAAAACTGAACCACTCGGATTCTCGAGAATGGTCTTAAGCTGGCCGCTGGTCACATCCCATAACCGGATCGTGCCGTCCCAACTGCCACTGGCGAGGATGGTGCAATCCGGCGAAAAAACCACCGAACTGACCAAACGCGTATGCCCCGGCCAAGTGCCCTGCACTTGGCCGCTAGCCGGGTCCCACAACCGAACCATCCCGAAAAAGCCACTTGCCAAGGTGGACCCGTCCGGGGAGAAAGCCAACGGACGGTTGTTATCCGCATACTCACCGAGGACCTTGAATAGGCCGTTAGCCATATCCCATAAGCCCACTGTGCCGTCCCCATTGGAACTGGCCAGAGTGGAGCCATCCGGCGAGAAAGAAAGGGAATAGACTCCACCTGTATCGCCTTCGAGAGTGGTCCTGAATAGGCCGTTAGCCACATCCCACAAGCCCGCCGTGCCGTCCTCACTGGCAATAGCCAGAGTGGAACCATCCGGCAAGAAAGAAAGGGAGATCCAATACCAATGCCCCTCTATGGTGGTTTTTAGTTGCCCGCTGGCTACATCCCATAACCAGACCTCGCCATTCGAGTTGCCGATGGCCAAGGTAGCTCCGTCCGGCGAGAAGGCCAGCGATAAGACCCTGTAATTCCCAAGCCTCTCTGGGGCGGCCTTGGGCTGCCCGCTGGCTACATCCCATAACCAGACCTCGCCATCTATGCTGCCGATGGCCAAGGTAGCTCCGTCCGGCGAGAAGGCCAGCGATAAGACCCCGTAATTCCCAAGCCCTTCGAGGGTGGTTTTTAGTTGTCCGCTGGCTGCATCCCATAACCGGACTCTGCCCCGAGAGCCACTTGCAAGGACTGCTCCATCCGGCGAGAAAACCATCGCACCATGCCCATCGAGGGTAGTTTTTAGTTGGCCACTGGCTGTATCCCACAACAATATCATGCTGCTTTCACTGGAACTGGCCAAGGTCGCTCCGTCCGGCGAGAGGGCTACCGATCTGACCCAATCAGTATGCCCATCGAGGATTTTTAGTTGTCCGCTGGCTGCATCCCATACCTGGACCGTCAGAAAAGAGCCCATCGCCAAGATGGAACCATCTGAGGACACAGCTATTGAGCCAGTGGTCTTTCCTTTTGCTCTAATCAGAGCGACTTCGGCTCCGGTGTAGGTATCGTAGAGCCAGGTGCCGATATAGCTGCTCACCGCCATCCGCGTGCCATTCGCCGAAAAGATTATATCTCTCACCGTTCCTTTGCCTAGGCGGGCGAGAGCTCCTTCGGGCAGATTCCAGCGATTGGCTGCCGGCATCGAGCTGAAGTCGAATGTCTCGATAGTTTGGCGGCTGTCACCGCCATCTAGGGCGAGCACCACGGGCTCCCCGATTCCGACCGGCAGTTCCGGGTTGGACGGATCGACAGTGTAGTTGGCTATGAGCCAAGCGTCGGTAATGTCCGTCTGGCCGTCTTGGTTCACATCGCCCAGCGATATCTTGCCGTTGTTTGGCATGACGGTGGCAGTATCGACGCTATATATGGCCACAAGCAGCGCATCGAATACATCGACCCGGCCGTTGTTGTCCACGTCGCCCAACAGCCCACCCGACGCCACTTTTGCCAGCGGGACGCGGGCTAGGACTTCGACCTCGAGATCCACTGGCCCTCGGCCCGACTCCACTCGAAAGCTTGGATCCACGTAGGGTACCAGCCCCGGCCCCGATACGGTCAATCCATAGACCGGGGCCGCCTGTACAGCTTCCGCGATCACAGCTCCCGAACTGCCCCAAGCCGTTCCTACCGGGACACCCACCTGCCCGTCGATCAATACCATGCGACGGGTCAAATGCTCCCCGTCGGCGGTCAGCCGGTAGAAATAGACCCCTGCGCCCACCGCGCGCCCCGCCGCGTCCGTGGCACTCCAACGCGCCGTGTGAAAACCGGCTGGCTGTTCCCCGTCGACTAGGGTCGCAATCCGCTGACCTAGGAGGTTGAACACGTCGAGCCGCACCTGTGTCGCAGCCGAGAGTTGGTAGGGAATGATGGTGGAAGGGTTGAACGGATTGGGATAGTTCTGCCCTAGGTCGAACCGCTCCGGCGATGCCGATGTTCTACCTTGCAGGGACCTCAGAGGTAGGGCGAAGTACCCCGTATGATCGGTCGTCGTTCCCACCGGTGCCGAACGCAGATTGGCCAGTTCGAACATCAGCACCTGCGCCCCGGCGACCGGTTCCCCGGAATCCAGCCGCACTCGACCCTCGATCTGGACCTCGGCTCCTGCTTGGACGACGGCCAATAAGACCATGAGACCTTCAATCAGGCGCTTCATCTGTCCCATCTCCTTTTTTATTTGGACCCTAGGTTGCCACCCGGATTGTCGGGACGGTCTCTGGAGGCCGCATTGGGCTCCGATTCTCCTGCAGAAGGAGGGTGGAACACCGCCGTAGCGGCTTTTTATAAGGCTAGTCCTCACTCTTGCAAAAGGCGCACTTGCATTCCGTTCAAGAGCGATCTGAGGCCCGCGGTTGCGACCAACTCCCGTTCGGCGAGCCCCTCTTCCACAACAAAGCCATCTGCCAACAATTTGCCAATGCGAATTGACCGGCGCTGGACCGTCCCCAAGCCCTTGTCAACCTCATCAATGACAAAGACATATTGGCCGTTGGCGTCTTCCCCTACCGCTTTAACGGGCACCACAAGCGGGTCCTCCGATGGCTCGCCGCTGCCAAAGCGAAATTCCACTTCGCCGGCCATACCGGGACGAATGGACGGGGAAGGATCGTCGAGTCGCACAATGACCGGATACGTGCTAGAAGCGTCGAGCGCGTATGCGATCTCGCGCACCTGGGCCGCAAAATCCAGTCCGGGCAGGGCTGAAAAACGCACGCGCACCGGCTGTCCGGTCTGGATTTGGGCGATATAGCCCTCGGGCACCCCTACCTCCATTTCGATGTCTTTGCCTGCGCTTAACTCCACCAAGGGCGCGCCAGCTTGGATCACTTCGTTGACCTCGTTGTGGACCGCGGTGACTATGCCAGCGACAGGGGCGTATATCTCATTGTAGCCTAGCTGGCGCTCCTGCAAATCCAAACTCTTCTGGGCCGATTCGTAACTGGACGTGGCCGAGGCAAAGCCGTTTTTGGCCTGTTCGTACTCGGCGAGGGAGACATTGTTGGCCTCGTAGAGCTGCCGCACGCGAACGAGCTTGGACTGGGCATTGGCCTTTTGCACTTGGGCGTTTTCTAGCGCGGCCTTGGCTTGTTGATGCGCGAGGACCGCGTCCTGGTTGTCGAGCGTGGCAATGCGCTGACCCGCTTTGACTTGGTCGCCCACCTTTACGCCGATCGATTCGATAAGCCCACCCGTTCTGAAGCTGAGCTTGGCTTCGACGCCAGCTTTGGCAGTGCCGACAAAACGCTGGCTCTGGACGGCGCTGGCGGGACGGACCTCGGCGTATTTTACCGGGCGAATGGGTTCGGCGACCTGTGGTTCGTCGCCGCAGCCGACCCACAGGCCCATTGCCGCTAGAAAAACCCCGGCAGCTTTGAGATTCCGCTTTGGCATGATACCTCGCTTCACGGTGCATTCTTTCTTTTGGCGAAGAAGGCCGTCAAGCGCCCGACAAAGGCCTCCTGCTCCTCTAAAGTCATGAACATGGTGTAGCCTCCGATGCTGTTTTCCAACTGCAGATAGCTGACCAAGTATTCATAGACGGCTCCGGCCTCGGCCTGACGGGCGGAAAGGGCGGCGCGTTGGGCATCTACCAGTTGGGTGATTGCCAGTTGGCCTTTTTGATAGGCATCCTGCACTAGTTCAAAATTCTTCTGCGCGCTTGCAGCGGCCACCTCGGCAAAGTGTATGTTAGTGCGTCTGGACACTAGGTTCGTCATCCGCACTTGGACGGCTTGGGAGAGTTGTTGACGCAAACTCTCCTCTTGGAGGCGGAGTTGCTGCTGCTGAATCGCGGTTTGGTCGATGGCGATCTTGCGCTGGTTGCCCTGAAAGAGAGGATAGGTGAAGTGGAGGGCCAAGTTCCAAGTGCCGTTGACAGGATCGGAGGAGGTCGGCGGCATTCCCTTGCCATCGCGCCAGAAAGTGTAGTCAGCCTGTCCGCGCAAAGCCACTGTAGGCAGATAGTACAGCCGGCGGTTCATCTGCTGCTGGCGTTCGGCTGCTTTCATATTGACCGCTAGCTGCTTGAGCGAAGGCATGTTTTGCAGGGCCTCTGCGACGAGAAAGTCGGTCAGGATCTCTACATCGCCAGCGCGGTCGATCAGGGGGCCGATGTGGGTCGGGTCAAAGCGGCCAAAAAGTTCGTCGGAGAGCCGGGCATCTTCCACCTCGAACTCCTCGCCGATATCCGTCCGGTTGAGCAATAGGTTGAGTTGTATTTGGGCTAGGTAGAGGTTGTTGAAAGCCTCAATCGAGGCTTGGGTGGCCCGAGCCACTTCGCTCTCCCAGCGGAATACGTCGGCGACGCCGGCATAGCCGACGGCGTTGCGGGTGCGGGCGATCTTCAAATTGCGGCGCGAGACGTCGAGATTCTCATCTTGGATGCGCACCCCGGTCTTGGCCAGCAGAATATTGAAATAGGCCGTCGCTAGGTTCAGCACTACGTCGAGCGCGACTAGATCGGTGCGATGGCGGGCGGCCTCGGCTAGGTACTGCTGGATTTTGACGTTGGCGAAGACCTGCTCGGAAAACAGCACCTGCTGCACGGTACCCGTGCCTGCGCCGGTGCGCTCGGGCTGTTGACCCAAAGCGCGCTCCGCGACATCCGGGTCGATCTGCAACAGGGTGGTCGAGGTCTCTACAGTGGGCAGGAGGGACGACTTGGCCCGGCGCATATCTTGGCTGGCCAAATCGACGTTGCGCTTTTCAATGCGCAGGTCGAGGTTGCGCTGTAAGCCTTCGGCGATAATCTCCTGTAAGCTCAAACGTCGGTCGCTAGTGGGTTCATCGGCCTTGAGGAAGCGGGCGGAAAACAGCGCTTCAAACGAGAGATCGAAACCGATCCGGCGGATTGTTGCGGCATTCAGCACCCATTGCTCGTCGAGATTGCGCCGCACGGGCATCGCCGCTAGCTCCTCTCCTAGCGCGACTCCTTCGACGATCAGGGCTAGGTTGCGGAAAATCTGGTCTCGGCCGTTCTCGTCGCCCATACAAGCCATTATTCCCGCATCCACATAAGACCGGCTCATGGCAAAGGAAGGCAGCTTGCGCTCGGCGAGGGCCTCAGCTAGCAGGGCGACCTCCTCGGGTGAGCGTTCGAAGACCATCGCCAGATAGATCGCGTCAACCGCGTTGCTCAGCGCCGGGAGAGACGCTTCCTCTCCCCAAAAAACCAACTCCACTTGGGACTCATAAGGCGCTGCGAGGCGTTCGAAAAAACCCTCGAAATCCAGTCTGCCTTTCAGGTTTTCACTGATGATGACGGCTAGATGCGAAAAGGGATGGATGCGGTGGAACGCCGCCAAGTCCTTTTGGATTGGGTGGGTACTAAGGACGTAGGTAAAATTGCGCACCCCAGAGACGCCGGGTTCGACGAGGGGCATCTGCTGTAATTCCACGTCCAGTATCCCCACGGCGATCGTCGGTTTGGGCAAGGCACCTTGGGCGGCCAGCATCGCAGCGCTGGCCGGACCGGCGGCAATGATCAGATCGACCGCGGGATCGTTGGCTAGGGACAGATAGTCTCCGTGCCCAGCGGAGAAACGCATGTGCTCTGGGAGGAAATGGACCGACTTATCGACCCCCAGCACCTTGTGAATTTCTTCCTGTAGGAGAGCCAACCCACCGTCGTCATCGGTTGCCTCGGCCCCAAAATCGAGTAATAGACCGATGTAGAGGTCGCTCTTTTCAATTTGGGCATGTGTCGGCAGTACTAAGCCCATGAACAGAACGGCGGATATAGCTACTCCCAGCATCGAGTGGTCCAATCCACAAAATGGACGGATCGTCCCCTGAAATTCTTCCGCTTAGGACCAACTTTTCTCACCCGTAAGCTCTTCAAATCGCACTCCGAACGAAGTTTGTCGTCCATTTCAGTCTTAACCTTCATCATCATCATCTCTTTCCTTTTTGGTTACTTCTCTTTTGTGTACTGCAAATAGATTTCCACCTGCTCAACCCGCAAGGGCACCCGCAACCGCTCATCCCGCTCTAGCAGCCGCAGTCGGACCTGGTGGACGCCGCGTCCCACCTGTGCTGCGGTTAAGTTCCAACAGAGCCAAGCGTTCTCCGATACATCGCTCGGATCGGCTGCATCTTCAGCCGCGGCATCGCGCACCACCGGCGCTGCCAACGCGACCCCGTCCAACATCACTTCAATCCGATCGGCGGGCGACCAGTGGGCCATTTCGATTTGCAACTCGGCACTTGTCAACGCTCCTTCGGGCTCGACCTCGTCACCGACGCGGACATGGAAGACCGGCCCACAGTCCGTCAGCGTGGGATACAGCGTCACCGGCACCTCGCCGTACAAGCGGTCGTCGCGCTCGGCATCCACTCGGTTCCCTGTCTTGGGGCCAATGCTGCGGTGCAGGGCGGTGTACACTTTGTCCAAGCCGACTAGGGTTTCCGCCGACCCCATGGTAGTGAGCAACGGTCGGTGCGTCTGAGCGTGGCCGTGCCAGTTGAACACGTACACGCCGTCCGCCCCACGCGCTAGCTGGTCTTGGGCCAAGCCGCGAAACCAATCCACCCGCCACGCCCCGTGGGGCCGCAAGCGTCGCGCTTGTTGCCGCCCGTCCGAGTCGAAGCCAGCGTAGAAGCGCACGCCGTGGGGACGGCACAACTCGACGAACCGCTCGACTTCGGCTCCTGGGTCGGTCCCCGAATTGCCGCCACTGATAACCACATCGCACAAACCATCCCGCACCCAAGTCTCCACATCGTAGCCAATGCGGCGGCAGGCTTCAAAGGTCGTGGCCACTCGCACGGCCACGTGAAAGGGCCGCCTTCGCTCCTCGGCGATCTGGTCGGTCTGCTTCCGAATGGCCTGGATGAGATCGGTCAAAACGTAGCGCAGGCGGTACGCATCGTCGGCTGGCAAGTGGAAGGCGTGCCGTTGCCAATCCAATTCGACGCCGTCCCAATCGGCCAAGCGGCAGGCCTCGACGACGCGCTGCAAGATGTACGCCCGCACTTGGGGAATGGCCATGTTCCACGAAGTTGAGACCCAGCCCGGTGCCTGGTCCTCGCCCAAAAGCCACTCGGGGTGCTGCTGCCGCAGCGGCGTCAGATCGGCTCGTTGCAAGCCGCCCAAGTCGCCCGGCCGCAAATCCCAAAAGTGGTTGTCGTTCATGCGCAGCGACGGCAGCACCGCCATGCCCAGCTCGCGGCCGCGCTGCACCAGCGCTCCGTATAGATCGTCCCCCCGCTCGAAAAAGGCGCGGATGTTTTCGGTGTGGCGCATAGTCTGCACTGAATCGTAGCGCCGCTCGGTCGATGCGCCGACCACATCCAATTGCTGTGACGGCCAAGGCACTTCGTGGACGCCAACGCACCAACACAAGGCCCCCACCTGAGTATCGGCTAAGGGTGCGTACACTTTGTCGAGGAACTGCGCCAGCGATTGGGGGTACTCGCTGTACCCGTGGGGCGCACCGTCCCAGTTGTACACAATGCCGTAGTTGGGCGCGGCCGTTCGCTCTGCCATAGTTTCCTCCAGCGCGTTAAGTTGGTCCGGTAGGCTGCGCTGCATAGTTTATCAGGGCGATTTACCGGAAACCTAACGAAGAGAGGGTTATCGCACCATGAACTACTACCTCATGTCCCAGATCCAGGCCATCCGCTAGCGGCTCGTGGATTAGGAAAGGGATGCCATCGTGCTGTTCTACGACAACCTCGAAGAATTCATCGCCCAACAAAGCGCCCAACTGCAAAGCCTGAGACGGGCCAATATCCCCGAAGTCGGCGTCGTCCTCGAGGTCTTGGGACCCAACCACGACCAAGACCGCAAAAGCAATCCGGGCGGCCACTCAGTCACCCAATCGGTAGAGCGCTTGGCCGTCGACTGCCACGGCATTGAAGGCGACCGCCATCGCGGCCTCACTCGGGCCTCTACCGGCCGCGAAGCTCCGCTCTACAAAAGGAGCCGCGCCATCATCGTCAACCGACGCCAGTTATTCGCCGTCTCGCCGCACGAGTGCGCCCTCCTCAGCCAGCGTCTAGGCGTCGAAGTCACGCCGCAATTGCTCGGTGCCAATATCGTCATTGGCCGCGAAGACGGTGCCCCTTTCTGCCTTTCGAGCACCCCGGTCAATACCTATTTCGTCCTAGCTCCGGCTACCGCGACCCAACCACCGACGCCGCCCTTGGCCACCCTGATCCACTACGTCCAGCAAAAGGGTTGCAGCCTCACAGGCAAAGCCTTGGCCAAAGCCTATGACGATCCCTCGCTGATTAAGCAGTTCGTCGCCCACGCCGAACACCATCGTGGCATTCTCTGCAGCGTCGAATATCCGGTCAAAAGGCCGATATTTCTCGAACGCGGTCAAAAGGTCTTTTTCCGCTTTCCCATGGGCTGCTGTTATTGACCCGAGCGAGTTTCGCTTCGACCCGGGCAATAAAATCGCAGCACACCCAGGTCTCGGCTTGGGGGCATTCAAGGCACCTTCGTCTTTGTCGGTCTTCACAAGTCCTCTCCTTCAGAAGCGAGCCGTGCTTGATTGCAGCAGTGGATTGGGGTATCTTGAGCACCTATTTGTCGGCTGATCTCTTCAACCTCCACTCCGGGGGCCGCGATGAGTTCTTCCCGCTTTAAGTCTCCCGCTTCTGATTTCGAACTCGCCGAATTGGTCCGTCGCCTACGCCGAGGCCTTCTCCTGTCCTTGGCGCTAGCCGTCGGCCTCACGTTGGTCCTCGTTGCCCTCAACCCCTTTCGACAAGTCGAGATCAAAGCCCCTCGGCCTCTCACCACTAAATTCATCAAGCGTGAACCTCGCTTGACCAAGCCCTTAGAACTGCGCAAGATCCCCAAGCCCAAGCGCCAATTGGCCCGCCGCCAAGTCCACTTGGCCGCCGCCCGCCTAGATCAAGTGCAGGCCACGACCAACTTCAATGTCCGCTCGTTGATTTCCAGTCACGTCGGCAACTCGGGCATTAGCTTGTTCAGGCCGATTACCGATAACACTGCGAATAGCCTTGCACTCGAGCCCAAGCTCGTCTCCGCCTCGGTGACTAGTACGCGGATGCCGGAACACAGAATCGACATGGCCTTGGAGATGCTCGATGTCAACAGCATGGATACGGGTCGTTACCGGGCTATGGTAGTACAAGACGCCGGCGATCCCCAGGCGGTCAAGGGCTTCATCAAAATAGCCCATGTGATTTCGGCCCGTGGCGTTACCGATCAACTGGAGGGCTACAACAATTTGAATCTGCGCTCAATCGAGGCCTTGTGCGACGTTATCAATGAGTACACTGGACTCAAAGCCGAGTTTATCGGCACGATCACCTACGACGACAGACGCCTGCTTGAACTGCCCATTCTCATCCCTCAAGGCTCGCTCAACGAGGGCGAAATGGAAAACTATGCCCGCTATATGCTGTCCGGGGGCTTCATTATGGGAGGTTACCACCGCGAAGCCTTGGTAAAGTACGGCGGCTTAGTGGATGGGTATGACTTCTGGAAAGAACGTCTGGCTTTGGACCATCCCATTTTCAATGCTTTTTTCGCGCTGAAAGGCGGTACTGGGGGCCTAGTTGACTGGCGGGACATTGTCAACGGATATTTCATCCGCGGCCGGATGGTCGGCATCGACAACGTAGGCTGGGGCAGCAACCCGCGCTACAATCAGATGGCGGTCAACGTGATCGTCTATGCCCTGACCCAAGAAGGCTCCATCACCCAACGCCTCATGCAGGGGGTCAACTGAGGTCGGCTGTCCCCAAAAGGCCGGTTCTTTTCTAAATCCACCAGAAAAACACTCCTTGGAGATATCCCATGGCCATGACCGAAGAAGAACGCTTCCGCTTTGACCTCACCGGCTTTTTAGTGCGCCCCGCCATCTTAGAGCCAGTCGAAGTCGCCGCCATTGTCGATCAGATCGACCGCATCAAACACGATCCCGAATCACTGCCGCCCGAACACCGCGACGTGCCCGGCGGCCCGGCCAGTGTGCTGATTGACCATCCCCAAGTAGTCGATGTGATTCGGGAAATAATTGGTCCCGATATAAGATTGGAAGGCTGTAGCTGCGTCTGGCGCAAAAAAGGCGAAGAGCACGGCGGGCTGCACGGGGGCGGCCCTGGGCAAGCCGATCCCATTTTTGGCTATCGGGTGAAAAACGGGCGCATCCACGCCGGTATGGTGCGGGTTATTTTTGAATTGACCGATATCGCGCTAGAAGATCAGAGTACCCATTTTTTAATCGGCAGCCACAAGTCGGAATTCCCCATCCACGAAGACCATCTGTCGCTGGAAGAAGGCAAGCGCAGTCCCTTCCTCACCACGTACGCCTGCCCGGCCGGCAGCGCGGTTTTTTTCACCGAAAACTTGTGCCATGCCGGGCCAGTGTGGCGTCGCGATACCCCCCGCGTCACCGTATTAAACGCCTATTCGCATTTGGCTACCCACTGGCACCGGCTGAAGATCCCCCCGGTGGTGCTGCACAGTCTGCCGCGCGAAAAGCAGGCTTATTTCCGCCAGCCTTGGATCGCCGATTTCCGCACCAGCCCGGCGACTCACAATACTACTGAGCGCTTCTTAGAGAAAGACGAAGCGCCCGTCGATACGGATCATAGGCCCTAGGGCGTCTAAACCAATCGAAGCTGGCAGATACAATCGCGGGTTATGGATTTCCAACTAGAAACGCGCTGCCGAGAGCGGCCCGGGGTCGCGTCCGTCTAGGGCCAGTTCCACCATGCGCTCGGCGGCCAGCAGGCCAATGGAGTTGCCGTAGCCGCTGAAACCGAGGGCAAAGACCGCGTCGGGCAGGTCCGGGAGCGCGCCGACCGCTGCCCGGCGATCCGGGGTGAAGCCGTGGATGCCAGCCCAGTAGCGCTCGACTTCAAAGGAGATGCCCGGAAACCAGTGGCGCAAATAGGCCTCGAGGTGCTGTATCAGGTTGGGGGTGACGGCGTCCTCGGCGGTGTACTCCTGCTCCTCAAAAAAAGCTCGGGCACCGCCTATCATCAAACGCCCATCTTCAAGCTGGCGGAAGTAATCGTACTCAGTGATGCCGGCGACTTGAATCAGAGGTTCCACCGGGGTGGTGATGAGGATCTGGCCGCGCACCGGGCGCACGATGCGGCGCAAGTGCGGGTGCATATCGCAGCCGTACCCATTGGTGGCGATGTACACCTTGCGGCAGCGGATATGGGCTCGCCGCCCGCGCACTATCAAGCCTTGGCCCTCTGGTTCGATGCGATAGACCTCATTGTGGTCGTAAAAGGTGGCCCCAGAGGCCGCGGCAATGGCCTCGGTGAGGCGCGCTGGCTGCACCATGAAATCGCCTTCCACCTGTAGAGACGCCGCATACCCAGCTCCGTAGGGATCACCCTGGGCAAACTCGACCTCAACGCCGTCGGCGGCAAAGGCACGGGCCCACTCTTCCAGCTCGCGGGCGTCGGCTTGGGTTTCGGCGAGGTGGATAGCACCTTCTTCCCAGGGCACCTCGTACTGCTTGGCCAAGGCGCGCATGCGGGCGACGTTGTCGCACACCATGTCGAGAATTTGGCGGGCGGCCGGACGGCCCATCTGGGCGATGAGAGTGGGGTACGTCTCGCGCTGCGAAGTCAGCACAAAGCCGGCGTTGCGGCCCGAGGCACCGGAGGCCACAAAGCGGGCGTCGACTAGGGCGACGTCGCGGCCCCGCTGGTGCAGCAGGGTGGCCGCGTACGAGCCGACAATGCCAGCGCCAATTACCACATCGTCGTGTTCGGCTTGCTGTGGCTCGGATACTTCTTGCCATTTGGATACGGTCATGGGAGACTCCGTGATTCTACGGCATCCAAGAGAGGGCGTCGCAACGTCGGCTTTACCTTTCTAGAAGCTACTCGTACCCTCGTCCAATTGCCGAGTGACGTACTCAGCCCGCTCTTCAAGTAGCATTAGCTGTTCTGGTTTGGGTACCACGCCATGATTGTGCTGTTCGATGTGGGCTGAAAAGTTGAAAACTAATGCTTCGACAATCGAGCGCCTGTTCTCTATCTTGCCGCCGGAATGGTAAAAGTGATCGCGGGTTACGACATTGAATCGATTCCAATGGCGCTCTAGCATTTCGTTTTCTCGGTAGTCGTTGTGATGCCAAGTAGAGAGAATAAACCGTGCCGGAGTCGCCGAAAGCAGTTGATAGAGACGTGCTTCGTCAGCTTCTGTCCAGCCGTTGTAGTAATCGACGTACCGACCGGTGTAGGGCGGATCGCAGTAGATGAGGTCATCACTGGTCGCCTGAGCAATCACGTCCTCGAATGGGGCGGTTTCAAACGTCCATCCCTGTTGAATCAGGCAGGCCACATCGCGGACTTGGTTCACTATTTTGGTGATGTAGGAACGACTGAAGCGCTCCGGCTTTTTGCAGAAGGGGATGTTCCACTCGCCTTTCTTGTTGAATCGCATCATCCCATTGAATCCAGCTCTAGAGAGAAATAAGAAATCGAGTGGATCGTGGTCCCGGTTGAAGCGATCTCTTATGTAGGTGAAGTGGTCGTATCCGTTGCGCCCGGCTTGTCGCAGATGTAACCCTTCTTTTTCTAAATAGGCGCGGACGTGCGAGGGATGGATGACACCCTGTTGAATCTGCTGATAGAAGCGGATAATATGGGGGTTGGTATCGCCGAGCAGAGCCTGCTTGAATCCCGCGTTAAAGGCGACGACGCCAGTGCCTAAAAATGGCTCTATCCATCGTCCCTTGACTTTGGGCACGAGGGCCTGTATCCACGGCACCAGTTTAGTCTTGATTCCCTGGCTTTTTAGCGGCGGAGTGACAACGCGCCTCACGTTTTTGCCTCTCTTCTGCAATGCACTCGAGAATGAGGCTTTTGCTTGGAGTTGCGTGGCTTTAGTCAAATCAGGCATGTTTTCTTTTTGTGTGGTACTACTACTGGTGCATCCATCGGTGAATTGCCCTCACCCCTCTTGCTTTTCCATATCGCCCCCACTCGCCACCATGCGCTCGGGAGCGCCATTTGCATCGGCTGCCAACGCCGCGCATGGCGTGCCGAACTCGGGGTGGGCAAAGGGCAGATGGGTCCGGCCTCGCGCCAGAATGTGCTTGTAATTAGCCGTTGGTCCTTCATAGGGTGCCCCGTGATTCCACGGCACCCAAGAGCGGGCGTTGCAATAGTGGCTGACAAAAGCCCGACGCCAGCGGTCGGGCGACTGATTGGGATGGGAACGGTGCAGGAGGTGCGGATGGAAGAACACGACATCGCCGGCCTCCACCACTACCGGCACTGCGTCACCGTAGCGCCGCGCGACTCTCGACAGCGTATTGACCTCGTCGTCGAGCTGGCTAATCCCCTCTACAGTCTCAATCTCGTCAAAGGCTCCCTCGGCGTGGACCAGGTGCCCCCGGCCTTCGTCGGGATAAATAGGCTCGTGGTTCGAGCCGGGCGCGACCCACAGACAGCCATTTTCCTCGTCGGCCCGCTCCAAGGCCAACCAAGCGCCGATGAGGGTGTCCGGGTACGTGGTGATGTAATAGGAATCTTGGTGCCAACCCTGTCCGCCCATGCCCGGCGCGTTGAAAAACTGCATGGTCTGCAAGGCCAGCACATCCGGCCCGATGAGCGCCTCCAAAACGTCCAAGACGCGTGGGTGCAGCAAAAAGCGCTCGCAGGTGGCGTCCCAGCGGTGCAGTTGATGCACCCGCGTGAACCGCTGCACTAGCTCTTCTTCCGTCGCCTCTGGGGATGGCGGCTCTTGACTCGGAACGTCGATTTGGCCCTTGAGCATGGCCATGACGTGCGCTTTGAGTTCTTCCACTTCTTCCAGATTGACCAAGCGCTCGACGACTAGGAACCCCTGTCTTTGATACAGGGCGTACTCGGTCGTGGAGACTTTGTAGCGATCGGGACGTTGGTCGGCCACTGGTTTATAGCTCATTGCTTCCTCCGCGTTGGCAATTTCCTCACAGCTTTTCTCGCACGGCCTTCACCCCAGCCACCATGTTCTCCAGCTTCTGCTTCGCCGCCCAGCGCGCCGTTTGGCTCAGTCCGCAATCGGGCGCAAAGGAGAGCCTGTCGGCTGGAGCGTACTCCAAGCACGCCTCGACCCGCGCCGCGATGTCCTCTACGGTTTCAATATAGTAGCTCTTCACATCGACGATTCCCACGGCCACGTCCATCTTTGCGGCGATCTGGCCGATGATTTCCAACTCGGCGAACTCGCGGCTGGCCATCTCAACGTGCATCTCATCGACCTGCATGTCCAAGAAGGCCGGGAACATGGGCGCGTAGCGGCGCAACCCAACGGCGCGGCCCTTGTAGTTGCCAAAGCACAGGTGGGTCGAAAGTCGGCACTTGCCCGCAACAGATTCGACCGTGCGGTTGAAGATATCGACGAAGCGCGCTGGCTCCTCGCGGTGGGCATAGCAACTCATCGACGGCTCATCGACGGTCAGTTCGGTGCAACCCGCCGCACAGAGCGCTTCCAACTCGCTCCGCACAATTGGCAACAGGGCCTCGGTTATAGCCCAGCGGTCCGGGTACTGGTCGTTGGGTACGAGCCGTCCGCTCAACGTATAGGGACCTGGCACGCTGGCCTTGAGCGTCGGCCCTGCTGGTGCCAGCCGCTTGAGCCGCGCAAACTCCTCCACCGCACCCAAGCCGTGCGGCGCTTGTAGCAGTCCGGTGATTGCGTGGCGTCCGCGCTGGTCGTGGGCGGGAGGGCCGAAGTGTCTGGGTGGTGCGGACTCTAGGTCGATGCCTTGGAGATAGCCGTAAAAGGAGAGGTTAAAGTCAAAGCGGGTCTGCTCGCCGTCGGTGACCACGTCCAACCCGGCGCGCACTTGGTCGCCGAGCGCGGCAACGACCGCGTCGTCCTGCATCTCGGCGATATCGTCCGGCCCAAAGGCCCCCAGATGCTCAGCCGCGTGTTCGAGCCAACTCGGGAAGGGGTAGGAGCCGATAACAGTGGTGCGCAGGGGGCGCTCTTTCACGGTTGGCCTCCATCGACTTTTTCCCAAGCAATTGCCGCGGTCCCCAAAACGCCGGCGTGGTCGCGCAGCTTGGACAGCACGACCGGCACGCCGGCGCCCGCTGGATGGCGGAATAAATGTTCGTTCACTTGCTTTTGCAGGGGTTCGAGAAAGTGCTCGGCTGCATTGGTCGCCCCGCCGCTGAGGATAATGCGCTGGGGAGCATACACGTGTACCGCACTCACCAGCAGCCAGCCCAAATTGCGGGTCCAGTGCTCCAGCTCGTCAACGCAGAGCCGGTCTTGGCGCTTCACGCCGCGGATCACCGCCTTGAAGTCGATGGCGTTGGGATCTTTGAAGTACTGGTCGCTCAAAACCGAGGGAATGCCGCGCGCTAGCCCGTCCCGCACTTGCTGAGTCAGGGCCGTGGCCGAGCACATCATCTCGGCGGTACCTCGCGCATTGGTCAGGCACAGCCGCCCGCCGAGGGCCTGCATGACGATGTGGCTCATTTGCGTTCCGAATTGCAGATGCGGGTCGCGCAGAATTTTGCCATCGAGCAAGACACCGGAACCGACGCCTGTGCCTATGGTGATCGTCACCGCCCAGTCCAAATCCCGCGCTAGACCGTAGTGCCGCTCGGCGTAGATGGAGACGCGGCCGTCGTTGTCGGCGATGACAGGAATCCCCGTGGCCTTGGCCAGCCGTTTGACAACGGGATAACCCTCCAGCCCCTTGATCTTCCCCGGCATGTACACCACGCCAACCTCGGGATCCACAGCCCCGGGAAAGCCCAAGCCAATGGCCTGCGGCTTGCCGCCCAGCTTCTGGGAAATCCGCGCGACTTCATCCTTGAGCGTCTTGAGCAAATTGCCCATGCCCAGCGCAAAGCCCGACGGATTGATGCCCGGTGCCAGCATCCGCCCGCCCCGCGTCACCGCGCCGCTTTTGACCCGGGTGCCGCCCACGTCAAAGCCAACGACGTATTCCTTCATGCGTCCTCCTTGGTTAGCTCACGCACCAACCTGCATCTACGGTCACCACCGTTCCGGTAATTGCTCGCGCTTGGTCTCCCAGCAAAAAGACCGCCATTCCCGCTACGTCCGCCGCGCCCATCATCGCCCCGAGCGGCTGCTTGTCGCGCATAAACGCCATGATCTCCGCGTTTTCTCCGGCCCGCTTGCTCATCGGCGTCTCCACCAGTGCCGGCGCAATGGCGTTGACCCGAATTCCGTGCGGCGCGTAATAGCTGGCCATGGCTTTGCTCAGCGACACAATCGCCCCCTTGCTGGCCGCATAGGCGTGCGAGGCAAAAAACTTCCGCTCCGGCGCAAAGGCCAACACACTGGCCATATTGAGAATCGCTCCCCGCGCGCCTTCTTCGCGTAGTTCCTGGGTCAACATCTGTTGCAGCGCGGCGCGGCAGACCAAAAACATGCTCTTGGCGTTGGCGTCTAGCGTCGCGTCCCACCCCTCCTCAGTACACTCGTGCAGTGGCCCATCGCCAAAGCGCCGCCCGCTGATCCCCGCTACATTGAACAACCCGTCGATCCGTCCCCACTTTTCGACGCAGGTCTGCACGGTCTCGGTGACTTGTTCCTGCTGCGTCAGATCGGCTGCTCGGTGCGCCCCCTGCTTTCCCAGCTTCTCGGCTAAGGCCCGACAGTTTGCTTCCGTCCGCGAGGTGACAAATACGTTGGCCCCCTCCTCGGCTGCGTGCAAAGCCGTGGCCTCAGCGATGCCGGTAGAGCCGGTAATCAGACAAACCTTGTTGTCGAGAGTGCCCACGGTTCAGCGGAAGGGGGTTTGTAAATGCGACGTTGGATAAGGAAATCGGTAGTGGTTGCGTTAGAAATATAAGGATTGTTTTTTGGGCACCCACTAACGTTCCTTTCCGTACCACTTGAGACGCCATTGCCGAGTATCATCGATGTTTCCGAAAAGGTTTTCGTCTACTTGGAAAAGTACATATCCATGCGTCTTCACATCATCTGCCAATGACGCAGCTTCTTTTATCGCCTCGCTCAGGGTTTCGGCTTCCACGATAACTTCAAACGATGATTGCTCTTGAGAAGATATAATTTTAGCCATCTTTGGCTCCTATACTTTGGGAATTTAGGTAGTGGGTGCCCAAAAAGACCGCCTCCGATTTCAAACGCAATCACTACTAGGAAATCGGCTGCTACTCGTACAAATGCTTGAGGCTCTTGCGGTAGCCCTCATAAAATCGCTCTAACTGTTCTTCCGCGCTTACATTGCCGACAAACTGATGGCTCGGCAATAGCTCCGGCTTGATCCCCCGCGCCAGCAACCGCTCGGCCACCTCGCAGCGCAGCATATTCATCATCATCGCGCCGGTCACCGTCGATACCGGTCCAGTCCGCCACTCCAACCCCTCTAGCTCGAGCACGCAGTCCCCCGGCGGACATTGGTTGTCGAGGACGACGTCGGCCACATCCATCAGCTTCTGGCCCGACGAGTGCGCGGGCGGCGATTGGTCGCCATGTGGCTTCGACAGCATGGCGATCACGGGCAAGCCCCGTGCCTTAGCGCCCATGGCCATCTCGACGATTAGAGGCCGAATGCCGCTGGTCGAAATCAAGATAAAGGCATCGTGCGGCCCGAACTCGAACCCTTGGAGGATTTCCTCGGCGTAACCTTCGTACTTCTCCAAAAAGAGCGGCCCGCGCAACCCGTTGGTACCGACGATTGACGCATGGTTCGATACCGCTAGCTCGACCAACGCAAAAAAGCCCACGAAGCACCCCTGGCGCGGCGTCATTTCCTCGCACATCATGCGCGAGTGCCCCGCACCAAAGAGAAAGACCAGCCCACCGTTGGCAATGCTCTCGGTGCAGATTGCGGCGGCTTGGTCTATAGCGTCCATTTGCGTATCGCGCAGACGTTGCAACAGTTCCATCGTCTGCGCGTAATAATCTTCTGCAGCGCTCATGCCCCTCCTTTGATGGTAATTGAGTTATAGGGTTCGGCGGGCGGAAAGTACGGAACACCCCAAAGGGACGTCAAACTTAGAGTCCCGCTGCGACAAAAGCGGCGATTGTTTCGTCGGAGACGACCGCCATGGCCGCCGCGACGTTCCGCTCTAGCTGCTCGACGTTCAGCGAGCCGATGGGATTGCCGTGGATGCGTTCCTCGCCTAGGCAAAATTGCAACGTCAGTTCCAGCATGTCGATGCCCTGCTCGTTGCACCACAAGCGCATGGCCTCGGCCCGATGCTGATCTTCGCCCCACTTATCGCGCGGTATAAAGCGCTCCACGGGCACGCCGGTCAGCCAGCCGCGCATGATTGACCAGCCGTTGAGTACTCCGAGGTCGGCGGCTGCGGCTGCTGGCAGGATGGCGTCGGCCGCGCCTTGGCGGAGCAAGTTGTAGTCGCTGAAGCACAGCATCGCGTCGGTGCGGCCCGATGCAATGTGCGCGAGGTGAAAGTCGTGGGGCCTCATGCCATAGCCGATGAAATCTACGGCACCTTGCTGGCGCACTTGTTCCAGCCCTTCGAGCGCGCCGCCTGACTCAAGGGTTGGTTCGATCTCGGGCGGGTCGTGGAGGAAGAGCACGTCGAACTTCTCGATTCCCAGAATTTCTAGCTGATCTTCGGTATCGGCCAAGACCCGCGTAGCCGAGTAGTCGGGCCGCCCCTCGCCGTAGCCGCCCCATTCAGCCGCGCTGTGGCAGCAGACGCGGCCGCTGATGATGATCTCGCGGCGGGCGATGACGCCTTCCTTGATCGCGCGGCCCAGCTTGCGCAGCGAGTCGCCGTAGCAGCGGGCGCAGTCGAAGTGATTGACGCCCAAATCGACGGCTCGGCGCATCAGGGCCATGGCCTCCTCGTCGTCAACCGGCCCAAAGTGGCCGCCAAAGCCTTGCGTCCCGAATGGGATTACGGGTATGGAAAGCTCGGTCTTGCCCCAGCGGCGGCGGGGACAGCAGTTTTTCTCTAGGCCCATGACGCCTCCTTTACAGGGCGTTTATCCGCGCTATGACAGAGGATGAAAGTACTATGCGCCGCGCCGCATTCCACCAAGCAGGCGGCCCCGTCCCCAGCTTCCTTCTAGGCAGCAAGGTACGCGACCGACAGTGCGACGGTTACATGTTTTTTCGTTAGAGACGGCAGCGAAGGCAGGCCCACGAGGTAGATGGGCTGTCGCTAGCGGCGGGCGATTCAGACCTCGTCTGAGTCCGCATCCTCTTCTGACGCGAGGGTAATGCGCCCCTCGGCAAAGTCCAGCATGGCACTAGCCGACGAATTGGGTAGTTCGTCTTCGGGAACTTCGCTTTCGTCTTCTCTCAGTTTGCGCTCTGTGTTAATGTCTCGCGCGCGTTGCGATAGACTGCGACAGGCTTGAAAGGCGTTGATTTCGCCTTCGAGCTTGAGGGCGACTTCCCGAGAAAACATCGACTTGGCCATTGTAGCTCCCGAGGATGAAAGATGAATGAGAACGGACATAATGTTACAAAAATTAGACGATTTTGCCGAAACGGGCAACTTTCACGGGTGGTTGAGCAGCTCGACAACAGGGCGGTCTAGATCGCCCAATACTTCCACAAGTCCTCCGGTACCTCATAGCGCATGGCCTCGCGTTTGGCGTAGTGCCAGCGGGCGAAAAGCCCCAGCCGCGGCTTGGAGCGGATGTTGGCCGAGCCGGTGTGACACATAAAACAGTGCCAGAAAATTACGTCCCCGGCCCGCGCCACAAATTGCTCCGGCCCGTGAGGCGAGCGGTCTGAGAACAACCCCCATTGGCGCGGCTCCCAATCGTCGCGGTCGCGGAAACTGCCGTCGATGTGGGCGGGGTGTTCGCGGAAGTACGCGTGGGTCGGCAGATGGCTCTGCGGCCAGTAAACAAAGGCCCCGCCGTTTGCTTCCACATCGTCTAAGTAAGCCGTCGCCCCCAGCATAAAACCGCCGCTCCAGCCCCCCGGCCCATAGCCGTCGATATGCCCTTGGCCCGGCCAGTCCCACGCTTCCCCCGAGCGCGGCCACTGCACCAGCATGGAGCCGCCGCCACCGCTAAATTGCCCGCCGCCCATCGCCTCGACCACTTCCTGCATCTGCGGAAGCTGCCCAAAGGCCGGTTCAACCGCAAACCCGTCGATCACATAGCTATCGGGCCAACTCGCTGGGTCTTGCGGATCGGCCCCTAGGTGATTCCAGAACTGCCCGCGCCAAGCGGCCATCTGCTCTGGCGCGATAAAGTTTTCCAGAATCAAATAGCCCTGCTGCTTAAAAGACGCAATCTGTTGTTCGCTCAGTGCCATGCCGTACCTCTCACTGCGATTTTCATCGCGTTCCTCCTCGCGCTTTCTGCACGGTTAGTTTCACCTTGTTTGGCTTGATACTTTTGACCTCCAACCCGGTTGCATGGCGCACGGACTGGGTGGATACCTCGAAGGTCCTCCGCCCCAACCTGACGAGATTGGCGTCAATGACGACTTGGAAATCTGCATTGCTCGCCAAAAATATGTCCCGTCGCGGTCCTGCTACCTCAATCTCCACCTCTGGAGGTTTAACGTCCTTGAGCGCATATCCTTCGGGCATGTTCTCTACGGCTACGGATACCTGGCGCACTGCTTCCTCGAGCGTTGCGCCCGGTACGAAGGCTAGCCACGCGCCCAAGGCCAAGGCGAAGGACAAAAGACCTTCCACTATACGCCGCCCCCACCGATGCCAATCGCGGCGTGCGTTCACTTGGGTCCCCGTACGCTGCAAGTAGCTTCTGATCCTGTTCGCCAGTTTGCCCGCGTCCGGATTGTCCAGAATCTCGAGTTGCCCCCGCGTTGCGATCCCGATAGTGCCGCGCTCCTCTGAGACCACCAGACACAGGGCATCACTGTGTTCGGCTAGTCCCAACGCGGCCGCGTGCCGCGTACCACCTCCCTTCAGTTCATTCCTATTTTCGGAAAGCGGCAAATGTACTCCAAACTCCTTGACTCTATTATTCTCCATCACCAGCGCGCCGTCGTGCCCAGCCGAACTAGGATCGAAAAGGCTGTCGAGGAGTTCTTCGCTGATCTCCGCGTCCAGAGGGACCCCATGCTGCAAAAAATGCCGCTCTATCGGCTCGCGCCCCGGCAGTACCACCAAGGCCCCGCGTCTTTTCGCCGCCAACTGATGCAATCCCCTAGTCAGCGTTCCCAAGCTGGAGGGATCCGGGCGCGGAGCCTTGCGGCGCAGACTGAGCGTGGCGATCTGCTCAAAGAGCCGGCGCAAATCATCCTGGAACACCACCACTACCACCACCACTAGCGCCGCGAAAAAGCCTTGGAGAATCCAAGTCGTTAGCTGCAACTTGAATTGCTGCGCTATCAGGTGGTAGAAGACGCCCAAAAAACCCAAACCGAGCAGGGCCATTCGCGCTCGGCGGGTCCAAACCACTAGACCCCAAAGCAGCAACGCGACGACTGCAATGTCCACTAGATCAGTGGGTGCGATATCCAACAGGGGTGTGTGCAAGATAACCTATCTCGCCATCTCCCCGCTCTAAACGAGAGGGAATAGGTCAAGCTCCGGGGAACGCTGCCAAATACACCTTGGTGCGCTCGTTCAAAACTCCGTAAAAAGCCCGCGTCTCTGCATCTGCGCTATCCCGCCAAAACGCCGCCGGAATACTCGAATCGTTCGCCAGCGGTGCCCGGTTGCGATGCCCGTAGTAAATCTGCACGGTGCGCCGCTCTGCCTGCGTGGGCCGCGTCGTCGCCGTGTGCAGTACGGCCACGTTAAACAGTGCGCACGTTCCCGCTGGCCCATGCAAGTGGTACTCGCCGCCCCGCTTGAGCTGTGCTTCCTTATCTTCGAGCACCGGCTGGCTTACTGCTTCCGGGGAGATCGAAAAACAATGCGTCCCCTCATCGACATCGGACAGATAGACCATGAGTTGGATGTAGTCCATGCGGAACGGATGCTCGTCCCAATGCGGCCTGTCGCGGTGCCAACCTTGGTGCAACGAGCCGTCGTAGGCCCGCATCATCCGCAGCCCGATCTCGCCAAAGCAGAGCGGCCCGCCCATCAGCGCCTCAATCGTCGGGTATATTTTCGGGTGGCGAATCAGTTCGTCGAATTGCGGCGAGGTGATCAACGCCTCGTAGTTGGCGTGCTGGTGGTGGCCGTAGCGGTGCCAGAAATAGGGATACTTTTCCATGTCCCCATCGAACATGGCGCGGAAGTATTGCACGTCGTCGTTGTCGAGCACCTGCCCTAGGTTGAGATAGCCGTTTGCGGCAAAAAGATCGCGGTCGGCTTGGTCCATCGCTTTATCTCCTGATTGGAAGGAGGGCAACCACAAGGATTGCCCCTACAATCGGAAAATGGCCGACGCCAGAGACGTCGGTCAATCCTATCGGTAGGGAATCCCGTCGCCGTGCCAAGGTAAGCGAAAGCTGGGCTGCTGGCAGTAACGCCGCATGGCGAGCGACAATTCGATTTGGCTGGCTGGTGCCAATTCAACTTGGAAATAAGTGCTATCCACATCGAGAACCTCTTCGCCAGCTTGCACCCGGCCAAAGCAGTGCTCGCCAAAGCTGCCAGCGCCGACGATTACCTGCCGCGTGCGGCTCGTGCTCAAGTTGACCAACGTCAGTTCCGCACTGTCAGCGCTGAAGCCGGTCACTAGGGCAGCTACATCTGAGGGCAAACCCGGTCGTTGCTGCTCGCCGTCGAAATAGCGCACCCGCCCTTGCGCCAATCCGCCCCAGTAGATGGTTTGCGGCGCGCCGGTTGTTAGCTGCACCAAGGCTTCAGTGACCACTGGGTTGACCTGCTGCCACCAGTGTACGTCGAGTTGGGTCAGATTCTGTTCGTCGTCTATGACCTTGGCGATGCGGTCGCAGACCTCGCGGTAGTTGGCCTGCAAGATGCGCTCGGGGTAATCCGGAGACTCGCCGGCGAGAAAGCGGGTCCAGGCGCGGTCGTCAAGCGAACGCGGCCCGCGCTGACCTACCTGCTTCCACTCGTCTTCGGCTCCCCGGCGCAAAGTCTCCAGCCGCTGCCAGTCGCGCTCCTCCATGGACGCGGCCCACAAGTGGATCGGCGCATTGGAATTGATGGGGTTGAAGTCGGTCCAGCCTTCGTCCGTGTGCTTGTAGGGCACGAGTAGCCGCCCCCCTTCCTCGCGGCCGTGCGCGACTAGCGCATCCATGTGCATGCGGAGCAAGTCCAAGTAGCGGGGCTCGCCCGTGACCAACAGCGCAGCTTCCACCGCCGAGGTGATCGAGTGGGCCATCATGTTGTGTCCATAGCGCCCGGTCCAGCCGTACAGCCCGCCCCACCACTGCCCTTGGCGCATCTCGCCGACGATGCCGTTGGGGCCGATGTTATCTGGGACGATGCCGCCGTTGGCCTCGGTGCGCTCTATCCAGGCCCCTACGTACTCCTCGATCCACTCCCGATACCGCGCCTCGCCGGTGTGGAGAAAGGCCGTTGCCACCAGCGCCACGACGCCCAAGTTGACGGTCACGTCGCCTTGCATGACCACTTGGTCGAATTGCTCTTCAACGCGGCGTTTGGTCTCGGGGTCCTCCCACCAATTAGCGGGCAAAGCAAAGCTCGGCCCTAGCGTGGCGTGGTCGTGGGTGAGGTCGTAGTGGATTTCGCCGCGCCGCATTTGCAAGAGCGGCCCCTTGCTGCCGCTGCAGGGCGAGCGCACGATGCGGTGGTCGGGGTCGTAGTTGGGCACGGCTGGGTCGTCGTTCAAGTACAATCCGGCAAAGCGCTGCGCCCGGCGGCGCGTCTCGGCGTTGGTTGGGTCGGCCATCCCCAAGTGATAGAAGTAGATGTAGTTTTCCGCGTTGTGGAACCAGTCGTCGTCGTTGATAAACTCGCGGGTGACGCGGCCGTAGTCATGCTCTAGCTGCCGAGTGATGGCATTCCACTCTTCTAGAGCCTTGACGCCCGTGTACTCGCTGCCGCCTAGGGCATAGTAGTGAGGCCAGTTGAAAAATGCCTCGTACAGGTCGTCGGCCCAGACCCCGTCGCCGGGATATTCTTCCTTCCAAATCAGGCTGCCGCCGGGGCGGGTGTACTTCTCGAGAAAAATCGGTGCCACCTCGTCGATCGCGTCGATCAGTCGCCGCTCCAAGACCGCCCATAGCGGCGGCGCAGTGCGGGTTTGGCCTTTTAGCGTTTGCACGGTCTCGTCCCGTTAGTCAGCGTGCGACCTCAGACGGTAGAAGATGTAAGCTGTCGGAACTGCAATCAGCAGAATGAGTCCCAAGCGACAGAAGATGTACGCCGGAACTACAATCAGCAGAACGAGTACCGAGACGATGTCGAAAAGGCGTCTTATTTCCGGAGATGTCACGGCGGTTATCTCCTTTCGGAACTTGGGGACGTAAAAAAAAGGGGAGAAAATTAATTGAGCTTTCGACACACGGGAAAGAAAAGGGGAGGTAAAATTACGCAGCCCATAGGGGTACAAAGGGAACAGATGAAGCTAGCGATACGAGTGGTTCCGCATCGCTAGCTTACAACGGTTAGTCAAAATGGTGCCGGAGGTGGGACTCGAACCCACACACCCTTGCGGATACAGGATTTTGAATCCAGCGCGTCTACCAATTCCGCCACTCCGGCTTATACCATTTACCACTCCTCTCGTTCGCTCTTCGGCTTGCCGAGGATTTCCATATAGACGATCGCATCGCGCGCTGTCTGAGGGGTGAGGAACCAGCGACTCCGGGTGCGACGAGGTCGCCGCTCCTCGCCTGACTCTTGGGGCTTGGTCTCCTTTAGCCGCTCCATGGCCAGCTTTTCGGCCGCCACGGCGCGCCGCTCGGCCTCTAGCGCCTGCCGCTCGGCCTCTAGCGCCTCCCGCTCAGCTTCGGCCGGATCAACCTCGACAGGAACCGGCTCCTCAAAGGGATCCCCGTCAAAAGGCCACCCAAAGCTGGGCTCTTCTTCCTTCTTTTCCTCGACGACAACAGGCGTGGCCGGATTGACCTCGGCATGCTGCTGTTCGATCTCGGCGTGCTGTTGTTGGGCCTCTTCAAGCCGTTTGCGACGCTTGCGACGCTCCATCAGCGCCGAAAATATGCTGAACAGGATGGCGAGGGTAAAGAGTAGGAGTTCCATGGACTAGTTGTCGCGATCCTCGCCGCTTTCGGAAATGGAGTCGCGCATATCCGTGTCAGCTTGGATATTGCGCATGCGGTAGTAGTCCATAATGCCCAAGTTGCCCTCGCGGAAGGCCTCGGCCATCGCACGCGGCACTTCGGCCTCGGCTTCCTTGACCCGCGATTCCATCTCTACTACTTGGGCCGTCATCTCCTGCTCGCGCGCCTGGGCCATGGCCCGGCGTTCCTCGGCCTTGGCTTGGGCAATTTTGAGATCGGCATCCGCCTGATCGGTCTGCAACTTAGCGCCGATATTCTCGCCCACATCGACATCGGCGATGTCAATCGAGAGAATCTCAAAGGCCGTCTCCGAGTCGAGGCCCTTTTCTAGCACGCGCCGGGAGATCAGATCGGGATTTTCGAGCACCTCTTTGTGCGTCGAAGCCGAGCCGATGGTGGTAACGATCCCCTCGCCGACCCGGGCGATGATCGTCTCCTCGCCGGCACCGCCGACCAAGCGGTCGATATTGGCGCGCACGGTTACTCGGCAGGTGGCCTTGACCTGAATACCGTCTTTGGCAATCGCCGCAATCAGGGGCGTGTTGATCACCTTCGGATTGACGCTGACTTTGACCGCGTCGAGCACGTCGCGGCCCGCCAAGTCGATGCTCGCGGCCCGCTCAAAGCTCAGGTCGATGTTGGCCTTGTCAGCCGAGATCAGGGCCAAAATCACCGCGTTGACGTTGCCGCCGGCCAAGTAGTGGGCTTCCATGCTCTCCAAGCCGACATCCAGCCCCGCCTTAGCGGCGCTGATTTTGGGGCCGACGATCTGTCGCGGTGGCACCTTGCGCAGTCGCATACCCACCAAGTCCTTGAAAATCGCCACCCTGACTCCGGCGAAATAGGCCGAAATCCACAGCCCCACCGGAATGAAATAGGTGAAGAGCGATAAAAAGATGATGATGCCGAAAAGCGCCAAGACCAAAAACAGAACTTCCATTATTAGCTCCTTGAAAGGAGTGAACTAAGATTCGGACTGGACGGACTGAACTACTACTCTGTTGCCAGCCACTTTTAGTACCTCGACCTGCTCACCGCGTTCAATATAGCCACCTTCGCTGACTACGTCGAATACCCGTTCGCCAAATTGCGCCCGCCCCGCTGGCCGCAGCGTCGTAACCGCCTCGCCCGTCTGCCCGAGCAATGCCTCGCGGCCGGGCTTGACCGAATCGTAGCCGGCCTTGCGCGTCATGCCATCGTTGAGCACCAAGCGGTTCCAAGCGCGGACCTTGAGCATCAGCCGCACCAAGATGGCGGTGCCCACAAGCCCCAAGCCCGCCACGACGCCAGCCGCCAAGCCGCCCATGTTCATATAGGCATAGCCAATGCCAGCGACGGCAGTCAGCAAACCAACGATGCCGAAGATATTGAGCCCTGGGATTACGAAAATTTCCAAGAGCACCAGCACAAAGCCGAGCACTAGCAGGGCCAGCGAATAAACCCATTCCAACACCTCTCCTCCCAGAAAGCTCATAGCGCCTTCACCACCACTCGGCTGCCACGGGCTTCTACTACTTTAATGGGCCGCTGCGCTTCGATGAATTCGCCTTCGGCGATCACGGTGAGCCGCTTGCCTCCCAACAGGGCGATACCCGAGGGCCGCAGGTAGCTAACCGTGACCCCTTCCTTGCCCAACAGCTCATCGTCGGTCGTGCGCGAGGAGGAAGTGTACCCATCAGCGGCCTTGATTTCGTTGTGGAGTACTAGGCGGTTGAAGGCGGCGAACTTGGGCAGGGAGCGCAAAACGATGAGCGAGAGTACGAACGCGCCGATCATCGAGCCGGCGAGACGCCCGATCACCGAGACGATTTCCTCGAAACTCCACAATTGAAAATCGCCCAATTGGGTGATCACTACGCTCGCAAGCATCGCTCCGATACCCAACACGCCCACAATGCCAAAGCCCGGAATAGCCACCAGTTCGACGACCAAAAGCGTCACGCCCACCGCAAAGAGCGCCAGTTCCTGCCACTCCGCTAGGTGGACGATCAAGTGGCTGCCAAAGAAAAGCCCCAGCGCCACTAGCGCCAACGTGCCGCCCAAGCCCCAACCGGGCGTGCGCACCTCGGCGATTAAGCCGAACATGGCCACGGCCAGCAAGATCGAAGTGACGACCGGATGGGTCAACATACGCAAGACGTGCTCGGTCCAGTTGAGCTCGACCTCGACGATTTCGGCCTCGCCTAAATCGTAGATGCGCAACAGCTCGACCAGCGTCTCGGCTGTCTCGTCGGCCATCTGGTAGTTGAGCGCCTGCTCGGTGGTCAGAGTGGCTGGCCGACCCGCTTCGGCGCTCAGGCCCGGCACATCGACGCGCTCATCGACCATGGCCTCGGCAATCTTGACGTTGCGACCGGTGCGCTCGGCCGTGGCGCGCATTTCGGCGCGCATATAAGAGGTTATTTTGTCGCTAGCTTTGTCGCCCGTGGCATCGACCGGGGTAGTCGCACCCATAGTCGAGGCTTGCGTCATGACGATCTTGTCGCAGGCCAGCGAGATGAGCGCCCCGGCCGAAATCGCCCGCTTATTGATAAAGGCGATGGTCAGGGTTTCGGCGTCGAGGATGGCGTCGCGGATCACAGTGGCCGCATCGACGCGCCCGCCAAAGGTGTCGATCTCAAAGACGATCGCGTCGGCTTTGGTCTCGTCGGCCTCGACGATCACGCGCTCGACAAAGGCCGCCACGCCTGGGTCAATCATGCCCTCTAGCTTGAGATGGACGCGATAGACGGTTTGGGCTTGGGCGCTGCCAGCCGCCAAAATTAGGAGTGTATAGATAAGATGTCGCATTTGCTATTGAATATACGCTATAATCCGATAATTGTACTCTAAGCATCTGACCATTGTCAACAACCTCATTTGACCCTCCTTTTGCCCCAGCCTACTTTTTGATTCTCACTACAACATCCGAAACGAAAAAACCATGCCCCGCAAGCTCGAAATAGTACTCAAAGGCGGCCACGTAATCGATCCTGTCAACGACATCAACGGCGTCGCCGACGTCGGCGTACTCGACGGCCGCATCGCCCGCGTCGAAGAGGACATTTCCCCGGCGGACGCCCATCGCGTCATCGACGTAGGCAATCTCGTCGTCGTGCCGGGCCTACTCGACATCCACGTCCATACGTACCATACCCGCGCCCGCCAATCCGGCGGGTTGGTGGGCAGTCTCCACGCCGACGCCCACTTTCTCAAAGAGGGTGTAACCACCTGCGTCGATACGGGCACAGCCGGGGCCGAGGAGTTTGCGCACTTCCGCGAGACGGTGATCGACCACTCCAAGATCCGCATGTTCGCCTACGTCAACATCGCCGCCCCAGGCATGGGCCCTCCCGAACAAATCGTCGCCAACCTCGATCCTCAGCGGGCGGCCGAGATGGCTGCGGCCCACGACGAGGTGTGCGTCGGCATCAAGACCGCCCACTATTGGACCACCAAGCCGTTTGACGACGAGCATCCGCCGTGGGCCTCGGTTGACGCGGCCGTCGAGGCCGGGGAGCGCTGTAAAATGCCGGTGATGGTTGACTTTTGGCCGCGCCCGCCCGAGCGCTCCTACCCCGACCTCCTTCTCAAACACCTGCGTCCCGGCGACATCCACACCCACGTCTTTGCCCGCCAGTTCCCCGTCGTCGATGAAGATGGCGCGGTGTACGACTACATGCACAAGGCGCGCGAGCGGGGCATTCACTTCGACCTCGGGCACGGGGCGGCTAGCTTCTGGTACCGCGCCGCCATGCCGGCTATTGCCGATGGCTTCCCGCCCGATTCTATCAGCACTGACCTGCACATGGGCAATATAAACGGCCACGTCCACTCCATGCTCGACACTATGTCCAAGTGCTTGGCCATGAACATGTCCTTACAGGAAGTGATCTACCGCTCCACCGTCACGCCCGCCAGCGCCATCCGCCGGCCCGAGTTGGGGACTTTGACGCCCGGCTCTGAGGCCGACATCGCCGTGCTGGGCGTCCTTGAGGGCAACTTCTACTTTCGCGACTGCGGCTGGGCCTGCATCGAAGCCCAGCACCGCCTTGAATGCGCGCTGACCTTGCGCGCGGGCGAAGTGGTGTGGGACCGCCACGGCATGACCTGCCCGCACCTGCAAGAGGTCCCGCCAGAGGCCGAATACTGGCACTTGCCCGAGCAGCAAGCCACTAGCCCGATACCGCGCCTGTGGCGTACTGATGCCTGAATAGGCCGCGCTGTATCAACGGCGATGATCATTCGTCGTCCCTGAGCCGAGCGACGAAAAAGTAATACCCGCCTACATAGTTGCCACTATCTGGCCCCTACCGTACATTTTTCGTGCCAATAAAAACGCCGTAACTCCTTGTAAATTTTGAATAAATATCCTACCAAATCGCATCCCATCACTGCGCTTAAAACCCTCCTGCCTCAGTGCATGCTCCAAGATCGGGTGCGCATCGAACGGCGGCTGAGGCGTCGTGGTCGCCTCGATCCGAAAGAAGTCGAACGCCTCTTGGGCCAAGCTCGCAGCTCTACGCGCCTGCGCGAACGGCGGCGCAAAAACCGCCCAATTCCCACCTACCCACCCGCCCTGCCCATCAGCGACCGCAGGGACGAAATCCTCGCGGCGATCAAGGCGCATCCCGTCGTCATCGTCGCGGGGGAAACCGGTTCGGGCAAGAGTACGCAACTACCCAAAATCTGCCTAGAGGCTGGCCGGGGCGAGGCTGGCCGCATTGCCGTCACGCAGCCGCGCCGCGTGGCCGCGCTTTCCATCGCTCAGCGCGTGGCCGAAGAGCTCAAAGTGACCTACGGCCGCGATGTGGGCTGCAAAATCCGCTTCCGCGATCAGACTGCGCCCGAGACCTGTATCAAGGTGATGACCGACGGCATCCTACTGGCCGAGACCCAAGGCGATCCCGACCTGCTCGAATACGACACCATTATTGTCGATGAAGCTCACGAGCGCAGCCTCAATATCGACTTTTTACTCGGCTACCTGCGGCTTCTCCGGCGCAAGCGGCCCGATCTCAAGATCGTCATTACTTCGGCTACCATCGACACCGAAACCTTCTCTAAGGCTTTCGACGATGCCCCGGTCATCGAGGTTTCGGGCCGAATGTTCCCGGTCGAGGTGCGCTACTGGCCACTCGACGAGATTCTGCAAGACCGCGGCGACTACACGTATTTGGATGCGGCCGCCAGCGCGGTAGAAGAAATTTTGCGCATGTCGCGGGAAGGCGACCTGTTGATCTTTCTGCCGTCCGAGCGCGATATCCGCGAGACCCGCGAGCGGCTCGAAGGGCGCAAGTTGCGCGGCGTCGAGATTTTGCCGCTGTTTGGCCGCCTAACCGCTGGGGAGCAGCAGCGCGTGTTCGCCCCGGGAGACCGCCGCCGCGTAGTGTTGGCCACCAATATCGCCGAGACTTCGCTGACCATTCCTCGCATTCGCTACGTCGTAGATACGGGCTTGGCGCGTCTGTCGCGCTACAATCCCCGCACGCACACCCAGCGCCTGCCTATCGAACCCATTTCGCAGAGCAGCGCCCGCCAGCGGGAGGGGCGCTGCGGGCGGGTCGCGGACGGGGTGTGCATTCGCCTCTACTCGGAGCAAGATTTTCTCTCGCGGCCCGAATACACCCAGCCCGAAATCCAGCGCGCCAATCTCGCCGAGGTCATCCTGCGGATGATCAATCTCAAGCTAGGGGACATTGAGGCGTTCCCCTTTATCGACCCCCCGGCAAAAGCCGCTATCGCCGGCGGTTTTCAGCTCCTGAGCCAGCTCAACGCCCTCGACGAAAACCGCGCACTCACTCCCATTGGCCGCGCCATGGCGCGCCTGCCCATCGACCCCACGGTCTCGCGGATGCTGCTTCAGGCGCGCGAGGAGCAAGCCCTGTCCGAAGTACTCGTCATCGCCGCGGCCATCAGCATTCAAGATCCGCGCGAGCGGCCCCTAGAAGAGCAGGATGCGGCCGACCAAATGCACCGCCAATTCCACGACAAAAATTCCGATTTCCTAGCTTATCTCAACATCTGGAACGCGTACCACGACAAAGTGGAAACTGCCTCGCAGAACCAACTGCGCAAATTCTGCAAGGCGCACTACCTCTCCTACATGCGGATGCGCGAATGGCGCGACATCCACGCGCAGATCCGCGAGACACTGAATGAGATAAAAGGCTTTCGCTTCAACCGCGAACCCGCCGGGTACGACGCGATTCACCGCGCGGTACTCACCGGCCTGCTTTCGAGTGTGGCGCGTCAAGAGGAGGGCAATGTCTATCAGGCCGTGCGCAGCCGCGAGGTGATGATTTTTCCCGGCTCGGGACTGTTCCGCCCCAACAAGGGCAAAAAGCCGGGCGAGGGCGGGCCTCCCGACTGGTTGGTCGCGGCCGAGATCGTCGAGACCTCGCGCCTGTTCGCTCGCACTGTCGCCCGCATCCAGCCCGAATGGCTCGCTGAGCTAGGCAGCCACCTGTGTCGCGCTTCGTACGACCAGCCCTACTTCAACCCGCGTTCGGGGCGAGTGCTGGTGCGGGAAAAACAGACTCTCTATGGTCTCGAAGTTCTTAGCAGCCGCATCCCGTACAGCCGCATCAACGCCCGCGAGGCCACCGAGATATTCATCCGCGAGGCGTTGGTACCCGGGACGGTGCATACTCCGCACAAGTTTCTCGCGCACAACATTCGCCTGTGTCAGAAGATCGAAACTTGGCAGACCCGCGCTCACGGCTTGGCCGATGTCCACGTCGAAGAGGCCGCGGCCCGCTTTTACTCCCGGTACCTCGACGACGTTTCCTCTCTGCCCGACCTCAACCGATTCCTCAAAGACAAAGCCGACGACTTCCTCGTGATGCAGGAGGAAGACTTGCTCGGCACCACTCGTGACGACTTCGACCAGCAGGCCTTCCCAGACGCACTCGACCTCGACGGCAATAAGCTAGCCCTCAGCTACGCCTATCGACCGGGGCAAGACGAGGACGGCATCACCGTCAAATTGCCCTATAAACTGGCCCATGCCGTGGATCCAGAAATACTTGAATGGCTGGTGCCGGGCCTGCTCGAAGAGAAAATCACCATCCTGCTACGCTCGCTGCCCAAGTCCGTGCGCAAGCAACTGGTGCCGATTCCGGCAAAGGCCCAACGCATCGCCGCTGATCTCAAGCCGACGCATCCCACCTTTTTGGAGTCGCTGCAAGACCACATTCGCCAGCACTACCATATCCAAATCCAAGCGTCGGACTGGAACGCCGCCGACTTGCCCGACCATCTCAAGATGCGCGTCGATATCCAGGGCACCAACGAGCAATCCGTTGCAGCCGGCCGCGATTTGCAGCAGTTGACCCAACGCCTCGAACAGCACGACACTCCGGTCGAACTCGACGCTTGGAAAAAGGCGGCCCGACAGTGGGAACGGGAAGGGATAACTACGTGGGATTTCGGCGACCCGCCCGAACGAATAGAGGTGACTCAAGCGGGTGGAGTACCGCTCTATGGCTGGCCTGGCCTCGACCGGGACGAAGGCGGCGTGTTGCTGCGGCTCTACAAAAACCGCGCCGAAGCCGAAGCTCGCTCGCGGGAGGGTTTCTTGGGCCTCTGCGCCTTGGCGTTGCGCGACGAGCTGGCGTGGCTCCAGCGCGAGCTCCAGGAGTTGGCGCAGTTCAAGGCGCGCTATCAAGGCAGTTCGCTAGAATTGCGCACCCAAGCATTTGAACATCTCGAGCGCTATCTCTTCCACCGCGAGCAAATTCTACCCCTGCGCCAAGAAGACTTCGACGCCGTGCTGATTCAGGCCAAGCAACGGCTGCGCGGCTTGGCCTCGCGCTTCATCTCCTTGGTCGATAGCCTCCTCGAAGCCCGCCGCGAAATTCTCCTCTCAGACCGGTCCTATCGCGGGCTGGACGCGGACTTGGAGCGGCTGCTGCCAGACGACTTCCTCGCCCGCGTCCCCTTCCACCGTCTCAGGCATTTAATCCGCTACCTAAAAGCCGTCGAGGTGCGCGCCGAACGCGCTGCGACCGACCCGCGCAAGGACGCTCAGAAGGTCGAGTTGATCGAGGTGTACCAGATTCAGTTGGAAAAGCTCGCCGAGGAGACCAATTCGCCCGAGCGAGCGGCCCAGATCGAGGAATTGCGCTGGATGCTAGAGGAATATCGCGTCTCGGTCTTCGCCCAAGAGTTGGGGACCGCCCACTCGATCTCCCCCAAGCGGCTCGACAAGAAGGTCGAGCAGATTCGCCAAATCCGGTGATCCGCGCCCTGATCTTCGATCTTTGCGACACCGCGCGAGTTGGCCGAAATTTTGGACAGTAGAAATCGCGCGTAGAACGAGGATCAGACGTTCGCCGCCAGCCACTGGTAGCACTTTTCGTATCCCACTTGTCCCTCGGTCTCCGGCCCTTCGTATTCAGCCGTCCAAGCCCCGTCGTAGCCGGCCGCCTTGAGGCACTGGACCGCGTGGTCGAGATGGATTTCTCCTTCGCCCAATCCCGCTCCCTTGTAATTTTGCCGCGAGCCGGTTCCGTCCTTTATGTGGGTGTGAAAGACATGCGGAGCCAGTATTTCGTAGAAATGGTCGATCTGGTTCAACTCGTGCCCGAACCAGCGGTAGTTCATGGTGTCCAAATTGACGCCGAGTCGGTCCGAGCCAACGCGTTCGATCAGGCTTAATTGCCAGTCGCCGTCGTTAGTGGAAGTCCCGTGATTGTCGAGGGCAATCCGCACATCGTACTCTTCGAGAAAATCGGCGCAGCGCTTGAAGGCTTCGAGCAGCATGGCGTCCCACTGGTCTTCTGGCACCGCGTCGTTGCGGTTCCAACCGCCGTCTGAGCGCACGATGTCCGTGCCGGTTATGGGGATGATCTGGCAGACGTAGCGGTAGCGCTCGATTTGCGCGTCCAAGTCGCGGCTGTCGGCTTGCAGGAAGTCGTTGCCAGCCGCTACGGCCGAGGCCTGCATTCCGTATTTGGCCAATAACTCGCGCGTGGCTGCGGCTGTCTGCTCGCCGTTGTTGGACTCGCCATCCCAGATATCGCCGATCTGCAACTCGCAGTGGCGATAGCCGATTTCGCTGGCCCGCCGGGCGAAGCCTTCGAGGTCGAGGCCGGGCCAGTTGTAGTGAATTGCGCCGATTTTTGCCATGTTCGTACTCCTTTTGTTTGGGTTCAGTAAAGTCGCCACACCTGCGTCTGTAGTGGCATGAGGCTGACCTCCGAGATTTCGTCGCTGGTGGGTATCGCCTCAATCGCAAGGGCCTCGTACGTGTCGAAGCATTTTTGGCGCGATGTGGGCGGCTGCGGCAGGTAATCGAAGCGGAAGGAAGCCCGCCGCACGGTGTGCGGATCGAAGTTGTGGGCCACTAAAAGTGCGCCTTGCTCAGTGTAACGCACGTACGCCAGAATGCGGTCGTCTGGGTCGCCGCCTGCGAACTCGTTGCGGTGGAAGTACACCTCTCCGTCGCAAAATTCAGGCCATTCCTTTTGCAGTGCGAGGAGACGCTCGTAGGCCCTCGCTAGGCTGGCGTGCGGCTCGTGCTCGGCCCAGTCGAAGTGCAGGAGGGTTTTGTTTTCAAAGTCGGTGCGCGTTTCCTCGCCCCACTCGCAGCCCAACTCCAAACCCCGCGTCAGATTACATCCAGAGGCCGAACCGGCTGAGCAGTCGATCAAGGCGGCCTGCAAATTCTTGAGCAATGCCATCAGTTGCGCCCGGTCTCCCGGATCCGGCTGGATGGGACAGGTGAGGCCCTGCCAGTAGGACCGCGCCTGCTCGTCGCACTGCAAGAGTTCGCGGAACCGCTCGTGCCACACTTGGGTGGCGCGCGGGCTGTCGTGGTTTTCAAAGTAGGCCATGGCCACGGTGCCGGGCGCGAAGGTGCGATGCATCTCCTCTAGGAAATCGATGAGGGGTTGGGCGTGTTCGACATCGCGGTGATAGTCAACTAAGAGCGCGTAGATCATATCTGCCGGGACGTCCACTGCTTCGGTCAGCGGGCACAGCGTCTCGCCCAACACCAATGCCTCGGGCGCGGCTGCTTGAATGCGGTTCTTGAGCTTTTTGAGGAAGGGCCGGTCGATGGTCTGGCTGGCGTCGATGCGCACCCCGTCGAACCCGCATTGCTCGATCCAATACGGGGCGATCTCCAACAGGTACTCTTGCAACGGCTGATTGTAAACCAAGTCAAAGAGCGCCACGTCCGAATAGACCAGCCAAGCGATCTGATGGATTTGCGGCACCCCGCGTTCGTCGCGCAGATACCACTCGGGATGCTCGGCGATCAGCGGACAGTCGCGGCTGCTCTGCATCAAGACCAAGTCGAAGATGACTTTCTTCCCGAGGGCGTGTGCCTTCCTAGTCAGTGCCCGCAACTCGGTGCGACCGACGAGCTGGACGAAGGCTTCGTGGCCGAGGGCTTTTTCCGCTTGAGTTGCTGACAGTCCGGCGAGATCTTCCATTTCGTTTGGGAGGAGGAAACCTTCCGTCACTAGCGACCTCCAATCTACTTCCTCGATCGGCGAAACTAGCTCGGGATCAACTTGGAAAAAGTTCTGGACCGCATAGACGCTGCCGAGGGTTCCCTTGCGCACGTCCGCGCCGGTGTGCAGGTCTGCAAAACCTGGGCGGAAGAAGGGCAATAGGTAGATGACATCGGCAGATATATTTTCTAAGTGCCGCGTCAGTTCAGCGAGTCGACCCGAGCGGAAGCGGCCCTCCTCGACTTCGGCACCGACCTTGCGTACGCATACCTCGGCGATCGTCGGTCCCTTACGTACCCACTCCGGGCTGACGACGATGACCCCGTCGCGGTTTTCGGCCAAATCGTTGAGGCTAATCCATTCCTTGCGCCCGGCCTCGGCGTAGCTATCGGCGGAAAACTCCACTGCGTAGTTGAAGGTGCCTGTGTGCCCAAGCGCGAAAGCTGCCGACTCGAAGACGAGATTGTTGTCCGCGAGGATGGGAATACTTTCCTCATCGACAAGCAGCCGCATCTCCAAGTAATCATTGATCCCGCTAGCATCGGTCCACAGCCGCGCATCCACATCTCCCGGCTGGACTTCGCGTGGATCGACAGCCGCGACGAAAAGCTCGCAGCGCACTTGGGCAATGGCAGCCGTCTTGCCAGGTTCGATATAAGCCCTAGCGAGGGGCGGCTCGCAAACCCGACCGTCGATTTCAATGGTCACGTTGCCGCCCCAGACCTGCCAGTTGTCGAACTGGTGGCGCTGGTAGCGGCAGTGCAATTGTTCGTAGAACGCGGCGCGTGAACTGAAGACGGCCGTAACGGTCAAAGAGTTCTCTCCACAAGAATTAGGAACTGGTCCATTGCTCAATTCGCAATTCCGACAACTATCTATGATTCTGCCGGTAGTGTCGCCTGAGCAGATCCTCGCCGAAATCGTTGTTCAGATCGCGCCAGACCGCGTGGATGTGGTTGGCGTCGTTTTGGGTGTTGTCGTACTCGGCGAGGAAACTCGGCCCTTGCACCCGGTAGTAGTGTGGTCCCCCGCGTTCCTCCGCGCCGGCCCAAGCAAAGTGCGCTGCCCGCAAATATGCGGCTCCGAGTCGCGCCCATTCGGCTTCGGCCACCGCTTCGGGCAGGCGTCGTACGTACACTTCGATTAAGGCGTCCAATATCTGACGCTGTGTTGCGCTCATGTCCGCACTGCCCAAGCCCTCCGGTTCGACTTCGCCGCGCACGTGGGGCACATTGGTCGTGAGAATGTCCTTTGGGGCTTCGGCACTGACGATGGCCACTGCTTTTTGCTCGCCGTCCAACTCGTGCAAAAGCTGCCGCCCCAGATCCTCTTCCTCCCGCAAGGCCCGCAGCCCGGTTTGCTCGCCGTGGCGCACTTCGGCGGGGTTGGAGCCAAAAAACAGCGGTGTTGTTCCCAGCCGACCTTGTACTACCGTGTGGTTGAGCGAGACGTGATGCCCCTCAAAGCGCCAGCCCCAGGGCGCGTCTCCACCCGGCTCGCCGAAAATGCTCACGTAGTACAGCTCGGGATCGCGCTGGAAGCGCCGCCCGGCTCCCTCTAACTCCGCCAGTATCGGCTCCAGCGAAATGATCGTCGAGACTTTTTCGTACCCCGACGCGCTGACTCCAGTTGCTACTAGCGCGTGCGCTAGCTCGCGCTGTCGCTCGTCCATTTCCTTGAGCGGCAATCCGGCGCGTTCCCTCGGCACGTAGTGCCAGTTTTTGCGCTCCGTGCTGTCGGCAAAGTCGATCACTGCTTTCTGCCGCTCGGCCGCATCTAAGGACGCGAGGAAGTTGCCGGCGGCCTCGGCCATGCGCTGTACTGTATCAGTGTGGTCCATGATCTTCCTTTCTCAAGTCGGCCTGCGCGCCGACAAATCGTCGTGCAGGTCGATAGTAGTGTATTCCTCGTCTGCTTGCTTCACGGCAATGCGGACGAACTCCAGCTTTTCCGGGCCGGGATTGTAAATGCCGTGCCCCTGCCCAATGCCCTGCCAAGTAACCGATCCCGGTCCCACCGCAAAGGTCTCGTCGTCAATAGTCATCAAACCCTGTCCCTTCAGCACCACAAAGCTCTCTTCGAGAAAGTCGTGATAGTGATACCCTACCGATCCCTCCGCACCGAGGATTGCATGGTCGAGAAAGGTCCAGTCGCTGTAAAAGTCATCGGGCGAGAGCACGTGCCGGGTGGCGATCTGTCCGCAGCCGCCGTGGATTGCGTCTCGCCACTTTAGCGCTTGCTCGTCAAAGGTGCCGGTCTTGGGTTGCAGCCCTTGCTGCGTCTCTGAATCCACGTCCATTGCCACGCGCATGCTCAGTACGTTTACAGATGCATCGGTCAAGTTTTTCAACTCGTGAGCGCATCCGGTAGGTTCGACGATAAACCCAAGCCCTTCTCCGCTTTCTACTCGCTGCTGCCCTACGGTCAATTCCACCGGCCCACCCGTAAATACATAGCCCTGTTCACAAGCGTTTCCTGTACCTTCCACCGGGAACGGTTCCTCCGGTGACAATACCCAATAGTCGAATGCCGACCACGGCGTCTGTCGCTGCAACCCCGAAAAGACCGGCCCTCCCTCTTGATCTAATTCATTGAGACGGACGTGCTTCATGTTTTCTTTTGCTATCCTCCGCTGTCGCCACGTAAACTACGCATCCCACCCCCTCTTTACAAACCCTTGACACCCTTCCGCTCAACCCCCAACATAAACGCCCATCTCTAAACGGAGCTACCCAGATTGCCTACGCAAAAAGACCCCATCCGCGTCGCCGTTCTCGGCCAAGGCCGCTCTGGCCTCGACATCCACTGCCGCTACTTCAAAACCACCCCGCACAAATACCAAATAGTCGCCGTCGCCGACCTCCTTGACGACCGCCGCCAGCGCGCCCAAAGCGAAATGGGCTGCGACGCGTACGCCGACTACCGCGACCTTCTCGCGCGCGACGATATCGACCTAGTCGTCAACGCGCTACCCAGTCATCTCCATCCTCAAGCCACCATCGATTCCCTCAACGCCGGCCACCACACTATCTGCGAAAAGCCCCTCGCCTGGAGCGTGGCCGAACTCGACACCATGATCGCCGCCGCCCGCGAGACCGATCGCCTGCTCCTGCCCTTCCAGCAGTCGCGCAACGCGCCTCAATTTCAAAAGCTGCTCCAAGTCATTGACTCGGGCGTCCTCGGCCGCATCGTCCAAGTCTCGATCTCCTTCAGCGGTTTCGCCCGCCGCTGGGACTGGCAGACCGTGCAGGAATATCGAGGCGGCAATCTGCTCAACACCGGCCCGCACCCCATGGACCAAGCCATGCGCCTGCTCGACTTCAAAGAGCCGGACCAAATCCTCTGCGCCATGGACCGCGCCAACACCTGCGGCGACGCCGAGGACTACGTCAAAATTCTGCTGCGCACCAAAGACAAACCCGTCATCGACGTGGAAATCTCCTCCTGCACCCCCTTCCCGCAGCCCATGTACACCGTCCACGGCGAGCGCGGCGGACTCTCCGGCGGCCCTGCGGGGCTGGCTTGGCGCTACTACGATCCGCAAAAGGCACCCGAGCAATCGCTCATCCGCAGCCCACTGCCCGGCCCGAGCTATTGCCGCGAAGAGTTAAAAATGATCGAGCGGTCTTGGGCTCCCAACGAGGACGAGCAAAACGCATTTGCCTATATGTCCAACGCTTATTACGACGGCGTATTCGCCGCGTTGCGGGAGGGAGTCGAACCCGAGATCACGCCGCAACAGGTGCGCGTGCAGATCGCCGTCATTGAAGAGTGCCACCGCCAAAACAGCCTCTCCCAACTGCCGCCCCAAGGTTGGCCAAAGGAATGCGCGACATGAACGCCGCCAAAGCGAACGCCCTCACCGCAGCCATCGCCGAGCTACCCCGCGTCCAGCTAGCTTCAATCCGCCCTACCCCGCTGGAGCCGCTGCCGCGCCTGACCGCCCACCTCGACAGCCCGGCGCTCTACATCAAGCGCGACGACCTGACCGGTTTGGCCTTTGGCGGCAACAAGACGCGGATGTTCGAGTTTGCCTTGGCCGACGCTTTGGCCAAAGGGGCCGACACCATCGTCTCGGGCGCGGCGGTGCAGTCCAACTACTGCCGCCAACTCGCTGCGGCCTGCGCCAAGCTGGACCTGGAACTGCACCTGATCCTCCGGCCAGTGCGCGCAATTGACCGAACCGAATCGCAGGGCAACAATCTGCTACAGCATCTGCTCGGCGCACAGATTACCGTTCTAGCGGAAAGTGATCAGCGCGGCCAACAAGACGCCCTGCAAGCCAAGGTCGAGGAGCTTTCCGCACAGGGGAAAAGAGTGTACTGGCCGCGCCGTGACGATACTGTTGACCTTGACGCCATTGCCTATGCCGAAGTGGGCGTGGAGATTGCCCACCAATGCCAAGAGCAAGGCATCAATCCGGCCTACCTCTACCTCTCTGCCCTCGACACTACCCAAGCCGGCGTGGCATTGGGCTTAGCCTATATCGAATCGCCGATTCAAGTGCGCGGCTTCTGCCCTCTCGCCAACGTCGAAGACCGTCACGAGGACATGGCCGCCATCGCCAATCAAGCCGCCCACCGCCTCGGCCTCGACGTTGCCATGAGCGCTGCCGACTTTGACAACGACGATACTTTCGTTGGCGAGAGGTACGGCATCCCCACCCCCGCTGGCTTGGATGCCTTGCGCACTTTGGCGCGTAAGGAGGGCATTCTCCTCGATCCCGTGTACACCAGCAAGGCCCTCGCTGGCCTTGTTGCTCACGCACGCGACGGCCGGCTCGACGGCGAGGCGATCTTCCTGCACACCGGCGGTAACCCGGCCCTGTTCGCCTATGCTCAAGAGGTTCTCGCCGACTAATATGGATCCCTTTTTCCTGATCGGCGTCTCCTTCCTGACCTCGACCTTTACCGCCATCATCGGCGTGGGCGGTGGTATCGCGCTGATCTCGGTCATGCCGGGCTTGCTGCCCGCCGCGGCCATCATCCCCGTCCACGGTGCCGTGCAGCTCGCCTCCAACGCCAGCCGCGTCTTCTTTGGCCTACGCCACATCGACTGGCGCATCTTCTGGCCCTTCGCGGGCGGTGCGCTCCTCGGTGCTATCGTGGGAGCGCAGGTGGTTGGCGGCTTTAGCTTTGACGACCTGCCCCTGTATCTGGGCGTCTTCATCCTCATCGTCATCTGGGTTCCCGTGCCCAGCCGCGCTTTCCGCCTCCCCGGCCACTTTGCCATTTTCGGTGCTCTCCAGACTTTCCTCGCCCTCTTCGTCGGCGTTGCCGGTCCCTTGACTGGTGCCTTCTTAGCCAGCGCGGGTTTGCCCAAAGACCGGCTGGTCATTACCCACGGCACGGTAATGACTGTCACTCACCTGTGCAAAATTTTGGTCTTTGGCTTTGTCGGTTTCGCCTTCGCGCCCTACTTGCCGCTCATCGCCGGGATGATTGGCGCGGCCGCGCTTGGCTCGTGGTGCGGAACGCGCTTGCGCGACCGGGTTTCCGAAAGCCTGTTCCGCAAGGTTTTCAGGATAGTGATTACGCTTCTGTCGCTGCGCATGATCGTCGATTCGCTCTATTAAGCGCAATTTTTTTTACAGCTACTCGCTAACAGCGGTCGTTTGCCGAAGCGAACGGTGCGGGTTTATTTTAATAGCTCTTGTAGGAGACCTCTTATATGAACGAACTCGAACAAGCCATCCAAGAAATCGAAATCTACGGCTTCACCCTGCTGGAAAGCGTCCTCGACTCCGACACGGCCGCGGCCATGCGCCAAGCTCTGATCCGCTGCGAACAAGAGCACGGCACCGAACACACTCACCGCGGCGCGGCCCGCCACGTGGCCAACCTCCCGGTCATGGATCGCATCTTCCACCAGTGCATCGACCATCCTCGCGTCTTGCCCATCCTCGAACACTTCCTCGAGCCTTCGCTGATTTTGGGCAGCCTCAATTCGCGCATCGTCCGCCCCGGCGACGGCTTCCAAGACCTGCACAGCGACATTCCCGCCTATATGCTCAACATGGACACGCCGGTGATGATGAATACGGTGTGGATGCTCGACGACTTTACCCCTGAAATCGGCGGCACTCGCGTAGTGCCCGGCTCGCACAAGAGTCGCCTCGCCGCGCCCCCGGAGGGATTCGCAGTCCAGCACGAAGTGCAGCCCACCGCTCCGGCCGGCTCGGTGATCGTCTTCAACGGCCAGTGCTGGCACGGCGGCGGTGCCAACACCGGCGACCGCAACCGCCACGCCCTCTTCGGCCACTATAGAAAGCACATGCTGGTTTTCCAACTCGACCCGCACGACGGCTTCCCACCCGAGTGGTGGGACAGCTTGAGCCCGCGTCAGCGCCAACTGATGAGGATGCAAAACGGCCCGGGTGCCCTGCATGCCGCCGATGTGCATTTTCGCTAGGAGGCAGGACATGCTGAGCACCCGCAGCTTCGCTCTCATCCTTGGTATTGGGTTTCTGGCTCCGACCGTCCTAAAGGCTGAAGTGACGACTTGGCAACTCGGCGGCAGCCAGCCTTGGGCCGGCCAAGACACGGTCAGCATTATGATTGACTTTGAGCGCGTCCCTGGTGCCATCCAGCCGGTGCGCGTCGAGCCGGGCGTCAACATTATTTCCCTGCTCGACAACTGGACCACCTTTCGCCAGCCCAAAGAATTAGGCTATATCGACGGCGAGCGGCCCCGCATCTGGAAGTGGAACGAAGGCAACGGCGACCCAACCGAAAACGGCGTTGCACTCATCGATGCCGACAGCACCACGTACAATTCCTCCAAGGCCGAGGGCATTGGCAAGCAGTTTTTCACCATCGACTTGGCCGTGCCCATGCCGGCGCACACCTTTGGCTTCCACACTCCTTCGGGCGGTTTCCGCTCAGACGGCACGCCGCTGCGCACGGACTCGACCCCGGCCTTCCAAATCTCGATCCAAGAGGAAAACAGCGAGATTTTCGCCATCAAGGGCCCGCTGCCCCTCGCGAGGATCGTCGCCGAGCCGACGCAAAATTTTGCGCATGACGTGCGCATTGGTTTCGACCAGCAATACGTGCGCTTCTTCCGCTGGGCCCGCAAATTCTCCATCATCGACGAGACGGCCTTGAGCCGGAACCGAGTTAGCGGCTCATCTGGCGGCCAAGGCAATCAAGCTCGCTCGCTCTTAGGTACCATCAGCGAGTTTGAGATCTATGGCGAGGGCTTTCCCAAGCGGGCTACGTACCGCTCCAAGATCATTGACCTCGGGGCCGAGCAAAACTTTGGCCGGCTGTTCTTTACCGCCACGCCGATGCGCTTTGTCGCTGGCGAAGCCGTTGAGGTACCCGATGCACGGGCCTTTGCCGAGGTCGAGATTCGCACGGGTCGCGACGACGATCCGAACATCTATCACGAGTACACGGTCACCGGCAAGGAAAAGGTCGTCTCCCGCGCCCGCTACGAGAACGATCTCCGCACTGGGTTTGGCCGCACGTGCGCCTCCTGTGATTTCGTCCAGCGCAGCCCCCGTCCTGGAATGCGGGCCGCAATTACCTACGACCGCGACAACTGGACCTTCTGGTCAACGCCTACGACCCAGTCGGGCCTGCCGCTCAACCTCGACAGCGGCTCCTTCATACAGGTGCTCATTACCTTGCACAGCACCCGCTTTGCGGATTTTGTGCGCTTGGATTCACTGTGGGTCGAGCGGGCACCGCTGTTGGCGGCGCGCGTCCTCGGCGAAGTGGCTCCGCTCGCTGATCCGCGGCCCGCGCACGGATTCGGCGAGGTGGCCTTGGGCGAAATGGTCGAGTTTGCGTACGACCTGTCGGCTTCCTTCTCAGGAGGGAATCAGCGCGGCTTCGACCAAGTGCGCATCCAAACGGGTGCCCAGCCCGCGTTCAAAGAGTTGCTCATCGGCGGCCAAGCGACTGACCCGGCCGCCGTCCGCGAAGAAGATGACGGACTGACAGTACTCCTGCCCGAGCGCGTTACCCGCGCCAACAACGCGCCGTTGCGCATCGTCTTTGCCGCGGAAGTTTTTGAATTAGCCACCACGTTCTTGGGCACTGTCACCGATTCAGAGGCCGAGACCTTGCCCCAACCCATCATCTCTGGCGACGCCAGCGAACTGCTCTCCACCAATAGCCTCCGCGTCCTCAGCGCTTCGGAGCAACAACCCGCCTTGCTGCAGAACTTGCGCTTTTCAACGCCCGTGTTGACGCCCAATGGCGACGGCGTTCACGACGAACTCCGCGTGGCCTATGCCCTCTATGGTCTGCCGGAACAAGTACCCGTCGAACTGGTGATCTATACACTCGACGGTCGCCACGTGGCGACCGTGCCCCAAGGCTCGCAAACGGCCGGTCCGCAAATGGCCCGCTGGGATGGACGCGACGCACAGGGCGCTGCCCTGCCTCCGGGCGTGTACCTAATCTCCGTAACCCTGCAATCCGAGCGCCGCGCTGCCGCCGTGCTCCGCCCCGTGGGCATAGCGTACTGAAGGGGGCACGATGAGATTTCTTTTGTCGCTCGTCTGCGTCGCTTTTACCACCATGGCCGCCAGCGGTGAAACCCTGACCTTTCAAGGGCAAGATGCTTGGGCGACTTGGCAGGTGCCCCTTGGCCTAACTGAGGTGGGCGAGAATGGCCAGCTACAGCTCGTCAAGTTCCGCAAGGACATCAATGCAGTCGCCGATGCCCATCTCTTCTCCTATGAGAGCAAAAGCCGCGGGCGAACTACGGGCGGCATCTGGGAGGCGGTTTCCAATCCTGCTGATGCAGACTACATCATCGACGGGGATCTCCAGACCTTTTGGCGTCCAGATCCGGTGGATGCCGTCGAGGACTGGGCCATTGAAATCGACTTGGGTCGCGCCGTGTTGGCCCGGGAGATACGCCTCACTTTTCCCGATGAGGAGGGCGCGCGGCCCTTCCGCCAGTTTACTGTGTACGGTAGCCCGGGGACCCGCATCTCAGTGCAAGACGACTTGGTGCTGCTGGAGCCGCTCTTTCGCACGACCCGGCCCAACTCGGCCAGCGAGATCGTCATCCCCCTCGGGTTCACTGCCCGCGATAGCGTATTTCAGCTCGACGAGGGCTTGGCTATCGACCCGGTGGCCAAGAACAACTATCGGGTGATCCAGCGCATTCGCATTGAGGCGGAAGAAAAGACTTCGGACGCGGCCTTGGCCGAGATCGAGGTCCGCGGCATTGGCGACAACATCAGCATTGGCACCATGCAGCGGGGCCGCTTTGTCAACGGAGTCAACTCAGTCGATCCGCAAAATCTATTCGACGCCGACATGAACACCAACAACCTAATCGGCTCTTCGTATGGCAGCCTCGGCTGGAAGGAGGGTGGGGTGTGGTTCGGAGTGGATTTGGGGGCGGTGTTCTTCGTCGATGAATTCTTTCTCTATTCCTTTCGGCCCGACGAAGGCTTGGTGGGCTTCTCGATCAACGGCACCGGCCCGGGCCATACCGTGCTCTATTCAGACGGCACCCGCAGCCTCAGTTCCAATCTGCCCGTGCCCGATGCATTTGACTATACAGAGCTCCTGACCCACATCAATCCCAACGCCGACCGCCTGCTCTACATTCGCTATATGTTCAAGCCGCGCAAGATGCGCTACTTCTTCTGGCACGGCATCAGAGACACCGGCTGGGGCATCGTCAAATGGGCTGAGTTCATGCTCTTCTCGCCGGGCTATCCCGCCGAAATAGTATTGCACTCGGATTTCATCGATTTAGGACAAACCTCGGGCGACGGGCGTCCAAAAGTCATCAAAAACCTCTCTTGGGATGCCGAGTTGGCCGCGGGCACTCGCCTGCAACTGCGCTCGCGCTCGGGCAATTCGCTAGAGCCGGTCTTTACGTTTTACAACAAGATCGGCGAACAGGTCACCGAGGATAAGTGGAATAGTTCGCCCAAGGTGCTGCGCGGCCCAGTCGATACGACGCTCGTGGTGGGCGAGGATTGGGGCGAGTGGAGCAATGTCTATCAGTTCCCGGGCGAAGCATTTCAGTCGGAAAGCCCGCGCCGCTTCATCCTGCTGGAGATGATCCTCTCCACCGATGACCCCAGCGTGGCACCGGTGGTCCATTCGCTCTCGGTCGAGTTTGAGGACGCGCTGTTGCAGGGTGCGGTGGGCCGCATTGAGCCGCGCCAAGCCATCCCCAACGAGGACACCCGTTTCACCTATACGCTGTGGCCGCAGATAGAGGCTGAGGACTCGGGTTTCGACCTATTGCGCTTTACCGTGCCGGGTCGGATCGACGCCGAGGATCTCGAACTACTCATCGGCTCCGCGTCGGTCGAACCTGCCCGCGTCGAGCAGCAGGGCGACTCGCTGTTGGTCGCCTTGCCGCACATCGTGACCGAGGACTCGATTCGGGTGGGTTTCACGACGCGGGTTTTGCACAATGCCACGGTTTTTCCCCTCGATCTCGGGTTGAGCGAGCGGCCCGGCCTCTGGCAGTCGGTCGAGCCAGCCGAGCGCCGCTCTCAGGTAGTAATGCTACCCGAGCTAGCCGAGTACGGCCAACTCATCGACGCACTGGAACTGGCCTCACCCGTGATCACGCCCAACGGCGACGGGGTCAACGACGCGCTCGACATGCGCTTTGTGGTTTTTAAGTTAGACGCAGCGACCCCCACGCTCGCGCTTTATGATCTAGCGGGCCGCCAAGTCGCTGCGGTCGAATCCACGCCGACCACAACGGGCCATCGCTTCACTTGGACGGGCCGCGACGAGGCGGGAGCCTTAGTTGCGCCGGGCATTTATCTCTACCACCTCGATTTGGGAGCCGAGTCGGGGCCGGGGACGCACGCGGGTTTGATCTCGGTTGTCTATTAGGGACTAAAATTAAGGAGACTAACAAGATTTATGGGATTAGGTCTGTCGGTTGCGAAATTTCAACAGTGTTTTGGTGGAACGATGCGGTTTGTAACGAATGCCTTGTTATTTGTGCTTCTCTTTCTCCCTTCCATCGCCTTCACAACCCAAAGGAGTACTACTATGAGCGATTATCTCGTCTATATCGGCACCTATTCCAGCGGCGACGAGGATGGCATTTACGTCTATCGCCTCGACATGGCTACCGGTGCGCTCGCCTATCAAAGTAGCATTGGCGGCATAGACAACCCTTCCTTCCTCGACATTGCGCCCAATCGCCGTTTCCTCTACGCCATCGGCGAGACCAGTGCGGTCGGCGATCGGCCCGGCGGCGCGGTTGCGGCCTTTGCCATTGACCAACAGAGCGGAGCGCTCACCCACATCAACACCGAATCGACCGTTGGCCCCGGCCCCTGCCACATCAGCATTGACCGCGCTGGTAAGTACGCGCTAGCCGCCAACTACGGCGGCGGCAGTGTCGCCATCCTGCCGGTCCGGGAAGATGGCTCGCTCGGCCCGGCTACGGATTTCGTCCAACACGAGGGTTCTTCGGTCAACCCAAGACGCCAAGAGGGACCGCACGCCCATTCGATTATGGTTGCCCCCAACAACAAACACGCCTTTGCCCCAGACTTGGGCATCGACAAGGTGCTCATCTATGCGATTGACCACGAAAATGGCAAGCTGGTCGCGCAGACGCCCGCGGAAATCGCCCCCGGCAGCGGCCCGCGCCACCTCGCCTTTCACCCCAACGGTCAGCAGGCGTACGTCATCAACGAATTGAGCAACACCATCACGGCGTTCGACTACGACGCTGACGCCGGTACGCTCACCACCATCCAGACCATCTCGACGCTGCCCGACGGCTATGCAGAGGTCAGCCACACCGCCGACATCCACGTCCATCCCAACGGCCGCTTCCTCTATGGGTCCAATCGCGGCCACGACTCCATTGCCGTCTATGCCATCGACCAAGACAACGGCCAGCTTGCACTCGTCGAGATCGTGCCGACCGGCGGTGCCAACCCGCGCAACTTCGGCCTCGCCCCCACGGGCACCTACCTAATCGCCGGCAATCACAGCACCGACGACATCTTCACCTTTCGCGTCGATTCAGACACCGGCAAACTCACGCCCACCGGCCACAAGGCCGAAGTCGTCTCGCCCGTGTGCCACAAGTTCATTCCGGTTTTTTAGGGATAGATGGTAGGGCGTGCGACGCTATATTGGCCCGCGTTGTACGCCCTACCGTTGGTAACAGGTGCATCGCACCACATTGAGAAAGGGATTCGCACGGCAAGCTATGGCTCGGGCGATCATTTTTGATTTCGACCTTACACTAGCAGATTCAACAAAAGGCATCATTGAGTGTGTCAATTTTGCGCTGGAGAAGTTGAATCTGCCCCGAGCCGATGACGAGCGAATCAAGCGAACTATCGGTATGTCTTTAGAGAACACCTTTATACGTTTGACTGGGCAAACCGACAATCAGAACGTCAGTTTGTTTATAAGCAACTTTGTAAAACGAGCTGATCAGGTTATGGTAGATTTAACGTCCATGTTTGCTAGCGTTCCCGCAACAACGGAGCGGTTGCTCGAAATGGGTTTTGCATTGGGGATCGTGTCAACGAAGTTTCGCTATAGAATCGAGGAGATTCTAGCAAGAGAAGAGCTATCTGATCGCTTTGGCGTCATCATCGGCGGAGAAGATGTTGCCGAACACAAACCACATCCCGGCGGTTTGATAGCCTCTATCGCTAGAATGCAAATGGATGCCAATGACGTGCTTTACGTCGGCGACAGTACGATTGATGCGCTAACGGCCGAACGGGCCAAGGTGCCCTTTATTGCGGTACTATCAGGTGCGACAAGCAAAAGTGAATTTGACGAAGTTCCCAAAGTTGCAGTTATCGACGATATTTCAGCGTTACCTCGACTGCTCTGTACCTAGGCGTGCGGCTTGACCATTTTGGAGTAAACTCCAAAAAAGTCCGACTAATTTGGAGGAACGTTCAAAATAGCCACTACCAGTTCGTATGCGACCCATCCCGCCGCCGCAAATGCGGCGCTTCCCAAAACTTGAACTCTTGCTCCCTGGCCAGCTCTTCGTTGAACTCCACGCCCAGCCCCGGCCCCTCGGGCACCTTCAACATCGATCCTACCAATTCGCACTGCATCGGAAACAAATCTTCGTCCATGAATTTTCCCGCTTCCGTCGGCGTCACGCGATGTTCAAGCCACGCGAAGTTGGGCACGGCCGCCGCTAGATGCACGGTCGCAGCGGTGCAGATCGGCCCCAGCGGGTTGTGGGGCATTAGGTCGATGTAGTGGGATTCGGCCAAGCTCGCCACCTTCATCGACTCGGTCAGCCCGCCGACATTGCACACGTCGATCCGCGCAAACTGCGTGATGCCCCGTTCGAGATAGGGCAAAAACTGCCACTTGCTGGCAAATTCCTCGCCGATGGCAAACGGTACGTCGGTCATGGTGCGGAGCGATTCATAGGCTTCGGGGCACTCGTCGCGGATGGGTTCTTCGAGAAAATCGAGCGTCCCCGGCGGCATCTTCTGGCAGAATGACGCGCTCTCGGCGACCGTCAGCCGATGGTGGTAGTCAATGCCTAAGACCGGGTCGGGACCAATTTCACGGCGCACTTCAGTCAGCCAAGCCGCGGTGATGCCGATGGACTCGCGCGGTTCGAACAGCAGTTCGTCGTCGTACTGTTTGCGCTGGGCCATCCCCGTGCGAATCACGTCCCACCCCTTGTCCAACAGCAGCTTGCAGTTTTTGACCAAGGTCTCTAGGTCCGGTGCTCCAGTCGTCGCAAAGCAGGGCACCCACTCGCGCTGCTTGCCGCCCAAAAGCTGATAGACCGGTACGCCAAGGGCCTTGCCCACCACGTCGTGTAAAGCGATGTCGATGGCCGAAATCGCCGCGGTCAACACCCGCCCGCCTTCAAAGTATTGGCCGCGGTACATCTCCTGCCAGAGCCGCCCGATTTCGCGCGGGTCGCGGCCGAGCAAAAACTCCCGGTAGTGCCGCACTGCGCCCACGACGGCTAGCTCGCGCCCCGATAGTCCCGACTCGCCCCAGCCGTGGATGCCTTCGTCGGTCTCGACTTTGACGATGAGCTGATTGCGGTGGCCGACCCAAGTTGGATAGGCTTTGATGTCGCTGATTTTCATGGGTTGTATCTCCTTATATAAGAGTTGCTTCTACAGACGCGTCGATTCGGGGGCGCTTCGACAGGCTCAGCGCACACGATAGCTCAACGCGCACTGAGCTTGTCGAAGTGCGTCCGAGCGCCATGGGGATGTTTAACATACAAGGGTCGCCCTACGACGGGGTCCCGCGCAACAGCGCGACCAATTGTTCGTAGATTCCCGGTGCGGCTGCGACCAAATCGCGGCCTTCCAATTCTTCCGGCAGCTCGCCTTCCACGGGTTGCAAGTGCCCGACGCGAGCGCCCGCCTCCCGCGCAATCAGGGCCGCGGCCGCCAAGTCCCAAGGCTTGAGCGACTCGTAAAAGCCGTCGAGCCGACCCATTGCCACCCAGCAGAGATCAATGGCGGCCGAGCCGACGCGGCGGATGTCGCGGCAGTGTCCGAGGACGCGGCGCAAGCGATCCACCAGCGCCACTCTGCCCTCGGCGGCGTAGGGGAAACCCGTGCCGATCAGGGCGCGGGATAGCTCGCTACACTCGCTGGTTCGGATGGCGTGACCGTTGAGATAGGCACCTGCTCCGCGCCGGGCGGTAAAGCTCTCTTCTACAAACGGGCAGTGCACCACGCCGACCTGCACTTGGCCTCCTTCGGCAAAGGCAATGGACACGGCTACTTGCTGCTGGTTGTAGGCGTAGTTGACGGTGCCGTCAATCGGGTCGATGACCCACAAGGGGCCGCGAAGTTGCGCCGGGTCTGTAAGGTGGGGCGAGGACTCTTCGGAGAGGATGCAGTGGTCGGGGAAAGTCTGTTCGATCTCGCCGCGGATGAGCTGGTCGGCCTGCAAATCGGCCGACGTCAACAGCTCAGTCCCTTCCTTGTAGCTCAGATCCAATGCCCGGTCCGCCCGCGCTTGGGCGATTAGCACACCAGCGCGCCGGGCGAGGTCTTCGGCAAATTCAAACACCTCGCTCAACAGTGCGCCCCCAACTCCATTGGATACGGCGACAAGTTCTCCAAGCCGTCTTCGGTAATCAGGTACATGTTTTCCAATCGCACCCCTGCCCGCGCCTCGGGGATATAGGCCCCCGGCTCGACCGAGACCACATTGCCCACGCGCAGGGTGCCGCCGCGCTCCTTGTTGAGATCGGGCATCTCGTGCGCCCGCAGGCCGATGTTGTGCCCGGCGTGGTGGATCAAGCCGACGTCGGCCAGCTTGGGATGCTCGCGGATATAGGCGTCCATGGCCACTGCGCATTCGCTGCCGTCCTTGCCCGGTCGCAGATACTCGCCGACGCGGTCGTGAAAGCCCTTGACGTGCTCAAATACGGAGTGCTGCACTTCAGTCGGCTCACCCACGGCAAAGCTGCGGCACAAGTCGGCCCAGTACCCGCGGTACACCGACCAAGCGTCGATGACGTAGATCTCCCCAGCCTCGATCGGGCGATTGCGCGCAAAACCGCCCAACTCGCCGCACTGATAATCGCCGTCGTGGAAAACCTTCTCACCAGCCGCAAGATGCGCTGCCCGTTGCGCCGCCGCTAGCACCTCCAACTCGTTGACGCCCGGAGCCATCGCCGCTTCTGCCGCGGCATATGCTGCCAGATCGACCTGCACTACCTTGCGCAACAGCTCGATTTCGTCGGGATCCTTGACCTCCTGCATGTCGGCGAGCAGATCATCGACCGCGACCCATGCAGGCGTTTTGCCCAGCCCTTCCTCGACTGCCTGTCCCAAGCGGCGCGGCAAAAACTCGCTCTGCCAGCCTAGGCGGCCAGCCGCTGGTTTTTTGGCCCGCAGCGTATCGACGATTAGCCCGCTTATCACCTCGCGCAGGTCGGGCGTGACCGTGCCGCCGACGCTGAGAGGAAAGGTGAAACACTCGTCGGCGCACGGCTCGCCTTCGTCGGTATGCGCGATCAGCAAGGACTGCCCATCGGCTCCCAGCCAAAAGATCGCCGGCGGGCCGGGGAATTCCTCGGGAATGATGATCCCGGTAAAGTAGTAGATTTCCTTCGGGTGGTTGATCACGGCCGCGTCGATGTCGAGTTCGGCCAGCCGCGCACATAGGCGCTGCTGCCGCGTGCGGCATCCTTCTTTGGTCAGCATAATTCTCTCCTGTTAGCGTTATCGCTTAATACACGACAGTACTCCAGTGGACATTACGCATAGATATCGAGGTATCAGATGCTTCGACTCCGCTTCGCTCCGCTCAGCATGACAAGTGCTGGTAGTGTCATGCTGAGCGCAAGCGAAGCATCCCATACCACTTCTACTGTCGTGTACTTAAGTATCTCGTGCTCAATAGTAGCCAACCGCATCGCTCCTGAAAAGTAATCGCTGCCGCCCCATACCTTGAGCCACCCGCTAGCCGCTCCGTATATTCTCAGCCCATTTCCAACGAAAGTGCATCTTATGATTCCGACCCGACTCATTCTGGCCGCCTATCTGTTCTTTACCGCAGTCCCAGCATCGAGCGAAGGTTTCCACGGCTTTGACCCGGCGACTTACGACGGGTTGATGTTTCCGCCAGCAGCACTCCAAGCAATGGCCGCCGAAGCCGCGCAAAACTCGCCTCCCAAAAACGGCAAAACCCTAGTCTTTGGCTTCGCCAACCTGCAGCGCGACATCAGCTTTGGCATCAAGGTCGAAAAGAGCATTGAGCGCAACGCCGAGGCCGCTGGCATTGAGTTGCTGATCGCCGACAACCGGCTCGACGGGCCGACCGCCCTAGCCAACGCCGAGAGTTTTGCCCGGCGTCAAGTTGACTTCTGCATCGAGTTCCAAACCGACGTCAATTTCGGCCCGGCAATCATGCAGCACTTCAACCGCAAGCAGATCGGCGTGGTCGCCATCGACATCCCCATGCCGGGTGCCACCTACTTCGGCGCCAACAACCCCCGCTCGGGCTTTATGGGGGGCTCCTATCTGGCGCAAGCGGCCAAAGTGCGCTTTGGCGACCGGGCGCTCGCGGAGGGATACTTCGTCGTTGGCGAACTGCCGCAGTCAGGCGCGATCCCAGCCATGCGCACGGAGGGCCAAATCGCCGGTTTTCTCGCCTCGCTGCCCGGCTTCCCGCCCGAGCGCATCATCCGCATCGACACCAAGAACACGCTGCAGTACTCTTTCCAGCAGATGAGCAACGCGCTCGGTCGCATTCCCCAAGGTGCGCCGATCCTGATTACCGCGATCAACGACCAATCGGTCTCTGGCATGTTGCGCGCCGTGCAGCAGCAGGGGCGCGGCGCAGATGCGCTGGTCGTCGGCAAGGGGGCCGATGAGTTGGAGACGATGGTCGCCGAGGAGCGCTTCATCGCCTCAGTCGCCTATTTCCCCGAGCGCTACGGCAACTATCTCATCCCGCTGAGCCTGATGCGTCTAGCTGGCCACGATGTGCCGCCGGCTGTTACCGTCAACCACGTGATGGTCCACCCGGCCAACATCTGTCAATTCTACCCCGAGTACGAATGCCAAGGCGAGCCGGGATTCGACTACGTCTTTCCGCAGGAAGCCTTTGTCGCACACTTGGCGACTCTGAAGGACAAGCCCGAACTCGCCGGCTACGAGCAGTTGATTCCCGATCACTAGTATGGGCCATTCCGCACCTTTGTTGCAGATGGCAGGTATCTGCAAATCCTTCGGCAGCGCCCAAGTTTTGCGCGAGGTCGATCTTCGCTTAGACGCTGGGGAAGTCTTAGCCCTGCTGGGTGCCAATGGGGCGGGTAAATCCACGCTAGTGAAAATCCTCTGCGGCGTGTACAGCCGCGACGCGGGCACCGTCCGCCTCAACGACCAAGCAGTGCGCTACGACCGGCCCGAAGAGGCCATCGCCCACGGCGTCCGCTTTTTGCCGCAGGAAGTGTCGATCCTGCCCGACCTCACGGTCGCCGAAAACATCCTCATCGCCGACCTGCCGCTCAAACGCTCGTGGTTTGGCAAGCAGGTAGATCGCCCGGAACTGCGCACCAAAGCGCGGGCACTGCTCGATCGGCTCGGCTGCGACCTCGATCCCGACTCACCGGTACACCAGCTCTCCGCACCGCACAAGCGCCTAGTAGAAATCGCCCGCGCGCTCGCCGGCCAAGCGCGGATCATCGTCATGGACGAGCCGACCGCCTCCCTCGCCGACCGCGAAGTCCAAGCGCTCTTCGCCGTGGTCGAGCGGCTCAAGGCCCAGCAGATCGGCATCATCTACATATCCCACTACCTCGACGAGGTCTTCGAGATCGCCGACCGCATCACCGTGCTCCGCGACGGGCTAAACGCCGGCGATTTCGCCACTGCCACGGCTTCGCGGCGCGAGGTTCTCGACGCCATGCTCGGCACCACTGTTGACGAACTCTACCCGCCGCGAGGCTCCAGCATCGGCGAGGTTGCGCTAGAAGTTGAAAACCTGAGTCTGCCCGGCGCGCTCGACGGCGTGTCCTTTGCGCTCCACCGTGGCGAAATTCTCGGCGTCTTCGGCCTGCTCGGCTCGGGGATCGACCAACTTGGCCGGGCCATCTACGGAGCGCTGGGACCGCTGCCCGGCGCACGCATTGCGCTTGAGGGTGCGCCTTATATCCCCGCTAACCCGCGCCAAGGACGCGACGCTGGCATCGGTTTCGTGGCTGCCGAACGCCAGCGAGAGGGCATCGTCCCCGACCTCGGCGTCCGTGCCAATATCACCTTGCCCTTTATCGACCGCTTCGTGCGCTTGTTCTCCGTGTCCAAGCCGCATGAAATAAGCCACGCGCAAAGCTGGATCGACCGCCTGGGGATCCGCGCTGCTCATCTCGACCAACCGTTGCGCTTGCTCTCGGGCGGCAATCAGCAAAAGGCCTGCTTGGCCCGCTGGCTGGTCGAGGGCCTCAAGGTGCTCATCCTCGAAGAACCGACCCGAGGCGTGGATGTGGGAGCTCGCCACGAGCTTTATCTGGCGCTGCGGCAGTGGACTCAACAGGGGCTTGCCGTACTCTTGATTTCTTCCGACGCGGAAGAAGTCGCTGGGGTCTGCGACCGTTCCATCGTGCTGGACCGCGGTCGGGTGTCCGGCCACTTTTCCGGCGGCGCGGCTCCGGCCGATCTGCTCCATACTCCGACTGAGAAAGACCTTCCATGAGCATTGCCACCTTATTGAACCGCCCCGGCGCGGGCGTCGCCTTGTTATTGGTGTTCTACCTCTTGGTCGCCGTGCTCTTCAGCGTCCTCTCGCCTTGGTTTTTGTCCTTTGACAATATGGTGAGCATCGGGGCTAACATGGCCTTTATCGGCTTGATGTGCGCATTGCAAACGCCGCTGATTATCGCTGGAGGCCTCGATCTGTCGGTGGCGGCAGTCGCCGGGCTGGCTGGGGTCGTCGTCGCGCTGCTCCACGCTGCGGGCGTCGGCATTGTCGCCGCCTGTCTCATCGCACTGGCGCTGGGCGGGGGCATCGGGTTGCTCAATGGCTTGTTGGTTGTGCGCCTTGGGCTCAACTCTCTGATCGCCACTCTGGGTACGATGAGCGTCATCGGCGGGCTGGCTCTAGTCCTGACCGGTGGGCTGACTAAGCCGCTGATGGAACCCGGTTTTAACTGGATCGGCAGCGGCCAGATTTTGCGGCTGCCGGTGCCGCTGGTGCTGATGCTGTTGGTTTATATCGCGCTAGGCTGGGTCTTGGCGCGGACTCGCTTTGGCCGCTTCGTCTATGCCGCAGGCAGCAATGCCGAAGCTAGTCGGCTGGTCGGCGTCCCCGTCGCCCGCACCCTGATGATCCTCTACGTCCTCTCCGGCCTCAGCGGCGCGGTCAGCGGTCTCATTCTAGCGGCCATGCTCTACGCGGCAGCGCCCGACGCAGCGGGGCAGCATTTGTTGACGGTGATTGCCGCCGTGATCTTGGGCGGCACGAGTCTCTTCGGGGGGCGCGGCACGGTGTGGGGCACCTTGTTGGCGGTCTTGCTGCTAGGCACCCTCAACAACGGGCTGACGCTGATGGATGTGTCTAGCTTCTGGCAGGATGTAACGCGCGGTGCAGTGCTCCTGTTGGCCGTCGGTCTCGACCAAGTTCGCACCCGCGCCGCGGGCGCTTGAGCAGCTTACCCCGAGTCCTCGATCGTATCGCCTTGCTGGTACGAGCCCAAGATGCGGACGAATTCGGCGGTTTCCTGAAGTTGCTCCACAGCCTGGGCGCAAGCCATCTGTCCCAAGTGGCCCTCCAAATCGAGATAGAAGACGTATTCCCAAGGCCGCTCGGGCATGGGCCGCGACTCGATTTTGAGCAGGTTGATGCCGCGCTCGGCAAAGGCCGCGAGGCCTCGACACAGCGCGCCCGGCACGTGCTTTAGCGCAAAGACGAGCGTGGTCTTGGCTGGCTCGGCTGGCGCTGACGCAGCGCATCGGTTCACCACCAAAAAGCGGGTAAAATTGTGCGGGGCGTCCTCAATGCCGGGGACGAGAATTTCCATCCCGTACGCAGCGGCGGCTTGCGCCCCGGCTATGGCTCCTCGGTCGCGTGCGCCGCTCGCGGCTAGCTCTTTGACCGCTCCAGCCGTATCATCTGCCGCTATGGTCTGAGCGCCTGCCAACGAGTGAATGAAGCGGGTGCATTGGGCCAAGGCGGGCGGCTGTGACGCAATGTAGCGGATATCTGCTAGCTGCACACCTCGGTTGACGATGAGGTTGTGGACGATGCGCAGCTTGATTTCGCCGACGATATGTACGTCGCTCTGCAGCAGCAGGTCGTAGTTCTCGTGGATGCTGCCCATCAGCGAGTTTTCGATGGGCACGACTCCGCAAGCGCAAGACCCGTCTTCCACCGAGGCGAAAAGCGCCTTGAAATTGGGCTGTGGTGCCAGTTGTGTCGCTGGAGAAAAATAGGCCCGCGCCGCTGCCTCGCTGAACGACCCGGCGTGCCCTTGGATGGCCACGGGTCCGCACGTCTCTGTTCGCTTCATATACTCAATTCTTCTTCACGGGCTAGTTTGGACATTTGCTTGGTCGTACTCCTTTTTCCATTTCAGATAGCCAAAGACGATGATAACCAGATACGCGATAAACAACAAAGCGGTCAGGTAAAGCCCTCGGCTGTAGTACAGATAAACCGAGACGCTGTCGATGACAAACCAGTACCCCCAATTCTCCAAAATCTTCTTCGTCACCATATAGGTCGTCACTACCGCATACCAAGTGGTGAAGGCATCGACATAGGGCAATGCTGCCGTCGTGTTTTTGTGCAAAAGGTACCCGGACGTCGCCACAATGGCCCCTGTCACAGCAATGACCACGACATGCTTTTTGAGCGACCAAGTAGAAATGGGCAGCGTTGCGGATTGATCGGTGGGCTGCCGCCATTGGTACCAGCCATAAACCGCCATGGCCAAGTAGTAAATCTGTAGGGCTGACTCTAGGAACAGGTTGACATCAAAGAAGACGTAGATGTAAATCGCAGTGCTGACGAAAGCCGCGCCCCAACACCAGATGTTTTCCCGCGCCGCCAAGACCAAGTAGAGAATGGCCAAGACGACGGCCGGCACCTCCCACCAAGAGGTCAGTTCCAGCGCTTGGAGTATGGCAGGGGTTTCCATTTTAGACTAGCGTTCGCTTGGGTCGTTGTATTGTTCGGCGAGCATGTTGTTTTCTTTGGCGCGGTTGCGCGTATAGTGGGTTCTGCCTATATATCGCCTCAGCTTACATCAAATTGCAATCGACGGGAGCGATTCATGCACCAGATCACTGACGCCCAAAAGCAGCAATTCAAAGAAGAGGGCTATTTCATCCTCGAAAACGCCATTCCCGCCCACCACCTCGATCTCCTGCGCGGCGAGTGCCAAGCCTTCATCGACAAAGCCAACGCCCGGATGGATGCCGAGGGCACGGATTCCTTGGGCCTCAATCACCGCAACAGCCGCTACTTTGTCTCCAACTGCTTCCGCGACCAGCCGCGCCTGCGCGAATTCCTCTTCAGCCCCCTAATGGCCGACATCTGCCAAGCCACCTTAGGCGACGATGCCTACTTGTTCTGGGAACAATACGTAGTCAAGGGCGCTGAGGCTGGCATGAAGTTCTCTTGGCACCAAGACTCGGGCTATGTCGGCTACCCGGATCACAAGCCGTATCTAACCTGTTGGTGCGCCCTCGACGACATGTCCGAGGCCAATGGCACCGTCCACTTGCTGCCGTTTTCGCGCTCGGGCATTCGCACGTGGGTCAAGCACGTCCGCGAGGAGGGCAGCAACGATTTGATCGGCTATTTTGGCAGCGACCCCGGCGTCTCGGTCGTCGCCCCGGCCGGCAGCATTGCCGTCTTCACTAGTTACAACTTCCACTCCAGCGGCACCAACACCACCAACCAGATGCGCCGCGTGTACTTGGCCCAGTACTCCTGCGAGCCGCTAACCTCGGCCGATGGCAGCAAACTCTGGGGGAATGCCGAGCCTTTTCTCAAGGCGGGTAAATTGGTCGTCGGCCAGCCGACGCCCGAGCTTACCAAGTCCGCTCCTTGAGCAGCTCTTGGATGGCGGCGCGCGGCACGGGTAGCTCGTCGATGTGACTCTCTAACCAGCGCGAGAAGTCCTCCTCAATAGGGTCGGACCAGCGGGTGTCGATCTGGCCGGGCGTGTACTTGCCCTCGGCTAGGCGCTGCTTGCCAAAGCGGTCGCGGAGCGAGATCAGTTCAGAGGTCTTGACCACCTGTTCGGCTAGGTGAGGCGGTATGAAGACGACGCCATCGTCGCGGCCGAGGACTACGTCGCCGGGCATGACCGTGGCACCGCCGATGCGCACTGGGCAGTTGACCCCGGTCAGCATGATGGTGGGCGAGGCAAAGGTGGGGTGAAAGCCGCGCACGAAACTGGTGAAATCGGGCAGCTCTTGGATGCCGTCGATATCGCGGACGGACGCGTCGTGGACCACACCGTTGCCCGAATTGGCGTAGATAGCGGTAGCGAGGTTGTCGCCAATGACCGCGCCTTGATCGATTTTGCCGAATACGTCGGCCACGTACACGTCGCCGGGCACTAGCATATCAATGGGCCACGAGATCTGGTCGCCGATGCAGCCGGCCCGCTCCCCTTTTTCTTCCATGACCTGACGCATGACGGGTCGCCGCGGCATGTACATAGCCGTCAGGGCGCGGCCCACCAGCACTTGACCGGGGTGCGTGCAAATCCAGCCGTCTTCGTACTGCCAGTTGTAGCCGGGGCCGCGTATGACGCCCCAGGCTTGGGTGATGCTGACGTTGCGCATGCGCTCGAGGATGTCGTCGGGCACCTTGGGACGGCCGTCGTCAAAGCGCTCGCCCTCCCATTCTGGGGTGTACTCGATTAGCTCTTCTGGGGACATGTTCAAGGGAGCAAATTTTTCCATAGCAGTGCTTTCTCGTCGTTGAAGTTTAGTGGCCTATTCCGAAACTGTTCGGGGCTGTTGAGGGTGATCTTGGCACTCGCAGCGGATGAACTCATAGTGGGCTATTGCTCAAGACGGCACTTCGACTAGGCTCCCCGATTCGGCGGCCTGCTTCAATGCCTGTAGCGCAGCCACATTCTTGAGGCCGTCTGTGGGGGGAAATTCGGGAGCTTTGCCTTGGAGAATGCAGTTAGAGAAGCGCTCTAGCTGCACCTGAAAGCGATCCGGCCCAGAGAAGGTCTCCACCCGCTCGTCGTTGCCGATGGCGATGTGGACCGCAGCCTGCTCGTCGAACATGTTGGGCACGTGGATCGCGCCGTGGCTGCCGACGATCTCCAACACGCAGCGGAACGGCCCCTCCATGCCAGCCGCGATATAGGCGATGTGATCGCCGGGAAAGCGCAACAGCCCGGCCAGGCTCGCATCCACGCCGTTGCGCAGGTGCTGAAAAGCCTGCGCGGCCACCGGCTCGGCATTGAGCACAAAGCGCACGGCGCTGACGCAGTAGCACCCAGCGTCCAAAAGCGCGCCGCCGCCTAAATTTTTTTGCGCCCGGACGTCGGTGGCCCAATCGCGGATGCTAAAGGTCAGCTCGGCCCGCGCTAGTTTCACCTCGCCGATCTCTCCTTGCTGCACTAGTCGGCGCGCGCACTGCAATTGCGGGTTGAGGCGGTGGGTGAAAGCCTCGACTAAGAGTACCCCGTTGGCTCGGGCTGCGTCGATCATCTGCCGCGCTTGCGCCACGGTCACGGCGAGCGGCTTTTCGCAGAGGATGTGCTTGCCGGCCTGCGCCGCCTTGACCGTCCACTCGCAGTGCATGCTATTGGGCAAGGGATTGATGATCGCGTCAATTTCGGGATCGTCTAGCACGGCTTGGTACGAGCTGTACGCCTTGGCAATGCCGTATTGGGCCGCACATGCTTCGGCCTTGGCTTGGTCTCTGCTCGATATGGCCGCGATCTCGGCGTGGCCGATGGCCTGCGCGGCTGGCAGGTGGCGGTTGAGGGCGATCTGGGCGGTGCTCAATAGTCCATAGCGCACGATGTCAGGCATGGGGTCTCCTGTACAATTCAGAGAATGACGTCTTGGGCGCGCAACGCGGTGATTTCGTCGTCCGCGTACCCAGCCTCGCGCAGCACAGCTTCGGTATGTTCCCCGGCTAGGGGGGCGGGTGCCGGGGCTGAGGCTGGCGTCCCGGCTAGCCGCAGGGGCGTGCCGACGTGGCGCATGGTACCCACCTGCGGATGTTGGACTTCGACGAGCATCTCGTTGACTGCGAGTTGCGGGTCTGCTAGGGCCTCGGCTGTCGAACGCACCGGTGCGACGAGGATGTCCTTGGCCTCTAGCAGCGGAATCCACTCGGCGTTCGTTTTCTCCGCAAAGATCGGCGCGAGCCGCTCCCGCAGGGCCTCGCGGTTATCTACGGCCGCGGCGAGCGTGGCAAAGCGCGGATCCCCGACGAGACCTTCGATGGCTAGGGCCTCCTGCAAATCGAGCAATAGTTGGTCAAAGGGCCGGAAAAGCGCGGTGACCATCAAGAAGCCATCGGCCGTCTCGAACACGGCTCCGTCGAGCGGGTTGCCGCGCGGGTGTGTTGCGCCGCCGGAGCCATCGTCTTCGCCGTCGTCGCCCAAGTTGAGAATTTTGGTCGTCGCCCAAGCTTGCATACTCATCATGCCGTCGAGGAGCGAGGTTTCCACGTACTGCCCAGTGCCGGTGCGCTCGCGGGCTAAGAGCGCGAGGAGAATGCCCTGCGCCAGCAACATGCCGCCGTTGAAGTCGGCGACTGTATAGGGCAGGCGCTGGGGCGTGCCGTGGGGGCCGACGAAGCGAGCCGCCACGCCGCTCAGCGCTTGGGCCATGGATTCGTGGCCGCCCTTGTTGCGCTCGCTGTACGGGCCTTGCGAGCCGTAGCCCGAGCCAACGGCGTAGATGAGCCGTGGGTATGGCTCCCGCAGTGCAGCGTAATCCAGCCCCAGCTTGGCCATGACGGAGTCAGAGCGAAAGTTGTGTACCAGCACGTCCGTGTTTTCTAGCAGGCGGTGGACAACGCTCAACCCCTCGGACTTCTTGAGATTAATGACCACGCTCTTTTTGGAGCGGTTGAGGCTGGCAAAGGGCAGGCTTTGCTCCTTTATCCACGGTCCGAAGGCGCGGGCTAGGTCGCCGCCGGGGCGCTCTATCTTGATGACTTCGGCACCGTGATCGGCCAAAACTTGGGTAGCGGCTGGGCCGAAAATTACTTGGGTAAAATCGAGGACGCGGATGCCGTCGAGTGCGGGCATGGAATAGTGAATTTAGTTTTTAGACTCAGGTTGTCGCCGCTAATGCCTCTTGGGCTTTGCGAGGTAATTCGACGGGAATGAAATAAGCTGCGGGATATAAGTAGTCTTGCCTTGATTCATCTACGACTCTCAAATACCCCTCTTGGACCGCTTCTGCGTCAGGCAGAATCTGGTAGATTTTGCGCTTCTCCAAATCCTCGCACTCGCTGTTTTCGATACACAAAGCGAATTGAGATTCTGATGGTTTCCCTTTCATCTTCTCTTTGCGCATTGGATATTATATCCGTCTAAGCAGACAATCTCAAGTCTGTCCGATGCGGAAATACGGCTAGGCGAGCTTGCCGTCCGTAACAATTAGTATCTACATTGAAATACATGCAGTCCATGACCCAACCCCTCGCCCAAGCCGTCCTCACTCCCGAAGATCAAGCATTCTTTGACCAGCAGGGCTATCTCCTCGTCGAAGACGCCCTATCGCCCGATGCGCTTGCCGAACTCAATGCGGCCACTGATGCGCTCTACGTGCGCGATGCCGACGCCGGCCGGCTCGAAAAAGGCGGCAAGCTCAACATGCGCAACTGCATCGTCGAGCACCCCGCTTTCCTCCAGCTCCTCGATTGGCCCGCCACGGTCCCGCTGGCGTGGCAGCTCCTCGGCTGGAATATCCAGATGCTGACCTCGCACTTGATCGTCCTGCCTTCGGGCGACGAGCCGGCTGAAGACGAGAAAAACAAGCTCGGCTGGCACCGCGATGGCGGCACCTCGCCCCGAGATATGAGCGAGCCGCACCCGCGGATTCTGCTCAAGATCGCCTACGCCCTCAGCGACCAGACCGCCCCGGCCTCGGGGGCCACTTGGATCGTGCCTGGGTCCAATCGCCTGCTCGGACGCCCGGCCACGAACCCCGAGACTGGGCTGCCATACGGCGCACAGGCGATGAATATCCGCGCTGGCTCGGCCTTCCTGTTTGAGCAGCGCACCTATCACTCCATCGGCCACAACTGGGCGGGCTTTCCGCGCAAGACCGTGTTCTTTGGCTATGGTTATCGCTGGGTCAAACCCATGGACTACATCGCCATGCCCGACGAACTCGTCGCCCGCTGCAATCCGATCCAAAAACAGCTCATTGGCGTCGTTGGAGATCCCCTGAGCTACTACTTACCCCAGGACGAAGACGTGCCGCTCAAGGCGCTCGTCGAAGCGGAAGCTAGTCAATAGAGGAGCACACATGGATATCGGACGCGCATTGGACGCCTTGGGTGCCCACCAAGGCGTGCTGACCGAGCAGAACAGAAACGATCTCGACGAGAAGGGCTACACCGTACTCCCGGATATCATCGACGATGAGTGGCTCGCAGGACTGCGCACCCGCTTTGAGGAGCTGTGTGAAAAAGAAGGGATCCACGCCGGTATCGAAGTCCATCAGGAGCAGGGCACTCGCCGCCTCTCCGACCTCTGCAACAAAGGACCGGTCTTTGACCGCGTCTATACCCATCCCAAAGTGCTGGCCGCTGTCCACCACGTCATTGACCGCCCCTTCAAGCTCTCCTCGCTCAACGCCCGCGACGCCCTGCCCGGCGAGGGATTACAGGGCCTGCACGCCGACTGGGGCGCAGACTACGACGGCCAGTTTCACGTCTGCAACTCGATCTGGCTGCTGGACGACTTCAGCGAGGAAAACGGCTGCACTCGGCTGGTGCCCGGCTCGCACAAGGGCCAGCACCCTAGCAAAGTCCTAACAGACGCGCAAGCACCCCATCCCGATGAAGAACTGCTCATCGCCCCAGCCGGCACGGTCGCCGTCTTCAACAGCCACACGTGGCACGGCGGCACCCGCAACCAGAGCAAGGACCTGCCGCGCCGCGCCATGCACTGCTACTTCACCGCCCGCGAGCACGGCCAGCAACTCAACCAGCGCGAGTACCTGCGCTACGAGACCTGGAAGCGCATCTCGCCAGCGGCGCGCTATATCCTCGATGTGGATGTAGAGTAGTTTGCGGCGACCTGCCTAAATCGTTCGACTAAACCCGAGGAGGAGGTAAATGCAGCTCTCACATTCGGTCGTTGACCTGTGCATCGTGTGCAGCAACTTTGAAGAATCGCTGACGTTTTACCGAGACAAACTGGGGTTTGAGGTGGTGCTCGACATCGACATTCCCGAAGACCTAGCCACGGGGATCGGGCTGGCACCGCAAGGCTTCAGGCAGGTGCGCTTGCAGGCGGGCGAGACGCTGATCAAGCTGATGGATATCGCCGCGCCGCCGCCGCAGCGAACTTCCCAATTTGCCGCTGGGGTGCGCTGGCTCACCTTCTTCGTCTCCGACGTGAAGGCGGAGTGCGCTGCATTGCAGGCGAAAGGCGTGGAATTTCTGTCTGAGCCGATGGCTGCCCCAGATACGCCGGGCGTCGTCTGTACCCTAGATCCCGACGGGATTCTCATCGAACTCGTGCAACGATGAGAAGCACTCGGGGATGAGGCTCACGCCGTCAGCTCTGTAGCGGCGCGCACGGATCGCTAAAAACAAATGGGCATCCTCGACCGCTTCTCCCTCCTCGACCGCAATCACGACTTGGTCGTCGATGGTGGGTACTCGCTCTGGTAAGCTAGTCGTAATACTTCTCTGTCAAGCTATCGCAGCAGGATGAGCTTGCGCGTCAAGACCACTTCGTCAGTCACCAGTCGATACAGATACAGGCCGCTGGCCACCGAGCGACCCGCGTCGTCGCGGCCATCCCAGCGGAGCCGGTGAAAGCCGGCCTGCTGCAGCCCGTGGCGCAGAATCGCCACCCGTTGCCCGGTCAACGAAAACATTTCTAAGCGCACGGGCCCTGCCGCGGGTAAGAAATAGGCCAGTGCCGTTTGACTGTTGAACGGATTGGGGGCGTTCTGCGCCAACTGCGGGCTGTTGGGCAAGGCTACCCGCTTGCCACGGCCGTTTTGGAACGCATCGAGAAAACTAGCGAGGGGCGACGCTTGCCCGGCGGCGGTAAAGGTCGCCGACTCCAGCCCTTCCACCGTGGCCTCTACCGTGTTCGTCCCCAGTTCGCTGCCCAACGTCAGCCAGGTTCGGGCGCGACCATTGGCAGCGGTAGTATCCGTGGTGGTCGAGAGCGTCCCCTCACCAGCGGTCACCGCAAACGTGACGGCTACCCCGGTCATGGCGGCACCATTCTCATCCGACACTAAAACCACCAACGGCTTCGCGAGTCGTTGGCCGACCGCGCCTTCTTGGTCGTCGCCGCAGACCTTAGATAGGCTGTGGGACATGGCTGGCTCGGTGGCGGTAGCCGTAAAGGTCGCTTCTAGCCCCTCCACGGAGACCGCCACCGTGTTCGTCTCTGGCTGGCTGCCCAGCGTCAGCCGGGTAGTGGCTTGGCCGTTGGCAGCGGTGATGGCCGTGATAGACGCCTTGGCGGCCTTGAAAATACAAGGGTTGGCGTCGGCGATGGCCGAGAGCATTCCCCCGCCGGAGGTCACGGTAAACGTGACACGTGCTCCAGCCATCGCCGCGCCATGTTCATCGGACGCGAAGACGACAAACGGCTCGGCCAGTTGGGTGCTAGCCGCTCCTTCTTGGTCTTCCCCGGAGACCTTGTCCAGACGGTGGGGCATTAGGTATCCGGCGAAGGGGATGACGGCCTGTGCGTCGTTTTGCAGCGCCACGCCGTCCGGGGTGCAGACGGCACCTTCGTCGTTGCAGGAGGTGGTCTGTGACAGGGATATACTTACGTCGTCGCCGTTTGGTTGTATCTCGACTTCCCACAGGTCGCTGCGACCGTTCACGCGTAGCAGGCTGGTCGTCTTGTCCCCGG
>JAJEGS010000016.1 GCA_022819745.1 Candidatus Latescibacterota bacterium | reverse complement strand
GATGCCGCAGGCGAGCATGGTCTGCACCATCTCGGTGCGGATGTCTTGCAGCGAGTCCGTTGGCGGCACGGGGAAGTAGCCGCCCTTGTAGTCGGGCTTGTAGCCTAAGTTGGGGCCGTCGGCCGAGCCGGAGTTCCAGCGGCCTTCCACCGAGTCGATCTCGTAGAAACCCAAATGCGCTTGCTGGTCGAAGCGGATGTTGTCGAAGATGAAAAACTCGGCTTCCGGACCGAAGAAGGCGGTGTCGGCCAGTTGGGTGCGCAACAGATAGGCTTGGGCGCGTTGGGCGACGCCACGCGGATCGCGGGCATAGGGCTGGCGGGTGATGGGGTCTTCAATCGAGCAGACCAGCGACAAGGTGGGCACGGCCATGAACGGGTCCATCACCGCGGTAGTGGGATCAGGCACGACGAGCATGTCGGATTCGTTGATTTCCTGCCAGCCGCGGATGGACGAGCCGTCGAAGCCGAGGCCGTCTTCGAACAGGTCCGGCTCCAGATCGGCGATGGGCATGGTGAAGTGCTGCCAGGTGCCGGGCAGATCGACGAATTTGAAATCGACCATCTGCGCGTCGTGTTGGCGTGCTAAAGCCAGCGCCGCGTCGATGGCGCTGGCTTGGGCCGACTTCGGTTTGGTTTTGGCTTTCGGTTTGCTTTTGGTTTTGGCTTTCGCCTTGGCTTTGGCCATGAGAGTGCGTTCCTTTCTCGCGTCGAACAACTTTAAAGTGGTTAGAAAAAACAAAGATTCAATAGTACGATTCTGCAAATCGGCTGTCAAGCAGGCTGGGCAGCGAGTCTTGACAAGCAATCGGCGGCTTTTATTATATCTCAGAACCTCAGTATCTATCTGGCGTTTATACCGCTGGAGATGCTTCCCGGCCATGGCCACTAGCCCACTATCCAAACGCGAAATCCAAGTTCTGCTTGCCTTGGTCAAAGCCCACGTTGCCCTTGGTGTTCCGGTTGGCTCACAGACGTTGAACCAGCGCGAAGACCTAGGCGTCAGTTCGGCTACCATACGCAATTCCTTAGCCTCTTTAGAGGAAAAGGGCTACGTCTCCCAGCCCCATGTATCGGCGGGCCGCATTCCCTCTGAAAAGGGCTACCGATTCTACGTGCAGCGCTGCATGGCAACGGCCGACGCTGGCTCGGACGAGGCTGAGATCACCCTGCGGCAGCAGCTAGAGGCCGCACAGCAGGAGGGCGATTACGAGGAGATTCTGTATCAACTGGCGAGGACCATCGGCGACCTGTCGGACCAACTCGGGTTGGTTTTGGCCCCGCGCTTTAATCAGGGCATCTTTCACAAGCTGGAGCTTTGGCACTTGGGACAGCGCCGCCTATTGCTCGTCGTCACGATTCGTGGAGGCCTGACAAAGAGCTTGATGATCGAGGTAGATTGCGCGGTGTCGCAGCGCGATTTAGAGGCCTTGAGCCGGCTTTTTAACGAGCGCTTGCACGGGTTGACAATGGCTGAAATTCAAAACGCGGTCGGGGTGCGAATGGCCGAGTTTGGGCCAGTCCCGCAGTCGGTGGTGGAGGCCGTCGTAGGTCAGATCGAAGGTTTGGCTATCACGCGCGGTGCCGATCTCCACATCTCGGGGACCCGCAATCTCTGCCTAAAGCCCGAATTTGACGATCCGAGTCACGTGGCTGGTTTGGTCGATTTAGTGGAGAAAAAGGATATTCTCGCTCAGCTTATGAGCGAGCGGCACGGCGTGGTCATCACCATTGGTTCAGAGCACCGGCCGCGGGCGATGGGGCGATGCAGTATGGTGACGGCCAGCTACGAGGTTACCGGAGCCAAAGGCGTAATCGGCGTAATCGGCGTAATCGGCCCAACCCGCATGCCCTATAGATCCTTGGTGAACTTGGTCAATTGCGCAGCCTCCCGCGCGGCAAATCTGATCTGCTAACGAATTTTTGTCCCAATCTATTCACAGTTAAGAGTAAGGAGTGTCGATGAGCGAGTGCGAAACTCAGGACCACGTCGCAGTGGACGAGGCGAGCGCGGAGGGTTCCGTCGAGTCGCAGGACGAAGCGGCGGAGCCATGCGAACAAGCAGCGACCGAGGCGCAAAAAGAAGCAGCGGCGGAGTCGCAGGAAACAGCAGCAGAATCACAGGACGAAGTGGCCGATGAGGCCGATGGGCTGGCCGAACTTGAGGCGGCTCGCGCTGAGGCGGCGGCTAATTACGACCGCTATGTGCGGGCAGTCGCTGAGTTGGATAACTACCGCAAGCGCACGGTGCGGATGCGCGCGGAAACGCGGGATGAAATTTTGCGCGATATCTTGTTGCAAGTCGCGCCCATCTTGGACAACTTGCGCCGTGCCCTTCGTCAGGAGACCCAAGAAGCCGAGTTGCTCAAGCAGGGCGTCGAATTGATCTGTGGCCAGTTCAACGACGTTCTCAAAGGCTATGGACTAGCCGAGATTGAGTCGGTGGGACAGCCTTTTGACCCCGAAGTCCACGAGGCCCTAGCGGAGGTCCCAGACGACGAGCACGCTCCCGGTACGATCATTGAGGAGATGGAGAAGGGCTACAAACTCAACGACAAGGTAGTCCGTTACGCACGCGTCGTCGTCAGCAAGGCGAGCGCGGAGAACTGAGGAACTGAATGTCCAAAAGGGACTATTACGAAGTACTGGGCCTTGAGCGGGACGCCAGCGATAGCGCGATCAAAGGGGCGTATCGCAAGAAGGCGCTGAAGTACCACCCCGATCGCAATCCTGGAGACGAGGCGGCCGAGGAGCAATTCAAAGAGGCATCCGAAGCATACGAAGTGCTTTCGGATCCCGAAAAGAAGGCCGCGTACGATCGCTATGGGCATGCCGGCGTTGAGGGCAATTTCGGCCGCGGTGGCTTTCAGTGGTCGGATTTTACGCACGCGGGCGATTTTCAAGACATTTTCGGCGATATTTTCGAGAGCTTCTTCGGAGGGGGTCGGCGGTCGCGAGGGTCGGTGAAGCCAAAGGGTCGCGACTTGAAAATTAAGGTGGCCTTGACGCTAGAAGAAATCGCCACGGGCGTGGAAAAGAACATTGCCTTGACGCGCTTGCAGCGCTGCAAAAGCTGCGATGGAACCGGCGCTGCCAGTGGAGCCGGCCGCAAGGTCTGCGGTACTTGCGGTGGGCAGGGCCAAGTGCAACAGATGGCGCGTACCCTCTTTGGCCCATCAATGACCGTGGTGACGTGTCCGGCCTGCGAAGGGGAGGGGCATATCGTGTCCAATCCCTGTCCAGAGTGCCGGGGCGAGGGCCGCGAACGCGGCCAAACGACTCTGACGGTGCGCATTCCCGCTGGCGTCCAAGAAGGCAACTACATTCCATTGCGCGGCCAAGGTGAGGTTGGGCCGCGTGGGGGGCCGGCCGGAGATTGCTTGGTTTTTATAGAAGAAAAAGAGCACGACTATTTTATCCGCGATGGCAACCACGTGATCTACCGATTGCCCTTGGGGTTTGCCCAAGCTGCACTAGGCGCGGAAGTAGAAGTTCCGACCTTGTCCGGCAAGGCCCTGTTGAAGATCCCCGCTGGCACCCAATCAGGGCGCGTCTTCCGCATGGGTGGCCGGGGCATTCCAGACGTCAACGGCCGCGGTGTCGGCGACCAGCTAGTCGAGGTCTTTTTGTGGACTCCCGAGGGCCTCAGCCGACGAGAGCGCGAACTATTCACCGAGCTAGCTGAGCTCGAAAATGAGCGCGTGGCCCAAGAGGGCGAGAGTTTCTTCGCCAAAGTGTGCAAGGCCTTCGGCTCCTAAGAGTAGGTTCACTTGTCCGTTCCCCGAACTGGCCCCTTAGCCCAAGTGCGCCATACCGTCGCCATTGCCAGCGCCAAGGGCGGCGTGGGCAAATCGACTGTAAGTATCAACTTGGCCGTGAGTCTGGCGGCTCAAGGGGCTCGCGTCGGCCTGCTCGACGCCGACATCTACGGCCCGAGCATTCCTTTGATGATGGGTATTAGGGAGCAGCCCGCAATCGGGCAGGACGGCACGATGCGCCCGGTGTACAAGGCTGGAGTCGCCCTAATGTCGATTGGTTTTATCGCCGGCGAGGACGCGCCCGTGGTCTGGCGGGGGCCGCTTTTGGCTCGGGCGTTGCAGCAGTTTTTGCATCAAGTAGAGTGGGGGCCGCTCGACTATTTACTGATTGATCTGCCACCCGGCACTGGGGATGTGCCACTTACCTTGAGTCAGGCCGTGGCTCTTTCTGGTGCCTTGATCGTGACTACGCCGCAGAGCGTGGCGCTGGAGGATGTGGAGCGGGGCATTGCCATGTTTTCTAAGGTCGAGGTGGATATCCTCGGGATCGTCGAAAACATGAGCTATTACCTGTGCAGCCAATGCGGCCAGCGCCACGAGATTTTCGGGTGTGGCGGGGGAGCCGAGGCGGCGGAGCGGCTGGGGTTGCCCTTCTTGGGTGAGTTACCTCTCTCGGCTGCAATTCGCCAGAGTGGGGATGAAGGACGGGCTGAGCCCGACCCCCTTTTCGCCGCAATCGGCGAGGGGCTCGTCGCCGAGTTGCGCCGCTTGGAGGCCAGTGAGTAAGCGGTCTTGGCACTGTTTGCGGCTAGAGGTACCTGCGACCTGCGCCGAGGACGTGAGCGCGTGGGCGTATGAGCTAGGTAGCTGTGGCCTTCAGGCCGAGGAAGCAGGGGAACGGACTCAGTTGAGCGCGTACTTTGCAGCCGAGCCAGTGAGCGATTTGGCTGGAATTCGGCGCGAGCTAACGCATAGGCTTGCCGCTCTCGGCTTGGCATTGCCGATAGGCACCGAATGCGTGGAGGAACAGGACTGGGAGGCCGAGTGGCGGCGGTTTTTTGCGCCGGTGTGGGCCACTGAGCGGATCGTCGTCCACCCTTCGTGGATTCCGGTCGAGCTAGCCGAGGGCCAAATCGCCGTGCGCATAGATCCCCAAATGGCCTTTGGCACGGGTGGGCACGAATCAACCCAGCTTTGCTTGCAGGCATTGGAGCGCTGTCTGCGTCCCGGGATGCGCTGTCTGGACTTGGGGACGGGCAGCGGCATTCTCAGCATTGCCGCCGCGCTGCTAGGAGCCGGACCGGTGCTCGCCGTGGATATTGACGAGCAGGCCGTGGCTAATGCGCGGGAAAACTTGGCGCATAACGGCATTGGCTCTGAGCAGGTCGAGGTGCGGCTGGGGGGAGTGGAGGCCGTTGCGGAAAGGCCCTTTGACTTGGTCTTGGCCAACATTCAAAGCCACGTGTTGCGGCCCCTTTTGACCCCTTTGCGTGGCTTGCTGGCCGCGGATGGACGAGTCGCGTTTTCGGGTTTGCTGGCGCGGGAAGAAGCAGCGTTTTGCCGCTGGGTCATAAAAGCTAAATTAGAGGTCGATACAATTTTGGCAAAAGGGGAGTGGATCTGCGTGGTAGCGCGAAACAGTGGAGGTCAATTTGACTAGTATCCTAGTCCTACACGGACCTAATCTCAACTTGCTGGGAACGCGCGAGCCCGGGGTATATGGTCGGGAGACCTTGGCGGCGATCGACGCGTTGATTGCCGACCACGCGCAGCGGCTCGGGGTGCAGGTGCGCTGCTGCCAATCCAATAGCGAGGGCGCGCTAATCGACGCTTTGCACCAAGCCCAAGAGCAGGGCCTGCTGTTCAATCCAGGGGCCTTCACCCATTATAGCCTTGCCCTGCGCGACGCCGTGGTGGCCAAGGGGTTGCCGACCGTCGAGGTGCATCTGTCCAATGTTCACGCCCGGGAAGCGTTTCGCCAGCACTCAGTTATCGCGCCCGTCTGTCTGGGGCAAATCGCTGGGTTTGGCAGTTTTAGCTACGTGCTCGGGCTAGAGGCTTTGGTGCATCATCTGAGGGATGCGGAAGGCCTTCAGAACGAATAGACGTAGGATACGCCGACGCGCGGTTCGCCGTGGTGGAAACTGAGCTCGGGAAAGATGCGGCGGGTGGTTTTGCGCGGAATCAGAGCCACCCCGAAGCTGCCGACGGCGAGCACGGCGGTGGACCACCCATAGAGACGGGCGCGATCGGCTTTGTCGTCCAGCTTTTGGGCGCGGGATTCCTGGCCGTGTTCGCGGTTGAGGGCCGCTTCAGCTTCGTTGTCGGAAGCCCGGTCGAATTGTAGCCAAGAGAGTAGGCCGAAGGCAAGAGCGCCCCCGAGAAAACTGATGTAGGGAAACTCGGTCACCGAAATCGTTTGGGCACCTCCACCCAGCGATTCGAGGGTGATGATCTTGTCGATTTCGGTCTTGTCGAAAGTGAAGATCTTGTCGTTGACGCGCATGATGACCAGATCTTGGTCCTTTTCGATTAGATTGCCTTCCACTAAGCTGCCATCGGCCAGATAGAGGCGGGTATCTGCCCCGGTGATGGGTGCCGGTTCCGTCTCGGCGAGGGCCATGACGGGTTGCAGAACGAGGCACAAGCAGGCAACTAACGCCGTGTAGCGCTTCATGTTAAGGCTCCTCTTGGTAACTTTTCGCAAATATACTAGGTAGATACCTAATGTCAATAGATGAGACGCCTGCCGGCATGAGCCGTTCCTGCGAACGGGACGCCGCAGCCGAACTTGCCGGAATGACGATTGCCCAGATACGCGCACAAGTGGTGGAGTGGGAAAGCGACGATCCGAGCTGGGCCTTGCTCGAAAAGGATCGCCGTGTTGGCGTCCGGCGCTTGGTGGTCGAGCGGCGGCGGCGCGATGCGCGGGAGCAGGCGGAGTCCCAGCGGCGCGAGCGGCTTCTGCACTTTGAACGGCACCTTTGGGCGCAGGGAGTGCATCGAGTAGCTGGTGTCGATGAGGCGGGGCGCGGTTGCTTGGCGGGGCCTGTGGTGGCTGCCGCGGTCGTCTTGTCGCCGGACTATGTCATCGCCAAGATCGACGATTCCAAGAAGCTGTCGCGTACCCAGCGCGAGGCTCTGTACGAGGAAATTGCGGACAAGGCCCTGTCTGTGGGAATAGGACAGGTTGAGGCTGCGGAGATCGACAGGTTGAACATCCTGCAGGCCTCGCTCAAGGCCATGCGCGAGGCGCTGGAGAATTTGCCCACTCCGCCCGATAGGGTGCTGATTGACGGACACCTACCGGCGCGCAGTCCCTATCCCGAGCAAGCCATCATCGACGGAGACGCCCGCTCGCTGTCGATTGCCGCGGCCTCAATCGTGGCCAAAGTACACCGCGACCGCCTGATGTGCGAATGCGACGTCCGCTATCCCGAATACGGGTTTGCCGCGCACAAAGGCTACGGCAGTGCCGCGCACTTAGCCGCGCTTGATGTCCATGGCCCTTGCCCGCTGCACCGCCGTAGTTTCGGCCCGGTGGCTGCGCGAATCGCCGAGCCGCGCTCGGAGCTTTTTCTCTCTTTTGAGGAGGTCATATACGACTGTGCCAACTTTGCCGAGCTAGAGAGGTTGGGACAATTGGTCAAAGAAGCCGCGGCCGATTTAGCGGCTGACGAGCTAGCGACTCTGAGAGAGGCTTATCGGGAGCAGCGCGACAAGCTAGGGGACATCGGACGGCGGGGTGAAGCGGCGGCCGAGGCTTATCTGGAAGAACGGGGCTATCGGATCCGGGCGCGTCGCTATCGCGCTGCTGGCGGCGAAATCGACTTGGTGGTTGAAGAGCGGGGCGAGTTGGTCTTTGTCGAGGTAAAGGCCAGCCAGCGTGCGTCTCGCCCCGAACAAAGGGTGAATCGCGCCAAGCGTCAGCGTCTAACGCGGGCCGCCCGGCACTATATTCAATACGGTGCCGCGGCCGATACGGTCTGCCGCTTCGACGTAATCGCCGTGTGGCTGCGCGCAACCGGCGCAGAAATTGAGCATTGGCCGGACGCGTTCAAGTCCCTCGATTAAGCAGCCAATTCGCTATAGACGATCTGGCCGCCGACGATGGTGGCCACGGCCTTGCCCTTTAGGTGGTAACCGGCAAAGGGAGTGTTCCGCGATTTGGAGCGGAAGTGCGCGGGGACTACCTCCCATTCGCGCGTTAGGTCGAGCAGGGTTAGATCCCCAGGCATCCCCGAGGTGAGCGCGCCCCCGGGCAGGCGCAAGATGCGCGCCGGGTGGCAGGTCCAGCGAGCGATGGCCTCGTGCAGGGGCAAAATGCGGTCCACCAAATAGGTCAAGGTGAGGCCGACTGCCGTCTCTAGGCCGACAATGCCCATGGGAGCTTGGGTTAGGGGTTGGGCTTTTTCCGCGGCCGTATGTGGCGCGTGGTCGGTCGCAATGACTTCTATAGTGCCATCGGCGAGCCCCGCGAGCATGGCCTCGACATCGGCGGGCTCGCGCAGCGGCGGGCTCATTTTGGCGGCCGTGCCTTGGCGCTCGACCGCGCGGTCGGTGAGTACGAAGTGATGGGGCAGCACTTCGCAGGTCACGGGTAGGCCATCGGCTTTGGCGCGCCGGACCAATTGCGCGGTGCCGACCGTGCTGATGTGGGCGATGTGCAAAGGGCCGCCGGTCTGACGGACGAGTTCTATATCGCGGGCGACCATTTCCTCCTCACCTGCTGCTGGCATCCCCTTGATGCCGAGGCGCGCGGCCACTTCTCCTGCGTGCATACAGCCGCCGGCCGTAAGCGACTTGACCTCTTCGTGCGGGAAGATGGGCCGGTCGAGGTCGCGGGCAATTTCGAGAGCGCGGCGCATCAGGGCCTCGTCTTCGACAGGGTCGCCGTCGTCGGAAAAGGCCACCGCGCCCAATTCGGCCAATTCCGCGAGGGGGGCGAGCGCACCGCGTCCTTGGCGGCCCACGGTCACGCAGGCGATTGGATAGTAGCGCACGCTGGCCGTCTGCGCTCGTTCCAGCACTAACTGCAAATGGTCGCGACTGTCCGGGGGAGGGTTGGTATTGGGCATGGCGGCCACTGCGCAGATGCCGCCGGCCGCGGCCGCGGCAGTGCCGCTCTGAATGGTCTCCTTGTGTTCGTAACCCGGTTCGCGGAGATGAGTGTGGATGTCGATGAAACCTGGGGCGACGACCAAGCCGGTGGCCATTAGGATGGGCACGTCTGGAGGTGTCGGAAGATTCGGGCGAGACTCGACTATTTTCCCTTGGCGGATGAGGATGTCTCCTAGGGCATCGGTGCCATTGGCTGGGTCGATGAGGCGTCCTTGGCGGACGAGCAAGTCGGCAGAAAATTTAGACATGGGAGAGGGAGACGAGTGGAGCGAGCCAGTCGATGGTTTCTCGCAGGGTCAACGGGTCGCTCGCTAGAGCTATGCCTCGTTGTCGCAGGCGGCGAGCCAACTGCACGGACATCGGGGGCACAAGCTCGCTGATAGACTCGAATTCAGGATGGGTGAACACGGCGCGGGTCGGCCCTTGCAACTCGATCCGGCCTTGGCGCAGGACCACTACGTGGGTGGCTAAGTGACCGATTAGCTCCATATCGTGGCTGATTAGCACGAGAGTGCGGCCTTGGTTACTTAGCTCGACGAAGAGCTTGCACAAGCTGGCCGTAGTCTGGGGATCAAGGCCGGCGGTCGGTTCGTCGAGCACTAAGACCTCTGGGTCCATGGCGAGGACGCCGGCGAGCGCGACGCGACGCCTTTCGCCTCCGCTCAACGAAAGGGGCTGGCGCGGCCCGAATTCTGCCAACGGCATACCTACCATAGCGAGCGCACTAGCCACGAGGTCATCAACGCGCTCGGGGGCAAAGCCGAGGTTGCGCGGCCCAAAGGCCACATCCTCGGCCACAGTTTCGGCGAAGAGCTGGAGTTCGGGAAACTGGAAGGCCAAGCCGACGCGCTGGCGCACGCGAGCCGGGGGCAAGGAGTCAATGTCGCAGTCGTCGAGGAGCACGCGGCCGCGCGAGGGTTTGAGTAGGGCGTTGAAGTGCTGGGCGAGGGTAGTCTTGCCCGCGCCGTTGGTGCCCACGAGGGCCAGTATGGAGCCGGTGGGGATGTCTAGATCAATGTCGAGAATGCCGAGATGGTGGGTAGGCAGGTGCTCGTCGTAGAGATGCGTCAGCCCTTCGGCCGCTAGTTTGCTCGGCGCTGGCGACAGCGGGGAGGGCGGAGTCCAAGGCGGTAGGGGAGTCTGGGGTTTTAGCGCGGCTAGCACGTCGGACAAGGCGTCTAGCTCCAAGGAGGTTTCGGCCAGCGACAAGTGAGCGGCGAGGGCGCTTGCAAAGGGCAGGTCGAGGCCAAGAGCCCGGAGCTTGGGCGGGTCGGCAAAAAGGGCGGCAGGGGGGTCGTCTGCACAGACCTGACCCGCGTGGAGGACGATGACGCGGTCGGTGCGAGCGGCTTCCTCTGGGGAGTGGGTAATGAGTATGGTCGCGATGCCATATGCGGTGCGCAGTCGCTGAAGCAACTCGGCCACTTGCTGTCTTTCACCGGGATCGAGCAGGGCTGTGGATTCGTCCAAGACGAGATAGCGCGGTCGCATCGCCACTACTGCGGCAATAGCCACGCGCTGTTTCTCACCGCCGGAGAGCTTGTGCGGCGGATAGTGGCGATAGGCTTCGAGGTCGAAAGTGGCGAGCGTTTCTTCGACGCGGCGGTAAATTTCATCGCTGGCTAGGGCTAGGTTTTCTAGGCCAAAGGCCAACTCATCGGCGACCGTGGTGGCGACTAGCTGATCGTCTGGGTTTTGCAAGACCATGCCGACTAGCTGTCGGATGGAGTTGAGTTGGGTTGGGTCGCTAGCGTCCATGCCATCGACGAGGACCCGACCCTCTTGAGGCTGTAGTAGTCCGTTTAGGCAATGCGCGAGGGTGGTTTTGCCCGAACCGTTGGCCCCGATGAGGGAGATGTTTTCCCGAGGGCTGATGTGGAGGTCAATGGAACGCAAGGCGGCTAGGCCCCCGCGATAGCTGAGGCTGAGTTTTTCAACGCAGATCATAGGGCGGCAGCATACGGCAAAAGAATTTTGTCGTCAAGGCATCAAGTTGACAGCTAGAGGTGGAGATTGTTTATTCAGATTCAAGGAGTTACGAACATTAAGAGCGTTGCCAATTGCGAGCGCTCGCAACGCGTTTTGGGTGAGGATTATGGCTTTTATGAACAAGATACTGTATAGGTGGATTTGGGTGCTCGCTATTGGAGTCGCGGGGTGCAGCGATTCGGAAGAAGAGTTGCAGATCGTCGGCCCCGATCTACCGAAAGAGGAGGGGCGCGTTTATCCCATTTCAGCCGTTAGCTTCACATCCATCGACAGTGTCGAAGTGAGTGCACTTTTTGGCACGGCACAGGCCGGCGAATCGCTGCCAGTGGTGATCCTCCTGCACGATCTGGGCGGGAACAAAGCCGACTGGTTGAACAACACCGGCACGTACGTGGCCTTGCTCGAGCGCGGCTACGCGGCCTTGGCCATCGACCTGCGCGGGCACGGCGAGACTCCACTGCCCAACGACCGACTGACCTTGGAATTGATTGACTTGGAACGGAGCTTTCTCGATGTCCACGCTGCGCTAGTCTGGCTGCAGAGTCAGTCCAAGATCGATATCAGCCGCATCGCGGTCGTGGGTAGCGGCTCGGGAGGCAATGTAGCCTATATATGTTCGGGCGTTTTCCCCGAGCTAATAAAAACCAGCATCTCCCTCTCGCCTGGGCTGTGGGGATCCACTTCGCTAGAACCGTTAGTCATCGGGACCGGCCTCGAATCGTTTGGTCCGCGGTCCATGCTCTTTATGGTGGGCGATCAGGATCAAATTCAGGCCGGGGACGTCATTCTCAGCTATGTCGATTTCGCTCGCAATCTAGAGGCCCAGACAGCCGAGCCGAAGGATTTGCGCGTTTTTACAGACTCGGCTGACCACGGTTGGGCATTGCTCAACAATGTGCCCGAGGCGCAGGATCTGTTCTTCCTCTGGTTGGAGGAAAATCTCTAAACAGCACTTCACCTGCGGTGCCAGCGCATGGACTCGCCTCCGGCCATTGCCGTTGTCATTCCCGCCTGCGATGAAGAAGAAGCCATCGGCAAGGTGCTGCAAGACATACCCGATATCGCACAGCAGATTATCGTCGTCGATAATGGCTCTGGCGACCGCACCGCTGAGGTGGCCCGTCGCTTGGGTGCCTGTGTCGTCGGCGAGCCGCGCCGCGGCTACGGCCAAGCCTGTCTAACGGGCATGGCCCATCTCGATGGCCCAGATATCGTCGTCTTTCTCGACGGCGATTACAGCGATTACCCCGAGGACATGCTGGCTCTAGTAAGACCGATTATCGCAGACGGTGCCGATATGGTCATTGGATCTCGGGTCTTGGGCCAGCGAGAAAAGGGTGCTCTCTTGCCGCAGGCTCGCTTTGGCAACTGGTTGGCTACCTTCTTAATCCGCCTGTTGTTCGGCGTCACTTTTACGGATTTGGGGCCTTTTCGCGCATTGCGCTACGACGCGCTCATGCGGCTAGAGATGCAGGATCGCAACTTTGGCTGGACCGCGGAGATGCAGGTCAAAGCCGCTCGGCTGGGTCTGCGCGCGGTCGAAGTGCCTGTGCGCTATCGCCGCCGCATCGGCACTTCCAAAATCACCGGTACGCTCAGCGGCACGCTGCGGGCCGGATACAAAATTCTCTGGACCATTTTCCGCTATGCGCGGTGGCGTCCTACGCAGTCTCGGGGATAGGTGGGCACTGCTTGATGGAACTGGGGGACTACGACTTTGACCTGCCCGATGCCCTGATCGCCCAACGCCCAACGCTCGAGCGCGATCAAGCGCGTCTGTTGCTCTTGAACCGGGCGGATGGCTCGTTGCAGCACCTGCACTTTGGGGCTATCGTCGATCAGCTCGCGCCTGGCGACGCCCTAGTATTGAATCAAACGCAGGTCGTGCCGGCTCGGCTCAAAGGGCGTAAAGTCGCTACCGGAGGGCGGGTTGAACTTCTGTTGCTTAGGCCGCTAACTGCGGGCGATTGGCTAGCGATGGGGCGACCTGGACGGGGCTTAAAACCAAAGACGCGGTTGGAGTTTGGCGATGGAGCGGTGGAAGCGCACATCGTCGAGCAGGTTGCACCGGGGCGGTTTCGCGTGCGCTTTGCCGTTGAAGACGTGCTGGCGCGACTAGAAGAGATCGGGGAAATACCGCTACCGCCCTATATTCGGCGTCCGCCCGAAGCTGCGGATCGGGAGCGCTATCAGACTATCTATGCGGCGCGTCCAGGGGCTGTTGCCGCCCCCACGGCCGGCCTGCACTTTACCCCTCAGTTAATCGCTGAGATCGCGGCCAAGGGCGTGGCGGTCCTGAAGGTGCTTTTGCACGTGGGGCCAGGCACGTTCGAGCCGGTGCGCTGCGCGGACCCGCGCCAGCATGTACTCGAGCCTGAATACTGTGAAATCGACGAGTCGGTGGCGGCCGCGCTCAGGCGTTGTCGCGCGAGTGGTGGACGCATCGTCGCCGTAGGTACTACCGTGGTGCGGACCTTGGAGTCAAGCGTTGATGCTGAAGGGTATGTGCGCGCCTGCGGAGGATTTGCCGATGCGTTTATCTATCCGCCCTACGCATTCAAGGCGGTCGATACGTTGGTGACGAATTTTCACCTGCCGCGTTCGAGTCTGTTATTGCTCGTGGCGGCGTTTGTCGGGCGGGAACGGCTTTTGGCCACCTACCGCGAGGCCATAGAGCGGGGCTATCGCTTTTACAGCTATGGCGATGCCATGATGATTGTGTGAGATCGTGGAAAATATAACCGCCATCATCCCGGCCGCCGGCCGGGGGCAGCGCATGGGAGCAAATCGACCCAAACAGTACCTCCCGTTAGGGGGCCGGCTTGTACTCTGGCACGTGCTCGCGCGTCTCGAAGCTAGCCCGCTGGTGACTGATATTGTCTTGGTCGTGCGGAGCGAGGACATGGACTATTGCCGTAGCCAATTGAGTGAAAGTGGGGGCTTTGCCAAAGTCACCGCCCTTGTGCCTGGGGGTGCTGAGCGCAGCGCATCTGTGTATCGAGGCTTGCTGGAGACTCGCGCCGATATGGTTTTGGTACACGATGCCGTGCGGCCGTTTATTTCGGAGAGGCTGCTGGAGCGGGTGGTCGCCGCTACTCGCGAGCACGGAGCGGCGCTGCCCGCTTTGCCGGTAGTAGAGACGATCAAGGAAGTGGCGGACGATCGGGTCGTTGGCACGCCGCGCCGCGAGCGGCTGTGGCAGGCGCAGACCCCGCAGGGATTTGACCGCGAGTTGCTGCTGAGGGCGTACCACGCGGCCGGAACCGACGCGGTGGCCACGGACGACGCCGCGCTAGTCGAGCGGCTGGGTCACACAGTCTGTGTCGTGCCCGGCGAAGCCGACAACCGGAAGCTGACCACGCCCGAGGATTTGGCTTGGGCCGAGTGGCGAGTGCGCGCAAGAGAGGAGGTGCCTGCTATGGGCTTGCGCATAGGACAGGGCTACGACGTGCATCGCTTGGAGGAGGGGCGGCCTCTAATTTTGGGCGGAGTCTCCGTGCCTTTTGATCGGGGGTTGGCGGGCCACTCGGACGCGGATGTGTTGACACATGCCGTAATCGACGCGCTCTTGGGTGCCTTGGCGGCCGGAGATATCGGCCAGCTCTTCCCCGACTCGGACGCGCAATACAAAGACATATCGAGCTTGGTGCTGCTCAAGCAGGTCGGTACCCTGATAGCGGAACGAGGGGCGCGGGTCCTGCACATCGACGCGGTCGTTGCGGCCCAGCGGCCCAAGCTCGCGCCGCACATAGCTGCGATGCGCCAAACGCTAGCGACGACCTTGGGCCTAGACGTGGGGCAGGTCTCGCTCAAGGCCACCACGACTGAACGTTTGGGGTTTGTCGGGCGGGAGGAAGGCATGGAAGCTCAAGCTGTGGTCCTTTTGGCGCTGTAAAGCATGGCAGAATATTTGGATTCCTTACTCGCGGCCTTGTCTGGCGTTGATCCACTGTGGGCGTATGGCATCTTGTTGCTTAGCGCCTTTTTGGAAAACATTGTGCCACCTATACCCGGCGATACGGTGGTGGTGTTCAGCGCCTATTTGGTCGGGCGCGGCCTTTTGGATATATGGCCAGTTTTTTTTGCTACTTGTGTCGGGGGCATGGCCGGCTTTTTAGTCATGTACTATTTGGGTTATAGTCGGGGGCGCGCCTTTTTCGCCGGCCGTCGGGGCACGGTGAAACTGGATCAAGCCGAGCGGTGGCTCAATCGCTACGGCGTCGCGCTCATTTTAGGCAACCGATTTTTAAGCGGCATTCGGTCGGTCATCGCCATCGGTGCTGGTCTGGGACGCATGCCTTGGCCGACCGTCGCGCTCTGCGGCGCGATCGGCATGGCAGTTTGGAACGGATTGCTGCTTTACGCCGGAATTTTGGTGGGTGAAAACTGGGAACAGGTCACGGAGTTGCTCGCACAATACAATAGATTATTGGTGGGGATCCTGTGCTTAGTGGGAGTGGTGCTACTCTGGCGCTGGTGGCGCAGGCGTTGACAAGCACGGATAGAGGGCTTAGGTTAAATAATTTCTATATAATCTGAGAAAAGACGATGAATGACATTACCTACGCCCCTAAAGCGGGCGACATCAAGCGGCAGTGGTTTGTGATTGATGCCACCGATAAGGTACTAGGGAGGCTGGCTTCGGAAATCGCCCAAGTGCTGCGCGGCAAGGGCAAGCCCGAATACGCTCCACATGTCGATGTGGGCGACCACGTCATCGTGATTAATGCCGACAAGGTAAAAGTCACGGGCAATAAGGCCGAAAAAAAGGTCTATTACCGCCACACCGGCTATCCAGGTGGCTTGCGGGTCACGCCTTACAGCCGCATGGCCGAACGGCATCCCGACCGCATCATCCGCAAGGCCGTGCGGGGTATGCTGCCGCACACTAAGCTGGGCAGGATGCAGCTAAAGAAGCTCCGCATTTATGCCGGCGGCGAACACCGGCACCAAGCGCAAAACCCCCAGCCTCTCGAACTTTAAGCCAAAGGCAACGCGCCCATGCCCGCAGAAAACTATGAAGCGACCGGCCGCAGAAAGACCTCGGTCGCCCGAGTGCGCATGCAGCTCGGCAATGGCACTATCTACATGAACGGTCGCGCGATCAGCGAATACCTGCGCCGAGATTCCCTAGAGATGATTCTCGTGCAGCCTCTGGATTTGACCGAGACGCGAAACGCGTTCGACATCCACATTTCCACTCGTGGCGGCGGCCTGCGCGGTCAAGCTGGTGCCGCGAGTTTGGGCATTGCCCGCGCCTTGGTGCAGTACGACCCGCAGAAGCGGGAAGTGTTGAAGAAAGGCGGCTTTTTGACGCGCGATGCCCGCGAGAAAGAGCGCAAGAAGTACGGATTGGCTGGCGCGCGCAAGCGCTTCCAATTCTCCAAGCGCTAGTTCCATTCCAATACACACGCTTCCCGATGCACGGCAGAGAGTGTCCCGTGGGCGTTCGGCGTCTGCGGGGCTTCTGTGTGTAGATGAAGGAAGCGGAGGCCCAACTAACATTTAGGAGCGATCATGGCTGACTTCACTATCCGCGACTTGCTGGAAGCGGGGACCCACTTCGGGCACCAGACCCGGCGTTGGAACCCCAAGATGCGGCCCTACATCTTCACTGAGCGCAACGGCATCCACATCATCGACCTGCAAAAGACGGTCGGCAAGGTCGAGGCCGCTTGCGAGGCCGTGCGCCAGACGGTGCGCGCCGGGCGCGCCGTGTTCTTTGTCGGCACGAAGAAACAGGCCGCCGAACTCGTGCGACAGGAAGCCGAGCGCTGTGGCATGTTTCACGTCACCGAGCGCTGGCTCGGCGGGATGCTGACCAACTGGCAGACTATCCGCCAAAGCATCCGGCACCTAGAGCATCTCGACCGCATCTCGGCTGACGGCACCTACGATAATCTCAAGAAAAAAGAAGTTCTGCTGCTCGAAAAAGAACGCGCCCGACTCCAGCGTACCTTGGCCGGCATCCGCAACATGGGTGGCTTGCCCGGCTTGGTCTTTATCATAGACATCAAGAAGGAGCACATCGCTGTGCGCGAAGCGGCCAAGTTGGGTATCCCCTCCGTGGCCATCGTCGATACCAATTGCGATCCCGACTTGGTGACCTATCCGATTCCCGGCAACGACGATGCCATCCGCTCGATCGCTCTCGTCACGCGCCTCATTGCCGACGCGGTGATTGAGGGTAGGGCCGAAGCCGAGGCCGAGAAAGCGGCGCGCGACGACAAGCAAGAGGCCGAAGAGGCCGTAGAGACCGAACAAGCCGAAGAGGCCCCAGCGGATGTAGCTGAGGCTACCGCATAGTTTAGATCAACTACTTTTGAAAGCAAACGACGATGACTCAGATTACCGCACAAAGCGTACGAATGCTCCGGGAGAAAACGGGCTTGGGCATGATGGATTGCAAGAAAGCCCTACAAGAAACTGACGGCGACAGCGAAAAGGCCATTGAATACTTGCGCAAGCAGGGCCTGTCCGCGGTGGAGAAGCGAGCCGGTCGCGACGCCAGCGAGGGCCTGATCCAAGCGTATATTCACCAGGGTAGCCGCTTGGGCGTGCTGCTAGAGGTCAACTGCGAAACCGACTTCGTCGCGCGTACCGACGACTTCCAGACCTTTGCCAAGGATGTGGCCATGCACATTGCCGCCTCCCAGCCTTTGGCGGTCGATCGGGAGGGCGTTCCCGCCGACGCCGTGGAAAGGGAGCGGGCCATCTTTCTCGAACAGGCCAAAAATGAAGGCAAGCCCGAGCATATTGCCGAGAAAATCGTCGAGGGCCGGATGGAGAAGTTCTATCAGGAAAACTGCCTAATGGAACAGGTCTTCGTCAAAAATCCCGACCAGACCGTCGGCGAATTGGTCACCGAGATAACCGCCAAAATCGGCGAGAAAATCACCGTGCGTCGCTTTGAGCGGTTCGTCTTGGGGGAAGACGCCTGAAAACACATTGAGGCCGCCATGTTGGAAGAGGTCCTTGAAACAGTAAAAGAGGCTATGGATAAGGCCATTGAGTCCCTGCGCCGCGACTTAGCCTCTATCCGCACGGGGCGGGCCTCGGCCGCCATGCTCGACAATGTGCGGGTGGATTACTACGGTCAACAGACACCGCTCAATCAAGTGGCGACGATCAGCATCCCCGAGCCGCGCTTGTTGGCGATCAAGCCTTGGGAGGTGGCCTTGATTCCCGTGATTGAAAAGGCCATTCTCGCCGACAAGAGCCTGGGGCTCAACCCGGCCAACGACGGCACCATCATCCGGCTGCCCATTCCCGAACTGACCGAGGAGCGGCGGGTAGAAATTACCAAAGTCGCCCGGCATCGAGCCGAGGAAGGGCGAGTTGCCGTGCGCCATGCGCGGCGCGACGGGATCGACTTGCTCCAGGAAGCGCAAAAGGACGGGGACATCTCCGAAGACGAGTCGCGCAGCGCGCAGAAAAAGGTGCAGGATTTGACCGCTGAATACGTGGCCTCCATTGACGAGATCATCGAGAACAAGGAAAAGGAGATCATGGAGGTCTGAACGGCCTCTCATCTCCGGTTGTGCCGAAGCATAGCCTCGTTTTGTCGCTCTACTACATTCTCTGGTCCATGCGCCCCCGGCAGTGGATCAAGAATGTCTTCGTCTTTCCCGCCCTCGTCTTTTCCGAACATCTATTTGACGTTTCCTACTTGGTCCGCAGCTTAGGAGCGGCCCTCTGTTTCGTCCTGCTGAGCGGCGGCGTCTATTTGTTCAACGACATCTTCGACCGCCAGTACGACCGCCTGCATCCCCAAAAGTGCCATCGGCCGATTGCCGCCGGCCACCTGTCGGTTGCATTGGCTTGGGGGGCGGCTTTGGTCGCGTTGGCCCTTGCGTTGGCCTGTGCGTTTTGGCTGCATCCCCATTTGGGGTGGGTGGCCGTGCTCTACGCGGCACTCAACGCGGCGTACTCGCTCCGGCTCAAGCACGTGGTGTTGGTGGATGTGCTGATCGTGGCCGCGTGTTACCTGCTGCGTGCCGTCGGCGGCGGCGTGGTCATTGAGGTGTCTATTTCCACTTGGTTTATCGTCTGTATCTTCGCGCTGGTGCTCTTTATGGCGGCGATCAAGCGTCGGCAGGAGATCGTGCAACTCGCGGATGATGCCGCGAATCACCGCGCTATTCTCGAAGAATACAGCGTGGCTTTCCTCGATCAAATGATCGCCGTCCTGACGGCCGTGACTGTGATCTGCTACGCGCTGTACGCGATGGGGGTGGGTGGCGCAGAAGATGCGCGATTGCAGTGGACGATTCCTTTTGTGCTCTACGGCGTGTTGCGCTATCTCTATCTAGTGTATCACCGGGGGCAGGGGGACGATCCGACGACAGTCGTCTGGAGTGATCGGCCTTTGCAGGTCAACACCCTGCTCTGGCTGGTGGCTAGCCTATTGGGGCTGTACGCCTAACCGAGGCATTGGCATTTTCTTAAAGGAGACGCGAGCATGGCAGCGAATTTGAAGCAGAAGATCAAGCGGGGCGAACAGGTGGTGGGGTTTGGCATCCGCGGCGATATTGAGCGCGACGCCTTCAAGCGCATCGCCGAATTGGGCGCGTGCGATTTTGTCTTTACCGACAGCCAACACTCGCCCTATAGCGAAGACCGCTTGGTCGCCTTGGCGGGCATGATTGGGGAGTTTGACCTGCCGCTGCACTTTCGCATCAAGCACACTCGCCACACGTACCTGATCGGCAACTGCTTGGACTTGGGGCCTTCGGGGATCGAAGTACCCCAAGTGGCGACCGTGGCGACCGCTGAGGAGGCCGTGGCCAATTTTTACTATTTGCCGCAAGGGGTGCGCAGCCACGGCGGCGGTGCCCGCGTCGGCGACGCGAGCGGCGGCCCCCAGGCGTATGCGGATTGGTGGAATCAGTACGGGGTGCTGTGGCTGCAAGTCGAATCGGTGGCGGCCGCGACGAGTGCATTTAACTTGGCGCGGCCTGGGGTCGATTGCCTCTCTTTTGGCCCTACTGACCTGCAAATGGATCTAAACCACCGGGGACATCCCCATCTCAAAAGCGTTGACGATTGCGTGCGCCACGTGGTCGAGGCCTTGCAGGGCACGGATACCGCAGTCTGTTTCCGCAACGGCACGGCCGAGAGCCGATCGCGCTACGCCGATATGGGGGTGCGCGTTTTTCTCGAAGCGCCGCCGGTCTGAGAGATATCTATCGGGCCTGTCCTAGCCCAGCGTACGCCCGGCCTAGCGGCAGGACGAAGGGTTCTTCGCAAGGACGGAAGGGCACCATGGCGGCGATTTGGTCGAGTCGGGTGAGTACTTCGCTGCTCAAGGGGCCGTTGGCGACCGCAGCGGCGTTCTCTTCGACCTCCGCCTGCGAGCGAGCTCCCATCAGGGCGCAGGAGACGCGCGGGTCGGAGAGCACGAAGCGCAGGCTTAGTTCGGGCAGGGAAATACCGACTTCGCGGGCAAAGTCGTAGAGGGCGCAAAACTGCTGCTGGCGCGGCTGACCCAACCACAGCACTCCTCGCCGTATTTCTTTCTCGTGGGCCGGGGAGAGCGCGCCCATTTGCAGTGGCGAGCCGATGACGATGCCCATGTTGTGTTCGTGCGCCGCTGGCAAGGCGCAGTGCGCGGCCTCGCGCCAGAGCAAGCTGTAGTTGAGCGCGGTGAGCAGGATGTCGAAGCGACCCGTGCGGATGATAGGTTCGATGTGGTAGGCCGTGGTCGATCCTAGGCCGATGTAATCGACGCGGCCTTCCTGCTTGAGTTCGTCTAGAACCTCTAATACTGGGCCGTTGTATTCCTCGTCGGCCCACCAATCGTACATCCTTGGCCGGTCTGGCTCGTGGACCATCAGGATATCGACGCGGTCGCGCTTGAGGCGCGCTAGGCTTTCCTCCACCGAGCGCCGCAAGCAGGCAGGATCCTGCGGCAGGAAAGGGGTGAGGCGTCCCCCGATCTTGGTCGAAAGGTAAAAGGGCGTTTCCACGCCTTCCAATGCCTTGCCCAAGACTTCTTCGCTGTCGAAATAGGTCGGTGCGGTGTCGATGTAATTGACCCCTAATTCGAGCGCTCGCAGCACGGCCTGCTTGCTCTGCGCGAAGGCCGCGCCATGGGACGAGACAAAAAGCCCGCCGAGCGACAACTCGCTCACGGCTAGGCCCGTGCGGCCGAGGATTCGCTTTTTCATAATCAATTCCCAGTGGCGTGCATCACCACGCCGTCCAGCCGCCGTCCACCGGTACGATGGTTCCGTTGACGTAGCCACTGGCCTTTGAGCACAAAAAAAGCAGGGCGGTGGCTAGCTCTGCGGGCTGACCAAATCGGCCCTGCGGCGTAAAGGTGCGCAGGCGGGTGCTCATCTTCTCGTTGTCGAGGGCGGTCTCGGTCATTGCGGTGGGGAAATAGCTGGGGGCGATGGCGTTTGCAGTGATGCCGTGTCTGCTCCATTCCACTGCCTGCGATCTCGTCAATCCCACAAGTCCGTGCTTGCTGATTGTATAGGCGCTCAGGCCGTTGATTACCGAGGCTCCCAAGCCGTAGATAGAGGCGATGTTGACAATGCGGCCGGCATCAGATTCGCGGAGCAAGGGGAAGCAGGCTTTGGCGAGCAGCCACTGGGCTTTGAGGTTGAGATCGACGACCGCGGCAAAGTCTTGCTCGGCCATATCTTCGAGGCGGACGCGGGTGGCTGTGCCAGCATTGGCGACCAAGATATCGCAGCCACCGAGTTGTTCTCGCGCTTGCTCGGGCAGGGCGGCGATGGCGGCGTTGTCGCTGAGGTCAGCCGCGTGGGCGTGGATGGTGCCGGCGCGGTCTTGTAATTGGTGGGCCAGTGCTTTGAGGCGCTCACGGCGGCGGGCGACGGCGAGGACATCTGCTCCTGCCGAGACGAGGACACTAGCTAGTTCGGCTCCTAAGCCGCTGGAGGCTCCCGTGACGATGGCTTTGCGACCTTGGCAGCCGAAGAGATCGTGTAGGTAGTCTTTACTGTTCATGGAGTTTTAAAGTAACGGATGCGTCTGGAGCGGCCAAGCGGACCGCTTGCCTGCGCAGGTGTCGCCGCCTAGAATTACGTCCGACCTTTTCTCGCACAGGAGGCAGTAGGCGATGGTGGCAAATAGTATGACCAAGATTGAGGCGACCGAGGTCGCGGCTCCACCGGCGTGGGCCTTGATGGAGCGGAATTTGATCGCGCTGATGGAGGAGTCGGGCCGCCTGTTCGCCCGGCAGTACTTTGAGCGCGGCGGCGGCACCTTGCTGGCCGAGGATGTGGATGATCTCTACGAACAAGTGTACAACTTCGGCCTGTTCTACGCGATTGGCGCGGCCGACGACTTGCTCGACCTCCACTTCCGCAACTGGAACGCCGTCACTCGCATCAGCGACGACCGCATCAATCACCGCACGCGCTACAACGACCACAAGAAGGTCTTCCGGCCGTCCATCCACAACGAGTTCTGGAACCTTGAGCAAGCCATGGAGTGGCACCACTTGGGCGAGGGCAATATGTCCTTTTACGACTTTGGGGTGGCCGACCCCACGGTATCGGAAAACATGCGGCGGGCGCGGAGTTTTGCGGCCATGTTCATCGGCGAGGATCCCCAAGCCCCCAACTGGGATTCCGAATACCGCATCCTGCGCTCGCCTTTCCATTCGAGCCAGGGACCCAAGCTCCACGCGGACGCGGAATACGCCAACACCATGCTGCTGGCCGGGCGCGGCTTGGGCGGACAGGCCAACTACTACGGCGTGCGCGCGAGTCTATATCCCGTCGTCAAAAACTTGGAGACTCGGTGGTTTGAAAATCCAGCGCGGCGCAAGCAGATCGTCGATCTGTTCGACCGGCTCGTCTTGCAGTGCGACACGCCCAACAGCTTGGCGGCTACCGCACTGGTGACCAATGCCTATTTGTACACCGGCGACGACAAGTACAAACAGTGGGTTCTCGACTACACTGAGGCGTGGATGGAGCGCACCGAGAAAAACGGAGGTATTTGCCCAGACAACGTCGATGCCAAAGGCGTCATTGGCGGGGGACGCGAAGGCGTGTGGTGGGGCGGCCAGTACGGCTGGAACCACTACCAGGGCTACAACATTATGTACCACGGCATCAATATCGCAGTCGAATGCGCCCAACTACTCACCGGCGACAGCGGATACCTCGACTTTTTGCGCTCGCAAATCAAGCTGCAGGTCGATAACGGTAGGAAGCGGGAGGACGGGCAATTCCTCGTGCCAGTGCGCTACGGGCCGGATGGCTGGGAATGGAATCCTGCGCCGGGGCTGCACGTAAGCGACGGCATTGAGATGCGGGGCTACTGGCTGGAACCCACGCCGCTGCGGGGCCAGGACATCATGCACCTGTATCACGCTTCTATGGCCCGGGAGGACTACGAGTTAATTACCTCGGTGCGCGACGGCGATGTGGAGCGCGACTGGAACGACGTGGGGACAGCCCTAGGAGAGAAAAACTGGGGTAATACCGAATTCGCCCGCTTCCAGTACTACGATGGCAAGAATCCGGGGTGGCCGGAGCAGATTCTGTGGGCGGAGTACCAGCAGGCTCTAGAGACCTACGAGACTATGCGTGCCGACGAGCGCAGTCCCATAGAAATCATTGCGACTAATCAACTCCCGTCGCAGCCGGTGTTGACCAAGGGGTTGACCCAGGTGACGCTGGGGGCACCGCAGTCGGTCTATAACGGCGGCCTGCTGCGCGCCACGGTGCGCTACTTCGACGCCGACCGCCTGCGGCCGGGGCTGCCCTTAGACGTGGCCGCCTTGGTGGATGAACTGGGACCGACTGTGGCCGGCATCCAACTCGTCAACACGTCGCGGCACGAGACGCGCCGCCTCATCATACAGGCTGGTGCCTTTGGCGAGCACCGCTTTACACAGCTCAAATACCGCGCCGCAGAGAAGGATGGCGAGGTGGCGACTACTGTAGAAGGGAAGTACTTCTCGGTGGAACTACCACCGTCAACGGCGATTCGCGTCGGAGCGGGACTAGACCGCTTCTGCAATACGCCAAGCTACGCCTTTCCGTGGCATGGTGATGGGATTCCCGTGCCGTTTCCGTCGTGACGAAGAGGGGTTTTATACCGATTTGATTTTTAGTATCCTAAATACCAGAAAGAAGAGAGATACAGAGTGCCATCACGTTCGTTGGAGAATTGGAGGACCAAGCGCACTGATGAGTTGGACGAGATAGAAACAGCTCACACTGCTATAGGCGGCAGCGGCAGGGGACGGAGGTACACAGTTCAACAGGTGAATCACGCGTACGTGGTATTGCTTTCCTCTCAGTTCCAAGGGTTCTGTCGAGATTTACACTCCGAGTGCGTTGACCACTTGCTTCAAGTCATCCAACCTGCTTCGTTACAGACAGTGCTGAGTGCTGAGTTTCTGTTTCATCGAATGCTCGACAGGGGCAACCCAACTCCCGGCAATTTGGGTAACGACTTCAACAGACTCGGGCTCGAATTTTGGAGGGAGGTCAACCGGATCAGTCGGAGAAACAAGAACCGCCAGAAGTATCTAGCTGAGCTCAATGACTGGCGAAACGCAATCGCCCATCACGATTTCGATCCTGCAAAGTTAGGAGGAAGGAAAACTCTGACGCTCGAGAGAATCCGTAGGTTCAGGAACGCGTGTAATGCACTTGCGACTGACTTCGACCGTGTGATGGCGAGGCACCTAGGAACTGTAACAGGTTCAAACCCTTGGTAGGACAACCATGGCTACAAGATTACAGAAGAAGCGACCTTTCCATATTGGAGACAAGGTCCGACTGAGCTTTGGAAATCGGATGGTGACGGGGACTGTCGTTGAGGATAGAGGACGAATCGGGGTAGGGGGCCGTCAGCTATTCCGAATTGTCGTCAAAACAGGAGACGGGGAGAGAGCCTTGGAACTGCCGGCTGAAAAATTACGCGCCGCTTGATTCTCCTCTGTCTGGTAAACGCCCCACCCGTAGATGACATCGCCAAGCTACGCCTTTCCGTGGCACGACGACGGGATTTCCGTGCCGTTTCCGCTTTAGCGCGTATCTATTCCTGCCGATATGTCCCGCATAGCTCAACGCGATTGCGCTAGTAGCTGGACGATGGCGGGCAGCGTCACGGCGCGGATGTCCTTTGCCAGAGGGAAACTTTCGCTGCCAGCGTGAACGACGAACTTCCGGTCTGGCCGCAGGTCTTCGCAGGCCGAGTGGAACCCCTTGGAGACCTTGGGGGCCGAACTGAACTTAATCTCGATGGCCCAGATTTCGCCAGCGCCGAGATTGACAATTAGGTCAACTTCCGCGCCGCCCGCTGTGCGGTAGTAACCGCAGGACGCACGTCTCGGCAGGGCACCGGCGATGTTCTCGATGACGTAGCCTTCCCAACTGCCGCCGATGACGGGATGCCCGAACAGGTCGTCGAGCGTCTCGATGCCGAGCAGCGCATGGCAGACGCCGCTATCTCTGACATATACCTTGGGTGCCTTGACGAGTCGCCGCCCCACATTGCTGGTCCAAGGCGACAGGCGGCGGATCAGTAGGAGATCGGCCAGCAAGTCCAGATAGCGGGCGATAGTAACGCCACTGACATCGAGACCCCGAGCGAGTGCGGCCGCGTTATGGGTTTGCCCCTGATTGTGGGCGAGCATGGTCCAGAACCGGCGCAAGGTCTCGGCGGGAATGCGCGGCCCGAGCTGGGGAATGTCGCGTTCGAGGTACGTGCGGATGAAGGAGAGTCGCCAGTCGAGGCTCTCGGCGTCGCTTTGGGCGAGGTAGCTGTCTGGGAAACCGCCTCTGCACCAGAGTCGGCGCAGTTCACCGACAGGCACTTCGCTAGCATTGACGGGATGCAGCTCGCAGTAGGCGACGCGGCCGGCTAGCGTCTCGCTCGACTGTTGCAGCAGGTCGATGGAGGCCGAGCCGAGCAACAGGAACAGCCCCGTCCGCTTGCCAGCACGCCGATGTTCGTCTATGATGGCGCGCAATGGAGCGAACAATCCCGGTGCGCGATGTACCTCGTCGAGAATGAGCAAATGGTTGGCGTTTTCGGCGCAGTATTGCTCGATGTCGGCGATCTTGGCTAGATCGCTGGGGCGCTCGAGGTCCAAGTAGAGGGCATCGCGCTCGTCGGCGACTTCCCGGGCGAGCGTCGTCTTGCCGACTTGGCGCGGCCCGATCAAAACAACCGCCGGGTTGCTGTCCAGCAGTTGGTTCAGAGTCGGCTTGATGTTGCGGGCTATCATCTATGCAAATATAACTCAATATATTGCATTTGCATAGTTATAATGGCCAAAATCTAGTTGACAAGCGGGTTGCTCTTGTTGTTTTTGGAGCTCGTCGTCGCGCTGATCTCGCACTCATTGTCGGCATCCAGAAATACGTTGCCTAAAGGAACTCATCATGCAGGAGCAAAGACTAAACGACGAAGTATTCGAAGCGCTTGCTACGCGCGGTTACGTCATCGTCCACAACTACCTCCCCGAAGCCCAACGCGCGGAAATGGCCGCTGCTCTCCGCCGCATCCTCAAACCTTGGGACGAAATCGCGGACGATCCACCTGCCGACCGCATCGGCTCCTGCTATTTCCCTTATCCAGAGCAATGCCTCAACCGCGCCATCGTCGACCGCGAGGGAATTGCCTTTGCCCGCCGCTGGCTCGGCACCGACCAAATCCACTACCGACCCGGACTGGGACTGGTCTCCTATCCGGGCCGCAAGGGAGGGCCGTTCCACATCGACAATGGCAACAACTCGCTGCTGCCGCCCACTGAATCCGACCGTCGCCACAGCCAACTCAACTTCTGGTTTTGCCTCGAAGATGTCGAAGAGGATCAGGCCCCGACTCTTTTCGTCGCCGATGGCGATGGCCAGCATCAGGACGCGGCCAGAGCGGAGCCAATGGTCGCTCCTGGCGGCTCGGTAGCCATCTTCCACAACTACTCTTGGCACGCCGCCAGCGACTATCGGCGCACCGACGGGCAGCGCTATATCTGGAAATTTGCCTATGGTCGAGCCGACCACTATTGGGAAGGCGTCGAGCACTACACCCACGTGGGGCGCAACCCGCACTTTTGCGAGTTTATCGCCGGTCTCTCCGCTGCCGACCGCCAACTCTTCCGCTTCCCACCGCCCGACCATCCATACTACACCCGTCAGACGCTCGACGCCTTGGAAGCGCAGTATCCTGGCTGGAACGCCCGCGGCGAATACCGGCCTCGCGACGGGGAATAACGCTCAGACTTTGTGTGGCGCGGCGAGGGATTTACGCGCTGTTTATGCGTGAAGCGTAGGGGGGACGCCTTTAGACGCGGTGAATCAGGCGTGTAAAATGCAGTTGGTGGTGCCGAAGGGATTGGGATGGCGCTCCTCGCACTGAGGGTCATCGCGCCATTCGCCATCGACCACAAAGCGGTATTCGTGCTTGCCCAAGGGCAAAGTGACCGAAGTTTTCCACAGGCCCTGGGCGTCTTTTTTGAGCGGGCGGGCCTGCGGGTCCCAATCGTTGAAAGAGGCGGCTAAATAAACGCTTTCCGCCTGCGGGGCTAAAAGTTTGAAAAGTTTGCGCTTTTTAGATTTGGTCGTCGTCATAGTAGGATATTTTCCTGTTGGCAAAGGGGAACTAAATCAAAGAACGTGGATGCTTGGAAAAAGTCAATAACCCAGCAGTAGTGGGCTTATTTTTTGCGGACAGTCCGAATCCGCTTAGCTCCAAACGGCTTATACGGAAACGACCTACGACATAAAGGGCGCAGACGATTCGTTGCCTAAGGGGATGGAGACGATACGTTGAGGTTGTGGATCATTGTTCCACTCGTCTGGATCATCAATCGACGATGCCGCAGGCCACGTCCGTCAGGTTGTCGTAATAGTGTACGTAGGTCATCCCGTCGATGACTATGCGGTCGGAGTGGGGTAGGTCCTCTTCCCAAGTCATCTTCTCGCCCCAATTGTGCGGGGGGGGCGTCTTTTTTGGCCCAGCGATTGCCGTTGTAGCGGCGGAACAGCACTGTGCGGCCAGCTTGGGTGATATAGGCTTCGATCATGACATCGCGTTCGGTGGCCTCTTGCTCGATTTCAAAGACGCGCATGCAGGTAAAGCGCTGCTGGCCGATGTGCACGTCAAACACCCCTGCGCCTATTACTTCGGGTGCGTCGGCCTGTCTTGCGAACGAGCCGTCGTTCTGGGGATGCAGGCAGCCACCATCCTCGATTAGGCGCGTCGAAGGGCCCCAATCGTCGTAGAATCCTTCGTCGAGAAAAGTTGTCAGTTCGCGCGTGCCGTCGGGGCACAGCGATTCTACCGCGATCCACTCCACCGCGTTCTCGGCCAGATGGCCCCATACTTTGACGCGGATGTCCTTTTTTTCATTGGGCATGTTGTCGCCCGTCATTGCCGTCAGATGCTGGTTCTCTACCGCGACTTCGACACAGGGACGGTCATGGATGATCGCGGGTCGTTGAGCCGCTAGCGAGACGGTTTCGGACAACCTCCAGGGTGCGTCGCTTTTTTGGGGTGGCCCGTATGAGGCGTAGCGGACGCGGTCGCCTACTTCCGGCACGATGAACCACCAGGACATCTCTTTGAAATCAATGCGGAAGGGCGCCTCTTGGCTTGCCTCGATGCGTATTTCAGGTCGGTACTGAGGAAAGGACTGTTGTTGGCTAGCGCTCATGGTCTTGCTCCTTGTCTTGGGGGTAACGCCCAGCACCGTGCGGATTCGGTCGCGTCCGTGCGACAGGCGGCGCTTGACTGTGCCGTCGGGGCAGCGGTGGCGGGCGGCTATTTCGGCAATGCTCAGACCGTCCAAGTAAAAAGCCTGCAGGGTAGCTCGCTCGCGCTCGGGCACTTCCTCCATGGCCTCGACGATGTCCGCGGCGGCTTCTCGCTGCCGGGCTTGAGCCACGCCAAAGCGATTGACCATAGGTGCCAAAGCCTCGGTCTCGACAAACAGTTCGCGGCGCTGGGTCGAGCGGAAGTAGTCACGGCAGCGGTTGCGGGCTACTTGTAGCAACCAAGCCCGCACATCGCGGGGAGTGTCTTGGCGCAGGCCGCTCCAAGCGTGGACCAAGGTTTCCTGCAATACGTCCTGCACTTGGTCGCCGGAACCGACCCGGTGGCGGATCAATCCTATTAAGGTGCGTTCGTAGCGCCGAATTAGGCGGACGAAAGCTTGCTCGTTGCCCTGCCGCACCTGTTCGGCCAATAGCTGATCGCTTGGACTGGTCATACGTACCTTACAAGGCGGATGATAGCGGGAAAAGGTTCACCGACAGCGACAGCGCCCCGGGAGCGTGGTCTCTTTCTTGGATTTCAGTAAATTTAATCACCGTCAATCTGATAAAATCAGAATCCATCCACACCTTTAGAAGAGGCTCTGCATGAAATTGTTCTACGTCGCCTGTATTGCGGCCATCGCGTTCGTCGCTTGTGGGGATAAGGCTTCTCTGTCTCCTACTGCGGACGGCGATGGTGCTCCCATTAAAATTGGGTTCCTCGTCTCGGGCGACCGCATTACCTATCCGAATGGAGCTAAGATTGCGGTGGACGAAGTCAACGAGCGCGGGGGGCTGTTGGGCCGATCCGTTGAATTGGTAACCCAGACGAACATACAGGAAGCGGCGGCTGCCGTGCAGGCTGCGGAGACTATGATCCTCACAGACGAAGTCTTCGCTCTCGTTGGCCCCAACCGCTCCTCGCACGCCATTGAGGTCGGGCCCGTAGCTCAGCGCCACGGCGTGCCGATGATTACTACGGCGGCCACCAATCCAGCCGTGACTGCTGCTGGCGAGTTTGTCTTTATGGCCGCTTTTACCGACCAGTTTCAAGGGCGCGTCATGGCGCAGTTTGCCAAAGAGACGCTCGGGGTGAATACAGCCGCTGTGTTGACGCAGCGCGGGGAAGTTTATTCCGAGGGGATTGCCGAGTTTTTCACCGTCCATTTTAGTGGCTTTGGGGGGGAGATCGTCGCCGAAGAGTTCTACGAGAGCGGTGCGACGGATTTCGCCGCGCAATTGGCTCGTATCGCGGAGGTGGTTCCCGAGGCGGTCTTTCTATCGGGACTGCCACCAGAAGTCGCGCTTGTGACCAAGCAGGCGCGTGCCTTGCCGCTGCAAAACGCGGCTGGGGAACCGACGATTTTTCTCGGGGCCGATGCTTGGGACAATCCGACGCTGTTGGACAATGAGGAAGCCGCGGTGGATGGCAGCTTTTTCAGCAGCCACTTTTCGCCGGACACGGACGAGCCGAGTGCACGCGCATTCATCGACACATACCAAGCCTTGTACGGGATTGCGCCCACCGGCGGCGATGCGGTGAGCTACGATGCGGTGCGCTTGCTCTTGGAAGCTGCAGCGCGCGCGGGTAATCTCGACGCAGATGCGATACGGCAGCAACTGTTGGCTACCGAACAGTACGCTGGGGCGACGCGCATTGCTAGTTACAACGAAAATCGCCATCCGACCAAGAGCGCGGTCATTATGACCATTGAGAACGGCGCGAAGGAGTTCTATCAGCAGGTGGATCCGTAGGGGATATGTGCATATCTGGATTGAGAATTCCCCGACGCGATCTGCGGCAATTCGCCGTGGAAGTACCCTGAATCCGGCCGCGGAATGGGCTGTCAGCTCTGACCTTTGAAGTAGATCTCTAGCGCGTTCTTCCCCAAAATCCACGTCTTGTCTTCAGCGCTGAAAAAGGGGATCAACTCCTGCATAATGAGCAGTTCGTAAAAATTGGCCCATACCATCCGCCGCGGCCCAAAGCGGTCGTACACCCGCTCCAAAAAGGGCCATACATCGCGGAAGGGCGGTCGTTCCTTGGAAGGATTGTGCAGCGAGGTGCGGATGTACACATTGGGCCAGCGGGCTAGATCGAGCAGCGGCCCAAAGCCCTCGCTATCGGGGGCGCTGATGTCGATCATCGCCAGATGGTCGATGACCACTTTGACTCCGGGGAAGCGCTCGGCCATGGCCGCCACTTGCTCCACTTGGTGCGGCGCTAGGAAGATGTTGAACACCGCGCCCAACTCCTCGGCCCGGTGCCACAGTGGATAGCTGACCTCATCATTGAGCCAGACCACGTCGCGGTCGTAGATGGGACTCAAGCGCAGCCCTGCCAAACCCTGCTCTCGCATGGCCCGTTCCAAGCGCGCCGGATTCTCCGGATCGGCCGGATGGTGCAGCCGGTACCCCACTAAAAGGCCGATGGCGGCAAAGCGGTCGGGATAGCGCTGTACGCAGTGGCTGGCATAGCGGTTGTCGCGGCCGTAGTAGCACACCTGGCTGATGACGACCTTATCGACTCCATAGGTCCGCATGTGTTCGATGAGGTCTTCGGCCGACTGCTCATAGTCGGGCTTGGCACCGGGGCAGTTGGACAGACGCGGGTCGGGCTTAAAGCGGGGGTCGTGGAGAACCCAGGCGTGCTCGGCGCCGTTGACAATGGGGTAAGAGGCGGCCACGGCTCACCCTACCCCTCGCCGTACCACTGCGCCTGCAAAGCCCATAAGCGGGCGTATTCTCCATCAGTGCAGCTCACAGTGATGCCAGCCGCTCAAAGGTATCCGGGTATTTCTGGGCCATGAGGATAAGGGCCGCCGCCGCATCCGGTGGGCTGGACCTGCCTTGCTCCCAGCCCTCAACGGTGCGCACCGGTACGCGCAGCAGGTGGGCGAATACCGCTCTTGAAACGTCGAGCTCTTCGCGAATCCTCTTAATCATATCGGGCGTGAGTCCGGGCAGAGGCTTTGCCTCGACTTGGATGGTCCGCAGTGTGCGCTTGCCGGCTCGGTGCTCTCGAGCTTCGTGCAGACCCGCAAGAACTTCGGCGGCGATGTTCCGTTCAGCCATTTTTGATCTCCTCTACGACCTTGCGCCACGCGGCCCGCTCGGCAGGCGTCAGATCGTCCTTCACGCCCTTGCCGTACAGGGTGAGTAGATAAATATGGTCCTCGGCGACATGCCAGTAGTAGATGACCCGGCTACCGCCTCGCTTGCCGCGCTCCTTCGATCTCCAGCGGATTTTCCGCATACCGCCCGATCCGCGAATGATGTCTCCGGCGTCTGGGTACGCACTGAGAAACATCTGAAGCGCGGCGTAACTGTCGTCATCGAGATGTGACCGTAGATGCTTGGTGAATTCCGATGTCTCGATGAACAGCATATGACCAACTATACGTAGTTTGCGTTGTCATGTAAAGATCATCCAGCGGTAGGCAATGGAGGCGGCTCCCTCTTGCTTTAGAAGCATATCGCAGTCCTTGATCATTCTCCTGTATCCCGCAATTTCGCTTCCTCCTCGCCGTACCATTGCGCCTGCAAAGCCCATAAGCGGGCGTATTCTCCCTCTTGAGACAGCAATTCGCCGTGCGTCCCATTTTCGAGCAGGCGTCCCTCTTTTAATACCAATATCCGATCGCATAGCCGAGCCGATCCCAAGCGGTGGGAGACCACGATGGTGGTCCGCTCGCCGGACATGGCGAGGAAGCGCCGGAATACGTCGGCCTCGGCCTGGGGGTCGAGCGACGCGGTTGGCTCGTCGAGTACGATCAGTGAGGCGTTGCGCATGAATCCCCTAGAGATGGCGACGCGCTGCCACTCGCCGCCGGACAGTTCGGTTCCGCCAGCAAATTCCTTGGTGAGAAGGGTGTGGTAGCGCTCTGGTAGTTGCTCGGCGATGGGGGCGGCCCCGCCTTGGTGGGCGGCGCGCTCGACGGCTGCTTGGTCGCCCATGCGCTCGGTGCGTCCCAAGCCGATGTTCTCACCCAGAGAAAAGGCGAAACGGGTGTAATCTTGGAATACCGCGGCTGATTGGTCCCACAGGCCGTTCCGATCCATCCGGTTCAGATCGACATCGCCGTAGAGCACCTTTCCCTGCGTGGGATGGAACAAGCCCAACAGCGCTTTGACTAGCGTAGTCTTGCCCGAGCCGTTGGCACCGACGAGGGCCACGCGCTCGCCGGGCTGGATGGTGAACGAGATGTCGTCGATTGCCGGGTATTCCGCCTGTGGATAGCGGAAAGAGAGACCGGTGGCTGCAATCGGAACCTCGCCGACGCCGTCGATTCGCACGCCATCCTTTGGCTCTTCCGGTCCCAAGTCGAGGTAGGTGAAGAGATCGGCGATGTACAGGAGGTAATTGGCGAGATAACCAACGCGAAAGAAGACCCGGTCGACGTGCGTTCTGACTTCCTGCAGTGCCACCATCATGGCGGCGAACTGTCCGGGGGAGAGCCCGCCGTTGGCCACGGCCCAAGCCGACCAGCCGATGCCTGCGGCCAGCCCGGCCAAACTGAAAGCTGCTAGCAAGGCGTTGACCGAAGCCTGCGAGCGTTTCTGCTGAAAGAGCCGGTCGGCTACCTGCCAGTAGAGATGCTCCCACCAACCGAGCAAGGTCGATCCAAGGTTGAAGACGCGCACCTCCTTGGCGGCGGTGCGGTCGGTGAGAATGCGCTCCAAGTAGGCCCGCAGACGCTGGCGCTGGGTCTGCTCGCGCTTGAGGAGAAAGGTGGTCTTCCCTTGGAACATCTGCACCAGTGGCGGCGGCACCGAGACCAAGGCAATGGCGATCAGGAGCAGCGGATTCCACAGCCCGACGACCAAGGCGACGGAGACGGCCGTCAGCGTTCCGGTGATTATTGTGTTGATCTCGCCGATGAGGTTGAGAAAGAAGCCGGGCGAGGCTGCTTCTTGTGCCCGGCGCAGCACGTCGTGGAAATCGGCACGCTCGAAGGTCTCGAGCCGCAGGACGCTTGCTTTGCGCTGAAGTTGGGTGAGTAGCCGGTCTTCCATCTCCTGTTTTAGCCGCTCGCGAAGAAGGGTGCGGGTCCAGATGCGGATTCCCATATCGGCCAAAGTCAACACGGCCCACAGAGCGACCCACACCAGCATGTCCGCCACGGGCAGGCGGCCCTCGTACACCTCGAGGCTGCGATCGAAGAGCGCCCGCACGATCCACACTGACGCGGCCGGCATCAGACCGGTGGCGAACTGGAGCACCAATAAGAGGATAGAGTGGCGGGGGTCTGTCTGGATCATCCACCATAGAAAGCGCAGGAGTGTGCGCATGGCGGGCGGGCGGGCCACCGTTGTATCCTGTAGGATTACTGGTACCACGAGGCTTGTTCCTCCCACATGGCAGCATACACGCCGCCCTTTGCCACTAGGTCGTCGTGGGGGCCTTGCTCGACGATGCGACCGTCCTTGAGGACGAGAATGCGGTCGGCCATGCGGGCTGAGCCAAGCCGGTGGCTGATTAACAGCGCGGTGCGGCCGGCGAACAGTTCGCCAAACTGCCGGTACACCTCGGCCTCGGCCATGGGATCCAGCGCGGCTGTAGGCTCGTCGAGGATCAGCAACTCGGGCTGGCGGATGAATGCGCGGGCAATGGCGAGTCGCTGCCACTCGCCCCCGGAAAGCCCTTGTCCGCCATCGAGGACGTGTCCTACCGGGGTGTCGTAGCCGTGGGGCAGGCGCGCAGCGATGGCATCGACTCCGGCTCGCCGCGCCGCGTTTTCTACCACCGCTGGATCGGGCGGCAGCCACGCCGGCCACAAGTCATTCTCCCGGTCGCTACCGCCGGTGCCGAGGGCACCGATGCCGATTGACTGAGAGGCGGTGAGTTCAAAGTTGAAGAAGTCTTGGAACGCGGCACTGACCGCGCTTGCAAGGCTGGTCCGGTCGATCTCACCGTAGCGGATGCCGTCCACCGCGATCTCGCCCGCTGTTGGTTGGTACAGGCCCAACAGGAGTTTGGCGAGGGTCGATTTTCCCGCGCCGTTCTCGCCGACGAGGGCCACTCGTTCCCCTGGCTTGAGGTGCAGGTTCACTCCTCGCAGGACGGGCCGAGGGTTCTCGGCTTTGGTAGCACTCGCTGCTGGATAGGCGAACCAGACATCTTCGACGGCAAACCCCTCGCGCAGCGGTTTGGGAAAGGGCCGGGTTGGTTCGCGGTCGGCTGGTGGTTGTTGCAGCCAAGCGCCGTCATCCTCGGGCAGGTCGAGAAACTCGCGCACATAGCTGATTTCGGCGTTTTGGTTTTGCAGTGTCATCGAATGGTAGCCGAGGCTGGAACCGGCTCCCAGCATGTCGTCCACTCCTCGGAACAGGGCGACAAAGCGGCCGGGCGTGAGGAGCCGGTCGCCGAGAAAATAGGCCAAAGCAATGGCGATGCCGGCCGAGGCACCGAGGCGCAAGCTGGCGACGGGAAGCTCTCGTCGGACCAGTTGATTTTGTTGTCGCCAGAGTTGCTCTCGCAATGCCCGGCGCATGGCCCGCCATCGCTGGCTCAGCATCTGATGGAGGGCAAAGAGGCGCATCTCTTTCTGTGCGCCCCGGCCGGTGAGAATCCGATCGACGTAGCCAACCCGACGCATTGCCTCGGTCTGGCCGTAGGTGAAGCTCATGAACCGCCGGCTCTGTTCGATGGACATTAGGATTTGTGGTATCAGTACGATTAGAAGAGTTAGCGAGATCCAGAGAGAGACCGAGGTGAATATGATCGCGATAGAAATGACTCGGATGCCGGCCTGAAATGTGTGCATGGCCGCGAAGAAGAATCGATCAACCGTGCGCCCCGGATTCTTGGCGCGTTCCAAGCGGTCGTAAAATGCGCTTACCTCAAAGAAGACGAGCGGCAGCCTCGACGCCTTGGCCAGAAAGCGACGACCGAGCGCGTGTTCGAGGTTCTGTTCGAGCCGCAGGTGGAGCGTGTCCCGCACTTTCCACTGCACGTCGCTTGTGAGGAGGAGCACGGCCCCGAATGCTATAAGCCACGGGAGAGTTTGTTCAAAGCCAGCGCCCCCTTCACCGGCGGAGGCGACAACGGTGTCGATGAGGTGCTGGGTGATGTAGATGAGCAGCGCGGGCTGGATGCCCAAGAGTATTTGCACGGCGACGATGCCCAAGGCCGGGGCCCGCCCGTGCGCCCAGATGTGGACGAAGGTCCAGCGCAGGTTAGTCCATATAGCCGTCGCGCTCGTGCGCCGATTCCAGAACTCGGGATCGCTCCTCGACAAGGTTCCTCCTTAGCTGAAAAGCGACAACTAGCGCGGCAGCACAGTCACTTCTAGTTCGTCGATGACGACAGCCCCTTCGGGGAGGCCGGAGAACAGCAAGCGGACGCCGAGGGCATTGTCGCCGTCGCGTATGGGAGGCGACGACAGATCGATAATGCAGGTCGTATGCGCGGGAAGCGGCCGTCCTTGATTTGGATGTCGGCCGTCGCTGTGCCAGATGTGGCGCACGCCGTCGGCGGGGATGGGCGTACCGTTGATATCGACCTCAATACGGTCGTACGGCCCCAAGCCCGTAGCGCGGAAGAACAGCTTGGCGAAGACGATCTCGTCGAAGTTTTCGTACAGACGGAAATGATACTGCCCATAAGGCTGCTGCTCCGTCCGCTCGAGGAGAATCTTATCGTCTCTGATAATTCCACCCGCGGTTTTGCCCGGGGCCCCAAAAGCCGTAGAGCCGCCCCACATGGGATGAAAGAGATAGTGCCGAGCGCCAGCGGCAATTTTGGCCGGATCCCGCAGTTCCCGCAGGTAGCTAAGGGCCAGAGGATACATGGCCTCTGACCCTGGATCGCGGGTCGCTTTCCAGAAGGCATCCCAGTGCATCTGAAAATTGTACATGGAGACCCCATCGGCACCTTGGCGGGCAAACGAGTGGGCCAAGGCGCGGTAGTTTTCGAGCGTCAACGGCGGACCGGTGCGGTCGAGGTTGGCGCAATAGGGAAGGAGGCCGGGGATGAGTTCGCATTTGGTGGCCTTGGTGAGTTGGCTGAACTCTTGGTGCGGGGCGTTGCAATCCGAATACATGGCGTCTTGGGGAGCGACGTAGTCGATGAGCGCTTCCGCTATCCAGGTGGGCACGTCGAGACCGCAGTTGTGGCATTCCTCTAATGTCTCCGGGACACGGACTCCCAACTGAAGGTCGCGGCCCCGGCTGTTTCCGGCTTGGTCGAGCATGTCCCGCACCCGTCGGATCAATTCAGTCATAAGCGGTTGGCGCTCGCGTGCTAGGCTTCTATCGCCTTGGGGAGCTGGAAAGTAAAGCCCTTCGCGGAAGACCAGCTCAAGTCCATCGACGTCGAATTGATCGACGACTTCTGCCATCACTGAGAAGAGATAATCGCGCACCTCGGCAAAGGTAAAATCCATCCTATTGCCGGGAACGAAGGCCACGCCTTGCGGCATCTCCACAATTTTCCACTGCGGGTTCTTGTGGAGAAACATCCCTCCTTGGTCGGGTGCGCCGTGGCTGTCGTTCATGCGAAAACCAGCGAGAAAATTCATCCCGTGCTTACGGGCTTGGTCGAGCATCACCTGCAGCGGCATGATCCCGTCGTCCATCATCGGAATAAAGCGCCGGTGCTGGGGACGGGCGTCGTACTCGAAGCGCGGGGAGCGAAAGTACAAGGTCCAACCGGCGTTATAGACCTCTTGGATAAAGGTATCGGGCCTGTTGGCGGCGACGTTGTCGATTATGCGCTGCAGTTCCTCTGGCTTGGCGGGGTGTGAGGTTATGAGGGGACGTGCCATGCCTGGGTCAAAATCGTAGTTGGCATTGCCCGAAGGGTCGCTGACGTAGATGAGTCTCCATTGGTTGTGCGGCATCTTGTCCTCCATAGTAGAGCTTTGAGTTGAGTACCGGGGCGAGTACAAAAATAGAAGCGGATATCAGACGCAAGCTGTGTGCTTGTTCTAGATCCGCTTCTCTGTTACAATTAAATGGTGGAGCTGATCGGGATCGAACCGACGACCTCAGGCTTGCAAAGCCCGCGCTCTCCCAGCTGAGCTACAGCCCCGTATTTTTAGCCTCCTCCCCCTTTCAGAGCCACAAACAAAGAGACCATGATTCCGATGATGACGAGGAAGCCGGTCACCTGAATGCCGACCATCCAACGAAAATCTCGGCGATGCTCTAGGAAGAGTTGACTTAGTTGTTCGGAAATTCCTTCTAGCCTTGCGATGCGTTCGGCGTGGGTGATGACGCGCTCGGTAGATTCGGTCATAACGGCGGCGTTCTTTCTGTAAACTCGGTTCCGAGCTTACGTTATGAGGTTAAAAAAATACGCAGCACAGCTAGCTGCGTCAACGAAATAGAGGTGAAACCATGGCAGATCCAGTTGTAGTCAGCGCCCGGCGTACAGCCACGGGCCGCTTTGGCGGTGCGCTACAAGACGTGACGGCCGCGGAATTGGGCGGCAAGGTGCTCGCCGCGGCCTTGGAGGAGTGCCAAGTGGAATCGAGCGAAGTGGATGAGGTGTTGATGGGCATGGTGTATCAGGGTGGGGCCGGGGCCAATCCGGCGCGCCAGGCGGCCATCGCTGCCGAGTTGCCGTACGAGGTGCCGTCGATGACGGTCAACAAGCTCTGCGGCTCGGGGCTGAAGGCGATTGCGCTGGCCGCCCAGAGCCTGCGGGCCGGTGAGGCCGAGGTAGTGCTGGCGGGGGGCATGGAGAACATGAGCCAGGCACCCTACGTCCTGCACGGCGGGCGATGGGGTCAGCGACTAGGGCACGGCCAAGTCGAGGACATGCTATTGCTCGATGGGCTGTGGGATTGTTTTTACGACTGCCACATGGGGGTTACGGCCGAGAACTTGGCCGCAGAATACGAGATTACCCGCGCCGAGCAGGACCAATTCGCCGCGCGGAGTCAACAGCATTGGGCCAACGCCCAGGAGCAAGAGGTATTTAAAGGTCAGATCGTGCCTATCTCCATCGCGCAAAAAGGTGGGGAGACCGTCTTTGCAACAGATGAGCATCCGCGTCCCGGGACCACCGTCGAGCAGCTAAGTCAACTCAAACCGGCGTTCAAGAAAGATGGGACCGTGACTGCGGGCAATGCTTCGGGGATCAATGATGGGGCCGCCGCACTGCTGTTAATGACCGAAGAAGGGGCCAAGGCGCGCGGGCTGGCACCGCTGGCTTATCTCCGGGGCACAGCCAGTGCTGGCGTCGATCCCCGCATTATGGGCATCGGCCCGGCCCCAGCAATCCGTAAGCTGTTGGCCCAGACTGGTACCCGGATCGAAGACGTGGATCGGATCGAACTTAACGAAGCGTTCGCCGCCCAGAGCTTGGCCGTGGGGCGAGAGTTGGATTGGGATTGGGATAAGGTCAACGTCCAAGGCGGAGCCATTGCCATCGGCCACGCAGTCGGTGCCAGCGGCGCGCGCATTGCCACCACGCTTTTACACCAGATGCAGCAGCATAGCGTCAGGCTGGGTATAGCTGCGCTGTGCATTGGCGGGGGAATGGGCATTGCCGCGCTCTTTGAGCGAGCAGAATAAGCGCGGGCTAGGCGCGGCGCGTCTCGTTCGTCTGCCGACTGCACCCGCCTGCGCCCGCGCACATTCCTTGCTCAAGCCGCTTGGAGGGCAGTTTCTTGCTGCGCGTTTTCCTCCGGCATGTCTTCTGCATCTCTTTCCAGAACTTGCAGGTTCCGCACCTGCACTTGGACGCGGAAGCGGGGCTGGTCGTCGCTGTCGCGCCAAGAGTGGCTTTGCAGGCGGCCGGTGATAAAGACCGGCGTGCCCTTGTGCAGGCGTTTGGCCAAGGTCTCGGCGGCTTTCTGCCAGAGGACGATGTCGAAGAAGGAGGTCTCCTCTTGCCATTCTTGATTGCGATCGCGATAGGAGCGGTTGACGGCGATCCGCCCCCGCAAGCGAGCGGCACCGTTGTCCATGAAGCGGAAGTCGGGGTCTTGCACCAAGCGGCCGCTGAGGGCGACTTGGTTGATGTTGGGCATCCGTAAGGTCGGCATGGGGTTCCTCCTGAAGATGAGCGTGGATGAATGAGTGAGGCCGTTGGCGGCCTGCGTGGCTAGGGTGTTAGCAGAAAGTGTGCCAGCGATCCGCTTGAGTGCCCAATGGTTTGTTCGGCAATTTGTTATGTAGGTTGTTTAATGAGCCGCCATAGGCGGCAATTGCCCCAAATGGGATACACTAATGAGTAACGAAGGAAACGCGAAGATTCTAGCGCAGCACTTTACACCCCCAGCAGTCGCGCAGTTGGTTTGGGACGCAGTGCGTACGCTTGCGGGAAAAAATCTGGGGGCTGGAGCGCGCGTGATTGATCCAGCAGCGGGCGAAGGAGCGTTGTTGGGCGTTGTCGGACGAGCCTATCAGACCACAGGCATTGAGATCGACGCGGGGCTAGCCGAGCAGGGACGCAGCCAAGCGGATCGCTTTTACACCGGAGACGGCTTACTCGGCACCTTGCCCGAGGTGGCGGACGAGACGTTTGATTGCGTGCTGGCCAATCCGCCTTTTGGCAAGTTGGGGCCGATGTTGCCCTTGTTGGGGGCCGATGGCCCCTGTCGGCTCGCCCAGCGCTTTGAACTGCTCGATGGACAAAAGCAGATGCGCTCCTTTCCGGTGGAGTTGCTTTTTATTGAGCGCGCCCTGCAACTGACCCGGCCCGCTGGCTGGCTGGCCCTGATATTGCCCGAAGGATTTCTCGCCAATGCCCGGCGGCAGGGCGTGCGCGACTGGTTGTTAGCGCACGCTGAAGTACGGGCTGTCGTCGCCCTGCCTGGAGCCTTCAACAAGGTGCAGACGGCCTTGGTAGTATTGCGCCGCAGCAAGTCACTGGCCCGGACCAAGGCGCGACTGATCGCACCAGTCGGGAAAAGGCCGAGCGTAGAGCAGTACGCGCAGCACGTCCGGCTCTTACTCAGCGCATCGGCTAGCCGCGAATCGGAGGCCGCGATCCTGAGCATAGGACAGCGCGCGTTGTGCGCCCAGCGTTGGGATCCGCGCTTCTGGCAGGGGCGCGCTGCCGTGCGCCGCTTGGCGGGCCGCTTGCGACTGGTCCCGTTGGGGGAGTACATCTGTCATTTGACGTACGGGCCAATTGTTACGGGTAGCCATCCTCAGCACGTAGAAGCCGGAGTGCCAGTCATCCGGCAGGGCAACATTGCCGAAACCGGGCTCGACGAGCGTGCGCTGTTGTGTGTCGCGCCCGCAGGTGTGCACGATCCCCCGCGCAGCCGCGTGCGCCCCGGGGACTTGCTGTTGTCGCGGTCTGGATCTGGGGCCTTGGGGCGGAATCGCCTCGCGGTGTATTTGGGGAGCAAGCCGGCCAATGTGGGTTGCTTTGTCGATTTGATTCGCTTGGAGGGGCTCAATCCATTTTACGCTTGGTTCTTTTTTAAGACGCGGCTGGGCCGCGAGCAGATCGCCGCCTACGCCAACGGAGTGGGCACGCCGAATATCAGCTTTGGCGAAATTCGCGCGTTGCAGATTGCGGCCTTGCCCACGGCCTATCAGGACGGGCTCGAAAGGCGCTATCGGGAGCAAGTGTGGCCCCTGCACTGCCGCCACGAGCGGGCGGACATTCGCGCCGAGGCCGAACGGCGCTTCCGCGCCATCGTCGGCGACCTAGAAGACTACCTACAGACGCGGACCTCTGCGTAGCTCTATCGCCAATGCCCAGCGGATCGTATTATTAATACCATGTCTGATCCCAAGCACACCAACCGCCTCGCCGACGAATCCAGCCCGTACTTGCGCCAGCACGCCCACAATCCCGTCGATTGGTATCCCTGGGGTGAGGAGGCGCTGGCTGCGGCCCGGGCCGCCGATCGGCCCATCTTGCTCTCAGTGGGGTATTCGGCCTGTCATTGGTGCCACGTCATGGAACGCGAATCCTTTGAAAGCGAACAGATCGCCCAGCGCATGAACGAGCACTTTATCAACATCAAGGTCGATCGCGAGGAACGGCCCGATGTCGATGAGATTTACATGACGGCCGTGCAGGCCATGACCGGCCAGGGGGGCTGGCCGATGACGGTGTTTCTAACGCCGGATTTGCAGCCTTTTTACGGCGGGACCTACTTTCCCCCCGAAGATCGCCACGGGCGACCGGGCTTTCCGAGGGTGCTGCAAGCGATAGCGGATTACTACCGGGAAAACCGCGCTGGCGTCGCCGAAAAAACCGCCGAACTCATGCGCGCACTCCAGCAACACGCCGAGTTTTTGACGCCGGGCGGCATTCCTGGAGAAGAGGTTCTCGACGGGGCTTGTTCGCAACTTAAATCCACGTATGACGCTAGGTTTGGCGGATTTGGCGGTGCGCCCAAATTTCCGCCGAGCATGAGCTTGTCCCTGCTGTTGCGGCGCTATGTTAGGCGAGGCGATCAGCGCACGCTAGAAATCGCGGAGCACACGCTCAAGTGCATGGCTAGGGGGGGGATGTACGATCAGCTTGGCGGGGGTTTTCACCGCTACTCAGTGGACGAGCGCTGGCTAGTGCCCCACTTCGAGAAAATGCTCTACGATAACGCCTTGTTGGTGTGGACCTATCTCGAAGCCTATCAGGCGACCCAAGACGAATTCTACCGCGAGGTCGTCGAGCACACCCTCGGCTATGTGCTGCGCGAGATGACGCAGCCCGAAGGCGGCTTCTACGCGGCGCAGGACGCGGACAGCGAGGGCGAGGAAGGCCTGTTTTTTATTTGGCTGTTAGAGGAGATTGAGGATCTGTTAGGCGAAGAAGATGCTGCGCTCTTTGCCCGCTATTACGGCGTTGTGCCCGAGGGCAACTTCGAGCACGGGCGCAATATCTTGCACGTGGAAAACGAGCTAGAAGGGGTTGCGCGCTTCCTCAAGGTAGCGCCGGAGCGGCTGGCACAAGTCGTAGAGCGCGGGTGCGAGGTGCTGCTTGCGGCGCGGCAACAGCGCATTGCCCCCGAGCGCGACGACAAAATTCTGACGGCTTGGAACGGGCTGATGATCAGCGCGATGGCCCGAGCCTATCAGGTTATCGGGGAGGATCGCTATCTACGAGCGGCCGTAGCGGCAGCCGACTTTATTTTAGAACGCATGGTCTGCGACGGCCGTCTCCTGCACACCTACAAGGACGGTCGGGCGCGGATTCCGGCCTATCAGGACGATTACGCTTGTCTGGTCAACGGCCTGCTCGACCTGTATGAGGCGAGTTTCGAACTGCGCTTCTTTGCCGCCGCCGAGCACTGGGCCGGCGAGATGGTTGCGCGATTTTGGGATGAGGAGCACGGGGGGTTTTTCTATGCGGGGGCCGAGGCGACCGACTTGATCGTGCGCACCAAGAACCCGTTTGACAACGCCACGCCCTCGGGCAACTCGCTGGGTGCGTTGGCGCTTTTGCGCTTGGGGGCGATGAAGGGCGATCAGGCGTTGTGGCAGCAAGGCGAGCAAACGCTCGTCCTCTTCGAGCAGCTATTGCGCCGCGCTCCTTCCGCTGGGGCGCAAATGCTCTGCGCACTCGACTTCTACTTGGCTAGGCCCACGGAGGTTGCCTTGGTAGGGGATCAAGCAGAGTGCCGTGCTTTTGCCGCCGCATTGCACCGGTGCTTTGTGCCCAATAAGGTCGTGTTGGCCGCTGGCGTTGGGGCTGGTGAAGCTGAGGCTGCGTTGCCGCTGTTAGAGGGGAAGCTAGAAGTTGGCGGCAGGGCGTACGTGTGCCGCGACGCGACTTGCTCACGGCCGCTAACTACGGCTGTGGACTTGGTGGAGCAACTGAAGGCCGAGGGATGAGCACGCGCAAGATCGCAGACGACATGTTGCAGTTAGTGGGGGACACGCCCCTCGTGCGCCTCTACCGCGTCGCGCCAGCCAACGGCAGCCAGCTCTACGGCAAACTCGAAGCGCGCAACCCAACCGGCAGCGTCAAAGACCGCATCGGCGTTAGCATGATCCGCGCCGCCGAGGCAGCCGGCCAACTCAAAAAGGGCATGACCATCGTCGAGCCTACCAGTGGCAATACCGGGATCGCGTTGGCTCTCGCCGCGGCCGTACTGGGCTATCGACTGGTGCTGACCATGCCCGAGAGCATGAGCTTGGAGCGGCGGCAAGTCATGGCCAGTTACGGTGCGGAAATTGCACTGACGCCCGCAGCCGAAGACATGCCGGGGGCCATCCGCAAGGCCGAAGAATTCAAGGCCGCCGATCCCGAAGGCGTGTTTATTCCGCAGCAATTTGCCAACCCGGCCAACCCGGAGGCCCACCGCCGGGCCACGGCCGCGGAGATCCTCGCGGCTACCGGAGGTGAGCTGGACGCCTTTGTCGCTGGGGTAGGGACTGGTGGCACCATAACCGGCGTTGGGGAAGTGCTCAAGCAGGCCGTGCCAGACGTGTACATAGTAGCGGTCGAACCTAAGCGCTCGCCCGTGCTCTCGGGGGGCGTAGCTGATTTACACGGTATTCAGGGGATTGGCGCGGGTTTTGTGCCCGAAGTTCTCGATCGGGAACTGATTGACCAGGTCGTGCAGATAGACGACGACGAGGCTTTTCACTACACCCGCCGCTTGGCCCGCGAGGAAGGGTTGCTGTTGGGGCCGTCGTCTGGGGCCAATGTGGCGGCCAGCTTGCAGGTGGCCAGTACCCTAGCCCCAGAGGCCCGGCTAGTGACCATGCTTTGCGATACGGGGTTTCGCTATTTCAGCGTCGATGGGTTTATCGAATCAGTAGAATCAGCGCAAGAGTAACATCTTCGTCGTTTGGCGCACCGCGCCAGCGCGCATGATGAGCAAGTAGGTGCCGCTGGCCAGTGGCCGTCCTTGATCGTCTCTTCCATCCCAATGAATATGATGCGTCCCCGCTTTCCGATGCTGGCGCAAAAGGGTGCGCACGGCTTGGCCGAGGGCGTTGTACACGCGCAGTTCGACCGGGGACTCGGCGGCGAGTGTGTAGGTGATTTGCGTCGAGCCGTTGAAGGGGTTGGGGAAGGCCGGTGCCAGGGCGAAATGGATCGGGTGTTGGGACTCGATGGTGGGCCAAACTGGCTGTGTCAGCGCGATGCCGCGTGGATTCTGGCCGGTTGCGTAGTGGCCGACAACGGAGTCGCGCACGGCATCGACGATGTGGATCTCATTGGAAAAGGAACTGGTGACGTACGCCTGCGTGCCGTCGGGCGAAAAAGCAATGGCCCGTGGATTGCGGCCGATGGCGAGCTTTTTGCGCAAGGTTCCGCTGGCCACATCGACGACGAGTAGAGCACCTTCTCCATGAGCGGTCAAATAGAGCTTGCGGCCATCCGGGCTGGGTGCGATGGCAAAGGTGCCGCTGACGCCTAAGTCGATGGTGCGCGCGACGGTTGCGCCATCGGCGTCTATGGCAGTCAAGCGGCCCGTGTCCATGCTGGTTACGTACAGCGTCTTGCCGTTGGGTGCGAGCGCGAGCGAGCGCGGTTTCGGTGGTACTGGGATGCGGTCGATTATGCGGCCTCGCGGCGAGAGGACGAGGACTTGGCTGTCGGCGATGTCGGTGGTGAATATCTTGTCGGCGGTGGCGGCAATGCCGTATAGTCCTTCACTCGTGTCGGCGATCTCAACGGTGCGCGCTTGGCCCGACTCAACATCGACGATGGTCAGCGCATTCGTGCCCGAGTTGGTCGCGTAGAGCGTTTTGCCGTCGGGCGCAAGGGCTAGGTCGAGGGGCTGGACCGCGGTCTCGATGTGCGCTTGGACTTGGAAAGTCGCGGTGTCGATGATGCGGAGGTCATTCGACGAGAGGTTGGACACGAAGAGTTGGTCGTCGGCTAGGATCATCTGGATCGGCTCGTCGCCGACGGGGATGCGCGCTAGCTCGCGGCGGGTACCTGTATCGACCACGCCAATGGCGTCGTCGCCGCGCAAGGCAGTAAAGGCCAATGGGGCCCCGGTCAGTTCGACGATGGTGAAGTCGAGCCAAGCGTCCGCATGGGGAAAGTGCGAGACCTTGCCGTCGGCACCGTGGGCCTTGATCTGATAGGCGATGCGCGTGCCGACGTGCTGGCCGGGAATTTGGGCGATGAAGAGGCTATCTCGCTGCTGCATTTGCAAGTTCTGGATGCTCCCGCCATCAATCTGATAGAGGAGCCACACGCTGGCGGCATCGCGGGCTGCGACGCGCAGTGGATAAGGGCCTTGGGTATCGGGGGTGTTGGTGACTATGGCTATGGGGACTACGAAGGGATAGCCGGGCACGGCAAAATCGGAGATGAAATCGACATTGTCGATGTGCTGGGCTGCAGCCAAGTCGAGAATGCGAGCATAGGTATTGTTGCGGGCGTTGTCGTAGAACTCTGCGGGGAATCCAGTGGCAAAATTAGTGAAAATACCGCCGAAGTTTTCTTCGTTAATCGCCCCGGCAATGGGCGCGAGGCTCAGGCGGTAGCGGCCCGGCGTCAAGCCGTGCAGCCGGTAGTGCCCGATTGTGACGGCGTTTGGGTCGGCACCCGAAACGGTGCTGAACAGTTCGCCGGTGTCGAGGTTTTCGGCCTTGATGTGCGTGCCGAAAAGTGGCTGTTGGTCGAAGTCTTGGACTTGGCCGGCGATGCTGCCGACGCTGGCTTGATAGTCAATGGCCGGATAGAGGAAGCTGACGCCAGCGATGTCGTCGGGTTCGAGGCTTTGCGCTTCGCCGGAGTCGTCGCTGTGGTTGAAGGGGTTCATGGTCGGGCGGATATGCGGGGGGCCGTCGAGCGGGGTGTGTTCAAGCCCGAGCAGGTGGCCGATTTCGTGGACGGCTACGTCTTTGAGATTTATCCAATTGCCGGGCTGAACAAATAGACCAGTGGAAAAGCGGAAGTCGCGCCCGTTAAAGATGATATCCGCATCGGTGATGTGGCCGGTCGCAAAATGGGACTGGATGCGGGTTATGGCGATGACGCCGGTTTCGGGCGGGGCGTTTAGGTAGCGTCCTGTCTCGTCGAAGTAGATCAGGTTGCGCCTATCTCTTTGCGTTGGGACGCTGTTTTGGGTTGTGCCCTGATCGACAAATTCCACCTGTGCCGTAGTTACGTCGCTCCAGACCTGAAAACTCTCGCGGATCAACGCATGGGTCTGAGCAGGGGATAGATCGTCAGAACCAGCGGCGTGGAGCACAAAGGAAATGCGGTCGGGGAGGCGCCAGGTCTGCTGGACTTGGTTGCCAAATCGGGATTCAAAGGTCTGGATGAGAAAGCCGTGGCTGGGCATGGCGACGAGCAGGCCGCCAAGCAGTAGGCTGCTAGTGCGCATCGCGTGTTTGGCCTTCGGTCAAGGTGCGCACCCGCGCCAAAAACTGATCGAGCGGCATACCTTGGACGGGTTCGTCGGGCGGTGCCTTTTTGGCTGGGCTGTGCAGTTCGGTGTGCAGCGCAAGGCCATTTAGTTCTTGAAAGACTCGTGGTTTATTGGCGGCGTTGCGCTTGATGGCGAAGTGGCCTTGAGCTAGTCCGACTGGCCAGGCGTGTCCCAAGGCGTTCGCCGCGGTGAGAAAGAGCACGGCCTCGTCACCGGGGGCGAAGATGGGCATGCCGACAATGCGGGTAACAGTGCCTTGCAGATGTCCGCCGGGCAGGTGCAATTCCAGTTGCGAGATCGCTGGCCCTTTGATGGCCTGGGAGACGGAGAACACATAGCGGGTATAGATCTGCCCGCGTACCCATTGGGGCTGGGCTTGGCGACAGACTCCGACGACGATGCGTTCGGCGTTGGCAGTCAAGGCTGCTAGGTCGAAGCGCTGGACTGTCGTAGCTGTTAGGGGAGTGGTCAGCCAGACTAGACAGAATGCAATGCGCGCGATCATTGCGCTTATCTCCTCGCTCTTTCGGAGATGTTGGTTTACCATATCTTATTTATAGAATATAGGATAATAGGCTCCATGGGGTCGATTCATTGACACTTACGTTCACGTCAAGTACATTGCTTGCCAGAACTTCGCAGCGAAGGATTCTCCATGCAAATAGGGGATTTGGCCGCCAAGGCCGGGGTCACACCGCGCACGATTCGCTACTATGAAGAACTGGGAATCGTCGAGCCAGAAGAGCGCACCGCAGGTGGGTTTCGCCTGTATTCGGAAGCGCAGTTGCGCCGCTTGCAAATCGTCCAAAGCCTCAAGGATTTGGGGTTCGAGCTAGAACATATTCGCGTGTTCTTCAACCTGAAGCACTGCAATGAGTCGGGTGGCGGCTTGGCGCGCGAGCTCGTCGAGCACCTCACCGAGCAAGAGCGTCGGATCGACGAGCGCATTCGCCAGTATTCGCGTATGAAGGAGCGGAACCGGCGGGCCATTGAAATTCTCAGTGGCTGTTTTTGCTGTACGGTCAAGGTAGTAGAGCGGGATTGCCACCACTGCGAGGTCTATCGGCGGCACGACGAGGTGCCCGACCTTATCGAATGCGCTATTTACGAATCTTGAGGGGAAATATGGTAACTATAACGGAAGCGGCAGCCGAAAAAATCAAGGGCTTGCTCAGCGAACAGGGCAACGAGGGGCATGGGCTGCGCATGGGTGTAATGGGTGGAGGGTGTTCGGGATTCCAGTACAAGCTTGATTTCGAGGAAAATGCCGGCGACATGGACCACGTCTTTGAGATAGACGGCGTCAAAGTATTTATCGACATGAAGAGCAGCCTTTATCTCAACGGTGTGATCCTCGACTACCACGATGGGTTGATGGGGGCGGGTTTTAAGATCGAAAACCCCAACGCCCGCACCACCTGCGGATGCGGTGAGTCCTTCAGCGCCTGAGCGACGAGCCGTGCAAATTCCAGTTTATATGGACAACATGGCCACTACGCCGGTGGACCCGCGCGTCTTGGCGGACATGTTGCCGTACTTCGGCACGCACTTCGGCAATGCGTCCAGCAAGACCCACGCCTTTGGTTTGGCCGCCGCCGACGCGGTCGAAAAGGCACGGGAAGAGATCGCCGGGTTAATCGGCGCGCGTGCTCAGGAGATCGTCTTTACGGCCGGAGCTACGGAAGCCAACAATTTGGCCATCAAAGGCGCAGTGCAGATGGTGCCCCTTGGAGCGCACATCGTCACCTGTGCCATTGAGCACAAGGCCGTCTTGGAGTGCTGCCACACCTTGGAGCAGCAAGGAGTAGAGGTGACTTATCTGCCTGTGGACCGCTACGGCCAGATTGACCTCGACCAACTCGCGGCGGCTATCACGCCGCGGACGGCCCTTATCTCGCTCATGGCTGCCAACAACGAGATTGGGGTCTTGCAGCCGCTAGAGGATATCGGGCGGCTAGCTCGCGAGCGTGGCGTCTTGTGGCACTGCGACGCAGCCCAAGCCGTTGGCAAGGTGCCACTCGATGTGGAAACGCTCGGCATTGACCTGCTTTCGGCTTCTGGCCACAAGCTCTACGCTCCCAAGGGCGTCGGTTTTCTCTACGTGCGCTCGCGCAAGCCGCGCGTGCGCTTGCAGGCCCAAGTCGAGGGTGGCGGGCAGGAACGCGGCCTGCGTGGCGGCACCCTCAACGTGCCGGGGATCGTCGGCTTGGGACGTGCCTGTCAGTTGGGGCGCGAGGAGATGACCGAGGAAGCAGCGCGATTGGTGCAAATGCGGCGACGGTTGTGCGCCGGGCTGGAGGCCGCGCTCGGCCCTTTGGTCGTCAACGGCCATGCGGAAGAGCGCCTGCCGGGCAATCTCAACGTGAGCTTCCCTGGGGTGGACGGAACCGAACTGCTTTTGGGATTGCGCGAGATCGCGTTGTCTGCGGGCGCGGCCTGTTCATCGCGGACGAGCGCGCCCTCACACGTCCTCAAAGCCATCGGCGTAAACGACGATTTGGCGCGGGCTTCTCTGCGCTTTGGGTTGGGACGTTTTAATACTATGGTAGAAGTAGAATTTGCCATTGACCGCACCGTTGCTCAGGTCGAGCGCTTGCGCGACGGTGCATTAGCAATCGAGGAGAGAGTATGACTGTTACATCTAATCAGCTATTAGCGAGCGTAAAGGCCGAAATCGCCGAAGTGACTCCGGCTGAGGTCCAAGCGGCCCTCCAAGCTGGTCGATCGGTTCACGTCATAGATGTACGCGAGCGGGAAGAAGTTATGGACGGCTATATCCCCGGGGCTGAGTTGATCCCACGCGGTTTTTTGGAGCTCAACATCGAAGAAGACGTGACCGTAGATCGCGACGCGGAAATCGTGCTCTATTGCGCCGGGGGCAACCGCTCGGCCTTGGCAGCGCGCGATTTGGCCTTTCTGGGCTACACCAATGCCAAGTCCATGATCGGCGGCATCAAAGGCTGGAAGGACGCTGGCTTTGAAATCGAGCAGGGTGGCCTGCTCTCCGAAGAGGACTCGCAGCGCTACGCCCGGCATCTCATCCTGCCCGAGGTAGGGGAGAAGGGGCAGCAGCAGTTGCTCAAGGGCCGGGTGTTACTGGTGGGAGCGGGTGGCTTGGGTTGCCCGACGGCCCTGTACTTGGCTGCGGCTGGTGTCGGCAAGATCGGCTTGGTGGATGCCGATGTGGTCGATAAGAGCAATTTGCAGCGGCAAGTGCTGTTCGGCGAGTCCGATCTCGGTCGGCCCAAGGTCGAGGCCGCCCGCGACCGGTTGCTCGACATCAACCCTGGCATTGAGATACACCCGCACTACGAACTGTTGACTTCGCACAATATTTTCGAGGTCATGGATGGCTACGACATCGTGGTCAATGGCTGCGACAACTTTCCGACCCGCTATTTGGTCAACGACGCGGCTGTAATGCAGAAAAAGCCCGTGGTGGACGGCAGCATTTTTCGCTTTGAGGGCCAAGCCACCGTGTACGTGCCCGGGGACGGCCCGTGCTATCGCTGCCTTTATCCCGAGCCGCCGCCGCCCGGAGAGGTGCCAAGCTGCGCCGAGGGTGGGGTCTTAGGGGTATTGCCCGGCATCATCGGGCTAGTACAGGCCACCGAGGTCGTCAAGCTGCTATTGGGACAGGGCACCTCCTTGGTAGGGAGGGTGGTGCTCTACGATGCCTTAGAGATGAAATTCCGCGAACTCAAGCTCCGGCGCGACAGCGAGTGCCCAGTGTGCGGCGACAGCCCGACTGTCACCGAGCTAATTGACTACGAGCAGTTTTGCGGCCTACCTTCGCACAGCGAGGCCGCTGGTTGATCTAGCTATATTCGCAGTGTTGTTTATACGGCGCTCCCCTAAATAGTAGGGGAGCGCTTTTTCTTTGGGGAGAATTTGATGAAGCAGACCGGGGCGGGTTTTTTGGCGTTGCCGGATAACCCAGACCAAGATCCGACGTTGGATTGGCGGGAAGTTTTCGGCAACGACCAGCCGGTGGAGGTCGAAATCGGCATTGGCAAAGGACGCTTTATCATCGACGCGGCCAGCCGCCAGCCTGCAGTGAATTTCATTGGAGTCGAATGGGCGGCCAAATACTTGCGCATTGCCCACCAGCGCGCCGTGCGCCGCAATCTCTACAACGTGCGATTCGCGCACATGGATGCGCGAGAATTCGTCGAGTTTTTCGTGGCTGCGGTATCAGTGCGAGCCTATCACATCTATTTTCCCGACCCTTGGCCCAAGAAGCGGCATCACAAGCGGCGGCTTTTTAACGAGGCATTTCTACGCGAAGTCGAGCGCACGTTATGCGCGGGCGGTCAGTTGTGGCTAGCCACGGATTACGCCGATTATTTCGACGTCATGCTCGCGGCGTTGGAAACCAGTTCGTGCTTAGTGGAGGTGGATGTCGAGTGGCTGGGGGCGCGGACCAATTACGAAGACAAGTTCCTAGCGCAAGGCAAGCCGATTTACCGCCGAGTCATGGAGAAGATGCCGACGTAAAGATACCCGCCGAGTTAAAGCAAAAGGGGTTGGACCACACGATGGCCAACCCCTTTTCTATGTCAATGTGGCAGTAGGGACGAAAATTAAAGAGAGCGGACGGTAGCCGATGGGCACACAAATAAGTGTGATATATACACAAATAAGTGTATAAGACAGCTTGAAATGGCCGTATCTATCTGAAAAATAAAGGAAAAATATGCTTGCAGTTCCGTTGAGATGCGTGTATTATTGGGATGTGGTGGAAAGTGGTGGAAAGTGGTGGAACGGGAATTTTGACTTGATATGGGCATCAAATGGCACAGTTTTTCACAGGCAGACACGAGGTTCCCGTCGATGACAAGGGGCGGATTTTTGTGCCGGCGGAGTTCCGCAAGAAGCTGCCTCCAGAAGCCGACGACACGCTCGTGGTGCTGCGTGGGTTCGACAACTGCTTGGTGGCCTACTCCCGGCCCGAGTGGGAAGCGAAAGCCGAACAGCTCTTGCGCCTGCCGACGACCAAACGCGAGGCGCGGGCCTTCATCCGCTCCATGGTTTCGCATGCGGCAGAAGTGAAACTAGACCGACAGGGGCGGACCGGCATCCCACGCAAACTGCTGGCCAAGGCCGGCATCACGAACCAGATGGTCATCATTGGTGCGTTGGACAAATTGGAGTTTTGGAGCCCAGAAAACAGCGATGATTTTCCGCCGATGGAAGATCTTGCCGATAGCTTGGAAGACTTTGCAATAGACCTCTAAACCTTATGAACTATGGCATACCACATACCGGTCATGGTCGCGGAAGTAGTCGCCGGGCTGGTCACCGATCCAGACGAAGCATACGTGGATGCGACAGTCGGCGGAGGTGGCCACAGTTGGGCATTGCTTCAGGCCCTCGGCCCCAAGGGGCGGCTGCTAGCAGTAGATCGGGATCGGGAAGCCGTAGCGGCAGCGCGAGTGAGGTTGGCAGCAGATACGCGAGCCGTCGTGCGGCAAGGCCGCTTTGCCGAATTGAGCGAGTTGCTGGCTCAGGAAGGGATCGGGCCGTTGAGCGGCGTCCTGTTCGACTTAGGAGTTTCCTCGCATCAGATCGACGCATCGGCTCGGGGATTCAGCTATCAGGCCGACGGACCTCTCGATATGCGAATGGATGCGGAAGTTGGCCCAACAGCCGCCGAATTGATCGCGGCGTGCAGCGAGCGCGAACTGGCCGAGTTAATTGCGCGCTACGGAGAAGAACGCGCAGCGCGGCGGATAGCGCGTTCAATCTATCGGCAGCAGCGGCTCGCGCCCTTGATCACTACGCAGGCTTTGCGGCAGGCCGTAGCGGCCACGCGGCCCCAGATGCTCAACAAGACGCTGGCGCGCGTATTCCAAGCGTTGCGCATCGCCGTCAACGACGAGTTGGGGCAGTTGCAGGCGGGGTTGACGGCTGCAGAGGTCAGACTGAAACCCGGTGGCCGACTGGTCGTCTTGGCCTATCACTCCTTAGAGGACCGGTTGGTCAAGCAGCATTTCGCGGCGCTAGTGCGCGGCTGCATTTGTCCGCCGCGCGTACCCATTTGCACCTGCGGGAGGAAACCGTCGTTCAAGCGAGTAGGTTACAAATTGCAGCGGGCGAGCGAGGCCGAGGTCAAACAAAATACTCGAGCGCGCAGCGCCATTTTGAGAATCTACGAAAAAATCGAGGCAGGCTAATATGAGCAAAGGCGGAATTTCCTGTGTGAAGTACGTGCTCCTCATAGGGATGCTGGCTGGGGCGGCCCTCTTCCACGTCTGGCAAAAGGTCGAAATGGCCCGGGTGGTCGGCGGCATAAGCACGGCTGAGACGCAAATAGCCGAGCTCGACAGAGCGCGTGCTCAGCTATTGGCGGCTATTGTAGTGCGGAAAAACTCCGGCTTTGTCGAGAAAGTGGCCTTCGGCCAGCTCGGCATGGTCTATCCCTCGCAGACTATAAATGGCATGAATAATGGTGCATTGGCTCATTGGGAAGGAGATTGATGGGGCCACGGGTGCAACATACGGGCATTAGTCGGCTGCGCTGGATCGTGATTTTGGGTGCGGTGGCGTGGTTGGGGCTATCCGCACGCCTCATCCAAATCCAGATCTTCAGGCATGAGGCGTACAGCGCCGAAGCCCATGCGCAGTACCTTGAGCGCCGCACGCTGAAAGCGAGCCGGGGTCGGGTAGTCGATCGACGTGGCAACAGTTTGGCCGTAGATGTCCAAGCCACATCGTTTTATGCCTATCCCGATCAGGTTGAAGATCCCAAGCGCGTAGCCGCCCACTTCGCGTCCCTGAACGATAAACGGACCGAGTTCATTGAGCGCCAATTGCGCGGGGACAAGCAATTTATCTATCTGGCGCGTCAGGTGGTTGACGAGGATGTGGGAGCGGTCGCGTTCGCCGGCGTGTTCCAACACCCAGAGACTCGTCGCCAGTATCCCCTGGGGCCGCTGGCTGGCCAACTCATCGGACACACCAACATCGACAACAGCGGCCGCGAGGGGATTGAGCGAGCCTTCGACGATATATTGCGCGAAAAGGACGGCTCGATAGTGGGATTCGTCGATGCGCGCGGCAAGCAAGTACCCGGGCGTCAGCAGCAGCGTGAAGAGCCGGAGCACGGTCGAGACCTGATGCTGACTATTGATGGAGTCTATCAGAGCATTCTAGAGGAAGAGTTGCAACAGGCCATCGACGGTTCAAAGGCCCAGGGTGCATTGGGCGTCATTATCGCCCCGCGCAGTGGTGAGGTACTGGCCATGGCCAACCTGCCGCTTTTCGATCCCAATAAGGCGTCTCGCTCCTCGCCGGAACTCAGGCGCAATCGCGCGATAACCGACGTGTACGAACCTGGTTCGACCTTCAAAGTCATCGCGGCTGCCGCCGTCCTTGAAGATGAGCTGGTCAGTCTGCACGATCGCATCTTTTGCGGGCACGGGACGTTCAGGTTGGCCAATGGCGACACGATCCGCGATATTCAGCCCCACGGCGATTTGCTCTTTGCTCAGGTCTTGGAAAAATCGAGCAACATCGGCACGATCAAGCTGACGCAGCGGCTGGCGCGGCATCGCTTTTACGAACACATCCGCAACTTTGGCTTCGCGATTCGCACGGGCATTGACTTGCCAGCGGAAACGCCTGGTTTATTGCAGGAGGTTGATCAGTGGTCTAGGCGGTCGCTGGCGACTATTGCCATCGGGCAGGAAATCGGCGCGACGGCCCTACAGCTCGCCATGGCGTACGGAGCCATTGCCAACGGTGGCGTGTTGATGGCACCGCAGATCGTCGCCGGAACGATTGATTCGGACGGTCAGCTCGACGGTCGCGGCGGCCCCCAGCCGATCCGCCGGGTCGTGAGCCGGAAGACGGCGGCGACCCTGAGCGAGGTGCTGACTGGAGTTGTGGAAAGGGGCACCGGGCAAAAGGCCCGCATTGAGGGCGTGGCCGTAGCCGGAAAAACGGGCACGGCTCAGCGCGCCTTAGCCGATGGCAGTGGCTACGATCCCAACGCCAGCATAGCCTCATTCGTCGGCTTTCTGCCAGCCAACAATCCCCAATACGCGTGCGTGATTATGGTCGAAAACCCCAGCGTGAATGGGTGGGGAGGATCTGTGGCAGCCCCGACCTTCCGCCGGGTGATGAAGCGGATCATCAGCCTGCCTGGTGGCCTGTTGGTCCAGCCAGCAGCCAAGCGTCCGCAGAAAGAGGGGCCGGCCGTGCCCGATTTGCGCGGTATGACCCCAGACATGGCCCGCTTCCAAGCGCAGATGCGAGGGTTGCCGGTGGCCTTTTCCGGCGTGGGTACTGTGGTCGTCAATCAGTCGCCCTCGCCGGGTTGGGCCGGACGCGTAGGGCAGATCAACTGTATGCTGGGCGCAGAAGCCGCCCGCAGCCCGTGGAAAACGCAGCAGGCCCGCCTCGTCGGAAACATTCCAGCCCAGAGTTCGAGAGGTATTTAATAATGGAATTAAAATACCTACTCGAAGAGCTGCCCGACGCCTGCGTGGAGGGCGACCAAAATATTGAATTAGGGCAGATCCGCTGCGATTCGCGCTGCGTGGAAGAAGGCGACTTTTTCGTGGCTATACGCGGGGGACAGGAGCAGGACCGACACCGCTTTGTGGATCATGCCATCGCCCGCGGGGCCCGCGCCGTGATGGTGGAAGAGCGGATCGATTGTGCCGGTGCGACGCGAGTGCAGGTGGCAGATTGTCGAGCCGCATTGGCCCGAATGGCGGCGCGTTTTTACGCCTCTCCTGGACAAGCGCTGCTCAACGTCGGCGTCACCGGCACCAATGGCAAGACCACCACGGCCTTCCTGCTCAGGAGTGCCCTTGAAGCCGCTGGCCTGCCGTGCGGGTACTTGGGGACCTTGGGATTTTGGTGCAATGGCGAATTGGAGAAGATGGACAATACTACGCCCGAGGCCGTCCAGCTACACAGCTTATTGCGTCGGCTCGTCGATGCTGGCAAGCAAGCGGCCGTGCTAGAAGTGTCTTCTCATGGACTGGCATTAAAAAGGGTGGAGGGCATTCCCTTCCGGGCGGCGGTCTTTACCAATCTGACGCGCGATCACTTGGATTTTCACGGGACTTGGGATGCCTACTTTGCGGCCAAGGCCCGGCTTTTTGAAAGCCTGCAAGAAGGAGCGATTGCGGTGATTAATGCCGACGACGACCACGCCGACGAATTGGCTCGCAGGATTCAGGTGCGCGTCGTGACGTATGGCTGTGGCCCGGAGGCTGAAGTGCGATTGCAACGCGCCGACGTTAGCCCGCAGGGAGCGCACCTGTGTTTGGACACTCCAGTCGGCTCCATTGAGGTGCAGACGCATTTGATCGGTCATTTCAACTGCTACAACGCTATGGCTGTCGTGGCCACCGGGTTGGCCTTGGATTTGGATGTTGCGGCCCTGTGTCGCGGCTTGGCCGCCCTAGCGGGCGTCCCGGGCCGCTGTGAGCAGATCGCCGAAGGGCAGGATTTCGCGGTCATCGTGGATTACGCCCACACCCCGGATGCGCTAGCAAGGGTTTTGCACGCCGCCCGCGATTTGGGCAGCGGTCGTTTGATCTGCGTCTGCGGCTGTGGCGGAGATCGAGACCGCGGCAAGCGACCCCTGATGGGTCGCGTTGCTGGCGAGTTGGCCGATTGGACGGTCTTGACTTCGGACAACCCGCGCAGCGAGGATCCGCAACGCATCATCGACGATATGGCCGCTGGCGTGTCCGACAGTAGCGCGGTTCACAGCGAAGTTGACCGCGCACAAGCGATTGCTACGGCTCTGGCCGCTGCACACAGCGGGGATGTCGTAGTCATTGCCGGCAAAGGGCACGAACAGGAGCAGGAACTCGCCGACCGCGTCGTGGCTTTTGACGACCGCGAAGTTGCCCGGCGCGTGCTGCGGAGTATGCACTCTAGGGAAGGGCAGCCGCTATGCGCGCCGTGACCCTGAGCGAGATGGTGCAGTGGACGGCTGCCGATCCGGTCGGGAGCCTCCAGCCGGATTGCGCCCTGCAAGCAGTAGCGACCGACAGTCGGTCCATTGACGAGGGCGAGCTGTTCGTCGCGTTGCGGGGTGAGAACTTCGATGGACATGATTTCGTCGAGGCCGCCTTTGCCCGCGGCGCGTGTGCAGCTTTAGTGGAACGCCACTGGCCAGGGTTGGACCAAGCGGCCCCCGGCCCGCTGTTGGCCGTTGACTCGACGCTGCAAGCGCTGGGCGACATGGCGCGGGCGTATCGGCGGCGCTGGGAGGTGCCGGTGGTGGCCGTCGTCGGCAGCGCGGGCAAGACGACGACCAAGGAAATGATCGCCGCTGTGTTGGGGCAGCGGTACTGCGTTTTGAAAACGATTGGCAGCGAAAACAACGAGATAGGGGTGCCCCGCACTCTGCTGCAACTGTCACCGAGTCACGAGGCGGTGGTGTTGGAACTGGCAGCGCGGCGGATAGGGGACATTCGCTACCTGTGTTCGGTTGCCGAACCTACTATTGGGGTTTTGCTCAACATCGGGACTGCACACATAGAATTTTTTGGGTCTGTAGAAGGAGTGGCCAAGGCCAAAGGGGAGCTTCTGGATTATATGGACGAGTCTTTAACGGCTCTCGTCAACGCCGATGACCGTGTCGTGGCTCAGGAGGTAAAGAGGACAAAGGGGAGACTCCTGACCTTCGGTTTTGCGCGTGAGAGCGAGTTTCGTGGGGAGAGGCTCGTACTCGACCAGAAGGGCTGCGGCCACTTCCTTCTACATAATGTTCCCATTGATCTCAATGTTCTAGGGCGACACAATGCGTATAATGCCTTGGCCGCGGCCGCGGTCGGTCGCATCCTCGGCGTACCTTGGGAAGGGATCCAGCGCGCTCTCGCCGAGTTCGAGGCGGTGAGCCAGCGCGGCGAGATCGTGCGCAAGAATGGGATCGCAGTAATCGACGATTGCTACAACGCCAGTCCCGGCTCGGTATCGGCCGCACTCGACCTCCTCGTCGATGTGCCCGGTGCGCGGAAAATCGCCGTACTCGGCGACATGCTAGAGCTCGGCGCGGAGAGCGGCCGGTTGCACGCGGTTGTCGGCGAGAAGGCCGCCGAGTGCGCCGATGTCGTCCTGGCTGCTGGCCGCGAAAGCGCGCACTTAGTGGCCGCAGCCCGTGCGGCTGGCATGGCCCAAGACGCGGCTCGCCACTTTGAGCAGTCCGAGCAACTCGGCGAATTCGCGGCGGCGCAGTTGCGCCGCGGCGATGTAGTCTTAGTCAAGGCCTCTCGGGCCATGGCCTTTGATCGAGTCGTCGAGCGCATTCTGCAGTAGTTGAGCTAGCTCGCTCCCACCGAGCACCCCTAGCAACCTATAGTTCCATCACTGATGATAGCTGTGCAGCGCGACAGCATGTTGGTGTTGCTGATTTGCCTGACGCTGGTAGGCCTGGGGCTGGTCATGATCTATAGCTCTAGCTCCGTTTTGGCCAACGTGCGCTTTGGCGACTCGGGTTTCTTCCTCAAAAGGCAATCCATCCGCGTCTTCATCGGCTTGGTGCTCATGCTCGCGTTTTCGCGGATGCCTTTGCATTGGTGGGCGCGGCTTTCGCGGCCGATCGTGCTGTTGGCCCTCTTGTCGCTCTTACTGGTTTTGGCGTGGGGCCACGGCGCAGCTCAGCGCTGGTTGAGCATTCCGGCTTGGGGCGGGGCCTTGGCTTTTCAGCCGGCCGAGTTTGCCAAGCTGGCGCTGGTGCTCTACTTGGCGGATGTCTTAGTGCGCAAGCGCGACGAGCTACACGATTTTAGTCGCGGGTTTGTGCCCCGTTTATTAGTCGTCGGCTTTGCCCTTGTGCTCATCGTATTGCAGCCCGACTTGGGGACGGCTATTGCGCTGGGGCTGATTGCCTTAATCATGCTGTGGGTCGGTGGAATGCGCTTGTCTCACTTGGCCGGGGCTGGGTTGCTCGCGCTGTTGGGTATTGGGTTTTCCCTGATGCATTCGAGCTATCAGATGCGGCGCTTAGTCAGCTTTATCGACCCAGAGCGCGATCCGGCTGGCTCCTATCAAGTTTTGCAGTCGCTCTACGGCATGGGCAATGGCGGCCTTTTGGGAGTGGGTTTGGGCAACAGCATGCAAAAAGAGCAGTACCTGCCAGAGCCACACACGGATTTTGTGTTCTCGGTCATCGGCGAGGAAATGGGGCTTGTAGGTACCTTGGTAGTCTTGGGACTTTTCGCGGCTTTCTCATTTTACGGAGTGCGCATTGGGACCCGTGCTGGTGATACGTACGGCTTTTTGGTTGCCATCGGCATTACGGCGATGATCTCGATATACGCCCTGCTCAACATCGGCGTGGTCGTCGGGGTACTACCCACCACCGGCTTGCCGCTGCCCTTTGTCAGCTATGGAGGCTCGTCGTTGATGGGGAACATGGCGGGAGTGGGCATCTTGCTGGGGGTCGCCCGCACGGCACCTGGACGTCAAGAGGGTTTGGTGCGTTGGCAATGATGAAGACCCTCTTTGACCAATATCGCCGCGTGCACCTCGTCGGCATCGGTGGAGCGGGCATGGAGGGCTTGGCCCGGCTGCTCGCCGCCAAAGGCTGCGTAGTAAGCGGCTCGGACCAGGCCGACTCGCCCAGCGTCGCGCTGCTGCGCCAAGAGGGATTCGCCGTCGCGGTGGGGCACAATGGCCAACTCGTCCAAGGAGTGGATCTAGTGGTGTATTCGGCCGCCGTACCGGCTGACAATCCCGAGCGGCAGGCTGCCGCGCACGAGGGCATTCCCACGGCTAGCCGGGCCGAGGTGCTGGGAGAATTGTCTCGTGCGCCGTTGACCCTCGCCGTAGCCGGTACTCACGGTAAGACGACGACTGCTTCGATGGCAGCGGCGATCTTGCGCCGCGCTGGCCTCGATCCCCAGGTCTTGATCGGGGGTTGGATCAACGGGCGACCGCAGGCCGAGGTGGGAAGTGGCGAGGTCTTTGTAGTGGAGGCCGACGAGTTTGCTGGCGGCTTCTTGCACCTGTATCCGAGCTTGGCCCTCGTGACAAGTATAGATGCCGAACACCTCGATTACTACGGGAGCTTGGAGGCTCTTGAACGGGCTTTCGGCCAATTTCTCGCGCGCCTGCCCTTTTGCGGTTGCAGTGTGCTGGCCGGGGATGGGCTGGTCGGAGAGCGGGTGCTGGCCGACTTGCAGCGTCCCCATCAGACCTATGGCATGGCCGATGACAACGACTACCGGATCGCCGAGCTCGAAGAGCGGGCTTGGGGCAGCCGGTTTGCCCTGTGTTTCGACGGGCAAAAGCTAGGCGAGATCGAATTGCAGGTCCACGGCGTCCACAATGTCCGCAATGCCGCTGGAGCCGCCGCGCTGACTTGTGCGCTCCAGGTAGAGTTCGCCGTGATCGCCGACGCTTTGGAGCAGTTCGGCGGGGCCGACCGGCGCTTTCAGCGCAAGGGGGAATTCGCTGGCGTGCTGGTCGTGGACGACTACGCCCATCATCCGGCTGAGTTAGCGGCGGCCTTGGCCGCTGCGCGGCAGAGTGGTCGCCGAGTGGTCGCTGTCTTCCAACCTCACCTGTACTCGCGCACCCGCGACTTAGCGGCAGCCTTTGCCCGCGAGCTAGCGGCGGCTGACTACGTGGTGCTGGCGGCGGTCTATGCCGCGCGGGAAGCCCCCTTGCCCGGTGTGGATTCCGAACTGATCGAGGAAGCCATGCGCGCCAACGGGTACAAAACCGTGGCATACCTACCGGACAGAGAACAACTCGTGGCTCATTTGGTGGATATCTGTCGTCGGGGCGACTTGGTGCTGGTCATGGGAGCTGGCGACATTGGCGAGGTGGCTGGGGAGTTGATCGCGGCTTTGGCCGCCGGAGAGCACTCGTGAATCGTCAAAAGAAGAAGACCAAGGCGCGCAAGAAGTCGCTAACCGTGGGGGAGCGAGGTCAATCCAAGGCCCGCGGGCTTTGGATTGCGCTCTTAATTTTGGCCACGGGCAGCACCTTAGCGGCCTATCAAGCGGCTACCTACTTTGGCCAAGCCTCCTACTTTGGCCTCAAGGCTATTGAAGTGGACGGGTTGCGGCGACTCAGTGGGGAGGATGTACGCGTCGCCAGTGGCCTCGTGGCTGGTAGCAACATTTTCGCCATCGACTTGGACGAGGTCGCGCAGCGGCTGGAAGCCATGTATTGGATCAAGCAGGCTTTCGTGGTGCGCAAGCCACCCAACCGGATTGCCGTCGATATCGTCGAGCATCGCCAAGTGGCTTGGATCGATTTGGACCAGACCTACGGGATAACGCCCGATGGCGTCTTGCTTCCGGCAGACAGTACGGATGTCCCGCCCCGCAATTTGCCCGTCATATCCGGGCTGTCCGTCCGCGGCGACTCGCTACAGCCGGGCGTGGCAGTGTCGGACTCTGCGCTATTGGCGATACTGCGCTGGTGGGAGGAAGCCACGGTTGCCGATGCGGAATTTTGCCTCAACGTAGCCGGCATCCAGCCGATGTCCGGGGCGAGCATTCGCTTGCAGATGGCCGGTGACGGACTCGAAGTGCGCTTGCCGGCCAACGAGGCCGCCCACCGGCTCCGCACTATTCGCGAGTTGATGCCGCGCGTCCATCAAAGCCATCCCGATCCGGCCTATATCGACTTGCGCTATGCCGGCCAGATGGTAGTAGGCAAAAAGAAAGCAAAATCGGGATGAACTGGAGTGAGGAGCACAGCACCATTATCGCCGGGCTGGACTTGGGCACGACTAAGGTCTGTGCTGCCATTGCCGAGCAGGTCGCCGAGCGGCCCCCGCGGATTATTGGCGTCGGCCAGCACCCCTCAGAGGGGATCCAGCGCGGGGCGATTGTGGATGCCGAGAAGACCGTGTACGCCATTGGCGAGGCCGTGCGTCAAGCAGAGCTGATGGCTGGAGTCGAAATCGACTCAGTGTACGCTGGCATTTCTGGCGAATACATCGCCAGCCTCAACAGCACGGGCATGGTGGCTGTCGGTGGCGAAGGCGGATGGATCGGAGCACAGGACCGCGCCCGCGTGCTTGCTGCGGCCGGCGTGGTCAAAGTGCCGTTCGACCGCGAGGTGTTGCACGTTTTGCCCCAAGAGTTTGCCGTCAATGGCCAGCGAGGCATTCTCGATCCCGTGGGTATGTATGGAGTGCGCTTAGAGGCCAGTGTACACGTAGTCACCAGCTCGATTGCCGCAGTGCGGAACATCTGCCACAGCATCCTCCGTGCGGGCGTCGATGTGCGCGGTGTCGTTCTCGGCGCGCTTGCTTCGAGCTATGCGGTTCTCAGTGAGGACGAGCGGCAAATGGGAGTCTGTCTGCTCGACATCGGCGGCGGTACGACCGATGTGGCCGTCTTTGTTGGCAAAGGGCTGCGCCACTCGGGCAACGTCGGATTGGGAGGGCATAACGTGACCAACGATATCGGCGTTGGGCTGCGCACCACGCGGGCCGAGGCCGAGCAGGCCAAGTGTGCGGGCGCGCCCAGCGAGACAGTGGCCCTCATCGTCGAGGCGCGAATGGAGGAGATATTGGCCCTAGCCCGCAAGCAGGTCTATACCGCGTTGCCCAATGCTGCGCTAGGCGCGGGCATCGTCCTCACAGGTGGGGGAGCGCAAATCACCGGAGCCGTAGCCTTGGCCGAGCGGGTCTTTAACATGCCTGTGCGCTTGGGGGAGTCGAGCGGGTTTGAGAGGGCCGCAGAGCTAGCTAGCCCATCGTATGCTACGGTACTGGGTCTGCTCCTGTACGGAATGGAGCAACAGGAGGGAAAAAACCAAACAGAAGCGCAGGAGCTGGTCGAAGATTCCTTCGATTCAGTGTTTGGGCGCGTAAAAAGATGGTTACAACCACGGGACTAGCGGCGGTGCTGGTCCCAAAATCAAGGAGGAGTAATTATGGCAATTAGGTTGATCGATAACGAGCATCGAGCGCGAATTAAGGTCGTCGGAGTTGGTGGCAGCGGTGGTAATGCCATCAACCGCATGATTGAGTCCGGGATGCACGGCGTCGAATTCGTCGCCGTCAACACGGATGCACAGGCACTGGAGACCTCGCGGGCTGACTTTCCCATTTGCATTGGCAGCAGCGTCACGCGGGGTTTGGGTGCTGGTGCAGACCCAGAGGTGGGACGGCAAGCCATCGAAGAAGACCGCGACAAGGTCTCCAAGCAGCTGCAGGACTCGGATCTGATCTTCATCACGGCCGGCATGGGCGGCGGTACAGGTACGGGAGTCGCGCCCACTGTTGCGGAAGTTTCCCGCGATCAAGGGGCCCTGACGGTCGGCATTGTCACCGAGCCTTTTCTAATGGAAGGCTCTCCGCGGATGAAGAATGCCAGGAGTGGGATTGCCGAGCTAAAGGACCAAGTTGATACTCTGATCACCATCAAAAACCAGCGCCTACTAGAAGTCTGCGGCCGCGACACCACGCTCCAAGATGCGTTTCTCAAGGCCGATGAAGTGCTGATGCAGGCCACGCGTGGTATTTCCGACCTGATTACGATTCCGGGTATGGTCAATCTCGACTTCAACGATGTCCGCACGGTGATTTCCAAGGGCGGAGATGCGATTATGGGCCTCGGGGAGCACAGCGGCGAAGAGCGGGCCGTGGAGGCCGCTCGCAAGGCGATCAACAGCCCGCTTTTGGAGGATGTGTCGATCACCGGTGCCAAGGGCGTGTTGATCAATATCGCCGGCGACTCCAATCTCACGCTCTACGAGGTCAACGAGGTAATGTCGCTGATCAACGAGGAAACCGGCTCGGATGCCGAGATCATCTTCGGCACTGTAATCGACGATAGCCTAGCCGAGAATATCCGCGTGACGGTCATAGCCACGGGCTTCAACATAAACAAGAGCAGCGAAGCCGAGCCGCCGGCCCGCGCCCAAGAGGAGCCGATGGAGCAGGACGTGGAGGCGGATCCTTTGACCATCGGTGGCCCGGTCCTGCTCGGCAACGGCAATGGGGGCACCTCCTTGGAAGTGCCCACGTATCTGCGCAACGGCCACAGCATTCCTCAGGAGCATCAGGAGGAGCCAGTGCGCCCCGCAGTTGGCGATTTGGACATTCCCACCTTCCTGCGCCGCAAAATGAACGCTTCTTAGGGCAGTTGTCGCGCGGACGATTTGGCTTATTTTAACCTGTGCGCGATAGAATTCGCAGGGAGGATGTTTTTACATGGCAGATATTCGCGTTGGCGTAATCATGGGCAGTACCTCGGACGAGGACATCATGCGCAAGGGGGCGGCGGTGCTCGAAGAGCTTGGACTCGGCTACGAAATGATCGTATCTTCGGCCCACCGCAACCCCGAGCGCACCGCTACTTGGGCCAGCGAGGCGGCTGGCCGCGGCCTCAAGGTGATCATCGCCGGTGCTGGCTTAGCTGCGGCCCTACCCGGAGTGGTGGCGGCGCATACGACCTTGCCGGTCATCGGAGTCCCCATTGCCTCGGGTGCGCTCAATGGAGTCGATTCACTCTACTCCATTGTGCAGATGCCGCCGGGTATTCCGGTGGCGACCGTCGGCATTGACAATGCCCGCAATGCGGCCATGCTGGCGGCCCAGATCATCGCCTTGTCCGACGAGGCGGTTGCCCAGGCCATTGAAACTTATCGCGCACAGTGGAACCCCTAAGACCGTAGGGGCGACCGGCCGGTCGCCCCTACATTAATAATGCTGAAAGGACGCGATGAGCAGTGGCCAATACAAGTCGCATTTCCAAATTGCTTTCGCTGATGCTCAGGCATCGGCCCGACGAATTTGGACTGGAGATTGATGCTTACGGCTACGCGCCGTTGGATCAGGTCGTACAAGGAGTACAAGAACGCTACGCAGAGGCAACCGAAGCCGATGTCGTCAAGCTCGTCAAAGCCCCGGGGCAGTATCGCTTTGAACTGAACGAGTTCGGCATTCGCGCGCTATACGGACACAGTTTTTTCGTCGATATGGACGGCGAGCCTATGGACCCGCCGCCCGACCGACTCTACATGGGCACGACTCGCAGCGCGGCCCAGCGCTTTACCCACGAGGGCATTTCTCCAGGCGATCGCTACTACGTGCATCTGTCGCTGACACACGAGGCGGCCGAGTCGCACAGTCACCAACGCGACACCCCCTGCGTAGTGGAGATCCTCGCGGCCAAGGCCCACGAGGAGGGCTGTCGCTTTTTTTCTCGTGGCACGGTCGTGCTGACCGAAGAGATTCCAGCCAGTTGCATCGGCCCCATCCACGGTAGCCAACAAAAGCCCCTCGACGTTGCCGAAATGCCAGCACCCAGCGGCGTAAGCTACGGTCGCAAGCCCCGGTTTTCGGCCCGCTGAGAGGGACACCGTGAAAAACATCGTGGCCTTTATCAAGCCCTTCAAACTCGACGAGGTCAAACAATCCTTGGCCGCGATTGGCCTCGTCGGCATGTCCGTTAGCGAGGTGCGCGGCTGCGGTCGCCAGCGCGGCCACAGCGAAATCTACCGGGGTGCTGAGTACCAGCTCGATTTCATGCCCAAAATTCGCATTGAATTGGCCGTTGGCGATGGCCAACTCGACGAAGCGGTGGAGGTCATTATGCAGTCGGCTGCCACCGGCGAGGTCGGCGACGGCAAGATCTTTGTCTCCGAACTGATCGAGGCCATCCGCATCCGCACCGGCGAAACCGGCGAAAACGCCCTCTGAAGCCTCGGTAGTGCCCACCGCATTGGAACTGGCCCGTCGCGCTCTCACCGCGGACGCGGCTAAAGCCCTTGATCCCCTAGAGCAATTGGGTTTTGCCGATCCGGTCCAAGCCCTAGAGACCTTGGACCGGATCGGCGGCCCGCCGCAATCCGCGTCGTTACCAGTCCTCGCGCTGGCCGAACTGGCTGCGACGGGCCGGCCGGACGAGGGACTGCGGCAGTTGGTGCGCTTGGCTGTGGCATACGGCCCGCAAGGGCTTTTCTCTCACTTAGAGGCCGATCCCATTCTGTGTCAGCGTCTAGTGCAGGTCGTAAGCCACAGCACCTTTCTCGCCGACATCTTGGTGCGAGACTTCGAGTTCCTGTTGTGGCTGTTGGTCGAGACTCCGCACTTAGTCGAGCCACTGGAGCGGAGTACCCTGCGGCAGATTTTGCGCGCTGATATCGGTCATGTCTCCGAGTTTGAGGAGCGTTTAGAGGTATTGCGGCGGGTGCATCGACGCGAGTTTTTGCGCATTGGTGCCGCCGAAATCCTCGGCACCAAACCGGTTGCGCAGATAGGAAAAGAGCTGGCCGACTTAGCCGACGTGGTGGTTGAGGTGGCTCTTGAAACGTGCCAGCACGCCTTGTGGCAGGAGCACGGACAGCCATTGGACGAGCGCGGTCGCCCGGCACGCTTTCTCGTTGTTGGTTTGGGCAAATACGGCGGGCAGGAGTTAAACTACAGCTCGGACATTGACCTAATTTTCGTGTGGGATGGCGAGGGCGAGACCCAGCCTGAGGGGGAGGGAACTCCACTGGAGAACAGCGAATTTTTTCGCCGCTTGGGCCAGCGCTTAGTCCACGTGCTGACCGAGGCGACCAAGGAGGGGTTTTTCTACCGCGTCGATATGCGGCTGCGCCCCGAGGGCGCGAGCGGCACCTTGACCCACTCGTTGCGCGCCAGTTGGAGGTATTACGAGACGCGCGGAGAACTGTGGGAGCGGCAGATGCTGATCAAGGCCCGGCGCGTGGCGGGATCGCGGACGCTGGGGGAGCAATACGCAGCCATGCTCCGGCCCTTTATCTATCCGGCTCATTTCCACTCGGCACCGCACGAGGAAATCCGCCGCATCAAGGAGCGGATTGAGGCGAGCATCCGCGAGCGTCCCCGAGGTGAAAACAACATCAAGCTGCAAGCGGGCGGGATCCGCGACATCGAATCCATCGTCCAGTGCCTACAGCTACTCTACGGGGGCATCCAGCCCCAAGCGCGCAGCCACAACACGCTGGTCGCTATTGACCGTTTGGCCGAGGTGGTCTCGCCTAAAGGTGCGATGAAGGCGGCCTTGACTGCGGCAGAAGCCAGCGCCCTAAAAAACGCGTACGAGTTCTTTCGCCGCGTTGAAAACCTGTTGCAAATCGCCTCTGGCCGACCTGATTACGCCGTCCCAGAAGATGCACAAGCCTTGCGGGCCTTGGCCTTGGTCATGGGTTATGAAGATGCGCGGGCCTTTAGCTCCGCGCTCGCCGGACACCGGCTGCGGGTGCGTCGCTTGTTTGCCGCGTTGTTTTACGGCGACGCGGCGGCTCCGCGCTCGCCGACGTGGCTTTTAGAAGTCGAAAACGGCAGTACGGCGGCAAAAGCCGATTTGGTGGAGCGGGGCTTTGTCGATGGGGCCGCCGCGCACCGCCGCTTGCAACGGCTGGCGGGCATGGGTCTGCTATTGAGCGGGGGCCGCGCCCACTTTGAGGCTCTGTTGCCGGAATTGCTGAATTCGCTGGCCGCGGCTCCCGATCCAGACCAAGGGCTTTTGCGATTCACCCAGCTCGTTGAGGCGTATGGGGCGCCGGGTGCTTTGTACTCCTTGTTGCAAGAGCATACAGGCTTTCGCACCTTGATCATTGCCATTTGTGGATCGAGCCGCTTTCTCGCGGACCTTTTGCGCCGCGATCCGGCCTTGCTCGACAGCTTAGTGGGTCAGGCTGACTGGGGCTTGGGGTCTGGCCCGGCGCGCGGCGATTTGCGCGCCATTGCACGGATGCAGAACAAATCCCTCCTACGGATTGGGGCCGACGACCTGATGGGCTTGGCGACCGAGGAGGAGACCTTCCTGCGGCTAACGGAGCTGGGTGAAGAGGTGTTGCAAGCGGTCTATGGGCTAGCTTGGGGGCCGTTGGTGCGGCGGTGGGGCAAGCCGCGCAACCGACAGGGGCGCGACGTGCGATTTGCCGTATTGGCCGGCGGTAAGTTTGGGGGCCGCGAGGTGGATTTCGGTTCGGATTTGGATTTGTTTTTCGTGTACGAAGGTGACGGCAAGACGCGCCGCGGCGTGCCGAATAGCGTATTTTTCACCGAGTTCAGCCAGCGTCTGATCGCCCTGTTAGCCGAGGAGGGGCTGTACTCGGTGGATGCGCGGCTGCGGCCCGAAGGGGCCAGCGCCCCTATGGCCATCTCGCTGGTCGGCTACCGCCGCTACTTGGCGCAGCGGGCAGCTAGTTGGGAGCGGATGGCGCTGAGTCGCGCCCGCCAAGTGGCCGGCGATGCCGAGTTCGGCGCGCGGGTCTTGCGGGCGATTGAGCGCTTCGTTTACAGTCGGGAAGTAGAAGCGGCCTTGGTCGCGCAGATGCAGGAGATGCGCCAGCGGATGGAGCCGCAGGGCAAGCGCCAAACGCGCATCAACATCAAGCGCGGCCCGGGCGGTATCGTCGATATCGAGTTTGTGGCGCAGGTCCTCGTGCTCAAGTGGGGCTATCGAGACCGGAGCTTGCGTGTGGGCAGCACGAGACACGCGCTGCAGCTATTCATCGAGCAGGGCTGTTTAGACCCAGAGCGGGGCCACTTTCTTCTCGACGCGTACGAGTACCTGCGGGCCGTAGAAAAGGGCATGCGGCTCGCCAGCGAAAGGGCCAGCGACGCCCTGCCGACCGGTCGGGAGTTGGAGATATTGAGCCGCGCCCTCGGCGCTAAAGATGTAGCGGCCTTCCAGGACGAAGTGGAGACATGCATGCAGCAGACTCGGCGCGTATTCTCGGCCCTATTCGCCGAATTGACCGATTAAGGAGCACTTAATATGGATGGTATAAGCAAGGCCGCGCGCGTCGGCCAGATGATTATCGGAGTTGTGTATCTCGTCGCTGGGGTGATGAAGGTATGGGAGCCGGTACTTTTTTATTGGGAGGCCATTCCCTATGCGCAGATACTCGGGGTGACGGAATGGGAGACTGCGTCAGCCGTCGCCAAGGCGGCCCTTGTGTTGGGGCCGATTGAATTTTTTCTCGGCTGGGCGCTGCTGCTAAACTGGCAGCCGCGGTTGTGCTTGCCGGTGGCGACGGCGCTGATGGCCGCGTTTACCGCGCTGACGGCCAAGGCTTGGCACATGGGGGCCTCGATTGACTGCGGCTGCTTTGGTGCCCTCGTCGAGCGCGGGCCGAGGGAAGCGACTATAGAAGATGGAGCCATGCTGGTGGTGCTGCTGTTTGCTTGGTGGGGAATGCGCCGCAGTGCAAACGCCGCGCCTGTGGTTGGTCGGCTCAATTGGTGGGGAGCGGGTGGCGCGCCCGTCTGGCCGCTGGCGAGTCGGATGGTGTTAGGCTCGCTTGTCGTCGGATTAGCGGTAGGCGGGGTGCGGTTTTTCCCCGAGCTAGAGCGCATCTCGCAGTCAGACCTCAAAAGCGGCGTGCGGCTCTCCGGTTTGGCACTTAAAGGCGTGGATGTGGATTTGATGGAGGGCGAATATCTGATCGAATTGTTCAGCCCCACGTGCAGCCACTGCAAAAATGCCGTGCCCAAGATGAACATCCTCGCCCAAGACCCCCAGTTGCCGCGGCTGATCGCCCTGACGAGTTTCGCGCAGGATGCACCGCAAGTGATCGACTTCAAGAAGCAGTTGCAACCGCGCTTTGACATTGCCACCATATCGCAGACGGACTTTCGTCGCTTGACCTTTGGCCACGGCTTTCCGCGCTTGGCCTATATCGCCGACGGGGTGGTGCAACAGGTGTGGGAGAGCAACTACATGCCGACGCAGGCGCGGCTGCGAAAAATTATGGGTTCTTAGCACAGAAGGAGTGGGATCGTAGTATGACGATGAGCAAGTTGGCCTTCTTCGGCGGCCCCAAGGCTGTTACCGCTGACGAAGGCGATATTTTTCGCTGGCCGATCATCACCGCTGAAGATGAAGAAGCCGTGCTGGACGTGCTGCGGCGCGGGGCGATGTCGGGCTGGGACCTAACTCTGGACTTTGAAGAGGACCTGAAGTCCTACTTTGGCTTGCAGCACGCTCTCTGCCACAACACGGGCACGGCCGCGATTCACGCCGCATTGTGGGCCTGCGGCGTCGGCGTTGGCGACGAGGTCATCTCGCAGAGCATGACCTTTTGGGGCACGTCGCTCCAGGTGTTCTCGCTGGGGGGCACAGTGGTGTTTTCCGAGATTGATCCCGACACGCTAACGATGGACCCCGACGACATCGAGCACCGCATTACCGAGCGAACGAAGGCCATTGTGCCCGTGCATTACTGCGCCTATCCAGCCGATATGGATCCGATCATGGACATTGCCGAGCGGCACGGACTGAAGGTGATTGAAGATGTTTCGCACGCCCAAGGGGGCCGCTATAAGGGACGGCTGCTGGGCACAATCGGCCACATCGGTGCGATGTCGATTATGTCGGGCAAGTCGCTGGCCTGCGGCGAGGGAGGCTTTTTGGTTACTGACGATCAAGCCCTATACGAGCGCGCGGCGGCTTTTGGGCATTATGAGCGCACTCGCTCCTTAGAAGATCCTGCGCTAAAGCCTTTTGCTAGGATGCCGCTGGGCGGATACAAATACCGGATGCATCAGTTGTCTTCAGCCGTAGGTCGCACGCAGCTAAAGCACTACGACGAGCGGATGCAGGAAATTCAGCGGGCGATGAATTACTTCTGGGACCTGCTCGAAGGCGTCCCGGGGATCAAGGCGCATCGACCACCGGCTGACAGCGGCTCGACGATGGGCGGCTGGTACGCGGCCAAGGGATTGTACGTACCCGAGGAACTAGGCGGCCTGCCGGTCGAGCGCTTCTGCGCGGCGGTCACGGCCGAGACCGGGTCGTACAAGATTATGCCGGGAGCCAATGAATTGATGCACCTGCATCCAGTGCTCAACGAGGCCGATATTTATGGACACGGCCAACCCACGCGCATTGCCCACTCCAACCGCGACCTGCGGCAGGGGCCGGGCAGTCTGCCGGTGACCGAGCGCATGACCGGTCGCATCTACTCGATTCCGTGGTTTAAGCACTACGACGCCACAATCATCGGGCAGTACGCCACGGCTTTCCGCAAGGTGGCCGAGTGCGCCGAAGAGTTACTGTGATTTATGGGATTTGTGTGATGGACAGGATGAGGACTGGGATTTGGATTGTGATCTGTGGGATTTACTTAGATGCAGAGGAAGGACGAGATGGGTGATCCGTTGAGGGCGCGGTTGTTTGGGTACGGGGTGCCTTATCGGGTGGAGGTGGATGCAGCGGGGGCGGTTATGCCTCGGCCTACGGACGCAGGGGGCGAGGCCGAGCGCCTTTGCCGCGCCTTGCGCCAGTTGTGCGGCGAGGACGAGGGCGCGACTGAGGGCGACTGGGTGTATTCGCTGCCTTTTGGGCGCTGCGGGATACAAGGGCGACCCCGCGAGCATCTCATCGTCCACTTCTGCGTTGAGGCGTATATAGATGTGCTATCTATGGACGGGGTGAAAACGCAGCCGCTCGCCGCGGGCGAGATCGCCGATATTGAGCCGGGGAGCGTCGTCCGGTTCCGCGCCCGGCCTTTGGAGCATTGTTGCGTACTCGTGGTCTTCCAGACCGAGGATCGCACGCCGTTGTTGGGCCACGCCGCGCCCTTCACCCTCGACGGCGAGGTGCCCGACGACTGGCGCGAGCGGCTGGTGAAGTGCCACGCGGCCTTTGACGCGGCGGCCGCGCAGGCGCGAGATGGCGGGCACCGCCCCCTGCTGGAACGCTTCTTTGGGAGCATGGCGGCCAAACTCGCCGCCGATCCTGAAATTGCCGCCGCGCAAGAGCAGGCGCGGCGCGAGGGTTCGTACGCGGTCGAAGCAGAGCAAGCCCTTTTTGACCGCCAGCTTGCCTTGCTCGACGAAACAGTGCTCGCGCGCATCCGCGACCAAGACGAGGCCGTGTTCCGCTTTCCGGGGATGTTCGGTGGGGTCGCACCGCTTTTTAACCTAGTAGACTGAGAGGAATCCAATGGCAAAAAGGAAAATTCGCCTCGGCTTAATCGGCTGTGGCGGCAACATGCGCGGTGCGCACATTCCCCGGCTAAAAGCCGATGGTGGCGTAGAGTTGGTGGCGGTCGCTGACCCGGAGGAGGCATCGGCGCGGCGGTTGCTGGAAGCGTGGGGAGCTGAGGCCACATATTACGCCGACTACCAGCAGATGATAGGCGCAGACGCGCTCGACGGGGTGCTGATCTCTTCGCCGCATTCGACCCACTACGCACAGGCGCGCTACGCGCTAGAGCGGGGTTTGCACGTTTTGATCGAGAAACCTCTGACGCAAAGGCGCGCCACGCCCAAGCGCTAGTCGATCTGGCTGCTGAGCGCGAGCGCCTGTTGGTAGTAAGCTATCAGCGCCATTTTTACCCGGCGTATGCCTATGCGCGGGAACTGGTGCAGAAAGGTGCCCTCGGCGAGCTCAAAGGAGTTGTCGCGTACGTGACGCAAAATTGGGGTGGCAGGGGATGGCGGATGGTGCCCGAGTTGGCAGGAGGTGGGATGTTCATGGACACTGGCAGTCACTTGGTGGCTGTGGTGTTGTGGATTACTGGTTTGACGCCGGTAAAGGTCTCGGCCTTCATGGACAAGCGGGGCAAGCGGGTGGATATGGATGCCGTGGTCAATGCGCGGTTTCGCGGCGGTGCGCTGGGGTCGCTGAGCTTTATCGGCAGCGCGAGTCGGCACGACGAGCGGCTGTCCATCCACGGCGACAAGGGAACTTTGGTTTTTCATCTTCACCAGTGGCAGGTGCGAGAGGTGTTGTTGAATGGGGAGCCGTTGGAGGTGCCCAAGCGGGTGAAGGAAGATACGCCGGACGCGGCCTTTTTGCGCTGGATTCGCAATGGCGGCAAGGGGTATGAGCAGGCGGATTTTGCCGTGGCAGTAGCCAAGTTCACCGAGGCGGCGTATCGGTCGCTGGAGCAGAAGCGGCGATGATTGCGTACGCGCCGCTCGTCGGCGAGCTAGATCAGCAGGTCGAGGGCGTACTGAAGCGCCAAGTGCTGGACGCGGAAAGTGCCTATTGTGGCGGCTTTATGGACGGCGATCGGCTGGTGGGTTCGCAAAGCATCAGCGCGGTCGCGTCGCTTGGCTACGCCTATCTGCTGGACGAGTCGCGCCACTACCGGAGCGAAGAGCTTTTGCAGCGGATCCTCCTCGCCGCCGAGTTTGCCCGTCGGCATCGCAATCCGTCGGGTTGTTTTGACTTGCTGACCACCAACTTCGACTCGGCCCCGGACACAGGCTTTGTGGTGCAGGCCATCGCGCCGGTTGTGTTTGCCGCGCGGCAACAGGCTGCGGACGATGCGGGAGCTGCGGCTATCGCCGAAGCTCTAGGTGAGTTGATACGAACCGGAGCGCCAGGCATGGTTGCTGGCGGTTTCCACACGCCCAATCACCGCTGGGTGCTGGTCGCCGCATTGGCTCAAGCTCAAGCCCTCTATCCAGAACTTGAAGTGAGCGCGACTGTAGATGCGTACCTCGGCGAAGGCATTGACATCAACGCCGACGGCGAGTACAGCGAACGCAGCACGGGCGTGTACAATGCCGTAGTCAACCGCGCCTTAATCCGTGCGGCACAAGTGCTTGCTCGGCCCGACCTGCTGGAACCTGTGCGGCGCAATTTGGATTTGTCCTACCATCTCCTCCACTCCGACGCCACCGCAGTGACGAGCATTTCCACGCGCCAGGACCGCGACACGCGAGCCGTGCCGACTGGTTTGGCCGATGGCTACCACGCCTTGGCTCATTTAGACGACAATGGCTTTTACGCAGCCGTGGCCGACCTATTGGTCGCTCGCGGCGACAGCGGTTTGGTCTGCCTGCCGAACTACGTCCTGCATCCCGAGTGGCGAACGATGTGTATAGAGCGGACGCCTTTGCCCGAGCGCTATAGCCGCGTCTATCCCGCGTCCGGCTTGTGGCGGGTGCGCCAAGGCGCGGTGAGTGCTACGGCCACGGCTGGTCTGACTGCGCCCTTTAGCGTGGTCTGCGGGCAGGCCGAATTGGCGGCGGTGAAGCTATCATCGACCTACTTTGCTACCGGGCAATTTATCGGTGAGGAGTTTGCTGAAGCGGGCAAAGGGGTGCGGATGCAGCACAAGGGCCGCAACCGCATCTACCCAGAAAAGGACTATGTGGGAGGGATTTACTGGCTGCCGATTACCGAGCAAGTCAATGCCGACAACTGGCGAGAGGTGCGAGGGCGACGGGCGACGTATGAATTGCCGCCGCTGGAAGTCGAGTTGCACGCCGAGGAGGTGGCCGACGGTTTTGACCTCCACATCCGCACCGCAGGAGGTACCGATGGAGTTCCCTTTCAGATTGAAGGGGTTTTTGTTCCGGGCGGCACCTTGGAGATGGACAGCGCGCTCGTCGAGGGCCGGGCTGGACACACGGTCTTTCTCAAAGCGGGCTACGCACTCTACCGGGTGGGCGACGACGCGATCCGCATTGGCCCGGGAGCCATGGAGCACACCATGTGGCGGATGCGCAATAGCGAGATCGACGAGGGGCGTTTGCGGGTGCTCATCACCCTGCGGACGCCGGTAACACAGACTTTAGAAATCCGCTGTGGGCAGTGGTCGGACGCGAAGGGTGGATTTTTATAGACTCCCCCCGGCCCACCGCACTCCTTGCACCATCATCCGCTGCATACCTAGGCGCGCAAATGTTCCCGGGCCGTGTCCCAACGCCGTATAAAACACCCGCCCTGCGCCATAGGGCTTGACCCACGCTAGGGGATGCTGCTTGCCGCTCCACTCGGCGGTGGCCAAGATGCGGATGGCCGGGTCCCACGCCGACATGTAGATCTCGTCTTCCACGTCAAAATCGGGCACGCCATTCGTAACGGGGTGAGCGCCGTCGATAATGGAGACGGTGAAGGTCGATCCCGGCGGGTGCCAGTTGGCGTGACCGCCGAGTAGATCGACGGCTTTGCCGCCAATACACCACGCAGTGCCGTGGATGCCGACTAGTCCTTTGCCACTGGCGACAAAAGCGAACAACCCCTCTTCTTGCGCGGGCGTCAGTTCGGGCACTTGCTGCACGGTGCCGTCTTCCTGCCGCTCGCCTCGCGTGAAGCCGGAGCCGTGGATCAGCACATCGAAATCGCGCAGACCGTCTGACGCCAACACGTCCTTGTCGTCGTCAAGCGCGACGGACAGATCGTCGTGCGTGCTCAAAAACTCGTGGATGACCGGGGCACTGGCCGCAAATCCGTGGTTTGAGCCGGATAAAATTAGGACGTTCATGTGGCCTCCTGTGTTAGGGTAGTGGTGGTCGGCATGTTTCCGTGCATATTTCTAATTGACTGAGGACGTCAGGCGGCTCCTCTCATACGGCATAGGACACCGAGCCGTCGGAGCGCAGCGGTGTGGAGGCGTTGTTGATGGGTTTGTAGGGCGTTTGCTCGATTAATCCATCGTCTAGCTCCACGCCGAGGCCCGGGACTTGGGGAATTGGGATGTACCCGCCCGTGCGCTTATACGCGCACCGATATACCGCGTTGTGCGGGGCTTCGTCGCCTTTGGTGTACTCTTGGGTAATGAAGTTGGGAATCGAGGCGTCGAGGTGCAGAGAGGCGGCGGTAGTCAGCGGGCCTAGGAAGTTGTGGGTTACTACCGCGCAGTGGTATGATTCGCCGATGGCGGCGATTTTTTTGCAGTGCGAGATGCCGCCGGCCAAGGCCACATCCGGTCGCAAATACTGGGGGCCGCCCTGCTCCAACAACTCGCGGAACTCCCATATAGACACAAAGCGCTCGCCATTGCCAAAGGGCACGGTAGATTTTTGCGCGATATGGGCTTGGGCTGAGATGCTGTCGATCTGGATCGGGTCTTCGAGGAAGAAGACGTGGAAGGGCTTGAGGGCCTCGGCGAGGGCTAGGGAGACCATGGGCGTCAGCTTGCGGTGGAGTTCGATGATTAGGTCCAAATCTGGGCCGCCGGCTTCGCGCGCGGTCGCAGTCAGCTCGACGGCGGTTTGGATCATCCGCGCTTGGCCCTTATCGTGGCAGTCCGTTTTGATGGGGTCGAACTTGATGGCGGTAAATCCCTCGGCGACAGCGGTTTGCACGGCGTTGGACATGTCCTCTGGAGTGCGACCTCCAGACAGCAGGTGCAGGCGAATTTTGTCGCGGACGTTGCCGCCCAACAGCTCCCACACCGGCACCTCGAAGTGCTTGCCCTTGATGTCCCAGAGGGCGATATCCACGGCTGAGACAGCCCCCATGATGGCCGTGCCCCGGAAGGGAGCCATGCGGTAGAGATGTTGCCAGTGGTGTTCGATGCGGAGGGGATTTTGGCCGATGAGGTATTCTTTGAAGACATCGACGATGCTCTGCACAGCGGTGGGGTAGCCCCAGCAGGCGGTTTGGCCGATGCCGGTTAGGCCGGTGTCGGTGGTGATACGGACGATGTAGCTGTTGCCGATGAGGAGGGATTCGATCTGTTCGATTTTCATTTTGTGTGCTCCATATATATCGTAAAGGGGCAGGGTTGGTTATTAGTGGCGCTAGACTGCTTATTTTTATAAAAACTGCGCAACCGCGCAAGCAAGGGGAGGTAGTATGGCACATTTGCGATTTGCAGCACCTGTGGAGCAGCGGGTAGTCCTGATTACAGGGGGAGCGCGCGGCATCGGGGGTGCGACCGCGCTGCGCTTGGCCGAGGCCGGGCGACACATCGTCATTGTCGATGTGCTGGAGGAACCGGCGCAAGAGCGGGTGCGGGAGATTGAGGCGATGGGACAGCAGGCGCTCTTTGTCGAGACGGATGTGACCGACGAGGGGCAGGTGCATGAGGCAGTGGCGCAGACGGTGGCGGCTTTTGGGCGGCTGGATATCCTTGTGTGCTGCGCCGGTATCTTGGGGTGGGAGAAGCCCTTTTTCGAGCAGACGGCCGCGCAGTTTGCCAAGGTTATGCAGATCAATGTCCACGGGGTGTACTACGCGCATCAGGCGGCGGTGCCGCACATGCTGGAGCGGGGGTGGGGGCGTTGCGTGACGATTTCTTCGGGTGGGCGTCACGGCAGTCCCTATCAGGTGCCGTACTCAGTGTCCAAGGGGGCGGTGTGGTCGTTTATTCAGGCGCTGGGCGACGCTTGGCCGCGGCAGGGGGTGTTCGTCAATGGCGTCGAGCCAGGTCGGGCGCTGACCGACATGGTGGTGCCGCGCTTTGACGAGGAGCACCTGCGCGATCCAGGCAACCCGATTGGGCGCTATTCAGACGCTGCGGAAGTGGCCGAGGTGATTGAGTTTTTGTGCTCAGAACGGAATACGTACACTACGGGGTCGGTGTGGAGTGTGAAGGGTGGGAAAGGGTGAGGTAATAGGAAGGGAGAGAAGAAGTTATGACCGTTATTGAAGCAACTGTGCCACTAGTACAAACCCCGGCTTGGGCCGTGTTGGAGCGGCAGTTAATCAAGACGATGGAGGACGCTGTCCATCCATTCCTACAAAAGTACACCCACCCCGACGGCCGCTTGATTTGGCGCGACGGCCTACGCCATTCCCGCGACGGGGCCGATGATTTCTACGAGAGCTTCTACAACTGGCCGCTGTTGTACTTGCTCGGCGGCGGCGACCATTTGCTCGCCTTGGGCCAGCGGCAGTGGGAGGCCACTACCGAGTTGATGGTAGAGTACGGCCACGTGGACAAGGAATACGAGATCGGCTACGACCAGTTCCACCAAAGCGAGAGCTACATCTATTTCTACCTGCTGTGCATGGCCGACCCGACCCACGCTGAGAATGTGGCGCGGGCGCGGCGCTTTGCTGGATTCTATCTCAACGAAGACCCAGAAGCCCCCAACTACGACCCAGAGCACAAGATCATCAAATGCGCCCACAACGGGAGCAAGGGGCCGCGCTGGCTGTACGAAGAAAACGAGGAGCCGTCGTATGGATACAGCCCGGGGATGGCGTGCTATGGCCTGCCCTACGAGGACTTAGAAGGGATTGACACGCCTGCGGACCTCAAGGACCCGGCGAAGGCGCGGCGCATGGGGCAGGCCATGAAGGAGCGCATGTCTCGGGGCGATTGCGCCACCAACCTGCACGTCACCTCGCTGATCGCCAACGCCTGCTACCTGACTGGCGACGACAAATACCGCGCTTGGCTACTCGAATACGTGGATGCGTGGATCGAACGGGCCGAGGCCAATGGGGGCCTGTTGCCCGACAACGTGGGGCTGAGCGGGCAGGTCGGCGAATACATGGAAGGGCGCTGGTATGGGAGCATGTATGGCTGGACGTGGCCACACGGGTTGTACAACATCGCCATGGCGGCTATTTTGGCCGGGACTCATTGCTATCTACTGACCGGCGAGGAAAAGTATCTCGAACTGCCTCGCACCCAGCTCAGAAAGGTTATAGAGCAAGGGAAGATGGCCGACTTGAGTCAAATCGAGATGAGCTTGGGCGTACACTGGATCGGCCAGCTAACCGCGCTCGGCGACGACAAGGTCAGCTTTGTGGTGCCCTATTGCTATGGGGCCAAGGGGTGGTCGGACTTTCAGCCGCTGGCGGCCATGTATCCGGCTGCGCTGTGGAACGCGAGCGGGGCGGCGGTCGATTGGGAGATGCTCGAAATGCTGCGCGCCAAAGAGCGCTACGACTGGCGCACGGTGGTGCCGTTCCACAACAAAGAGGACGCATACCACGAGCCGCCGTGGTTTTGCTATCTCAAGGGCGAAAATCCCGACTATCCGGTGCAGATCCTCCAAGCGGCTCTCTCGCAGGTCTATCGGCGGATGGAACTTATCCGCCGTGACGAAACCGACCCCCGCGACAACCACATCCACTGGTGGCAGCAGCTAAACCCGGTGACGACTGAGGCGCTCATCCAACTGACCTTGGGCGCGCCGCAGCTCCTGTACAACGGCGGCATCTTAATGGCCCCATTGCGCTACTTTGACGCCGAGCGCAAGCGACCGGGACTACCAGCGGATGTGGCCGCGCTCGTCGAGACTGTGGAGCGGGACCGCCTCGTGGTGCACTTGGTGAACCTCAGTGCGCTGGACGCCCGCAAGGTGTTGCTGCAAGCCGGAACCTTGGCCGAGCATCGGTTTGGGGAGGTCGCGTATAATTCCTTGGAGAGTGCGTACCCGGGCACGGTGGGAAGCTATGCTGCGCCGCCTGTGGAGCAGACAGTCAAGCGCGTTGCCGTAGATGACACGCACTTTGCGGTGGCCTTGCCACCGGGGACTGAAATCCGCCTCGAAATCGGCTTGCAGCGGCACGCGAACGCGCCGACATACGACTTGCCAACCAACATTTAGCTTAGGAGAAAATATGGATTACGTACGATTGGGACGGGCCGGAGTTAAGGTCTCGCGGCTGTGCTTGGGCACGGCCTTTCGGGGATACTGGCATGGGCACACGGACGAGGCGACCGCTATGCGTACGGTCGAGACCGCTATTGATCTAGGATGCAATTTCCTCGACTGCGCCAACTTCTACTTTCAGGGCCGTTGCGAGGAATTGTTGGGCAAGGCCATCAAGGGCAAGCGCGACGATCTGGTGATTACCACCAAGGTCTGGAGCCAAATAGGGGACGGCCCCAATGACCGCGGCCTATCGCGCTTTGCCATCATGCGCGAGATGGAACGGTCGCTGAAGCGCTTGAACACGGATTACGTGGATATATACTTGCTGCACAACTGGGATCCAGACACCCAACTCGACGAGACGCTGCGGGCGTTTGACGATTTGGTGCGGCAGGGCAAGGTGCGCTACGTGGGGGCCTGCAATTTTACCGCCGCCCAGGTGGTGGAGGCGCTGTGGACGGCCGATCGCGGGGGGCTGGACCCACTATTTACCTTACAAAATCAGTATAACTTATTGCACCGCTATCAGATAGAGCCAGAGCTATTGCCTTTATGCCGACAGTACGGCCTCGGCATGATGACCTACAGTCCGCTGGCCGTCGGCCTGTTGAGCGGCCGCTTTAGGCGCGGGCAAAAGCCGCCGACGGATAGCGCTTGGCAGGACGACGACCGCTTTGCCAAAGCCATGGGCGAGCAAGCAGAGCGCATCGTGCAAAAGCTGACTGAGATTGGTCGGGCACAGGGGAAGACGCCAGCGCAGGTTGCCGTTGCTTGGATATTGGCCAACGAGGATGTTACTGCGCCGATTATCGGCCCAGATCGCCCCGAGCACGTGGAGGAGGTCTTTGGGGCGTTGGAGGTGGAGTTGGGGGATGAGGAATTAGCAAAGTTGGACGCGCTCTCGCGGTGGACGCCGCTGGCGCGGACGCATTAGCTGCTGCGGCTACTTCCGACGGTCCCTCACTAAATAGAAAATCGGCACCCTAAAGGTCAGAGCTGTGCTTTTTATCGAGAGTTGGAGCACGGCAGACTGCTAAAAACGCAAAAAGGGGTGCGGCGCAACGACTCGAAGCCGTCGCGCCGCACCCCTTCGACCAAAAGGCGGTACTGTGCAGCGCTACAGTTTGCGCAGGCGGATGGAGCCGCCCGAGGTGCGCAGGGTCATGAGGGGACCGCCGCCGTTGATCGCGGCCTTGAGGCTGTTTTTATCCAGCGTGCCCTGCATTACTACCGGAAAGTCGGTGGAGACGCGCCCACCCGAGGTGCGGGCGTCCACCTGCAAACCAATATCCGCAGCGAGGGAGACCTCTACGTTGCCGCCCGAAGTCTTGAGGTGGCAGGGGCCGTGAGGCTGCTGCGAGAGTTGGGCGCGAATGGACCCGCCCGACGTCTGAGCCTCGATAGGCCCCAGCACTTCATCCACTTTGATGGACCCGCCCGAGGTCTTGGCCTGCACTGAGCCTTGGGCCCGGCTGATGTGGATGGACCCGCCCGAGGTCTTAGCTCGCACCTCCCCTGCTACCTCGCCAATGCGGATGGATCCACCCGAAGTAGATACCGACGCCGTACCGGAGCAGCCTTTTAGAGAAATGGAACCACCCGAAGTTTTGCCCTCGATCGGTCCTTCGATGTGGCCAAAGCTCAGACTGCCGCCCGAAGTCCGGGCTGAGACGCGGCCCTGAAGATCGGCTACCTCAATGCCTCCGCCGGAGGTGCTCAGTTCCAAATCGTGCCGGTGCGGCACCGTGAGGCGGAACAGGGGTGCGCGTCCCTTCACAAGGCCGAAGAAGTCGAACAGGCCGGCATCTTTTTTGCGGCCTCGGATGGTCGTAGTACCCGCCTCTTGGTCGTATGCTAGATCGAGTTTATCGGCTCGTTCCACGACCAACTCCACCTCGGAGCGATCCCAAGTATGGACCTCAATAGCACCCCATTCGGTGTCCACTATTAGGCGTTCGCCCGGCTCCACGTCAAAGGACTGATGCGCGGTGTCGGCTTGGACGGATCCTGTGGCGAAAAGCGCCACAGAAATGGCGACGAGCGCCGACGATAAGAGCAGCTCTTTCATTGTGAGCCTCCTTATAGAAGAAAGGATGTTGGGGTATTAAATGGCTTCTCTCCCTCCGGTGCAAATTGCGTGCCAGCGAATTTGTTGCTTCTATATTTTAAATGGAACACCGCTCGGCAAATTCAACCCAATCTCACCGGAAGGATTTTCATGGCCGTAGTGCAAGATATTCTAGTATTTTTTCAGACCACACCCGCGCTCGACGCCCAAGTCGTAGCTTGGGCGCGCTACGAAGCCTCCAAGGGCACGGGCCTAGGCGACTTGGTCGAGGAGAGCGATCCGCCCTACCACAACGCCATGGCGGCCATGCGCGACGGCTGGCAAGTCATCCAGATGTCGGAACTCAAACATCGCTCGCCCCAAGAGGGTTATGAACTGGGGCCGCTGCCCTACCAGATCGTGCTGTCGAAATTCAACGAACTGCAAAAAGAGGAAGGAGCCACATCGTGAAAGAGCATCTTTTGAACTCGAAGCAGATGGCGCAATTCGTCGCCTCGGGGTATTTGAAGTTCGAAGAAATGATACCCCAAGATCTGTGCCGAGCCTGCCTTGAGGAAATGCACCACAACCGGGGCTATCTCGCCGTGGGGACCCCCTTTGAGGAGACTTGGCCCAAAGGCACAGCTTTGGGCGATACGTTCCGTCTGCCGCAGGTGCAGGGACTCATCCACTCCTTGGTCGGCCCCGATCCCCTGTACGACCATCACGCCGCGCACTTGACCAAGGCCGAACAGACCAAGGGGCCCAATATGCACCAAGATTCGGTCATCGATTTCCGCGACCATTACTTCGATATCCAGCTCTCGCTGTTTCCCGCAGATACAACAGACGAGATGGGCGGTACTTTCTTGGTGCCGGGCACGCAATTTCGCAATGTGCGCACCGGGGAGATCTCTATTTACCACCACATGCGCGGCAAGATCTGGGCGACCTGCCCGGCGGGGACCATGTATGTGTGGAACACCCGCGTCTGGCACGGGGCGCGCAGCAACTACACGGATCGAGATCGATTCATGTACAAGTTGCGGCTCAATCCGACGCGACCGCAGGTCTGCAACTTTGACACCGCGGATCTGGACGACCCTGAGATCGGTCGCATCCTATCGACCAACCACGGCTGGGAGGGCAACGAGCAGCGCTACGAACTGATGCAGCGCGTGCGCTTGTGGCGCTTTGTCTCCGACCAGCCAAACTACGATGTGGGCGAGCGCTTCATGCGGCGCATTGAGTACCAGCCCGGCGAGGCGGCAGGCTAGACAACAATCTTAGTGCTCCTAGCGACCGGCGCGGCGTAGTTGGCGGTGCCAAGAGGATTCTGCCAAAGACATGGCTTTAGAAAGCCCAGTGCTGTTGTCATCGTACGCCCGCTGCAGGCAGGAGCGCTCCTTTGCGTTTGTCGATCCGATGGACGAGGTGGTGGCTACAGCGGCGGACGAGGTGCGTCCGGCCCTCAGTACGGTGGAGCGGGCGGTGGAGCAAGGGCTGCACGCTGCGGGATTTGTCTGCTACGAGGCCGCAGCCGGTTTGGACCCAGCCTTTACCACACGCCCCGCTGGTGCACTTCCCTTGGTTTACTTTGGCCTCTTTGAGGGGCGGACGCCGGTGGCCGCGCCTAGCGCTGACTTGGGCACTTACGAATTGGACGAGTGGCGTCCGTCGGTGTCGCGGGAGGAGTACGAGGCCGCCATTGAGCACATCCGCGCCTATATTGCGGCCGGCGACACGTACCAAGTCAACTACACCTTGCGCTTGCACAGCCGCTTCCGGGGCGATCCGCTGGCGTTGTACCGCGATATGGGGCAGGTGCAGGAGTCGGCGCTGTGCGCGTATTTCGACTTGGGCCGGCACGTGCTGATCTCGGCGTCGCCCGAGCTGTTCTTCCGCCTACAAGACGGGCGTTGCACAGTGCGCCCCATGAAGGGAACCCGGCCGCGGGGCCGCTTTGCAGCCGAGGATCAGCAGCGGGCCGAGGACCTGCAAAATTCCGCTAAGGACCGCGCTGAGAATCTGATGGTCACGGATATGCTGCGCAACGACTTAGGGCGCATCTCGCAAGTCGGCAGCGTGGCGGTGCCGGCCCTGTGGTCGGTCGAGCGCTATCCCACGGTGTGGCAGCTAACTTCTACTGTGGAAAGCCAACTCAAAGCCGGCGTGAGCCTGCCCGACATCTTTGCCGCGCTTTTTCCCTGCGGCTCGGTGACTGGCGCGCCCAAGGTGCGGACTATGGAAATCATCGCCGAACTGGAGCGCGCCCCGCGCGGCATTTACACCGGCTGCATGGGCTATGTATCGCCTGGGCCGGAGGCGTGCTTCAACGTGGCGATTCGCACGGCGCATCTCGACCGGGAGAGCGGACAACTCGAATTTGGCGTGGGCGGTGGGATCGTCTGGGAATCGTCGGCCGCGGGGGAATACGCCGAATGCCTCACCAAGGCCGAGGTCTTGCGCGCTCGGCCGCAGCCGCCTTTTGAACTGTTGGAGACGCTGCTATACGAAGGCGGGACTTACTTCCTGTTAGAGAGACATTTAGAGCGATTGTCTCAGTCGGCGGATTACTGGGGATTTTGCTGCGCGGACGACAGAGTGCGGGCACAGTTGCAAGACGCAGCCAACACTATGGAGGGCCAGTGTAGAGTGCGCTTGCTACTGGCCCGTAGCGGCGAGGTCCGCGTGCAGCATCAGGCGCTCGCGCCGCCACGACGGCTGCGGGTGGCGCTGGCTGCCGAGTCGGTGGACAGCAGCGATCCCTTGCTGTATCACAAGACGACTCATCGGGCTATGTACGACCGGCAGTTGGCGGCGCGCCCGGATTGCGACGACGTGGTGCTGTACAACGAGCGCGGCGAGCTGACCGAGTGCTGCATCGGCAACTTGGTGTTGGAGCGCGGCGGCGTTCGTTACACGCCTCCGGTTGAATCTGGGTTGTTGGCCGGCACCTTCCGCGCCGAGCTCTTGGCGCAGGGTCAACTCTGCGAACGCCCGCTGTCCGTCGGCGAATTGGCGCGGGCCGACACCCTTTATCTTATTAATTCAGTTCGGCGCTGGGTCGAACTGGAACTCGTGTAAAGGAGTACATCATGTATCGCATTGGCCAAGCAGAAATCAAGCAACTACAGAAGCTATTCGACAGCGGCGCGATCTTCCGCTATGGATCGGGTGGGGAGTGCGACCGCTTTGAGAGGAACTGGGCGCGCTACGTGGGCGTGGAGCACTGTCGGATGACGCGCTCGGGGACCTCGGCGCTGTACGCGGCGCTGGTGGGATTGGGCGTGGGGCCGGGAGATCAGGTGATTGTGCCCGCCTATACTTACATGGCGACCGCCCTGGCGGTTCTGGGGGCCGGGGCCATTCCGGTAATCGCCGATGTAGATGACTCCTTGACACTGTGCCCCAAGGATTTAAAGCGACGAATTACTAAACACACTAGGGCGATTATTCCGGTCCACATGGTCGGCCTACCTTGCGATATGAAGCGAATTACCAAGATCGCCCGCAAACGCGGCCTGCTCGTTCTCGAAGACGCCTGTCAGGCGGTGGGAGGCGGGTACGAGGGCCGGATGTTGGGCAGTTGGGGCCACGCTGGTGCGTTTAGTTTCAACTTCTTCAAGAACATGACCTGCGGCGAGGGCGGGGCGTTTGTAACCAATGCCGAGGCCGTGCATCAGCGCGGCTCGGTGGCGGTGGACTGCTGCTCGTTTTACTGGAACCCCGACGAAGAGCGCGAAGAGCTGCAATTTGCCGGTCCCAACTTCAGGGGCTCAGAAGTCGAGGGGGCGATACTCAACGTGCAATTGCGGCGGATCCGGGGAATGCTCAAGACCATGCGCGCCCACAAGCAGGAGTTGCTACAGGTCGGGCTGGAGGCGGGGTTGGAGTCGATAAAGAACAACAGCTTGGACTACGAGTGCGGCACGCACGTGGGCTTTTTGTTTGCCACTGAGGACGAGGCGCGCTCCTTTTGCAACCGACTGGCCGCAAAAGACGTGGGCTCCTTCTTGCCCATGGATACCGGCCGCCACGTCTATACGCGCTGGGAACCTATTTTGCGCTACCAAGGCGCGCACCATCCGGCGCTCAATCCCTTTAAGCTGCCAGCCAACCGCAAGGCACGGGTCAAGTATAAGCTGGATACGTGCCAAGACTCGCTCGACGTTTTGGCGCGCGCCGTCTTGGTGTCCATGCACCCGAATAACCGCAAGGTCAAGCTGCGGAAGATGGGCGAGGCGATTCGGGCCGCCGCGGGCTGAGCGGCAATTTACGGCTTGGATTATGGCGCGGAGACGAGATATTTAACGTGGGAGAATACTCGGCTCGCTCGCCCCAGTAACTTGCGCCAACAGATCGCAGTAACTGCGCTTGCGATCCGTGTTGATGGCCCAGTTGACCGGGATGTTCTGATAGCCATCGCGGTAGTTGCCGAAGGTTGACGAACCGCCAGCCGCGTCCCCAGGATCGAAGTAGCCCCACGAAGCATAGGCCGACAGCGCAGACAGGAAGTTGTTGTCTGGCTCGTCGAATGCGAAGTGATCGTCCTCGGTGAAGAGAATCGGTTTTGCCGTGTAACTGGGCAAGGCGCGGGTTTGCTCGACCATCTCAGCGATGCGCGCCGGTTGGGTAACGCCGTTGCCGTGCAGCATGATGTAGTCTGACGCTGCCACTACATCGTCGTCCGGCACCCGGCCACCTCCATACGAAGTGCCCACCAACAACTGCCGCCCAGCCAATTTGTGGGATTGTGCCCGTTCGATGAGTTCAGCCACGCGATGCGGTTGGAGGATCTCATGCTCGTAACGCGGGACGTTCGTCTCGTTGTTGATCTCGATCAGCACGTTGCCGTACCCCGATTGCAAAACCCACTGCGTCGCCTCATCCACCGCGTGGCACACCGCGGCCTCGTCCGTCAAACGCTCGTCCTGCCCGAAGTAGAAATACCCGAGGATCACCACCATCCCCAGTTCGTCGCAGGCCGCTGTGATGCGTGCGGTACGCTCCATATATGCAGGTTTTAGCGAACCATCGGGCGCAAAAGCCGAGTTGTGCCAAGGTTGCGAAGCCGGACTTGGCAAGCCAGCCCACATCACGTCGTCGCTGGCCTCCATACGTCGCGCGGCCATAATTTCCCGGAAACCCGCCTCGCGGTAGTACCCCGTAGGGCTCCCGCCCTGCAGATTGACCGTCACCGCCAACAACCCGTGTGCCCGATAGGTTGGTAGCTGCGCGATAAACTCATCTGTGTTGCGCTCAGCGTCCCATTCGCCCGTGTCTGGATACGCCCAAAGTGGCCGCGTTACGGGATTTGCGTCGTCGAACACCGCGTTTGTCATGCGGCTGTTCATCAACAAACCCTCAACCTCCCAGCCGCGATATTGTCGCCCGTGATACGTGGTTTGGCCGTTGATTAGCCAATGTTCGCCATGAGCGGTGATCTGAGTTTGGGCTGCTGTTGTCATGTTAGCGATAGACGGCTTGGATCATGGCGCGGATGAAGCCGGTGGCGTAGGCGTGGCCTTGGCGTCCGCCTGTGTCGTCGGGGATAGACGGGGTGTGATCCATCATAAACGGCCCGTTAAAGCCCACCTCCTTATAGGTCTGCATCGCCCGGTACATATCGACGTCGCCCTCGTCGACGAAAACCTCCCTGAAATCCTTGGGCGTACCGCGCACGTTGCGGAAGTGGACGTAGGCGATTTTGCCCTGGCGGCCCATGCGGCGGATGGCCTCGTACACGTCAATGCCCATTTCGGTGACACAGCCTTGGCAGAACAGCATGGCGTTTTGGGGGCTGGGGTTGAGGGCGAAGATGCTCTCGTATTGATCCAGAGTGGAGACGATCCGCGCGGCACCGCCCATTGGCTCAGGTAGCGGGGGATCGTCTGGGTGTAGGGCCAAGGTAACGCCAGCTTCTTCGGCGATGGGGACGATGCGCTGGTGGAAATAGGCGATATTGGCCCACATTCCGTCCTCGTCGATGTGCTTTGCTGGATAGTCGTGGTTCTCTTCTTCGTATTCTGAGTAAACAAAGGTGCTGTAGTGGGCACCGCCGCGGCCGGTGTCCGAGGGGGTGCGGAAGTTGCCCACGGGTTTGAAATTGTAGCCGAGGGTAGGGACGCCGACGGTGCCCATGGCCCGGATCCAGTTGCACCACTCCTCGATTTTGGCGTCGCGATCTTGTTGCGCGAGAGTGATTTCGTCCGGGCCGCTTAAGGCGGCGTTGTACAAGCGGAGACCGTTTTTTTCGGCGCGGGCGCGGACTTCTCGTAGATACTCGACCATCTCGGGGTAGGTGTGTAGGTCGAGGGGGAGGGAGTTGATGGTTAGGTAATCGACGCCAATGGCTTTGTAGTAGCTCAGGTTGTCGTCGGTGACGCGGTCGTGGGGGAGTTGGTCTTGGATGTACATGGCGTCTCCTTTAGGTGTTAGGTGGATACTGCACCATATTTTGCCTATATACACTTGGGAAAGAAAGGCATCATCCTCGCGGCACGCCAATCGGCCTTGCACACAAAATATAGGATTGCCCAAAATGCCAAAAAAACTGCCCCTCGCCGGGGTCCAACAATCCGCCGAACAGATCGCCCAATGGGTTGAGCAGTTTCATCGCGACGGGTATCTGCTCGTTAAAAACGTCCTGCCGCCGGACTGGTGTGCGCAATTGCGGGCCGATTTGGACCGGGCGCTGGCGGACAATCCGAATGGACTGAACAACTACAGCGAGTACGCGAAGCTCGCGCATCGGCTATTCGAGACGAGCGAGGCGAACCTGCGCCTGTTTGATATCGAGCCGATTGTGAGCTTCGCGGAGGCGTTGGTGGCGCCGAATTGTCACGTGATTCACAACAACTCGTTCCAGACGCTTCCGGGCGGCGGCCTCTCGACGTGGCATCAGGACGACGCCCCACACTACGTCGTCACAGACGGCAAGCCGCCGAACGTCCACCTCCCGGTGCTGTTCTTCACGGCCAACTACTATCTGACCGATGTGGATACGCCGGCGCACGGCGGGACAGAAGTGATTCCGAAAACGCATCTGCTCGGCAAATCGCCGGTCGAAATCGAGGGATCTGAGTGGGAAAAGAAAATCCTCCACAACAGCGCGCCGGCGGGGAGCGTCGTCATGTTCAACAATCAGGTGTGGCATCGCGGGGGGCCGAACCGCAGCGACCGCACGCGGTACATCACCCAAGTGACGTATGCGCGCCGGATCGTCGGGCACAAGTACTACCCGTTTATGAACTACCAAATGCCGCCGCATGTGTATGGAAATGCGAACCCCCGGTTGAAACGGCTGCTCGGCTTCCTCGACCACGGCGCGTACGGCTAGCTGAATGGAGAAAGTCTTATGAGGAAACCGTACGGTCGTCTCCTCATGGCCATACTCATGGCGTCGAGTGCTTGGCTAGCTGTCGAAAGCGCGCAGAGTCAGCCATCGGTTGCAACCATCACTGGCGAAATCCGGGACCCAACTTCGCGGGAAATCACATTTGGCTACGAATCGCCGTCGGCGCTGGAAAGCTCCGAGCAGCGCGTTGTGCTCGATAGTCTAGACCGCTTCGCCTTTGAGCTATCTGTCGTCCGAGGGATCTCCGTCTGGGGACATTACGAGAGAGAGCGATTACTCTTCTTCGTCGAACCCGGCGACAGTCTGCACATCGTCGTGGAGGAGGGCGCTTACTCGTTCAGTGGCCCCAACGCGGACAACAGCCGCTTCATAGCCGAGTTGGGGCCGCGCTTCCGCTCCTCCCGCATCGGCGGCTACAAGGATCTGGGGGTGGAGGATTTTAAGCGCCAAGTAGAGCAGTGGCGGCGGGAGCGGTTTGAGTTTCTAGTCGAAGGGCGCGAGAAATATTCCCTGTCTCCAAGGTACATTGACCATGCGACGGCCAACTTCAATTACGAGTGGGCCGAACTCATGATGGCATACCCGACGAATTATCGCGTTGTCAACGGCCACGAAAACGGAGATATCACCCCGGAGTACTACGACTTCCTGCAGGAAATCCCCTTGGTGGATGAGAAGGCCATAGGCACAGGCAGTTATCGCTGGTTTCTGGGACTTTTCTTAGACTGGGAAAACCGGAATCTGTCGGAGGCCATCCAGACCCAGGTTGACTCGATATACACTACTCCAGTAGGCCGGACGTGGAATTTGGCAAAGAGATACGATCTGGCCAAGCAGAAACTGGAGGGGAGAGTGCTCTACTGGTTTCTGGCTGGAGAGTTGATAGATGGGTTCAAACGCGGCGGCAGCGCAGCTTTTGCGTTGACCTATCGCAAGTGGGAGGATTTCCAGCAGATCAATCCGCACCCGGAATACAATGAACCCGTCCAGGCCGCTCTGGATGAGGCGCTCAAGCTACAACCCGGGCAACCCGCGCCCGCTTTCACGCTCGACGATCTCGACGGTCAGCCCGTATCGCTGAGCCAGTTCAAGGGGCAGGTGGTGCTGCTCGACTTCTGGTCGAGTTGGTGCAAGCCGTGTATCAGCGACCTGCCCGATCTCCGCAAAATTAAGGAAGAAACGGTCGGCTGGCCGGTCGTCTTCCTCAACATATCGCTGGACGTGGATGAGGCTGCTTGGCGCAAGGCGGTTGATAACCACGAGATCGAAGGCGTCCACGTGCGTGCTGATGGCTGGAGTACGGAGGTAACCGAAAGCTACCAAGTAAGTGTCCTTCCTGCGTATTACTTGGTGGACGCCCAAGGACTGATCTTAGATCGTCTGTCTGGAGTCAAGGATACAGATGAGATTGTGGCGATGATCGAGCAGGGCTTGTGAGAACTTTGCGCTTTGCGAATGAGATCATCCCCTATTGTGGTGCGGTCTGTCTTGCTAGCTGGCGTGGGGACGATGGTGGCTGTGGCTGATGGGGGTGCAGTTATAGGTGATGGCGGTGTTTATTAGATTGGCGCTGTTGATCTTTATTGGGATTAGCTGGATTGTGGCCCAAGCGTCCCTTGAGCAGGCCCTAACTAAATGGAGACCCCCATGACGAACGCATATTGTAGCCTCCGAATTGCCATACTGCTAGCGTCGAGTGCTTGTCTGGCCAGCGCCCAAAGCCAGCCGTCGGTTGCAACCATCACCGGCGAAATCCAGTCCCCAACTTCGCGGGAAATCACATTTGGCTACGAGTCGCCGTCGGCGCTGGAAGACTCCGAGGAGCGCGTCGCGCTCGACAGTCTGAATCGCTTCTCCTTTGGACTGCCTGTCGTCCGAGGGACCCTCGTCAGGGCCTATTACAATGAAGAACGGTCGATGTTCTTCGTTGAACCCGGTGACAGTCTGCACGTGGTCGTGGAGAAGGGCTTTTCCGATTCTTCCTACTCGTTTAGTGGTATAGGGGCCGACAATAACCGCTTCGTGGTTGAATGGATGGCCGAATTTGGTCGTCCCCGTCTGGATTACGAGGGGCTGGAGGCCGAGGATTTCAAGCGCCAAGTAGATCAGCGGCGTCGAGATCAGTTCGAGTTTCTGGCCGCAAGGAGTAAAGAATACGCGCTGTCGTTAGGGTTTATCGACTATGCGGTGGCACACTTTAACTACGAGTGGGCCAGACTCCTGATTTCCTACCCGACGAATTACTATTTCGCCAACGGCGAGTATAACAGCGACCTCCCCCCGAAGTACTACGACTTCCTCCAAGAAATTCCCCTAGTTGATGAGAAGGCTATCGGCACGATGGATTATCGCACTTTTCTGGAGCGGACCTTGAACTGGGAGGCGCGGGAACGGCGAGATGAAGCCGGACCTTTCGGCCGGCCAAGTAGAGCTATTGGCCAGTCGCCTAGAGGTCGCGGGGAGTTAGGCAAGATGCTCAACCCATTTAGGCGGCCCAAGCTGTCCGAGATATACGATCTATCGAATCTGGAGTTGTCGGAGGAGACCTTGGCCCAACTCGACGCCTTGTACAAAAAGGAGGGACCGCTCAAGCTATCGCAGATGGTTGATTTGTCGGCGGTCGGTTTGTTGTCGGCGGCTCAGGCCCGGCTCGACTCAATGTACAAAAAGAAAAGACGTCCCAAGCTCTCCCAGAGTTACGATCTGTCGGTGTTTGGCCTTTCGGAGGCTGAGCAAGCCCGAATCGACTCCTTACATGAAAAGTCCAAATCCTATGGCTTCTTCTCTTCAAGTGAGGTAAAGGAGGCCAGAGTGGATACGACGGGTGGATCTGTGGCGTTCTACTTGCCGCCCGAAATAAAGCAGGATTCTCTGAAAAAAGAGCCACCTAAGCTATCCGAAAAACTCGACCTATCGTGGCTGTCACAACCGGCCCGTGCCCAACTCGATTCGATGTACGAACACCCCCAAGAGCCCAAGTTGTCCGAGAGAATCGATTTATCGAGTCTTGGCCTGTCGGAGGCGGTGCAGGCCCAGCTTGATTCGATGACTACAACTACAGGGCCTGTTACTCTGGAGACGTGGAGTAGTACTTCGGCAAGATACGATTTGGCCCAAGAAAAGCTGGAGGGGAGAGTGCTCTACTGGTTTTTGGCCGAAGACCTGATCCGGGGCTTCAAGCGCGGCAGCAAATTCTTTGCGGAGACCAAGGACAAGTGGGAAGAGTTCCAAGAGATCAACCCGTACCCGGAATACACCGAGGCCGTCCAAGCGGCTCTATATAAGGCCCTGAAGCTACAACCTGGGCAACCCGCGCCCGAATTCACCCTTCACGATCTCGACGGTCAGCCCGTATCGCTGAGCCAGTTCAAGGGGCAGGTGGTTTTGCTCGATTTCTGGGCGAGCTGGTGCGCGCCGTGTATCGGCGACCTGCCCGATCTCCGCAGAATCAAGCAAAAGGCGGCGGATCAACCCTTGGTTTTCCTCAATCTGTCGTTAGACACGGACGAAGCCGCTTGGCGAGAGGCCGTTGATAAACACGAGATTGAAGGCGTCCACGTGCGTGCGGACGGCTGGGGTGCGGACGTGGCCAAGTCCTATCAAGTGAACTCCTTGCCTTCGTATTACTTGGTGGACTCGCAAGGGCTGATCGTGGAGCGTCTTAGGATACTACGCAATACAGACGAGATTGTGGCGACGATCGAGAAGAGCTTGTGAGAAGCTGAGCAGGCGTCCCTTGTAAGTTCTGGCATATTCCTCGCGGCCTAGGCTCCCACATATCTTTTGCAATTAATGGGTCAGCATTAAAACGCTGGCCCATTTTTTTGCCTACTGGATAAAAAAGTACTTGCCTGAACATACAGGGTATTTTATTATATCACTGTATCGTTATACCGATACACCGACACTGTGAGAAATTCCTCGACGAGGAGGCACTGTGATACGCGATAGTCGGCGCACAATTATCCCGAGGCAGGGGCGGGACAGCTAAGGAGAGTCGCCATTGCGCATAGATCCATCTAGCGGGGTTCCCATCTACCTGCAGATCATTGAGCAGGTGAAGTACCAGATCGCCACCAAAGTGCTCAAGCCGCACGACGAATTGCCCTCGGTGCGGGCTCTGTCCGGGCAGTACTTGATCAATCCCAATACCGTAGTGCGGGCCTATTTGGAGTTAGAGCGCGACGGAGTGATCTACAAAAAGCGGGGCATGGGCACGTATGTGGCCGAAAAGGAGGTGAGCATGAGTCAGGAGGAAAAATTCGAGATTGTGCGGCAAATGTTCGACAAAGCTCTGGTCCAGGCGACTGAACTGGGGCTGAGTCCGGCGGAGATGCAGCAGCTCTTTCAGAAGCGTCTAGACCAGTTTGGCAAAGGGGAAAGCGAATCGACATGACTGATACAGCAATCGCCGTTGAGGGTTTGACTCACCGCTTTGGCCAGCGCACGGCTGTGGACGATTTCCAGATAGAGGTACACGCTGGCGCGGTTTGCGGCTTTTTGGGGCGCAACGGAGCCGGCAAGACCACGACCATCAAAATACTGATGAACTTGCTTACACCTACGGCCGGGCAGGTGGAAGTGCTAGGGCTAGATCCGGGACGAGACGCGCTGGCGTTGTGGCGGCAGGTGGGGTACGTAGCGGAGAATCCGATTCTGTACGGGTGGATGAAGGTGCGGGAGTTAGTCTGGTTCACTGGCCAGTTCTACGAGACTTGGAATCAAAGCAAAGTCGAGGGCTTCATCGACCGTTTTGGCTTGGACCCGGAACAGAAGGTCAAGCACCTCTCTCGCGGCATGAACGCCCAACTGGCCTTGGCTTTGGCCTTGGGGCACGAGCCGCGGCTGCTGATCCTCGATGAGCCAGCCTCGGGGCTGGACGTGGTGGTGCGGCGCGACTTTCTCGAAAGCATTATCGGGCTGATCCAAGAGGAGGGGCGCACAGTTTTTCTGTCGTCGCATCTGGTGCACGAGGTGGAGCGGGTGGCCGATCGGGTGGCCATTATCGAGGCTGGTCGGCTACAAGTGGAAGGGACGGTGGATGAGGTGAAACAGTCGGCTAAGCGGGTGGTGGTGCGCTTGGCGGAAGATGCGGATGAATTGACGGGTATCTCCGGCTTGCGGGAGGTGCGGGGCGAGGGGGCGCAGCGGCTGTTGACGGTGGTGGGGTACGGCGCAGAACAAGCCGCCCAGATAGAAGCGCAGGGCGGCCAGATCGCGGACGTGATGGATCTGAGCCTGGAGGATGCTTTCGTCGCCCACGTCCACGACGCGGAAGGAGGCCAATCGTGAATCCTTCGGCTGAGCTCAGGTCGAAGCCGCTACGGGCGTTGATCTGGAAAGAAGGGCGCGAGGCGAGCTACAAAATCGCCATTGGTGTCTGTTTGGGGCTGTTCGTAGGGCTGATCCCTAAAGACGACTTGGATGATTCTGCCCTTCTGGTAGGCCTGTTCGGCGCTGTGCTGATGGGCATGGATGCGGTGGCTGGTGAGCGGAGCCGGGGGACGTTGCCCTTCCTGTTTATTCGACCGCTGGACCGAGGCTGGTTACTGGGGGTGAAGTTTGTGGTGGGGGCCGTTGGGCTGCTGGCCGTACTCGCCGCGTACTGGGCAGGAGTGTACCACGGGCTGTCGGAATGGGGCAATCCCCAACTCCTGTGGGGCTTGCTCTGGGAGCCGGCCACCTCTTTCTCCCTGTATGAGGAGGTGATTTTGGCGGATGTTGGGTACGGCCGCATCCTGCTGCTGTGGTTCTTCCTTTTTTTGAACCTGTACACGGCAGTATTCCTAACCTCGATGATTGCCGACCGTACTCTCAAAGCAGCGGTGGGCGGTGTGATAGTTGCTTGGGTCGCGTTCTCCTTCTTGGGATTTACAATGTTCGTACTTCCTGAAGATGTAGTCTGGTTTTATATGTCGGAAGTCTTCATGCCTGGGATAGACCGGAACGTCGCGATACTGCGGCAGGCCTTCGACCCCATGCTGATACTGGTTAAAATCGCGACAGCCGCCCTATTGGCAGCCGGCGCGATCCTGTGGGCGCGGCGGGGGTTGAAAGTGCAGGGGAGCAGGTGGTTTCAGTGGGTCGTGGGTGCGCTCGTTCTGGCTTACGGAGTAATCATTGGGTCAGCCGTGTTCTCCCGTCATTCGCAAGAATCGGTCGAGCCGGTGGGTCGCCTACCCTATGAGGTGCCCGTCGTAGATCTGGCGCTGAAAGACAGATCCGCGGTGGTGCTGCTGGAGCGGGGGGTGAGTGTAGTGGATGTGGCGGATTGGCGGGCACCGAGAGAAAGTGGTCGGGCGGAGATAGAGGGCTGGCGGCTCTGGCGGCTGGCTCTGTCCGGCTCGACTGCCTATGTCTGGGGATCGGCCGAGGCGCAAGACAGTGTGGGGGTGGCTGTATTCGATCTCAGTCGGCCAGATCATCCCGAACTGCGAGCACAGCGCTTACTCTATCCCATTGAGGCGGGTTCCACCCGCTGGCTGGAGCACACTCCTAGGCTGGTGGGGTGGGCCGCATGGGATGGATATCTGTACGCCGGTCTGCTTGGGAACGAATCGCTCGAACTGCACAGTTTTGACGTGCGGGAAGGCGATCTACCCCAACCAGTCCACGTGCTGCCGGTCGCAGAGCGGGCTAAACACGTGTGGAACAACAACTGGGAGATGCGCTTGGACGGCCCGCATGCCTTTCTGACTTTGGGCCACGATTTCGTCGTCCTCGATCTAACCGATCCTCGTCGTCCCGAAGAGCTGAGCCGGACGCCCCTGCGCCGCTTTGGGCCCTCTAGGCGGTATGAGGAATCCGTTGAAAAACTCCATCGCCAGCTAGCTCCCGGAGTGCTACCAGACTCTGTCGCGCTCCAACTGAGGCTGAAAGGGGCCTACCGGGGACTGCAGGAACTGGAGATGCGCCAGTATGGAACCTACGGCGAGTATTCCTATCGGATTGCTGTGCCGCCGGGTCTGGGCCCCATCTCGCTGAGCGGTGACAAAGCGTATGTCCAGCGGCACTGGCCCCAAGAACTGGCTGTGCTGGACATAGGCGATCTACGGAGGCCGGTGGAGGTCGATTATGTTGCTAGGGAATATTTCTCTGGTGGATTGATCTTCCACGGCGGTATTGCCTACGCCCGGAAATGGTCCAAGATCGAGGCCCATTCCGTATTCGATTACGGTCTCTTAGCCCAGCGGGCGGAACTAGATTTTATAGAGAAGAAAGGGAATTCGCGCATTTACGACCCCTACGACCCTACCCCCTATTTAGCCTCCCAATCCAATAACCTCGTCTTGGCGGACGATCATGTCTGCGCGGTTATGAGAAACAACCTCGTCGTCTTTGAAGCCCTGCAGGACGACTGGTTTGGAGAATAAAATGAAGCTCATCGGAGACCTTGCCGCTGACTCTTACAGGGCTTTAGAAACACTTCTAACTCTGGAGGATGCTTTCGTCGCCCACGTCCACGATACGGAAGGAAGAGAATTGTGAATCCTTCGGCTGAGCTCAGGTCGAAGCCGCTACGGGCGTTGATCTGGAAAGAAGGGCGCGAGGCGAGCTACAAGATTGCCGTCGGTGCCTGTCTGGGGCTATTAGTCGGGCTGCTGGTCCACTCCTCTCTTGAACTGGTAGCCTATCTCGTAGGCCTGTTCGGCGCTGTGCTGATGGGCATGGACGCGGTGGCTGGTGAGCGGAGCCGGGGGACGTTGCCCTTCCTGTTTATCCGACCGTTGGATCGAAGCTGGTTACTGGGGGTGAAGTTTGTGGTGGGGGCCGTCGGGCTGCTGGTTGTGCTAGCGGCATACTGGGCAGGAGTGTATCTCGGGATGCCGGAATGGGGTAATCCCCACTTTCTATGGGGTCTTTTCTGGGAGCCGGGTACCTCCTTCCCGCCCTTGTATCTGGAGGCGATCTTGGCGGATGTCGGGTACGTCCGCATGGTCCTGCTGTGGTTTTTTCTCTTCCTGATCCTGTACACTGCGGTGTTCCTCGCCTCAGCTTTTTCCGACCGTTCCGCCCAAGCAGTGATAATCGGCCTGATGACGGTTTGGGTTGGGCTAGTATGCTTGATAAGCGTCGTCTCCCTGTCTTCCGAGGCAGTCTGGTATTATATCGCGCTGATCTTCCACACGGTGTTGGAGCGCGACGCCAAGATTCTACGTCAGGCGTTCGAGCCATCGCTGCTGCTGGCTAGAGTTGCGGGAGCTGTCTTGTTAGCAGGCGGGGTGTTGCTGTGGGCCTGTCGGGCGTTTAGAGCGCAGGCGAGCAGACGTTTCCAGTGGACTGTGGGCGCAATCGCCCTGATCTCTGGGAGCATCGTGATGTGGTTGGATGCCACGCAGTCTCATCGTGTACAAAAACCGACCGAGCTGGTGGGTCGCCTCAGCTACCGCTATCCGGAGCCCGTCGTAGATCTGGCGCTGCAAGATCGGTTGGCGGTGGTGCTGCTGGAGCAGGGAGTGAGCGTGGTGGATGTGGCGGACTGGCGGGCACCGAGGGAAAGCGGACGGGCGAAAATAAAGGGCTGGCAGCTCTGGCGGCTGGCCCTGTCCGGCTCGACTGCTTATGTCTGGGGATCGTCCGTGGCGCAAGACAGTGTGGGGGTGGCCGTATTCGATCTCAGCCAACCCGAGCGCCCCCAACTGCGGGCACGGCGATTTCTCTATCCCATTGGGGAGAGGGACTTCTTCTCGCTGAAGCAGACTCCTAGGCTGGTGGGGTGGGCCGCATGGGACGGACATCTGTATGCCGGTCTGCTTGGGAGCGAATCGCTCGAACTGCACAGTTTCGACGTGCGGGAAGGCGGTCTGCCCCAACCAGTCCACGTGCTGCCGCTCGCAGAGCGGGTTAAACACGTCTTCAACAACAACTGGGAGATGCGCTTGGCCGGCCCACACGCCTTCCTGACCTTGGGCCACGACTTCGTCGTCCTCGATCTAACCGATCCTCGTCGGCCTGCAGAGCTGAGCCGGACGCCCTTGCGTCGTTTTGGCCCCTCCAAGCAGTATGAGGAATCCATCGAAAAAATCCATCAGCAACTCTCTGTCTCGTTCCAAATAGGGCTGAAAGAGGCTAGCTGGGGGCTGGAGGCACTGGAGATGCGCCAGCATGGACCCGATGGCGAGCACTTCTACCGGATCGCTGTGCCGCCGGGCTTGGGTCCCGTTTCGCTGAGCGGTGACAAGGCATATATCCAGCGGTACTGGCCCCAAGAGCTAGCCGTGCTGGACATAAGCGATCTACGGAGGCCGGTGGAGGTCGATTATGTGCCCAATGAGTATTTCTCTAGTGGACTGACCATGGACGGGGATTTTGCCTACTACGCTCTGAGATGGCACGGGATCAGAGCCTATACGGTGGCCGGATACGGTGACTTATTGCAGCGGGAAACGCTAGGCTTTGCTGAGCGGGAGATGCTGGGCTTTGCTGAGGAGAGAGGGGGGACGCGCCTTTCCGATCGCTTCACCCCGACCCCCTACGTGGTCCCCATTATAGCGGACGATCATATCTGCGCGATTCTGAAAAATAACTTCGTCGTCTTTGAGGCTCTACAGGACGACTGAGGGACATTTCCGACGCTCGTTTGGAAGATAAGATAAAACTCGTCGGAGACCTTGCCGCTGACTCCCCGCGTGTTGCAGGGCCAGATCGGCGTGATTAGCTTGCAGATGTAGTGCATCCCAAGGAGAAAAGGCCATGAAAGCGCTCATTGCGCTTGTCGCGTTAGTATTTATGGGGGCGTCTTGTTCCGGTCCGACCACGAGTACGGATATGGTATTCGACGCTCCCGCCGAAGGGCCGGCGACTTTTGCGCAGGTGCAAGAGACGGTATTCGATGTTTCCTGCGCTTTGAGCGGCTGCCACAGTGACAGCGCGTGGCCCAACCTGTCTGCGGGCCAAGCATACGACAACATCGTCAATGTGGAGAGCAGCCGTGGCATAGCGCTGGTCGAGCCGGGCGATCCAGACAACAGCTACCTGTATCACAAACTTTTGGCAGACGCCGATATTGATGGATCCCGCATGCCCCCTGGCGGGCCGTATCTGACACCGGACGCGCTCGAAACGGTGCGCGCTTGGATAGAAGATGGGGCGGCCAACGACTAATTCGCCTCTAAACTGTCGGGTAACGTGTATGCGCTGGCTCATCCCGTTCCTGATCTGCTCGCCCTTGGCCGTCCACGGCGGCGAATGGCAAGTCGATGAAAAGGCCGAGGGCAACCAAGTCGAGTTCACTTCCAAAGTGGTGGCTCTCACTTTTACCGGCACGACCGATAAAATCGACGGCTTTATCTATTGGGAAGGCGACTCGCTTTTTGCGGCCAAGGACCAACTGCATTTTGAAGTGGACTTAGCTAGCTTTGATACGGGCATTGGCAAGCGGGATCGCGATATGCGCCAAGTGTTGGACACGGACCAGTGGCCCAAGGCCGTGTACAAAGGGGAGATCGCCGAACACACCGCGGTCGATTCTACCGTGGTCGCCTATCGCGTCAAAACCAAGGGCATCTTGTCTCTACACGGGGTGGATCGCGCCGTAGAAGTGCCCGGTACCGTAGTAGTGGAAGAGGGGCGCTCCAAGGTCGAGGCGGCTTTCACCATCAAGCTGGCCGACTACAACATCGAGGCACCCTCCTTGGCGGCCTTTGTCAAGGTGAGTCAGGAAATTGCCATTGAGGTCTCGTTTTACGTAAAGCACGTACAATAGGGCAGGAGGGATTGACCGTGAACATTCGCGTCTTGTGGTTGGGAGCGCTGTTGCCGGCGTTGGCCGGTGCTCAGCCGTCGTGGCAGGCGACCGTGCCGACCGAGATTAGGCTGGAGCTGTTCAGCGCGATTAGGACGGCCAATTACCCCACCGCGGAAACGCTGTCCCAAGGCGATTTCCACTACGAGATTTCGCATCGCTTTCTTCCGGCCATTGACGAGGGATACAAGGCCAATTTCGGTTTTGATGGGCCGGCCAATATCCGCACCTCGCTTAGTTACGGCCTCAGCGACCGACTGATGGCGACTTTGGGGCGGAGTAATATGCTGGACAATTTGGATCTGCAGTTGCAGTACCATTGGCTGCAATTTCCCCACGAGCGCTTGCCAGCGGTCTTGGCCCTAAATGTCGGCGTGGCTTGGAATACGGAAATGCCGGCTATTGTCGATCGCAATGCGGCTGCGGCTGACAATTTTCAGTACTATGGACAGTTGATTTTCAATGCGCTGCTGGATGAAAAGCTGGGTATAGGATTGGTGCCTTCCTATCTGTACAACAGCGCCGTTTTCAGCGTCGAGACGCAATACACCTTTACGCTGGGAACGTACGTCCAGTATTACTTTGACGATACGTGGGGCGTGTGGTTGGAGTACAGTCCGACCCTGACCGGCTATCAAGGCATTTTATTGCCGGGCGAAACGGGCCGCTCGCACAATTCGCTGGCTTGGGGCCTGTCCATAGATACGGGAGGGCATACCTTCTACATCTTCGCCACCAACAATACGCGCCTTAGTCCAGCCCAGTACTTGGTGGGGGCACCCGACGACGCGGCCCCTGACAACTGGCGCATGGGCTTTGGGATTACGCGCTTTTTGTAAGGCCCTGAGCATCGTGCTCGACGCCCGCTTCATCCGCCCCCGCTATAACGGTCACTGTTTTGCCGACCATGGCCTGGCCCGAGGCGACCGAATCCCAGACGAGGTAGAAATTCCGCTGCTGCTGTTCTATTTTTGAACCTTGGCCTGAAAAACCATGGACCCGACTGCCCCGTGAATTTCATCCGCCAGTTCTATCGCCTCGTCCGTCCCCAACGCACCCTCCTAGCCTTGACCATTGGCTGCGGATTCCTCTTTGTCGCCGCGAACCTGCTGCCGCCCTTGGTCATCCGCCGTCTCATCCAATGGCTCACCGAAGGGGGCGGCTCCTCGGCTGGTCTGCTGAAACTATCCCTCTTGCTGTTGGGTTCCTACCTGATCCGAGGCTTGGTGCGCTATGGGTACGGCCTGTACTCGCACATGGCCGCCTATCAAGTCATGCACCGGCTCATGATTCGGGTGTACCGCCATTTGCAACGGATGCCACACCGCTTTTTCCACCAGCGCCGCACCGGCGAACTCATGTCTCGCTCCATCAACGACGTGGAGACTGTGGAGGATTTTATCGCCCACGGCATTCCCGAGACCTTCATCGCTTTGGTCATTCCCGGTGCCATGTTGACCGTGCTGTTCGTCCTCGACGCCCGCCTCGCCCTCATCGCGCTGCTGCCCATCCCGCTGACCGCTTTCCTCGTCTTCCGCTACGTCTCGCGGGTGCGGAGCATGTGGGCTGGAGTGCGGGGCGGCTTGGGCGAACTGGTGGCCCAAGTGCAGGACTACCTGTCCGGCGTCTCCGTCATTAAATCGTTCGTCCAAGAAGAGCGCTGCGCCCGCAGCATCGAGGCCCGCAGCCAGACCTTCCGCGACCGCATGATCGACGCCAACAAAATCTCGATTATTCCCTCCGGCCTAATCGAAGGAGCCGGTGGGGTAGGGGTGGTGCTGGTGATCTGGGCGGGGGGCACTGATGCGCTGCAAGGCGGCATTTCCGTGGCCGATCTGTTTGTCTTCGTCGCCTATATGGCGCATATCTACGAACCTTTCCTGCGCTTGGCCTCCATCAACGACGTGCTGCAGAAAGCGGCCTCTAGTACCGAGCGGATTTTCGCCTTGCTGGCGCTAAAGCCCACTATAGTTGACGCGCCCAACGCAGTGGCTCCAGACCATCTGGACTGGTCTGTGCGCTTCGACCGTCTCACTTTTGGCTACGAGCCGGGCCAGCCAGTGTTGCACGATATTGATTTCCAGGTAGAAGCCGGACAGGTGGTGGCCTTGGTCGGCCCCACGGGTGCTGGCAAGAGCACCATTGCCGCCCTAGTGCCGCGCTACTACGACCCGCAGAAGGGCCAAGTCCAATTGGGAGGACGCGATGTGCGGACCCTGCCCTTGGATTATCTGCGCGGCCACATCGCCTCCGTTCCCCAAGATGTCTTTCTCTTCCACGGCACCGTGCGCGACAACATCCTCTTTGGCCGCCCCGAAGCCAGCGATGCCGACATGGAGGAAGCGGCCCGAGCGGCCAATGCCGAGGAATTTATCTGCGATCTGCCCGAAGGCTATAACACCTTGATTGGCGAGCGCGGCGTGCGCCTGTCGGGTGGGCAAAAGCAGCGTCTGTCCATTGCCCGCGCCTTGCTCAAAAATGCCCCGGTGCTGCTCCTCGACGAAGCCACTTCCTCAGTGGACACGGCGACGGAGGTCCTTATCCAAGAAGCTATCCAGCGGCTCATATACAACCGCACGACCTTGGTCATTGCCCACCGCCTGTCCACGGTTCGCCGGGCCGATCTGATCTTGGTGCTGGACCAAGGCCGCATTGTCGAGCGCGGCACTCACCAAGACCTACTGGCCCGAGACGGTTGCTACGCCCGCATGGTCCAAGCCCAGGAGCTAGCCGACGCGCTGGTTTAAAATTGGCTGTTCAAACTTCACTCGACGGATCTAGAGAAGGCTAGGTGGTTCTACTGCGATGTTTTAGGCGGTGGTTGCTTGCGATTTCGACTAGAACGCTAGCTAGAGTCTGCTTCACCACGATGGTCGCGATGCCTAAAACAGAGCCAAAAAATCGCCGCGCCAGAGGCAGATAAGCAACCTGCCGTAAGAAATAGGGCGCGATATCCCACCGCTTCAATCATATATCCCCCACCTAGAGATACGCCGGCGTAACCAAAGCCGGTCATTGTGGCTGCCGCTCCGGCCATCGCTGTCCGCCAACGCAGTGGCATCATTTCCTGTTGGAAAACGGTGAAGGTCGGTCGGCGGATCCCCGCCAGACACATCGTGCCCATAAGGCATAAACCGGCGATGGTCCAATGGGGAATTAAAGCGAGGGGGACCAATATCAGAGCCGAGCACAAAACCGCTCCATTGAACGTGCGAATACTACCAAAACGTCGCACTAGAAAGGGCATCATGAGGGCGGCGGGAGTGGCGAGTAATTGTCCTGAGGCAGCCAGTGTGCCAATTAGGGCGGTACTCGCATTTAATGCGTCATCTAGATAGACATTTAAGAACGTGCGGACTGCCCCTTCACTGGCGGTGAAGAGAAAAGCAATAAAAGAGAGTACTAGGATGAGTCTCAGCGGTAAGGGAGTGGCATCCGTTGGAGCGTCCTCTTGGTCTTCGCGGCGGGTCTCTTGACTCGTCGCCACAAGGGCAAATACGCCTGGGGTTAGTAGCAGGGAGGCGCAGAGCAATGTGTGCCGATAGGGGGCGGGATGGTCGAGGGAAAGTTGTAAGAGACCGGCAAAGCCGCCCGGCAGGAAGCCCCCGACCAAACTGCCCGCGAAACCCGCAAGGGGAAAGAGAGCGGCTTGGAGTGAGAATACGTGGTGGCGCTGGGCGGCGCTGGAGACCCTCATCAAGTAGGGGTAGCCGTTGACGATGTACAGCGAGATGCCGAGTAAGCCGAGGGAGTTCATGCTGAGAATGAAGCTTTGCTGGTGGATAGCGGGGACGAACTCAGCTTGGGAAAGCAGCGCATGGCCGACGACGGCCAAGCTAAGGCCGAGGATCATGGTGCGGCGATTGCCCCAACGGCTGCCGAGAAAACTGCTCGGTAGGCTGGAGAGGGCAAAGGCCAGGCCACCAACGGCGTTGACCTGGCCGACGAATGCAGGCCCGTAGCCCAGCCGCAGCAGATATAAATTGAACAATAGCGAGTAAATGCCGCTGAATAGACAAAATCCAACTAGCCCAGAAGCAAACAGATACAGGCGGATGTCGCGATTGAAATGGCGAATTGTGCGCAGGTATTGGTCTGGCATACTACGGGCTTATAAATCAGGGGCGAAAAAGTAAGGGCAGTTCAATAGGCGACGGCGACGGTGCGCAGAGTGGTGTCTCCGCCCGCGTCGGCACCTAGGTCTATGCGATAGAGATAGGCTCCTGGCCGCACGAGGTCCCCAGCCGCATCGCGACCGGTCCAGCTAAAGACATAGGCTGCGCCTTGTACAGTCGGCGGCGGGAGTTCTGATACTGGGCGTCCGGCTAGATCGTATATAAACACCCGGGGCGTCTGCTTTGTCATCTTGAAGGCGACAAAGCGGATCTGGACTTCGTCGTTGGCACCGTCGCCGTTGGGAGTTAGCACGGGGGAGGAAAGCGAGAGCTCGTCGATGAGCTGGGTGGCGTCTGCTAGGGCGGGTAACATGACTATATTGGCGCGGCGTGTTTCCGCCTCGACCGATTGCCACAGATCTGGATGGACGCTTGAACCTAGGTCGAGACCGAAGAGCGTGGCGTTTTGCACCACGCGAGTGGTGAAACTGATCTGGACTGAGTCGGATGTAACGGAGAAAGGCAAGCCGATGTGTAGGGAGTCGGCGCGGATGTCGATAAAGGATGGCTCGACAGTCGCGCCACCTATCTGTACAGCGATGTCTGATGCTACAGTAGGCAGATCAAAGCGCATCAGGTCGAATCCCAAGTCCTCGGGGTTGCTTGCGGGCAAGACCGAATAGGTGAAGCGAGTGTCCTCGTTGGGCTGGGCGTTTCTGGGTTCGATGCGGCCTCGTACGCCCCACAGGAGCGCGTCCTCATACTCAATGGATAGTGCGGAGACCTCGGGCGCTACTTGCGGATCGTCTGTCGAGAGGATCATCTCTAGCTGCACAAAACGGCGCGGGCTCTGCGATTTGAAGGCTTCGCCGGAAAAGGTGTACTCCTCGCTCCACTCGTCCCAGTCCTCGCTTACTACAACGGTTGTATCGACCGGCCCTCTGAGTACTTTCGGTGAACTGAGCCATTTTTCTTCTGTAACAACCTCACCGATCTTATTGTGAAAAGTATAGACAGCGCCTTGGGTATTGCCCGAGCGCGAACGCAATTCGATGCGCGTTCCGGCGGGAAGATCAGCATCCCATGAAAGGTTGCTGATGACCTTCGGGCGTCCATCACCAGCGGCTTCTCCTAAGTTGATAAAGGGGGAGCGCAAAACGACTTGGGCGGGATGGCCGGGGGAGAACAGCATCATCTCGTACCAGCGGGAGGCCCAACCTTGGGTCGTATGGGGGTGCCAGAACAGATAGCGGATGCGGCGCGGCGCAAAGGCGTAGCGCAGGTAGCGAACACCGCGACCACCGTAGTCTTGACCGATGGCGAGGTCGGGCTGGTCAATGAGGGTGGCGAAGTCGAATGCCTCGGGCGTGGGCAGTTCGGAGTTGGTCAGGCGCGCGCCGTCCGAGTGCAGGAACTTGAATCCCCGGGGCGGGCCAGCTAGGCTTCCGACAGTACCCTCGCGGGGGCTGACCACGTAGATAAAGAGCTCGTCAAGCCAGAAGGTGGCACCGAGATCGACGTAAAACCAAGTGCCTTGCTCCTGCCAGGAGCGCACGCGTCCCTCATAGGCGGTGGGAATGATGGCGTTGCCGGTATTCATGTCGGCGTCGAGGATGCCTTCGTTGCCGCGGGCAGTGAGTCCGTCGAGGACGGTGCCACGGTTGAGCGTGCCAAGGCTGACATTGTCGCCGACAGCGACGACTTCGATCTCGGCCAGCGCGCCCTCGGGATCGAAGTCCTCGACAGTGAAGTTGACGTACTGGACGAGGCGAAAATTGGCTATGTCAGCGGGCTCGATGTCGAGGTTGCGATCGACGACCTGCGCGGTATCTAGGAGGTCGAAGGATAGGGGGATCGCGATGGAAGTAGCCTCGTTGGGACGAGTGGTAAAATAGACCGGCCGGTAGATGAAGACGTCGTTGAGCGGGTCGGAAGTGATGCCGGTGGCGGTGAAGACGGAGAACTGGCGAAAGGGGCGAGCGCCCTCCTGGTTGGGGAAAGTGAGGCGGATCTCCTTGGCCAGCACTGCGCGGCCTAGATCGACCTGCACGAACCAGTCGTCAAGGGCGTCGTTGGGTGCCGCTTGCCAGAAGGTGGCTGGGTCGCCGTCGATGGTGCGCTCGGCAGCGTCGGGATTGCTACCGGCCTTCCAGATGCCGCCCGCTACCGCCTCGCCCCGCGACCGGGTGCCGTGGGTAAAGAGCGGGGCGTTGGACACGGCGTTGATGTCCTTGCGGTATTTGACCAGTTGCAGTTGGCCCGCGTCGCCGAACTCGACCAGCCCATAGGGCATGTCCCACGTCGACCACGCTTCGACATCGGCGAAGCGGAGCGCATCGGCACCGAGGGCCGTCGCAGAGCAGAGGAGCAAAATTAGCAGGGGTCGCATGGTGCGCTTCACGTTAATAGGCTATGCCCAGCGGCAGCAATTGCCTGGCTTGGGCGAATTCGGTTTGCAGTGCGACGGAGAGCAGGTAGAGGCCCGGCGGCAGCAGGCGGCCTGCTTCGTCGCGGCCGTCCCAGGCGAGTTGCTGGGGGCCGGCACCTTGGAACCCTTTGTCGAGACGGGCGACGCCGCGGCCGTCGAGGGCGTAAACTTCCAGCGCCACGGGCACGGGGTCGGGGAGGCGGAACAGGGCATAACTGATATCGAGCCTGTCGTGGACTCCATCCCCGTTGGGGGTCAGCACCGGCGTGGAGAGGGCCAGCGCTTGGATGAGATCGGGCGACTCGCCTGCCGCGCCCAAGACTCGCAGGCTGCTGGTCGAAATGGCCGCGCTGGCGTCGCCGGGTGCGATGGGTTGCGGCAGGCTCTCGCTGCCGGTGTCGAGAAGCTCGCCCGTAAAGGTATGGGACAGTTCGAACACTTTGCTGGCGAAGACGACGCGGATGGGCGCGTTGTTGGCGCGGGTTATTTTTTCGTTTAGGTGAATGGTCAAGCCGTCTTCCTCCTCCAGCACCAAGGCGGGAACGACGGCTGAGAGCGGGGTGCCCATTTCCAAGCCGCGGAAGGTGGGGCGACTGCCGGTGTTGATGTGCAACGCGTCGAACCCGGCCCCGTCCGTAAATTCGGCTCTGACTTGGTAGGCGAATTCGGTCCATTGGCCCAATTCCACCTCGACGATGCCCCGGACGGGTTGCAGATCGTCCAGTCGGGCCACCTCGGCGACGACCTCTTCGGCTAGGAGCGGCGCGATCTCGATCCACAGCGAATCGAGGCGGATCCACGCGTCGAAGTCCCGGCTTTCCAGCGAGAGATTGAGCTGCAGGTGCGAGCCGCTTCTGAGTCTGAGGTGCTCCCCGGATTTGGTAGCGGGCACCGACCAGAAGGACCAGTTGTCGCTGTCGTAACCTATCGGGGCGCGCAACCCAGGTTGAGGGTCGCGAGTAAACTGCGGCGTGAGTGACTCGTAGTGCTCGCGCGAAACTTCCTTTTCGCGTCCGAGGTCCGTGAACTCGTTGTACGTTGCGGGATCGTCGTCGCGTCCGATGCGAACTTCGGCCTTGAGCCAGACTTGGGCGTCGGGCGCTTCGACGACTGCGCCGTTTTCCAGTCGCAGCGGCGTTGCCGACCAATGCAGGCGGCCAAAGTTGACGGCTTGGCCGAGATCGACGATCCGGCTGAGGTAAACGGCGCGTTGCGGCACGCCCTCGGCGAATATCTCGAAGCCGCCGATGGAACCCTTGAGCGCATGGGCCTGGACGCCCGCGCCGCCACAGGTCGGGCAGATGTCAACCGCCTCTTCGTCGAGGACCGACAGTTGCCGCCGCCAGCGGAAGTAGCGCACGTACTGGCGAGGGAAATCGACGTGGACGGTGGGATCGAGGTTTTCGGCCACGCTGGCCACCACTTGTTGGAAGGGTGCATAGCCGGCGGATCGCCAAGATAAAGGACAGTTTTCCAGTAGCCAGACCCCTATGTTGCTGGTACAGAAATCCTCGCCGCCGGCTTTGCTGGCGGGGCCGGTTACGACGGGCTCGGATTCGTCGCCGATGGAAACGTCGAAAGCCGGCGTGGCATCGGTGTTCAGCGGAGTGCCGTCGGAGCGAAATCCCTGAGGGGGCGTATAGAACCCGAACTGCTGGGCGGGGACCGGCACGGCGGTGTCGATGGTATAGAACTGGTCCTGTATTCCCTCTGAGCGGGGTGCGTTGTAGGTGGTGGAGTCCGCGTCGACTAGTAAGACGCCGCTCTGAGTTGGGTCGCCTCCTCTGCCATTCCACCGTTTCCAAACGCGCGGCATATAGCCATCGATATAGCTGAGATTTCTCACGCCGGGAACGCGCCAGAATTGCCAGTTTTCCAGCAGAGGAAGGAGGTTTTGGTCCGGCTGTAGATAGAGCGGTTGGATCGAACCGGGGACGTTGGCAAAATCGACTAAAACCTGTAAGGAGTCGCCTTGGTCCCAAGCCAGACCACTGCCGCCGATCTGCCACTTTTCTATCTGGGCGTGGCTAATCGTGGCTGCGAGGATCAGGACCAAGAGCCAAGCATCGCGCATTGGATAGTATCTCCGCTAGAAGTAACACTAACGGGGGAATATAAAGAACGAGATGACGTGGTGCGATTTTTTAGTAGGGGGCGGTTTGCAAACCGCCCCCTACAGGATGTCGCGCCAAATCCGCATCGCGTACAAGGCTAAATTACCGCTTGCGCGGGAATGACTCCCCGGGCAGAGCGGTCGGAAACCGCAGGGGATAACGACTGCGTAACATCAGTTAAGTCGGACTCAGTCGGGTATCAGACTTCACTGGCGAGGATGCGGTCGATCACGGCCTTGGCGTTGCCGCACCAGCGCAGGACGATGACTAGCTCGCGCTCTGGCTCGACGAAGACGATGTTGCCGCCGGCCCCGCGCGCGGCAAAGCTGTCAAGGCAGGCCAGATCGGACATATCGTGTTGGTGATTGAGCCACCACAGGAAGCCGTATTCGGGCTTGATGGGGCAAGGGGTGAGAGAGTGGTCAATCCACTGTTCGGAGAGGAGCTGGTGGTCATTCCAGCACCCTCGTCGCTGGAAGAGCAGGCCAAAGCGGGCGTGGTCGTAGGTGGTGATCCACAGGCCGCCGCCCCAGTGGGTGCCGCCGGAGACGGATTGGACCGTTTGGCCGCTTTCTTCGACCCAGGAAGTTTCGTACCCGTGCCATTCCCAAGTAGAAGATGCCCCAATGGGGTCCATGAGGGTTTCTTTGAGCACAGGGGGTAAGGGGCCGCGAAAAAGGCGCAACAGGCTGAGGGCCGTGCGGTTGACGCGCACGTCGTTGTATTCCCAAAAGGTGCCAGGCGGTTCGAGAGAGCGGTAATTGTCGGCGCTGGAGGCCGTGCCGCCCACCGTGGCTTCGGCAGCCCCTTGGCCTAGTGAGCGGCCGCGGTCGATCCAATCGGGGATGCCGAAGAGTTCGCCTTCCCACTCGCTGGTTTGTTGCAGCAAATGACGCCAAGTGATGGACTGGTTTTGCGGCGCGTCAAAGCCGCCGTCCGCGACCGTGCGGCCGACGGGTTCGTCGAGATCGCGGATTAGCCCTTGGTCAAAGGCCACCCCGGCCAGCGCCGAGATATAGCTCTTGGCGCAACTGAACGTGACTTCGACGCTAGCGACCGGGCCGAAGGTGGCGACTATATACCCTTGTCGCACGATCAGGCCGGCTGTGGGGCCGCGTTTTTTGAGCGGGCCTAAGGGGCGGTCATTAGGGTGGCGGTCGCCCTTGGGCAGCATGTCGGCCAAATTGGTAGAGGCTTGGATCTCTTGGGTCTGGGCGAAGGCCAACGCCGCGGTTAGTTTGTCGGCGTCAAAGCCAGCTTGGGTGGGGCTGCGGCGTTGCCAGTCGTGAGGGGCGGGGCAGTAGTTGGTCATGCTTGTCTGCTATCCACGAGGGCGCGGAGCAACGCCTTTGTGTAGCCTACGGCAAAGGCGCTGGCGTACGAGGACTTTCATCGGTGGCTCTCCGGCATTGGGGGTCGCGGCAGCGGCCTGCGCAGGGCGTTCAAAGTATCGAAAAATGCTATGGCGAACAATTTTGCAGGGCCTGACCCATAGCGCGCTGCACTGCGGCTACGTACTGATCCGTGGTACAGCCCCGCACGCGGGTTTCAAAGCCGTGGGTGCCAAAACCGGGGACAATCTCTTCGCGGATGCGCTTCTCTGGGTCGTTGAAGTAATAGGGCTGGGTGCGGCGCATGAACTCGGGCAGGTCCGTCCCTTCGGTGCGATACAGAGCGGGATTGGCCAAAATGACCTGGGGCTCGTCTCCGGGGGCGGTCGGTCGCTGGGGGACGGCTAGATCGCCCATGAGTACTTCCTCTTGCAGTTCAGGGCCCCAGTGACTGATGGCGTAGGTTGGACCGGGTTCTATCCATGGGCCAATGCGCCGCCGCACGACGACAAACTCGTACCACTTTTCCAACTCGTCCAGCAAGTGATGAGGTAGGCCGCTCTGATCCTGGTACTGGCTGCGGTCGCCTTGGGTGCGGAGGTGGTTGAAGACCATGAACCAATTGACTAGATCGCGGATGCCGCGCGGGACTTTGGTATAGCGCTCAGTGCCCCGGGGACTGCACACGTCCACCAGCACCACGTGGGGCATGTGGACGCTCAAGTGGCGCATAAACTCGGGAGCAAAGCCATTGCGCTGAAAGCGCTCGGTATAGTGGGGCACGGTCAGGCGCATAGAGAGGTGTGAGGGGGTGCGCTCGTAGCGCACGGCAAAGTCGCCGGCCAAATGCGGCTCTAGGGGCTCGACGACAAAGAGACGACCGTAGCGCTCGTTGCCGACCACGACGATGGCCCTTTGAGTGTGGGCGCGGAAATGGCGCAGGAAATCGAGCAGGCCGTGCGCCTCCCAAGCCGCCCGCTGGACTTCGAGGAGGTCCTGGTCGGTCAGACAGCAATCCTCCTCCTGCTGGGGAGGGAGAATCTCCAAAGCGTCAAAGGCGCAACGCCGTTCGACCTCATCCTGAGGCCAGGTCGGCTGACGTTTTGCCTCGGAGGCGTAGCGCCGGTACTCCAACTCCCGCTGTAAAAGGTCGTCCGGGTCAAATTGGCCTAGACTAGTTGCCCGGCGTCGCTGGTCCAAATCGGCAATGCGGGCGTGGATATCGCCGCTGGCTAGGTGTTCCACCAAGGCCGAGGTCAAGGTCACGCCGTCGTGGTTTTGGGTATTTATCTTGGCCATCCAGGCGGCTAGGATTTCGAGGCGTTCTATAGCTCGAGCTCGGGGGCGGCCGACGAAGAAAGGGGCCAAGTCCTGGGAGGGTAGTCCCAGGACTTGGGCTGTGGCCGGAGGAATGGATGGGTGGGACAAAGCGGCTAGCTCCTGCTAGACACTTGGAGAGGCGAGTATCCTTGTTGGTGCAACTGCGGGATTCTCGTACGTTTCTATCACATCTGCCCGGAGAGCGACGCGCCATGAGCGAAGGAAATATGGCGAAATTCAAGCTGGATAAAAAGAACTAGGAGTGCGCCATGATCTATAAAGTAGAAAAGGACCAGAGAAATTTAGCCGCTTTTGATGTGCCCGGTGCCACGGTGCAGGTTTCCGATCCCATTGTTGGCGTTGGCGGCAAGCTGTCGGCCGGTTTTACCGAGTATCTAGAGGCCAGCCGGTTGGTCTGGACCTTTGATTACGACGAGGTCTTTTTCATGTTAGAGGGGCATTTGGAGATCCAAGTCGCGGATCAGAAGCCAGTGCAATACGAGGCTGGTGATTTGGGTTATATTGAGAAAGGTACGCAGACGATCATCACCGTGCCGAAACGGGCCTATTTGCTGCATGTCACCCATCCAGCGTGGCGAGCCTAGGAGGGCGAGAGAACAGATGGAAACGACACTGCGCCAAGAATACGACGAGCAGGGCTTTTGCATCGCCCGCAAGGCCATTGATGCGGAGCTAGCCGCTGAGACGGTGGAGCACGTACACTGGTTGGTTAAAAAAAATCCGGGAACGCGCCCCGAGCAATTGCACCACGAATTGATGGTGGACGATCCCTTTATGCATCGCCTAGTCGCCGACGACCGGTTAGTCGATATTGCGGCGCAATTCCTCGGGCCTAATGTGGCCATGTTCGCGGCGCACTATATCGCCAAAAAACCCAGCATCGGCCAAGCCGTGCAGTGGCATCAGGACGGTTCGTACTGGCCCTTGGAGCCGATGGAGGTCACTACGTTGTGGGTGGCTGGCACAGATTCGACGGTGGCCAATGGCTGTATGCGAGTCTTACCGGGGACGCACACCAAGCGCCTGCTCAAGCGCAGCGAGATGGTCGATCTCGATAGGGATAAGTACGTCCTTGGTGTCGGGATTCACCCCGACCAGATTGACGAGGCCGACGCCGTCGATCTGGAACTAGAGGCGGGGGATATTTCCATCCACCACCCCAGTATCATCCACGGGTCCAACGCCAATACTTCGGACCAATGGCGGGTCGGGCTTACTCTGCGCTACATTCCGACCAGCACCAAGGTCACGGTGGATCGCAGCCCGTGCATTATGTGCCGGGGCGAGGTGATACCCGCAGTAGGGAACAAGTACGCGCCGCGGCCGCAGTATATCGAGGGGGAACACATGCCCTTTGCCGGGTGCGAGGATTGGGGTTTTCAGGCAGCTTCTTAACAGGTGTTACTCAGAGGCGTACTGACTCATGTACCCGGTCCTTACCCTCAGAATCTCCTTACTTGCCGAGTACGACGTTGCCGTCTGCGTCCACTTGCAAATGCAGCTTCTGGACTATACTGGAACAGGGGCCGTACATGACGGCGCGTTGCTCGGGTGTCATACCCTCTACGATAGCCTCGTCCCAATAGACTTCCGGCTCTGCTAGCTCGATGGAGACGCCACCGCGGGTGGCGGTGCGGCTTGAGTACTTGTAGAGGGCCGAGCGGCGTGGTGCCTCGCCTTGCCAAGGGAGAGTGCCGTGGGTCTGGGCTCCGTCCATAAAGAAAATGACGTCGCCGGCCTTGAGCGCAGGCTGGTGAACCATGTCCAGCGGCTCGTCGCAGGAGCGCACGCCGGCGGGCATGGGGAATTTGGCTTTGTGGCTGCCCGGCACGCAGGCGAAACCGCCATCGCCAGCATTGCAGTCGGCCAACTGCCAAGTCACGGTGACGCCAGCGCAGTAAGACTGGCCGTTCTGGTGATGATAGGCGACGTAGGGTCTGTGGGGTTCGCCCGCGCCGTGCAGGATGAGGCCCTCGGTTCCCTTGGGACTGTAGGAGACCCAGGGGCCGTGGTCGTGGCGGAACCCCTTGCCGCACATTGCGTTGAGGCGGCAGACGACTTGGGGATGTACCAGTAGGCGGCGGAAGGGTTCGCAGTGGGGATGGGGCAATTCGAGCAGGTTGGGGAGGGTCTGTTGGCCGGTGCCTTGGAGCGCGTTCGACCTGCCTTGGGTGCCGCCGTTGTCGGGGCCTTGCTGCATCCGGTCCATGCAGTGATCGACAGCGGCGTTGCATGCGCTTAATTCCTCGGCCGTAAGGACGTTGCGGACGACTAGATAGCCGGTCAGGTCCCAGAAGTAGCGTTCGCGTGCATCCATTTTAGCCCTCCGCAATCCAAGTTTTTTGGCCGTCGGATTCCAGCAGGGGCAGGTCCTTGTGGTGGACGCCTGGCCCGTAGAGGACGGCTTGTTGTTCGGGCGTGAGTTCGTCGATCCAAGCGCCGTAGCGCGCTTGTGGAGTGAAGTATTTGCCCGTAGCTCGGGCCGCGCCTCGGGAAGCGTATTTGTAGAGCACGGAGCGCCGCTGTGTTTTGCCTTTCCACGGCAGAGTGCCATGGGTGGCGGTCTCGGCGAAGAAGAGGACGTCGCCGGCGCGCATGGCAGGTTGGACGACCAATTCGCCGTACTCTGCGAGCGAGCGGATCTCGGGCGGGGTCGGCTCGCAGGTTTTGTGACTGCCGGGGATCACGGCAAAGCCGCCGTCTCCGGGGTTGCAGTCGGTCAGTTGCCAAGCCACGGTGATGCCCCGGCAGTAGATTTTGCCGTTTTGCTGGTGATACCAAGTGGCAGGGCTAAAAGGCTCGCCCGCGCCGTGCAGGTAGTGCCCCTCGGTTCCCTCGGTGGCGCTGATGAGCAGGGGGCCGTGATCGAGGCGAAAGCCCGGGCCGCTGAATTCGTTGAGGCGAGAGACGACGGTGGGATGAACCAGCAGGCGGCGAAAGGGTTCGCGGTAGGGGGGCGGCCAACCGAGCATGCCAGTGAGTTGTTGGCGGCTGGTCGTGCCTTGCAGTGCGCTTGAGCCACGGGCAAGGGAGTCGGGGTAAACGGATATCTGGTCGGCGAAGTGGTCGATGGCCGCGTTGCACTCGCTTATTTCCTCGGCGGTGAGGGCGTTGCGGACGACTAGGTAGCCGCGCAGGTCGAAGTAGTACTTTTCTTCTGCTGAGACCCTATAGAGGTGTTTGTCCACGGCTTTGCTCCTTTGTAATCTCTGTCCACGTTCCGATCTTCGGACGACCAAAGATCAAGATAGCGCGCTAGCTAGCCTTGTCCAAGCCTCGGACATGATTGATAGGTAGCAAACTATAAGTATCTTTTTTGCACAGGACGACGAGATACAAGTTGCTCAGGCTGAGCCCGCGCCAGCAGCTTGGCGAGATCGTAGTTGAGGAGACAGCGGCATGAAAAACTGGAAAGGTGTGATCGGCCTAATCATCCTATTGCTAGTGAGTGTCGCGTATGGTGAGGATAGAGGGACCAAAACGGTCGTCGAGCCGGATGCGGCTGGCGACTCCTACCGAACCCCTGAGCAGGCTCGCAGCGAGCTAAGTGAGCAAGGGATTCAATATACCCGGTCTTCTTTCTTCGAGCGCGTGGAAAAGGGAGATCTGTTCGCGGTGCAGCTATTTATGGATGCAGGGATGGCTATCCACGCCCGGACTGACCAAGGTGAGACCGCCTTGATGGTGGCCGCCGGGGAAGGCCATGTAGAGATGGTGCAGTTGCTGGTGGATAACGGCACCGCTATCAACGCTCAAACTGGCAGCGGCAGGACGGCCTTGATGGTAGCGGCCGGGGAAGGCCATGTAGAGGTAGGACGTTTTTTGGTGGACAATGGTGCTGACATAAACGTCGAAGATAAAAACGGCTGGACAGCCTTAGATTTGGCTTTTTGGGGCGGCGATCCAAAGATCGGGGTTGCCCATGTAGAGGTTGTACGCTCTTTGGTAGAACGCTGGGTGGCGAAAGCAGGAGCGAATGCCCGAACTGAGGATGGCAAGACGGCCTTGCACTGGGCTGTTTTAGGCGACGATTTGGCAATGGTTCGCTTTTTGGTGGCAAACGGTGCCGAAATCAACGCCCAAACTAAATACGGCTGGACGGTCTTGATGCAAGCGGCGCAGGAGGGCGATTTGGCGATGGTTCGCTTGTTGGTGGGAGAGGGTGCCGATGTCAACGTCCGAGCTAAATACGGCTGGACGGTCTTGATGATGGTGGCTAGGGTCGGCGATTTGGCGATGGTTCGCTTTTTGGTAGCAAACGGTGCCGAGATAGACGCCCGAACAGATATAGGCGAAACGGCCTTGATACAAACCGCCCCCAATGGCGTAGAGATGGTTCGCTTTTTGGTAGGTGAGGGGGCTGATGTCAACGCCCGAACCAATGACGGTAGGGCGGCCTTGATGGAGGCGGCGCGGGTCGGCGACTTGGAGGTGGTTCGCTTTTTGGCAGCAAACGGTGCCGAAATCAACGCCCAAGATAAATACGGTGAGGCAGCCTTGATAAAAGCCGTGCGGATTGGTGCTTTGGAGGTGATTCGCTTTTTGGTGGATCAGGGTGCAGAGATAAACGCTCAAGACAACAGCGGCAAGACGGCCTTGATGGAGTCGGCGCGAGTCGGCGCTTTGGAGGTGGTTCGCTTTTTGGTAGGTGCGGGTGCCGAGATAAACACTCAGGATGAACGCGGTTGGACCGCCTTGATGGAGGCCGCCAAGTGGGGCCGTTTAGAGATGATTCGCTTTTTGGTGAGTGAAGGTGCCGAGCTAAACGCCCAAGATGAACGCGGCTGGACCGCGTTGGTGCAAGCGGTTCGGAATCGGAAAAGTGCTTTGGCGATGGTTCGCTTTTTGGTAGCAAACGGTGCTGATATAAATGCCCAAGACAATAGCGGCGAGGCGACCTTGATAAAAGCCGTGCGGATCGGTGCTTTAGAAGTGGTTCGCTTTTTGGTAGCAAACGGTGCTGATATAAACGTCCAAGACAGTAGCGGCAAGACGGTCTTGATACAAGCGGCACGGCAGGGCGATTGGGAGATGGTTTACCTCTTGGTGGAAAATGGTGCTGATATAAACGCCCAAGACAGCAGTGGCGAAACAGTCTTGATGAAAGCTGTTCGGGTCGGCGATTTGGAGAAGATTCGCTTTTTAGTAGCAAACGGTGCTGATATAAATGCCCAAACTAAACACGGTTGGACGGCCCTGATGCAAGCCGCCCTTGGCATAGAGATTGTTCGCTTTTTGGTGGGTAAGGGTGCTGATGTAAACACCCAAACTAATAACGGCGAGACGGCCTTGATACAAGCCGCGCGGGTTGGTGACCTAGAGATGGTTCACTTTTTGGTAGCAAACGGTGCTGATGTAAACACCCAAACTAATAGCGGCGAGACGGCCTTGATGGAAGCCACCGAGTGGGGCCGTTTAGAGACGGTGCGTTTTTTAGTCAACAAGGGTGCTGATGTAAACACCTCAGATAATAGTGGCAGAACCCCCTTGAGATTGGCTGAAGAAAAAGGCCTACAAGAAGTGGTGGACTTTTTCAAAGAGACTGCAAGCACTGAGTAAAATAGGCGGCTATCTGGAGGCTTTGCGCCAGGCTTGGCCAAAGGATGAGTAGTTTTCTAGTCTGCTGTTCTGCTTTAAACCCTTCCCGGAAAAGACCGTCCCCGCACCTGCTTAAAGGGCGGCATTTTGGGCGCGTCGGTGACCGCTTCGTCGCGCCAAGAAGTCGCGCGCATGTAGTGTACGGCATAGCCCCTGCGCCGCGTGCCAGTCAGATTGGCGTTGCTCTGGTGCAGCGTTAGGCTGTGGTGGAAACTGATGCTGCCGGCGCGCAGGGGAGCGGGCCGGATGGGCCAGCCGCCGCTTTCCAGATCGGCGACAAAAGGGGCCAAGCGCTCGCCTCGCAACATGCCCCAGCGGTGAGTGCCCGGGGCAAAGTTGAGGCAGCCGTTGTCGAGGGTGGCCGCGTCAATGGCGGTCCAGGCGGAGACCAAGTCCATGGGGAAAATGTCGCGCCAAGAGGCCGAATCCTGATGCCAGCCCTGCGCCGAGCCCGTGCGTGGAGCTTTCATAAAGAGTTGGTCGCCGTACATCTTGATGTCGGAGGTGCCGAGCAGGTCGGCGATGATGTCGGCGATTTTGGGGTGGGTGACGTGGCCCCACATTACGTCGTCGTACACCGCTATGTTGTACAACTTGCGCACGGATAGCACTTGGTCGGTGACGGCTTTTTCTCCGCGACGGAAGACGGGTTCGAGTTGGATGCTGGTATCGGGAATGTGGTCGAGTTCGCCGGTGGCGATGCGGTCGGTGTGGGCTGCTAAAGAGGCGACTTCGTCGGGGGTCAGCACGTCTTCGACGGTCAGGCAGCCGTCGAGGTAGAAGCGTTCGACTTGATCGGGGGTGAGGTGGCGCAGGGTTTGTTGGGTCACGGGACGGTCTCCTCCTTTAAGTTAGACCGATAATTCTCCGCCCAAGCTTTGAGCGGGATATCCTCGTCTTGGGGTCGCCAATAGCGCGACACTGGCAGCACCAAGGGATCATCGCCAGCATAGGCCGTGCTGCCGGTGCCCAACTCGCCTAAGAGCTGACGCCGCACCGGGTCGCATCCTGTCAAAACTTCTGGGGCTTGGTGCTCGTAATCCGAGGGGCGGATCCAGCGGTGCTGATAGCCGTAGTACAGGCATTTGCGCGGTTGGTCGGATAGGTTGGGGGTCAAGCAGTGGTATAAGGCCGTGCGCCAGACCAGCGCGGTGCCGGGGGCGACGTTGACTTCGACGATGCGCTCGGGATCGACGCGGCGCGCATCCTCGTCAATCCACGGCGCTTGGCGATGGCTGCCGCGCACAACGCAAATGGCACCGCTCAAGGGTTGGGTCAGGTCGGTTAAATAATAGCCGACTTTCATCTCCATAAACGGCAGTACCCCATCGACCGCGGGCCAGCCGTAATTGGGGCCGTCAGCGTGCCAGGGAAAAAAACTGTCTAGAGCACCTAGCTCGTGTTCCCCGTCGGCGGGGTCCTGCGGCGGGCGCACGTCGAGGTGCGACGTGCGGAGTTGGATATTGTAGCCCATCAGGTCCACAATTAGAGGCAAAATGGGTGGGTAGTCCACCAATTCCTTGAAGAGGGAATCGGTGGCGATATTGCGCATCTGAAAGGCTTGGCGAGGACCGAGATCGCGCTCCCGGCGGTAGCGGTAGTACAACTCGTCGAGCCGTTGCAACAGCGCGGCGATGCGGTCGGGCGGCAGGGCGTCTTCGACGAGGAAGAAGCCGTCTTCGTCGAACTGCCGCTGTTGTTCGGGGGTGATTTTTAAGGGGGTTTCGCTCATTGGAGTATCCTCTGAGACGCTACTTCCACATGCAAAAGCCGCCGTCCACCACCAAGTTGTGTCCAGTGATGTAGTCGGCGGCGGGCGAGGCCAAAAAGCGCACCGCTCCCTTCAGGTCTAGGCCGTCGCGGCCCATGCGGCCCAAGGCGGTGGCGTCGCTATACGCGTCGATAAAGGCCTGGGGTTGGCCGCGCTCAAAGCCGCCGGGCGAAATGGCGTTGACCCGCACGCCCATAGGAGCTAAATAGGCGGCCGCGTCCATCGTCAGGCCGATGACGCCGGCTTTGGCTGCGGCGTAGTCAAGCGGCTGCTGGCCCAAGCCACTGCGCTCGTACATGCGGCGGTCGCGGCCCACTAGACCGGCGATGGAGGCGATGTTGATAATGGAGCCCGAGCCTTGTGCGGCCATGATGCGGCCGAAGATTTGGCAGGAGAAGAGGGGGCCGGTCAGATTAGTGTCGATGAGCAGGCGGGCGTCTTCTGGCTCGCGCTCGAATAGATCGGTGGTAGTCAGCCCCAAGCCGCCGCCGGCGTTGTTGACCACCACATCGACGCGGCCTTGCCACTGGTGCACGTCTTGGGCGAATTGGCTGAGGGCGGCGTGGTCGCAGATGTCGAGGGCGGCGCTGTACACCTCACAGCCGTAGGCCTCTTTGAGGTGCTCGGCTGTGGCTTGGGCACTGGCTTCTTGGCGCGAACTAATGGCCAGATGACAACCAGCGTCGGCTAAGCTCTCGGCCATGTCGCGGCCCAAATCGCGGGCACCGCCGATCACCACGGCAACTTGGCCGGTTAAGTCGAAAAGTTCTGTGCTCATGGGGATGCTCCTGGCGCGGGGAATATAGGCGTCTAAAGGTGGGGGATCAACCAGACGGAGGCTCCTGAAAGGTCATTTTGGGCCGCTGATCCCAGCGGAACTGGTCAGGTGCGTTGGTCTGTTCGGCCCAGTCGCGGATTAAGTCGATATCCGCCTGCCGCGCTTCCAGCCGCGCCGCGATATGGGCTGGGTCCCACCCGTCTAAGACTAAGTCTGTCAACTCGGCTACCAACTCTTGGCATTCTGGGTCGGCAGCCCGGTCCATCTGCTCTTGAGGATCCTCTTCTAGGTTGAACAACTGGGGGCGCTCCCGCCAGTGATAGACCAGCTTCCACGGCCCGCGCCGCACCATGCGCTGCACTTGGCCCTCGCGCAGGGCGTATTCCGAAAAAGCCACGTCCTCCCAATCGCCACGGCCCGTGCGCAACAATTCCAGCGCCGACCGTCCCGGAGAATTGGGTAGGGGTGGGGCACCTAGGGCTTGGAGCATGGTGGCGTTGAGATCTAAGGCGCTTATGATCCGGTCGCATTGAGTCCCCGCTGGCAATACACCGGGCCAGGAGACAATGGCTGGCACTTTGGCGGACTCTTCGTAAAAAGTCCGCTTCATCCACAAGTCGTGCTCGCCGACCAATTCGCCGTGATCCGAGCTGTACACCACCAGGGTATTGTCGGCTAAGTCGTTTTCCCGCAGGGCCGTTAAAATGCGGCCGATCATGCCGTCCATCTCGGCGACCAAAGCCCAATAAGCGGCCCGAGCGTTGAGCACCCATTCCTCGGGTATCTCCTGCAAACCGCCGTGGACTCGCCACCAGTGGATTGCCGGATGGAGGTGATCGCCAAAAGGCTCGCGCACTGTGGGTGGGCGAATTCTCGCTCGGTAGTAATCGTATAAGGGCCGCCGCGCCAAATAGGGAGAATGCGGTAGCATAAAGCCGATGCTGAGGCTGAAGGGGCCTTCGGCTTGACCGGCGCGTTTTTGCACTCCCATCTGATTTAAAAAGTACACAGCCGCTGCGGTCACGTCCTCGTCGTGTACTTGGTATGAACTCTGTCCCGGCCCGGCTTGCTTCAGACTCCCGCGGCTCATGGCCGGGGCTTGCCCCCCGCCGGGCCAATTGGAGGAGTGGTCGCCTACCGGCCTTGCGACATAGCCGTGCAGTTGGTCGGGACCTATTGAGTGCATGCGGCCGATCAGCACTGGTCGATACCCAGCCGCTCCCATGGCGTGGGCCATCGTCGGCACCCCCGAATCGAGGATTTGATTGTTGGTCCACACTTCGATGTCGCTGGGGTAGCGTCCCGCGAGCATGGCCATGCGCGAGGCCACGCATACCGGCGATGGGCAGTACACTTGGGTGCATTGCACGCCCTCGGCGGCGAGACGATCTAAGTGCGGCGTTTCCACCACCGGATCACCAGCGCAGCCCATGACGTAGGGATTGTGCTGGTCGGAGTGGATGTAGAGTAGATTGGGGCGCTGCTGCATGGGTGTCCTCCTATAAAGACAGACGAGCCCAGCGAACTTCCATGCAGGCGTCGTCGCCCGCGTAATAGACGACCATGACGTCGCCATCGGGCAGTGCTGCTGAAAAGGGTAGGCCAAAACTCCACAGGCCCATTTCGGCCAGCAGGTCGCCGGTGTCTCCTTGGCCGGCAGCGGATTGCGGGGATTCGACTGTTTGGCGGTACAATTCTACTTCGGTGGCTGCGTCAAAGGGAGCGTCTGCCGCCGGGGCTAGGCGGGCACGAATCGAGTGCGATTGAAAGCGATCGACCCAAGCTAGGACTACGCGGCCGTCGGGCAAAATGGCTGGATGCGCGGCTTGGTCGGGGAAGCCGAGATCATCGGAGGCAGACCAAGTGGCACCTTCGTCTGAGCTGATGTGTCGCTGGATATTGAGGTATTGAGTCGTCTGTCGGTCGTAGGTCCAGGTGAAGGTGACTACGCGGCCGTCGGGGGAGACGCCGGCGCGTTGGTCCCAGTTGAAGATGCGGCCGGTGGGGTCTTGGCAGGTGGTGACGGGATCGCTCCAGGTCTGGCCCTGATCTTCTGAATACAAATACACCACTCGTTGCAGCCACTGGCCCCGGTCCAAATAGGTTTTATTGGTCTCGATGCTCAAGGCCAGCCGGCCACTGGGCAGGATGAGTACGGGGTTGGTCAGGCTGGGCGGGCCGACGTCCGGGGGGACGGGCACGACGCGCCAGTCGGACCAGGTGTGCCCTAGGTCGTGGGAATCGGCTAAGACTATCTCCATCGGCAAGCAGCCTTCGGTCTCTTCGTTAAAAAGGGGTTGACCCGGATAGGTCTGGCGGTCCACCCACATGGCGGCGAGTAACAAGTGGCCGTTGCCTAGGTCGGTGATATAGCCGACCCGGAGCGAGCCGTTCAGCCCGTTTAAGGTCGTGGCAAAAGGGGTGGCGGGGTCGCTCCAAGACTGCCCGCCATCGTCCGAGCGCTTCAGTTCGATCGTGCCATCCGCTGAATCCTTACTGCTGCCGACGCGGTAGGTGGACAACAACGAGCCGTCGGCCAGCGGGGTGAGCGCGGGAAAGGTCGAAAAGGCGCGCGGCGTATTGGGCTGGCCGCGGTTGATGATGCCTTGATCGCTGATTTTCATTTTGATACTCCAAGTTAGCCGCTTCCCATTGTGCGGTGTGCGTATCTTAATTATTTGAGAAGGTCGCGAGTATAATAGCGATACTTGTGCAGAATGGACAATGCCATAGAGAGGAGAATCTCAATGCAGCAACCCCATTACAATAAAGACTTAGATGTTCGCCAGATAGGGACGGAGGATTTACCGCATGCCCGCCTAGTGGCCGGGCGCGCCTTTATGGAACACACCGAAGATTGGTACGGAGAGGATGAGACGGCGCTGGCTGGCTTTGATGGGGACGGGACTATGGTGTGCGCCTTGGGCTATCAGCCCGAATCGCTATGGTGGGGCGCGGCGCAGATTCCGGCTGGGGCCATCGGCGGAGTGGCTACCGATCCCAAGCATAAGCGGCGCGGGCACGCGGGTGGGCTTATGGTGCGGGCTATTCACATACTGCGGGAACGCGGTTGCTGTGTCAGTCCGCTGTGGCCTTTTTCCTTTCGGTGGTACGGCAAGTTCGGTTGGGCTTGTCCAGCGCCGAGATTGGAACTGAAAGTATGGCCGGATTTGGTCCGTCAGGCCACGGAGACGGTGGGGGAGGTGCGGCGGGCGACTGCGGAGGATGCGAGCGCCGTGCATCGGTTGCATACCGAGGGGGCGCAACTGCGCAATGGGCAGTCGGTGCGCTCGGAAGCGTTTTGGCAAAAGGAGGATATAAGGCGCGAGCTTTGGGTGCTGGAGGGGGACGGTGGGGGCGTGGATTGTTCCGCTTTGATGTTAATAGGGGACTTGGAGCGCGGCCAAGGCAAGCGCATTACTGTGCGAGAGCTGCACGGGGCTTCCTTTGCCGCTCAATTGAAGTTCGTGCGGTCCGTGGCTGATATGGACGGGCTAGCCGCCTTGAACCTCGATCTGCCGCCCGACAGCTTGCTGCTCGGCGCATTCCCAGAGCGCTTTAACGCATCCGTTGAGTTCGACTTGGCGTTGCGCGTACTGGACGTGGCCCAAGCGCTAGCGCATCTCAAGCCGCCTGAAAATTTGCGGGCGACGGTTTCGTTTGAAGTCGCCGATTGGGTGGTGAGTGCCGACAAGCCGCTGGACGTGACGGTGCAGGCTGAAGGAGGTCAGGTGCAAGTTTCGGAAAAGGCAGATAAAGACGCGCTGTGTTGCGATATTAACACCTTTACGCGATTGTTTGCCGGCGGCTTGACCGTGGCCCAAGCGCGAGCTATGGGGCGTTTGACCGGCGGCAATCCAGCGGTGGGGGCGGCCTGCGATGCGTTGCTGTACGGGCGCGTACCGTACCGCTCCGATGTTGAGGCCGGGTAGGATCAGACGCATAACTCGCGGGAGGAGAAAATTATGGTTTTAGCGACAAAGACGCACCTACGGCAATACCGCGAAGAAGGCTATTGCCTAGTCGAAGAATTGATCCCAGCCGATCTAATCGAAGCCGCTCGCCAGCGCACTATGGAAATAGCCGGGAACTTGCCCGACTGGTCGGAGAGGCATTTCCAAGTGCTCGATCCAAGCCGTTATAAAGCCGCTGGAGGCAGTCCGCTGCCGGGCGGCATTCAGCAGCCGGCCAGCCAAGAGGAGGTGTTCACGCTGGTCGCCGACCATCCGCGCTTGGCCGAGGTCATGGCGGCCCTGCTGGGAGGGCCAGTGGAGCGCTTTACCGATCAAATAGGGGTCAAGCACGCCGCCATCGTCGAAGAGCAGGGGGGGTGCAGCTATTTCCATCAGGATTCGTTCTATTGGAAGATAGCGCCAGAGTTGGGGTGCAACTGCTGGATTCCCTTGACGAAGGTCGGGGTAGAAGCCAGCGCCTTGGCCGTGATGCCGGCCAGCCACCAGGGTTGGCAGCTCATTGAGCACGAATCCTACTACGACGATCCGCCCATGGGCCACGTGGGCGACGAGGGCTTCCAGCCTTTCAAACGCCATCGCGTGCCTCTAGAGCAAGTGGACTTTGCCGAGGAGAAGCTAATCGCTACTAGGCCGGGGGACGGGCTGTTCTTCAGCAATTACACCTGGCACCGCAGCGAGCCGAACCGCAGCGGCCGGTCGCAGGCTTTTTACGCCATTGCGTACCAGCGCCGCGCATAGCTAGCCAGCTAGTGGACTGGCGAAACCAGAGAAATCATTGTCTCGTTTCTTTCTTAGATGATATTTTGGAATCAATAATTCCAAAAAAGAAGTAGAAATGGAAATAAAGAGGCCATTTTTTCAGGTGGCGGATCAAAACACCTGCGGCGAATTTTTGCAAAGGCTGGTACCGGGCCGACCTTTACTAGCCCACACCTATTAACCTTACACAGGAGCCTCCACCATGACCGATTCCGCCTACCGCATCGCCCCGCCCGGCTTTACTGACGACGAGTGGGAAACTTTCAACCGCGAAGGAATCCTCTTCTTTGAAGACGCCCTCGACCAAGCGGCCATCGACGAACTCACGGCTGCGGTCGATCGCGTTTGCCAATCCAGTCCCAAATACCGGGCGGGGGAGACCTTTGGCTGCCAAAATATCGTCGAGCGCGATCCCGCCTTTGCCGCGCTGATTGATCACCCTCGCCACATCGGCTACGCCTATGATCTCTTCGGCGAATTGCTCAAGCTGCACCAGAGTCAGTTTTTTATTCGTCCGCCCGGCGGCGAGCGCTACAATATCTGGCATCCCGATGGTGCCCGCGCCGTGCCGTACGGCACCTTCTCGCCCGATTTGCCGCTGCAAATCAAGATCGGCTTCTGGCTGACCGACCTGCCACGGGCCAAAATGGGCAACCTAGTGGTCCTGCCCGGCAGCCACCGCAAGCAATACGTCGATGAGTACGACAGCCACGAGCCGATCCCAGGCGAACGGGTTGTTTGCCCGCGCAAGGGCACCATGACCTTTATGCACTCGAGCATCTGGCATCGCGTCGAGCCTAACGAGAGCGACGTGGTGCGCAAGAATATCTTCTACGCCTACTGTCCAGCTTGGCTCACCTCAGCCGACCGCCTCCAGTCCGATCCCGCTTGGCTTGAGACGCTCAACCGCGAGCAGCGCATCATCATGCGTTCCTACACCAATGCGTATCACAACGCCAAACCCCCGGCCTCCGATTTCCCGCTCTTCCTCGACCGCGAGACCGGCTTGGACCGCGACCCCGACGCCTACCGCGACGATGTGGCGTTGCACCGCCGCAAGCGCCGCACGTGGGCCGAGTGCAAGCGGTCTGCGTAGAGGCTGTCGAGTGGCCGGTGGCTAGTTTGACCACTGACCACTGAATTTCAGGCTTCGGCCCGCTTTTCAAACAGCCACATCCCGATTCCCATGGACGCGAGTCCGAAAAAGAGCGAGTGCGCAAAGAATGTGAAATTGATCTTGAGGAACTCGGGACTCATGCTAACTTGGACGTCACTGTCCGAGTCCGACCAGAGCAAACTATTGTCGGGCAAATCGATCCAGCCGAAAACCTCGGGCAGGGTGCCAAAGTAGCAGTACAACACGCCTAAGACGAAAGCGGCAGAAGCGAGGCCGGCAAAGCGCCACACCACTAACTTCAGTCCGGCGATCCCGCCAGCCATGCCCAGCATCAGGGCCATGGCCGACAGATAGCATGCACCCATGAAGACCGATATGTGCATCACAGTGAACGGGATTGACTCCACTAGGGCCACAAGTGCTCGCAGTTCGCCGAAAACCGCGATGAGACCGGCCGTACTCAAGGCGAACAAAACGAGCCCGAGCGTGGTCACCGCAGCGACCTTGGCGGTGAAAACCTGCGCCCGCGATACCGGCAGGGAGAGCAGTAGGTAATGGGTCTGTCCCTTTACTTCTTGGGCGAACGAGTGGATCAGCAGAAAGGGCAGGACCAGCACAAACGAGTATGGAACCACGCTCCACAATAAGTGGGGCGAGGGGCCCGAATCGTCGAACGACAGCACCGCAACGAGTTCGAGAAAGACCGTCACCAATGGCAGCAAGACGAACAAGGTGCGGTTGTCCTTTATTTCTTTTATATACAGCGTCTTCCAAGTATTCACGATACCACCTCCTCGAAAATGTCGCTGAGCGACATGCCGCGATTTTGTCTCAACTCTTCAATGTTGCCGCTGACTGCGATCTCGCCGTGGCGCAGAAAGACCACTTCTTCTATCAGCTCTTCCACTTCGCTGACGAGATGGGTCGATATCAGAATCGTCTGCTCGCCGACGCGAAACTCACTCAGCAGGGTCTCCAGGATGCGCCGACGCGAGGGCGGGTCAATCCGTCCCAGCGGCTCGTCCATGAGCACCAGCTCGCTCGGCCGCGAAAAGGCGGCTACCACTTTCAGTCGCGCCCGCTGGCCATCGGACAGGGCACCGACTTTCCGGTGGCTATCGACGTTCATTAGGCCGAGTAGCTCGTGGGATTTGTCCATGTCCCAGCCGGGGAAGAACGCGGCTAGGAATTCGAGTTGCTCCGTGACGTGCATCCAGTCGTAGAACGGACTGACCTCGGGTAGGTACGAAGTGATGCGGCGCGTTTGGACGCCGACTGGTTGGCCCGAGATGCTGGCGCTGCCTTCGCTGGCATGGGCGACGCCGGCGAGGATTTTGAAGAGCGTGCTCTTGCCGCTTCCATTTTCGCCGAGAATGCCCATTACCCGGCCTTTTTCGACGGTTAGGGAGATGCCCCCCAAGGCCGTCACGCCGGCGTATCGCTTCCACAGGTTCTTTACTTCTATCATAGCGTTACCTCCTCTGAAATTTCGCGCAGCAGGTCGTCGATTTGTTCGCGTGAGAGGGCCAAGTCGCGGATCTCGGCGACAAAGCGGTCGCGCGCAGCCTCAGCTAGGGCGCGGCGCTCGCTGTCGATGCGTTTGGCGCTCTCGGTTATCGACGATCCCTCGCCGCGTCGGGTGGCTATAAATCCTTCGCGCTCCAATTCCATGTAGGCTCTAGACATGGTATTGGGATTAACGCCCATCTCCTTGGCCATTTCCCGCACCGACGGCAAAGGGCCTCCGGCCTGATAGATCCCTTGAGCGGTGCGCTTTTTCACCGCCTCGATGATCTGCAAATAGATGGGGCGAGTGGGATCAAAATCGAGCGGCATCTTCTCGCTCCTTTCTGGTTGGGGTTTTGTTTTGTCCTATTGTAACATTGTTCTATCTACATAATACACTATTGTTATAGAGAAGTCAAGGATTTTTTAAGGACGGCTTCCCGCGCTCGGAGGGGGTTTTATAAATTGTTATTTATTGTGGACTTGTGGAGGTACAACTGATCTTCCGCGGCGGGTACACGCCCCTAAGAGAAGTCAATCACCCGCCGTTTGCTAACAACTCGCCGATGGGTTGAGCCGCCTTCAGGCCGTGACCCGAAAGCACGACCACAATCTGCTGACCCCGCTCCACCAGACCGGCGGCCCGGGCTTGGCGCAGGCCGTCCCATATCACGGCCGAAGTGGGCTCCACGCAAAAACCGGCCCGGCCCAACTGGCGCAGGCCTTGGACTATGGCCTCTTCGGAGACGGCGACTACGGTACCTTCTGACTGGCGCAGGGCGTTGATGACTTCGCGGTCTCTAACCGGACGGGGCAGGGCAATGCCCTCGGCCCGAGTGGGACGCGGAGAAGCGGCAGGGGGGACCACGTCCAAGCCGGCGTGGAAGGCCTGGTACAGTGGCGAGACGTGTTCGGCTTGGACGGCAATGAGGCGCGGCAGGCGGTTGATTAGCCCGGCCCGCTGTAAGTCGAGGAAGCCGCGGTACAGGCCCAGCAAGATGCTGCCGGCTCCCACCGGACAAACCACTGCGTCGGGGGCGGTCCAGTCGAGTTGCTCGGCCAGTTCAAAGGCGAGGGTTTTGAGGCCTTCTATGAAGAGGGGATGCCACAGGTGCGAGGCGTACACGGCCCCCGTGCGGTCAATGTATTCGAGCAGAGCCTCGGTAGCTTGGGGGCGCGGTCCTTCCACTGCAAGCAGTTCGGCACCGTACAGGCGGATCTGCACCAGTTTGCCCGCCGAGGCCGAAGCTGGACAGAAGACTTTGAGGCGCACTTTGGCGCGGGCTGCGTACGCGGCTAGGGCGGCCCCGGCGTTGCCCGAGGAATCCTCTACTGCTTCCTCTATGTCCAGGTCGTGCAAATAGCTCATGAGCAGGGCGGCCCCGCGATCCTTGTACGAGCCGGTGGGCAGGGTGTGGTCGCATTTGGCTAGGACCGTCATACCCTCCAGATCGAAGGGAATTAGAGGAGTCCGGGCTTCGCCGAGAGAAACGGGGTCGCCCACCGGGGGTAGGGCTTCGCGGAAGCGCCACATGTCGGCGGGGCGGGCGGCGATCTGGTCGAGGGGGAAGGTCGGGGTGGGGTACTGACATTCGAGAGGTGCGTCGCAAGCGATACAGCGATAGGGGGCCGGGGCTTGGGGATAGCGGGCTTGGCAGGCGGAGCAGTGGAAGGTGAGGGGCATGGGTGTATTTGCTAGACGCGATAGGCAAACAGTTTGGCACCGAGCATGCGCACCCGGATGCCGACGGCCTCGCCGGCTGCGGAGATGTCGGAGCGGCCTTGCCAGGTTACTACCCGGTCTTCGCAATCGCCCGTTAGACGGTCGCACTCGTCAAAGGTGAACCCCGGCAGCGGGTCGGCGTCGGGGAGCATCAGCGACGGCAGCTTTTCCAGCAGTTCAATCTGAATCCAGCCGCCCGGCTCGCAGCGATAGTTGAGGCGCAACTCGTCGTGGACGCGGAAGAGAGAGGGCAGGGAGAAGCAGCCCTCGGATTCGGCGCGTATCCCGCAGAACCGGTGTGGACGCCAGCGCGCCCAGCGGATTTGCTGCGGCTGCCGCAAGGGAAAGAGCTTGGGCACCTTGTCGGCTGGGCAATCGTGAATGACTGAGAAGGCCGCGTATGGACAGGCCCAGTAGCCATCGGGCAGTTCGACGAGGCCGCTGCGCCAGAAGTGGGCCATGCACTCGTCGCCGTCTCCTTCGGAGCCTAGCGGCAGGACTGGCTGGCGTTCGGGACGGGACCAGTAGAGGCCGTCGCGGCTGAAGGCGATCTGCCCGTCGATAGTGCTGGCGATCTGGTGGTACACCGGGATGAACATGCCGTGTAGGTCGTCGCGGCCTGGGTACGGGAAGTAGTTGGCACCGTAGAAGCTGATGTCGGGCGGGTCTTCGGTATCGGGGTGATGGATCAGCTTGGGAGCGGGCCAATTGGCAAAGTCGGAGGTGCGCGAAAAGCCGATTGTGCGGATTTGCATGCCCTGTTCGAGCCTGTTGACGCCAATGCCTTCGAGCAGTTCGGCGGGATAGCCCATTAGCTGGATGTAGGCGAAGTAGTTGCCTCGGTGTTCGTCGTAGCGGGCCGATATGCCGCCGTTGACCGGCCGGTACGCCAGCGGCTCTGGGAAGGGCGTCCAGTGGAGGCAGTCGGGTGATGTCCAGGCGAACATGTGGCCGGTGATTTCGGCCCGAGGACCGGTATAGCTCTCTTGCTCCTGCTCGGCTTTGATGCGCTGGGAAGGCTCCTCACCAGACAGCTCTTCACCAGAGTCTGGATCCCACCAGTACATGCGGCCGCCCATCGCCTTGAAGCGCTCTTCGGGAGGTGCGTTGGGGTCTTCGAAGATTCCGGTAGCCCCTTTGCACGAATTGGCAAGCAGGTTGTTCTCGGACGAGCCGTTGAATTCGGCCTCGTTTAAGACGGGTCTCGTCCAGTTGTACGCATCGTCGCTGACCGCGTAGCACTGGCCGCCCTCGCTGTCGTAGAGCAAGTGATAGCGCCCGTCCCGCTGCCAGATGTAGAGCGGCGAGACGTGGGTGCCTTCCCACTCCATTGTCGCTTGCAGGATCGGCTCGGACTTAACGGCCTCTTCAATCTCAAAGCGGATGCCAATGGGGGCGTCGTAGAGCTCCAGCTCTTCGTGCCGACTGGAGCCACGGTGTCCTGGAAAGACGTCGATCATGTCAACTAGGGGACTCCAAGCGCCCGCGTTTAGGCGAATGCGGGGCGGGCGGCGTCTGGGGGCTTTTTTTTCGTTGCTATGGTCCGTCATTGGGGGAACCTCTCGCAAGTGATGGCAGTTTAGTGGTCTCTGAAGACTGGATCATTGGTTGAGGTGAAATTATTTTACTGACCTGACGTTACGCATGGGCACCTAATTTGCCAAATGCTTCTTCTCCTAAAAGGTCTCATGGATGGGTCGTATCCGATACAGTTTCACCCTGCACGGCCCCGTCCTCTCGCCTGCCCGGCCGCCGTGGCATAAATTTTGCGACTATCCGGTGTAGAGATTTTTCGCGCTGTATTATATTGTTGTTTAATAAGCCGGAGATTTGATTATGAGTGAATCCCATCCGTCGCCGGAGCGTTCGCATCTGTTAGAGCACGAGGGGCGCATTGCCCGGCTAGAGGGCATTGTCGAGCAAATTGATGTCCGTCTAGGCCGCATCGAGACCAAAGTTGACGCCACCCGCGAGGCGCTCGAAGCCAAAATCGACAAGAAGTTTGAGAGTCTGTTGCGGTGGTTCATTGCCCTGCAGGTGGCGACGTGGGGCCTCATCGGGGCCTTAAAGGTGTTCGGCTAGCCGGCGAGAGGCCGCCTATGTTACATCGCACGGCGATATAGGCGTCTATTTGATCTTTCTGCTGAAAGGAAAATCTCATGAAAGTCACCAATGTCGAACGCATTATCGTCGATGTCCCGTTCACGCCTAGGCAGCAGGAGATAACCCGCCAGTCGGTTTACAACTGGTCCATCCTCGAGCTGTGTAAGGTCACTACTGACACGGGCCACGTGGGCTGGGGAGAGACCGTCATTCACTACACCTACTGCCGCGTGACCGACGATGCGGTTGCGCGTACCATCGGCCAAAGCCCAGCCGAACTGATGAATGAAGACAGCCTAGGCGCTGGTTTGCAGATGGCGCTGTTCGACGTGGTCGGCAAGATACTCGAAGTACCGGTGCATCGGCTGCTGGGCACCAAAGTGCGCGACTGGACGCCGATTTCTTGGTGGTGCAGTCACTCCTCACCGGAAAACTGGGCCGCGGAAGCAGCCGAGGCTGTGGCGCAAGGGTACACGAATCTCAAGAACAAACCGAGGCCCTGGAACGACATCGTCGCGCAGGTCGATGCCATATCCAAGGTGGTGCCCCCTCATTTCCATCTCGATCTCGATCCCAACGGCTCCTGGGAGAACGCGGCCAATGCCATTCCAATCATAAAGAAGCTCGAGTGCTACGAAAACGTGGCCATATTCGAAACGCCTATCCCGCAGGATGACATTCTCGGCAATCGCCAGATCCGCCAAGCCGTGAACAGGCCGGTGGCCATGCACTTTGGTTCGCCGCCGTTTCTCACGGCAGTGCGCGAAGAAGTTTGCGACGGCTTTGTGATTGGGGGCGGGAAATCAATGACCATGCGCCAGGGGCAGTGCGCTGCGGAAGTTTCCATGCCGTTCTGGTTGCAGATCGTCGGCAATGGGTTGACGACCACGTGGGACGCCCATCTCGGCTCGGTGCTGACACACGCCCGGTGGCCGGCGATTAGCTGTATCAATATGTACAGCCACCATCTGTTGACCGAGCCTGTTCGAGTGATCAATGGGCACCAGCGGGTCCCCGATGGGCCTGGCCTCGGCGTTGAGGTTGATGAGGCGGCGGTTGAGCAATACCGCGTGCCACAGGAGCAACTCGACGAACACGCACGTCAAGGCCAACTCTACATCCACCCGAAACCGAGGCTGATCAACACCATCGTCTATCCCGACGGCACTTGCATACACATGGACTACCCCAGCGCGCCGGGAACTTATGTGGAGGGCGTGCGCACCGAAATCTGGGAGGACGATGGCTCGCAAGAATGGCAGAACCTGTACGAGCGCGTCCAAAAGGAGCAGCAGGTGGTCAGTCGGTGGGAGGGGTAGTAGCGATCTTCAGATTCCCCAACGATTAGCTGGTCACCGCTCCTTGAGCTGCCGACGACACCGAGCGGGCGTATTTGGCCATTACGCCGGAGGTGTAGCGCGGCGGTGGGGCCTCCCAGGCGGCTAGACGGGCCTGTAACTCGGCTTCGTCTAGTGCTACGTCCAACCGGCCGGCCGTGGTGTCGATGGTGATGGTGTCGCCGGCGTGCAGGACGGCTAAGGGGCCGCCCACCGCGGCTTCGGGTGCGGCGTGGCCGATCATTAGGCCGCGAGTGGCACCCGAAAAGCGGCCATCGGTGACTAGGGCCACGGAGTCGCCTAGACCCGCCCCTACGATAGCACCGGTGACGGCTAGCATCTCGCGCATACCCGGCCCACCCTTGGGGCCTTCGTAGCGGATGACCACTACATCGCCGGGCTGGATGTGGCCCTGCTCAATGGCTGGCATGACGTCGTCCTCGCTGTCGAAGACGCGAGCCGGGCCTTGGTGCTGGGCGCGTTCGTGGCCGGCTAATTTCACTACTGCGCCTTCGGGGGCGAGATTGCCCTTGAGTATGACTAGGCCTCCCGACTTTTTCAGCGGTTTATTGACCGGAACTACGACCTGTTGGCCGGGGGTTTCCACGGCGCGGTCGGCTTCTTGGCCAATGGTGCGGCCTGATACCGTGAGGGCGTCCTCGTGCAGCAGGCCGGCTTCTTTGAGGCGGCGGGCCACTAGGGCGATGCCGCCGGCTTTGTCCAAGTCGGGGGCGACAAAGCGGCCGCCGGGCTTGAGGTCAACCATGAGTGGGGTGGAACTGCTCAAGGTCTGAAAGTCCTCAATGTCTAGGTCCAATCCGGCCTCCCGGGCGATGGCCAGAAAGTGCAGCACGCCGTTGGTCGAGCCGCCGGTGGTGGCAATGGAGCGGATGGCGTTGTCGAGGGCGGGGCGGGTGATGATCTGCGAGGGTGTGCGATCTTGGCGCACTAACTCGACGGCTAAGGATCCAACTTGGGTGCCGACGGCTTCCTTGCGCGGGTCAGTGGCTGGTACCGAGCCAGAGCCCATGAGGGCCACGCCGAGGATCTCGGCCGCGGTGGCCATGGTATTGGCGGTGAATTGACCGCCGCAGGAGCCGGCTCCGGGGCAGGCGTTTTCCTCGATGAGGCGCAATTGGTCGTCGTCGATGCGGCCGGTGGCGTGAGCGCCGATGGCCTCGTACACGTCTTGGATGGTGATGTCAACTTGGTCGTGGCGGCCGGGCATGATCGAGCCGCCGTAGAGGAGCACCGAGGGGATGTCCAAGCGGCACATTGCCATGATGGCCCCTGGGGTGGTCTTGTCGCAGCCAGTGAGGGCGACAAAGCCGTCGAGCATGTGGCCGCGCACCACCAATTCCATGGAGTCGGCGATGACTTCGCGCGAAATGAGCGAAGTCTTCATGCCTTCAGTGCCCATGGTGATGCCGTCGGAGATCACCACTGTATTGAATTCGAGGGGGGTGCCGCCAGCTTGGCGGATACCGGCCTTGACGTGCTCGGCTAGGCCGCGCAGGCCAAAGTTGCAGGGGCCGAGTTCGGTCCAGGTATTGGCGATGCCGATGAGGGGTTTGCGCAGGGCGTCGGCGTCGAAGCCGGCGGCCCGGTACATGGCGCGGGCCCCGGCCCGGGACGGGCCTTGGGTGATGTTCTTGCTGATGGGGATGGATTCGGTCATGGTGTATGCTTTCTGATATGGGAAACGGAACGAAAGACGGATAGTAGCGTCTGAGTTTTATCCCGTCAACTGAGGGCGGGACGTTGCCGCTGGGCTCTGTTCTACTTGGCTGTGAATGCCATCCCGGCGTACTTTCATCTTGATCCTTTGTCCCTTCCATAAGGAGGTCGTCATGCACCAGCTTCTGTCGTCCATCGCGTTCCTCTGTATGTGTATGCTCGCCCTGCCGCTCGCCGCTCAAGAAGAGGCCCTTCACGGCACTTGGGAAGGGACTTTTACCGATGATGAAATCGGCGTGGGGACCATGCGCCTGACCTTCCAAGCGGATGGCTCCTTTGACTTTGATCTGTTCATCGAGGAACTAACATACCCTGGGGATGAAGCCGAAGTCCCGGATGAACTCTTGGATGAATTGACGGAAATTATAGAAATGTTTTCTGCCCTAGAGGGGATCTCCGCCCACGGCGGCACGTATCAAGTCTCGGGCGACAGCCTCTGGGTACATAATGATAGCGTGGTCGAATACATCGTCGCCGGTGAGAGCGTCGCCGTCGTCGAGTTCTGGACCCCGATCATCCGCATCTCGGCTCGTGTTTTGGCGGCGTTTGTGGCGGCGTTTGAAGAAGTCTCCGAAGAGGACTACCCAGCGTTTGAACAGGCGATTATCGACGAGGTGCTCGCTGAGTTCATTGCTGGGTTAGATGAGGAACCGCTAGGATTAGGACTTACGCTGAGTGGCATCTACGCCATTGAGGATGACACTTTGTTCATCACGACTACTACGACTGACGTGCATGGAGTCGAAACCGTCGAAACCGTGGAATTCCACCGCATTGATGTCGCCAGCGCGGTTGCCCAAACTAGCTGGGGTGCCCTGAAAGCGGCTTGGCGTCCGTGAGCTTCTTCTTCAATCGATCATTACTTTTTCGCGGCGTTGGGCACTGTCGTACAAGGCGTCGAGTATTTGCATGAAGTGATAGGCGTCTTGGGCATCGACGTCGGCCTTGACCTGTCCGGCTACGGCGCGGGCGAAGTGCTCGATTTCGTGGTAGAAAGCTAGTCCCTCTGCAGGCGGTTGGGTGTGGGGCACATCCGATTCTGCGGCGGATTCCTGTGCGGCGAACTGCCCGTCTTCCCAATGCCATATAACTCCCTGAGATAGAGCACCCTCGCTGCCGTACAATTCCACGGTCGTGGGGGTGTCGCAGTGCAGCCAGCGCGAGCAGTCTATCTGGATGGTCTTGCCGCCTTCTATACCGACTAGGCCGGAAAAATAATCCTCGGCCGCGCCCTCGGGGCCGTGGTATAGCGGCTCAAGGGTATGCTTGACGGCAAAGGCCCACTGCGGCTTGGGACAGCCCATCCACCACCAAGCTAGGTCGAGTTCGTGCGAGGCGTGCTGGCCTAGGGCACCGCCCTTGTGACCATACACATTGGTCCAGCTTTCAAAGCTATCGGCCGGTGGGCGCGAATTGAATTTGAGGAAAATGCGGGCGTGGTACGGCTCGCCGATACAGCCTTCTTGTACTGCGACGCGCAATTTGCGGTTGTGGGGAAAGTGGCGCATGAAGTAGCAGAATTGCAGCGTGGTGCCAGTGCGCTCGGCCGCCGCTTCGAATTCTAAGATGTGCGCGGCTCGCACCGCGTGCGGCTTTTGCACCAAGACGTGTTTACCAGCGGCAAAAGCGTCCAGGACCATGGGGTAGCGGGCGGGCGGATTGACGGCTAGGAGCACGGCCTGCACTTGGTCGTCGGCCAGCAGGTCTTGGTAGGGACCGTATTGGCGCGGTATGCCTTCTTCGCTGGCGACGCGGCTGCGGCGCGGTTCGTCTAGATCGGCTAAGGCGACGACATCGACTAGGGAGCTAGCTTGAGCAGCCTTGATGGCCTGTTGGCCGGCCCAGCCGCAGCCGACGACGCCGAGTTTGAGTAGTTCCATTATTCCTCCAAGTTCACCAGCCGAGCCGGAAGCAATTGCGTTTGTAGGGTAAGTTTACATTGATTAATGGCTAGTGAGCAAGAAAGACGTTTGGATTCTCAGCAACGCTCGACGCAACAAATGAGAAAAGGAATAATCTGATGAAATTCATCTACTTCACCGACATTCACCTCGACTCTGGGATAGACGCCTTCCGGGGATTTGAGTTGTGTGTGGAATCGATGCTGGAGCATCAGCCTGAAGTCCTGATCAACGGCGGCGACGTGGGTCTCACGTCCGAGGCGCTAGCGCAATACGCCCAGACCATGGAGAGGGTATCTGTGCCGGTGCTATTGAGCCACGGCAATCACGAGATGTGCAGCGGCTATCTGCCTCGGGAGCAAGGGGGGACGGCGCACGCCAGCGCCGATATTGGCGGCGTGCACTTTGTGCTGCTGGACGTGGTGCGCTATTTCGAGCCGACCGAGGACCACCCGTCCAACTGGCACGTCTTGGCTGACGAGGGTCTGTTGGAGTGGCTGGCTGCGGACTTGGCGGGGCTGGACCGGGCCGCTCCACTGGTGGTGGCTAGCCATGTGCCGGTATCGACGACTTTTCCACAGCGCTCGGGTCAGGCACCGGATATGGCCTTTCCCACCAATGAGATTGCCGGGGCGCGGCGCTTGCTGACGCTATTGCAGCCCTTTGAGCGGGTGATCACCTTGCACGGCCACCACCATGAAAACGATCGCCACTTTGTCGGCGCTATGGAGGTTATGACGACCGCGGCGGTGTCGGGCAATTGGTGGAAGACGGGGCTGGAAAGCTGCGGCCCGCAAGGACGCGAACCGCAGGGGTATCGGGTGGTCGAGGTCGATGCGGAAGGGGGTTTCAGAAGCCAGTACCACGCCTTCCAGCCGCACCAAGACGAGGCAGTGGAATTGTGCCGGCATCAGGCTTCGGGCCGCCGCTTTGTCAATGTGTTCGATGGTTCGCCGCGCACGCAGGTCGAGGTGGGGGACTTGGGGCCATTAGCGCCGATTGATCCGCTGGCCGAATCATCGCGCGATCTGGCGACGCACCTGTGGGAGTTGCCAGCCGATTTTGACCGGCAGCAGGTGGAGGTGCGGGTGGTCTTTGAGGATGGGCGGGAGTGCGAAGGGGTATTGGAGGAGCGGGTGTGGGAGTGAAATTTTGTCCGATAACTTTTCTCTTGAATCCCTGAAGCTATGTCCCTGCCACCAGTAAACCCCGACCGGCACACCTTCCGATCTCCGAAATTCAAGAGTGTAGTCAAGGAAGCTATCGAATTTCTCACCAAAACCCCGGTTCATCCCTTACCACCTGCTACCGACTTTGCCGGGGTCGGCGTTTACGTTCTCTATTATCTCGGCTTCTTTGACTATTACAGCCATATTGCCAGCCAAAACCAGCAGGATTGTCGCCAGCCCATCTACATAGGTAAGGCTGTGCCTGCTGGCTGGCGGACGGCCCGAATAGCTCACACAGACCAAGACAAGGCGCTCTATCAACGCCTACAGGAACACGCCCGTTCTATCGCTAACGTTGAGAATCTGGAGGTGCATGATTTCCGCTGCCGCTTCATGATCCTCAATGGCGTTGAGATGGATCTGATTTCAGCGGTGGAGTCCGAATTGATACGCACCTACATCCCACTGTGGAATACCGTCGTGGATGGATTCGGCAACCACGATCCGGGCAAAGGCCGCTATAACCAAGCCCGCTCCGAATGGGATGTACTGCATCGGGGTAGGAGTTGGGCCGACCGCCTCACTGGCCCAGAGCCTCAATTGGAGAGCATCATCGCCAAAATCCAGAGCTAAGGCTTTCGTAGTTCCACCACCGCCTCATAGAGTTGGTGGGCGTCTTTGGCCTTGGCGACTCGTACATCGGACTTAATGATGCTGTTGCCCACGCGGGTAGCTCTGGGTATGTGGATGTCTACTAGTTTTAGCCCGGCGGCCTCAGCGATCGTACCCAGAAAGCGATCCGTAGGCACCATTATCCCTTGCAGGATGCTGTTGCCGATCACTACCAAGGCCGTCCCTCCCGGCTTGAGCGCGTAATGGGCTGATTCGGAGAAGCGGTAGCAATCGTTGAAATACGAGGCGGCGTAATTGGCCCAGCCGTTGCCGCCGTACACGCCTTTTTCCGGGTGTTTTTTTCGCAGCGTCTCCAAGCATCCTTGGATTTCTGAATCGTCTAGTTCAAAGCTGATACCCACGCACTCCTGATCCCGGACCGTTTGCCAGAATTTGCCAAAATTCTGCTCTTCTAGCGGCTTGAGATCGCGGGGGGCTTCTGCAAATCCCAACCAGTAGAGGTGGGGACGGGTATTGCGATTGTAGTGATAGTTGTTCAAATAGGGAGGCGAGGTGATGAGCACATCTACTGAATCGGCGGTAAGGTGGTCCTTGCAGGTGAAGAAAGATGCGGGAAACACCTCGTTGTCAGGGTGTTTCCCATTCAACTGCCCCTGTATCCACTCGATATCTTGGGCCATATCCGTGAGCTTTTGCGCAATCGTCTCTCCCACGGAAAAATCCTCAATATCGGCTTTGCCAGCCGTAGATCTGCGGCCCAGACTCGGCTCGTAAGAGTAGTTTGAGTAGGTGATCATGGTGGCCCCAAAGGCAACCCGAAAGAGGTCTTGCAACAGACCCTCTTCTAGGTCCGCTATGAAGTCCTGTACACCGAGCACTTTGTGCAGCACTTTGGGGCTGTAGAATGAGCCTCGAGTTTTAAAACCTGGCGGAGGGGTACTGTGCGGTGTGTAGGAGTCCTTGGACGCCAATTCGTAAAACGTCCAGAACTTGGTGAGCATTGCCCGCACGGTCTGTGGATCGAGGGTGCAGGCATTCAGCTTAGTCCGGCAGGCTAGCGCCGCATAAGGATTGATCTCAAATCCTAGGGCATGGTGGCCTGAGAGGATGGCCTCGACCAAGGTCGTTCCTACTCCGGCGAAAGGATCGAGTACCGTCCCCTGAGTTGGCAGATAGCGCTTGAGGGCGTCTTGGACAAACTGCTGAGAGTATCCGGCAATCCACGGCACCCACCGATGGATGGGAAGGCGCTTGTTGCCGGAAAAGGCCGGGTCGCTGAAGACTGATCCCTTATCCGCCGCGTCCTTCGCATTGAATAGCGACGCCTGCGCTACCCTGTGTTCCATCCTGCCCCTTTCTTAGGCTTTATCAACATTGTCAGAATCCCATGAAACCTAGTCAACCCTTGCAAGTCATTTATTCTCGTTTCAGGTGCTGAAAATGAGGAAGGGGAGCGCGTGCCAAACGGTGTGCGAAATCCGTTTCAATTACCAATCTCGGCGGCCGACGTACAGGTTCCGATTGGTCATTGGGAGCGCGACGCGTTGCCCGCCCAAACGGTGCGATTCGATCATGCCCATTAACATCTCTTGGCTCCGGCGAGCGAGGTGAACCGGCCCCTTTGTTTCGCGGTCCGTATCAATTGCCTCTGCGATGTCTGCGATGCCCATCACTGTTCCGGTGGTGCGGGGTACGTCTGGGAACGGCACCTCTTCAAAGAAGGTTTGGCTCTTTTTGCGGAATTGGCATTCTCGGCTGTTGTTGAGGATGCGGATCTTCCCTTCGCTACCGCAGACCTCGAATTCGGGACCGGTGCCCGCGGTGTTATAGCCGTGGACGCCATTGGCAAAACGGACGTAGCCACTGGTAATCGCCGGATCGACGTCCAGCCGATTGCCATCCCAATCCGCATCGCTACAGACGATGGTTCCCTGGACGAAGGCGACTTCCGGGTCGCTGGCGAGGAAGAGCAGCATATCGGCGGCGTGCGTCAAGCCCCAGAGTGCTGAACTCGCGCCGTATTGGGCGATTGTGCACTGGATATTGCCGATTTCGCCGGCATCCACCAATTCGCGTACCTTGCGATAGACCGGCATATAGCGGCGTTGCGTGCCGTAGTTGAATTTGACCCCGTACTTTTGGACGACGTCGACCATCGCATCCGCTTCCTCCATTGAACAGCAGAGCGGCTTTTCGCAGTAGATGCCCTTGACGTTGTTTTCAGCGGCGAAGACCGTGATGTCCGCGTGCGGCCCGGGTCGAGTGGCGATGCAGACGATGTCCGGCTGCTCCTTTTCAATCATCTGGCGGTAATCGGTGTAGGCGCGCTCGGCACCGTAGCGTTGCCGTATGGATTTCGCTTTCTCGGCGACCACGTCCGAGACTGCGACGAGGTCGGTTCTGTCGCAGGCGACAGCGGCTGCAGCGTGCGAGAACGGTTGCCACAGATAGCGATCTGGACGGCCTTCGACTTCGTCGTCAATCGTCGCGCCCATCCGTCCACATCCGATCAAGCAGGCTCTGTAGGTGCGCGGCATGATGTTCTCCTTTGTCAACTGCCAGTGTAGAGTTTTGAAAAGTAGGGCCTAAAACCAGCTGGGCCGGGATACCCGTCCCAGTATTGGGCATTAGCGGGTAGCTCGCCTTCACCGCCGTTGCGGAGCCAAGTGATTAATCCGGGGTCCGTGCCGCGGCGTTCGAGTTCATCAACTGCGGCGGCGTGCATTGCAGTGACGACCTCTGGATGCGCCTGCTCAACGTAGTCCAATGAACCCAGTCGCGCCAAGCGCGAGTGTTCCGGCTTTGCGGCGACTTCGAGGCTCCAAGTTTTGTCAAAGGCGGTAAAGAGGACGAAGTTCGGATTCTGCGCGGCTTGATTCCAGAGTTCGAGGCTCCCACCTGCCAATGCGAGCTGCCGTTGGCCGGCTTCACCGCGCCGGGAGGGAGTTAAAATATCATAGCCCTCAATGCCTTCCGGTTCCGCTTCGTCGAGGATCGCGAGGATCGTGGAGAAGAAGTCTTGCGGTTGCACAATAACATCGCTCCGTCCGGTATCGCCATCCGGCATTCGGATGAAGAGCGGGACATGCGCTTCGGCCTCGCGCACTGGTTGCCCTTTGCCAAAAGTGCCGCGCTCACCGACGTTGGTGCCGTGGTCACCGGTTAAGATGACGGCCGTGTTCCGGTCGAGCTTGGTGGATTCGAGCGCGTCCAAGAATTGCCCAAAACAGTGGTCCATCCAAGTCACTTTCGCCAGGTATTGCGCTTTGATGTGTTCCTTGGCCTCGTCGGGGAGGTCTTTGTTGTTCCGCCCGCCGAAGAGGCTGCGCGGGTCAACGCGCCCATCGTAGTCCGGCCGCACGTCGTACTTTTTCATAAACTCGGGCGGTGCATCCCACGGTTCGTGGGGATCGAAACAATCCACCCAGAGAAAGAAATTCTCGCGCTGCGCATTGTCTTTGAGGAATTGGGCCGCGCTGCTGAACAACTTTGCGCAGTTCCAATCCTCTGGTTTTTTGCGGTTGCGGTTTGCCCGGGCGTAAGTCTGGAGGAGCCCGCTTCTCGCGGCGTTTTCGCCGAGGCAGGCAAACATCGGTTGGTGGCACCAGTTGTCCGGCCAGGCCGCGGAATCGTCGATCCAGTCGCGATCAACTTCAGCTCCACGGATGAACGTCCACGCGTGAAACGGCCAATCGAAGTTGTGTCCGCCGTTGACCAGGTGTGGGGTGTCGTGGATCAGTTGCGTGGCATAGCCGCGTTCGGCAAGCGTCGAGGGGAGGGTCTGTCGTTCGTGTCGCAGCGGCTGCCACGGATGGAAGGGTCCTCCGTACTGGCCGGTTATGACATCAGTTCGGTACGGGATCGTTGGGAAGCTAGCGCAGAAGGCGCGGTCAAATGCCCATGCTTTCGCTGCAAAACGGTCGATATTCGGTGTTTCGATATAGGTATTGCCGTTTGCACCGATATAATCGTAGCGGAGGGTATCAATTACAATGAGCGCGATATTCATTTTTTTAAGCTCCGTTTCGCGTCAATAGTTTCTGGGGCGAGTGTTACGGTATCCGCTAGGGCTACCACGGAGTGGCAATGGAGAATTCCTCCGCTACTTCCTCAAGCCCCTCGACTGCTTGCGCTGAAATCGGCACGCCATCCCGGTGGTACTCGGTCTCCCGCTCTAGCTCCTTGCCGCCGGGCAGGAAGGACTCGTCGAAACTGGGTAGGGGCTTCATGCGGCTGGCCTCGTCCATCAGGTGGTCCATGTCGGCCTTGAAGGCGTCGAGATCGGAAAAGCAGTTCACGTCGAGGGCGAGGAAGAAGCCCGATTGATCGGCACCTGTGAACTCGATATTGCCCCGCGAAAACTCCGTCAGCATCTGCCCTCCTAGCGTACCTGATAGGATATTGCCCACGTGCGAAATGCCGATGGCCTTGATGAAAACTGGCGGGTACTTCAAGAAAGTCTCGTCGTCGATCGCGTAGTGGCTGGCGAAGTCGAGCAGGAAGGTCGGTTTGCCTTTGCCGGACGGCATGCCGAAGGCCAAGGGCGGGCTGCCCTGGATGGAACCCCGGATCGTCGAATCGCGATTGTAGTGGTCGGAGGCATTGCGACCGGAGGTGGAGATGCCGATTAGGTCTGTGCGCATGGCCATGCGCGCGTAGTTGCCTGTGCTGCCAAGATGAGCGTGGTAGGTGGAGGTGGCCGCGCCGATCCCAAATTCTTGGGCCTTGGCGATGGCCATTTCCATGCCCTTGGTAGCGACGAGGTAGCCCAAGCCGCCGTCGCCGGAGAGCGCGGCAGTGGTCGAGCCTTCCTTGAGCACGCGGATTTGTGGGTTCGGGTTGACGGTGCCGTCTTGGAATGAGCGGACGTAGCGATTGACTTGGAGGGTGCCGTGGCTGACGACGCCGCGCAGGTCGCATTCGACCAGTTTGCTGGCTATGAGCCGAGCGTGATCTGCCGGTATGGGCACGGCCTTGAAAATCTCGACGACCAGTTGCTCAAGGTCGGTGACGGCGACGCGGATGCCGTCGGTAGGGGGGATATTCATAGGTGAATTCCTTTTGCATTGGCTGCTGCTCCCAAGCCTATCGGACATCTTGATGTACGGAATATCGCGGCTCAGGAAGCGGCACTGGTTTTCTCTTCCATCAAGGAGATGAGTTGACGCACGACGGGGGCCAGTTCGAGAGGCACCTGCATCACAGTATAGCCCTGTTCAAAGGCCGCCTCATCTTCAGCGATGGCGTCTTCTTCGCTCTGGTTTTCGTAGTGTTTAATGACCCTCTGGACGCGCTCTTGATTCCATCCCTCGGGGTATTTATTCCTATCTATTTTATTCATATAACTTTCTCCAGGAGACTGTCGCCAGTATCTAGATCAATATAGAATCGAAAATTCATTTTTAAGTTCCATTAAGAAATCTTCTCAACTGACGTTTCAATTTAGCCGATATACCCTGAACGGGAAGGCGCGCACCATCACCTCCCAGAAATCGTCCTCCTGAGCAGTGTAGTGTTCATACAGCGTCTTGCGCGCCGCAAAGAGAGCATCGGCCGGAGATTTTCCTGCGGATAAGGCACCGAAGAACCGCTCTATGGTCTTAGTGGACGATTCGCCCGATTCATTGCTCAAAATCGGGGCAACGTAATACAGAGTGCCCGAGCGGTGCAGGCTGTGGAGAAAGCCGCGATTGATACCCAGTTGGCAAGAATCAAAATAGACGAGTTTAGGGGCCATGTGGACAAGCGTCTCGGGACGAATTGGAATGTGCTTTAAATCAATGCCGTCGCCGTCGTCCGGCCCACCGTGACCGCTGATCAGCACAAAGTCAGCCACGGTGATATTTTGCAGATCCTCGGGATGGACTTTGAGGTTATCGAAATAGAGCGAATCGGGAAAGAGGGTCTTGACTGATAAGACGGCTTGTTCAGGATCAGACGTTTCATCCGCGATTAGTACCCCTTTCCACTGGTCCGAGACTTGGAGAAGCGCGTCGGAGTGGCCGTGCAGACTATACGTGATGGGCTTGTCGAGAAACAATGGGTGCCCTTGGTAATAGAGCACGTCTAAGGGGTAGAAGAGGCACTCCTCCGCTAGCACAAATTCAATAGCTGATGCCTGTTCAATCCACGCTTGAATAGGGGAGTATAGCTCCCGTCCGACTTCTGCGAGTAAGGTGTGTATGTCCGACTGTTTAATGGCTTTCATATTGGTATCCCCGAATAGATAGGCAAAGAAGTCGTATATCCTATCCCGTAGGACCAATAGGGGATGTATAGGGTTCAAGAATCTATAGATGGCTTTCATTTTGGCTGGGATTTTCTGCTGTTCAGACACAGTATATTTGTGCGTCTCCCCAGCTAAAGCCGCTTGGACCGCGAGCGCCTGTTGCGTCTGCTGGACATGAACGACTAGCGTTTCTGCACTACTCAAAGACATCTGGGCCTCTCTTCCTATAGCAGATAGTAGTGTACTGACGGATATGTTCAGTCTTGCGTCCTTGGAGTCCCCGGGTACATTGGAACCTTTGCAACCCATTCCAATCGCCTCCGCGGAAGGTCCCTTATGAAACGCATTCTTTTGGCCAAATTCAACCACGAAGTCGGCAGCTTTAACCCCCAGCTTACTTACTACGACGACTTCACGATCCACCGGGGGCCGGACCTTATAGAAGCTACCCGCTCGTCCAATTCCACGCTGGCGGGCAATATTGACGTACTCGAGGCTCGTCCCGACATCGAACTGGTTCCCACGTACGGGGCCTGGTGCAATACCACTGGCGGCTTGGTCGCCGGTCCCGATATGGAGCGCCTCATCGGCGAATTGTTGGCCGCCGTCGAGGCCCACGCCCCGGTTGACGCGGTCTGTCTGTCGCTGCACGGGGCCATGGCCGGCGAAACCGAAATCGATCCCGAGGGTCGCGTCGCGTCCGGCATCCGGCAAATCGTCGGGGACGTGCCCATTGTCGCGGCCATGGACCTGCACGCAGTTATTTCGCAACGGCTGGTTGATGCAGCCGACGCCTTGGTCTTTCTCCACACCTATCCGCACACGGATATGCGCGACACTGGCCAGCGCGCGGCCCGTCTGTTGTTGCGCCAATTGGACGGGGACGTCAAGCCGACCACCGCTCGCGTATCCATCCCATTATTGGCTCGTGGCGACGAACTCATCACTGCCAGCGGCCGCTTTGGCGAAGCTATTCGCCGCTGCCAAGAGATTGAGGCGTCTCCGGGCGGTCTGGCCGCTGGCGTCATCATTGGCAACCCCTTTACCGACGTGCCCGATTTGCAGTCCAATGCAATCGTCACCACCGACGACGATCCAGCCCAAGCCGAGGAATTGGCGCTGGAATTGGCCCGCTTTATGTGGGAAAACCGCCCCCACTGGATTCCCAAACTCACCCCACTCGAACAAGCCGTGCGTCTGGCCGAAGAGACCGAGGGCCTTACGGTGTTCTCCGACGCTGCGGATTCCACGGCCTCGGGTGCCAGCGGCGATAGCAACGCCATTCTCAAGGGGCTGCTCCAATACAACTACAGCAAGCGCGCCCTCATTCCCATAGTGGATGCTCCTGCAGTGGAAGCTGCTTATCAGACTGGAGTAGGGGGGCAGTTCACTTGGCCTTTGGGCGGCACCCTCGACTCGGAGCGCTTTGCGCCGGTGGAGTTGCCTTTGTACGTCAAAAGTCTGTCCGACGGGGCCTTCACCACTGAATTCGGGTATGTAGTGCCGCCTAGCCGCACGGCCATTTTGACCAGTGGCAATCTTACGCTACTGGTGACTCAAGAAGCCGCCCCCATCGTCGGACGCAAGGTGTACCAGAGCCAGGGACACGATCCGGCCGACTACGATTTGGTCGTGTGCAAATCGCCCAACGGCTTCCGCACTCACTACGAGGCCATCGCCGCCCGCATTGTCGCTGTCGATGTGCCCGGATCCACCAGTGCCAATCTCAAAACCTTGCCCTACCAACACTGCGTGCGCCCCATTTTTCCGCTGGACGAGGAGGTTGTGCCGCCTTTTGCTGAGGCCGACTGAATGCACATCGAAGATCTCTTTACGCCAGCGCAACAAGCCCTTGTCGCCGGTCTGCACCGACGCGACCAGCAGGAGCGTCAAGCCGGCTCCACGGACCCGTTGCGTCTCAGAGCCGTCAGCCCTCAAGTGGCCCATTACCTCTGTCTGACCGCGATCCACCAACGGGCCCGGACCTTGGTCGAATTCGGCACTTCGCACGGCTATTCTACCCTGCACCTAGCCGCTGCAGCTCAACGTACCGGGGGCCGCGTCTTCAGCTTGGATCAGGTACCTGAGAAAACGGCGGCGGCGCGGGCCAATTTGCGCCAAGCTGGCTTAGATCACTTGGTGGAATGCTACACTGGGGAGGGAGATGCTTTTATCGCGGCCCTTCCCGAGCGCGTGGATTTTGTCTTCGTAGATTTTGGCCTGCCCGCATTTGCACCCATGTTCACCATGTTGGAAAGCCGTCTGATGTTAGGGGCGTTCCTCTTTGTCGATGGCTGGTCCAAAGTCGAACAATGGGACCAGAATCCGGCTTGGGCTGCCTTTAGAAGCCGCTTAGACGCGACTTCCGATTACCTGACCTACATCCTGCCGCTGGAAAAGTCGCACCTTATTGCCGTTAGGCTGTCCTGAGTAGCGGGCTAGGGGTACTCACTCACCAGAGGAGCGATGAAGCTACCTGTCTTGCTGACGCAAGGTGAAGCGCCGTCCGTCCGCCTTTGTTTATGTATCTAAATCGGATATATTCTTTACTACATTGCGTCCTGAAGCGGGTCGCTGCGACCCGAGGCACTACATCCAAAGCGCGTTCATATTTGAGGAGCCACAGAAATGGCTGACTTACTTCAACAGGTATTCTCAGAGATACAGAAACTGCCAGCAGACCAGCGGGATGCTATTGCCGCCCGGATTCTAATTGATCTAAAAGATGAGCAGGCCTGGACGGAACGTTTTGCGGCCACAACTGATGAGCAGTGGGATCGTTTGGCTGAATCAGCAAGAAGGGAAATTGCTGCGGGTGATACGGTACCATTTGATGATGTTTTTGCCGTTGACCCATCTCAGAAATGACGTCCAGTATTACGAGAGCCTTTCGACGACAGCTCAGCCGACTTTCTCCCCAAGCTCAACGGCAAGCCACCCAAGCTTACAGACTTTGGCGTTCCGATCCCTATCACGCCAGCCTCCAATTCAAGCAAGTCAGTCCGCGTCAGCCCATCTTTGCTGTTCGCATTGGGATGGGCCATCGGGCGTTGGGTTTGCGAGAAGGAGATCATATTTTTTGGTTTTGGATAGGAGCGCACGCGGACTATGACCACTTACTCAAGCGTCTGTAGTTGAAGCTGATTCCAAATCTTTAGGTGTGAACAAGGCGCGGTGAAACCTGAGTGCCTGCGACCGTCCGGATCAGTAAACTATTGAGACCAACTCGACAGCCCGCTCGGTGCTTCCATCTCCTTCGACCTGCAACCGCGCTATATAATTGCCCGGCGGCACTTGCTCTCCCATCCCGGTACGTCCATCCCATGTCAACCGCAGCGGTCCAGCCGTGCCCATCAACTCTATCCCGGCCACGCGCCGTCCCGCCAAATCGAAAATCTCCAGCTGCACGGGCCGCGCTGTCAAAACATCGACCAGATCCAGTGTGACGACCAACTCGTCGTTGACCCCGTCGCCATTGGGCGTCAACACGTTGGGGGCAATGGACATATTGGCCCACAAGGATCGACCCAGCGGCAAGCGCACCACATTGGTGCTGCTTTCCACCGACTCCGCAGCATCCCCTGGTTCGACCCGCTGGCGCACGGGCTCGGCCAGACGACTGTCCTCTAGGAACAGCTCAAAGCGAGTGGCGTCGAGGAATATGGCCGCGGCAAAATCCACTTCTACCAACTGCCCCGAGCGCACAGGCTGCGGCAATTGCACGGCAAAACCATCCTCCACCGCGGCCATTGCCGCTTCCCGCACCACCCCATCCACCCGGACCTGATCGAACTGCAAATCCGTCGAGGCCTGCACCAATAGTCGGTCAAAGCCGTTGCGCGTGCGCTCGGGCCGCACATAGTACGTGAAAATCTCCTGCCGGCCCGGTTGCACCAGCACGGGTGCTAGTTCTGCGGCTACCTGCTGGGCGAGGGGTTCGGAAAAATCCAGCACCACCCAATCTAGCTGCGCCCCCACTGACGGATCGTCGGAGACTAACCGCCCTTCTAGCTGCACATAGCGCCGCATGGAGGGCGACTGGAAGGGCTGGTCCGGCTCCAAGTACACCGGACTCCACGGACTCCAATCCGCTCCTGGCACAAAGACCGTGTCAATGGGCCCGCGAAAAGAGGGGATGCGCCGTTCCCACTGCCGCTGAGTGATTTCCTTGCCCTCTGGAGTGCGGTGTATCACCTCGGCGTCGAGCGTATTGCCCGAGCGGCTGCGTAGTTCCAGACGCGTGCCCCCCGGGGTCTGACCGCCCCAGCGCAGGGCATTGATGTTCTTTGGTCCCTGTAAATCCAAAATGGGCGAGCGCAGATCTACCTGAACCGGTGCGCCGCGGCCAAAGACTTGGAGTTCGGAGATAGTACCTGAAGCTCCGCAGCCGCGCGCAGCCTCGCTGCCGAACTCGTCGCCGCAGTTGGCGTCCCACGTCTTCCATCGGATGCGCACAAAGCGGACCGGTAGGCTGGTAAAACGGTGATCGGCCAAACCCTGGATCCGGTTGAGCTGGCTACCCCAACCGGAAAAGTGCTTGGTCCAGCGCAGCGAGCCGTCCGGGGCCAGCGAACCGTCCGAGGTCAAGACCTCGTAGAAATTGAACCAGAACCCGCGGTACTGGCGGGAAAAGGTGAGCAGCCGCACTAGGTCAACCCAGTAAACAGCCCCCAGATCCATGGTGATCTGGGCAATCACATCGGTATCGGCCCGGGTCGCCCGGATATTGGACCAGACTGTGCTGATGCGGCCGTCCATCAACTGCAAGGCATTGGCCAGATTCGGGATATCGGGATTCTTGGTATCGACCCCCACGACAATGTCCACGCGGCCGCCGCGCTCGATGGCTCCTTGTACCAGATTGTCGCCAAAGGCCTCTACCTCAATCTCGACCAGTCGCGCCTCGGGTGCCGCTTTTAGGACCTCTACCCGCACGAAGTGCACTGGGAAAGGCTCGTCCGGGTTCAATTCATAGGTGATCCGGCGGCGGTCCTCGGTAAAGCGTTCTTTAATCCGGTACGCCAGGGTGCCTTCTATCTGCGTGCGGGTCTCGTCGCGGAACTGTTCGCCAGTAGATAGCAGTAGATCGAAAATCTCAAAGGGAGGCCCGTGCGCGGAAAAAATTAGATGCACCCGATGGGCCGAAACCACTCGGCCCAGATCCACTTCAATAAACCAGTCCTCGGCCCTTTCGTCCAAATCCGGACCCCAGCCCGTGTTCTCGTCCCCGTCCATCACCCCCGGTGCCTCTAGGGCATTGGAACCTACCCGGCTGATCCCGCCGCCAAAGGCCACCGCGTCCAGAGCCGCATTGTTGTTCCGACGCACCGCCACTGGCCGAATGTTCCCTTCCGGCGTCAGTTCCACCGCCCCCAAGGGCAACTCCCACTGGTGCCACTGAGCCGCTGTTGCAAAGCGCAACTCGTCGCCGGCACCCTTTTGCCAAGGGGCCAACAGAATGCCGATGGCGAGCAAAAAAGCCCGGCTTGAATCCATCGCCGCACGACGGAATAAGAAAAAGTTTACCAAGTGGTGCTGCTGCGGTTGGCCAAGTAGCGGTCGAGGTTTTCTTTCTTGGTGGGCTGGATCACTTGTACGGTGCCGTAGATGCCGCCCATGCCCTCTCCGTCGAACACGTAGAGTGCGACCGTATTATTGCCATCGCGCATGACTTGGTCGCTGATATCGAGAATGAATGGCCGACTCCATTTATTGTGTTCGCCGACCCAGTGGCCATTGACGTACACAGTGGCGTGCTGATCCACTCCGCCGAAGGCTAGATGCACGGGCTGGCCTTCTTTTGCATCCACCTTAATTTGGGTCCGGTACCAAGCTCCGCCGTTGTAACCGGCATAGCCTTGGGCCTCCCAGGCCTGTCCAATGCTGATGTCGGCCCATTCCGCATCGTCGAAGCCCGGGGCGGCGTACTCGCGATCCAGTAGAGGATTCAGCCTGCGCTCATCAAGGCGCTCATCAAGGCGGAATTTCCACTGCGTGGGCACCTTGGCTACCTTTTTATGGGAGTAGGGTACCACCACAGGCGAGTTGGCATAGGAGGAGTACTGCTGATCCGCTCCCTTCTTCAAGCTGGGTGAGGCCCAATCGAAGATAGGCTGATACACATTGATCCTATCAATACTCGTCATGTTCGTCCCGCCGTACACGTACAGGGCCACGGTATTCTCGCCATCGCGCACGGCCATGGGGCCAATATTGACGATGAGCGGTTGTTCCGTGATGTTGGTGCTACCATGGAAGGCGGTCGCGCGGCCGTTGACGTACACCCCGATAGCCCGATACTTCCCTTCAATATACATTTGTACTGGACGTACGCGATCGGCCGCTACCGTGAGCTTGGCACGGTACCAAGCTCCTCCCTCGTAGTCAGAATAGCCCTGTTCTGCCCAAGGTCGTCCGATCTCTATATCGGCCCATTCCGCATCGTCGAAGTCTGAGGCGGCGTACTCGTGGAACTGCGACGGACGCTCCATGGGTTTCCGGTCTGCGTCGAGGTGGAATTCCCACTTTGTGGGCACCTTGGCCACTGGGTCTATGTCGGTGGCACGACGGAGGAACTTTTTGATATCCGTCTTTCGCTCCGTCCCTAAAAATTTCCAAGAGAAAAGAATATTATCGTGGAAGGGGAGATCGTGGCTTGACTGACTCTGCCACTCAATTTGCTGATTGGTCTGTTTCATCTGCCGCTTGGCCTGTTCCATCTGCTGCTGGAGAGCTTTTAATTGTCGGCGCACCTGCTCGTCGATGAATACCGAATCGACACCGGCGCCTAGGGAGGACTTGATACCCTCCACGTAATCCTGTATCCCGTAGGACTTGAGATCCCCCAAGTGACCCTGTATCCCGTGCATCCACTCGGAGCGGAAGCCTTGCCGATGGATGGTTTTCAACTGTCGCTCTAGCTGTCGCTGGAGGGCCTCCATCTGCCGTTCGGCCTGTTTCATCTGCCGCTCGGCCTGTTTCATCTGCTGCTCCATCTGCCGCCCGGCGGCCTCTAACTGCCGGCGCATCTGCTCGTCGATGAACACCGAGTCGGCATCGGTGTCCTGCTTAGCCTGCTCCATCCGCCGTTTAGCCCGCTCTGTTAGCCGCTTGAGTTGTTTCATCTGCTGCTTAGTCTGCTCCGTTATCTGCCGCTGGATGGCCTCTAGCTGTCGCTCGGTCAGTTCCGTCTGTTGCTTAGCCCGCTCCATTACCCGCTGCACCTGTCGACGGATTAAGGATTCAGAGGCAGTGCGGTGGGACGGTTCCTCGATCACTGCCTCGCGTTGGTGAGTCGATCCCAGACGCCTTGCCGCTTCCGCTCCCACCTGTGGCTGGTCGGGGTACTTGTCGCGGACAGCTTCATAGGTCTGGCGCGCCTGTGCCAATCCTAGCTTCTCCTGGCATACCCCGATGCGTAGCTGCGCCCGGGCCGCCATCTTTTCGTCTCCCTCGCCCTTTTCGTGGGCCTCAATCACTTGCTGGTAGAGGCGAATGGCCTCCTTTAGGTTGCCCTCGCCCTTCTCCTGCGTGAGGGCCGCCTGATACGTCTCCTCGACATTGCTGGCTAGCAGACTGCTGGCAGTCAGCAATACGAAACTGAGGAAAATTGTAGTAACGCGCTCCATGATCGACCTCCTCGTTTGGGTGGATGAATGCGCGGTTGTGCGCTCACCTTTGAACCTAAACGTCGGCCTTGTCGGAGTTGTCATGGTTTTGTCATGGATGTGCAAAAAGATTGTACTTTCTGGCCTTACTCTACAAAGCGGTATCCCACCCCGTGTACTGTGAGGATGTGGCGCGGCTGGGTTGGGTCGGCCTCCAAACGGTTGCGCAATTCGGCGATGTGGTTGTCCACCGTGCGCGTAGTAGGGTACACTTCGTAACCCCACACCTGCTCTAAGATCTGCGCCCGGGTCAGGGCGCGGCCTTTGCTTTCCCACAGGAGGTGCAGCACGCCATAAGCCTTGGGGGACAGATGCACGGTTTGGCCATCCATAGCCGCCTCGTAGCGGTCGAAGTCGATCCGCGCCTTCCCGAACTCCAGCACCGTACCTGTAGCTGGTGCTGACGCGCCTCGCCGCAACACCGCCTTGATCCGAGCCATGAGTTCGCGGACGCCCACTGGTTTGGTGACGTAATCGTCAGCTCCTAACTCCAAGCCTAGGACTTTATCGACCTCTTCGCCGTGCGCCGTGAGCATGATGACGGGCGTGGCCGCTCCCTGCGCCCGCAGACGACGGCACACTTCGTACCCATCCATAGTGGGTAGCACCACATCCAGCAGAATCAGGTCCGGCTGCCAAGCCAAGGCCCGCTCCAGCCCCTCGGCTCCGTCGGCGACCGCCTCGGCTTCATGGCCTTCAAAGATTAGGTTATCGACCAGCACTCGGGCGATGGCCGCTTCATCTTCTACTACCAGAATCCTAGGCATGATCTTTGTCCTCGGTATGCACCGGGAAGTACAGACGGAATACACTACCGCCACCTGGTCGGTTGGCGGCCTCCACTCGACCTCCATGCGCCTCGACCACATTTTTGACTAGAGACAATCCCAGTCCTGTGCCCGCAGTGCTGGTCGCGTTGGCCCCTCGGTGAAATTGCTCGAAGATGCGCTCCTCTTCGCCCGCAGGGAGGCCGATGCCCCGGTCGGCTACTTCTACGACTACTTCAGCTCCGCGCTGTTCCACGTCTAGGCAGATGGCCTTGTGCTCGGACGAGAACTTGACTGCGTTGCCTAGGATATTGGCCACCGCACCTTCCACCGCCTCTTGGTCGGCTAGTACCGGAGGTAGTTCCGCAGCGATAGCTTCCTCCACCTCAAAGCCCTCCGCGGCAAATACTCCGCCAAAGGTCTCCAGCGCGGCCCGAGCTGCGTCCCCTAGGTCACAGGGCTGACGCTGATAGGTCCGGTCGCCGCGCTCAATGCGGGCGAAATCGAGCACATTATCCACCAAGCGCGACAGCCGTTGGCTCTCGTGCAGGAGGGTGGTCAGATAGTCTTGCCTCTGTTCGTCCGACCGATAGCGGCCCAAGAGCAAGGTCTCGGCGTACATGCGGATGGACGTGAGCGGAGTGCGCAACTCGTGCGATACATTGGCGACAAATTCGGAGCGCAGGCGGGCTACCTGCACCTCGCGGCCAGCGTCCCGCAGAATCATAAGCCCACCTAAAACCACGGATACGGCCAAGGCGAAGATGCCGCCGCCCACCAGATAGTTGCGCGTGCGGTAGTACCCGGTGGCCGCAGAAGTATCGGCCGCCCAGATCCCCAGACGGACTCGGTCCATCCAGCGGCTAGCTGGCCCGGTCTCGTAGATAGCCTCCCGATGCGCGGCCAGAAAAGCGGCCTCTGCATCGGCGTCGAACAGGGCAAGGGCAAAATCCCGCTCTGCCAGACCTTCTACCTGCTCCTGTACTAGAGCCGTCAGCGCGGCCCAGTCGAATAGAATGCCCACCGCGCCGCCACCTTCAGCCGCGCCTAGGTACATGAGGAAACTCGTCCCGTCGTCGCTTACTCCCGATAGATAACCCTGCTCCCGGGCTCTGGCCCATTGATTTTCCACTACGGGGCCAAAGCGCATTGAGAAATCAAGGGCCTTCTCAATCAGGGCCAACCGCTCCAGCAGAACGGGACGATCTTCCATGTCCGCCAGTCGTCCTTGGGCCAACGCGCGGGTCTCTTGCAAGGCTTGCCGGCAGCCCGCGTAGAGGGGATAACGGCCTTCGAGCAGAGCCTCAGTCCAAGCCATCAGACTAGCTTGGGCCTGCTCTGGCTCAGCATAGCGCCCTAGGCGTAAGTGGCTCAGGGTAACGGGATGGGTCCCGTCGGCGTCGAAGACGTGGCCGTAGAGGGCCGTCAGCGTCTGGTGCGCTCCCTCGACCATCGCCATGTCCTTGCCTTTATAGGCGCAGCGGGCGAGAGCGTTGAGGGCTTCGGCTTCCTCTGCGGGACTGGCCGCCTCCTTCCAGGCTTGGCGGTAGAGCTGCACGCCACCCTCCCAGTCTTGGTGGCCGAATTCGCGCTCTTCGGCTTTCCCCATCTGCGCGGCGAAGGCCGCCCGAGGCTCCTGCAAGCGCAAGGGCTGCACCGCAGGATGGAGCAACACTCCCGTGGGAGCGACGGCGAAAATTTGCACAATCTCGGAAAAACCTGCGTACAGGCGCGGGTCCATTGCGCCGTCTTCGCTATATGCGGATAGGAGCTGGGCGCGGCTGTTGATCAAGCGGTCAAAGGCGTCCTGGGCTAGTACCGCCTTGGAGCGCAATTCTTGGCGCACACTGTCGCGGACATCGCGCAGCGAGCGCACGCTCAGAAAGGCCAGCAGGGCGGCTGGCACGAGGATGGACAGGAAATAGAGGACTACCCAGCGAATTCCGAGGCGCGACATGAGGTTGGCAGGAGATGGGGTAGGAAGTGCGGATTGTGAGCGAGGAATATAGCGGGCGGCTCTTCCTCTTTCAAATTTGTTCCGCCCGTGCGTTTGACATCTGTGGGGGAAGCGGCATATAGTTGCGACTGCTACTATATAGTATACCTGGGAATTATATACTTGGTGCCACCAAGCGACTTTTGCACTCGTTTCGCGCCACAAAAAAGGCGACCTCTTTCCTTTTGGAAGAGGTCGCCTTTTGCTAGCCAAAAACACACTTCAATTAAAACACTCACCCAATGCAGACAACCAGCCACCTCATGTGGGTGCGCCACCCAAGGCAGAGCTTGGGATCTGCAACTGAGCCAATTTGCCCAACTCGCTCTTAAATCAGAGAGGTTTTACTGATTTTTAGGCGGAGTATCCCGAAGAAGACCATCCCCATGCTGAAACAACTCTTTGCGTCCATTGGGATAGTACTTGAGCCGTTCTTGCAGAGCTTCTATCGCGTGAGGTGTCTCGCCACGCTCGTAGTAAACTTCAGTTTTCCCATCGGCCAGATGGATAACTGTTTCGAGGATAAGAGTTTGCATAGAACCTTCTCTTTCTCCTCCCCACAACCGCGAGGCTCCATAATAGACATATTGCTCTCGGAAGTAAAGAAAAAACAAGCAGCTTCCTCAGCAATTTCTTTATCCACCCCTTCTTGCTTGCTTTAATTCTGGAGTTGACCCGGTTTGGTGGGTATTTTATCCCTTGATGCAAAGGAGCCTCTTATGCCTAAATCGCGTAGTCCCTATCCAGCCGAGTTTCGCCAGCAGATGGTCGAGCTGGTTCGCTCAGGCCACTCGCCGGGTGCCTTGGCTAAAGAGTTTGAGCCTTCCTCAAGTCCAAACCTGTCCACCAAAACGGGATAACTCCACTGATCTGGTCTTTACCTGAGGTGAGAGACCCCACACAGCCATGAAACACAGCTTTGTCGTGCAGAAGGTTTTCGTCGGCTTGGCGTTGAGCTTGGCACCTGTTGAGGCTCAGCGGGGCTACCAGTTAAGCGGCGACGAGGTGGTGGTCGATCTGGCGCAGCACTGGCGGCAGTGGGAGATTCCCGCCCATCTGGCGCACATTGACGAGGCTGGGTCTGTGCGGACGCGCCAGTTGCGGACGGTGTACAATGTCTTAGAGGATCGCACGCTCAGACGGCCGATAACCATTAATACGGACGACCCGCGCATTGGCACTATCGACAGCACTATGCAGTTCGATGTGTTTGGCGAGCCGATCCGCAATACGCTCAACGAACTGGTCTTCGACTACTGGGTGCGGCCGGGGATTAGCCGGGTGGGGTCCAATCCGCAGCTAGCGGACCGCATTCTCGACGGCGATCCGACCACGTTTTGGGAGCCGGATCCGCGCGACCCTATTGAGAAGTGGTGGATTGAGGTCGATCTGGGGCGAGCCGTGCCCGTGGAGCGGCTCAAGCTCCAGTTTGTCGGCGAAGAACGCGGCGATCCCTTTTTGCAGTTTATCATGCTGTTGTCGCGCCGGCAGAGTGCGCTGTTGCACGAGCCGAATAGCCGCATTGGCTTCCAACTGTTCATTCCGCAGGACGCGCCCAGTACCACGCAGCGCGAATACATTTTTGAAAGCGAATATACCAGTCCTGAACTACCCCCAACTTCCGGCGTGGTCAGCGATCGGCTGCTGATCGAAGCAAGAAAGCCCTCGCCCGAGTGGACGGGCAAGAGCATTGAGACCATCCGCATTGTGATCACGGATACGCGGGGCGGGCGGGCCGAACAGATTACCGAGGGGGCGTGGGAGGGGTTGTCGGCCGACGAGCGGGGGGATGTGGTTTATTTTGCGCGGGATGTGGCCGGGCGCGAGGAGCCGGTGGACGAAGCGACCTATCAGGCTTTGGCTGAAGAGCGGCAGGGGCGGCGAGACTACTATCGCCGGGAATTGCCGCGTCTGGCCGAGGTCGAGGCTTGGGGATGGGGCGACAATATCGGCATCAACTTGGTCAAAAACGGCGGCTCGCTCGCGCTGACTACGCCGGGCAAGAATCCGCTGACGGCATTTGACGGGGACGACGCCACCTATTACTCCCACCAAACTCGCAATCCACTCAATCCCGGCGGCAATGTGCTGACCGTCGATATTGGCGGTGCAGTGTGGCTGGAGCAGGTGCGCCTTACGGGGTCGGGTATGCGCGGCTATATCATGCGGGCTTCTGCTGGTGGGCGCGATGTCCGCGGTGGCCTCAAATGGCAGCGCATCAGTCCGCCGGAGCGCGAGTACAGCGTGGCCGAAGCGCTGCCGCGCGGCGACTCGGGCCGCTTCAGTTCGATCGTCGATCCCCAAGATCCGCCGCTCAAAGTCCGGCTCCTCGACTTGATCGTTTTTGCCCACTTTCCCCCGGGTTTTGTCGGCGGTCGCTCCGAAAGCGGAGCCGGGCAGGGGATTTTGGTCAATGCCTTCTGGTCGACGATCAGCGAGATCATGCTGTTTTCCAGCCGTCCGCCAGCCGAGGTCGTGTTGGAATCGGACTTGATCGAGTTGCCGGGGCTGGTGGCTCTCGGTGCGGTCCACTGGGACGCCGACACGCCGCCGGGCACGGACGTGGAAATCCGCACCCGCACCGGCGACCAACTATTGCAGCAAATCCGCTACTTCGACAAAACCGGCAATGAGAAGACCGCGGACGAATACAGAACTTTGGCCGGTTTTCTCAAGGGGCCTTCGGATACCACGGTGGTAGTAGGACCGGGGTGGAGCGCTTGGAGCCAGCAATACCGGCAGTCGGGGGAGTTGGCAAGTTCGCCGAGTCTGCGGCGCTTTATGCAGCTTCAGGTGCGGCTCAAAAATGACGGTGGCCAGCACGTGCCAGCACTGCATCGCATTTCAGTGGGTCTTCATCAGCCGGTGGTGCAGCAGTTGCGCGCTGAAGTGTGGCCGACGGCAGTGGAAGCGGGCGTACTCGACACATTTGCCCTTTTTGTCCAGCCCGACTTTTTAGCGCAACCGGCTAGTATGCGCAGCCTGGGTTTCGACGAAGTGCGGGTGCGCGCCGAGCCGGGGCTGGACCTGCGGCTGGTCGATGTGGCCTTGGGCACGGAAGCGGAGTTGGCGTCCGAGACTCCGTTTCAGCGTTTTGCGCGGAGTGCTGACGGTCGGCTGCTCGACGCGCAGGGGGCCGAGTTGGCCGTGTACGCCGAAGGCGATTCGCTGTGGCTGCGTTTTCCCGAGGCTGTGCAGGGCACGTCTTCCGAAATCCTCGCGCCGGTGTACTACCGTGCGGTGGCTCCCGGCGACGAGGTGCCCACCGGGCTGGATCGCAATTTGTTGACCTTTACCTCGTACAGTCTCCTGCCCGAGGCCGAACAGGGCGCGGTGCGCTATTTCCGGTGGGAGGAGAGTGGTGGTCTGGTCGAGGTGGACGTGGAGACCTACGAGGCTCTATCGGCAGTCGAGCAGGGGCCGGTGCGTTACTTCCGCAAGGTCGTCGGCTTGGGCGATCAGGTGCCGTTTGACGCGGTGGGCGACAGTCTCGACCAGAGTCGCTACAACGGGCTAGGTGCGCAACGAGGCTGGGTGGTGGACCGGGGCCGATTGGTGCGGCTGCGCTTTGCCTCGCGGGTCTATTTGCAGGGGACGCGCTTGGCCGTTGCAGTGCGGCAGAGCGAGCCTCCGACCGCGTGGCAGGCGGCTGACGGCGGCGATGTAACTGGGCTGAGTCCGGCAAAGAGCTTGGCCATTCGTGCGCAGGGAACCGACGCGGCCATTGCCCAAGTGGCGATCGCGCCAAATCCTTTTACGCCCAACGGCGATGGGGTCAACGAGGTGGCTGAGATTGACTTTTCCTTGTTCCGGGTGCAGGCGGAGAGATCGTTGGCAGTGCGGATCTATACGCTGGCGGGTCGTCAAGTGAGGCAGTTGGAGGCGTTGGCCACAGGCGGGCAGCAGCGGTTTATCTGGGATGGACGGGATGAGGATGGGCGGGTCGTGGTGCCGGGTTTGTATTTGTGCAAGATTGAGGTGGACGCGGATGCTACGGCCTTTGACGGACAGATCCGGGTTCACCTCATCGCCGTGGCCTATTGAGACGCGGTGGTCGTCCTATGAGCAAATCGACAAGACAAAAACTAGCCTTACTGCTCGTCCTTGCGGTCGTCGGCGACAGCGCTGCTCAGGTTGAGTACGGCAAGCGGCTGGGATTGCAGCAGGGCGCGGAAGCTCGGCTGATGACCTTGAGTCCGGAGGTGTATCTGGCCGCGCTGGACCCGGCCGTACGGCGCTGGTACGTGCCGCAGGAACTATACGAAGAATACCGCTGGCGGCAGTGGCAGTACACCAATCGGGCGCGGCTGCCGTACCGGCGCTACGTGGATGTCGATCTGCAGGGGGATTACTTCTACGACTTGTATGGGAATTATTTGACTCAAGGGTGGTTGGTGTTCAACACCGCGCAGACGCGGCCCCAAGAGGCGGGGAGCACTCTGTTCAAGACGAATGTGTTCGAGCGGTGGTTTAACCAACTAGTGATTGCCGGAGACGGGAAGGGTCAGTACCACTATGCGCTGACGGTGAGTAACAATTTGCGCACGACCCTGACGCCGCTGGCCTTTTCCAAGCCGCGTTTGAACGGATTCCAACTGGATTTGGCCACGGACAAGTATCAGATGACCTTCCTGCATTCGCTGATCTCAGGGCCTAGGGCCATCCAGGAGACGGAGCGGGCCTTTACGGACGCCACGTCTTTGGCGGGAGGCCGTTTTGCAGCGCAAGTGGGCGATTTTGTCGAGGTGGGGTTGCACGCGGTCAGTGCCCACCAGACCAATAGTGTGGCGGATCAACTCGTGGAGACCTTGCACAAAGGATCTTTGACCAACGAACAGAACCAGACGGTTGGGCAGATCGAGATTCTATTGAAGGACGACTCGCCGGAGGACGGCCGCGGCGGTGCGGCCTTTTTCCCCGACGCCTCGGACGTGATTATTACCTATCGCGACGGCACGGTGGAGCAGGGCCGGGACATCCGCTTTGGTCCGGTGATTGAAGGAGGATTGGAGCGGCGGGGTTTTCTTAGCGCGGACGGCGACGAGCAAATCAGCCTGCTCTACGACTTTGACAGTGCGTCGTTTGTCAATCGGGCTGCGGCCGACAAGTCGGAGATTGTCGCAGTAGAATTCCGGCTGGTGTTGGCCAATGACTATCAAGTCTGGATGAGTTCTGATCGCCAGTTGGGGCTGCTCGATCCGGGCGAGGGGGTGCGCGGCTTGGGTGAAGAGGGATTTACCCGGCTCGACGTTGCGCCGACGGAAAATCCCTTTTTTACGCTAGTGTCGCAGGCGGCGGGCAATGTGCAGGACATTTCCAATTTAGGCGTGGTCAGTTTTGCCTACGGCTTGCCCACTGCTACCACGGTGGGTGGCGGCACGCTTCGGGTGGAGGACTTGCTCGGGTTCGACGTGTATGGCGAATACGACTTGAGTTGGAGTTGGCGTCAATATCCCAACGTCGCCGAGGAAACCCACACGGCCTCGGCCGGGATTAAAGGTCAACCCAGTGCGCCGGCTTGGATGGTCAATGTGCGCAAAACTTGGGCACCATTTTTGTTTTTCGGCGAGGTGTATTCCATTGATCCACGCTACAACACTCAGGCTTTTGTCACTACTACTACTGGACTCGACTACGCCCGGCAGGGCAACCGCTTTGATCTGGTCGAAGACAACGACGACCAAGACCGCTTTCCCGATGCCTTCCGCGCCGATTTTCTAGTTGACGACCGGCAGGTCTTTCCCGGTTGGGATCTCAACAACGACTTGGTGCCCGACTTCAACCAGAACGACAACCGCGTCAAGGCCAATGCCATTCCCGACTACCAAGAGCCTTTTCTGCGCTTCCAAGTGGACCGGCCCGAGTTCCTCTTTGGCGTGGACATGAACCACAACTTCTGGGTTGATCTGTACGAGAACGACACCGAGCCGGACTATCCCTATCGCCGCGATCAGGCCGGCTTCAATGTCTATGGCGGGGTGGGGCTAGGTCGGCACTGGCAGTTCAAAGCTGGGGCCTTGCGCGAGGCGCAGATCTCAGCCGACCGCAAAAATCACAGCACGTACGTGCAGGTAGGCTACGAGCGGGTATGGCCGCGCTGGGGGCGAGTGCGGCTGTTTGAGATGAGCCAGTTGGTCGCGGACGACATTCCCAATCCGCTCTTGCAGTGGCGACCGGACAACACCTTGCGAGGCGGTCAATTGGAGCATCTTGACGATCCGCTTTTGGCGCGGGATACGTGGGTCAATCAGCTCTTTGTCGGGCACATTCTGACCGGCGAAAAACTACAGGTGATGAGCAAGCTCAACTGGGTGCTTTTCCGGCAGTTGATGAACGAGAAGCAGCGCCGACAGCACGACTTGGCTCCGGCGGATTTTTTCTTTGGCTTGATCAATAAGGCGAGCTACCGCTACGGCTGGTGGGGCGTGACTGTGGAGCCGCGCTGGAAGAGCGAGTGGGTGCAACAGAGTCGGTCGCTGTTTGACCAGGAGAAGCAAACGACGCTGCTGGAGTTGGTTTCAGTGTTGTTGGAGACTCAGCTTTTGTCGGCGACTAGGGCGCAGGCTGGGGTGGAGTACGCCTTTTTTAACGATTTGGACCGAGATAGTGAGGACTTCAACTCGCTGAGTTGGGCCTTCCAGTTGGCAACGGAGTCGGCCTATCTGGGGTATCGGATCCAAGCCTTAGCTGGCTTTGTGGTGGAACGCAAGGATTTTGCGGAGGCTGAGACGCTCACCGCTACCCAGAGTTTTGTCACTCTCTACGCTGGGTTGCAGTAGGGGCGGTTCGCGAACCGCCCCTACAAGGCGGCGGAACGATGATCCGTTTTTAGCGCGCCCCTTCCTCCCACGACGGCAAGCTCAAACCGTCCTGATCCCAGACAATTTCGCCGGCCCGCAGGGTCATGCGGCCCTCTATTTTTTGGCTGCCTTGCAAGGTGCTGCGGGTGGCATCGACAAAGCCGAAGCGGCCTTCGTGTACGGCTAGCACCGCGACATCGGCTTCAGCACCTACGCTCAGGTGACCCAATTCGGGCCGGCGGATTACTTCGGCTGGTCGCTGTGTCGAGCGGTAGATGACCTCTTGCAGCGGCATCCCCAAGGCCAGCATTTTCGACATGGTGATATTCATGGTGGCATTGGGCAGCAAGCGGCTACGGCGATGCAGGTCGGTGCTGATGGTATCGGGCGGGAAGCCTTGGGCCATAGCTGGCACGGCAATGTGGAAGCGGAAGGAGGCGTTGCCATGGCCCAAGTCGAAAATCACGCCGCGCTCGCGGGCTTGCCAGACGAAATCGAAAATGCGGTCGTTGTCGTCGAGCATGGGCGTGCGCATGGAGTAGCAGTGGGTGTGGATGTCGCCGGGGCTATAGCGGGCGAGTAACTCGGGATACGTGCGGGTGGGTTTGGGCGAGAAATCGACCATGACAATGCTGCCGGCCCGCCGCGCCGCCTCGATGGCTCCGCCAGTTGATTCCCAACCCGGCCCGCCAAAATGGGCCGATTTGACCCCGACGATGTGATCGGGGTAGCGCTCGACCGCGGCAGCGCAGGGGATGGGGTCCATATCGGTGGTGTCCTGTTCAGGCGGACCGGTCATGCCAGCGCCGACGATGTTGACAAAGGCGAGGACGCGGGTGATGGACTGGTCCATGATGGTCTCTTTGAAATCCGCAATATCCTTGTATCCAGCGCCGCCCGTATCGACGCAGGTGGTGACCCCGTGCGGCAGGTTGTGGGGGTCGGGGAAGAGCCAAGCATTAAAGCCGCCGTACACGTGCAGGTGGATGTCGATGAGGCCGGGGGTGACGTAGAGGCCGGCGACATCGGCTTGTCGTTCCGCAGTGCCGGGCAATTGTGGTGCCACAGCGGCAATTTTGCCGTCTTTGACAGCGAGGTCGGCCGGGCCGTCAAGGCCGTTTTTGGGGTCAATGAGGTGGCCGTTTTTGAGCAGGACGTCGTAGTGGGGGGGCATGGTGCTCCTTTTGGGATTGCTGGAGGGGGAAAATAATGCTGTCAGTCGCCGGGGAAGTGTCCTTTGTATTCCAGACCTAGTAGCTCACGGGACCGGGCGACGTTGCAGTACTTATCCGCGTCCGGGTGGCTGGCCGTGTGCATGATGTCGAAATCAATGGTCTCGGATGTGAGGGCTAGGTGGCAGGCTTCCGCCAAATCGTGCCGGCAGACCCAGCTAACGCCGCCGCGGGCGGGGTTGCCATCTCGGCTGATGCCGAGCCTGCTGTCTCCAATGCTACAGGGCCGGAAAACAATGATCCGCAAGCCGTAGGCGTCGTGGAACTGGCGGCACATTTCCTCCTGCAGACGCTTTGAGATGCCGTATGGGCTTCCTTCCTTGCTGCGGACATCCGAAGACAGGAAAAGGCCGTCTGGATGTTGCACGACGCAGGAACCCATGTGCACTACTCGTTTGAGTTCGTGGCGACGGGCCGACTCTAAGACGTTCCACATCCCCTTGAGGTTGATGAGAAAGGGGTTCACATCGTCCTCGGGTGGGTTTTCGTAGCCAAAGTAAGCGGCGAGATGGACGACGCCGTCCATGCCTTCCAAGGTCCTGTGGACGGCGTGGAAGTCGGCGATGTCCCCGTAGTGCTTTTCTCCCTCCCAGTCGCCGTCGAATCGGTGATACGTCGCCCAAGCTTCGGGACTGTAATCGAAGGCGCGCACTTGGTGGCGACCGGCGAAGTTTTCCAGCACGGCCCGGCCGACCCATCCGGCGGCACCCATGATGGCTACTTTCACAAGCAATACTCCTGAGTCTGCGACCGGTGGACGAGTAACTTCGCAGTCATTCGCTGTACACCGCCTCGATCAGGCCCCTCATATAGCCAATGGCATAGAGGCGCTCCATCGAGTGTACATCGACGAAGTCCTCGTAGGTTAACTGCGGGAAATGGTCGGGGCGCGCGACCCCTTCGTACCCAGTGTCGCGATAGGCCCTGACGCAGGCTGCCATGTCGTGCTTGCCGTCGTCGTGGAAGGCCTCGTCGAACTTCTCCGGCGTGCCCCTGATGTCGCGGAAATGGACGAAGTGGATCTTCTTCTGCTCGCCGAAATGGCGAATGACGCTCGGCAGATCGTCGGTCATCAGGCCGAAGTTGCCCTGACAGAGGCCGATGCCGTTTGCCGGGCTGGGAACGAGATCGACCATCTTTTGGTAGTTCTCCACGCTGCTGATGATGCGGGCGATGCCCTGGATCGGCGACAGGGGCGGGTCGTCGGGATGCATGGCGAGCTTGACTCCCGCTTCTTCGGCGACTGGGACAACGCGCTCGAGGAAGTATTTCAGGTTGTCCCACTGGTCCTCCTCGGTGACTTCGCCGTGCTCGCCGGCGGGATGGGTCTTGTTGAATTCTTCGAGGTCGAAGCCGGTCACCTTGGCGCCGCCGCGCGTCGGGATTTCGGCTGACGTGCGAATCACGAAGAGGATCGGCATCCACGCAGGGCACCACACTGGGATGCCGACTGCCCCCATGTTGCGGATGAACTCGCAAACGACGGCGATCTCTTCGTCGCGCCCCGGCTGGGCCAGCTTGATCTTTTCCATGGGTGGACGGCTTTCAATGACCGCTAGCTGATAGCCGTTTTGCTCGTATTGCGCCTTGAAGCGGGCTAGGGACTGGCGGCTGAACGGCTGTGCTTCGTCGTCGATTGGTTTATCTGGTATCGGCGCGAGGCCGAAGGTGCCGACGGCGTGCTCGACGCCACACTGGGTACCGAAAGTCGATACGGCGCTGGCGTCTGGTCCGAGTGCCAAAGCGATTTTCATAGCTGATCCTTTCGTTTTGTTTCGAGGATTACGGCGTGGAAGTGGCGATGTCACTAGCCGCGAGATTTCAGGCAATCTCGTAGCCTTCTTCAACTTCTACGGGGATCATCTGCATTTTTCGCTGCATCTCATGAAGTTGAGCTAAGGTTTCTCGCTCTTCTAAGTATGAAGAAAGAGTTTGGTCCCACTGGTCCGTGCCATAGGTAAGAATGACTGCAAAAGTTTCCGGACTGATCTGATAACATGCTTTGGGACTATTTACGGGACGATCTGGTTCGTCTGGGTTATACAGTGCGATGCCCGCTTCGACAAATTGGTGCATGGTTTGACGGCGGAAAGTTTCGCGAGTATTGGGCGCGTATTCTTTGCCGTAAAAAGCCCGGCAAAATTCCATGATAGGGGTGATACCCATCAGCGGTTGTTCTAGTTCTTGCCAGCTTCCATCTGGTTTGAGGTTCAAAATGGCAAGCAGTGTCAGTGCGGAACGTTCATTTTGCTGGCCTCTAGGGAGGCCGAAGTTTATCAAGAGGTTTAGTGCCTCATCTATTTTCTGTTGAGCTTGGATTGGATCAATCATGGATTTCTTTCCCATTCTACTGACTTCCTGGTTGATCAGATAATCGATATCCTTTTGTAGCGGAATTTTATCTTTGGCCAGAGAACCAAATTTGGCTAAGGTCTCTAGGCTTGGATAATGAATTGTCCTGAGATCTGCAGAATTGACTTGTGTATGGCCATTAAATTGGCGGAAGTATTTATCGACTAGGGTGCAATTTAAATAGACGGCTAGCCCCAAGGCTATTTCTTTAGCTAATCCCTGCTTTTGTCGATGGAATACGTTTATTGACCTCTGCATTTTTAAAGGAATAGTTTATATTTATTTATATGCGACCTAAAGGTAGTGCCGATCGGCTAGAATATCGTCGTCAATGGGCGGCTGCGTTGCTTGATGAAGGCAAAGGGGTCAACGAAGTGGCTCGCT
>JAJEGS010000026.1 GCA_022819745.1 Candidatus Latescibacterota bacterium | reverse complement strand
TTTGATACTCGGTCAACTGGTGATACGTTCCCATAAGCGCCTCCGTCGGGAGCTGCGTTTGAAATGGCCACGGGAAATATACCAGTTGGCCGTTTCTATGCCAGCTACCCAAAAGATTGCACTTACGAGTTGAATTCAAGGGGCAATAGAACTGAGCGGGCTGCGCAGAATGGGACGCGGCACGTGCGGATTGACGAGAGGGGCTGGCTCTGGCTGACCCACCGGGGCGTGGTGGTACACGACGGGCAGGAGTGGCGCCACTTTTCTGCTTCCTTGCCGGATATTGACTTTTCGGATACGCGCCTAACGTACGAGGATCGCGAGGGCAATATCTGGATCGGGCTTTGGGGTGGAGGACTGATTTTTTGCGACCCAGCCAGCATTCGTCGCTACACCGAAGCCGACGGCCTGCCCGACCGCGAGATTCGCTGCTTGGGCGAAGATCCTGAGGGTCGGATGTGGATTGGGACGATGGGGGGCATGGCCTGCATGGAAGAGGGCCAAATTGGTCCGGTAGGAACTCGTGAAGTCGTGTCTGCCATGGTGGTGGATGGTCAGGGACAGATTTGGAGCGGTGGAGACACTGGCCGGGTGTATCGGTGGGAGGACCAAATGCCGCAAGCGATCTCTGTGGCTGAAGAGGACCACTTTGGAGAGGTCACCGGGCTGTGCGAAGATGGACAAGGGCGTATCTGGGTTGGTACGTTCCGGGGCCGCTTTGGCTTTGGCTGGATCGAGGAAAATCGCTTCACCCCCTTCGACGAGTGGATAATCGACGAGTGCCGTGCCTTATTACAAGACCAAAACGGAGTATTCTGGGTTGGTTTCTATGGAAGAGTACCGGCACTCTACTGTTATGAGAATGATCATTTCCACCCAGCGGATATGGCCAAAGCGGAGTCCATCGCCTATGTCAATGTCTTGTGGGAGTACCAAAACACCCTGTGGGTGGGCACGGCCAAGGGACTTTTCGCCTTGGATCTCTCATCGCGGGAGGTGCATCAGTTTACCGCCGAACAGTTCGGGCTGTCGGCCAATGGCATCTTGGCGCTGACGGTTGACCCGCAGGGCCATATCTGGATGGGCACTAGCGGCGGCGGCGTCCTCCGCTACGACGGCCAAACCTTCCAAAACATCCGCTTGGGGCCATCCGCTCTCGAAAACATGGTCGAAGCCGTCCTGTGCGACCGTCGCGGTCGGCTGTGGTTTGGGACGCGGGCAGGGCTGGTCGCCTATCAGCCGGGACGCACGCCGCCGTGCTTGGTCATCCGCGAGGTGATGGCTGGTACCCGCTTGGCCGCGCCCGAAGCCGTATCCTGCCCAGAGAGCACACCTGAAATTTGTATTCACTTCCAAGGCATCAGCTTCCGCACCGGCGCGGGGCAGATGCGCTACAGTCACCGCTTGGTAGGGCACAATCCGACGGCACAATGGAGCGCGTTTACCACCGCCAATGCAGTCGCATACAACTCTCTGCCGGTGGGTGAGTATCGCTTCGAGGTGCGGACGATGGACCGCGATGGCCTGATGTCCGAAGTCGCCAGCGTGGAGATTCGAGTCCTCCCCGACGCTAAAACCGAACGCATCCACGCCCTTGAAAGTGTGCTGCGTGCGAGCGACCACGTGGTGCATAGCCAGAGTTGGGCGATGCGCCAAGTGATGGAGCAGACCGTGCGCGTCGCCGAGACGGCGATGACGGTGCTGGTGCTGGGCGAGACCGGCACGGGCAAGGGCTTGCTGGCGCAGACTATCCACGAGACAAGCACTCGCCGCAAGCGGCCTTTCATCCAAGTCAATTGCGGGGCACTGCCGGCTGGATTGGTCGAAAGCGAGTTGTTTGGCCACGAGAAAGGGGCCTTTACCGGCGCGGCGAGTCGTCAGCTTGGTCGCTTTGAACTGGCCGATGGAGGTACCCTCTTTCTCGACGAGATCGGCGATTTGCCGTTGGAGTCTCAGCGGGTGCTGCTGCACATCTTAGAGGAGAATGCTCTGACCCGCGTCGGTGGCGAGCAGCCTGTAAAGGTGGATGTGCGTGTCATTGCGGCAACCAACCGCGACTTGCGGCAGGCCATCCAGGAAGGCACGTTTCGCGAAGACCTGTTTTATCGCCTGAGTGTCTTCACCTTAGAGCTTCCGCCGCTGCGGCAGCGACAAGAAGATATCCCGTCTTTGGCGGCGCATTTTGCCGAGCGGTATGCCCAGCATTTGCGGCGGTCGGTGCCGACGCTAGAGGAAGGGGTGGTCGCGCACTTGCAGGGGTATGCTTGGCCGGGAAATGTGCGCGAGTTGGAGCACTTGATTAATCGGGCGGTCTTGTTGTGCGAGGATGGAGTGATCCGCGTGGGCGATTTGCTGCTGCCGTCGGTTGGTCGGCGGGCTGGGGATGCAATGCCACCAGCGCCAGCGGCTGGTGAGGGCTTGGACGAAAAGCAGCAGCTTGTGGAGGCGCTGCAAGCGACCAACTGGATGATCTACGGCGAGCGGGGTGCGGCGCATTTGTTGGGCATGAACCCGGAGAAACTGCGCTACCGCATGCAGAAGTACGGATTGCGCCGACCGAAGAAGTAATCCGCAGGACGTCCCGAGGCATTACCTTAGCCTAGAATCAGATTTAGGGCATCGGCAGTCGTATCTTAGGGGTGGATCTTAAAGGCCGGGGTTCCCATCGTGGGAAGGAGAGTATGAGCGATATATTCTTTGAGCACGTGTTGAGCAGCCAGTACACTGTTTTTGATGGGCTAGCTGGGATGCACGTGGAAGACATCTACCAAGATCGCCAGGGTTTTCTCTGGGTTGCCACAGCCGACGGCGGCGTCAGTCGGTTCGACAGCGCCCGGTTCGATACGTTTGGCCTCAAGGACGGCCTGCCCAATCTGACGGTCATGGCCATTGCCGAGGACGCCGACGGTCGGCTTTTATTCGGCACGTTCGGCGGTGGGATTGCTGCGTATGACGGGCGCGATTTTCAGGTGTACACCACTGAGCACGGCTTACCTTCCAACGAGGTCGTGAGTCTGCAAGCTCAGCCGGATGGTTCGATTCTGGTGCTGACTGGTGCCGGTGTGGCTTGGTTTGCTGAGGGCCGCTGTATAAAGTGCATAACCGACGTTGGTGGCCAACCTTTGGGGCGGGTGTACGATATGGCCACCGACGCGGGCGGCACCACTTGGCTAGCGACGATGAGCCAAGGCATCATAAGCTTAGATGGACAGCGCATGGATATCGGGAATCAGGCAGTCCAATGGGCTTGGAAGTTCGCCCAAGATCCCTCCGGCCATCTGTGGATCGCCTGCGGTTACTCAGGTAGCGAAGTCTTGATCGGCTGCTACGATCCACAAGACCAACATTTTGCGTGCATTAATGTGGGCAAGGGCGACGAAGGGGTGGCGCAGAGCGGGACGCGGCACGTGCGGGTTGACGAGAGGGGCTGGTTGTGGCTGTCTCGTCGGGGCGTGATCTGCTACGACGGGCAGGAGTGGCATTCCTTTTCTGCTTCTTTGCCGGATATTGACTTTTCGGCTACGCGTCTGACGTACAAGGACCGTGAGGGCAACATCTGGATCGGGCTTTGGGGTGGCGGACTGATTTTTTGTGACCCGACTAGTATTCGTCGCTACACGGAAGCCGACGGCCTACCCGACCGCGAGATTTGCCACTTAGGAGAAGACCATGCGGGACGGATGTGGATTGGCACGATGGCGGGCATGGCCTGCATGGAAGAGGGGCAAGTCCGTCCGGTCAAGACGGAGGAAACCGTCTGGGCGATGGTAGTGGATGGTCAGGGGCAGGTCTGGAGCAGTGGAGGTGGGGGCAAGGTGTACAAGTGGGAAGGCCAAACGCCACAACCGATCTCCGTGGCCGAAGAGACCCAGCCAGAAACAATCGTTGGGCTATGCGAAGATGGGCAAGGGCGTATCTGGGTCGGCACGTCCAAGGGTCGCTTCGGCTGGATAGAGGAAAATCGCTTTATTCTCCTTGATGAATGTGGCACTTTGCTGCAAGATCAAGACAGGGGATTCTGGATCGGAGCACTGCTGCCAGACCAAGACGGGCTACTCTGGATCGGTTCGCGCGGAGTAGTACCGGCCCTCTACTGTTACGAGGATGGGCACATGCACCCGGCGGATATAGCCGAAGCGGAGTCCATCGCTTATGTCAACGTCTTGTGGGAGCACCAAAACACCCTGTGGGTGGGCACGGGCAAGGGACTTTTTGCCCTGGATCTCTCGTCGCGGCAGGTGCGCCACTTTACCGCCGAGCAGTTTGGACTGTCGGCCAATGGCATCTTGGCGCTGACGGCCGATCCGCAGGGCCATATCTGGATGGGCACCAGCGGTGGCGGTGTCCTCCGCTACGATGGCCAGACCTTCCAGAGCATCCGCTTGGGATCATCCTCCCTCGAAAATATGGTCGAAGCCGTCCTGTGCGACCGTCGCGGTCGGCTGTGGTTTGGGACGCGGGCAGGGCTGGTTGCCTACCAGCCGGGACACACACCACCGCGATTGGTGATCCGCCAGGTGATGGCCGGCACCTTCTTGGCTGCGCCTGAAGCCGTATCATGCCCCGAGAGCACGCCTGAAATCCGCATTTACTTCCAGGGCATCAGTTTTCGCACCGGCGCAGGGCAGATGCGCTACAGCCATCGGCTGTTAGGCTACGGTCCGGCGGCACAATGGAGCGCGTTTACCGCCGCCGATACGGTCGCGTATAGTACCCTGTCGGTGGGCGAGTATCGCTTCGAGGTGCGGACGATGGACCGCGATGGCTTGCTGTCCGAGGTCGCCAGCGTGGAGATTCAGATCCTCCCCGACGCCAAAACCGAACGCATCCACGCTTTTGAAAACGTCCTGCGAGCGGGCGACCACGTCGTACATAGCGAGAGTTGGGCCATGCGCCAAGTGATGGAGCAGACCGTGCGGGTTGCTGAGACCGCAATGACCGTGCTGGTGCTGGGTGAGACCGGCACCGGCAAGGGCTTGCTGGCGCAGGCGATTCACGAAACAAGCACCCGCCGCCAGCGGCCCTTCATCCAAGTCAATTGCGGAGCGCTGCCGGCTGGGTTGGTCGAAAGCGAGTTGTTCGGCCATGAGAAGGGGGCCTTTACCGGGGCGGCGAGCCGTCAACTCGGCCGCTTTGAACTGGCTGATGGCGGTACGCTCTTTTTGGACGAGATCGGCGATTTGCCGTTGGAGTCTCAGCGGGTGCTGCTGCACATCTTAGAGGAGAATGCCCTGACCCGCGTCGGCGGTGAGCAGCCTGTGAGCGTGGACGTGCGAGTCATCGCGGCGACCAACCGCGACTTGCGGCAGGCTATCCAGGAAGGCACGTTCCGCGAAGACCTGTTCTACCGCCTGAGTGTCTTCACGTTAGAGCTTCCGCCACTGCGGCAGCGACAAGAGGATATCCCGTCTTTGGCGGCGCATTTTGCGGAGCAGTATGCCCAGCACTTGCGGCGTCCGGTGCCGACGCTAGACGCGGGGGTGGTTGAGCACTTGCAGGGGTATGCTTGGCCGGGGAATGTGCGCGAGTTGGAGCATCTGATCCATCGGGCGGTTTTGCTGTGCGAAGGCGGGGCGATCCGCGTTGGCGATTTGTTGTTGCCGTCGGTTGGTCGGCGTGTTGAGGAAGCGGTACTACCCGCGCCAGCGGCTGGCGAGGGCTTGGATGAAAAGCAGCAGCTTGTGGAGGCGTTGCAAGCGACCAACTGGATGATCTATGGCGAGCGGGGTGCGGCGCGCCTGTTGGGCATGAATCCGGAGAAGCTGCGTTACCGCATGCGGAAGTATGGGTTGCGCCGACCGAAGGAGTAATCCGCAGGATGCTCCGAGTTATTAAGAACTGACCGGAGAAGTCGTAGGCGGCCAACACGAAAAGTCGTGGAAAACCACGAAAAGTCGTGTACGGTCCACGGAAAGTCGTGGAAAACCTCACGGGAACGGCTGAGACTGCGCATCGGGAAAATCTCCACCACATTATTTTAAGTGTCTTTTTTATAACCCTTTAGGTTGATCCTAAAGGGTTTTTTTGTTTGGAGCATGGTATCTGGCACGGAATGTGCATAGGTCTCCTCAAGCACGCACCACATGGTCCTCCTCACACTACAGCGGAAGAGGAAATCTGATGAGCGTATATTCCGCAGCCTTAATGGCCCTGAGCCTCTGCCTAACCGTAGCAAGCGCCCAAAGCCAGCCCCGCGCCGCAATCATTACCGGCGAAGTCCACAACCCTCCGTCGCGAGAAATCGAATTCCGCCACGAACCGCTACTCGCGCCCGGGCCGTCCGAACACCCCATCGTCTTGGACGAGCAAAACCGCTTTGCCCTGCTCCTGAACATTCCCAAAGGAGTTTTGGTCTCCGGGTATTACAAAGACGAGGAATACATCCCTTTCTTTGTCGAACCCGGCGACAGTCTGCACGCGGTCATAACCTTCGCCGAGGAAACGGAGGCCGACGCGTCGATGTCGGTGGAACCCGACACCCTGACTTTTAGCGGCCGGGGCGCGGACAACAATCGCTTCTTAGCCGAGTTTCGACCCCAATTTTTTTAGGACCAAGCTCTAGACTGGAGCCCAAAGAATTTTTACGCGAAGTAGAACGGTGGCGTCGGTATGAATTTGCCCTGCTAGACGAGGGCCGTGAAAAACACGCCCTTTCTCCGGAGTTCATCGACTATATGACGGCCTTCATCAACTACAAGTGGGCCGCACGGATGACTGCCTATCCGCTGTTTCCGTTTGGAGCTTCCGCTAGAAGGGAGGTCCCCCCAAACTACTACGACTTCCTGCAAGAAATTCCCTTGATAGATGAAAAGGTTATTGGCGTGAGAGATTATCGCCAGTTTCTGGAAAACATCTTAGACTTGGCGGCGACGTCTGACAGGCCACCTAGACTTGCCGATAGGTACAAGCTGGCGGGATTGGGTCTGTCGCCCGCTGTCCACGCCCGACTCGACTCCATGTACGACGCAAACAACCCACCTAGGCTATCGCAGAAGATCGATATAGCGGGGTTGGGGCTGTCAGAGGCCGCCCTAGCTCTACTCGACTCCATGTACGAAGACCCCAAAGAGATCAGCGCGTCCGAAATGGCCGCTTGGTGGGGGTTGGAGTTATCGCCGGCCGCTCAATCCCAACTCGACTCGTATGAGCATCATCGTACGATCTACTATGACGAAGATATAGCGAGTATCGATACGACGGGCGGGAGTTGGACCTTCTATCTACCACATTCAAAACACAACGAGTGGTCTGTCTACCAACACAACCGCCCGCTATCGGCGCAGATTGACATGTCGAGTTTGGAGTTGTCGCCAGCCACTCAATCCCGACTCGACTCCATGTACCAAAACCGGCAACCGCTCAAGCCATCCCATGGGATTGACTCAGCGGCCTTGGGTCTATCGCCGGCTGTCCACGCCCAACTCGACTCCATCCTTGCCGGGCCAAGTTTTCACGCCTCCCGAGAAGGTGCAGAACGATACGACCTCGCCAAGCAAAAACTACAAGGGCGAGTGCTCTACTGGTTTTTGGCCGGAGAGTTGATGGATGGAATTAGATCCGGCTATGAAGCCTATGTAGATGCCCGCTGGCAATCCTTTGAGCAGAGCAATCCCTTTCCAGAATACACCGAGGCCCTACAAGCGGAAATGGACAAGCTCTCGACGCTAGCGTCAGGGCAGCCCGCTCCCGATTTCACCCTGAAAGACCTCAATGGCCAACCCGTATCGCTGAGCCAGTTTAAGGGCAAGGTGGTCTTGCTGGATTTTTGGGCGAGTTGGTGCGGACCGTGTATCGTCGATTTCAGGAACCTCCGCAAGATCAAGGAACGAATGGCCGCTCAGCCGGTCGTCTTCCTCAACATCTCGAAGGACATGGACGAGGGAGCTTGGAAGTGGGCCATTGCCAAACACGAGATCAAAGGCGTCCACGTGCGCTCGGAGCAAGTAGCGCAAGCCTATAATGTGAGCGGCATCCCCCGGTATTATCTGGTGGATCCACAAGGGCTGATTGTGGAAAAGTTTTTGCGGGTATGGGACGTTGATGAGATTGTGGCAAAAATCGAGGAACATTTGTGATGAAGCCGTCCTGCGGAGTTCGGCATGGAGGTGCTGTCATGTTGAAACTCGCCGTTGTTGTATTCGTGGTGCTGTGGAGCGGACCCGCCGAGGCGATCATTTGGGAGTTCGACGATGGGACGACTCAAGGATGGGTCGCAAAAGAAACTCTTACATTGGGTGGGCCGCGTGAATTTGACGTTTTTCCCGGTATAGTCGAAGACGGCGTGTGGAAGATCGATGTCTCGTCCTCAGTCACCGGGGATTGGCCTAAGCCGAATGTCGAATTGATTTCTCCCACCATAGGGCACGATTCGGGTCTGTTCGACCAGATCTGGGTCCGATTCCGCACCGTACATCACAGCCCTACGGTCGGTCCCTTTTGGCTCACCTGGACCAATGAGCACAATCTTATATCTCCGGGTAAGGACCCAGATAATCGGTCCAAAAGTCGATTTGAGCTTTCAGGACCAACAGACTTCGTTTACACCACCGAGTGGCAGGAAGTAGAGTTTTCCTTTGTCGGCCAAGACGAGGTCATGTGGGAGGGTCTATTAAAGGATATTCGGCTGATTTTTTTCCTAGATCGGAACGAGGACGACGTGGTTGGGGAGATTGAGATTGACTGGATTGAGTTGAGCGGCTTTGAAGAATCCCTACAGGGTGAACTCCCCCCGCCGCACGTAGAGTACTTTCGCTTTGATGGGGCTGGATTCTTTGCTCCGCCGGTTTTCTATCCGATTGTGCCAGGTATAGGGAAAGCAGCAGAATATGGAGAGAGGGCCGGCATCTTGACGGACTTGGATGGCGATGGCGATGCAGACCTTTTCGCCTCTTGGGAGAGCGAGAGGTCTATTATGAAAGAAAGAGGCTGGACTATGGCTCTCAATGACGGCGAGGGCTCCTTTGAGACAATGCGTACAGAGGAAGTGATCGGCGAGGGGCGAATAGAAGTGCTTGCTGGCGATTTGACCGGCGATGGAAAGGACGAAATAGTGATATCAGCAATGGATCGACTCGCCGGAGTGACGAAGGATGAAAACGGAAACGTGAGAAATATCAGGCTACCCACGACCGAGGTTTGGTCCATCGAGTCGGACCTCCAACTGAAGATGCTTACCAAGATAGGCGATAATTGGCTTATAGATGTGGCGGATTGGGATGGCGACGGCGATGGCGAATTGTTTGTGGGGCACGCTACGTTGGATGGAAGCACGTTAGATGTCTGGGATGTAGAGAATGGGATGTGGACTGCTTCCGAGGTAGTTGCTGCTGAAAACCATGCGCCCGCTCAGATTGGTGACTTTACAGGCGATGGAATGCTGGATGTGCTGTGGCTACCGATTCATGGGCAGGCGAACACGCGGATCGTGGGAGCCTTGGGCGATGAGCTGCAGAGCGGCGAGATATTTGAATTCGATGCGGGGAAGAAGGTGTTAGGAGTAGGCGATTTCGATGGCGATGGGCAAGTAGATATGCTCACGTCGCTCTTCCGCGCCCGATATGAAGGTCTCAAGGGCTTGGCCGTACAGCGATGGGGAGCCGGGGGCGTAGTAGAAGAGGCGGTCCTATACGACGAGCGGCTATTTCTGCGCTCGTCGGTGATGGTGCGCGACTTGGACGCCGACGGGGTGGAGGATTGGGCGTTTGTCGGTGGAGACCGCGCCTCGGGCCTTGGGGTGTTTGTCGAATGGGGTGGAGGCGTGAATCCAACCCGAGCCGTGGAAAGGCATCGCTTGGAGGGTAATGGAGTAGAAGTGCTCTCCGGGGATGTCGATAGCGACGGCGCTCTCGATTTGGTCGTGTTAGATCCGCAGTTGGGTGGGGTGCATGTACTCAAAAGTTTGCTGGGCGGGCAACCGACGGCAGTGCAGACGCCGACAATAGTCCGACCGGCACAGTATCGACTCGGCGATAGCTATCCCAATCCGTTCAATCCGGCTGTAGTGATTCCCCTTGATTTGGCGACGGACGCGGTGCGGGTGTCGCTGAGCGTGTACGATGTGTTGGGACGGCGGGTGCGGCAGTTGTGGCAGGGGCCGCTCGGTGCGGGTGCGCATCGTTTTACTTGGGATGGCCGCGACGAGGTGGGCAAGGGGGTAGCCGCTGGGGTGTATATCTATAAGGTCAAAGTAGAAGGACAGATAGAAGCTAAGAAGACGACCAGACTCCCATGAGGGAAGAGGTCTTTCACTGACCATTAGAAAGGAAAATCCTGATGAAATCATACCTTAGTATCCTCGTCGCCCTGCTCAGTACAGCGAGTGTAGGGCTAGCCCAAGCACCACGCGCCGCAATCGTCACCGGCGAAGTCCACAACCCTCCGTCGCGGGAAGTCGAGTTCAGCCACGAACCGCTACTCGCTCCTGGGCCGTCCGAACACCCCATCATCTTGGACGAGCAAAACCGCTTTGCCCTGCTCTTGAACATTTCCAAAGGAGTCTTGGTCACCGGACATTACAAAGGCGAGCAATACTTCTTCATCCCCTTCTTTGTCGAACCCGGCGACAGCCTGCACGCGGTCGTAACCTTCGCCGAGGTGGCGGAGACCGACTCTGCGGCGGCGGTGGAATCTGACAGTTTGGATAGTGCCGAAGATGAGGCCCCGCCCGCCTATTCCCTGACTTTTAGCGGTCGAGGTGCGGACAACAATCGCTTTTTAGCGGAGTTCTGGCCGCAACATCATCCTCATTCCTCCGACCTAGACTATGGGTTGGAGCACGAAGAGTTTACACGCCAAGTCAAACAGCGGCGTCAGGATGAATTTGCCTTGCTAGCCGAGGGGGGCGAAAAATACGCGCTTTCTCCGGGGTTCATCGACTGTATGACGGCCTTTTTCAACTACAAGTGGGCCGATCAGATGATTTCTTATCCGATGTTTGCGTTTAGAGATGGCCATTGGGTGCGCCGATTCCACGTCAAACCCTCCGAGAGAAGAGCGGTTCCCTCGGACTACTACGACTTCCTACAAGAAATTCCCTTGACAGATGAAAAGGCGATTGGCGTGAGAGAGTATCGCTGGTTCTTGGTTAACACCCTAGACATGGAGGCTAAGTCGGACCGGCCATCTAGACTTGCCGATAGATACAAGCTGTCGGCCTTGGGACTGTCGCCAGACATTCACGCCCAACTCGACTCTATGTACCATGCAAACAGTCACCCCAGACTATCACAGATGATTGATCTGGCGGGAGCGGGGCTAGCGGAGGAGACCCATGCCCGACTCGACTCCATGTACCGAAATCCTGTGAGGCTGAAAGTCTCCGAAAAGGCCGCTTGGTTGGGGTTGGAATTGTCGCCCGCCGCCCAAGCCGAACTCGATTCATATAAGGAGCATATTACGGCCTATAGTAGGGAGGATACTGTTAGGATCGATACGACAGATGGGGAGTTGACCTTACATATACCATCGGCAAAACTCAAAGAGTGGTATGACTACCTAAACAGTCGCCCGCTATCGGCAAGGATTGACTTGTCGGGTTTAGGGATGTCGCTAGTCGCCCAAGCCCAACTCGACTCCATGTTCCAACATCGTCAACCGCTCAAGCTATCGCAAAGGATTGACCTAGCGGCTCTGGGTCTGTCGGAGGCCGTCCAAGCCCAACTCGATTCTATCTCCGCCGGGCCGAGTTTTTCTATCATGCTAGGATCTCCAGAACGATACGACCTAGCCAAGCAAAAGCTGCAAGGGCGAGTACTCTACTGGTTTCTGGCCGGAGAGTTGAGGGATGGCATTAAGCGCGGCTTTGAAGCCTATGTAGATGCCCGCTGGCAATCCTTTGTAGAGAGCAATCCCTTCCCCGAATACACCGAAGCCCTGCAAGCGGAAATGAACAAGCTCTCGACGCTGCAACCGGGGCAACCCGCTCCCGATTTTACCCTTCATGATCCCGAGGGCCAATCTGTATCGCTGAACCAGTTCAAAGGCAAAGTGGTCTTGCTGGATTTCTGGGCGAGTTGGTGTAGCCCGTGCATCAACGATTTGGGGATCCTTCGCAAGATCAAGGCACAAGTAGCCGCTCAGCCGGTCGTCTTCCTCAACATCTCGTTGGACGCCAATGAAGGAGCTTGGAAGCGGGCCATTGCCAAACACGAGATCAAAGGCGTCCACGTGCGCTCGGAGCAAGTAGCGCAAGCCTATAATGTGAGCGGCATCCCCCGGTATTATCTGGTGGATCCACAAGGGCTGATTGTGGAGGATCGTTTGCGGGTATGGGACGTTGATGAGGTTGTGGCAAAAATCAATAAGAGCTTGTGAGGAAGTTATCCTTTGGACTTCGGTATGGAGGTGACGGCATGTTGAAGCTGGCCGTTGTTGTATGCGTGGTGCTGTGGAGACTCCCGAACCTATGAAACTCCTCTTTCTTTCACTCCGCCTTTGCGCGTTGCTCAGTCTCATTTTCGCGCCGCTGGCCGTCGCCCAGTCGCCCCCATCCTCTGATAGTGTGCATTTCTGCCAGCTAATCGATTCCGAGCAGTGGGAGCGAGATCAGCCTCGCTTTGCCGCCAAGGGGCTAGCGGACTTGGACATGGGCGAGCCGCGCACAGTGCGGATCATCTATTTTTTAGCCAATGACCGCGAACCCGAGCAAGACATAGACGCAAAGCTGAATACATTAATAAGACGCATACAGCAGTTTTACGCTGACGAGATGGAACGCCACGGATTCGGCAGAAAAACATTTGCGCTTGAAACCGATGAACATGGAAATGCTGTGGTGCATCATGTGAACGGAGAATTCGCTAGTTCACATTACCCAGGCTATGCCGCTGTTCAGGATATAAGATTAGAAATCAGTAAACAGTTTCACCTGCCACAGAATATCTATCTCATTGTGGCAGATTATGGTTCGGCGGAAGGGGGCGCAGGTGGTCAGCAAGGGATGAGGGGTGGGTATGCATTCATCACCACCAATGGCGATTGGTATGACACAGGATCTGACTTCTTCAATCTCGCTACCCACGAACTTGGGCACGCCTTTGGATTGGGACATGATTGGCGCAACGATGCGTACATCATGTCTTACTCACCAAGACTCATAGTCCAGTTGTCCAAGTGTTCAGCCGAATGGTTGGATGCACACAGCTACTTCAATTCAAACACCAGCCAACCCTCCGACAACGCGCGCACAATGGTTCAGATGCTCCCACCGCTCGCCTATCCACCGAATGCTATCCGCCTCCGCTTTGAGATAACGGATCCCGATGGGCTCCATCAAGTGCAGTTGTTTGGTCCTGCAAGTGGTAGGAGATATAGGTTTGGACCTGGCTTGATCGCTTATAAACGATTAAATGGCCATAGCAACAGCGTTGAATTTGTCACCACCGAATTTTCGGCAGGTCCCGATAGCGAGGCAAGGGTCGCGGTTATTGATGTGCATGGAAACTTCACAAAGCGAAGCTATCTAATACGGGAGGATGATGTACGCATAGATGTTGACAAGCGTATAGACATCAACGGCGACGGTGTGATTGATGTTGACGACCGAATGCCGGCGACGCTCCGAAAAGTATCTGGAGATAGCCAGTACGGTCGTCCAAATAGTTGGCTCAAAGATCCGTTTGTGGTTGAAGTGCTAGATGTAGATGGCGAGCCTGTTGTAGGGGTTGAGGTGGCGTTTAGGCGCGGAACCCTCTCTGCTACAAATCCCCGGACCGACTCCAACGGACGGACCCAAAGTTTTCTGATGCCTGGGGGTTACTTCTCTCACACTGTTGAAGTGAGCGTCGCTGGTGTTGCTGACCAAGTTGCCTTTACTGCCAGCTCTAGACCACAGGTGCTAGTCAGTGAGTCTGAACACCCACCAATGTACTGGATAGACAGGAAGGATGGCGACGTCAACCTCCTCACGCATGCCACAGTGGTGGGCGTTGGGCGAAGTTCTGTAAAGGATATCGCCTTGGATGTTTTGGGTCGCAAGCTGTACTGGAGCGGAGAAGTGGCTTGGCCACATGATGCCGAAGGAATCGCACGCGCTTCACTGGGACTTCTCCACGAAAGAGGAGAAGAACTCGCCACATTCGCCACATCCGCGAGTGCCCCTCTCGACATCGCCATAGACACCAAGGAACGCACTCTTTATTGGACAACATCTCAAGGCAGCATTCAGCGTGCAAATATTGACGGCTCAAACATTCAAAACCTCATCACAGGCCTGGATTCACCCAAGGATATCGCCGTTGATATGGTAGATAGTAAGATATACTGGACGGAGGCAGGGGAGCTCATCCGGTGCGCCGACCTCAACGGCGCAAACATCCAAACTTTCACTACCGGCTCGGATACATTAGAGGACATCACTGTAGCTGGTGGCTATCTATACTGGACTGAGCAGATAGACGAGACACGCGGAAGAATCAGACGAGCCAACCTCAACGACGCAAACGTCGAAGACCTCGTCGCGCTATCAAGTGTTCCGGTAGGCATTGCTGTTGACATCGCGGGCGACAAGCTATACTGGACGGAGTCACAAGGGCGCATCCGGCGTGCCAACCTCAACGGCGCAAATATCGAAGACCTCGTCACGGGTTTAGTTGCACCACGAAACCTCGTTCTAGCGGTCGAAGCCGAGCAGACGACGGCGGTGATGACTCCAGAGATAGTGCGACCGGAGCAGCATAGGCTGGGCGATGCCTATCCCAATCCGTTTAACCCCGCGATGGTGATTCCGCTTGATTTGGCGACGGACCAAGAGCGGGTCCACTTGACACTCTACGACGTGTTGGGTCGTCGGGTGCGGCAATTGTGGGAAGGGCCACTGCGGGCGGGTAGCCATCGGTTTGTGTGGAATGGTCGCGACGAGACGGGCAAGGGGGTGGCCGCTGGGGTGTATATCTATAAGGTCGAGGTGGACGGACAAATAGAAGCTAAGAAGACGACCAAGCTCCCATGAAGAGTGGTCGAAAATGATGTGTGGGAGAATCGCCGCGCGGCAATTAATCGCCGCGGGCTGAGATTAGAGGCATCAGCATGGTGCGTATCAACACATTGAATCGCTGCGGTCATACCTTAACCATCGAACTCATGGGTTATATCAATAAGACGGAGTTCGATATCCTGCACGACTGCATGGAATCGTATGTCGAGGAAGGGGTAAGGGAAGTCTGTATCGTGGCTAACGAAGTGCGGAGCATCAATCCATTGCTCGAACGAGACGTAATCGGTTTGGGGCAACTAGGCCTGACTTTGCGCTTCCAGCAACTCGCTCCTTCTATCCAAAGATCGTTGGAAAGCTGGGGCTTGCAGGCGTGGATAGATGATGAGTAGTCAGCGGACTTTGCCGCGACCAGCGATCTCCCAAATCGCCTCCAGCCGATTGGCGCGCAGCGCGTAGAGATGGTCGTGGAGGTTGACAGTGGTGCAGCCGTGGCCGGGGATAAATTCGAGCAGGTCGCCGGGGTGGAGGTCGGTGCAGGGGCCGGCTACGGTCTTGAGGCGGCCGTGTTCTTCGGAGAGAGCGTGGCATTCCAAATCGGGGCGATCCTTGACGAGGGGGAAGCCGTGTTCGGGCGTCAGGCTCTTTAGACCGGCGTCGGTGATGACCTGCTCGGGCGCGGGGCGGCTGGTAACGGTGGTCAGCACGCTGAGGGCGTTTTTGAAGCCCAAGTTTAGCTTGGCGTACGCCGCGTCCATCAGCGCGTACGAGCCAGCTTGGACCTCGGTGATGCCGTGGAAGGAAGTGCTGATGTAGTAATCGCCCGTGCCCGAGGCGCTGCAAATTAGGCAGTCGAGGCCAGCGCGTTCCACGTCGTCGCGGGCATTGACGAGGCGCTGGAGGCAGGTGTGGGCACCGTCGTCGCGGGCTTCTTTGTCTTCGAGGTCGATGATGTGGCCTTCGTAGCCCATCAGTCCGCAGAAGCGCAGGTGTGGTGCTTGGGAGGCCGCGCGGGCGAGATCGACGACGGTGGCGGGCGCGACGCCGCAGCGGTTGTGGCCGATGTTGACTTCCACGAGGACGCGGGGACTGACCTTGTAGGCTTGGGCGGCTTCGTTGAGGTCGGCGAGGTTTTGCGGGTCATCGACTGCAACCATAATATCGCAACGAGCGGCCAGCGCCATGAGGCGCTCGATCTTGCGGCGGCCTACTACTTCGTTGGCAATGAGGATGTCATGGATGCCAGCGTCGGCCATGACCTCGGCCTCTCCGACCTTGGCGCAGGTGATCCCCTGCGCGCCGGCTGTGAGCTGGAGGTGGGCGATGGCCGGGGTTTTGTGCGACTTGGTGTGTGGCCGGAGGTTTTTGCCCGCCGTGCGGAAGTGCTCGGCGAGTAGGTCAATGTTGTATTCGAGCGCGTCGAGATCGACCAAGAGGACGGGGGTGTCGATGGCGTCGCGGGTCATGCCGATGTGTTCGGTGGTCATAGTCTGGGCTTTGTGGGTTGGATGGATATTGTTTGCGAATTGTGCTGGACGATTAATGTAGCGGCACTGATTCCGTATCTCGCCTATGCTACGCTATACGGACGGCGGTCGCCGCGGCGCGTTGGGCACAATAATGGCCCGTCTTTCTGGGGTCAAACGTTGTAACAGGTCTTCTGAAATTTGATAGTTTAATCGCTCTCGCACGTATTTGGGGGAATAGCGATAGACAATCGTTCGCCGATAACCGGGATTGGTGCGTTCTGCCGCGCCGTGTGTTATCGCATCGGTGAATAACAAAACGTCTCCCGCTTTCAGATACATTTCTTGCATGGCGGTAGCGGTCCCAGCGGGTTTGCCGCTCACGTCGTCGTAAATCAGGCCTCGGCCATCTACCTCTAGCCGAGGGTGAATTTCCGTACACTTGTGGCTGCCCGGAATTAGGACGGGTGGGCCGTCGCCCTCGCCGATGTCGTTGAGGGCCATCAAGACGTTAATCTGCCCGACCATCCATTCTCCGGTGTTATTCTGGCGAAATGTTAAATAGCTGAGCGGAACATGGCCGCCGCAGTGAATGTGGAGGTAACCACCTGGACCGCGGACGTTGAGAAAGTTCTCGTGAATGGAAAGGCCGTTTACTGAGGAGTGAATGTACTTCTTGACCAAGTCGATCCAGGCGGGATGATCTATCAACTTCTCGAAAACAGGGCCGCCCTCAATGATGCTTTGGAAGTTGACGCCATTTTCTTCATTGTAGGTGTGCGTTTCTATGTGACCAATCCAGCGGCCTTTTTTCTTTGGCTCACCATCGGTTGACCACGGCTCTTGTACATATGATTCGTGGTCGTCTATCCACTGGTTCATCTCGCGCAAATCTGATGACGAGATGGCATTTTTTAAGACTAGATAGCCTTGGAGGTCGAAGAGGTAGTCTTGTGCTAGGTCGTCCATTATTCGTCGCTTTCGGCTGCTTGTCGTAGGGCTAAGAAAGCCTCTTTGAGTGTTTGACTGACGGCTGCATCCGGCTCGCGTCTTAAGAAAGAGCAACCTTCGCCCATTTTGCTAGTAGGGTCTATCCCCACCCGTGCGGGGAAACATAACCTTGGAGGCTAAGTACACGACAGTAACATGGGTTGATATTGTCGGGCTTGTTTAGGTTGGTCTCGTGTTTGGTGTATGATTTGTGTGAGTTGGTCTAATCCTTTTCGAAAGAGGCTTATGGCTTTTCGTCCATGTTTTTTTATCGGGA
>JAJEGS010000061.1 GCA_022819745.1 Candidatus Latescibacterota bacterium | reverse complement strand
TCCCGATAAAAAAACATGGACGAAAAGCCATAAGCCTCTTTCGAAAAGGATTAGACCAACTCACACAAATCATACACCAAACACGAGACCAACCTAAACAAGCCCGACAATATCAACCCATGTTACTGTCGTGTACTTAGGCTCCAATGACAAGTGCCATTCGAAGCGCCATTGCCTCTTGGGACAACATTGATGCGAGTGTTCTCAGCATCAGTTATGGCGGAATGGATATATACCGGACCAACGATCCCAACGACGGGGTCAATACCATTTTCTGGTCCAACCACAGTACCATCAGTCACGTTAATGGCTTTACCCTGATCACGGCACCGACAAGCGGAGTTGACATCGGCGAGTTTTCTGATGTCGATATCGTCCTTAATGATAGCAAACAATGGACGACTACCACGTCTAGCTGTGGGACGGGTTCCAAGGATGTGCAGAGTGTTGTGACCCACGAACTGGGCCACGCCCTCGGGCTGGGCCATGCTAGCGGCAAAAACGCGATGACCTCCAGTGCCGATTGGTGTGACGATTATGAGTCCGCGTATGAAGCGCTGGGCCAGCGGACGGTCACGAACAATGACAAGGCCGGTTACCGGTATATTTACGTAGGCTCCAACAGCGTCCGATCTTTGTTTGGCGGCGACGGCCAAAGTTCAAAGATCGTAGTCGGTGATCGCTTAGAGGCGGGAGACGTCACACAAGCGAGCGTTTTCCCCAATCCATTCAATCCAGAAGTTACCATCGCCTTTGAGTTGAAACACTCGGCGTCCGTATCGGTTCGTATCTACAATGAGCTCGGGCAACAGGTGCGAGTGCTGGCTGCCGAAGGGGTGCGTCCGGCCGGTAGTTACCAATTCGTCTGGGATGGCCGCGACCAAGCCGGGCAGTTCCAAGCGTCAGGCACCTATCTTTTGGTGCTTGCGGTTGATGGGACTAGCGAGACGCACAAGTTGACGCTGTTGCACTGAGGGAAGGACATGCTCAGGCATCGGTGTAGTGTTCTTCTCGCCGTTTTGGTTTTAGGGATGGTGTATCCGGGGTCTCCTCTGTGGGCGCTGCCACAGTGTGGGTCCCCGGGCACCATCACCACGGTGACGGCCCCTGACGGCGATTACCTCGCCGCCTTCAGCGGCTATACGATCTACCCACCGATAGAGTACGAAACCGTACAGGGCCTTATCGACTTGGTCGCCGCGCCAGAGTACCGCAGTTATTATCCGCAAGCGTTAGCCGTAGGCCCTCAAGGGCGCATCTACGTAGCCGACCAGACGATCATCTACCGGCTTGAATCCGACGGCACCGCCACCCGCATCGTCGGCGTACCGCAATATCACATCGCGTACCGCGAGGACGACTATGACTACGACCAAAATCCTCTCGGATACGATGAAATACATACTGCTATGCCCCCTCTGTTGCAGCGTTTCAATGTCTTGGCGGACACCGTCGCAGCACTAGACGCCCGCATTGCGCCGGGAGCGATGGCCTTTGACCGGCACGGTCGGCTCTACTTTGTCGATTATGTCAACCAAAATCGGACCGAAAAAAGATTGCCCACGCTGTCGCGCATCGCACGGTTGGAAGCAGACGGGCAGGTGGTCACCTTTGCCGGCCCATTTGAAGAGACCATCATCAATTCGCTGGTGTTCGATCAGGAGGATCATCTGCTATTTTCGGGCAATAAGGGTATTCGACGCATTGACACGCAAAGGAAAATCACCACGCTAGTGGAAGTGCCTTGGGTAGGATCGTTGCGAGTCGATGGCCAAGGGAGGCTGTATTTTGGGACGCGGACTCAGGTCTTCCGCCGCCACGCCGAGGGCGAAATCGAACACTTAGCCGGGTCGGGGGCAGCCCCCGACCAGATTGTCGGCGAGGAATTTGAGGGCAAATGGCGTCGATACTTTGGTGCCGAGGGAAGGCCGGCGACCGAAGCCCTTTTAGACTTCCCAGCGAGCATCGCTATTGACCCACAGGGCAGCTTGTATATCGCCAATTACTATTTCAACCGCATTCATCGCGTCCGATCCGATGGCATCCTCGAAACCATTGCCGGCAACGGAGTGGATGCTAGTTTTTCCCTAGGCTGTAATAGCGATCCAGAGGGGTGGACAGAACGCTGCCGCGACCATATCGGCGATGGGGGTTCGGCGTTGGAGGCTCCGATCTGGCATCCTTCTCAGTTGCTATTGACGCCGGAGGGCGATCTGTTAGTGGCGATGTCGGTGGCGAACATTATGTGGTGGACTGGTGGAGTATTTTCCCATTTGCGCCGCATCTGCCGGGGCAGCGAGTGGATGGTGTCTCCAGCATCCACGGTCGTCAAGGAGCAGGCGGCGGCAACCCTTGCTGAAGAAGCGTTGTCCGCCTTGCGCCTATATCCCAATCCGTTCAACGCCGCTGTTACCATCACCTTCGAGTTGACGCATTCGGCGTCCGTATCGGTTCGTATCTACAATGAACTAGGGCAGCAGGTGCGAGTGCTGGCCACTGAGGGGATGCGTCCGGCCGGAAGCTACCAATTCGTCTGGGACGGCCGCGACCAAGCCGGGCAGTTCCAAGCGTCGGGCACCTATCTTTTGGTGCTTGCGGTTGATGGGGCTGTCGAGACACACAAGCTGACGCTATTGCACTAACGCATCACCGCCGGCGCTCCCAACGACGTGCGGCCTTCAGCTAAACAGCAGCGGCTTCTTTCGGCACTGGCTGGAGGACCGCCCCTGAGGCGATTACTTTATCTGTACGTGGAACTTTAGCTATCGGCGAGACGTTCAAACGCAGTTGAAGGAGGGCTTCATGCTGTACCGCATTGCCGCTATCGGCTTCATTTTTGCCTGCACGAGTGTCGCCTGGATCATCTTGGCAGAGGTCGTCTCGCATCGCACCCACCAGCAAGACACCAAACTCAAAGCCGAGGTGGGCCAATTGTGGGGCACCTCTCAGTCCCAACGCGCCCCACTCCTGTACTGGACCACCGAGGAAACCGTCGTCACCCAGACTCCCGACGGCCAAGAGACAGAACACTCCAAGGAGCGGCGGCACCTCCTGCCTCTAGAAGCCAGCCGCCTACAAGTCGATCTACACCTCGAACACCGCCGCAAGGGTCTGCTGTGGTACTCCACCTACCAAGTGGAACTGGACGCCACCTACAATGCGACCAACGAGACCGACCGCCCCCTCGACCTGACGTTCGATCTAGCCCTGCCAACCTCTCAAGCTGTGTACGATGATTTCACCCTATCCATCGACGGCCAGCCCATCGCCCCGCTGCCGCTGGCAGAAGGACACTTGCAACAGCCATTGCACTTCGCGCCGGGCCAGAGTCGCCAGATCCGTCTTTCCTATGAGTCGCAGGGTTTAGAAGAATGGTGGTACCGCTTCGGCGACCACGTCGAGCAAGTCTCCGATTTCGAGTTGGTCATGCACACTGATTTTGACGCCATCGACTTCCCGCGCCAAAGCCTAGCACCCACTCAAAAGGAGCGCACCGCCGATGGCTGGCGTCTCGCTTGGCAGTACGACCGCTTGCTCACTGGGGCCTCCCTCGGCATGGTCATGCCCGCCCGCCTCAATCCAGGTCCCTGGGTACAAGACGTGACCCAAGCCGCGCCCATGTCCCTCTTTCTCTTTTTCTTTGTCCTCTTCGTCTTTGCCGCGGTCAAAGGCATCGACATCCATCCGATGAATTACTTCTTCATCGGCGCGGCCTTTTTCAGCTTCCACTTGCTTTTGGCTTACCTAGCCGACCACTTGCTCATCCACTACGCCTTTTTGCTGGCTGCGGCAGTATCCGTTTTCTTGGTCATCTCCTACATGCGTCTCGTAGTCGGCCTGCGGCTGGCCTTGGTGGAGGTGGGGTTGGCTCAATTCATCTACTTGGTGCTCTTCTCCTACACCTTCTTCTTCGTCGGCTATACCGGCTTGGCCATTACCATCCTGTGCATCGCCACGCTCTTCGTCACCATGCAGCTTACTGGCCGGATGGATTGGTCAACCGTATTTGCCCAGCCGCCAGCCACTCCGCAAAAGTCTGAGTAGGATTGGCCCGGCAGTAGGGGCGGTTCGCGAACCGCCCCTACACCCGCAACCGCTCTGGCACCCCCACCGGCTCCCCATTGCGGCATACCACCGGAAAGTGCGGGCCAGCCTCGGCCATCGGCGCATTGTCGGGCAAATCGACGAACTGCTTCATCAAGTGCTCGCCGCTTTGGTCGAAGTGCGCTGCGCCGGTCATGTAGTGGATGGCAATGGCGCGCCGGGGCCGCGGCGACTGATTGAAGGGCGAGCCGTGCCAAGTCAGCGAGTGGTGGAAGGAGACCTCCCCGCGCATCACCGGACACGGCCGCGCTTCCACCTCGCGGATCTCGGCGTCGGCTGGCGGGGTAAAGCCTTGTAAGTCCTTGAAGTTTTCCAACAGCGACAAATCCCCCTGCGTGCGCAAAAACTCGATCTGATTGCCCCACTTGTGGCTGCCAGGCACCATCCACATGCAGCCGTTTTCCTCGGTCGCGTCGTCCAACGGAATCCACGCCGAAACCGGCGTCATCGGCTTGATAATCGGCCACAAGGGCGCGTCTTGGTGCCAGTGGGTCGAGCCGCCGTAGCGCGCGGGTTTGTACTGGATCTGGTCGTGCCAGACTTGGAGGTCGGCATGGCCAGTGAGTTGGCTGATCCCCCGCACGACAGCCGGGTGGTAAATCAGCCGCTCCCAAGCGGGCGCAGCCTCCCAGATATTGACGATCTGCCACACTGGATGCTCACTGACGCCGCCCCCGCCAGCTAGGTCGCGGAAGGATACTGGCTGCGCCTCGCCGGGGGCAAAGCCGTCCGGGCCTTTGGTCAAAATCTCGTCGAGCGCGTCGCTCAATTCGCCGAGTTCCTCGTCGGAGAGCACCCGCCCGCCATTGAGAAAGCCGTTGCGGTGGAATTCATCGATTTGTGCTTGGTTGAGCATGGGATTCGTTTCGGTTAGTAGTGAGTGATGAGTACGCATAGGGATCGAGGTATCAGATGCTTCGACTCCGCTGCGCTGCGCTCAGCATGACAGCGGCGGTCACTCGCCGGTCTTGTCATGCTGAGCGTAAGCGAAGCATCCCATACTACTTCTACTGTCGTGTACTTATAGCGCGACCTAACCACTGGCCAACTTTTACTCCATGCGTCGGAGCAGCTCGCCCCGCGCCTCGTTGAACAGGCCAATCAGCCGCTGGCGGATCGCCTCGTCGCGGAAAACGCCGATCCTTTCGGCCCAAGCAATGCCGCCCTCCATGTGCGTCAGCAGATAATTGCCCTCGGCCGGCGCAAACACGCAGCGCCGACCCACGTCGATATAAACCGGCGAGGAATGAGCCATCACCGGCCCGGCATCCGTGTAGTGCGACCCCCAGCAGCGGGCCGCGATCCAGCAGGAACGATTGGCCTTGAGCTTGAACTTCAGTTCGATCTGCTGGGCACCGGACGCGGTAGTCTCGCGCGCAACCGACTCGCCATTGCAAATAAGCTCCAGCCCGGTAAGCGGCCAGACGCTTTCCGCAGTCGCCACCACCTCGACCGTACCGCCGTTGCCAGGCAAGTGGATTTCCTCGCCCATCTCTCGCCCTTCGACTTTCAGGTCAATCATCGCGCCGGTGCTGGCAAACGTCTGCCCGCGTCGCACGGCTTGGCACCAATTGTCAAAGGTAAACTCCTCGCCATCGCGCAGCTTGGCATACGTGCGCGAACCGCCCAAAATGCGGTTATTGGACATCTTGTCAGTGCCGCCGACAATAGGCAGCTTCTGGCCCACGTTGAGCCAGCGGTAGTAGCCCAGCTCGGCTGAACTGATCTGCTCACCCTCCCAAATCCAGCACATCTCGCCGGCGTCGGCGTGGCCCAAGACGATGTTGGCCGCGTTCTCAAAGTCGGGCAGCGGCATGTGTGGCATAATGACCAGCCCACCCTGTTTTTTGCACTCCTCAGCCCAATCGGCCATCAGCGCATCCACCGAGCCGCCGACCCAATCCTCATTGGCCCCGCCGGTACACATCGGCGCGACCAGTTCCTTAAGACCGAGCAAGCTGATGTGCCCGAGCACGTGCTGCCGGTTCTCTTGGCTGACCCAAACCAAGTGATTGTCGCTACTGGTCGGTGCCAAGCCGCCGGTAAACTCCTCCCACGAGGTAAACAGCCGACCCCACTGGCTGGCCAACAGATGCACCACATTGAGGTCTTCGCCCTCGGCCTCTAGGTGGGACGACTGGGAGGAAAGGAAATGCACGTGGGTATCCCCCGAATAGTAGCCGCGCTGCTTCATATCAAAGGCGCGTTTGACCTTGAGGGTCAGCGCATTTTGTCCAGGCTTGATCTCAACCTGCTGACGCAGCGGCTGGTACTCAAAACCGCGTACGACCTCGGCGTACACCGGGCCGATGGGCAAGTCGATCTGGCAGGTGCCGTCGATGTACGCGTAGGGCACGCCCCCGGTCTTGCAGTCGCCGCCCATGTCCTCAAACCACGCCACATTGACGTCGGCTTGATGGCCGTGCGGCGCTAGATAAGCTCCGTGCTCGGAGCGGAAGTGGACGCGGGTCCCCACGGGCTGGCCGGTATCCGCGTCCTCGACCCGCACGTGGACCCACTGCTTGCCGGACGGCGCGACGACCTCGATTTGCACCTTGCCTTGGGCGACCTTCTTTTCTTTGAGCACGTCGCCCCAGCAGATGCGTTCTTCGACGTCGTCTCCCGCCTTGATGGCGAGTTGCCCTTCTGTTGAGCCGTGGATTTCCAGATAGCCACCGTCAACCGTCTCCTGTCCACCCCGTCCCCAGCCCGCTTCCTCGGAGGTGAGGAAATCCGCACTCGGTACCCAAAGCTGATCCTGGCGCACGATTTCGCCGCGCTCCATCGCCACTTCGGGTGCGTCTTCAGCATCGACCCGTAGCGCCACCTCCTGCCGCGCCGGCCAAGCAAAGGGATCGCTCTCTTCGTGACAGAGCGTAATGCCAGCCAAAGCTATCGCCGTAGGACCAGCCGCCGACACCGAGATCGCCGCAATCTCCTTGTCGGGCGCGGGATTTTCCCAGTCGTAGAGCCACCAACCCTGGAGGTCTCCGCCCTCGCGCGTAAAGGCCCCAGTCTGCACCATGCCATAGCTGTGCTCGCGGCTGTTCAGTGGCACCGAGTAGTAGTGGCGGCAATTGCGACAGAGAAAGGGATGGTGCCCCCAAGGCACCTGCACATCGTGGATTTCAAAGCGGCGACGCAGCGGCTGCTCAACCGAGCTACCGTCGGCATAGAGAACGCGATAGGTCCCAATCTCCTCGCCCGTACCCTCGACCGTGGCCCATTCCCCCGGCACCGGCGCACAAGTGTGGGCGTAAAGGATGCGCCGCGCCGTGGCGTTTACCGGAATCTCCGCCGACGCACTCACCCCATCCCCGGCTTCTTGCGCCACCAGCACCACGGCCCGGTCCGCACCTGCGGCTGCCAAGCTAAAGGGCACGCCCCAAAACTGGTGCTCGCCCCAAGGCAGTCCTACGAGCGGGGTATTGTCGGGCGCGTCGTCGGGTGCCGGCCAAAGTTTGCCGTCTTCGGAATCGACATTGCCAGTGCCAGCGTTATAGGTTGCGCTCAAATCCAACGGTACAAACTGGTCAATCATCACAGCTTCCTTTCTACAGTGAATGGCCGCTCAATATATCTCCACTAAAATCCATAAGCAAGGTAGCTTCAGTGCAGTAAGCCCAAGATGTATTTACAAATTGTTCGTTATAACGTACGCTAAATCCAATGAAATTCACCGTTGAAATCTACAAGGAGCGTTCCCAATGAAAGCGTCTATCCCCTTTGAAAAGCACCACCTTGAATTCCTCCGCGATCCAGAACGAGCCCAAGCGTACCTCGAAGTAGCTTTAGAGGAATACGCCGCAGACCATAATACCTCGGCCTTACTGCTCGCGCTCAAGGACATCGCTGTAGCCCAAGGCGGTCTAGGGAAATTGGCCCAGCAGACTAACCTGAACCGCGCCCACATATACAAGGCGCTATCGCGAGAGGGCAATCCGCGGATAGATACACTGGAGAAAATCCTCAACAGCCTCGGCTTCAGACTTTCTATCGAGCCGTTGGTGCGGGAAAAACAAAAAGCCTGATTGAAATTCAGTGCGGCACGCCCAACTGGTGCATTCGGCGATGGATCGCCTCCCGCGCTTGGAGGAAGGGCCGCTCCAGATAGGCGAGGTGATCCTCCTCGCCGTGGTGGTGCGTAATGTCGTCGCGCAGATGCAGACGGCTGTTGTGGCGGATGTAGTGCAGTGAGCCGTCCACTAAGGTCAGCATGTACTGCGCCGTCTCTTGGTTGAACATCCACCACTCGCCGCCGCAGGCCAGATACACCGGCGAGGTGTGCGCCATGATCCCCCGCCCCCAGCCATCGAAGTGCGGCACGCTCTGCTCGTAGCCCGGCCCACTGCACCGCGCCGCCAGCCACGAATGGCCCTCCACCTTTACCTCGGCCTTCAGTTGTAACTTGCGCCCCCCTTTGGAATCCTCGATAGACGCTACCACCCGCCCCTCCTGCACCACTTCCAGCGTGTGGATCGGCACCACTGACCCGGCCTCGGCGACCACCTCTACCGTGCCGCCATTACCCGGTAGCTGCACCGTATCCCCCACCTCGTGGCCATCGACGCTGAAGCGGATCAGCGGGCCGCCGCTGTGGAAGGTGCGGCCTGCGGCCATGTACTTGCACCAGTTGTCATAGGTAAACGGCTCGTCCTTGGGGATCTGCACATAGGTGCGGTAGATACCCACCGGCACGTCACTGCTCATTTTATCCGTGCCGCCGACCAGCGGCAGCTTGTAGCCGCAATTGAGGTAGCGGTAGTACTCGCCGTGCATGTACGTCCCGTGCCGCAGCATCTCCACTGCGTCGGCGCGCCCGGTGGCAATCAAGGCGGCTGGCTCGCCGTTGGGGCTGGGCAAATGCGGGATCACCACGCTGCCGCCCTGCTCCCGGCAGCGGTCGGCCCACTCAGCCATGGGTACTTCGAGAGTCCCGCCCAACTCGGCTTCACCCGGGCCGTCCGAACACCACGGCATCACCGGCTCCTTCAGCCCCATGAGAATCAGATGTCCCAAAAAGTGCTGCCTGTTCTCCTGGGACACATAGACGATGTGATCGCCGTTGGCCGTAGCCATCTCGCCGCCGGTAAATTCCTCGGTATTGGTAAACAGCCCACCCCACTGCGATTGCAGCAGGTTGACCACATTCAAATCCTCGCCCTGCGCTTCAGTGAGGCTGCCCTGCGCCGACAGGAAATGCACGTGCGAGTCACCGCTGTACCAGCCTTCCTCATTCATCTGCCGCCAGCGCTTCAACCGCAACTCCAAGGTGCGCTGGCCTGGCTCGATCTCCACTTTGGTGCGCAGCGGCTCGTATTCGTAGCCACGCGCCACATCCACGATCACCTCGCCGCGCGGCAGCCAGCCTTGGCAGGTGCCATCGATGTACGCATACGTGATCTGCCCCAAGCGCACATCGCCGCCCACATCGAAGTGCCAAGTCCCCATGTTGGAGTTGACGTGGGCGTGGTGGCCGTGCGGAGCGTAGGGGATGCCCTCCGGCGAGCGGAAGTGGACGCGGCAGGGCACGGGCTTCCCCGTGGCGTCGTCAATGACCTTGGTATGCACCCAGTTGCGCCCGCGCTCCACCACTTCTAGCTGCACTCGCGGCGAAGCCTCTACGCGGCCCTGCTGCCGCACCTCTCCCCAGCCAGCCTCGCCCAAAACTTCCCCATCTCGCTTGACCTGCACGGTGGCCGAAGGATTGGCGGCTATCTCCACGTATGAGGGGCTGCTGCCCTCGTTTTGAGCCTCGCCCCAGCCTTTGCGCCCGTCGAGAAAATCCTCGGCCGTATCCTCCGGCAATGGGTAGGGATAGGTCGCAACACCCCGATCAACTTCCACTTCGAGAGCGGCGGACTGGCGCGCGTCCTCCTCTTGCGGCAGGGTGATGATGACCTCGCGCGTGCCCTCGCGGCAGATCGGCTCTTCGTCCAAGTCGCTCAGGGTGATCCCGCCGATGACAAAGGCCGGCCCCGCGGCCTCGATGGCGATTTTTTCCAAACTCTTATCCGGGTGTGGATTCGGCCACGCCCAGAGCACGAAGTGCTGCGCCCGCCCGCCATCGACCTCGGTCTGGCGACGCCCGGCCATGTCCCACAGGCCTTCGGCGCGCGGCAAGAGCTGATCGTTCGTATCCGGCACCGCCACAAACGGCGTGCCGCCATACGACGACGGCACAGTCGAGATTTCAAAGCGGTCGCGCACGGGCACCTTGAGCACATCGCCGTCCTCGTAGTGCAGCGCGTATTCGGCTACCAGCGTCGCCAGCGGCCCATTATCGGCAAGCCGCGACTCCAACAGGCGATGCGCCACAATCATCCAAGTCGCCCGATGGCCGACCGGAATTTCCACGCCGGACTGCTCTCCATCGCAGGCGATCAGACAGCGCTCAGCATCGCTGCCGAGCGCAAAGGGCAAGCCGCGAAAGCTTTGTGCGCCGAGCGGCCCTTGCCCTCCCAAGACGTCCAACCCGGCGTTGTACAGCGCGTTCAAGTCCAGCGGTGTGTAGGTGCCCATGGTCTCCTCCTTTGAAGTTGTCTTACGTTTGGGCTGATAAGATGGCTTGGGGGGCCGACTTTGGCAAAAAAGCAGTCATACGGCAGGACGAATCCCGCCCTACACCAAGGAACGGACGCAGGGATAAAACAGGGCAATCCCTTACCCAATCGCCGCAGGGGCGGCCCACAGACTCAACCAAACGGACCGTTTCTAATCTTGCTCCTGTTGATTAGCGAGCATAGATTTCTTCTTCATAATGAATCCTATATTTGGATTTCCGCCCATCCACAAGACCCACCTTACTCCTCCAGATGAGATCGCCTCTCGTTTGCAAAGCCTAATTGGTACGCCATTTAAATTGACGGGAAAGACTAGGACAGATGGCTCGAACGTGAGGAAGCTTGTTGCACAGACTTTCACAGGATTCCCATTACCTAAACCATGCCCCCAGGCATCTTATTCTATTATACCACCTAAAGGAAAAGGATTGCCAAGGATACTTTTAGAATATGTAGATACCTATATCGTAACTACAGGTAATGCATACAATCTCCAAGTTTGGAACCGGAATCCAGCATCCGACTCTATCCAAGTTGAATACAATTCCGGTGAGACCTTATCATCAAAGGATGTCCGATTCGTTTTTCTGCGTGTTGACCCACAGACTCAGACAATAAGCTCAATCCTCGTCCTAACTCCAGGTTATATCGAGGATAGGTTCGGACGCTTTGGCAAGCCGACGATCAAACACCAAATTATAATTCCGCCAAAAGTTAGAGGTAAGGTGCTAGCTCGAAATCCGCCGGGCGTTTTCTGTTCAGACACGTCTGCTCTTTCTCAACATGTAACGGAGAAGTATGCCATTCCGACCTCTCCAATAGGTGATAAACCTATTTTGGATCAGCTATTTTCTTTGAGATTGCTGCGAGAAATGCTAGTGGAAGGGCTAATTGGTGAACCATTGGATCAAATGGCTACCAAAAACAGGGGGCAAGCGTTAGAGCGCTTGGTTGCTTGTCTTTTAGGATACAGAATTAGCGATGCTGAACTTTTAGAGGGGAATTTCCCCGATATTCCCAATCAAGCCTTGGAGGTCAAGGTGCAGGATTCGCCGACCGTAGATCTAGGGAGATTTAGTCCTCAGTTCAAAGAGTGCGTACCTTCCTGCCCTAGTTTGACTACGTTAGATATTCGCTACTTGATCGCCTTGACTGATGCAGAGACGAGCATTGTTCAGGGGATAATTTTATGTCCCGGTGAGAAGTTAGGTGAGCATTTTTCGTACGTAAGCGACACTAGTTTTAAGTGCCAAAGGTCAATCCCTATGTCCTTTTTTGATAAACACCAAGGCAAAGCACTTTACAACCCTTAAAAAGAAGGTAGCGGCTCGACACCAAAGGCTTCCGCTACAGCAATCTCTAAATCAGTCTCATATTTTTCGATCATATTATCGCCTACGTCATCCGACACTAATTTTTTCACCAAATCTACTATCCTCCTAGAATGTGCAGAATGCCTATCTGGCATTGGGTATTTTTCTACGTATTGAGTTAAATAGCGCCGCCGACCAGCGTATAGTTTATTATTAAATACCAGCTCATGATAATGAGTCATCAGATTTGAATTCGCTACCCCTTGGATTAGGAAGAGCATATCCGTGTTTTCTTTTTCTGAGACAATCCAGTAACAGTTGCCATCAACCATTAATCCTTCATTGTCGAAAAAGAACATTGGGCTAGGGCTAATATCGGGAAAGATGAGCTTGGGACGCCTCAAAGCCAAAGGATCTTGGGGAACCCAAATCTCATACCATTTTCTATTGGCCTTAATTACGTATTTTCGTCTTTCTAGTCTCTCTCGATATTGCCTAAGGTATGCCGCCGCACATGGGTACCGTTCTATGTCAACCGCTACTCGTTTCGCGTCCCTAACTTCATGAGTATATAGTATCTTTTTTAGTGATTCATTTCTTGTGCTAGATCTCCAGCGGCCAGCATCGTCGTGGGAGAATATGAGACGTAGTAAGCAGTCTTCCGGTCGCCTATCTTTAGGCATATCATCCCAGTCCGAGCGAATAAAAACTTGATCGGCCGTCGTCTTAATACCAACCCTTACCTTCACAACGTCTCCAATTTGATACTTTGCCGCCGATTCTATTTTACCAATCCACCCTTTCTCGGTCTCAGTTACCATCTGCCAAGGTTCGGAGGACAAATTAGAAAAGGAAAGAGTGCCCGTAGAAAGTTTGAACCGGGTTTTAGACACCAAGTATTCACCGTCAGAATTTTTTCTGAGGATGTCGTACACTGAACCAACATGGACTAGCTCTTCTCGATCATCTCGATTACTTGCCCTATTCTCGTAAATCCTGACGAATCTATTCGGTAGCCTTTGGTTCGTAGAAGAACGCGATGTAGAGGGTAATTTTCTAGCGATCAAGATAGCTGGCAGAACGGCAGCCTCGAAGAGCTTAGTGTCTCCAAGGTCAATCAATTCGACGATCTCGTAATTTTCTGCGATAAACGCTCTGATGGAGGCTCCACCTTTTGTGGAAATAAACCGATTAGACGTGATGACACCTATAATGCCCCTGTCTTTTAAGCACTGGGTCATCGCCACCAGAAAAGCTTGGTATAAATCGATTCTGCCTTTCAGGCGAAAGGCTTTTGCTAACTCTTGTGATTTCCGGGCACCGAGGACCTGCGTTCGGACGTAAGGAGGGTTGGCGATTATAATATCTACAGGAGGAATAGTCTTGTTAGTTGGAGGCCTGTTGTTAAATAACCCTATCTGCGCTTCTGTATCGGTGTAAAGTTCAAGGAAATCCATCCCCTTAAAAAAATTCGATTTTGACTCAAACGCTTCTAGCCGCTCTTGGGCGTTCCCGAGAGATAACTCGTCAAGCTCTATCCCCGTAATGACGGTGTTTTTTAGTGTATTATCCGGCAGTGAGTTAGCTAAGGCGACTAGTAGTTCTCCATCGCCACAGGCTGGATCCAAAACCCTTAGTTCAGGGAGTTGGCGAAAGTCCGCTTCGGCGACTAGTCTCTCTGCGAGAAAACAAGCAAGCTCAGGAGGCGTGTAATGCGAACCAGTAGCTTTTTGTTTAGTAAAAAGCGGCATCTGGGTATAGCCCTTTGTCTTCAAGATTAAGGCCGTAAGAATCAAATTAAGAATCGAATATCAATGAACCAGTGTCAACATGAAAACCTGTGAATGGCTACATTTTTAAGCTAATTTACTACACCACGCGCAGATACTTCGGGTGCCCTTACTCCCAATGATCCTGCTCGCTAGTTTGCTGGCTAATGAGGCCGAAGTCTCTGCTACGCTTCCCACCATTAGCTTGCGCCTCCTCTCCCACGCCCGTACCTTGGCGGCCCACCACCTTCCCCACCCATCAAGGAGCCTCCCAAGATGAAAATCACCGATATCGAAGTCATCCCCATCTTTCCCAAGCTAGCCAGCCGCTACGCCGAGCGCCGCGTCGATCTCTACGGCATCGACTGCCGCGTCGTGTACAAAGTCCACACCGATACCGGCATCACTGGCTACGGCGACATGCGGGTGCGGCCCTACGCCAAACCGTCCCGCGACGCCGTCGCCCAATTTATCGGCCTCAGCCCTTTCGACTTCATCAACGACCATCGCTCCACCGTCCCCTCGGGCCTGCTCTGCGCCCTGTACGACGCCATGGGCAAACACCTCGACCTGCCCGTCCACAAACTCCTCGGCCAGAAAAAGCGCAACGCCATCGCCGTGGCCGCCTGGACCCGCCCCGCCTCCCCAGAGGTCTTCCGTGACGAGATCAAACGCGCCGCGGCCGAGGGCTACCGCGTCTTCAAAATCCACACCTGCACCTACCACGACGTCTTCGAGCAGACCCGGCTGGCCACAGAAGTCGCCCCGGAGAGCTTCCGCATCCACTACGACTTCAACCACAACCGCAGCCTCGGTAGCTCATTGCCGATCATCGCCGAACTCGAAAGAAACTTCCCCATCGTCGGCTACATCGAAGACCCGCTCGACAAAAAGGACATTGACGGCTGGAAGCGCCTGCGCCAGCAAACTAGTCTGCCGCTAATCATGCACGGCACACCTTTGGGCGGGGTCCAAGAATTGATATACGGCCTCGCCGATATGTACATGATCGGCGGCACTCTCGAAGACACCATGGCCGCCGGCTGGGCCTGTGGCCGGGCCAATGTGCAAGTTCTGCTGCAATTTGAAGGAGGTACTCTGGGCAAGGCCATGGCCATGCACATGGCCTCGGTGCTACCGACCCACACGGCCCACTCGATCAACCTCGACGACCAGTATGCCGAAGACTACACCACCGAAACCATTCCCGTCGTCGATGGAGCCTCCCCCGTACCCAACGGACCGGGCTTGGGCTTTACAGTCAATGAGGACGCCCTAGCGCGGCTAGCGGCCCAATCGCTCGTCGAGCGTCCCACCCACGTCGGCGTCTTGCAGATGCCCGGCGGACACACGTACTACGGCCCGTCCTACATCTCTCCCACCAGCATTACCGGCCATCAGGAGGGCGTTGACCGCGGCTTCCGCTCCTCGATTTGGGAAGACGACGGCTCGGCCGAGTTTGCCAAAGTCCACGACCGCGTCAAAAAGGAAGGCGTCTTCCGCGCTGATTGACGCAGAGCATTTCACGCTCCAAGATCGCCGCAATGGTCCGCCCCTTCTGGAATGGCAATCGAACCGCTAAAACTAGCAAAATTAGTTAAGTTATCTTTATTTTATAAACTTTATAAACTTCGCGGATTCAACTCGTAAGTGCAATTTCGCCATGTTTAGGTTGCCCTCTTGTTTCTTGGGCTAAGATTTCATGCGGCGTTTGAAATGCCAATCCCTTTCGCGGTCGATGATTGAGCCGATCCCTGATGTGGTGTATCTG
>JAJEGS010000022.1 GCA_022819745.1 Candidatus Latescibacterota bacterium | reverse complement strand
TCCCGATAAAAAAACATGGACGAAAAGCCATAAGCCTCTTTCGAAAAGGATTAGACCAACTCACACAAATCATACACCAAACACGAGACCAACCTAAACAAGCCCGACAATATCAACCCATGTTACTGTCGTGTACTTAGGGGCGGGACTTTGGAGGGTTTGCGCGCCGCGCAGAAACAGGGGTTGTGCGATTTTATCGGCGTGACGGGCCGGGCCATCCCTCTGCTGACGCGGCTGGCAGCGACCGGTGAATTTGATACGGTGCTGTGCTACCACGACTATCATCCCTGTGTGCAGTTAGCGGCGGAAGAAATCTTGCCGGCCGCCGCGCAAAGCGATATGGGCGTGGTGCTGGCGACGGTGCTGGCTGGGGGTATGTACGTCGCCGGTAAGGACCAGCGCGCGGCGGTGGAGCGTCGGTTTGAGCGCGAGGAAGAGCGGCAGCGGGCATGGGAGACGATCGCCCGGCTGGAGCAGGAGGAGTCAACGCTGCCGCAGAGCGCGTTCCGCTGGGTCTTGGCCGATGAGCGGGTTTCGACCGTGTCCAGTGGCGCGGCGAGTGTGGCAGAGCTAGAGGAAGTGGCGCAGGCTGGGGATATGACACCGCTGGCGCATTAGAGTCGTCCGAAAGGATTGAAATTCTAGCGAGAGATGCTTCGACTCCGCTGCGCTCCGCTCAGCATGACAGGAAGCATACCATCAACGCTGAGCATGCAGACGAATACTTCCAGACAGCTTCTTAAATCCACCCGTGCTGAGTGGTCACGGGCGCACCGGAAGTCTGGGTTTGCCAATGCGGGCGGCGGCCTATTTTGACCTCGCGGCGGGTGAGGGACGAGGTTTCGGCGGCGAAGAGGATTTCCATGATGTGCCGCCCGTATTGGCCGTGGGTCGGCGGCTCGATGTTGAGCGCGATGGCCTCGGCAAAGCTCTTCCACTCGTGATACATCTCGGTTGGCGCGTCCTCAAAGGGGATATCTTCCCACGTATCGCCCTGACCTACTTTGACGTACTTCTCGCCGTGCTGGCTGAAGCGCAGCGAGCCATTGGCGCAGATCACTTGGCATTCAAAGTTCGGCGCGCCGTCGGCGAATCCCACGGCCACGGCCGTGCCGGCGAGGCCGTTCTTGTAGCGGATAAAGGCGGTGGCTGAATCGTCGCTGGCTTGGTAGTGAGCGCGGGTGCCAATGGCGGCTGAGACCGACGCGGCTTGCGAAGCCATCACCCATGTGAGCCGATCGACGACGTGGACTCCGTTGGTCAACCACATGCCGCCGCCGTGGAAGCGACTGCGGTATTGGGGCCGGCGGCCGGCGAAATTCCAATTTTTCGACATGTAGCTGACAGCCGTAATCACGGGGCCGAGTTGGCCGGAGTCGAGGATTTCCTTGGCCTTGAGGCTGGTGCTGTAAAAGTGCTGCGACAGCCCGACCATCAGCTTGACATTGTTTTCTGCGGCCGCGGCGACCATGGCGTCGCATTGCTCTAGGTTGATGGCCATGGGCTTTTCGACGAGTACGTGCTTGCCGGCGCGGCAGGCGTCGATGGTGAGCTGGTGGTGCAACTGGTGGCCGAGGACGACGGCGACCGCATCGACGTCGGCATCTTCCAAAAGTTCGTGGTGCGTTGAATAGCCCTTGGGGATGTGGTACTTGTCCATGTACTCGCGCCGCTTCTCCTCGAACAAATCGGCGACTGCTACTACTTCTACTTGGTCGAGATGGGCGATTGAATCACAGTGGGAGCGGGCGATGCCGCCGAGGCCAATGATGCCGACTTTGAGCGCTGCCATAGGGTATCCTTTGGTGTGAATGAAGGTGCGCTAAGTATAGAATGCAGTTTGGTCGGCGACAAATCGGCGTGCGTTTGCGCCGAAATAGATTATGTCCTAAGATGCCCTAATGCCCGGTAATTTTACCTATCGCTCGTTCGCCGTGGGTGCGTTGCTCTCACTGGCGATCAACATGTTCTTCGCCTATGCCCGGCTGGCGATGGCCACTGCGGGCATGTCCTCCGATTACATCACCGCTGGGGCGGTGTTCCTGTTCTTTCTGGTGGTGGCTTTTATCAATCCCGTGCTCAAGCTGCTGCGCCGTTCTTGGGGTTTTAACCGTTCCGAGTTGATCATCATTTACGCGATGATGATCATTGGCTCAGCCATTCCCACGTGGGGTTTTACGGGCAACTTAATCGCCATGTTGCCCAATATCTACTACTATGCCACCCCCGAGAACAATTGGTCGGAGCTGTTGCATCCCTACGTCCGCGAGTGGATGGTGCCGCAGGATTCAGACGCGATCAAGTATTTCTTCGAGGGCTTGCCCAAGGGGCAGCCCATTCCCTGGGAACACTGGATGGTGCCGCTGGCGGCTTGGGTGTCGTTTATTCTGGCGATTTACCTGATGATGATCTGCATCGCGTCGATCGTTCGCCGTCAGTGGGTTGACTACGACCGCTTGACCTTTCCGCTGCTGCAGCTACCCATTGACCTGACCGAAGAAGGCAAGAGCGGGTCCATCGTCGTTCCGCTGTTCAAAAGGCCGCTTTTGTGGATCGGATTCGCGCTGCCCTTTTTGCTGTATAGCACCAATGCCTTAAACCACTATTTCCCCTTTATCCCCGAAGTGCAGTTGCGCAATAGCGTCTCGCTGTTTAACCACGCGCTGACGCTGACGACGAATGTGAACTTTGTCGCGCTGGGGCTGGCGTACTTTTTGAGCTTAGACGTGGGGTTGAGCATTTGGCTCTTCCACTTGTTGACCAAAGCGCAGATCACCACCGAGAACGTCCTCGGCTATTCGCTGCCCGGCCGCCGCGATCTGTTTATGGAAGGCTCGATGTCGGTGTCCTACGAGGGGATGGGAGCCATGCTGGTGCTGGTGCTCTACGGCCTGTGGAACAGCCGTAGCTATCTGCGGCAGGTCTGGCGCAAGGCTCTGTACAACGAGGGAGGGCTGGACGATTCGCAGGAGATTCTCTCGTATCGGGCGGCAATCATCGTCTTGGTTTTGGCCAGCGCGTACGCTACCGGTTGGCTGATCCTATCGGGGGTGCCTTGGTGGGTCGCGCTGTTTTTCCTTTTCGTCGCCTTCTGCATCTTCTACGGGCTGACGCGGATTGTGGCCGAGGGCGGGTTGGGTTTTGCGCGGGCACAGATGACGGCCCAGCCGTTTGTGATCGACGCGGTGGGGACGGAGGCGATTGGGCCGTCGGGGTTGGTGAGCTTGGGGATGACCTTTAGCTGGGCGGGCGATCTGCGGACTATGGTGATGGCCTCGGCGATCAATGGGCTCAAGCTGGCCGATATTGGTCAGGTGCGAGGACGGCCGCTGTTTTGGGCGCTAATGCTCTCGATTGCGGTCGGCTTGGCTGGCTCCATATGGATGGTGGTGTGGATGGGGTATCAGTACGGGGGTATCAATTTGGACTGGTGGTTCTACAACCGCTTCGGCGAGATTGTTCACGGCGATTCGGCCTACAAGATCGCCAATCCTAGGCACCCCTTAAACGACTTTGGCGAGATCGGGCCGCGCTTCATGTTCGCGGGAATCGGCGCGGCGATCATGGGGTTGTTGATGTACGCCCGGCACCACTTTCTCTGGTGGCCGGTGCATTACCTCGGTTTCCCCATCGGCGCGACCCTGACGATTATTTGGACGTGGTTCAGCATTTTTATCGGCTGGGTATTGAAGGCGCTGGTGCTCAAATACGGGGGTGTGACGCTCTATCGGCAGCTACGGCCTTTGTTTTTGGGGTTTATTTTGGGGCACATTTTTGTCTCGGGATTCTGGGTACTCTTTGACTATATCACCGGGGAGACCGGCAATCGGATTCCGATTTTTTGAGGAGGAAAAATCAATGCGAGCAGGAGATAGAGAAAAAGTTGGGCCGTACGGCTTGGAGGTAACGCGTTTGGGGCTGGGCGGCACGACTTTTGGCAATATGTACTCGGTGCTGAGCGAGCAAGAGGGGTTGGACGTGCTAGACGCGGCTTTTGCGGCTGGGGTGCGCTACTTTGACACTGCGCCGCTGTACGGCTACGGCTTGAGCGAGACGCGCTTGGGGCCGGGGCTGGCGCGCTACAACCGCGACGAGATCGTCCTGTCCTCGAAAGTGGGCTATACGCTGGTGGAGCGAAAGCCCGGCGACGAGTACGTCGATCTGTTCGTGGATGCGCCCGAGATGACTAGCTATTTCGATTATTCGCGCGACGCAGTGCTGCGCTCGATTGAGGGGAGTTTGGAACGGCTCAAAATGGATCGGCTCGATCTGGTGCTGATCCACGATCCGGACGAGGGGAAGAGCATTGAGCCGGATTGGACGTCGGGCGAGCGGGGGTACTTCGATCAAGTGATGGCTGAAACGTATCCTGCGCTCGATGAACTGCGTCAGCAAAAGGTGATCAAGGCGCTCGGCTTGGGTATGAACCAGTGGCAGATGCTGGCCGACTTTGCCCGCGCTGGGGATTTCGATGCCTTTTTGCTGGCTGGCCGCTATACGCTGCTGGAGCAGGAATCGCTGCGCGAGTTGTTGCCGCTGTGCTCGGAGAAGGGGGTGCGGATCGTGATTGGCGGGCCGTACAATTCGGGGATTTTGGCTACCGGAGCAGTCGAAGGTGCGTATTACAACTATGCGCCCGCGCCAGAAGATGTGTTGGAGAAGGTGCGCCGCATCAAGGCGGTCTGCGCGCGGCACGAGGTGCCCTTGGCGGCCGCGGCGCTGCAATTTCCCTTTGGACATCCGACGGTGGCGACCGTCATTCCCGGAGCGCGGACCGTCGCGGAAGTTGCCGCCAATGTGGATTGCTTAGAGCGCGCGATTCCCGCGGACTATTGGGCCGAGCTTAAGGAGGAAGGGCTGATCGACGCGGAGGCTCCGACGCCTTAGATCCGCAGACTGATGTTACGCATCTGCGCCGCAATGATAGATGTAGGGGCGTCCCTTGTGGGCGCCCAGGCGACCCGGCGCATTCAGCCAGCGGGATCCTACGAGGGCAACCACAAGGGTTGCCCCTACAAGGCGTAACGTCAGATAGTAAAAACAATACGATCACACAGAGGAGTAATCACAATGTCCAACTGGCCGATGCTCAAGCACTACGATCGTGATCATCTCGCCAACATTGCCATGCCCATTGGCGGCATTGGCACGGGTACAGTTTCACTGGGTGGACGCGGGGATTTGCGCGACTGGGAACTGATGAACCGCCCGGCCAAGGGATTTGTCCCAATGAGCGATGGAGGTCGAGGGGGTTGGCCATTTTTTGCCCTGTACGCCAAACCCGCTGGCGGCCCGTCCGTCACCCGTGCGCTCGAAGGGCCGGTGGATGTATCCGAATACCAGGGGGCAAGCGGCAGTGTGGCGGCCAATCACGGCTTGCCGCGCTTTGCACAATGTGCGTTTGCCGCGGCCTATCCACTTGCACAGGTCCAGCTATCCGATCCACAAGTTCCGGTCGCGGTTTGTCTCGAAGCGTTCAACCCGCTCATTCCCGCCAACGCCGATGACAGCGGCATCCCCATCGCGGTGCTGCGCTATACGCTCACCAATCGGACCAACAAGCGCGTCACGGCCTCGGTATGCGGCTCGCTGCCCAATTTTATTGGCAACGATGGCGTGGAAGAGTTGGCCCAGGCCAATCGCAATCGCTTTCGCAAGGCAACGCACTGTCAGGGCATTTTCATGGACAGCAAAGGGGTTGATCCCGCCGCCATCAGTTATGGCACTATGGCCCTGACCACCACGGCCAAAACGGGTATTACCTATCGCACGGCGTGGAAAAAAGCCGGGTGGGGCACGTCGCTGCTCGATTTTTGGGACGACTTTGCCGCCGATGGCCGGGTGGAAAAGCACCCCAGCGGAGGGGTTGACATGCCGAGTGCTTCGCTCGCGGTGCGCACCACCATTCTGCCCAAGGCGAGCAAGACGATCACCTTCTTGCTGACGTGGCACTTTCCCAATCGGCACACGTGGTCGCCGGGCGACGATCCCTACCTTGGCAACTACTATGCGACGCACTATGGCGATGCGTGGGATGTGGCCGGCAAAACTGCGCCGAGGCTCAAAAAGCTGGAACAACAGACCATGCGCTTTGTCCAAGCCTTTGCGGCAAGTGACCTACCCGAGGTTGTCAAGGAAGCCGCCCTGTTCAATCTCAGCACCCTGCGGACGCAAACGTGCTTCCGCACTCCCGATGGACGTTTATTTGGCTGGGAGGGATACAACGATCACAGCGGCTGCTGCATGGGTTCCTGTACGCATGTGTGGAATTACGAACAAAGTACGGCGTTCCTTTTTGGCGATCTAGCCCGCACGATGCGCGATACCGAATTCAATCACGCCACCGACGACCAAGGCATGATGAACTTTCGCGTCCATCTGCCCCTGAGTCGCGCCCAAGAATTTGGCAAAGCCGCGGCCGACGGTCAGATGGGCTGTATTATGAAAGCCTATCGCGACTGGCAGCTTTGCGGCGACGATGCCTTCCTCCAATCGATTTGGCCAAAGGTCAAAAAGGCCCTTGAATTTTGCTGGATCGAAGGGGGGTGGGACGGCGATGGCGACGGGGTTATGGAGGGCTGTCAGCACAATACCATGGACGTTGAATACTACGGCCCTAATCCACAAATGGGGATCTGGTATCTGGGTGCTCTGCGCGCCGGCGAGGAAATGGCGACCTATCTGGGGGAATCCGACTTTGCTCAAACCTGCCGGCGGCTCTACGAGAGTGGCCGTTCCTACATCGACGAGCAATTGTTCAATGGCGAATACTACGAGCATCGCATTGAGCCACCCAAAAAAGTGGCCGCAGCGCTGCGGCTGAGTATGGGCGCGGCGAAACTCTCTGATCCCGATTACCAACTCGGCCGCGGTTGTCTGGTGGATCAGCTCGTTGGCCAGTTTTTCGCCCACGTCTGCGGCTTGGGTTATCTGACCAAGCGCGCCCATGTGCGCCAAACTCTCAGGAGCATCCGCAAGTACAACCACCGCAAGAAGCTGACGGATCACTTCAACTGCATGCGCTCTTATGCCTTGGGCGATGAATCGGCCTTGCTCATGGCGAGCTATCCCCACGAGCGGCCCGACAACCCGTTTCCCTATTTCACGGAAGTGATGACCGGGTTTGAATACACCGCGGCCATTGGCATGCTCTACGAGGGGCAGCGCAAAAACGGTCTGCAAACCATGCGCGACGTTCGCAATCGCTACGATGGGGCGAAACGCAGTCCCTTTGACGAAGCCGAATGCGGCCATCACTACGCCCGCGCCATGGTTGCTTGGGCCGGGGTGCTGGCGCTGACGGGATTTAATTATTCGGGGGTTACAAAGTCCATCGCCTTTGCCGCAGAGCCCGGGACCTTTTTCTGGTCAAATGGCACTGCTTGGGGCACGGTGCGCATTGCCCAACGCCAGTCGGGCTATCGCATTGCCTTGGATGTTTTGTATGGGCAGATCAAAATTAAGCACTTTCGGCTGACCGGCGTGGGCGAGCATACCTTTGACCGGGAGCTCGTGCTGCGCGAGAATAGCCGACGGATTTTTGTCGTGGGCTAAGTACACGATAGTAGAAGTGGTATTAGATGCCTAAAGGAGCATACAACATGACGCGCTATACCCGCATTGGCCTGACTGGGGCCAACGGCACCATCGGCCGCGTGTTGCTGGCTGGCTTGGGAGCCGAGTACGAATTCAAGGCATTCACGCGCCGCCCGGTCGATTTTCCCGCTACTATCGTCAATTTCGACCGCGCCGCAGAGGTTGAAGGGGCGTTTGAGGGTTTGGAGGCCGTAATTCACCTAGCGGCCGATCCCAGCCCAAGCGCCTCTTGGGAGAGCGTGCGGGATCACAACCTCGAAGGCATGTACCAGGTGCTGGAAGAGTGTCGCCGATCTGGGGTTAGACGCTTGGTCTTTGCCTCGACCAATCACACCCAACACGGCAATACTATTTTGACCACGCCTGAAACTTTGGATCCGACCAAATCTATCCGCATGCGTTTGGACGAGCCGCCTAATCCCGACTCCATGTACGCGGTTTCCAAGCTCTTTGGCGAAAACATGGGCAAGCTGTACAGTCAGCGCTACGGCCTTGAATTCGTCGGTCTGCGCATCGGCTGGATCATTGCTAAAGACGATCCGACCACTATGCGCGGCACCTCTGCCGAGGACTATATGCGGGCCATGTTCCTCAGCCACCGCGACTGCATTGAAGCCCATCGCCGGGCCTTGGAAGTTGACACTCAGTACCTGTTGGCCTATGTGGTCAGCGGCAACGGACGGCGCGTTTTTGACTTGGAGGCCACCGGGAAGTATCTGGGGTATGTGCCGCAAGACGACGCTGAGGAATACTTTCGCCGAGTGGAGGGGTAGCACTCTCTCGCTGACGAGACTCCGACGCCTTGAGCAGTAGATTGATTGGACGTATTTTTAAGCCGCTTACCAGCTCCTTGATCTTGGGGAAGCAACTCATCTCAACCTCGTCCTCTAAGTTTGCTGGATAACCTTCTAGTCAAACTTGAGGATTTAATTAGAAAGGAGAGGCATGACCTCTTTCCCCCGCCCCGCAAACATGTGCATAGAGTTTCTATACCAGAAACTCACCCCGCACGTAATCCCTTTGCTCATCGTTGCCCTTAGTGTCCTGCTGCCGCAGATGGCATCAGCAGGCGCTTGGACGCTTGAAAAGGGCCAAGTATGGAGCAAAATCACTGTCATGTCGCAAGCGACCGATCAGCACTATGATGCGGGTGGAAATGCGGTTGACATGCCCGCCGACGCCCGCTACCAATCGCAGCAGGTCTATTTCGACATTCGCTACGGCGTGACCGACCAAATCGACCTTGGCCTACAGATCCCGTATCTCAGTAATAAATTCGTAGATAAAGATGAGAGTAATGATGTGGCGACCCCGCCGCCTGCTCTGGAAACGGAATCGGGCTTGGGAGATATACGCGGATTTACCAAAATTAACCTCGTGAACAGCGCTGATCTGGTGGGTACGCTGAAATTGGGATTCAAAGCCCCTATGGGAGACTACCGGGAAGTGCCCGAGGCCCTTTCCATAACCGGCGGCCAATGGGATTTTGACGTGGTCGCGCAACTGGGCCGCTCTTTTTATCCAGTGCCTGTTTACGCCAATCTCGATCTTGGATATCGCTGGCGCGGAGAATACAAGGATTCCGATCCTAATCCCGATCGCAGCTACACCCCAGGCGCAGAGTTCGTCTTTAACGCCGAGGCAGGCTATAGCCCCATGGATAAACTCCTCGTCGCCCTCAAGTACGAAAGCATTGCAGGAGCGGAGTACGACGCCCTAAGCAATCCCGGCGAGTCGGAAACGCTTAGCCAAAGCGTATCCTATCTAGCGCCGACGGTCTTGGTTGGTCTCCACCCCAACGTGAGCCTTGAAGCCCAAGCGCGCATGACGGTCAGTGGCAACAGGTATTTCGCTGGGCCGACCTATGCGGTGGGCCTTTCTTTTACGGGCAACCTGATCGAGCAGGTGGTTCGTCAGGGGACTCCTTAGTCCTCTTCGATGGAGTAGAAAAGCAGGGGAAGGGGCTTTTGGGTTCCTTCCCCTGTTTTATTTTATGCAGGATAATACGGTAGAAAGAGCTATCCATAAGAGGAGAAATCGACATGAGTACGCCAGACATTACCTTGGCCTCGGGCCATGCCATCCCGCAATTGGGGTTGGGCACTTGGATGTTGCGCGGCCAGCAGTGCAAAGACGTGGTCAAAGAGGCCCTCGAACTGGGCTATACGCATTTGGATTCGGCTTGGATGTACGAAAATCAGGACGCCATCGGCCAAGTCCTCAAAGAGGTTGGGGCGGACCGCGATAGCCTCTTCATCACCTCCAAGATTTGGCATTCGCACCTGGAGTACGAGGCGACCTTGGAGCAAATGGAGGAGATTCTGCGCGATTTGCAAACCGAATACGTCGATCTGCTGCTCATTCACCATCCCGGCCATCAGGGCGTGCCGGTGGAGCGCACCTTGGCCGCGTTTGAAAAAATCTACGAGGCTGGCCAAGCCAAAAGCATTGGCATTAGCAATTTCAGCATTGAGCAGACTGATCGAGCTAGGGCTGCCACCGGCTTGCCGATCTGCACCAATCAGGTGGAATACCATCTGCGCCACAACCGCGAAAGACTGCGGCACCATTGCCACGCCCACAATGTGGTGCTGACGGCGCACCGCCCGCTGGCCCAGGGCGATCTAGCCCGAGACGAGGTACTTGCACAGGTGGCCGCTGAGCACGGCAAAACCCCAGCGCAGGTGGCCTTAAAGTGGCTTTTGCAGAAGGATATGATCGTCATCCCCAAGGCCAGTTCAACAGCCCATTTGCGCGACAATCTGGATTTGTTCGACTGGCAGCTAGGAGACGAGGAGATGGCGCGTCTCGACGGGGTGGGGACCGATCCCGATTAGGGCACAGCGGTTGTCTCAGTAATAGTAAAACGCATAGACCAGCGACGCGCCGCCGACGCCAACGCAGGTGCCCAAGATCAGGCCGATGAAAAAGGGTAGCAGGGTGCGGTAGAGTTGGATACCGCCGTAGCGCAGGGCCAATAGTTTGATCAGCCAGGCCAAGAAAATCCCGAACCAGTCGATGGAGACGGTATTAGTTAGGGCGATGCCCAGTCCCACTGGATGCAAAGGCCAGCCGGCGAAGCGGTACTGGGCCAGCGCGAGCAGCCCGGCGAGGCCCGCGCCAATGGCGAGGAACACGGCCACCAACGGCTCGGCGGGGTTGGGATTGTTGATCGAATTGGCGACCCAAGACCAGTGGTATTGCGGCGACATGACGAAGTACCAGCGGTAGCCGTGGATCAATCCGTGGCGGTAGCCCAGCCAGATGTAGCAGACCATGGTGGTTATGAGGCCGACGATCATGGCGGCGGACAAAAAGAACACCAGCTTGCGTCCGCTGATTTTGAGCCGAGCTGGTTCGCAGACTTTGAAGGCGTGGGCGAGGGTGCCCATCAAAAAGAGTTGCAAGTCGGCGGTCCAGACCATGCTCAATCCCATTGCGCTCAGGCCTTGGGCACCAAAAGGGGCGGTGCCCACGAGGTTGGTCAGGATCGGCGGCACGGAGGCGGGAGCGCGCAGGCGACCGATCCCGGTCTGGGCCAACAGGCGGGCGATGCCGAAGAAAATCACCAGCGCGACCAGCAGGAAGCCGATGCTCCAGATCAGACTCAGGCCGCTGGCCCAGAGGAAGCCAGCCATGTACGTCAGCCCGGCTAGTCCGAGCAGAGCAGCGACACGTGGAGAGATTGGGCTATCGCTGTCTGGACCACCGCCGATGATCAGCCGCCACTGGCGACGCAGGAAGTGGCGCGACATCCACAGCGAGATTCCGACGATGCACGCGAGGGAGCCAATCTGCTGATGGGCGAGCAGCACGTTGGGTGCGTGGGGCTGGGCCGGCAGCGATAGGGAAATGCCTAGCCAGTTGAGCAGTGCGCCTTCGGCGGCGATGAGTAGGTGAAAAAACCAGACGCTGAACAGCACGTTGAGGCCGACCAAATAGCTCAATCCCACGACCAGCAGGTCGGTGTTAAGCCCGTAGCTAAGCCCGAATTGACGGATCTCGATGCGGCCGCCGGGGATGCCGAAGCCGTGGATGATCTCGATATCTAGTACTCGGTCGAGCATGTTGACGGTCGGCAGTATCCAAGCAATGAGAAATCCCAGCCACAATAGCTTGCTCTTGAGAATGGACGCGGCGGGGTTTTCCAAGCTTTCGAGGAGCATGTTGGGAACGGCGGCGAGGGGATACACCAAGCGCTCTTGGCGCGACCACTGGTGATGGACCAAGCTAATCAGGGCGATGCTGACCAAGAAGAAGGCCAGCATGAAAAGTCCCCACCACAACAGCGGCCCGACCCACAAGGCCCAAGGCACGGGCGCGGCAGCATCCGTGCCTTCAAAAAGCTGGCGGATCGCTTCGAGGTCGCGGGGGACGGCCCAGTGGGGAATGTGCGGCCAGAGCAGGTCGGACCAGTTGTTTTCTGGGGTGGCGTAGTAAAAGACGCCGGCGATTAAAGGGATGAAGTAGCCGCCAAAGCCCATGGAGGGCAGCACTACGGCGACCATGAGCGCGGCATAGACCAAGGCGAAATTGGCTGGCGAGAGGCGCAAGAGCGGGTGGAGCAGGCGCAGCGCGAGAGCGACGACCACGATCCAGAAGATCAGGAAGATGACGCCGACGGTGTTGAAGTGATCGGTCAGCCCTGTGTAGTTGCCATAGAGAACGTAGGTCCGCACACTGGTAAAGGTCATGCAGACGGTAAAGACTAAGACGAGGATGAAGGAGAAACAGGTGCCGAGGAAGGATGAGCGCATAGTTGTCTGTTGGTTGATGGCCACTAACGATATCATTCAGCGGGTATATTCGCAATGATCGCTGGGCTACAGGCCGGACGCTTGGGCTGGCTCGTCTTCGCCCTCGCCTTGGCGGTGCGGGTCGCCTATATCTTCGAAGCAGATGCGAGTCCGCTTTTTGCACATCCGGCGGTCGATGCCAAGACGTACACCCATCACGCCCAGCGCTTAGCTGCGGGCAACTGGTTGGGCGTGGGTGAGGGGCCGTTTTGGCAGCCGCCGCTCTACCCGTACTTCCTCGGGGCGGTAAAGGTTCTATTCCCAGAATCATTTTTTTACGCCGTGCGCTTTGTGCAGGCTTTGCTAGGGGCGCTGGTCTGCGCGATGAGTTGGTGGATCGGGCGTGCCTTGTTCAATCCGGCGGTGGGATTGCTGGCTGGGATCGGTGCGGCGCTGTGCGGGCCGTTGATCTTTTTTGACGGAGAGTTGTTGCCGGCTTCGTTGGCCGCCTTCGTCGATCTGCTGGCTCTAGTGGTGCTTTTGCGCGTCTGGCGTCGTCCGAGCCGTTGGGGATTTTTGGGTGCTGGGGTGGCCTTTGGCATTGGTGCGTTGGCCGTGCCGACCGTGCTGACCTTTGCGGTCGCCGTGCCTATCGTCCTCTTATGGACCACTCCCCGTCGGCAGGGCTTGATCTGGGCCGGTGCGTTTTCACTCGGCGTGGTCTTGGCTATCGCGCCGGTGGCTTGGCGCAACTGGGCCATCGGCGGCGATGGGGTGGGGATTTCCTACAACGCGGGAATCAACCTGTACATCGGCAATAATTCCGCCTATGTAGAGACCGTAGCTATCCGTCCGGGGTGGGAATGGGACGACTTAGTCACTCAACCGGCGCGGGAGGGGATTGAGCGGCCCTCGGCTAAGTCGGCTTATTTTGCCGCGCGGGCTTGGGACTACATCCAGGGTGATCCGACTGGGTGGCTGGGGTTGATGGGGAACAAGCTATGGGCGTTTTGGCACGGCGATGAGCGGGGGCGCAACCAGCCGATTTACTTCTGGCGCACGTACTCAACGGTGCTGTCGGCGACTCTGTGGAAAGCGGGCATTGCCTTCCCCTTTGGCTTGGTGGCCCCTCTGGCGCTGTGGGGCATGCTGCTGAGTCTGCGGCGGATCGGGCCGACGTGGCCGCTGCTGTACGTGCTGTGCTATTGTCTGGGGGTGATCGCGTTTTTTGTGGCGGCGCGCTACCGGGTGCCGGTGCTGCCGGTGCTCATGGTCTTTGCCGCCTATGGGCTGTGGGCGCTGTGGAGCTGGGGGAGGGCGGGCTATTGGCGCAACTTGGGGCTAGGGTTGGCTGTCTGTTTGGTCTTTGCGTTGGCGGCCAACAGTCATCTAGCGCCGATGGACATGGAAGGGGATGCGGCGATCCACTACAATCTGGGCAACGCCTATGCCGAGGTCAGAGACAAAGAGCGGGCACTGGCGGCGTTTGAGCGGGCGGTGGCCGAGGATCCTGAATACTGGCAGGCGTGGTTAAACTTAGGTGGGGTCAAGGCGGCGCTGGGCGATCTCGCAGGCGGCGAAGCAATTTTTGCGCGGGTGGCGCAAAAGGCCCCTCGGCAAGTTGAGCCGTGGATGAACCTGGCGCACGTGCGGATCATGCAGCGAGATATAGAAGGAGCCTTTAGCTACTACGAGGCCGCGCTCAAGGCTAATCCCAAGCTGCTACCAGCTTACGTAGAGATGATTCGCCTCTATGGACAGATGGGAGATCTAGCCCGGGCAGCGCACATCCTCCAACGAGCGGTCGATCACTTGCCCGCCGAGCGCGAGCGTTTGCGTCAGTTTTACCGAGAGATACAGGCTCGGGCGTTGGGCCGCTAGGGGTCCGGCTGTGCTACCTTGAGCACTTGGTTGGCGGCGACCTTTTCTATGATCTGATACGTCCCGTCCGGCCAGTGGATTTCCACTTGGGCGCTCGTTGCAGTGCCCAACCCGAAGTGCAGACGCGGGTCGTGGCTGGATAGATAGCTGCCGCCTGATTGGCGCTCCTGTACTTGGCGCACCCCGTCGGCCACAACCTCTACCCGCGTGCCGAGGGCGTCGGGGTGGATCTTTCCCACCAACAGGATTTGTAGCCAGTGATGGGCATTGCCACCGTCGTTGCGCAACAGTCGTGGCTGGGCCGCTACCGTGGTCACTAGGAGATCGAGGTCGCCGTCGTCGTCGTAGTCGGCGACTGCGGTGGCCCGGCCGGCGTTGGCCTTTTGGAAATCTGGTCCCAACGCAGCCGAGACGTCGGCAAAGCGGCGACCCGCGTCGTTGCGGAACATCTGGTTGGGTTGCCGATAGGTCTGGCTCGAATCCACCTCTGCAATGCGGTCGATGACGTGGCCGTTGGCAGCGAAGAGGTCGAGGTCTCCGTCGTTGTCGTAGTCGAAGAACTTGGTGCCAAAGCCGAGGGGCCGGTACGAGGGATCGGCCAGCCCCAAGCGCTGGGTGGCGACGGCGAATTGGCCTTGGCCGTCGTTGCGGTAGAGGGCGTTGGTTTCAAAGGCGAAGTTGGTGACAAAGAGATCGGCGTCGCCATCGCGGTCGTAGTCGCCAAAATCGACGCCCATGCCTGCGTCGGCGTGCCCGTGCTCGTTGTAGCGGGTGCCGGCAATCAAGCCCACTTCGGCGAAGGTGCTGTGCTGGTTGGCGTAGAGGAAGTTCATGGTGCCGTCGTTGGCCACGTAGATGTCGGTGTCGCCGTCGCGGTCGTAGTCGGCCAGCGCGACGCCCAGTCCCTTGCCCTTGAGTGTGATGCCGGTCGCCTCGGTGACGTCGGCGAAGGTGTTGCCGTCGTTGCGGTAGAGAAGGTCGCCGGTGGGGTCGTATACACTCGGCTCGCAGTACGAGCGCACTTGGCCTTGTTGGCAAACGGATTCATCGTCGAGGGCATAGCGCACGTAATTGGCGACGAATAGGTCGAGATCGCCGTCGCGGTCGTAGTCGAGGAAACCGGCACTGGAGCCCCAGCGTGGATCTGCTAGGCCGGCTGGCGTTTTGGCAAAGGTGCCTTGGTCGTTGCGGTAGAGGGCATTGGGGCCGTAGTTGGCGACGAATAGGTCGGTGTCGCCGTCGGCATCGTAGTCTGCGGCTGCGACGCCGAAGCCGTAGCCGGGGTCAGCACTGCCGCTGTGGGCGGTGACGTCGGCGAAGGTGCCCTCGCCTGCGTTGCGATAGAGGCGGTTGACCGGCAGTGGATCTGGGGGATGACCGGTCAGGTAGGTGCCGTTGGCGAGGTAGAGGTCGAGGCGGCCATCGCCGTCGTAGTCGAGGAAGGCGGCTCCGGCACCGAAGGTTTCGACGTAGTAGTAGGAGCCGGAAAAGCCATTGTAGTGAACGAAGTCGATGCCAGCGGCGTCTCCAGCGTCGGCGAAATGCACTAGCGGTGCTGGAGGGTCTTGGGGAGCGCAGGCGCTGAGGATGCTGGCGAGGGCGAGACCCCATACTTGAAATCGGATACGCGAGCGTGCAGATTGTGAGACCAGACACATGTCTACTAACCACTAAACAGGAGAACGGACGATGCCGTTTATCAACGTGAAGATGCTTGCAGGGCGTTCCACCGAGCAGAAGCGGGCCTTAGTCGAAGCGCTGACCCAAGCCATCGTGGACACCTGCGATGCGCCCCGGGAGGGGACGACGGTAGTGCTCGAAGAATGCGAGCGCGAGAACTGGGCAAGGGGTGGGGTGCTGGTGGCGGACCGCCAGCAATAAGGTAGAAGAGGCCGAGTCACAGCACGTGGGCCAAAGCTACGGCGATGAGCAGGCCGAAGGACACCCAGCCTAGCAGGGCCTCGGCGACAGCGAGGAGCTTGAGCTTGCCCGTCGCATCCCAAGCGCGGGAGTTGACGTGGATGAAGGTGTAGAGGCTGAAGACGATGCAGTTGGCAAGGGTGGGGTGGGTTGCGCCGGAGGCGGAGCACATGGAGTTGGAAGCTGTGCGGTACGCCAAGCCGCAGAGGAGGACGATGGCGATCATAAAGGCGATTATTCGCTGGGGGGCTGTGCCGTAATTCGAACTTAGTCGCCACAGTTCTAGGCCCCAGCGCGCTGGCTCGTTCCAAGCGCGTGCGAGGCGCTGGTGGTCCATGCGCTCGGCGTGGCAGGCTGCGGCATCGCCGTTCAAGCCTTGGGCTAGGAATTGGTGGTACAGGGCGGCGTAGGTTGGGTCGAGGGCGGCGTGGGTTGAGTCGGCTGTGGCGAGATGGCCTGCTAGCTGGGGCCAACGCACTTGGATGCGGCCGAAGCGCGGCTGGTGCAAGTAGAGGTGGCTGTCCGCGGCGAAGGTCGAATCCGCTCCGGCTGTCCGCAGGTCGATCAGGGCGAAGGCAGCGCGGCTCAGGTCGAGGGAGCGGTTGAAGAATGCGCCGAGGTGGATGATGCGGCCCTCGCTCTCGCTGAAGTCGGCTTCTTGGCGGAAGTAAGCTCCGTCAAAGCGGGCTTGGCCAAAGGTCGCACTGCGAAAGCGCGCCGCCCGCGCAAAGGTGAAGTCGGCAAAGGATGCCTCGCCGCTGAACCGCGCTCGGTCGAAGGCGGCTTCTCCGTCGGCACGTCCGCTGTCGAAGGACACGTCTTCGGCGAAGCGCGCGTCCCAAAACAGCGCTCGGTCGGCGAAGCGGACTCCAGCGAAAGATAGAGGCTGCGCCCAAGTGGTCTCCTTGAAAGAGGCGATTCCGGCGAAGGCAGCGTCGGTGAAGGTGGCTGGCGCGGCAAAGGCGGCCTGCTCGAAATAGGCAGCGTTGTCGAATTGGGTCTGGGCGAAGTTGGCGCGTTGGCCGGCAAAGCGCACGCCGACGAAGGAGGCGACTCCGGCGAAGCGGCTTGCGGTTAGGTCGGCGTCGCCGAGGAAGTGGGTTTTTTGGAAGGTTGCGTGTTTGGCCAGATGGCTTGCGCGTAGGGAGAAGGCGGCGGTAAAGTGCGCTTCGGCAAAGGAGAGGCCACCGGCGAAGTGGGCGCGTTCAAAGCGCACTGGGGCGAGGAACGCGACTTGGCTGAAGGATACCTCGTCGAGAAAGTACACTTCCTCCAAGTCGAGGGGGACGCGCAGGGTGTCGAGTCCCGAAGTTGGCGCAAACAGGCGTTCGCGGAAGGCGACTTGCCGGTGGACGACGGCTGGGCCGTTGGCCGGGCGTTGTAGCTGGGCGATTAGTGTCTCAATGGGGAGCAGGGGCAGGGTTTGACCGGCGATGGTGGTATCGGCCGCGGGCGTCTGGGCGCTCAAGGCGGTGCTCCAGCAGAGCAAGGCAGCAAATGAGAGTTTGGGTAGCATACGGGCTATAATTGGGACGCATCGCAGGGATAGGCCGCGCCAACTGGAACGCTACGGTGCGGCCATCGTCGCGATAGTACTGTTGTCGGTCATGCTCTTCCGCGACGAGGCCGGTCGCATGGTTGACGGCTGGTAAGCTCGACCGCGTTCGAGGGGCCGGCCGATGAGGGGCAGGTCAGAGCTTGATGACGGCGATGAGGACGCTGGTGATGGCCACCAACGTGCCCATCATCCAAAGGAAATAGGTGTCCATGCGCTTATGGAGTGCGCGAATTTGTTCGCCCAATGAGCGGTTGGTCTCGTCGATGCGGTCGCCCAACGAGCGGTTGATCTCGTCAATGCGCCTGTTGGTTTCGTCAATGCGGTTGCCCAATGATCGGTTAGTTTCGTCGATGCGCTCATGTAGGGCACCTATCTGGGTGCACAGATCTTTAATATCGTCGCGCAGATAGCTAATGCTCCAAGGCATTTCTTCAGGGGTAGGGACCGTACGAGTTTGGGGGTCGGTGCTTTCGCTCATGGCTGGACTCCTCAGTGGGGGAATATAAACGAAGGACTAAAAACCACCAACAGGCGGCTTCTGGTGCGTGTCCTGCAATATCCATGCCAGAGCGGACGGTCTGATAGGGCGGCTTTTAGGTGGCTCAAGCTGTGTCGAACAGTATCCATCAATGGGTTGCTTAGGTGTCTTTGTCGCTTGGGGGAATACGAAACCCGCCGAAAGCTGGTGCTAGCAGGGTATTGCGCCGATGTATGGATGAGCAACGTTCAAAAGCGCAGCGTGGCGACGGCGGATAGGCCTCCCTTGGGGGCCGGTATCAGACCGACGGAGACGCGGCGGGCTTGAGGGGGCTTGCGCGACCATTCGGACATTATCGTCGCACCGATAATAGGACCGACAAGTAGGGACGGAAAAAGCACTTTACTGATACTCGTCAATCCAATGCCTCCGATTAATCCCACCACGCTGCCGCCTAGGGATGCGATGAATCGGTCGTGCGGATCAATTTTACTCACGCCAATCGCCGTTCCCAACGAATAAGCGATTGGCACTAATATACTGGCCGACTCTTCTGAGGCTGAAAATGACCCCAGAGCGATTATAAAACCCCCTAAAGCACCATGGATCTGCTTGTTGAAAATCCGTTTGTCGGGTTTCATGTCGTCCTTCGTACTGTCGCTGACCGCCGCCGAAAAACGGAAGGGCTGGCCCATAAATACGCTGTTGAGCAAGGACTCTTCCGTGGTATTTGCACTGTCGCCGACCACCGCTTGAGGGGAAGTACCCAGTGCCGACAGGCTATCGCTAGCTGCCGATCTCCGAGAAAACGATTGTGCGGTCGGCTTCCCGCAGTTGGCAAAGGCGACATGGTCCATCGTGACACGCCCGCCCATCTTGGCATACAAGCAACGAAGACCGTCTCGTATCGCGGCGTTGGATACGTTGGCGAGGCCACCGCGCTCGACGACAATGCCATACCAGTCGGCCCCCAACGAAGTAGCCGCCGCCGAACGAAAGACGATACCCTCGGCTTGGGCATGCAGCCGTCCCTCGACGGTCAGTTCCGCACGGGTGGAGTCCAAGCCGCCTTGGGTATCATCGCGGTAGGGCAGGAAGAGGACCTGCGTATCGGGTGCCAAGGTCAGGGTTGTTCCCGACGCAATGGTCATATCGCCGCTGACATACACGGTGTCGCGCCAGGTCGTGTCCCGTTCGATACGGCCCGTCCAGTAGTCGAGCGAGGTGTCCATCGCTTTCGTCTGTGTCGAAAGACTATCGGCGCTCGCGGCCATCGCCGGCCGGGTCAACAGCCCGCACAGGGCGAATAGGGCCATGAAGCGGTTCAGTTGGGCAGCCATGCTCGTTTCCTCCCTGTATAAATTTAAGCGCAACGTGGAGACGGCACGACTAGCTAAAAGTAGCGTCAATATACCAATGCCGTCGCTGTCGCCCGGACCGCCCAACATAGAACCCCAAAGGAGGCCCATAAGCGCACCGGCCTCCAACTTTTTAGTGATTCACTGGCTAACCAAGCAGGAGAGAGATGGCCCACGAGAGCGATACAGAGTTAGCGGACCCTTGGTGCGCGACCTTTTTGCGGGAACGGGGATACAGAGGATGTCGATTTCAGGAAAGGGCTTCGAGGCTCAATAAATGGCAGAGTTCAATGCCGTCATCCAACTCTTGCCAATAAATGGCAAAACCGCCCGGTTCTATGGACCAGTTGGCTCGTTGTTCGTCGGTTGCGCGGCGCAACCAATCCAACCAATAAACAGTGTCCAACAGGATGCTGATTTCGCGCCCATCACTCAAGGCGACATATAGTAGGTTGTGGTCAAAACGGACGCTTGTTGCGGTGACGGTCTTTTTATCGGGAGAAATAAGCATTCCAAGCATCCTCTAATTGTTCCAAGTTTTTGTGGGTCAGTCTTAAAATTCGGTTCAATTCTGCTCGGTGGTATCCACGATTGTACTCTACAGATACAGGGTGTAGCCAGATTTTTGCTACTTTTTCTGCCTTGATAACATGCATGTGCGGCGGTTCAAATCGGTCTGATGAGTAGAAGCGAAATAGATATCCATCAATGACGATTGTTGGCATGAGTTTAGGCTCAAGAGCTAAAAAAATATAAATGAAGACCTAAAAACCACCAAAAGGCGGCTTTCGGTGCGTGTACTGCAATATCCATGCCAAAGCGGACGGTCTGATAGGGCGGCTTTTAGGTGGCGCAAGCTGTGTCGAACAGTATCCATCAATGGGTTGCTTAGGTGTCTTTGCCATTTGGGGGAGTGCCTTTCTCCCCTGCCGCCTGCGCGGCTCATTCTTGACAAGTCCGGCGGAAAAGCGTAACAAACAGCCATGAAATATCCCCTTCTTTGTGCTGTCTTTATTGCTGTTAGTGCCCTGCCCGCCGCTGCCGACACTATCGTCGTCGGTGCGAGTGGATTGAGTTGGCGCGATGGTGGCGGCGAGATCCAAGCCAAGGTCATTCGCAGTGCCCAAAGTGTTGAGAATACCAACGCGCCCGGCGGCGTTATCGACTTTGCAGCCGCTAATTTTGCGGACTGGATTTTTCCCCAGCGCGCCGATACCACGCTAAACATCGCCCTTGGGGCCAACACCGAGTCGCGCGGCGGTTCGATCACCTCGCCCAACAACCTCAATGTTCGCGGCGAACTGGCCAAGCTCATCGACAACGACGGCCAGAGTGGACTCGATCTGCGCTTGAGTGCCGGGGCCAAAAGTGCCCAGGTTTTGGGGCTGATCATCGACTTGGATTTGGGTGCGCGCTTTGGCGTTGATCGCTTCCGCTTTTTTCCGCGCAATGCCGCGCCGGAGTTTCCCGCGCCGAATTTCCCCTTCCAGAACGACTTCATGCGCAGCTTTGAGATCTTCATCAACGACGGTACGCCGGACACCCAGCGCGAGGGGGTGCCCATCCGCACGAGCGTGGCGCTGGAGGGCCAAAACGAAGAGGCGGTCGTCGATATCCGCATCCCGCCGCAATACGTGCGCTTCGTGCGGCTCAAGTCTCTGACGGCGCTGGGCTTTGACATTGCCGAGTTCCAGGTCTTTGGCACGGGCTTTGTGCCCGAGGCCGTCTATATCTCCAACATCTTCGACTTTGGCGACCTAGCACTGCTGGGCCATGTGCGCTGGGTGCAGGAGCAGGTTGGCGACCCGCAGCTCTCGCGGATTGCGGTGCGCACGCGTACGGGTATTGATCCCGAGCCGGTGGAATTCAACAAGGTGCGGCCTGGCGAGAAGATCTTCCGCGTTGGTGGGGGCAATGTTGGGTTGCAATCGGATGGGGCTGGGGTCAGCAGTGGTACCGGGATCAGTAGCGGCCTAGGCACGGGCGAGGTGGGGGTGCCGTGGAAATTCGCCAAAGACATTGAAGATGAGGCGCTGCAAGCGTTGGTCGCGGAGATACTCGACAACGAGGAAGTGGATTTGCGCGACGCGGTGCAGGCATTTAATGCGCTGTCGCAGGAGGAGCGGGAGCAGGTGACGTTGAGCGAGGCCGACTACAAGAAACTTCCGCGCGGCGACCGGGCGACGATCCGCAATGATGTGAGCAACTGGAGTGCGTGGTCGCCGCCCTATCCCGCGAGCAGCATCGTCTCCTTGGCGGATTTAGGCACTGAGGGTGCGGGGGGGCCTGTCGTCTCGCCAAGCCCGAGGCGCTACTTCCAATTTATGATCGAGTTCTTCAGCGACGACTTTGAGGCGGCCACGGGGGTTGGAGGGCTTTCCTTTGACGTGCTGCCGTCGCCCTTTGCCGAGGAATTGATCGCCGAGATCGGTCCTCGTAGCGCGGCCTTGGGCGAGCAGACGGACTTCACCTACGCGGTAAGGAGCAAGTTCCGCTCCGGTCAGGATCGGGGTTTTAATCGTCTGCGGATTGCTACCCCGCTCCGGGTGGAACGGGTAGGTGAGGTGCGGATACGGCCGCCTGAAGGCGATGTGCTGGAAGCCGATTTCAGCGGCGCAGTGCTCGACGAGTTACCGGTAATGCGCGGCGACTTTGCAGTCGTAGAGGTAGCCGACGATGCCTTTGCCATTGAGTTTCCGACCGTAGGTGAGGACGACACGGAGTTACGGGTGAGTTTTGAAAACGCGGTCCTGCGTTTCGGGACTACGTTTAGCGGCCAAGTGTTTAATACCGCATCTGAGGGCCGGTTGGGACAGAGCGTGGTGGCTGGCAATGCGGCCGATTTAGGGGACGGCGACCCGGACACGCAGGCGTTGGGCACGCCTTTTGAGGGCAATCTGTCGGTGAAAGTGCCCATCTCCGGCGAACTGCTGATCAACGTGCGCGCCCAGCCGCCGGTCTTTACTCCCAATGGGGACGGAGTCAACGACCAAGCCGAGCTGCAATACGACTTGACCAATGTAGGGCGTCCTACGCCGCTGCGGGTTGCGATTTTCGATCTAGCCGGTCGGCCGGTGCGGAATCTATACGATGCGCTGGATCAGAGTGGGCGCTTTGCCCGGCTTTGGGATGGGCGCGACGACGCGGGCCGGTTGGTGCCGCCGGGCAACTACGTGTTCAGCATTGCGCTGGACGCCAAGACGGGGCAAGCTAGAGCGGTCGCTGCGGTTGTGGTGGCCTACTGAGCGGATGTGATCGGAGTCAACACATAAAGTGTTTAGAGCTTAATGACGGCGATGAGGATGCTAGTGATGGCGACCAAGGTAGTCATGATCCAAATGAAATGGGTGTCCATGCGTTTGTTGGTCTCGTTGATGCGGTGATGCACCGCTTGGATCTGGGCACCAAGAGATCGGTTGGTTTCGTCGATGCGCTCGCCGAGAGATCGGTTGGTTTCGTCGATACGCTTATTGGTTTCGTCGATGCGCTCGCCGAGGGATCGGTTGGTTTCGTCGATACGCTCGCCGAGGGATCGGTTGATTTCGTCGATGCGCTTATTGGTTTCGTCGATGCGGTGGTGCGTGGTACCCACTTGGTTGCGTAGGTCTTGGATGTCCTCGCGCAGATAGCTAATGCCCCAGTGCATATCTTGGGAGGTGGGTTGGGATGGAGAAGTGGGATTTTCGGTCATAAATAAGTTCCTTGGGGTTGTGGGTAATATGGTGGCTCAAGGGTATAAAAGCAACTTATATGCCAGTGCCGATAGTCGAGTAGGAGCGGCGATCTGTTGGATCAAACTGGATGCGCGAGCACACGCGGGTGGATTCTTTGCGACACACTGAGGTGAACGATGAATAACGCGGCGACGCGGGTAGGTTTGCAGCTTCATTTGACGGTTAGCGGCCTAGCGAAAACATACTTCGTCATCTGGGGGCTAGTGCTGATGAGCGTCCCGGCTTGGGGCCAGACCGACGTCCAGCGCGGCGGGGCGGTCAGCTTTGAGCCGACTGGTCCGGGCGTGCTCTTTGGTGCACTTGATCCATCGGTTAAAAAGTGGTACGTGCCGCAGGAACTCTTCGTGGACTACGGCTGGCGTCAGTGGGAGTACTCCAACTACGCCCGCACCCCGTACGAGCGCTACGTCAACACCACCCGCGAGGGCGACTACTTCTACGATGTGTACGGCAACTTCACCACGCGTGGTTGGCTGATCTACGACTGGCGTCAGTTCCAGCCGCAGCCCTTGGGCAGCGGTATCTTCCAGAGTACGCGCTTCAACCGCTGGTTCAATGCGGTGACCATCAGCGGCGATTCGCAGGGGCAGTACAACTACGCGATCACGGTCGGCGACCGGATTCGCACGACGCTGACGCCGATGACGTTTTCCAAGCCGGACTTCAACGGGGTGCAGGTGGATTTTGCCTCGGACAAGTATCAGGCGACGATCCTCGCCTCGCGCATCAGCGAACCGATCCGCGGGTCCACCCAACTTTCGGGCGGGATTACTGAGCCGGTGACGCAGACCAATATCACTTCGTTATTCGGTGGGCGGGCGACCTTTCAGGTTGGTGATTTCGTCGAGATTGGTGCCCAAGTGATGGACGCCAGCAATGGCAATACGCTGCTCGACATGTTCAACGGCGATTTGGTCGCTGGCAGCCTCACCGCTGGGCAGAGCACGGCACCGCTGACGGCGATTGCGGTGATTCTGAGCGACGACTCGCCCGATGACAACGAAGGGGGTGCGGCGCTTTTCAGTCACGATGTGCGGATCACTAGCCGCGACTTCGACACCGGTAAGGAGACGGTTTATAGCTTGCAGGAGGTGGTCCGGCCCGGCTCGCAGTGGCCGGTCGTCTTTGGCGGGTTCCGGCGGCCGGGCTTTTTGGCGGCGGACGGCCCGGAGCGGATCATCGTCAACTACGACTTCAACGATCCGGGTTATGTTGGTCCAGACCCGACGACGATTGTCGGAGTAGATTTCAACTACGTGCTGGCCAACGACTTTAAGGTTGAGATGTGGTCCGACCGCCAGACGGGCTTGCGCGGCGCACCGCCCCCTCCGTTGACCGCCGAGGTGATCGACGCGGCGCAACCAGCGTTGATTGCGGTGCGGCGGGCCGAGGGCAATGTCGCGGACATTACCAACTTGCAGCGGATTGAGTTTTCCTACGGCCTGCCGACGGCCAATCTGGTCGGCGGCTTCACCATTGAGGGCACTGGGGTGCTCGGCTTTGACTTCTACGGCGAGTGGGACCGCAACAAGCGCTATTTCCAGTTTCCCAATGCCGCGCTGTTCAACGAGGGCGAAGAGCACGCGGTTTCCTCCGAGGGGTCCGACGCTTGGTACTTCAATGTCTCGCGCAATGTGTTCCCCTACTTTCTCTACGGCGAGGCCTACGCCATTGACGAAGCCTATTCGACGACCGCCTTCTTGGTCAGTGCCACGGGCGACGTGCAATACGACAATACCCAGCGGCACTTGTACGAGTTTGTCGATGACAATGACGACCAAGACCGCTTCCCCGACTGGATTCGCTTTGGCTCGACCAACGATCGGTCGATTTTTCCCGGCTGGGACCAGAACAACGACTTCATCTCCGACTTCAACCAGAACGATAACGCCACTGCGGCCAACATCATTCCCGACTACGACGAGCCGTTTCTGCGCTACAACGTCGATCGGCCGGAGTTTCTCTTTGGCATTGATTTGAATAACAACAATTGGATCGACCGCTTCGAAGACGACGATCTACCCGATTATCCGTACAAGCCGGACCGGCGGGGATACAATGTTTTCGGTGGCATCCATCTCGCGCCGGATATGCGGCTGACCCTCGGGCGCACGGACGAGCAATCACAGGCGACCGATGCGTTCAATGAGACTAATTACGCGATGTTCACGCTGGATCGGGACTACGCGGACTTGGGGCACTTGCGAGTCTTCAACATGCTCAAGCAAGCCCAGGACACCATTCCCGACGCCCGGCGCGAGCCGACCCCCTTTGTCGGCGCGCCGATCCAGCCGGTGGTGCGCGACCTCTTGGCGGCGCAGGACACTTGGATCAATACCGCGTACGCGCAATTCGATTATCAAGGCATCGAGGGGCTGAACGTGGTCAACAAATTCAAGTGGGAGCGCTTCCAGCAAAACGCCGAGGATCCGCGCGACAGCATTGGCCGTCCGCTGGAAAGTACTGCGAGTTTCTTGGGGCTAATCAACAAGGTGGACTACATATACGGCCTCGGCCGCTTTGACTTGCAGCCGAGGTGCAAGAGCGAGTTTTTGCGGCAGACGCCCTTTGTCGCTGACGAGGAGCGGCGCGAGGAATGGGCGCTGACCTTGCAGTTGATCGCCCGCTTGCCGGTCATGCGGCGCACGGTTATAGAATCCGGCGTGGAGCAGTTGTGGTTTCGCGACCGAGTGCAAGACGAGGACGAGCTGCGGGCGGCGGGGCTTTTGCAGGAGACAGGGGACTGGCGCTCGACTCACATCGCGGTGCAGCTCTCGACGACTTCCGATTACCAGGGGTACCGGCTGACCACGCAAGCGGGTCTGCGCTTTGGCCGCATCCTTAGTGAACGAGTGATTGAGGACAGCGACCGGCCAGGCGTTTTCACAACGGACGACAAGGGTAAGAATGAGACCACGACCTTTATCACAGTATTTGCCGGTCTGGAGTGAGGCTGTGTTGCGCTTTTGCTTGCTAGTGATTGTAGCCTTGGGTTGCGCCCAAGAGCCTGAGGAGTTGGTGCTGGCCCGAGTGGATGGCGAGCCGATTACTGCGTCGGAGTTCGGGGAGTTTGACGCGCGGATTCCCGCGGGGATGAAAGAAGGAGGGCAGCGCCAAGTGCTCGAAAGCCTGATCGACAAAAAGCTGCTCTTGCGCGAGGCGGACGCCGCCAAGATGGCTGAAGACAATTGGTTCAAAGGCGAACTGGCCCTCTTCAAACGCGCTCGGCTGATGGCGCTGTACATGGAGCGCGAGGTCGTCGCCAAGATCGAACTTACTCCCGAGGAAATAGAGGGGTACTACCGAGAGAGCGGCCGGCACCGCGCTCTGCGCTTGGGCGGCATCATGGTCGGGAGTTTGGAGGAAGCAGGTGCGATCACCGAACAACTCGCCGCGGGGGCTGATTTCCACGAACTGGCCAGCGCGCACTCAGTGCACGAGCGGACTGCCGCGCGGGGTGGTGACACTGGCATATACCAGACGCGGGACCAGATGTCGGCGGAGACGGTTGAGCAGGTGCTCGGGTTGGCGATAGGGGGCGTTTCTGCGCCAGTGCGCGAAGTGTTTAGCCACGAAGACTTTTACGTGATCTACAAAGTGCTCGACGAGATTCCAGCGCCGCTGAGCGCGTCGGAGCAGATCATCGTCGAGGAGCTGACGGTGCAAAAGCGCGAGGAGCGGTCGCAGGCGCTCCGCGATTCGCTCGTGCAAGCGTACGCACCGGTGCCGCGTCCGGCGGCGATTCAGCGGCTCGTCGAGAACGGGGTCATGGCGGACCAAGCCGAAGTTCTCTGTGCGTATCGGGGCGGTGAACTTACCGTCAGCGGTTTTTTAGAGGCGTACGAGCTTCTCACCGGTAGGAGTTTACAGGCGGCCGACAGCGCGCACGTGGCCGAGGTTTTGCACCGCCGAGTGCTGCCCGACCTGTTCGTGAGTGCCGAGATTGAGGCGGCTGGTTTGGCAGAGGATGCGCGTTTCAAAGAGACCGTGGCGTTTAAGCGCGAGGAATTGATGCTCAGCGCATTGCGCCGGCGAGAGGTCGATCAGTACGTGAGTGTAACCGAAGAAGAAGCGCGCGACTTCTACGACGCGCATCCCGAAAAATTTGCTCGACCCGAGAGCACCACCATCGTCGAAATTTTGGTGGCGTCGGATTCGCTAGCTCAGCGCTTGGGGGATGAGTTGCGCGCGGGGGGCGATGCCGCAGAGCTAGCTAAGAACCATACCCGACGCGAGGGCAGCTTGCACCACGGCGGCCAGATGCAGCTCAATGCCTATACCCAAGGGTTGTTTCCCGTGCTGTCTGCTGCCGTGCAGGAGGTAGCCGTCGGCGAGGTGGGTGGGCCGTTGAAGACCGAGCGGGGCTATTCGGTTTTCAAGGTGCTGGAGCGCACGCGCGAGCAGATTCCGTACAACGCCGAATCGCAGCGCCGCGCCCGGGCCTACGTGCGGATCGACAAGTCGAAAAGGGATTACGTGCGGTTCGTGCGCAATTTGCGGAATAAGTATCCGGTGGAAATTGTCGAGGGCAGTTTGGAGAAACTGTGAACTGTGCGTTGGACAGCTAACATAGCGTTGGTCTTGGCACTGGCCTTGCAGGCTGGAGCTCAGACGGATTACGGCTACCGCTTGGGGCGACAGGAAAGAGGCGAAGTCCGCTTCAATGCTCAAGGGCCAAGCGTGCTGATGGGGGCTTTGGATCCCACGGTTATGCGCTGGTACATGCCGCAGGAGTTGTTCGACGAGTACGGTCGCCGCCAGTGGCGCTACACCAACTACGCCACCGAGCCGTACCGGCGCTACATCGATCGCAACCAAGAGGGCACGTATTTCTACGACACGTACGGCAAGCTGATCTCGCGCGGCTGGCTGGTGTACGACTGGCGACAGACTCAGGCGCGCACGGTCGAGAGCAGCCAATTGACCAAAGAGCGGCGCTACGCCACTTGGTTCAACCGGCTGATCATCTCCTCGGATGCGAGCGGCGACTACAACTATTCGCTGATGATCGGCGACGAGATCTTCGCCACTCTGACGCCGATGACCTTCCGCAAGGTTGGTTTTAATGGGGTCGTGACGAGCTTTGACGCGCGGCATTTGCGCTTCACTGGCTTGTTTTCGCGTCCGAGCCTGCCCATCGTCGAGATCGACCCGGATATTCCGACGGCCTCGCAGGATAATTTTACCAGCTTGATCGCCGGGCGTATAGAGGCCGATTTGGGGGCTAATGCGACCTTGGGACTGACGTTGGTCAATGCTCACAATGGGGCCGGCAACCGCGAGAGCTTTGAGGGCAATCCGCTCAAAGGGGTGCTGACGACCGGGCAGCTAGGGAGGCGGCTCAACAAGCTGATCGTGCGGCTGTCCGACGATTCGCCCGCAGACGACGAGGGTGGGCCGGTGTTGTTCAGTACGGAGGTGGAGATTACCACGGCGCTCCAGCGCGAGGTGCCGGTCGAAGGCGGCGTGAGGATGGTCTTTAAGGACACCACGTTCACGGGCGGCAGCATTGGCTTTGCGCCGGTGATAGAGGGCGGGGAGGAGCGCGGTGGGTTCTTGCGAGCCGATGGGGCGGAGAGCATTGTGCTGCAGTACGCGTTGGCTGCCGAAGAGGGCGAGAGCGAGGAGGGCACCTTGCGCTTGGCCTTGCAGCGCCAGTTAGATCTGGGGCTGGACGAAGCCGACGATGCCATCACTCGCGTCAAAAACGTGCGCTTCCGCTTTGTGCTGGCCAACGACTACCGGATCGAAGTGGCCTCCGATCGGCAGAACAGCCGCATCGGCATCCCGGAGTTTTTGGTGGTGACACGGGCCGCTGGCAATGTCAAGAACCAACTCAATCCGCGCGAAATCGTCTTTGACTACGGCCTGCCGACGGCCTCGCAGATCGCCGGTATTACTGCCGAGGTACGCGACTGGTGGGGCTTCGACTTGTACGGCGAATTCAACGTCAGTACCCAGTACCGCCAATTCCCCTCGACGACGCGCGAATCGCACCGCTCGTTTTCAGGGATTCAAGGCGACGAGCACGCGGTCGGCTGGCTGTTCAATCTCGTGCGACACGCAGACCCTTGGCGCTTCTCCCTTGAAGGCTTTGGCATGGACGACGCCTACGCCACCAGCTTCAAGCCGGTGGACAGCCGCGGCTTGGTTGACTACTCGCCCGAAGCCACCGACAAGCTCTACGATTTCGTCGAGGACAACGACGATCAGGACCGCCACCCCGACCAGAAGCGATTTTTCCAGGGCGGGTTGGTGCCGCCGCAATCGACCGCGCTGGGTGGCTTTCAGGTGCGCTCGGACGGCGTGCCCGACCCGGCGGTCTTTCCCGGGTACGACGAAAACGGCGACTTCATCTCCGACTTCAATCAGAACAGCAATGGCGACCGGGAGAATTTCTTCCCCGACTACGAAGAGCCTTTTCTGCGCCACCACTCGGACCGGCCGGAGTTTCTCTTTGGCATTGACCTCAACAACAACGGTTGGGCCGAGCGCTTTGAAAACGATGACTTGCCCGACTATCCCTACAAGAAGGACCACTGGGGCTACAACGCCTACGCCAGCGTGGAGGTCAACCCGGAAATCCGTCTCTCTGTCGGCTATCTGCGCCAGGATATGCGGCAGGTCAACCGCAAAAATCATACTGCTTACGGTCTCTTTACCTTTGAACGAGATTGGCCCGGTCGTGGTCGGGTGCGGGTCTTCGACATGCTGAAGAAGGCCGCAGACACCATCCCCGACCCGCTGTCGCAGTGGATCGTGCCGACGCTCGAATTCGGGGCCGCTGGGCAGACGAGCGGACAGCACATTGCCGTACCCGATCTGCTGGCGGCAGAAGATACTTGGATCAATACGTTCTACGCCGAGTGGGAGTACGCTAGTCCGCAGCGCTGGAAGACTAAGCATCGCTTCAAATGGGACTGGTGGAACCAGCGCGATGCGCAACTTGGTGCGCTGGGGCCGTTGGGCCGCAATGGCCGCGAGACTTCTGGTTTTGTGGGATTGATCGACAAGATTGACGGTGTCTTCGCGTGGGGCGCGGTGGCAATTTTGCCCCGACTCAAAAGCGAATTTCTCAGCCAATCGCCCTTTTCCTTGGCCGAGCGTCGCCGCCGTTCTTGGGACGGGATCGGGTCGCTGTTGGTCCGCTTTCCCGTGATGCGGGATTCAGAGCTTGAACTGGGGTTTGAGCAGCGGCTGTTTTTCGAGTTGTTGCAGGACGAAAAGGTTCTAGTGGAAAATGTGCTGACGGGGGACTTTCGCGGCACGGTGTGGGCGGCGCAATTGAGCAATCAGCGGGAGTATCTAGGCTACGGATTGACGACCCAACTCGGATTGCGCTTTGATAGGCGTTCTTTGGAAGTGACTGGGCGAGAGCGCGAGACGCGGGTCGCGGGATTGGCGTTTCTGTCGATATTCGCGAGTCTGTGAGGCGGGTAATAGAAATGGCCTACTATGGAGCAACAGGGAGTTACAATCCAGCCATCGTGTCAAAGAGTGGGAGTTGCTCAACTAGAGCTTGAAGTCACTGCACCAATTTCGCATACCAGAGCTACAAATCGAAAGAGAGGATAGATGCCCATTCAACGTTACTCAATTAATCAGCACTCTATCGAGGTCCTGCTAACTTGGATCAAATCCGATGAGATCGCTATTCCTGAGATCCAGCGTCCCTTCGTCTGGAACGCGGCAAAGGTGCGTGATTTCATTGATTCACTTTACAACGGCTATCCCGTAGGGTATCTCATTGCTTGGCGGAACCCGGATGTCCGCCTAAAGGATGGTACCCAATCGACAGGCAAGCGTATCTTGATTGACGGCCAGCAGCGTGTTATGGCGCTATTTGCCGCTTTGCATGGGGAGCAGGTTGTCAACAAAGACTACAAGCGGATACGGATATCTATCGCCTTTCATCCTGGCGAGGAGCGTTTTGAAGTGGCAAACGCCGCCATACGCCGGGACCGGGGATGGATTGCCGACGTATCTACCGTCTTCGCTACCGACGCGAGAATACGTCAATTAGTGGACGACTACTGCGAAGCGAATCATATTGCAGACAAATACGAAATCGATGATCGCATGGAACGTCTTCGCGGTATCCGTAATAATTCTCTCGGCGTCATCGAGTTGAACTCCGATCTGGAGGTTGAGACTGTCGCAGAAATCTTTGTCCGCATAAACTCGCAGGGTGTCTCGCTTAATGCGGCGGACTTCGCAATGTCCAAGATGGCTGCCAGTGAACAGTACGGCGGCCATCTGCTACGAAAGTGCATCGACTACTTTTGCCATCTGGCTGTTGCGCCGGAAGCATATAACGACTTGGCCAAAGATGCTGACTTCGCCTCGACGGACTACTTCCATGCAATGGGGTGGCTGAGGAATGAAAAGGATGACCTCTACGATCCCTCATACACGGATATGCTTCGTGTCACGTTTACGTCGCAATTCAAACGTGGGCGTTTAGAGGACTTAGTCGCTCTACTTTCAGGACGCAATTTCGAAACGCGTACGTTTGAGGAAGCCATCGCAGAACAGGCCTTTCATATACTCAGGGATGGAATCCTACGCTACATGAACGAGACTAACTTCAAACGGTTCGTCATGATCTTACGCTCGGCAGGGTTCGTGGATTCATCGCTGATCAGATCCCAGAACACTGTCAATTTCGCTTACATCCTCTTTTTGACGTTACGCTCACAGGGTGAGGCCCCTGAACGAATTGAGACGCTCGTGCGTCGGTGGTTCGTAATGTCGATCTTGACAAGTAGATACACCAGCTCACCGGAAACCGCCTTCGGCGTCGATATTGGAAACATCGCTAGACAGGGTGTAAGCCGGTATCTGGACACAATCGAACGAGCCGAGCTCTCGGACGCCTTCTGGGAGGTAGGTTTGCCGCAACAGATGGATACCTCGGTGGCCAGCAGTCCCTATTTCAATGTCTTCCTCGCAAGCCAAGTAAGAGAGAACGACAAGGGATTCCTCTCGCGTGATCTCACCGTGCGCGACCTTCTGGAAGGCCAGTGGCACATTCATCATGTATTCCCACGTAGCTATTTGCAGAAGCACGGCTTCCAACGTGGTCGCTACAATCAGATTGCCAATTATGTGATGATGCAGAGCGAAATCAATATCGCTATCGGGGCTCTGCCACCAGAAAAATACTTCTCAGAATTGTGGGAGCAGTGCAGAAACGGAGCAACGCACTACGGCGGGATAACCGATGCCGATCAGTTGCAAGAAAATCTTACGGCCCACTGTATTCCTGGAGGAATGGACGCCGTAAGTGTCGAAGGCTATGACACTTTCCTGCAAGGGCGTAGAGAACTCATGGCTGTCAAGATACGGGACTACTACAAGACTCTGTAGAGAAGACACGGGAACCGGAGGCGAATGAATTATGAGCGAGAAGATTACGTTTAATGACGTGTCTCAATCGCTTGAATATCGATATTCACCCATGCCAAACTTTGTCGTGAGTACTGAATTTCAACTGACTGGATTTTTTCCGTTCAAGAATGTCCTCCATATCCTTATAAAGAGGAGATTCCTTCTCGAGGTGAAAAATTCTCTGTTCCCGTGTAGAAAACGTCATGAGTTCTTCGCGAACGACCTTGCGAATGACTTCTTCTAGCTGCTGGACATTCAGGGTGACGTTAGGGGCTTGTGTTGCTGTTGCCTCGTTGCTCATTTTTCGTATCCTCCTGCAAAACTGGTACACTGTCGGGAACCTAGGTATTAATAAACATCCTTGTCAACGCTTGGGAATTCGACGCTTTGAGATAGGCAACAGGAGTAGAAGGCTATGCCAAAGACCTGTATCCGACTTGTGCTAGTGCTCGGTTGTCTGATTAGCATGGTCGATGCGTTGACAGTTTATCGGATCGGCGTTGGCTGAGGGGATGGCCGGACCTCTAAAACAGCAATGAAAATAGCCAATGAAAATAGCCTTTGACACCGACGTTATTGTTGCAGCCCTTCGCAGTCGTTCAGGTGCTTCTAATGCGCTCTTGAATGCGTTGCGTATGGAACAGATTGAAGCTGTCGCGAGTGTACCTATGATGCTGGAGTATGAAGCGGTCCTGATGCGTCCAGAGCAACGCCAAGCTGCCGGGATGAGTGTACAGGATGTGAACGTCTTTCTCGATACGTTGGCCCTGCTAGTTACTCCGGTAGTACCCTATTTTCTGTGGCGTCCACTGCTGCGAGATCCGGACGATGAAATGGTGCTTGACGCCGCAGTCAGTGGAGGTGCGGAGGCGATTGTGACGTTTAACACGCAGGATTTCTTGCCAGGCTCCACCCTATTTAACATGCAGATTCTAACGCCTGCACAAGCTATACAACGCCTGAAGAAAGGATGAAGATCATGGCTACCACGAACCCGTATTCTCTCCATCTGCTCGCCTCGCTCAAATCCGAGGCCGAAAAAGTGGCGGCAGCCGAGGGCACGACGCTTGACCAGTTTATCAACGTGGCCGTAGCGGAGAAGCTAGCGGCCTTGCGGACCGCCCGCTACTTCCAAGACCGGGCCGTCGGTGCCGATTTGGAGGCTTTTGACCGTCTGCTCGCGACGGCAGGTGATGAGCCACCGCGCCTTGGGGATGAGATGTTGCCGACAGAAAATCAACGTTCCGATTAAAACGGGGTGCTTTCTATCGCCATAAAACGGGGTCTGGTATGCTAACAGCTTGTATCTTCGCCTTCGTTTGTCTCGCTAGCTACGCAGACGCGCTGACGATTTATCGGATTGGCGGTTCGTCGCTGCCGGAGCCGGAGTTGGCCGAAGGGGTGGAATTTGTGCAGCTCGATTGGGAGGGGGTGGAATCGGCGCAGCACGGCCAGGTCGAATCGCTGAAGATTGATGCGGACTTTATTGAGCCGGAGCAACTGGACCCGTCGGTAAACCTGACGCCGCGCCTCAAGGAGCGCGGTGGTCGGGTGCAGACGCTGGTCTGGCGGGGCTGGGAGCAAAGTGGCGATACCGAGGCCGTGCTGTGGGACGAAGACGTCGAGACCGTCTTCTTGGGCGACGGGCATTGGACGACCTCGGGCATCGGCGTACGCAATAAAAGCCTGATCTTCGAGTTCGGCGGCAACTTCACGGTCGAGCGCGTCAAGTTCTATCCGCGCGAGCGCTTTGAGGAAGAGCGCTTCCTACAGCGCTTTATCATCGGCATCAGCGACGGCGATCCGCTCAAGGAAGGTACGCGCGAATATACTGCGGGCACGCGCGGCTCTTTCATCGACTTTGATATCGTGCATCGGGCTACCGAAAACACGACCTCGATAGTCGAATTGGAACTGCCGCCAGAGCCGATTCGCCGCATGCTCTTTGAAGCACACGAGAACACTCAAGGCATCTGGGAAATCGCCGAGTTTGAAATCTACGGCAAGGGCTTCACGCCAACGGCGCGCTACGTGTCCAATGTGCTCGATTTGGGTGGGCGCGCGGCGCTGGGCGAATTAAGCTGGGGCAGCCAAGTCGATCCCGGAGCACACATCGGGCTAAGTATGCGCGCTGGCGACGATAGTGATCCCAACACCTATTGGCGCAGCACGTTCCGCGGCGATGAGCGGACTCGGCTGGATACTCGGGGGCGACCTTTGACGCTGCGGTCGTACAATCGGCTAGAGAAGGCTCAGCAGGCTGGCATCTCGCCCGATACGGAAAACTGGGAAGGCTGGAGCGCAGCCTACGACTTGACGCAAAGCAGCGCCGCCATGCAGGGGACGCAGCCTCGGCAATTTGTGCAGGTCCGGGCCAACTTCCAGTCCACGGTAGAGGCTGGGGGACGGCTGCACTTCGTGCAGTTTGCCGTGTCTAGGCCGCCGATGGCTTCCTTGGTGTTGGCCGAGATTGCGCCTGTTTTGGCGACCACGGGCGTGGCGACGGAGTTTACCTACATGCTGCTGCCGCGACTAGAAGCTGAGGACTTGGGTTTTGATACGATTGAGATTGACACGCCGACTCAGGCGGAGGGCATTGACGCGGTGCGCTACAGTGGGGAAGAGGTCGCCTTTGAAGTGCGGCGGCTGGATGGGCGCGGCTTTGAAGTCGGCGTTCCGCGGATAGACCAAGCGCGCGATGGCGAGTTGATTGAGGTGGTCTTCCGCTGTGAGGTTTTCAAGTTCGGGACACTGTTTTCGGGGCGGGTGTACGATAGCACTCGGCCGCAGGAGGTGCGCCAAGTGGTGACGCCGGGCGAGGTGGTTGAACTGGTCGAGGGCAATACGCTGAACGTGGGGCTGACTAATATCGCCGGGCAGGTAGTCGGCGCGCTCAGGCTCGTGCCAGCGGCGTTTACGCCCAATGGAGATCAGATCAACGATGCGGTGCGGATCGAATACGACTTGTTGAATGTGATTGGGAGTGCCGAGGTAGCGGTGGTGCTCTACGATTTGCAAGGGACGAGGATCGGCGAGGTTTTCCGCGGTCCGGCGCAGAGCGGCCAGTTTGCCGCGGAATGGGATGGTCGGGACGGAACGGGTGCCTTGCTCGCGCCTGGGCTGTACGTGTTGCGCCTTGAGGTGGAGACCGATGGCGGTACCAAGGCCCGTTCGCGCATCGTCTCGCTGGCGTATTGACTGAGGTATGGGATGCTTCGACTCCGCTGCGCTGCGCTCAGCATGACAGGTGCTAGCACTCCGCTTTCCAGTGTCATGCTGAGCACAGCGAAGCATCTCATACCTAGGGCTCGTGCGTAACGTCAGGTACTAAGAGGAGAGGACTTATGCGCTACATCGCCGTCGTTTTGCTGTGGGTAGCTGCGGTCCATGCCCAAGGGGGCGGCTACCGGCTCACTGCGGATCAACTCGTCATCGACCGTGCCGCGCACTGGCGCGCTTGGGAGTTTCCGGTGGGGACGCTGACTATCGACGGAAACGGTACGGTGACGCCGTTTGAGTTGCGCCGCAATACGGACGCGACCAAGGACATCGTCCACTTCTTGCGCCTGCATCCGCCCGAAGACCTCGCGCGAGAGAAGGCGACCGAGGAAATCGCGCTCGCGGATGCCATAGAAGCGGGTTCCAATGCGCCCGACGTGCTCCATGTGCTCGACGGGGACTTGACCACCTATTGGGAGCCTGAGTCGGTCGCGGATGTTGCCGAGTTGGGTTCGCAGTGGTGGTTTACGGTAGATCTGGGCCGACTGGTAATCGCCAAGCGCATTGTGCTCAAGTTCGTCGAGGAAGGTATAGGCGACCCCTTCCTGCAGTACGACGTGCTGATCTCCGATGGCGAGGTGCCGGAGAAGTTCGTCTCTTCGGAAGAGCCGGAGTTCGATGTGGTGTGGCGCACATTGAAGCCGAACAAGACCGAGCGGCGGCTGGAAATTTCTCTCGGCGAGCGCGCGGAGGCCGAGGAGCAGGAACTGTCGGATCAGCCGCTCAATGCCCCGCCGACTTCGGCGATCTCGGTGCCGCAGCAAGAATTCGCTGGCACTGGAGTGCGTCTGGTGCAGGTGGTGGTGCGAGGGTCGGACTTCGACCGCGGGTTCGAGGTCAGTCAGCAGGAGTACGAGGCGTTGCCCGCTGCCGAGCAGGGCGCGGTCGTCTATTACAAGTTGCAGCGCGACGGGCGTCTGACCGAGGTCGATGAGGCGGATCACGCACAGCTACCCTCGAATCAGCAGGGTGGAGTCTCTTACTACCGCTGGGAGCGGCCCCGGCTGGCCGAACTTGAAGTCTGGCACGAGGGTGACGACGCAATGATTGCCGCCTTGGCCCGGGGCGGCGATGTCTTTGCTTCGCAAGGATTGCCGGTGGGGCGGACCATCGACGGCAACGTGCAGACCTACGTGGATCTGATCTTCTCTTTCGACCGACAGACCATTCCCGGCCCCGAAGGCCATCTGAGCTTTGACTTGGGTTCGACGTACTGGATCGACACCTTCCGCATTGCCTACGGCGGCCAGACGATCCGCGGTCGCGGCAGCTTTCCCTCCTACCGCCTCGACGCCTCGGACGGTGCGCTCAACGCCGGCGGCAGCCTCAAGTGGACGACCGTGGCCAGCCGCCAGCAGTCGAGTACGCGCAAGGAGTATGAAGGCCACGACTTTGAACTGATCAAGACTCGCTTTTTCCGCCTAGTGTGGGAGCAAATCATCGTGGCCGTTGGTGGGCACCGGGGATTCCCCGCTTCGGTACAGCTCTACGGCCGGGGGTTCCAGCCCGAGGTCTGGCTGGAGTCTGGCTTGGTGCGGCTGGGTGGGCGGCGGAACTTGCTGTCGATAGAGTGGGACGCGGATACGCCGCCGGGTACCAACGTGCTGGTGCAGACGCGCACGGGCAATGAGTTGAGCGAGGTGCTGCACTATTTCAAAAAGGACGGCACGGAGATTTCCGAGAAGGAGTACAACAATCCGACGCTGTTGGACATCTTCAAGGGGCCGATCGTCGCCGAGGAGGTCGAAGGGGATGACTGGAGCGGCTGGAGCCAGCCCTATGAGAATCTAACGGGCAGCGCGATTACCTCGCCTAGCCCGCGCGAGTTTCTCAAGGTGCGGGCGACCATGCTGTCTGAGGACCCGGACATCAGCGCCACACTGCGCTCGATCCACCTCAATTTTACTGGCCCGGTAGCCCAAGGGCTGACGGGTGAGATCGCGCCGTTCCGGGTCGATTCGCTGGGTGTGGAGCGTCCCTTCTCACTGTACGTGCGGCCGCAATTCGATCGCCGCGACCCTGGTTTCGATCAGTTGCTGCTGGTTGCGCCAGCGGATATGGCGCTCGGTTTTGCAGGGCTGTACGCGGGTCAGGCTGGAGACGAGCTTGAGGTGGAGGGCGTCGAGGTTATTCCCACGGGCGTGGACAGCCTGCGCCTATCCTTTGCCGAGATTCGGCCCAATACGGACGTTGAGGTCGTGCGCCTCGATTTCCGCACGACGCTTTTTGGCATGGGGGCGGTGTTGCGCGCGTCCTTACAGCACAGTGCCGAGGGCGAGGGCACTTGGCAGCGGGTGGATCCAGGCAACGCGCTCGATGAGGTGGCGGGCAATACGACGACGCTGGTGGGCGACCCGACGCGGGGGGAGCTGCTGCTCGACGTGGAGGTACGCCCGCCGGCGTTTACGCCTAATGGCGACGGCGTCAACGACCATGCGATCTTCGCCTTCAAGGTCGTGCGTCTGGACGACGATGGTCCGTTGGAAGTCGCCATCTACGATTTGAGCGGTCGGCTGATGCGCCAGCTCGCCGAGCAGCACTCGACTACTACCGGCCAGTACGAGATCGCTTGGGACGGCATGGACGAGCAGGGGATGCGCGTTCCGCCGGGCGTCTATTGCGCGTTGCTTAGGGTGGCTGTTGACGCCGGAGGATTGAGCGCGGAACGGACCGAGGTGCTGCGCACGGTGGCGGTGGCCTATTGAAGGCTGTGGTATTTGCGCGGATCCGCAATTGTTCCCTCACTACTTGCTGACTCGTCGATCAAATATCTACGCGACTTGTACAATCTGCGGATAATGGCGGAGACTGTGTGCGGTGACTTCGTCGAACAGTGGAACAAATAGCTATGAACAATAGACCCAATATTCTTTTTTTGATGGCCGATCAGATGCAGGCCCGCGTGCTCGATCCAGATCACGTCTGCCAAACTCCGTATTTGGATCGGCTGGCTGGGGAAGGAGTGCGTTTTACCCGTGCCTATACGCCCAATAATATTTGCTCGCCGACCCGGGCGAGTCTGATGACCGGGCTGATGCCGCACAACCACGGGGTGCTGGAGGTGCTCTATCCCAAGGTGCCGGATTTACATGCGCTGCGCACCGATAAGGTGCATTGGGCCGAGCGCATGGTAGATGCTGGCTATCGCACGGGGTATTTCGGCAAATGGCACGTCGAGCGAGATAATGCGCTGGAGCGCTTTGGCTGGCAGGTCAACGGAGTTAGAGGCGGTGCGCTCCACAATGAGTTGGTCTCCGCAGTGCTGGGAGGTAAGCCGCTGCGGCCGGAGTGCGATCCGGCGCATTATCTCGAAGCGCCGCACGGCTATGGGCCCCATCTGTTCTACGGGGTGACCGACCGGCCGGCCGAAGAGCGCAGCATGGGGCTGACGACGACGCTGGCGCTGCGCTATTTGGAGGAAGTGGTACAAGGCGACGATCCGTGGTGTGCTTTTGTCAGCTTTGAGGAGCCGCATGATCCCTTTATCGCCAGCCGTGAATTCTACGACCGCTATGCAGAGCAAGAGTTGCCGCCGCCGCCCAATGCCAATGATGATCTGGCGGACCGGCCGGGGCTTTATCGGCGGGCGCAGGGCATTTGGCGTCAGCTCAACGAGGAGCACAAGCGTGCAGCGCGGGCGTGTTATTTTGCGTCGATTAGCGAAATAGATGCCCAATTCGGGCGGGTAATTGACTTTCTCGAAGATACAGGCAAACTCGACGATACGATCGTTGTAATGTGCGCCGACCACGGGGATTTGTTGGGAGCGCACGGGCTGTTCTTCAAGGATATTTCCGCTTTTGAAGAAGTCTATCAGGTGCCGCTTATTGTGCGTGGGCCTAACATTGCGAGGAATGCTATTTGCGAGGGCCGAGTCGGCTTGCACGATCTGTGCCCGACGTTGTTGGACCTGACCGACTGCGAGCCTATTGCTGTGGCCGACTCCCGCTCTTTTGTGGAACTGTTGCGCGAACCGGCGAATGTGGCCGACGAATGGACCCGAGGTTATGCCGAATACTTTGGCAACCGCCACCGGCTGACGCAGCGGGTGGTGTGGGATGGGCCGTGGAAGTTTGTGTTTAACGGCTTTGATTTCGACGAGTTGTACCAGCTAGACGAAGACCCCTATGAAATGAAGAATCTGGCGCAGGATCCCGCCTATGACGAGCAGGTCAAAAAAATGACGCGGCTCTATTGGTGCTATGCCCGCGATACCGGCGACACGCCGCTTTTTGAAACGCTTTATCCCGCGCTGCGTTTGGGCGCAGTGGGGCCGTTGGCCGCGGATGAAGATTAGGACTGAGGCGAAATCTCACAAAAATAGAGGAGCTAACGATGGCACGAGATATTAAGATCACCCGCATCACTACGACGCATTTCGACTACGAGATCGCCGATATGGAGTTGGAGGAGCAATTGGGCTTTGATACGGTCTATAGAAAAGGAGGTCGTCTGTCGCAGAGCGGCGGCATCCTGACCATCGAGACCAGCGCCGGGGTCAGCGGCATTGCGCCCGGCGGCATTGACGCCCGCACGGCGCAGTACTTGCTGGGCCGCAACCCACTGGACCGCGAGATCATCTGGCACGATCTCAAGCGCTCGCGGCGCGGCCAAGACGGCACGCCACCGGGCGCGGTGGACACCGCGCTGTGGGATTTTGCTGGCAAGCTCTATGACGCGCCGATCTACGAGCTCTTGGGTGGGGGTTGGCGCAAAAAGTTGCCGGCCTATGCCTCGACCTACCACGGCGACGAAAACGGTGGTTTGACGACGCCGGACGACTTCGCGCAATTCGCGCTGCACTGCAAGGAGCAATACGGCTATCCGGCGTTTAAGATCCACGGCTGGGTCAACGGGCCGATCGACCGCGAGGTGGCGGCGGTGTTAGCCATTCGCGAAGCGGTGGGCGACGATATGGATCTGTTGCTCGATCCGGCCGGGTGTTTTCCCACGTTCGAGGACGTGCTCAAGGTGGGTCGTGCCTGCGACGAGGCGCGCTATATGTGGTATGAAGATCCGTTTAGGGGCGGCGGTTTTTCGCGCTTTGCCCACGCCAAGCTGCGCGAACTGATCAAGACGCCGATGCTGATGGGCGAACACGTGCGCGGGCTGGAGGCCAAGGCCGATACGATTACCGCCGGTGCCACCGACTTCGTGCGCGCCAATAGCAGCGCCGATGGCGGCATCACCGGGGTGATGAAGATTGCCGCTATGGCCGAGTCGCACGGGCTGGACGTGGAGTTGCACGGCGGCAGTCTGGCGCACCGCCACATCATGACGACCTTACGCAATGCCAACTATTACGAGTTGGGTTTGGTGCATCCTCTGGTCAACGATACCAAGCCGGCGGTTTACAGCGAGAGGCGCTGGCTCGACGAGTTGGATTCAGTGGACGAGAATGGCTGCGTGGAAGTGCCGGAGGGGCCGGGTTTGGGTGTGGAGGTGGACTGGGATTGGATTGAGGAGCACAAGAGTGGGGAGACGGTTTGTGAGTAGCTTTCGTATGGCGGTGGCGTACTAATCCGATGCGAGAAATGCCGATATCGGCGATATTTTATTGGGAAAGCAGCCGCTGAGGCTGATATACTCTCAGTCTTTAATTGCTTGGGAATAGTTATGAAGAATCTCAAGGAAGGGACGTATGGACCTTGAGTTGAAAATTAAGAATTTTGGACCAATTGACGAGGCGACTATCCAAGTTGGTCAGTTTACAGTATTCGCCGGGCCGAACAACACGGGCAAGACGTTCGTGTCGAAGATGTTGTACTCTATGCTTAGTGCGAGGAACGCAAATCATGCGCTAGTGTTTTTTGATGCGACAGCCCGTCTTATAGAATCGGAGTTGCAACTTTCCGGGCAGAGCAGTCGAGTGGTAGAAGAAAGCCCCTTGTCCGCAATTAGACAGGGACTCCAAAAGATCGAATCTATTCTACGAGGGGCGTTCCCAAGTTATCCGCTCCAGAATGAATTTGACAAGCTCAGTGCGGTGCAGCCCGAATTGATGGCTGAAGTCGAGGAGATAAAGGTCCATTTCCAAACTTTTAAAAACAGCGTTGGAACGAAAGAAGAAGGGGACCCTGTTTGGCTATTCGCGACTCAATCATCCATAGACACTCTAGAAGAAGGTTTTAGGGATATGGTATCGGCGATTGAGTGGGGATGGAAGATCAAGGTTATACAAAACGCATGTAGGAATTTCCAAGCGTCTAGTCTTCCATATCTCAAAGGGGACGGCGATTCCCGCTTGTGTTTCAGTATCGAAGAAGTGGGGGAATTACAGGAAAAAGAAGATTCTTTTGAGTTTACTTTCTATCGTCAAATCATTCAGAATGTGCAGTCATTTCCTGAGTCCTTCTATTTAGAATCTCCGCTTTATTGGAAACTGAAAAGTGCTCTGGAGTCGATTAAGCTAGATTCACATTATCCTTTCATGGATTCTTTGAACGGCGTACCAGATTACTTCTACGATATGGCCGTTGCACTCAGAAGGAGGCGTATAGAGCATCCTTTCGCCGAAATTCACAAAAATCTACACGATGCGATTGGCGGAAAGATTTCGTTGAGTGAAGCGGGTGATCTTGAATTTCAACAAAAAGGCAAGTCGATTCCGCTTTCTCTTACGTCGGCGGGAGTCGCAAATATGGGAATGCTGGCCTTGTTGATTGAGCGAGGGGCCTTAGAGCGAGGCTCTTTTCTTTTTATCGATGAACCTGAGTCGAACCTCCATCCGGCTTGGCAAGTTGAGATGGCGGAATTTCTTTTTGAATTGGCTCGTCAAGGGGTCAATGTGGTGGTCTCCACCCATAGCATGACGATTCTTAAATGGCTTGAGGTGCATGTAAAGGAAAAACCGGAAGACCGGGAACTCGTCAGGTTGAATAAGTTTCCACCGGACGCCGAATGGAACGACGACATGGACGCGGTGATGGCAGAAGTCAAACAGTCGTTGACTAAGCCCTTCTCTGATCTCTACATCAAAGGGCTGTAGAATGCCCTTATCCCAATTCGCCGAGCCAATAGAGTCTGCTGGCGGTGATTTCAAAGCATATCGGATGGATAGCAGGGTAAAAGAGTCCGATATGCGTCGCGCCGCTGGACTTGGGATGTGCGAGTGCTGCGACTATGTAACGGTCAGCAAGGATAACCAAAGCGTTGTTTTCATAGAGGAAACCGACTTGGAGAGCACAATAATTGATTTCAAAGAAAAGTATGATTATCTCAGCGACGACGATCAAGTTGAGTTGCTTTATGATAAAGTTCTTAGAGAGCATCGGCTTAAACTTTACGGGTCGATGTTGGTTCTGTGTCGCCTGTCTTGTTCACAGGACGAGATAAAAGAGTTTTTACCGGAGGATGAATTTCAGTTCTGGCTCGTAACGACCACGGCTTCGTCGGACTCTGTTATACTGATGGACCATCTGACAGACAATTTGAGAGGTTTTCTAAAAAGTCCATTAACCAGAGAGATGATGGATGTGGTCGATATTATTCCGTCAACTGAGTTGGCCGAAAAGCTATCGGCCCAAGCTATTGAAATAGATTGAACCTTCCCGAACTGTATTACATTCACTCCTGTAAATTGGACTTCGATTTAAGCCTAGTGGAGATTCCCCATGCAGAGTACAATAAGCTCTCCGATGCGAGAAAGGCATGACCATGCGCCGCTTAGAGCCTATTCGCACTGAAGCTGATCACGCACGGGCTATGGCCCGTATTGATGAACTGTGGGGATCGCCCAAAGGCACTCCGCAGGGAGATGAATTGAAAGCCTTATTCCTGCTGGTAGAAGCCTATGAGCGTGAGTGCTACCCGATGGCTGATGTAGATCCACTTGCCGCTATCGAGTTCGCTATGGACCAAGCTGGGCTGACCTCAAAGGATGTGGAATCGTGAATGTCCAGACCTCCCGAACCAGCGAAATCGCCTTTAATGTTCGGCTGTTGGATGTGCTGCGGACCAAGCATCCGCGTTGGCGCGATCACACCGGTGTGGAGCAACAGGGCGTCCTCCGCGAGACGGCACTGCGGCCAGACATCGTCATTCGCCCACCGGGCGGCATTCCGGTTGTTTTGGAGACGGAGTTTATGCCAGCGCGCAGTGTCGAAGCGGATGCTCAAGCCCGCTTGGGGCAATTTTTGCAGTACAACGGAGATCGGATCGAACAGACTATCGCCGTCCAGATACCACGGGAACTGAGCCAAGTGCCGCAGGCAGACTTGGAGCAGCATATCGAGGCTGCCGAGTTCCGCTACTGCACGTATTCGCTGCAAGAGGCGAATATGAATGTGCGTTGGCCGGCTACGGGTTGGCTCGATGGTAGTATTGATGACCTCGCTAGCTGTATTGAAAACGTCTCGCTGTCTGAGCGGCTACTGGCCGAGGGAACGCAGATTCTGGAGCAGAGTATTGGCGAGGCCGCTGGTAAGTTGCGCGAAACGGCCGGTACTCATGCGCTGGAGAATATGGCGCAGTCCCTCCACCAAGAGGACGGCGAGCAAACTTCGCGCATGGCCATGGCCATCGTCGCCAACGCGCTCGTTTTTCACACCGCTATTGTTGAAGCGCACGAGATTCCCACCATCGACCAATTGCGTATTCCGGGGCGCAACGACGTCAGCAAGAGCCGTTTGCTTGAATGCTGGCAGCATATCCTCGACAACATCAACTACTATCCGATATTCCGCATTGCTTCCGATTTGCTCTTGCCGATTCCCGACGGCACGGCGAATGCGGTCCTCAATCGCCTCGCGCAGGCGGCGAGCGATCTAGCAGGGTTGGGGGCTACTACCTTGCACGACCTTTCCGGGCGGATGTTCCAACGGCTCATCGCTGACCGGAAGTTCCTCGCCACATTCTATACGCTACCGACCTCGGCGGCCTTGCTCGGCGAATTGGCGGCAGCTCGTTTGGACGAGGAAACGGATTGGTCCGACCCAGACGCTCTCACTAGTCTCCGAGTCGCCGACTTGGCTTGTGGCACAGGTGCTCTGATCTCTGCGGCATATCGCGCTCTAGCGGTGCGCTACCGGCGGACTGGCGGCGACGATCAGGCGCTGCATCAGCAAATGATGGAACGCGCCCTCATCGCTGCGGACATCATGCCAGCGGCAACGCATCTTACCGCGTCCATGCTGTCGAGTGCCCATCCGGGGACGACTTTTGGCCGCACCCGCGTTCACACATTGCCCTACGGAAAGCAGAGTCAGGAGAAGCGACATACGATGGCGTTGGGGGCACTTGATCTGATTGAGGATGACGCTGCTCCGTCGCTGTTTGGTACTGGTGCCACAGTGGCGCATGGCACGGGCGCGGATGTGGAAACCGAGGGGAGTCAAGATATGATCCTCCCCCGTGAAACGGCCGATCTGGTGATAATGAATCCTCCCTTTACGCGGCCAACCAACCACGAGAAGGCCGAGGTACCGGTGCCGTCGTTTGCCGGGTTGAGCAAAACCGAAGACGAACAGCAGGCTATGGCCAAGCGGCTAGCTGAGATACGTCAGCGGTTAGCCAATCCAGTAGGTCATGGCAACGCGGGACTGGCTTCCAACTTCATTGATCTCGCCCACGTCAAAACCAAGCCGGGTGGCGTCCTCGCGCTGGTGCTGCCAGCCTCGTGTGTGAGCGGTGGCTCTTGGGAGGACGTCCGCTGCTTGTTGGAGCGGGAATACGAGAATTTGGTCGTGCTGACCATTGCGGCACACGGTGGTACCGACTTAGCCTTTTCGGCTGATACGGGGATGGCCGAGGCACTCATAGTGGCCACCAAGTGCCGCGCCGGACAAGAGGGATGCGGGAAAACGCTGTTCGTCAACCTCTACCACCGACCACGCAGTATCGCAGAAGCCTTTGAAGTAGCACGGTCGGTGCGTCGCCTTTTGTCTCAATCTCGGCAAGGACGGCTTTGCGTGGGAGACCGCGAGACCATCGGCACGTATATTCGCGCCCCTTTAAGCCAAGGCGGTTGTGCGTCTCTTCGCGAGACCACACTCGCCGACGCTGCCCTTGGATTGGTGGAAAAAACGCTCCGATTGCCCCAAGGATACTCCGTTCCGCTTTCCACGATTCGCCTCGGGTTTCTTGGCAAGAAGGGTCTGCTTGACCGCGACATATCTGGAAAGACCAGCAACGGAGCACCACGAGGGCCGTTTGAAATCATCCCCATTCAGGGAGTACCCCAATATCCGGTTTTGTGGGGCCACGATGCCAAACGAGAACGGAGCCTCGTCGTCCCGCCAGATAGTGAAGGAGAGGTACGCCCCGGCTGCGACAACCGTGCGGTCACGGTCTGGAATGAAACCGCCTCTCGGCTGCACTTCAACCGCGATTTTCGGATCAACTCGCAAAGCCTCACTTCCTGCCTTACGCCGACCAAAGCAATCGGCGGCAGGGCGTGGCCCAACTTCATCCCAGAGCAAGAGGAGTGGACACTACCTCTCGTCTTGTGGTCCAACACGACGCTGGGGCTCCTCTCCTTCTGGTGGATTGGGACTCGACAGCAGCAAGGCCGAGCATGTCTCACGATCTCCCAGTTGCCCCATCTGACGGTCTTAGACCCGCGCTCTCTCAGCAAAGAGCAGCTAGCCCAAGCCGAGGACATCTTTGAGCGATTCAAGGAAAAGGAGTTCCTGCCAGCCAACGAGGCATATCGGGACGACGCTCGCCAAGCCCTCGACCGCGCCGTCTTGGTGGAACTATTGCATCTTCCCGAAGCAGCCCTTGAATCACTCGCCATTTTGCGCGACCAATGGTGCGCCGAGCCAAGCGTCCACGGGGGTAAGAAGACGCGGGCATTGTTGTTCTATAAACAGGGGCTTATATCTATTGGCCGGGCAGCAGAAATCGCCGGTCTGACGGAACAGGAAATGGTACAGCAGGCTCGGGCTTTTGGGATACAACCCCGCTGGAGTGAGACTCAAGTTCAAGAAGAACTGGCGTGAAGGTCTTTTGTAATTCCGGCCCTCTGATGGCACTAGGTAAAACGAGAAATGCGCAGTGCCCGTCTGTATTCCACTCACTTTTGTTGGGAGTAAAAAATGATTGATCTGAGTAAGTACCGCATTGTCGACCTATCGCACGAGATGATTCCTGGAGAGCAGAGAATCGACGGGCACTACCTGCACGGCGAGCCCTTTTTCGGCCGCTCGGTGGAGGTACAGGAGTTTATGGCTTACGGGGCCCGGATGCACTTCATTCAGAGTCAGACGCACAATGGCACGCACTGCGAGGGGGCCTACAAATACCTAGATGAAGGGCCGGACATGGCCGGCATGCCGTTGGCCTCGTACATTGGCGAGGCCGTGGTCTGCGATTTGTCGCACAAGGGACCAGGAGAGGGAATCCGCGCCGACGAATTTCGCCAAGCAGGAGTGAAAAGCGGCGATATTGTGCTGGTGCGCACCAACCCCGAACACAGCGGAGAGTTGCCCTACTTTGAAGCCGATGTGATAGATTTTTTTATTGAAACGCGGATCAAATTGCTGGCTTCGAGCGGTGGTTTGTACTACGGTCCATCCACTGTGCCCAACGCCCACATCGATGCCGAGCGCCGGCTGCTGCAAGAAGGCATTCCCATGGTGGACGCTCTCTTGGGATTGGAGCAACTGACAAAGGACCGCGTCTTTTTCATCGCCCTGCCGATCAAGATGCAGCGGGTCACGGCTAGTTGGACCCGGGCCATTGCTCTGGAAGAGATCGACTGAGTGCTCAGCTCAGCGTGACGACTTCTTGTTCGACTATTTCCTTGATGTGGGTAAAGGAGGCCGGTGCGGCCAGTTCCAAGGTTTCCGGCGAAAGTCGAGCCTTGACCTCCGGGGAGAAACGGTCTAGACCGCCGCGCACGCTTTCGTGCTGCTGCATGTAGCGCAGGGTGAGAAAGCGGCGGTCCCGGTCTTGAGGCACCCAGGAGAGCGCGCCGTGGGTGACCAATTCGGAGATGATGACCACATCGCCGGCCTTGGGCGTTACATTGAGCACTCCCTCGGGCACTTCGGTGCTGAAGTATTCGTCGTTGTATCCATCTGCCGTATAGCTCTCGGGATAGAAAAGCGACCGCGGATAGTCGAACTGGCTCTTGTGGCTACAGGGGAGAATGATAAGTCCGCCGTCGCCGGGATGGACGTCGGTCAGGTAGAAGAAGAAGACTAGGTCGTTGCACTGGACTTTGCCGCCGATTGTGCTGTAGCGTCCCTGCTCTGGATTGTGGGCCGGTGCCCCGGGGACGCCACCGTGCAGGGGATGGAAGGGCTTGCCGTGGACATCGACCATCAGATTGCCGCTGGTCAGGCGCGGCCGATCGTCGGTCAACTCCTTGAGGATGGGCCAAGTTTTGGGATGGAGGGTCAGCGCTTCAAGGGGCTTGTCAAAGGCGAAGGCATTGATATACCAGTTGAAATGCTCGCGCTCGAGATTGATTTCGAGGCCAGCGGGCACCTCCTCTGGTGGCGTATCAATGTAGCGCTGAGCCGCGTCTTGGGCCGCTTTTAATTCCGCGCCTTGCACCACGCCTTGGAGGTGGAGGTAGCCGGTCAGGTCGAAGAAATAGCGCTGTTCGGGGGTCATGCCGCACCTCTTTGTGCAATGATTTGGAAGGAATGTAGGCGCATCGATTCGTTCATACGGTCAATTCTAGTGTGTCGCGCGTGGTGATTTCCTTGCGGTCGTTGAAGTCGCGCACGGCGATCAGCTCCAGGGTTTCTGGAGACAATTGGGCCTTGACGCCGTCGGGAAAGGGGTCGGAGGGGCCGATGTGCTGCACGCCGTAGCGCAGGGTGAGAAAGCGGCGGTCCCGATCTTTGGGTTCCCAGGAGAGCGCGCCGTGGGTGAGGTGTTCGGACATGATGACTACGTCGCCGGCTCTAGGCGTGGGATTGGCCACTCCTTCGGGCACTTCAGTGCTGAAATAATCGTCGTTGTATCCCCCGTCGGCGGTGTAGCTTCCTGGATAGAAGTAGTGATGTTCGCGCAGGAAATTGGCCTTGTGCGAGCCGGGTACGACAATGAGCCCGCCGTCGCCGGGGAAAACGTCGGTCAGATAAAAGAAAAACACCAGGTCGTTGTTGTATATTTTGCCGTCCTTGACAAAACTGCGACGCCAGCCCGGCCGGTTTTTGCGTAGGTCTGATTCGAGTCCCGAATGCAGGGGATGAAAGGGTTTGCCGTGGACATCGACCATCATATTGCCGCCGCCTAACTTGGGTTTGCCGCCGGTCAGTTCGAGCAGGATGGGCCAGGTTTGGGGGTGCATGGTCAGCCGTTCGAGGGCTTTGTCAAAGGCGAAGGCGTAGAGGTACCAGTTGAAGTGCTCGCGGTTGAGGTCAATGCGAAAGCCCTCTGGTAGCTGATCCGGCGGCGTGTCGATGTAGCGCTGGGCCGCGTCTTGGGCGGGGCGGAGTTCGCTCTCACTCAGAACGCCGCGCAAATGGAGATAGCCGGTTAAATCAAAAAAATAGCGCTGTTCGGGGGTCATCATCTCGTTTCCCTGTGATCCTAGTGGTTGGCGACTTATATTGATTCCGAATCTTTCAAGTAACCAAATACGGCTCCGGACTTCAAGGGGTTTCAACTTAAAAAGGTCCTTGGCAGCCGGAGATTATCAACAGGAGTCCGTTCATGGCCCGCGTGCGCATTGGTGTTTTGGGTTGTGGTGCCATAGCTCAGGTCCAGCACCTACCCAATCTGTTGGAACTCGACGAGGAATTTGCCGTTCCCATTGTCTGCGACCTGTCCCCCGATCAGGCGGCTTATGTCGCCAAGCGCTTTGCTATCCCCCGGCACGTCAGTAACCTCGACGACCTGCTGAGCGCTGATATTGACGCAGTCCTCCTCTGCCATGCCGATCCCAAAAGCGATGCGGCAATTGCTGCTTTTGCCGCTGGCAAACACGTGCTGATCGAAAAGCCCATCTGCGCGTCCCTGCAGGAAGCTGACGCCATGATTGCGGCGATGCGAGAAGCTGGCACCGTGGGCCAAGCTGCCTACATGAAGGCGTACGACCCGGCCTTTGCGCTGGCCAAACGGGAGGTGGAGGGTTTGGACTACAGCTTTATCCAGATCAACCACCTGCACCCGAGCAATTATCTCCACCTCGACCATTTCAACGTGCAATACGCTGGTTCGCAGCGTCCCACAATCGCCGCCCAACGTCGGCGTGCCTATAGGGAAACACTGCGTCAGGCTTTTGGCGACCTTTTTGCGCAAGCTGAGCCGGTCTGCGGCATCACCTACGGCTTGATTCACGATCTCTACAGCTTGCGCACTATGGTGGGCTCGCCTCGCGCCGTGATTAGCACGGAAATCTGGAAGAACAATCGCTCGATTACCTCAGTGCTCGAATACGCCAATGGCGCGCGCTGTGTCATTAGTCGGGTTGACTTGGAAAAACTGTGGGATTTTCGCGAGACCTTGGAAATCTACGGCGACGATAAGCGCGTGCTGCTCACCTATCCGACGGGTTTTTCGCGCCGCGTACTCTCCACCCTGACTGTCCAGGGCATTGACGAGCACGGCACCAGCTACCGCAAAGAGCCAGCTATTCCCTGGGAGAGCGCCTTCACTGCGGAATTGCGCCACTTCCACGCCTGTATCACCGAGGGGGTGGAGTGCCGCACGCCGATTGTGGAAGCGCGCCACGACGTGGAACTCATCATCGATATCACCAAATCCTATATCACCGGCCAATCTGTGGAGAAGAATTGTGCAAGGCAATAATCTTTACGACCCCGGTTTGCATCTATTTCTCGACGACGTGGAAGTACAAGATCCCCCCGGCTTTGTGCGCAAGGTGCAGCGGCCCGAGCGCGTGCGGACAGAGCCGGTGTTAAAACCCGATCGGCCTTGGGAGGGGCAAGCCGTGCAATTGTGGGGCTCGGTGCTCTACGACGACGACGAAAATTGCTTCAAGATGTGGTATTATTCGAGCAACAACGACCTGTACGAGCGCACCGGCCAAGGGCACTTTATGTGTTACGCGACCTCAAAAGACGGCATTGCGTGGGAAAAGCCGGAGCTGGGGATCGTGGCCTGCGAGGGGTCCAGTGCCAACAATATCGTCTATCCGCCGCCGGGTGTGCAGTACGGTTTGGATCCGTGGGGCGTGGTCAAAGACTCGCAGGAGCAAGATCCGTCCAAACGGTATAAGATGGGTATGTACCAGCAGCGTCCCACTGCGGACGCTCCGCAGGAAACGCCCACTATGGACCGCCAAGCGCGCAATGCTCTGCGCAAAGTGCTCTTCGACAAAATCCGCGATCACCACGGCATGTACGCGGCCTTTTCGCCAGATGGTATTCACTGGCGGCTGGATGACCGCAATTACGTGCCTCGCTCGGGCGATGCTGGCGCGCTGGTGTACGATCCCATGCAGCGGCGCTACCTAGCTACTTCGCGTCGTTATGAAACTTTGATGGACCACTTTGTGCTCGAGTGGAAGCAGTATCGCCGCGTCATTGCCCTGTCCAGCAGCGAGGATTTCGTCCACTGGACGCCGCTGAAAACCATTATCAAACCGGATGATTTCGACGATCCGAGGGATCAGCTATACGTGATGGCTCCCTTTGTCTATGGCAACCAGTACATTGGTTTCATCGGCATGCTGCACTCGGCCACGGAACTGGGGCCGGTGCAACTGGCTACGGCGCGGCATCTGGACCACTGGCAGCGGGTGGGCCGGCGCGAGGAATTTTTGCCGGTTGGCTCGCCGGGCACTTGGGACGGGGCTTGGTCTTCTCTGTCGTCTAATCCCCCCGCTCTTGTGGGGGATACGCTGTACATGTGGTATTCGGGCCGTCCCCAGGCCCACGGCACCGAGGGAAATTCCACCAGTTCGATCGGGCTAGTGACTCTGCGCAAGGATCGCTTTGTGGCGCTGCGCTGTGGTATCGGGGGCGGCGAATTGATGACTGAACCGATTGAAGTCGTTGGCCCTAGGCTCGGGGTCAATGCTACCTGTTTATTTGGACACTTGCAGGTGCGCGTCATTGAGGAGGCCGCCGTGCCAGAGGGGTTTGACTTTGATTCGTGCAATGGGTTGGAACGGGGAGACGAGACGGATTGCGAGGTTACTTGGGGGCCGTCGCGGCGCGATCTGACGCCTTTTGTCGGCCGGACTATCCGCTTGCACTTCCGCGCCGATAATGCTACGAGCCTGTACGCCTATCGAACCGGGAACAGCCCTCGCGTTTAACGAGGATAAGGAGAAAAGATAAATGGACGAGTTACAGGCCAAAACCGTACCCGCACTCGATTGGCACGGGATTTGGCCCGGCTACGTCAGCCACGACGAAGAAGGACTGTATTTCCCCCAGGATTTGCCCACCGGTATCCGCTTGGCCGTGCAGCAAGCCGAGTGCTCTGAGCCGGTCATGGTGCGCCAAAAGCGCTGGGAAGCCGGCAATATCCACTACCCGAGTTTGGTAAAGGAAGGCGACCGCTATCGCCTGTGGTATTGCTGCTTCGCCGACCCCGAAGATCCTTGGGTGCAGGCCGGCCACGTGCCGGGCAAAGTGCCCGGACTGTGGTGCTACGCCGAGAGCGGAGACGGCTTTCACTGGGAGCGGCCCGAGTTAGGGCGGGTCGAATACGCGGGTTCCAAGGATAACAATATCCTCTTTGTCTGCGACCAAGTGGGTTCGTCCTACGGGTACATGAACGTCATGCGCGATCCCAATGGCAGCGACGAGGAGCGCTATAAGGCCATCGGCATTACCGGCAAGTTCGAGGTGGACGGCCGGCCAGCCAGTCGGGCGGAAGTGATGGAATTGCGGGCCAAGCGCGAGGCGGCCGGCGACGCCGGTGAAATCGGTGCCAACATAACCTCGCAGGTGGTGGTCACCGCTGGGGTGTCGGCTGACGGCTATAGCTGGACTCACCTGCCCGAGCCGATTATGGCACCGCCCTTTTTGCTCGATACGCAGAATATTCTCACCTACGATGCCGATAGCGGTAAATACGTCATTTATTTGCGCAGCGGTCGCGAGCGGCGCCGGGCGGTATCGCGCTACGAAGCCGATACTTTTCGCGGGCCGTGGGACAACCACCTCATGGTGCTCACGGCTGAGCCAGACGATCCGCCCGATTGGGATATCTATGCGCCGGGCTATTGTCGCCATCCGCACGGTCCGCACCTCATGTTCTTCAGTCCCTATCGCCGGGCCAGCGATCTGGTCGATGTGTACTTGGCGACCAGTTACGATGGCCAGCTCTGGTACCGGCCGGAACGCAAGCCGATCATTCCGATGAGCGAGCGCTATGGCAGCCTGTACCCGACGCCGGAACTGGTAGAGTTGGACCAAGACCGCTGGGGCGTGCTGACCCTGGCCTGTCCGCACCCGCACAACCGCTCTTCTGACCAGCCGCACGAGTACATCTGGGCCATGTGGAAGCGCGATCGGCTGGTGGCTTGGGAAGCGGACGATTGGGCGGAATTTGCCCTGAGCGAACAGCTATGCGCCGGCCAACAGCTCAAGATCAACTTCAAGACCTTGTTGCCGGGTGCCTTTGTCGAAGTGGAAATCGTCGATGGCAGTTTGCCCAATCGAACGGGCGCGGCTCTAGTCCCTGCCCTAGAAGGATTCAGTTTTGCCGACTGCGACCGGATGTCTGGGGACGAGTTGGAAGCCGTGGTGAGTTGGCGGGGCAAGTCGGATCTGTCGGCGTTGAAGGGCCGGAAGATTCATTTGCGATTTCGCATGGCGCGCGCTCAACTCTTTGCCGTTACCCTCTGATATAGCAATCCTATATCATTTCCAAGGTGATCCGCAGATGGACGCAGAATAGGATGCACAAGACAATCCCTCGCTCGAATCGTTCAAATCATTTAGGACTGCTATAGGAGACAGAACATGCTGGTCGGAATTGTCACCTTGAAATCGGCCCCCTGGGAATTGGAGGATAATTTCCAGCGGCTGGAGACCTATGTCCGGGAGGCGGCCGGGCGTCGTGCCCAAGTGATTGTCGCGCCCGAGTCCGTGCTGGATGGTTATGTGTTTAATGCAGATCCCACATCCCAATTGGCGGATATGTTGGAAATTGCCCAGACCGTGCCGGACGGACCCTATATCCAGCGGGCGGGCGCGTTGTGCAAAGAATTGGGGACTTATCTGATATTCGGCTTGCTGGAACGGGAAGACCAGACCCTGTTCAACGCCTGTGTTATGCTCGATCCGCAAGGCGAGGTGATCGCTCATTACCGCAAAATTACCACTGCGGGAGAGTATGCCATCACGCCAGGACGAGCGCTGCAGCCGTTCGACACGCCTTTGGGCCGGTTGGGCTTTCTGCTGTGTAGCGACCGCACCGTGGATAATTGCGCGGTGCTGGGGGTCCAAGGGGCGCAGGTCATTTTTATTCCCATGGACGGCAGCGGCGGGCCGGAGAACACTGAAAAAATGCGCTGGCGGGCTCGGGACAACCACTGCTGGATTGTCATTGCCAACACTTGGAGCGCGGTAATCATCAGCCCAAGCGGGGAATTGCACTTGGAGAAGTACGAAACCGAATGCGTCAGCGTGCAATACGTCCCCTTGCCGCAACGGGACAAAAGTCAAGGACGGTCGCGCTTTGTCGCGCGTCGGCCCGATTTGTACGGTCCCCTAGTCGCCGGACACGAGGACGGCTACTACGATGAGGAGGGCAAACTCACGGTCGCGGGTGAAGCACGCCGACAGGCAACGCGCCGGAGGGCAGTGGAGGGGTCGTGAAAGACAATATCGCGGATATCCGCGACCGGGTCGCCCGCCACGATCTGCGCTACGACGCAGTGCCCTTTACCTATTTCGAGGGATTTATCCTCGGCAATGGCGAGCTGGGTGCCGTGCTGTGGTTCGAGGTTTTCCCCTGTGCCTTCTCGACGGTTGCTGGTCGCTGGTCGCCGCGACCGCGGCCGGCGGCGTGATTGCGCCTTGGTCGCTGAGGCGTTATCTTTGTCTCCGTAACCAGAGTCTCGCCCCTACCCATAGCTAAGCAGTGAAAGCCCTCGACAGCAGAATCCCTTGGGACTCTGGTTACAACTGTCGGGGGCTTTTTTCGTGCGAGAGGACGATTGACCATGCCCGAGTACATCAACCTTATCGGCTTTATCGGCTTGGCCCTGTTTCTGTGGAAGATCACCCGCGATGTGTCGGGCGTTGAAAAGCGTCTGTCCGATAAGATTGACGCGGCAGAAAGACACCTGAACAGCCGCATCGACAACCTCTACTCGAATCTTCTCAATAAGAACTAATCGTCGGCCAGCGGTAGGGATGATGGCTAGAGCACCATACAAGACAACCATTGAAGACCTGAATGGGCTCCTGCTCTGCATAGAGCAAGATTCGCAATTTGACAACGTTTTACTTGTAAAGATTGACGACTCCCAAGGTACGTCTATGGAGGTCGCGCTACGCAAAAACTCGGTTCTGAGACTTTTTTCCGAGTTTGCCAACGACCTCGCAGATGAACTAGATGAAAAGGAGCGTCAAATCACCGCTTTAATTTCAACCCAAGTGACTCGCTGCGGCATCCTCGGCGGCGCCAGACCGCCCGATTTGAAGAAGGAGTAGCCCATGCACGTCGGCGATCTTGTAATCTCCCGCATCAGACGCCAAAACTTGGGTAGTTACACAGAGACTAGGATACTCCAAGAAGTCCTAGCTGTTGACCCCGCGGGCTACCCTACTCATTCCTGCCCTGTGGGAAACCCCACGAATGAACCCCCCGCTGCAAGCAACTCTAAAGGATTTCAACATATCGAGTGTTATGAGGAGCTGTCGAAGGCAGAGACGGCAGCCATTAAGATGTTTCCAGATTTTGATCTTGCTAGAAAACCACTCGACGAACCTGCATCGGTCAACCAGAGTATTACCTAGCTAGAGTTCATCAGGCTACTCGCAGAAATATTCGTAAAGGACGCCTAATCGACGAGGCTTATCCTGCGTCGAACGGGCCAAGACGTACCGAAAGCTGGGATGGAGAGGATAGAGATGAATAAGAACCCTGAAGAGATACTTGAGGAGATAGAAGACACCGCTGCTTTGGTTGATATAGCTACGAACCTTCATAAGTTCGACGAGCCAGAGAAGGATTGCATTATTCTAGCCTTGGTTGCTCACCTTAATAAAGAGAGCAGAAGGCAAAGAAGGATAGAGAGCGTGTTTTCCGGTGTTTCTGGTCTGTTATTGCTGATTTGCTTTCTGCTTCTGATTGAGGTGTTTGCGCGCTAGTATTCCCCCTGCGACTGCTCCCGGTTGCCGGTCGCGGCGATCGCGGCCGCTGAAATCAAACGCAACCACTGCCGAATTGCTGCACCTTCTTTGGCTGGAGCGGAGCTTACCTACCGGCCAATATGGCTCGGCTACGTCAATGTCGAAGGCGACGCTGACGACCGGGATTTGAGCTGGTCTTTCCCTTGGGCGGCGCTGATTGCCTGCCGCGCCCGGCGTACCAATATGGCCCACTCTATGCTGCGTTTTTACACCGACCAAGTGGTGCTGCCAAACACCTTGCAGGTGAGCGTTGATTGGCGTCAGACCGGTTTCTACACGGCCGAACATGGTTTTATCAATACCTTGGAGGCGGGTACGGGTGCCGCAGCGGCGATTATGGAGATGCTACTGCAGAGCTGGGGTGGCAAAATCCGCGTCTTTCCCTGCGTGCCAGATACGTGGCCTACGGCGTCTTTTGATTCTCTACGCGCCGAGGGGGCCTTCTTGGTCAGCGCCTCGTATCGGGATGGGGTGGTGGAGTGGGTACACATCACCAGTGAAGTCGGCCATGAGTGCGCCGTGCACAATCCGTGGCCGCAAGGTGATGCGGTGCTGCGCGATCTGGGTACTGGTGCCGAGGTTTTGCTAAATGGGGATGTGCTGGCTTTTGCTACCGAGGTGGGTGGACAGTACGAGTTGGTCGGAACGGTGGCAGGTCGGCGGCAAAGCCCCGGAGCGACTTTCGCTGGTCTGCCGCGTTGGGATTAAAGGGGTCGAGCATGGACAATTCTTTAACATCGCCGATCATTGACGCTCACGGCCATACTTTGGATCTGGCCTTCAAGTCGGGGGGCAAGCTGCACCAGGATTTGGGAGGACTGACTGATGTGCCCCTGATGCGCGCCGGTGGGGTCGCGGCTCAGCTAACCGCCTGTTGGGTGCCGGATGCGGAGATCGGCGGTCCCCACGGCAGTCGGCATCCCCTGCAGGAGGTCTTGCGGATCACCGACTATCTGCTCCGCCAACTCGAAGGCGAAGCTGGGGAATACGCGGTGTTGGCCACTACTGCCGATCACATCGAAGAGGCGCACAAGAGCGGGAAAGTCGCCTTTGTTTTGGGCTTGGAGGGCGGCGATGCGCTCAAGGGCGACTTGAGCGTGTTGCGCACACTCTATCGGCTGGGGCTGCGGCACCTTGGCTTGGTGCACGAAGGACGCAATGCCTTGGGCACGGCGACGCAGGTGTGGGACGGGCCGACCATGCGACTTTACGACAGCGAGGTCGATCCGCCGGGTCGGCTGACTGAGGCTGGTCGGCAGTTCATCGGCGAGATGAACCGGCTGGGTATGCTCGTCGATATTACGCATCTGGTGGAGGCTTGTTTTTGGGATGTGCTGGAAGTCGCTCGCGCGCCGGTCATTGCCACGCACGGCAATGCGCGGGCGCTACGGGATACAGTGCGCTACTTGAGCGACGACCAGCTCCGGGCGGTAGCCGCTACCGGGGGTCTGATTTGCCCTAGTCCGATGCCGCTGGGACCTGGGGGTGAAACAGCCAGTCTGGAGATGTTGCTGGATCACATTGATTATATAGTTGCGCTGGTTGGGTCTGCCCACGTCGGCTTTGGTACGGACCTGCTTGACCAGCTCAACGCCCGGCCGGTCGGGTTGGAGGATATTGGCGCGAGCCAAAATATCGTCGAGGGCTTGCAGCAGCGCGGGCACCAGGCCGAGGCGATCGCCGGGATTATGGGCGGCAATTTTATTCGCGTTTTCAGAGAAGTAGCTGGCTAGGCTGCTGGCGTACGAGAGGAAAAACTGATGCACCAACCATTTCTGGACTGGTACGATATCTGGGCGGGACAGGCATGTGCCAACGAAAACGGCGAGTCTTGGCTAAAGGACCCGCCGCTGGGCGTGCGGCTAGCCGTGCAACAGGCGCGCAGGTCTCCGGTATTCTTTCGAGCGGAAAAGCCTTGGGAACAGGCCCGCATGGCGTATCCGTACGTTCTTTTGGACGATGGGCTCTACCGGATGTGGTTTTGGACTTCGGGCGAGGAAGAAGGCGGGGCGCGTTTCAATGGCTATGCAGAGAGCCGGGACGGTTTTGAGTGGGAACGGCCGAACTTGGGGTTAGTGGAGTACGGCGGCACTAGGGCCAATAATCTGCTTTCGCGGCACAGCGATTTTGAGATCAACTCGGTATTTATCGATCCCCATGCCGATCCCGAGGAGCGCTACAAGGCCATCGGCCCGAAAACCGTATTTTACCGCAACGGGGTAGTGGATGCGGCAATGGATTGGGTGCAGTTTCGCCAGTTGGGTGCCGATACCGGTACTCAGGACGATCCCACCATCAATACCATGCAGGTTGTAGAGGAACAGTTCGGCGTCCGCCGGGACAATGTGGTACAGGGTGCTGTCTCTGGCGACGGGCTACACTGGACTGTGCTCGACACTCCCTTAGTAAACGTCGGCAATAGCGTGCTCGACACTCAGAACGTCGCTGCCTACGAACCGGAAACCGGAGAATACGTCGCCTATTTGCGCGGCATGTTCCACAATGAGAACAAATTCGGCTATACCGGTCGACGGGCCGTGCGCAAGACTGGAGGGAAAAAGTTCGGTGCTTGGGGTCCGCCGCGCTACGTCCTAGTGGCCGACCCACAGGACCACGTGTCCGACGATATATACACGCCGTGCTACTGCCACTATCCGGGAGTGCCCGGCTTGCATCTGATGTTTCCTTCGGTGTACCACCGGCTCGACTCAGAGCAAGATGTCCAGTTAGCGGTGAGTCGGGATGGGTGGAATTGGGTGCGGCCCGAGCGCAAGCCCATCATCACCCTCGAAAGCGATGAAGGGCGGTATGGTTGCATCCGCGCCGCTCCCAACCTAGTGCCGCTCAATGAAGAGGAGTGGGGCCTACCGTACGACGGCCGCTACAGCCGGCACGACCACGGCCCGGCCGAACTGCCCGAAGGCGAGTTTCGCTGGGCTATATGGAAACGCCATCGGCTGGTGGCCCTAGAAGCACCGCTGGAAGGACGGGTAACCACCATTCCGCGCATTTGCGAGGGTGGGGAATTGCGTCTCAACTTCCAGACCAAGCGAGCAGGCTGGATCAAGGTGGAAATTGTGACGCCGCCGATCGAGCCTGTAGAGTCGATTCAGCCCTTAGAGGGTTTCAGTGCAGACGAGGCCGATGTCCTAGCGGGAGACGAGTTGGACAAAGTCGTTACGTGGAAGGGCAAGAGCGATCTAGCGGCGCTAAAGGGAAAGCAGGTGGCTGTTCGCCTGTATCTAGCGCGGGCCAAGGTGTTTTCCATGGCTATCTAAGGGCATGGGCGAACTATCTACGTCCCAGCGGTGATAGAAAATTGGCTCATTGACAACCTGCCGGTAACTTCGCTGGAAAATCCGACGAAGGAGAAACCGTAACTCTCGGCTCGGCTCAACACCTGTTCGAGGGCGACGGGATGGCCCGGGTCGGCAGACCAACTGCGGTGCCATTGGTTTTCGTCTGCTGCAAGTGCAAGGCGATTGGCCGTCCAAACGCCTTCTTCTAGAGCGAGAGGGTGGGCTGTGTAGTGCCAGCGCGTGCTAGCGGCGTGTACCCAGAAGAAACACTGGGCACCGTCCAAACGCAGCCGATCGGCCCTCAGGTGGACCGCAACTGCGGACTGGCGCATATCGAGCGGGTCAGCGCCGACCCAGCTGCGGTAGCACAGCAGCGGCAGGATGGACAGGGGGCGCTCCGGGGTATCGGCGCTCCAGCGCCGGTGATCGGTCCAGATAAAGCTCCCATTGTCCACACCGCCCTGCGCGGCCCAAGTGGCTAGGATGAAGATATTGCTACCGTCGGCCACCATGCTGGCGTGGTAGTCGTACGAACACCAGCCTTCTGGCCCTTTGTCGAAGTTGTTTTTTATCACATTCTCTCCTCTATGAATGTTAGCCCATCACGTCGGCCGATTGGGCGCAGGTGGCGAAGAATTCGTCGGTTTGCTGTGCGATGCGCACTGGGGTTAGAGGTTTGATTTCGAGTACAGCATCCCCCTGAAAATTGACCGCCGCTAGGGCGTCGAGCAAGTAGCGCCAATCCGCTGCGGGTATTTTGCCGGTGCCCGGCATGGTGTGCAGGCGGCCGATGCCCACGTCATCGCCTAGGGCATCGCTGATGTGCAGGTGGCAAATGCGGTCTTGCAGCCGATCGACGTACTCTTTGAGGGGAAAGCGTTTGAATTTTTGTACGTGGGTCGTGTCGAGGCAGATTCCAAGGTCGGCAAAGCGCGCTAGCGCCCGCTGCAAAATGGACAGGTTCCACAGTTCAGGATCTTCTTCTTGCTCGCCTTCGGAGGCGTTTTCCAGCGCGATTTTGACCTCGTTCTGGCGCGCGTACTCCAGCACTTGGGCGGCAAAATCGAAATTGGGCTCGGGGCCGTCGAGATAGAGATTGGCCGCGTGTACTACTAGGACTTGACTGCCCACCTGCGCCACCGTGTCGATTTGGCGGTGGTAGCTCTCAATGGTATTGTCGCCGCCCGTGTGCCAACTCGAGCGCACGCCGCGCAGGATTTGCGCCAGCCGAGGCCGGTGCTCCTCGGCGTAGAGATCGAATTGTTGGGACACCAGAGCTTCCCGGGCGGGGCTCGTCCACTCCCAGCTAGCCCATTTGGGCCACAACTCAACGCCATAACCCGCGGCGGCCACTTCGTCGACGACTTTTGCCAGACTGTCCAAGCCGCGGTCTAGGGAAAAGCTGGTGCCGCCTTTTCGCAAGGGGAAATAGTGAATGTAATTCCACAGGCTGATGGAGATATTCAGTTGCATGGGATTCCCTTCTCAAGTTGGTTTGCGTGGTTAGCTATTACCATCCGTGCATGCGGTGTCCCTCTGCCGGGAACCAGATCAGATCCACTACCATGGAAAAAACTACCCCGACCACATAACCGATGGCCAGGCCGTAGAACAAGGGTTTACCGGCGATGTAGGCTTTGACCCCGCCGTAGCGCAGCAGGATTATTTTCACAACCCACACGATGAACAGACTGAACCAGTAGAGGCGGAGACCGAACGTGTGCTGGAAGGCTAGGCCGATGGGATGTAAAGGGAACCAGTGGAAATAGCCGCGCAGCAGGGCGATGAGCGCGGCTTCGCCAAAGCCGAAGAGCCACACCGCCCACTTGTTCAGGTCGGGCAGCATGGGGTTGTTGAGCAGATAGACCATATCTTCGAAGATCCAGTTGGCCTTGCCGCCGAGGAAAATCAGGCCGCCCCCTTCATAGGCCAAGCTGATCGTCTCGACGGCCAATACGACGAAGCCGATGGGAAAGGCGATCAGGACCATCGCCGTCAGCCGTCCGGGCTGCCGCTCTAGGGAGAACAGGCGGAAGCAGTGGGGCAGCGCTGGCCAGGCCGGGATGCGGAAGGTGCCGAAGAAGGCATTGCTGGTGAACACCTTAAACGCCACTAGGCTGCGCGGCGACTGGAAGGCCGAACCGACTAACTCGATGAGGAAGGAATCGCCTTTGATATGAGGCTTGTTGGGCAAGAGATAGGCAAAGCCGGTGGCGGCGACGAGTTTGGCTATGACGAAGTAAGTCAGCGTCATCAGCAGGAAAGCGCCAATAGATACGGGCAAGCTCATGCCCAGTTGCACTCCCCAGCCGATGACGCTGAGCCCCGACAAAATCAGGCCAGCCAAGGCCAGCCGGTAGAGCGCGACTTGGCGCGGCTCGCCCTGGCCGCTGCGCACTTGGTACCACACCTGACGCAAATGGCGTCGGGCCAGCCAGATGGACCACAGGCCGATGAAGACTAGGGCGCCGTAGCTCTCCATGTAGATGATGTTTTGCGCCTCGGGCTGCTGGCCAGCGGCACCCACAGCAAAGCCACCGATGGAAAAGCCGGTCCGCTTCATTAGGGCTATCTTGAGCGCGGCTAGTAAGTGGAAAAAGATCATGCTGCCGAGGATATCCACTGGACACAAATAGGTCACGGCCATGATCAGTGGCAGAATGCGCACGGTGAGAAAAAAGTCCGGCGTCGCGTGAAAATCGTAGAATTTCCAGTAGAATTCGATGGGTGGCAGGCCTAGGGCGAAGTAGGTGGCGATATTGTAGAGTATGGGTAGGAAAACCAAGGCGAAGCCGATCCAGAAGACGGGCTTGCAAAATAGCTCGGGCCATCGCTTGCCCTCAAAGCCTTGGGTTAGGTCTAAGGGCATTTGCGCCAGTGGAAAGGTCAGCTTCTCGGCCTCGACCCACTGTTTGTGGAAAAGGGCGATCAGGCAGAAGCCGAAGATTACCATGGCCATAGAGACGCCGAGCCACTGGCCGATGGCACCGATCCACCCGTCCCAGGGAATGGAGGCTCCTTCGGATAGGCCAAACCAAAACGGATCGACTACCCGAGGAGAGGCATTGGCAAAGACGTGCCAGGGAAGGTAGTCGAAGAAGATCTCCTCCCACTGGTTCTCGGCGGTGGCGAAGTAACTTGGTGCCCCCACAATTGAGGTCCAGTAGGTCATCCAGCCCAACTGCGGAATCGTACCTACCACCCAGAGCATGGAGAACAGGGTCAGCATTTCGCCGCGGCTGAGCGCCACGCGCGGCCAGAGTGCCCTGAGTGCGGTATTGAGAAAAAGCCACAGCACAAAGGGCATGAAAGTGGCCATGGGGAATTGCGAGTGGACGTAGCTGCCTATGCCTAGGCGCTGGCCAACGTTGACGATGTAGTAGAAGTTGGCGGCTATGGTCAGGGCACCTAGGACAATAGCGCGCACGGTGATCTGCGGCATACCGTTCATGGGCTACAGGGCTGTTGAAAACAGTAGGACATTAGTGCTTCAAATTGGTATAAAACCTGTGTTGTGGGAAGAAAGAACCTATTTTTATGGTTAGGTGTATCGCTGCTTCCCGAATCGCATAGAATATGGCCCGCTTGTTTGTTTTTTTTCTGCTCGCTGCCGCCACCGGTGCCTACGCTCAGGCTAAGGACGCTTCTGAGGCAGCCGACATTGCCCATCACAGCGCCAAGGTGCTCTTTGAGAAAGGCGACTTGGAGGGCGCGGTGCCGTTCTATCGCCGCGCGATTGAGCTCGACCCCCAGCGTCTCTCCGCCCACCTTGAACTGGGCGTCGCCCTCTTTCAACTCGGCGATGCGGAAGGTGCGCTGGCAGCATTCCGCACGGTCTTGCGCCTCGATCCCGAACATGCGTTAGTGCACAGCTACCTAGGCAATGTGCTGTACAGCCGCCGGGATGTCGAGGGCGCGGTGCGGTCCTATCGCCACGCGATTGAGTTCGATCCCGCATTGGCTCAGGCCCACAGCGACTTAGGGGCCATTCTCTACGGACTGGGCGATGTGGAAGGGGCCATTGCCGCGTGCAGCCGGGCGGTCGAGCTTGAGCGCGACCACGTACAGGCGCTTTACAATCTAGGCTTGGCCCTCAAAAAAAAAGGCGATTCGGAGCAAGCGGCCCAATCTTTGCGGCGCGCCATTCAGGCCGATTCTGCCTATGTTCCAGCCCGCTACAGTCTGGCTTTGTTGCTCTATGAGCGGGGCAATGCAGCAGAGGCTATCTCCCAGTACCACCAGATCATCTCTTTAGATCCCAAGCATAGCCGCGCTCACAACAATTTAGGCCATATCCTCTACAGTCGCGGTGATGTCATCGGTGCTATAGCACTCTTGCAACGAGCCCTTGAGCTAAATCCCGACTACGCTCAGGCCCACTTCAATCTGGGGCTGGCCTACAAAAAGCAGGGGCGGATCGACGAGGCAGTGCAAGCGTTCGGCGCTGCTTTGCGCCTGCGTCCGGGCCATGTCCGCGCCTACAATCACCTAGGTGCCGCGCTCCACGCCCGCGGTGATAGGGCTGCTGCGGTCCAGGTCTATCAGCAGGCCATTCGCCTCAAGCCCGACTTTGCCGGCCCGCGCTTTGGGTTGGCCACCATCCTACAGGAGCAGGGCAATAAAGCAGCCGCCATCCAGCAGTACCGTGCCATTATCGACATTGGCGACGATGAGCACTTGCAGCGCATGGCGCAACAAATCCTCCGCGCTATGGGAGAAAAACCGTAGGTTCAGCGTTTTACAGTGGCAATGCCCCGCCCTTCTTCTGCTACTACAAAACGATTCCCCGTCACTTGGGTGTATTGGTCGATTAAACCGCTGGGCCAGCGGATTTGTAGGGTATCCGCTACGGCGCTCGGCCCTAGTCCAAAAGTGAGCCACAGACTGTTGTGCGATAGGTAGCTTGATCCGGCGGCTACTTCTCTGAGCTGTTGCTGGCCGTCGGCGACTAGGCGCACTCTGGCACCGATGCCGTCGCGGTTGCTGGTGCGGCCCAAGGTGCGGATGGTTAGCCAGTGATTGTCGCTAGCGGTGTCGTTGCGCAGCAAGGTGGGCACGTCGTTTTTGTTGACCACGAAAAGATCCTCGTCGCCGTCGCCGTCGTAATCGCCGATCGCAGTGCCCCGGCTCGACTTGACGATCTGCAGACCCGGACCGGCACGCGCGCTCAGATCGACGAAGGCAGCACCGTCGTTGCGGAAGAGGTTGTTCTGCTGGGCGTAGCTCGACTGCGGAAAATAATCCTCTAGGGCAGCAGTGACGTGGCCGTTGGCGATGAAGATATCCAGATCGCCATCGCGGTCCCAGTCGAAGAAAGCCGTGCCCCACTGCAACGGCATGAGCGTAGTGCGGGCGACGCCAGCGGCAAAGGAGATATTGGCGAAGGCGCGGCCGTCGTTGCGGTGGAGAGTGGCGGTCTGCCCTTCGTAGTTGCTCACCGCTAGGTCCAGATCGCCGTCGTTGTCCCAGTCGCCAGCGGCCAGACCCATGCTGCCCTCGGGCCGTCCATCGGCGTCGTAGGCTACGCCTAGGGCTAGGGCCTCTTCGGCAAAGGTGCCGTCGCCTCGGTTGGTGTAGAGGAAGTTGGGGGTGGCGTCGTTGGCCACGTAGAGGTCCAGATTGCCGTCGTCGTTCCAGTCTAGGAAGGTGGCTCCCAGTGTCTTGCCTAGGGCGGCGTTGAGTCCGGCACTAGTGCTGACGTTGGCAAACGCGCCGTTGCCGTCGTTGCGATACAGCACATCGGGCTGGCCGGCAAACGCTTCGGGCGAGGCCACGCTGGCCACCCCGCGCTGGCCGCCAAAGAAACCGTCGCGCTGCTCGCCGGGCAGCAGGGTGGTTTCTGGATCGAAAACCACGTAATTGCCCGCAAAAAGGTCCAGATCGCCGTCGTTGTCGTAGTCCCCGAAAGCGCAGGCTGTGCCATAGCCGTCGTCATCCACTCCGGCTAGTGCGCCGGTCTCGGCAAAGGTGCCATCGCCTTGGTTGGCAAAGAGGAGGTTGGGGCCGTAGTAGGTGATGTACAGGTCGGCATCGCCGTCGTTGTCGTAGTCCCCGGTTACACAGCCAGAACCCCAGCCGCTAGCATCGGTACCGGTCTGTTCGCTGACATTGGCGAAGGTGCCGTCGCCCCGATTGCGGAACAGGGCGTTGCGCGGGATTGCACCATTGGGCGGAGGCTGCACATCGCGCGGTAGATCGGCATAGCGCGGACCAGTAAAGCCTAGGCCACCGTTGACGATGTACAGGTCGAGCTGGCCGTCGCCGTTGTAGTCGAAAAAGGCGGCACCCGACCCAGTCGTCTCTAGGATCGTGAGGGCGTTGTTGTTGCCGTACCAATTGCGGAAGGACAACCCCGCGTCCCGGGTTGCATCGGCGAAGCGGGGTTGGGCATTGCAGATGGTAGTGCCGAGGAGAGCGGCTAGGAGCAGAAAATTGATTGTTGGTACCAGTGCCCTTACTCCCTCGGCTAAGTAAGAAGCCGTCTTGGAAAGACCCAAGACGGCTTCTTTGAGGCGCAGGAGCAAATCCCTGCGATTTTGCTTCTAGTATGGAGCCTATTTGAGGAAGGTCATCGCCCGCGATTCGACGAATGAGCCCGCCTCCATGCGGTAGTAATAAACGCCGCTGGAGACCAGCTTGCCGCTGGTATCGCGCGCATCCCAATCGGCCCGGTATTTGCCTGCGGTCATGGTCTGGTCGGCCAAGGTGGCCACCAGCTGACCGGCGGCATTAAAGACTTGCAACTTCACGTGTGCTTCGACATCGGGTATGGTAAACTCGATGACGGTGTTCGGGTTGAAGGGATTGGGAGTGGCATTGCCCAGACTATATGCGTCGGGGGTGCTGGCGGCCACCTCCAGTATGGCGGTGGCGTCGGCACCCAACTTACCCGAGGCCAAGGCCGTAGGCGTATAGAGCAGCAGATGGGGGCCGTAGGGGTTAGAGGTCTCGTCGTCCCCGTAGCCGTAGGTAAAGGTCTCTAAGCGAATGCCGTTTCTCGTATAGAGGCCGTCGTAGGGACCGTCCTCCTGCAATAGGAGGAAACGGGTGCCCCCCGGCCGCATCAGGCCCCAGCTAGCGGGGAATTCGATTTCAAAGGCGCAGGCACCGTCGCGTCCGAGTGCGCTTATGGTCGCCGCCCGACTGCCGGCATTGATAAAGACGAGGTTGCCGGTTTTGTCGGCGGTGACGCCCAAGTTGTTTATTCTGGAACCGCCCAAGGCACCGATGGCGGCGGCTTCTTCATTGGAAATAGCGTCGCCGCACAAATCGCCGTTGCGGTTGGCCCACATCACATTGCCGTCGTGGTCCAGGCGCAGAATGTTCGGGTGGGCCCACGAAGAGACCCAGATGCCGTCGTCGGTTACCGAGATCTGAGCGGGGCCTGCGCCGGAGACGCTCTCGTTGCCGTCATCATCGACTCTGGTCACGTTGTAGAACTCGGTTATATCGAATGCTTGGGTGATTTCGCCAGTGGTCTTGTCGCGTAATTCAACGGCGTTAAAGGGCACCTCTTGCCGGCCCCAGAGGGCGTTGAACACCACATCGCCTTTGGGCTGATATTCGACGATGCGGTCGCCGTTGGCATTGGGCGAATAGCCATCGGTGCCGAAGTCGGTGACTCGGTCCCAAGATTGAGCGGCGCGGTTAATGCGGATTTTGTAGAGTCCGCCCAACTCTCCACTGTGATTGGAGGTCCAAAAAATCTCTCGATCCTGATCGTCTATGCGCATGCCGCCTAGGGTGCGGGCACCCTCAAAGCCGAAGTCGAAATTCCAGCGCTCCCAAGCGTTGGGGTTGGCCAGATAGTCCGTGCCCAAGGTGCCGCGGACCATGTCGCCGGCTTTGTGGCCCCGGTCGGGTACTTCGCGCTCGTATTCTTGGACCCAGATTTCGGGCGGATCCTGCGAGGTGTCAATATTGGGGACGGTGAATCCCGAGGGCCCCGCCCCAGGACCGGCCAGGACCGGCCTGTCGAGGTTGTTGACCGCGACCACGTCGAACTCATAGTCGCCGGCTCCCGCGGCGTTGCCTTCCCAGTCATTGCCGTCCCAAGTGACAGTGCCATCGCCGGCTTCGGAGACTTGACCCGGGGTGGTGGCGATGTACATATCTTGGGGCTCTAAGCGCAGCCAGGCACCGGCCGGCCCCCGCTCGCCGGTTTCGCTGCTGCCTTTGCGGTAGATTACTACCCAGACCGTGGCGCGCTGGTTGATGGTAAAGGGAATGTCCACGCTACCGTTGCCGTCGTAGGCCACATCCTGAGTGGAAACGGCCATTGGATTGAACTCACCGGAGATGTCAGGTAGCTCAAATGCGTCTCCATAATCAGGGCCTGAGGGGTAGGTCTGTTCGTCCTGTGCCCACGTCGCACCGACGGCGAGTGCTGCTATTGACCAACTAATGGCCAAAATGCGCAATTTACGCATGGTGCCTCCTTGGTTTGAGAAAAAGTGAATGACTACGTTCTGCAAAATCAATAACTCAAGAAAAATAAATAAGTTGAATTGTAAGTGAGCGCATTTCTCAGAGATATGTCTTTTAGACGAGCATGTCAAGCATTTTTAAGAGGTTCTTGCGCCTGATTTTTCTCTTGAACATCAGGCGGGATTTTTGAACTCGACACTGTAGAGTTCGCCGCAGCGCATCTGAAAGCCCAGCGAGATCGGCCCTTCGCCTTGGTGGCCCAAGTCAGCCTCGCCTTGCCAGGTCACTTCGCGATCCAGGTGGTCGCCCACTAGCCAGTCGCAGTCCTCGAATGAGCGGCCGGGCAGGGGCTGGTACTTGCGGTCCATGACCTGCACCTTGACGCTGCCGCCGGGCACGGTCTTGAAGTTGAGGTGGACGCGGCGCTGTTCAATTGCTAGCTGAAAGGTTCTGAAGATCCCCTCTACCGGTGCTTCCAAGGCAGCGAGCCGTCCCTTGGGCCACCAGGCCCAGGCAATGTGCCCGTGCGGAGGCTGGCGCAGGTGCTTGTGTGGCTCTGGCGAGCCGCAGATGGTGATGCCCATGCGCTCGCCGGGCAAGGGCACTAGGCCGACGCCGGCTGACACGGCACCCTCGACCCAGGTGCCTCCATCGCCGGGTTTGCACACCGGGCCGCCGGGCACGAAGTTCCACACCACATTGTCCGGGCTGGCGGCCAGCACAAAGCTGAAAGAGTCGTCTATCAAGCGCCAGCGCAGCGGGAACATGAGGTGGTAGTCGGTGGTGCCCGGCATTTTTGTTTTGGAATTGGCGTACCACAAATCGTAGGGTTCAGCCGCGGCGTTGGGCCAGAAGACTTCCTCGGACAGGGGCAGACGGCGGAAATCTGCAGAAGCAGTGCGACCAATGCTGCGGCGGTTGAAGAAATGGCTGCGGCAATAGGCCACGTACTGTCCCAGCACTGGATCGTACTCGCAGACATTGAGGGTGTCGCTAATTTGCGCGACGAGCGGATCGGGGATTGGCGTCCAGCTAAAGCCGTCGGGCGAGATGGCACCGAACAGGCCGTCCCACTTTTCTGCCTCTAGATTGAGCGCCCCTACCTCGCCGGGCCGCTGTTGCAGGTAGCGCTCCTTTTGCGCCGGGCTTAGTTGGCCTATGTAGATCATTTTGTAGCGCTCTGCTGAAGAGGCCGACTCATCCTTGAACACGGTGGCACCGTGCAAACCGGTTTCTTCGATCTGGGGCAGCCCGTAAACAATATTATTGTCCTTGGAGCCCTTGCGATCGATCCGGCCCTGCGCGGGAAAGCGCCAGTTTTCACCGTCGTCTGATTCGGCGTAGCAGATGTAGTCGGCCGCGCCGATGGGGTGTTTTTCGTGGCCGACATGTTCGCCCGCGAACAATTCGTACCAGAGACGGTAGCGTCCGTCTTCGCGGATCACGGTGCCGGGCCAGATGAAGCCTTCGTCCGCCGCTGGCAGTAGGAAAGGCTCGCTTTTAGTCGCCGGTTTGGCGCGCAGGCGGATGCCGGTGGGCATGTAATTCGGCTCGTGTATCAGCGGTGGCCGCTCGTCGTTGGTCCAGATGCGCAGCCATTGACCTTCGGCGTTGCGCCAGCCGGTCGAATGACTGCCGTGATGGACGTAGCGCCAGTCATGAAAGTAGATAATATTCGACGGCAATTTGTAGGGCGGGCGCTGGTTGCGGATGGGAGAAATCACGGTGTTACCCTTTGTAGAGATTGCAGCTCAGTTTTCAGTTATATAGCAAGCCTACATCACTTACAAGATAATCCGCAGATGGACGCAGATAGACGCAGAATAGGATGCACAAGACGAGCCACCGCTCGAATCGTAATCATTCCGCATTGCTATAGGAACCGTCCATATTCGGTGAAGCCGATGAGGACGCGGGCGAAAAAAGTCAGCGCGTCAAAAGCATCGCTCTCCCGCGATTCCTCGTCGAATGTCTTGACCTCCCGCTGCAATCCCACGATCGTGCGCAGATCGTAGCCGAAATACTTCGAGCGATTGTTCACGTTGAGATACAATGTGTGCTGGTCAAAACTATTGCGTGCATTGACTCGGTCCTCGACTCGGTAGGGCAGCGGCCCCAAACCTTGGATTCCCAGCTGTAGCTGACTGCGCTGCATTAGCGGCAAGGTACAGCGCAGGATGGGAATGACACTGAACTCCGAGCGCACGGTGCGGGGGGCGTAGCGGCCGTCGAGTTGGCGGTCGGCGGCTTGGTCAACTAGGCGCAGCAGCAGAACCTTGAACTGAGGTTGGATCTGCAGTCGGTGCCAATGCCAAGTGTAGTCGGCGCGGCTGACCCAAGTAAAGAAATCGAGCCGTTTGTCGCGTTGGACTAGGCCGCCGGGCAAAGGACCGGCTTGTTGCCAGTTGAAGCGCAGGCGGACTTTGTGGACCATCTGGAGGGTGGACCAGGGATTGAGCCAATTCTCTAAGTAAGTGTCATTGACGTAGCTGTTGCGATACAACAGCGGGTCGGCGCGGAGATTGTTGGTAAAAGAGGGCTTATTGCCGGCGACTAGGCCGCGAAAATCTGTATCTATGCGCTTTGGTCGTTCGACCAGCACGGAGAATTCGTCGGCGATATCGTCTTTGACGCGGCGCAGGTGGTTTTCGAAAAACAGCCGCTGTAGCCGCCCCAACTCTTCGCGCCGGTAGGTCACCAGCGCGTAGGTTGACTTGTTGCGTCCACCGCCGGCGATTTGTTCGATGTCGTAGCGCCCCGCCCCCAAAGACCACTGGGGCGTCAGATCTAGCTGGCCGAATAGGTGGATGCCGCGCTGGTCGGCGTCGTAGGGGTAATCGGGGTCTAGGTCGTCCTCGCGCACATCGGGATCGTCGTTGTTGTTGCGGTCGAGGCCGTAGAAGAAGTCGTTGGATTCGACGTAGTACATGAGGAAGGGCTCGACGTAGTCGGGCACGTCGTTGAAGTTGCGGTTGGTGTCGGGCAGGCCGTCGTTGTCGTCGTCCTGGCCGGGAAACACTCCGTCGATGTCCTCGTCTTCGCGGTCGTTGGGTTGCCCCTGCAGGTTGCCCGCGCGCTTGTCCGGGTAGCGGTCGCCGTCCTCGTTGTCCTGCACTAGGTCCCAGAAGATGGTGTTGTTGGTCAGGCCGGCCAGCGTAGTTTCTGTCAAGCCGATTTCGAACGGCACAAAGGTGCGCATTTCCGTGTGGAAGTCTGGATTCGTGGCAAAGGCTTCGGCCCCTAGGCGGCCTCCCTTGAACCAGCGCACGGCATTGATGTACCAGGCCGATCCTTGCTCAGAAAAGCGCGGCCCCCGGTCGTACAGCGCGGTCTCGTCCATGCGCGCCGGAAAGCGGGAGTAGCGCGCCGAGCGGGCGTATTCGCCGTTGACTTCTAGGCCGGCTAGGGCAAGGTGCATATCGGCGCTGTAGGTGAAAAGCGACGTGTTTTCGCCCACATTGATCCGCCTTCTGGCCAGATTGGAGCCGTCCTGCACATTGCCCTCGGCGCGCAGGACAGGCCGGTAGAATGTGCTCAAGTACTGATTGGGATAGCCGCGTCCCCGAGGGTTGTTGAGATTGAGGGTGGCTACTTCTACCCGGTAGTCGTTGGCCAGCGCCGCTTCTACGGCTACTGATTCTACGTAGGGCTCCTGCGACAGATCGAAGAGGAACACCAAGTGCTCATTGCCGTCGGCTTGGAGGGTCTCCTCGGACGATTCGAGTTTGAAGGTGGCTAGCAGCCCTTCGAGGTTGGTATTCTTACTCACGTCAATGCCGGCCTCGTGGTCGGCGCGATAGAGGTAATCGGCGAAGAGCGGCATATCGTTTCTGCCGCGGTAGTAGAGCGTGGGTGTCTGGTAATAACCTCGGGGGTTGGTGTAAATGGTCGGGTTGAATTGGCCCGTCAGTCGGGAGATAGTGCCCACCTGCGTACCCACGCCTTCGAAGTGGCGGATCACTGTGGGCACGATATCGGGCCGGGCTTCGCCGTTAAGTACGAGTTGCACTTCTTGCACTAAGGCACCGCCGCGGCCGTCTTGGGGTGAGTCATCGGTAAAGCGCACCACAACTTGGTCCATGGACGGCAGGCTGGGCCGCAGGGAGCCTTTGAAGCTGTTGTTGTCTTGGGTGCTTTGATACACGTGCATGTTCACGCCGTTCACGCCCAGCCGTAGAGCCCCAATATCCGTTTCCAACCGAGTCCCCAGCAGAATGGTCGAATCGTCGGCAAAGTGCGTATGTTCGATGGCCCAGGCGGGAACGGATTCGATATAAAAATGAGGGCGTTCGATGCGCGATCCTAGGACGGTGAAACGGGCATACGGAGTGGCCAAGTCGAAGCGGGCACCATTAAAGTCAACTTGCGACAGGGTCAGCGGCGTGAAGCGGGCGATCAGCCCATCGCCGACAATGGCGCTGTATCCCCAGTCGTTATAGCTGTCGCGGCCCACCACTAGAAAATCGAAAACCGTGCTCCACTGGTTGCGATCCTTGAAGATGCTGCTGCCGTATTCCTGACCTAGAGTGCGGCGCTCGGTCCAGTCGTACAGGTCGTAACCAGTGATGAGGGGATCGCCGAAGGAATCGTAGAAGGCGCGAGGTCGGTCGGCGTAGGGGAAGGTGTGGTCCGGGTAGTTGGAATAGCCCTGAAAGGCGTAGTTGTTGTACTGGGGCAACTGCCGCCAGAGAAAGTCTTGAGAAGGTAGAATCTCGGGAATGCCCAGACGCGGCGTTTCCGCCAAGCTCGGGACTATTGCCCATAGCAGTACTAGGAGCACACCGCAGATGTGTATTGTCGGCTTTTTCATCTGCCCATTTCCCTCAGTACACCACGGCTACGATGCGCAGGCGGCTTTCTTCTTTGCGCTCGAGAAGGAGCCGCACGCGTACTAGGTAGAGTCCCGGTGCCACGAGTTCACCGGCATCGTTCCTGCCATCCCATAGGTTCGGCACCGAGGCCGACGCGGACACGTATTCGCCCGCGCTCAGGGTGGCTGCATATAGGGCGCGCACAGGTCGGCCTTGGACGTCGAATATGTCCACTTCTACTACTTGGGGCTCGCTTATCCGGGCCAGAGTGAATTCGATCGCTGTTTCGTCGTTGATGCCGTCGCCGTTGGGACTGAATGTCTGTGGTACCGGACGCACATGACTCAATAAGGCCCCTTCGACTCCGCTGGCAGATACCTCCCACGAGCGCGGCTGACCGCTGTCTGGGTCGGGTTCAATGTTCTCCTCGGCATCTAGCGTCGCGCCTCCGTCTGGACCAGAGACTTGGGCGCGGAACTGGAAGACATTGCTCAGCAGCCGTCCGCGGAAGCGCATTTCTAGGGTCCCCGCTTGGCTCCAAGGCTCGGTCAGTACTATATCCAGCGCGGTGCTCGATGCGGTGGTTGCGGCGATTTCCATTCCAGACGGGGGCACAATTTCCTCTAGCTCGATCTGGCTGGGCAGGGCAACATGCACCCGCTCCACCCCCAGATCGTCAGCACTGAAACTTAGCTCTAGGCGATACGTGAAAAGGGTATCCCGACCCAGCACGGCCCGATTGGGCTCGACCCAGCCGCGGACCAGCGAAGCAGGGATCTGGTCGGTGAAATCGACAATCAGGCTGTCCAAGCGCGGGCCCGCGCTTTCGGATTGAGTTGCCATATTGACCCGGTACTGCAGGAAAGTGCGCGGTTCGGGTACCTGTAGCAGTGCCGGACTGGTGTGCATCGGCGCGCTCCAATCGCTCCAGGTGCTGCCGTCATTCGAGCTGCGGAATTGTAGCCCGAGCGCGGTACCGTCCGGCACTTGGCTGCCCCAGCGCACAGCGGTAAAATTCTTGCGCTCTCCGGGCCGTCCTAGGTCTAGGGGCGACGAGACAAAGTTGCCCGCAGGAGCAACGCCGCTGCCTAGCACCTGAATCTCGGCTACTTTGGCGCGCTGCACCGCATCGACCTCGGCGATGATCACTTGCAGGTAACGGGCAAAGACCGGGGCAAAGGCAATGGCTGTGCGCTCGGGCTGAGCAATGCCGTGCAGCACGCCCACCTCGCTCCACCCAAACTGGTCGTTGCTCACTTGGACGGCGTAGCCGCGCAGGGTATTCTGGACAAACTCGTCGGCGTTTCTGCCCTGGGTCAGGACCCGCACCTCGCTGATTAGACGCCGGTTCAACAGATCCACCTGGGCAATGGCGTTCAACTCAGTCGGGTCTACGGTCCAGCCGGTATTGAAGCGGCCGTCGAATACTTCTGGACGGTTGGAGGGCAGCCTGAACGCTAGGTTCTCTCCCTCCACTGAACGCAGGCTCAGACCGCCGGCTGGCTGGCCAATGTCGATGCCACCGGGGAAGCCGGCGATTACATCGGCCTGCAGCGTATCGGCCCAGCCGGATACGCCCGTCCTGTCTAGCTGGCCGCGCTGTACTTGCTGCCAAGTGTCCAGTCGGCTCACATCCTTTGTCAGCCAGCCCGCGTCTTCTTGGAGTTCGCCGCTCCAGTACCAAAAATTCTGCAACGCACCAAAGGTGCTGACCCATGCCTGCGCTGCGGCGCTTACCTCCACAACTAGGCCGCTGCCATTGCCTTGGCCACGATTGACGACGCGCACGGCCAGTTCGTTTTTGCGCCGCTTGAGCTCGACTGGGTACTCTTCCACGGTGGTCCAATTGTCGTCGCTGCCGATGGCTTCGCCGTTGAGAAAAACCTCGTATTCGTCTGCTGCAGTCAGGCGCAGCAGGGCAGAGCCCGCCTCGGGTGCATTGAGGGTATGCCGGTAGTACACGGTCTGCTCCCACTGGTCAACGGTCCATTCCTCCGCATGACCTGTGGTGCTCACCAGTAGGGCCGCGGCCAATAGCAATGGGCGCAACTGCCAAGGCGGCGATTTACCCATTTGGTCTGTTCTCACCCACATCATTGTACCGGCTCCAGTCCCACGACCATGCGGATAAAGAACTGTTCGAAATTGATATCCTCGAATTTCCGGGTGCGGTCCTTCATGCGGCGTCGGCTAATCTCGTAGCCGGCCGTAAGCGCCATATCGAAACCAGCGTATTCAAAACGATTGACCAGCATGAAAAGCGCATCGCGGGTGTTGTAGTCTTGGTCTTCATTTTGGCCATTGCGGTAGATGCTAGGCAGCGCGGACAGCCCTTGGACACCACCGCGCAGGAAGGTGCGCTCGGTGAATTTGAAGTCGGCCACTATCATGGGAAAGCCGAAGACCTCGGACACCGGCTGAATGCGTCCGCCGTCGTCGGTGCGGCGGCGCAGCATGAGTTTGTAGCGCGGCGATACTTCTAGCCCGCCCAGACGCCAGCGGTAATCTGCTCGCAACACCGAAGTCCAGAGTTGAATCGCATTATCGCCGCTGTTGGCACTGAGCTGTTGGTTGACTTCGAACTTGAGATTGGCACCGACAAAGAGGTTGCGCACCCCCCGGAAGGCGAAATCGACGAAGGCGGTGTTGACGGCGCTGTCCCGCATTAACAATTCGTCTTCGACAAAGGTCTCAATGGTGGCACGTGGATTAAAGATGGCGAAATTGGCCACGTCGCCAAAGCGGAATACGCCGTCGGGGATGTCGTCCCGCACTCGCTTTAAGAAATCCACTGCCCGCACTTCGCCCCAACTGCCGAAGCGCCGCTGGTATTCGGCTTTGGCGTACCACACATCCGCCCGCTGGCCACCCCAGATGGCCTCCATATCGTAGCGCCCAAAGGTCAGTTCCAGCGCGCGCTGGGGCTGGAAGCGCACGAAGAGATGGTAGCCCTTGCGGTTGAGGTCGTACGGGTAGTCCGGCTTGTTGTCGTTTTCGCGCACGTCAATGACGCCATTGTTGTTCAGGTCGTCGCCGTAGTCGAAATCGTCCGGGTTGACGTCGTAGAGCAGAAAAGGCTCGAAATAATCGGGTACCTGATTGCGATTGCGGTTGGTGTCGGGGGTGCCGTCTTGGTCCTTGTCCAGACCGGGAAAAACCCCGTTCTGGTCCTCGAAACTGGGTATGAAGAAATCGTCTGGAAAGGGATCCTTGTCGTCGTTGTCGTCAACTGTGTTCAGGTCGAGGGTATTGTTCAGGCTCTCGTCGGTCGAACCCAACGCGCCGGCGAAAGGCCCGGTGCCATCGGCCGCATACGCCCCCAGCGTCAGGTCGGTTATCGAAAGCTGGGTGCGGTACTCGGGACCGAGGTGGAACAGTTCCCCGCCCACGGCAATTTTCGGGGTGAATTCCCGCTCGATATTGAGCAGATAGGCGTGGCCACTGCGGTCGTGGCGTTGGCCGCGGTGATCGTGGACGGGGTACTGGAGGAAGTTGAAGCTATGGGCCCATTCACCCTTGAAGCGGAAGCCCTTTACATCCGTGCTCAGGCCTAGGCCAGCCAAGGTGAGACCGGTCTGGCGGCCGTAGTCAAAGCGGATCTGCTCGATATCGGCACCGGCGGATCCACGTCCTTGGGAGCCGGCCAAACTTTTGTAAAAAGTTGCGCGGTTGCGCTGGGCTGGTTCATTGCGGGATTCGCGCGGGTCAACGGCGTAGATCTCCGACACGCTGACGCGATAATTGCCGCTCAGCAGCGCCTCGAAGGAGGCCGACACCACTTCCTCTTCCTCGGGCAGAGGGAACCAGAACAGGATATAGTCCTTGCCATCGGCGCGGAAAGACCCATCGGGTTCGGGTGTTTGCAGCGGATAGGTGCCCAAGCGGTGGCCCTTTAGCACTTCCACGTAAGGCGGAATCGGTCGCTTGAAGAAGAAGTCCTTGTTGGGAAAGTTCGGATTAAAATCCTCGGTGTTGTGGCGCGTGACAAAAGATTCAATGTCGTCTCGTCGCTCGCCGTTGAGCAGGATATCGACGTCGAAGACCCTAGCTCCGTTGCCGTCCAAGGGCGAGGTGTCTTCAATGCGGACCACCAAGTAATCGATTACCTGGACCCGATTGGGCAACTGACCCTTCATGCCATTCCAATCGGGTGGCGAGCGGGTGTCAATGCGGAAGAGATTCACATAAGAGGTGCTCAGGTCGATGGTGCGCCAGTTCCATTGCCAGTGGCCGCCCATCAGGTACGAAGCGAAGGCCGCGGTGCTCAACGCGGTGGCGTCCTCTTGGGAAAGTACGGGCTTGTCCATGCGCGAGGCTAGGACCGAGAAGTTGTGCCTTTCATTGGCTAGGTCCCAGCGGATGCCATTGAGGGCGGCCAGATCTAGGATCAACGGCGAGAAGTGGGTGCGGATGCGGTCGCCGATGATCAGCCGCGTCTGCCAGTTATTATAGCTGTCGTCAGCCACCATCAGGCGGTTGAGAAACCCCTCGTAATTGTTCGGCTTGGCAATGGTGCTGCCGCTGAATACCTGGGCCGGATCGTCGAAGCGGCGGTTCTCCCGCAGGTGGTACACCTCGACGCCGTTTACCAGAAAGTCGCCGAATTCGTCGTACACGGGGTTGGCCGTGCGCGTGATGACATTGCGGGGCCAGGTCCGGTAGCCCTCTAAGCCGTAGTTGTCGTAGGTGAGCAGGCCGGGACGGTAGAGCATTAGGCGGGCACCGGTGGTATGGGGCTCGATAAGCCTGGGGTCGCCTTCGCCGCGTACCATCGTTGCTAGGGCCGCTATAAGCGCGCCTGTTGAGATCGCTTTTAGCATGGACTCAATTCGTCCTCACCTGCAGGAAAAACTCCGAAGTCTCTACTGTGCCCGTCGTGCTGGAGTGGACAAAGTCGGTAAAGGATTTTCGCAGTCCTAGGTTCATGCTGACCCGGTAGCCGGTGTAGCTGCTGTTGTTTTGCAAGCCGATGATATAGTGATAGGCATTGAAATCGTTGGAGGGTGCCACGGCATCGCGGAAGCGGTGCTTCAAGAGGGGAAAGCCTTGGATGCCCGCTTTTATGGTAGTGCGTTCGGTTAAGAAAAAATCGAGCCGCACGATTGGCGCTAGGTTGGTCTCGTCGGCTAGGTCGCCCAACAGCGCTGAGTCGGAGCGATGATAGGTCCATTTGAGCATGGGGGTCAGCGTCAATTTCTGGCGCGGCTGCCAGACGTAGTCGACCCGATTTACTAGGGCCAGAGACCAGTCATTGCCCGAATCTTGTATCTGGCCATCGTCAAAGGTATCGGCAAAGCGGTGGTTGAGTTCGCAGCGCCAGGTATTGTTGAGCGTCAAGTGATCGACGCCGGTGTAGTTGAATTTCACATAGCTCAGATGGGCATGGCTGTTGCGATAACGCAAGGGATCGTCGCGCAAGCCGATTTCGTAGCGGCCTCGCAGCAGTGGATTGGATACGTATTGATAGAGCGGGTCGGGAATATCGTCCTGTACGCGTTTGCTGCGGTGGCGCAGCTTTAGGTGGATATTGTGGAACAGCGGGCGGCTGTATTCGAGCTTGGTGTACAGGGCGCGATTGCGACCTGATCCGGCAATCTGGTCGATAGCGTGTCCGCCCAGCCGCAACTCGAGTTGGGAAGTGGGGTTGAAGGTAAAGAATACATGCTGCCCTTTGCTGTCGCGCTCGTACGGGTAGTCGGGTTTGTTGTCGTTTTCGCGCGAGTCAACCACGCCGTTGTTATTGAAATCGTCGCCGTACACGAAGTCTTCGGACTCGACGAAGTACATGAGGAAGGGCTCTTGGTAGTCGGGCAGGAGATTGTTGTTGACATTGGTGTCGAAGATGCCGTCGCCGTTGTCGTCTAGGCCGGGGAATACTCCGAAGCCGACGTCGCGCAGAGAGCCGGGAAAGAGGTTTTCTTTGACCTCAATGGCCGCCTCGGTGACGTCGTTCTGGAAGCGCAGGTCTAGGGGATCGTCGTGTTCCCAGGAATCGGGCCAGGGGTCCAAATCGTCGTTGTCATCGACCAGTTCGAATTCTTTCAGGGCGGGTATGAATTCGTCGAGATAAGTGAAAGAGGTGCGGTATTGGGGTGGTACCCGAAACAGCTCCCAGCCCACGGCGAAGTTCGCAAACAGGCGCTTGCCCTTCAGCGAATAAGCACTTACAGGTCGCTTGTGCCGTCGGCCTTCTTGGATGGGAAAGATAAAGTGGTGGGTGCTGGTATTGAGGTCGCCGCTCACTTCGAAGCCGAGCAGGTCCAGTTCGAGATTGGCACCGTAGAGTTCCAGACCCGAGGGGAAGCCGTAGTCGAACTCAACCCAGCCCATATTCGAACCGTTGCGGACATTGCCTTTGGCCCGCACCACATTGCGCCAGTCTTCCCACACGGAGCCGACCACGCCGCTTCGGCCGATGGGGGCACCTAGGTCGATGGCGTAGTCGTTGGCCGCTAGGACCCTAAAGGAGATATGTTCGGCCTCGGGCGGCACTTCAAAGCGGAACAGCAACACGTCGTCGCCGTCGGCTTGGAGGACATTTTCGCTGTCTAGCTCCACTGATTCGGCATTGTTAAACAGGCCGCCGCGGGCACCGAAAAGACTGCCGAAACCAACGGTGTACGGTAGCCAAGACTGACGGCGGCGCATATGTGGCACGTCTTCCAAACGCATACGTTCGGGAATCATGCGCCGCTCTTTGCCTAGGGCTACGAGGCCAGCGATTCGGCGCACTTCCGGCGCGGTCTGGCTGGGCTGGCCGTTGACGATCATCTGTACATCGTGGACTTGGGCTCCAACACCATCGGCGGGCGAATCATCGCTGATGGCGAGAAAAACTTCGCTGGGTGTGACCAAGTTGGTGGGGAAAGCGCCTTTGCGGAAAGATCCCTCCCGGCGTCCCAGCAAGGTGTCGGTGATATGGGTGTTGACGTACGAAGCACCAAATTGCAAGACACTGCCGATTTGGGTTTTCCAGTGTCCGCCGAAAAGATAGGTCACAAAGTCGAGCGGCCGCGCAGAGGCGAAATTGCGCAGGGGTTCGGAAATGCGCGAGCCGAGTATGGTGAATCGGTTGCGCTGCGAATTGGAGTCCCAGCGGATGCCATTCATGCGGTTAATCGACAACATCATCGGCTTGAAGCGAGCCTCCACGGCCCGGCCGAGGATGACCGACGAACCCCAGTCCTGATAGGAATCACTGGCGACGACCAGATTCTGAAAAAGGTCTCGGTAGTCGTCGTCTTTGAAAATGATGCTGCCGCCAAAGGGTGAAATGGTGCGGAATTCCTGGGTGCGGTAGAGATCGGCACCGTTGAGCAAGGTGAAGCCGAAGGGGTCGTAAACGCGCGTCTCCTCGTCGAGGAAGAAGCCACCCGCTAAACGCCGCAGACGGATATCGCGGTAGGAAAAATGAGCGTAGTTCTCATAATCCTCGTTGGCCCACAGGGGATAGTATTCGCGGTTGAGGTACTGGCCGTGGGACCGGTCAAAAAAGCCGGTCAGCATCAGTAAAATCAGGCAGGTCGTTTTAAAGTAGCGCATCTCAGTACACCACCGCTACGGAGCCCACGACAGTTTCGTCGCCCTGGTCCAATTGGGCCCGCACCCTCACTAGGTACAGACCCGGCACCACCAAAGTGCCATCGTCGTCGCGACCGTCCCAAAAACCCGGGCTGAGCGCAGGGTCGCCTGCGGCTGGAGGGCGCACGTATTGGCCGCCGCGCAGCGCGCCGGTGTCTAACTGACGCACCAAGCGGCCTCCTAGGTCGAAAATGTCCACGTCTATTTCCTGCGGCACACTGATCCGAGAGATGACGAATTCAATGATGGTATGGTCGTTGATGTTGTCGCCGTTGGGAGTGAAAACGGGCGGATTGGTTCGCACTTGGTCCAATATCGGCCCTATCGCGTCGAGCGCTCGCACGCTCCAGGAGTAAGGGACACCAGTGTCTGGATCAGAGGCGTCATCCTCCTCGGCATCGAGCGAGATAGCTGCTTCTGGGCTGAAAAGGCGCGTGGAAAAGGCGAACTGGTTGGTCAGCAGCCGCGCTCTGAAACGCAGTTGCAATTGGCCGGACTGGCGCCAGGGATCGGCCCATACCAACTCCAGCGCGTCTCCCGCAATAGTGGTGCGGGCGACTTCCATCCCTGGGGGAGGCACAATTTCTGTTACCTCGGCCAAGCTCGGCATATCGATGCGGATGCGCTCCACGCCTAAATCGCCCTCGTCGAACTCGACTTCGAGGTGATAGACGAATTCGGCTTCGCGTCCCACTATTCCCTTGTTCGGTTCCACCCGGACGCGGGCAGCCGAGGCGGGTGTCTGCTCGGAGAAAGCAATGATTAGACTATCCAAGCGCGGGCCAATGTCTTCGAAATCAGTGGAGAAATTGACTCGATACTGCAGCAAGTCCCTCGGTTCGGGCACCTGCAGATCGGCTTCTAAGGCGTCGGTCTCAGGGCTCCAGTCGCTCCAAGAGACGCCGTCGTTTGAAGTGCGGAACTGCATGCTCAGGGCGGTGCCTGCGGGCCGCTGTCCGGTCCAGCGGAAGCGGTCGTAGATCTTGCGCTGGCCGGGCAAACCTAGATCCAGCGGTGCCGAAGTGAACGTACCCGAGGGAGCTACTCCCTGCCCGGTCACCTGAATATCGGCGATGCGGGCGCGACGCAGTGGATCGAGTTCGGTGGCGACCACGCGCAAAAAGCGGCCGAAGATCGGCTCGAAGGCGACGGCGGTTTGCGCAAAATCGGCAATGGCGCGAATGGCGCCGACTTCGCGCCATTGAAAACCGTCGTTGCTGACCTCGACAGCGTACCCCTGCAGCGTGTTGGCGGCAAACTCTTCGGCATTCTCTCCGGCCGTAAAGACCCGCACTTCGCCGAGCAAGCGCTGGATGCCCAGATCGACGCGGGCAAAGCTGTTGAGTTCGTCGGGTTCGATCGTCCAGACGCTTTCGGCTTGGCCGTCAAATACCTCTGGTCGATTGGCCGACTGACTAAGTGCCAGGTTTTCACCCTCGACTGTGCGCAAGCTCAGCCCGTCGCCGCCTACGTCAACGCCCCCCGGATAGCCGGCAATTACTTCCGCTCCGAGGGCGTCGTCCCAACCAGAAAGTGTGTGTCGCTCCAGCCAGCCGCGCTGTACCGTTGTCCACCCTGCTATCTCGCTCACGTCTGCCGTCAGCCAGTCGGTGCCTTGCTGGGGATCGCCGCTCCAGCGCCAGACCTCCTGCAGACCGTTGGTAGTACTCAGCCACACTTGCTCGTCGGCGACCACTTCGACGAGCAGACCGCTGCCGTTGCCCTGGCCCCAGTTTGCCACGCGCACGGCTAAGTGGTTAGCACCGCCTTGCAGTTCGACCGCTAGTTCCTCCACGGTCGTCCAGTCGCCATCGCTACCCACCGAGTCTCCGTTGAGGAAAACCTCGTATTCATTGACCGCGGTCAGCCGCAGCGCGGCCTGTGTGGCTTCAGCCGCATTGAAGGTAAGCCGGTAGTAAACGGTCTGGTCCCATTGCGCGATCTGCCACTCGGCCGCAGCCGCGGGCGAGAGCACCGCTAGAACAAGACCCACTACTGATGGTAGGACTTTCATTTCTCAGCTATTTCTCGTTGTGCTCCCGACTCAAAGTCGAGACTTACAGTGACGATTTTGGTAACTGGATTGACCACCAGACGGTGGTATTGGCCGAAGGGCTTCCAGCGCTTTGAGCCGTTTTCCCAGACGTGTTCTGGCTCTTGCTCCGGCACTGACAGGCCAATGCGCCGCAGTGCTTCCGCCGTATCAAAGGGTTCCATCTTTTTGAACGTATAGGTCACATAAGACGCGCTGTCGCGTATCAAATCCACGTAAACCCAGGTGCTATCTCCATCCGCATCTCTCCACTGTAGAGTGGTTACTTTATCGGAGCGCACAAAGTCGAAATCCGGCTCGCCCAGGCGCTCCTTTAGGGCTGCTCCGGTTTTGTTCAATATCTGATGCACCGCAAGCAGCGGCACTTCTTCCCGGCCGCAAGCAGCGAGAAAAAAGAAAATTGCAAAGAGTATGCTGGATCGCACTATTCCACCTTGAAAGTGAAGGGATACGTCACCAATACAGGTAGTGGCGTCAATCGGGATGCTGTGGCCCGCGCTCCGGGACTGCTCGCCGGTCCATTCTCTCCACTCGTTGCGCCAGTCGCCGGCGTTTGCAGTGCCCCTATATCAATGGGTCGGAAAGCCCACCGCATAATTTCTTGCTGCATGCACTGGCCCACAGCTTGGCTGCCCACGTTTGAGTTAGTGGCCTTGGCCTCGGAAACGGCTCCGCCCACTTCAATGGTGAAGCGCATGGTCACTGCGCCTTCGGTGGCCTCTCCTTTGTCGAATGCTTCGACGAAGCAGCGATTGAGACCCGACAAGCGCTGCCGCACCACGGCCCGAATGGCACTCAGGCTGCGGGTGCGGTCACCAGATAGGTTGCCCATGATCTGGCTGGGGCCATTCTCGGAAATCATCAGTGTTTCAGCGGTTTTGCCGCTGGTTGCCCCCTTTTGCACGACGAGGTTTTCCACTTTGTGTTTAAAGACAAAGCGCAGATCCTGCTTTTCCACGGGTTTGTCAAAAGCCCCGAAACGCAAGACGAAATCCTTCAGGATCAGCACTACTTCCTCGGTTTCGGGATAAACCGGATCGAAGACGACGAAACCGCCGTAATTCTCGCCCTTAAATATGGGCTGGTCCTCCTCGTAGTTATAACTGCGCACCATGCCCATGCGCAGTTCGAAGCGATAGAATTCGTTGCCGCTCTGACCCCGCTGCGAGCGGTAGTAGTTTTCGAAATTGCCATAGGGCGACGACGAAGTGATGCCGTAGGCGCGCAGGAACTGGCCTTGGTCGGTCTCCAATACGGCGGCCAATGGGTCGAGCATGACTTTGGGCTGAGTGCGGTTGAAAATAGTGACTTTGAAAACGGTGAAGCGGTTAGGCGTATAACCTAGGCGCGTATCGGTCCAGTTGCCGTAGGTATAGGGATTGGTCGAGTACTTGCCGCGCCCCGATTCGTCGGGGAAGAGGGCATTGAGCTTGGCGTCGGTCATGTGCTCTACTTCGAGGCGCAGACCGGCCAGTTCCCAAGAGATCGCGCCATTCTCCTGCAGACTATAGGTCCCTTCCGTTTCCGCGGACTCGACGACCGGCAACAGCAGGGTTTCGCGCTTGACGGCCGTGGGAAAGAGAAAACAGCCTGATAGCAGACCGCACAGAGCAATAATCCAGATCAATCGGCCGCGTCTCATCGCGCTATTATCCTCTTTACTCATTGGTTCTGCTCCGTGTAGAAATCGATCTGTTGCTGGGCAATGGAGCCTTGCTGAGTCAGGGCGAACACCACTAGGTTGACGCCCATTTGTAGCTGTGGCTCGTTGCGGAATTCCTTTTCCCAGGCGCGTCCATATTCCTTGGTCGTGAAGATCGCCACCAGCCGCTCACCCAGAGAAATGCCTTCGAGAAAGGGCACTTCGGGATGAAAGTCGCGGCTGTGCACAAGCCTTTCCTGAGTCCGCTTTGGCGGTGGGCCATCGTCGAAGTCGTAAAAGCTGTGGTATATGGGATGATCGTTGGGAATGACCTTGAAGCGCGCATCCCGTCCGAGCGAAGCCTTGAGCATTTCCCGCAGCGAGGCTTCGGCTGGGGTGTACTCGGTGGCGGCGTCCCGGCCCAACTCGCCCATGGCCTCGACCATGACAAAGCCGCCCTGCCGCAAATAGGCCCCCAAATTGGCGATCTCCTGCTGGGTGGGTTCAAAGGCTTGATCGACGGAGATGTACACGAAGGGTGCCCGGAAGATAGCGCGCGAATCGAGGAAGAGATGGTCGTCCACTTCGGCCCGAATCTGGGTAAATCCATTAATCGCTTCGACCAGCTCGAAGATGGCCCGCTGGGTTGATGGTTTGAAGTCGTTGCCCCAAGCTAGGGCTAGGTAAACGAAGCCAGTGATGTTCTGTTTGTCGGCCGGATCCTGGACCACCAATCCCTTATAGCGGCCGATATCCAGCGCCTCCAAGTCGAGGAATTCTTCCTGCATGCTGATGCGCTTCTCCGGCTCTTTGGGGCTCTTGATGGCGACGCGCTGTACTTCGGGCTGGACCACTTCCAAGCCTAGATCAGCGCCGCTGGCAACGCCGAAGCGGAAGGTCTTGATCTTGCCGACTAGGTCGGGGAGGCGAATCTGGGGTTTGCGGGTGATTTGTGGCTTGGCCGCCCGCACTTGGCGGGTCATCTGCCGTTTGGGGATTTGCTGTTTCTCAAACTCAAAGGCTTTGGTCAGGCGCGGCTTGCGCACCACTAGGTGCATCAGTGGGGGTTTGGGAGCCTTTTTTTCTTCTTCCCTAGTCGCTAGGTAGATTACGGGTATGGCCAACAGAATAACAGCCACTGCTAGCGCCCGGTAGAGCACTCCGCGCTGGCGGCGCAGCAATTCCTCCAAGCGGAGTGCGTCCGTCGGCGTGGCGAAGCGTTTGGCATCGATTTGAGCGGCCATAGTAATCCTATAAGCGGTTGGTTTCGATCCACTCTTTGTGCATGCGGGCAAAGCGATGGGCTTCGGCCTGTTCGTCGGCTAGGCGATCGAGCACCTGGTCGTAAGCCTGCACCGCGTCCTTCCACTGCCCCAAAGATTCGTAGCAGACCCCCATATTGCTCAGCGCTCCGATCTCGCTTTCGGTGCCGGGATAGTCGCGCGCGATTTCCGCAAAGCCGGCTGCGGCCCGGCGGAACTGGGCTGGGTCTTGCTCCTCAAGGGCTTGGGCAAAAATCTCCTCGACTTCGGCGTAGCGCAGGTAGGCCACTACTTCGCGCAGGTCATCTATTAATTCGGGAACCTTTTGCGCTACCGGACTATCGGGAAAGCGGCGGATGACTTCTTGGTAGGCCTGCAGGGCTTTGTCGTATTCCTTCTCGTTGTAGTAAAAGTCGCCGATGGTGAACTGGGCATTGGCTGCCAGAGCGCTACCCGGATAGTCGGAAACCATGCTTTGGAAGGCGGCGATGGCTTGGGGCACCCGTTCCATATTGAGATGGGACCAAGCCAGATTGTAGAGGGCATCGTCGGCTAGGTCTGATCGCGGGTGCATTTCGAGCAATTGTTGGTAATGCCCTTGCGCCGTCTCGAATTGTCCCAAGTTGTAATGGGCCTCCCCAGCCCGGAACAGGGCGTCGGGTGCTAGTTCGCTTTGGGGATAGGCGCTGGCTAGGTCGGCAAAGGCGGCCGCGGCCTGCTCGAACTGAGTCAGGTTGAAATGGGCGTATCCCAGATAGTAGAGGGCGTAGGGGCGGTTGCGATGACTAGGCGTCTTCTGCAGATAGGTTTCAAGCACTTGCACGGTTCCCGCGAGATCTTCCCGCTCGAATAGGGTCTGTCCCAGAGCAAAGCGCATATCGGCTGAATAATAGGAGTCTGGGTAGTGGGACAGGGCCTTTTGGTAGGTGTTGATTAGCGCTTGGGCGTCGCCCCGTGAGCCGTGGGCGTCGCCCATTAGGAAATAGGCTTTTTCTTGCAGAGAATAGGGTTGCTCACCGCGCACGGCGGGCAAGTCCAAGGAGAGAATCCGCTGGCATAGGGCCTCGACTTGGTCGAATTCTTCTAGGTTGTAGTGAAGTTCGGCCAGCACCACTAGGTGTTCGGCGCGTTCGACTGAATCGGTCGCTGCCGCTACTAGGGCTTGGTAGTCCCCGATGGCTTCTTCCTGCTGACCTAATTCGAGGTGGGCTAGACCAAGCATGCGCTGGGCCGCTCTGGCCAACTCCTCGTTGTCGCTGTGCAGCAGCATCTTCAGGTCGGCTGTCGCCTCCTCGTAGCGTTTTAGTTTGAGTAGGCTTACGCCGCGGCCGTAGAGGGCACCTAGGCGCACCTCTTCGTCGTCGGCCAGTTCGATGGTGCGTCCCAAGGCCTCCACCGCGGCGACAAATGCCTCCGTTTCGATCAGGGTGCGCCCTTTCATGTAGTGGAGACGAGCCTGTTCGTTTTTATCTGTACTGGTCTCCAAGCCCGCCTCCAGCGCCTCCAACGCCCCCGGGAAATTGCCCTCCGCCGCCAGCAGGTTGCTCGCTTCGAGCATGGCCTTGGGAAACAAATTTGCAGTGCGGTCAAGCTGTCGGAATAGCTCTACTGCCTTGCCGGGCTGGCCCAAATCTCGGTAGCACAGAGCCAGTTCGAAATAGGCCCCCTGGAGATGCGGGGCCTCGGAGTATTTTTGCAGGATGGACTCGTAAGCGGCGATGGCCTGTTTGAAGTCTTCTTGCTGGTAGTGGATGCGGCCCAGTTGGAAAAGGGCACTGCGCACGTAGTCGGGGTCTTGGTCGGCGGCGACGATCTCTTGGTAGAACTCCAGCGCTTGGGCAGTGTGCTCGGCACTGCCCAAGGTGCCGAGCATCTGGTTGCACAGGGCGATATTAAACGGGGTAGCCGCTAGGCCTAGTTCGCTGCTGGGATAGTCGGCGGCAATGCGTTCATAAGCGGCGATCGCCTGTGCGTAGGCCAAGCGGGCCTCGTCGTTCGCGGCTTCGCGCTGGAGTTCAGCCTGCTCGTAATGGGCCCGCCCGATCTTATAAAGGGCCCAAGGTGCCGCCAGACCAGCGGCTTTGGCTACATCTCCGTACGCCTCTAGGTAGAGTTGGTATTCGGCGATGGCGCGCTGATAGTTGCCAATGCCGTAGTAGTGCTCGGCCAACAGGGATTGCATGCTGGCCTGAAAAATGCGGTTGCGGCTACCGTCGATGGCCTCGCGGTAGGTGCGCACTGCTGCCTGGTCGTCGCCGCCTTGGGTGTACATATCAGCTAGGCGGATGTAAGCCTCGGCCACCAGTTTTTGTTCCTGGGCGAAGGCGGTTATAACCTTGCTATAGGCGGCACCGGCACCGGCAAGATCCCCACTTTGGGCGCGACAATCGCCTACTTTGATCTGGGCTTTGGCCGCCAGTTCTAGCGCGGTTTCGTCTACTAGACCGGCTATTTTCTCGCGCCGCATCTTCAGCAGGTCGCGCTCGCTGAGGTGCTCGATGTCTTGGCGGGTTACTACCTCCTGGTACCAAGAAGTGGCCTGATCGTAGTGCTGCTGCAGAAAGTAGGCTTCGCCGATTTGGAAAAGTGCTCGGTCTGCGCGGTACCCTTTGGGAGCGTGCTGCACCAGTTCCTCAAAGGCGGTGATGCTTTCCCGGTACTGCCCCAATTTAAAATAGGCCCAGCCGATATTGTAGAGGGCGTTGTCGAGGTATTGGCTGTCGGGATATTTCTGCAGCAGGGCTCGGCCTTCTTCGATGGTGCGCTGGTACTCGCCGCTTTCATAGAGGCAGTTGACCAGCCGGTTGCGGGCTAATTCCCGCATCTGGGGGGAAGTAGTCTGGACTTCGGTCTTGCGGAAATAGGCGGCCGCTTCTACGAAGTCGGTCGCTGTCCGTTCGGCGAGTTGGCGCTGGCGTTCGGAGTTGCGCTCATAGGCGGCGCGGCGCTGGGATTCTTGGGCGCGCTTGAAATAGCTATTACCCGTCTGGTAGAGGGCGATTTCTTTGATTGGGGCCGTAACCTCGCCGACCGCGACCTCAATCTCCGCGGTGTAGAGCAGCGGGCTTTCAATGGCATTGATGCGCTCGTAGGTTGCGATGGCTTGCTCGTAGTCCTCGGCGGCGTAGAATTTCTGCGCCTGCTTGAAAGAAGCTTGTATTTCGTCTGGGGTCGGTACAAAGTACGAGCCTACTACTAGCCCCAGCAAAGTGCCTACAATGAGCAGAGGTGTCATAGTACCTCTCAACGAGAAAGAGCACGCCAGCACACCAAATTTTGCGGATTAGTCCAAACGGTAAGAAAAGGCAAATGCGGTTGCAAGTATTTCTCCGTGCGGTTTGAAAGCGGGCTTTTTACGCTAGCAGTAGAGAAACGGGGCAGATGTTTCTTTGGCATGTTGCTAGTGGTAAAGTATATTACGGCCCTGCGCGTCCAACGAGCCGCACAAAACTCATTGCGGGAGGCATTCGTTATGGAAACTCTGTTAGCCGGTGGCATCCTGATGATTCCCTTGGGACTGTGCGCCGTCCTCTCACTGGCATTCATCTTAGAAAGGGTCTGGGTGCTCAGCCGCATTCCCGACGAGCAGGCCGCCCAACAGACTCTCGAAGAGGCGGAAAGAGCCTTAGCGGATCGAGGGCAAGAAGCCGCTGCCCAGTACTGCGCCGACCACAAAGGTCCGTTGTGTTTTATTTTTGCCTCCTTGCTCAAGCGCTTTGACACCCTCATGCTCGAACGCCGCGAATTCCGTCCGACCAACGAGCGCCTAGCCCGCTTGGCCGGACAGGCCGGTGCTGGAGACCTCTCCCGCTTTCTGCTCGAGCAAAAGGAACTTTCCGACCTCAAAGACGAGCTCGTGCTGGAGACGGACGAAGCCGGCAAGGTCTATCTAAGTCGCTACTTGGTGGTGCTCAATACCATCGGCAACATCGCGCCGTTGCTGGGCCTGTTCGGCACCATCCTCGGCATGATCACCTCCTTCAAGGCCATTGCCGTGGCTGGCACGGGCGATCCCAAGGTGGTGGCCAGCGGCATTTCGCAGGCCCTAGTCACCACGGCCACGGGGCTGGCGATTGCCATCCCCACCATCGTGGCCTATCGCTCGCTGGCCCGGCGCGCCGAACACCATCGCAGCCGTCTCGAAGTCTATGGGCTGGCTTTCGTCAACACCTTGCTGATGGTCGGCCAAGATCGATTGGACGGGGAGGCAGCCGGCTAATGGCCCTAGTGCTGAGCCGCAAACGGGAAAGCCTGACTAGGGACGAAGGCCCGGACCTGACGCCGCTGATCGACTGCGTTTTTCTGCTGCTCATTTTCTTCATGGTCACCACCGTCTTCATCCACTCCAAGGGGCTAGACGTGGACCTTCCGGCCCAGAGTCAGGCGACGGAACAGCAGGAGAAGAAAGACATCAATATCCTCATTGACGCCCAAGGCCGCATCCAGATCAGCGGCGAGGACGTGATGCCAGAGGCTCTGGTCGAGCGGATCAAGCGGGCCATGAAAGAGGCCAACAACGATAATATCATCATACAGGGGCACATCGATGTTGCCCAGGAGCACGTGGTCTTGGTGGTGGATGCGGCCAAAGCGGCCGATGTCGCGGGTATAGCTTTCGCCAAAGAGGAGGCTCTCTAGTGGTGCAGCAGCGGACCTCCATATTGGAAGACCTAGAGGATGAAAACCTCAATCTGACGCCGCTGATCGACTGCGTTTTTCTGCTGCTCATTTTCTTCATGGTCACCACGGTTTTCAAGCAGCCCTACAGTCTGCAGGTGGAGTTGCCCCAGGCCCGTCAGGCTACCATCGTCGAAGAGAAGAAATTGGTGGCCTCGATTGACAAGTCGGGTGCAATGGAGCTCAATCGCCAGCTAGTGAGCATGGCAAAACTTCCGACCGTGCTCGCCCGCGAGAAAGAGACGACCCGCAGTTTGACGCTGATCATTCGCACGGACAAGAAGACCCGGCACGGTCTTGTGCTCGAGGTCATGGAGATTGCCAAGCGGCTCGACGTCGATAAGGTCGTTTTGGCCACTGAAGAGGAGGAAATCTGAGCGGCTTCTGAAGTGATTGATAGGAAACTCCCATGCGCTATTTCATCGCCACTCTCTGTCTAGTTCTGACCGCATCCGCCGCTTCCGCGGAGGATGCGCTGCCGCACCACACCATCCTCCGCGCCGCCGGGCCTATCGCCGTGGACGGCCACCTCGACGAGCCTTCTTGGGAGGCCGCTCAAGCCATCGATCAGTTCGTCTTTCCTTGGTGGACTGAAGGAGCCAAGGATCGCACCGAGGCCCGCTTGTTGTGGGACGATGTGCATCTGTACGTCGCCTTTACCGCATACGACCCGCACATTTCGGCTACCTTGACCGAACGCGACAGTCCGGTGTCGCGCGACGATTGCGTCGAGGTGTTCATCGCCCCAGACACCAGCCAAGTCACCAGCTATTTCAACTTTGAATTCAATGCCTTGGGCACGATTCTGGACCGCTCGCCACACGCCGATCGTTCGTCTGCATGGAACGGCGAGGGCGTGCAGGTGGCCATCGACATCCAAGGCACACTCAACCAAGAGACGGATCAGGATACGCTCTGGACTGCTGAAATCGCCCTGCCCTTTGCCGTTTTCGCTCCATACGCTTCCAACCTGCCCCCGACCGCTGGCGATGTGTGGCGTCTCAACCTGTACCGTACGGGTGGCGCGGTCAATCTGCAGTACATCACTTGGTCTAATACCCTGACGCCCAAGCCGCAATTCCATGTGCCCCAGCGTTTTGGAGTGGTGCATTTTGACAGTCGGCCGGTATTGAGTCTGCAAGACGAAGCCGAGTAGGAAGACGCGGCTAGCCGTGTCTTCATCAAATCGGGATTTCCGACGAACTACTGCTACAGTTATCTATTGCGTTCTACTGCTATTTGCGTTGTTCGCGTCCTGCGAATCCACAGATGCGCCGCTCGTCCTCTACGAGAGCCCGCATGGGCTGGTGGTGCTGAAGGCGGCGCGGGTCGATTTTGCGGAAGAAGGCGAAGAGACGGCTGCGGCGCGGGCGCACTTTGACGCGGGTGAAGAACACCTCAGCGCGGGTCGCTGCGGTGCTGCGGCTGAGAGCTATTTGCAGGCCGCAGCGCGGCGACCGTCTCCGGCAGTCTGGCTCAATGCGGGAGTCGCGCTGCTGTGCGATGGCGAATATGAAAGGGCGGGGGCAGTGCTGGCAAAGGGACTGGAACTTTCTAAGGCGACTACAGATGTTCGAGCCGCTTTGTTGGGCAATCTGGGCCAAGCTCATCAGCGCCTAGGGCGTCTCGACTCGGCGCTGGTGTCCTACCAAGACGCGGTGGTGCTGCACCGGCAGAGCGGCTTTGCCGTTGGTGAGGCTCAAGCGCTGGGCGATTTAGGTGCAGCCTATTTCATGCAGGGCGATCCAGAGCAGGCGCTTGGCGTCCTAAAACAGGCGAGGGATGGGCATCGGCGGATCGGCGACCACCTTGGGCTGGCGCGAGACCTCGACCGCATTGGCACGGTTCACTTCGTCCGGGGCGCGGCGGATTCGGCGCGGTTAGCCTTTGCGGAGGCGCTGGCGCTCTACCGAGACGAGGGGTATCTGCGCGGCCAAGCCGGCGGCCTGACGAATATCGGCAACATCCATCTAGACGAGGGCCGGCTCGATTCGGCGCACTTCTACTTTTCCGCAGGACTGGCCGTCCTCGAGCGCCTAGCCGACGACGCGGCCCGCGCAACTCAGCTAACGCGGATTGGACAAATCTATCAGAAACAGGACGATATAGAGGCCGCGCTGGTCGCCTACCGCGAGGCGCTTTCTATACATCAAGCGCAAGAAAAGGTGAATAATCAAGCCGAGACGCGCGACCGCATGGCGCGCATCTTTTTTCAGCAGGGTCGTTTGGATTCGGCGCTGTCTGCGTACCAGTCGGCGCTTGCGCTCTATCGGCGCTACGATAGTCACCCCGGCAAGCGGGCGCAGGCATTGGACCACATTGGCGATGTGCATCTGTATCAGGGTCGTTTGGATTCGGCGCTTTCTGCCTTTGAGGCGGCGCTGGAGATCTATGTCGCCCACGGTCATCCGCGCGGCCGAGCCGTTCAGTCGAGCAAGATCGGTCAAGTGCTGCAAAAGCAGGGGCGGCTAGACGAGGCGATAGAATCTCATCGCGCGGCCTTGGCGCTGTACCGTGAATTTGATCTCTATGCCGAGGGGGCGACCCAGCTCGACTACATCGGCCACCTCTACTTCCGTCAGGACAAAATCGACGAGGCGCTCGCTTCCTTTGAGAATGCCCTGCACGTCTTCACGCAGGCGGGCAACCGCCAAGGCGAGGCAGCGCAACTGAGCAATATCGGTAACATCTACTTTGAGCAAGGCCGCTTGGACGCGGCGCTCAAGGCATTTGGCGACGCCCTGCACGTTTTTCAGTTGATCGGGCATCGCCAGGGAGAGGCGCAGAGTTTGGGCAATATCGGATTGGTGTACCGCAAGACGGGCGATCAGGAGCGAGCGCTAGAGATGCTGCAACAGGCGCGCGCTGCGTATGCCGAGATTGGGATGCGGAGCGAGGGGCGGCGGACGGTGGAAGCGGCGATTTCGACGATCGAGGGACATTGACTTGGCATGACTGGAAGAATTCGAGTTTTCGTGCGAAAGTGTGTGGGCACCAAGCCAACCGGACCAAAAAGAGGCGCAGCGGTAGGTTGAAGAAGCCTTTGTCTTCTAAATGTTAGGGGTCGCCAAATACCGCCCGGCGCAACGTATCGTTAAGCCGCGTCTGCCAGCCTTTGCCTGTCGCCCGGAAGTAAGCCGTGATATCCGCGTCGAGACAGATGGATATGCGATCTTTGGTCGGCGCTTTCTGCTTGCCGCGCGTCCGCCGATACGCCTCAACAAGATGCGGCGCGGTTTCAGTCGCCGGGCGCATCCTTGCGAAGTCTTCATCGGTGAGTTCCCGCGTGTCGGGGTCCCTAGCGATGCCAACTCGAATGGCGATATCCTCGCCATACTTTGTTTCGACCTCAGCGAACGTCATGTCCATTGCCGCGATTTCGTCGATTTGTTCCTGGGTCAAATCGACCTTGGCCGGTTTCGGCCAAACGGTTCCGGGCTTAAGCTTGGGCATATTTACTAATCTCCTTCCGGTCTGCCTTGCGCAGACTGATTATGCGAATGCGGTCCCCGCGCTCGGTGTAGACAACGAAGTGCAAAACGAGACCGATGAAGCCGATGGCGTTCCAGCGTTCTTCCTCTGGATAATCATCCAGTTCGATGATCGCGGTATCCCACTCGAAGGCTTCCAGCGCGGTGAAATCCACGCGATGTTTAGCCCGGTTGGAACGTCGCTTGACTTCGTCCCATTCATAGGCCGGCTGCATTGCCATAATGCTAATTATATATATGATTAGCCATTATGCCAAGTCCGATAGGGGGTGTTAGGGGCTGATTGGGTGATGGACAGAGGAGAGGGAGAGGCGGTTGAGGTGGATCGGGATGGGTGCGTCGTCCCCTTCGCGGATGTGGACGATCTGGTCCATGGCGAGCTCGTAGAAGCGCTGTTTTTGGCCTGTTGTCGGCCAAGTGACTTCGACAAAAAGAAGCGTATCGGCGCGGCCTAGACCGATTTCCTGTTGCAGACTCGACGCGCCGAAACTGCCGCCCGAGCCAACGGTGGCGTAGATGTCGCGGACGATGCCTTTTTCGCGGATGCGCGCTTGGATGCGGGTACCCAAGGCGTCTCTGTTGGATTGGACGCCTTCGAGGCGGAGGGTGAGCCAGCGATGGCCGTGGCCGGGATTTTCAAACAGGACATTCTGGTAGAAATCGCCGTCATAAGCTCCGCCTAAGACGATGTAGATGTCTTGGTCGCCGTCGTTGTCAATGTCGGCAAAGGAAACTCCGTGGCCTTTTTGGATGTGGCCGAAGCCGCCGGAGAAGGTCGCCTCCGCAAAGCGCTGCCCGCCGACGTTGCGCATCATGCGGTTGGGGAGCAATGAGCGTAGGTCGGGGTTGCCGGTGCCGATATAGCAGTCGAGAAAGCCGTCGTTGTCGAGGTCGCCGAAATTGGCTCCCATGGCCAGGATGATCCCGTCCATGCCGACCTGTGCCGTTATATCGGTGAAGGTGCCATCGCCCCGGTTTTGATAGAAGCGGGGCCTTGTTGCGGACGAGGGCTGGCCCAGATAGACTGCGGCAATGTCATCGGGGTTTTCGCTGTGGTAGCCAGCGGCGAAGAGGTCGAGGTCGCCGTCGTTGTCGTAGTCCCAAAACCAAGTGGGGAACGAGCCTTGCGGCTCGGCGACGCCAGCCTCTGTGGTCGCGTCGGCAAATGGTTCCCGTGGCCCTTCGTTGCGGTAGAGGACGTTGTCTTGGCCGAGGCGGGAGAGATAGAGGTCGGGATCGCCGTCGTCGTCGTAGTCGCCCCAAGTCACGCCTTTGACAAAGCCGATGTTGTCGATGCTCCGCTCGGGTGCGACGTCGGCGAAAGTGCCGTCGCCTTGGTTCTGGTAGAGTTGGCAGGGGTGACGTTCCCAGGCGTCGGACTCGTTGCCGACATAGAGGTCGAGGTCGCCGTCGTTGTCGTAGTCGCTCCAGGCCGCCGAGTGAGTGGGATGAAAGGCGAGCAAGCCGGCCGCTTCGGTCGCGTCGGTGAAGGTGCCGCCACTGTTGCGCAACAGGGAATTGGGATGATGGCCCAAGTCGGCGAGCCAGGCCCCGCGCAGCACGAGGATGTCGCGGTGGCCGTCGTTGTCGTAGTCGGCTTGGCAGATGTTGAGGCCGCCGACTTGGCCAGTGAGGCCGGCTTGCTCGGTGCGCTCGGCAAAGGTGCCGTCGCCTTGGTTACGGAAGTAGCGAAGCTGGTCGTCTAGACCCCAAGAAGAGGCGACGACGTCGAGATAGCCGTCGTTGTCGAAATCGTCGACGATGCTGCCGCCGGATAGGGCGACTACATCCAAGCCTAGACCCGGTGCTCGGTCTGCGAAGCGCCCGATAGCGCTGGAGTCGGCGAAGCAAGCCGGGGGTACGAGCCACTCGGGCGGGACGGCGTGGGGGTACTGGCCGAGGGTCATATAGGCGATGTTGAGCAACCAGCAGGCGCTCAGGTCGTCTGGGTTTTCGCGTAGGATCGCTGTGTACTGTTCGATGGCGGCCTGTGAGCCTTTTTGCAGAGTGTGGATCCCCTCGCCTTGGATGGGCAGCAGACAGGAGGCGATGGTGTGGTGGAGCAGGCAGTTTTCTTGCTCGCCGAGGCGCAGGTAGGCGATGCCCAGCCGGTCGCGGACGCGCGTGTGGAGGCTGGGGGGCAGGTCTTGCGCTTGTAAGAGTTGCAGTTCGGCGATGGCCTCGCGCGTCTGGCCGGCGCGCAGGAGCTGGATGGCCAGTTCGAGGCGCAGTGCTTGTTGGCGATTGTGATTTTGCGCGTTGGCTAGCTGCTCGCGCAGATAGGCGGCGCTGGCGGCGTTCATGTTCAGGGTGTTGAGGTTGGAGGGGACTTGGGCGCGGACTTCGCTGGCGAGTTGCCGCAGGCGAGCGGCCATGCGTTCGGAAGCGGATTGCTGGGCTTGGGAGGCCGCTGGGCAGAGCGCGAGGAGGAGTAAGACTATCAGGATCATAAACGCGCCTTCTAAATACATTGACAACATAAGCGTCATTTGTTATCACTAACAACTTAATGTGCTTCAAAGAGTGCTCCGAAGTGCATTAGCACGAGAATTTTATTTATCGAATTAACCCCCATTCTAACGAGAGGGAGATAAGTCATGAGGAAACTATTGACGCTGAGTGTGGCCGTATCGCTTTTGGGCCTGAGTTCGCCTTCTTCGGCGCACGTGCCCGAGGGGCTGATTTTGGGCGTCTGGCAGTGGCCCACGTCGCATCTGCCGGTGATGGATGGCGATATTTCCGAGTGGGACGTAGTGCCCGACAATTTGTGGCTCACGCCGTTCAGCGAATTCAACGGCGAGCTCCTGCACGTAGTAGTGGCTGGCGAGGTTGGAGCCGAGGTCAATACTGCGGATTTGAACTTCCGCTGGACCTCGGGCTGGAACGACGAGCTGGATCGCCTCTACTTCGTCTATGACCGCTTCGACGATCTATGGGATCGCGATGCCGGCGGCATAGGTGGCGCTGGCGGCGACGACAGCTTTGAGATCAACCTCGACGCCAACCACGGCGGCGATGTCTCGTGGTTTGGTGCTGACGATTTCGACACCGAGGAAGAAGTGCTGCGCAACCGGGGTCGCCTCAACCAGATGAGCCACTACCGCTGGCCGCCGATGGAGCCGATTGGCTGGAACTGGCTTTGGGCCTCAAGCGCCACTTGGCACGACGTCGAGCCTTATTCGTGTTGCCCCAACTCCTTCAATCTCAACGGCGCACACGCCACTGAGGCGACCTTCCAAGTTGAGTGGTGGACCGTGGGCTGGGACGACTTTGATCACGCGTCGCCCGAAAACAGCGTCCAGCACGACTTTGGCGAAAACGACATCATCGGTTTGGGCATCTCGATCATCGACAACGATGTAGGCACCGACAACGATACCGACCGCCGCTTCGCTGCTTGGCGCATGGGCGGCGCGCGCTGCGGTAACGGCGATGGCAAGTGCATCACCGACTTCATCTTGCTACCGGCGCAGATGGATCTCTTGCCAACCGCTGTCGAAAACGATAGCTGGGGCCACATCAAGGCTTCGTACATGCAGTAGCAGTCCCGGCAGTTTGCGGGTTTGACTTAGGGAGGTGGATCGACTGCGATCTGCCTCCCTTGTTTTTTAGGATGCCATTTCGACAAGCTCAATGGCCGGACACTGAAGCTCGCCCAAGTAGGCCACTGAGCTTGACTTCGGCGAGGCTTCGACGGTGAGCTCAGCCGAACCGCTCAGTCGAGTCGTCGAAGTGGCCGGTTCAGAATCGATCCCTAATTAGGGTACTATGACGCGGAGAAAAATTCTCGCCCTGTTGGCGTTTTTCGCCTGCGTTAGCGCTGTGTATGCCCTCGCTGAGCGGCAGGCGCGAAAGATACAGGCGACAGAGGCGGAATTGAGTATCGACTGGGATGCGGTGGTCGATGACCCGGAGGAGCGGCTTGAGATCTCTTGGATGAGCATTCCGCGCTTCCCCACTGCGCGCGAGGGCACCTGGATCGAAAAGCGGCTTGAAGCGCGGTTCAACGTCGATTTCAAGCCGCAGTTTACCAGTCATTTTGCCTATATGCGGCGCCGGCCGCTGGTCTTTGCCGGCGGCAATGTGCCCGATTTGTTCTACGCCGGCGATCCAGTCGTGGTACAAAAGGACGCCCACCATGGCTATGCGCTGCCCATTCCCTACGAGGTCATCCAAAAACACGCGCCCAACTACGTGCGCTATCTCAACGAGTACGCGCCCTCGGCGTGGCTCTATGCCTACTGGAAGGGGGCCAACTACGGCATCCCCACTTGGGGTAGCAGTCTCGGCTATCCTGTGCCGGGGATCTGGAGGATGGACTGGCTGCGCAACGTCGGCATCGACAAGGTGCCAGAAACCCTCGACGAGATGTACACGGCGCTGTGGAAGTTTCGCCACGAGGACCCGGATGGCAATGGGATACAGGATACCTACGGCATGTGTCCCAATGCGCAGGCTTGGTTCAATGTCTTCGGCGCGGTCTTCGGGGCCTACGGGATCGTGCCACACGGCTGGATGCTGCGCGATGGCGAGGTTGTGTGGGGCGGGACTCGGCCCGAGGTTAAGGAGATCCTAGGGCTTTTGCGCAAGTGGTACGCCGACGGGCTGATCGATCCCGATTTTGCGATCGGTCAAATCAAGAGCAGTCCAATACCCTACCAGAAATTCGTCAGCGGCAAGACGGGATATCTCTTTAGCCAAGGCGGTTATAGTAGCTTTGACAAGTACAACAAGGCATCGTTGGTATCGGTCATTGCCGAGTTGCAGCCGGGTGCCGAGGTGGTGGTCGGGCCGTTTCCGGCTGGCCCGGAGGGCATCCGAGGAGGACGGGTGTGGAGCACGGCGGCCCATGTTTTTGTCTTTGGCAAGCAGGTAGCGGCCGCGCCTGAGAAGGTCGTGCGGATGCTCAAAATTTTCGAGGCGCTCGCTGTTGAGGAAAAACTCTTTGTCGAGGTGCGGATGGGTCAGCGGGGCGTGCATTGGGAGTTCGACGCCGAGCGCGGCCTGTATCATCTGCCGCCCTACGACGACCGCAACGTCGCCAGCAAGCATCTGACTGTGTTGAGCGTCGATGGCCCGGGTGGCTTTTTCGCACCCTGCGGGGTCCGGCCCACCATTGCCGATAAGTACCTGCCAACGGCGATGCTGCAACACCGCGAGCGCTATCAGCGCACCGAGTGGGCGCAGGCGGGTCTGTTCGGCAAGCCGGACGTGGTGCCTTCGTCGATCAAGCACTTGCGCGATTTGCGCAATTTGCAGATGACGGTTTATGCCGAAATCGTACGCGGCGAGCGCGACCTCGACCATTTCGACGATTTCGTGGCCGAATGGACGGAACGAGGTGGGGCGGAAATGACCCAAGAGGCGCGGGAAATCTACAAGGTGCGCGAGGAGATTTACAGGAAGGTAGGGGTGGTGCAGAGATTTACAGGAAGGTAGGAGTGGTGCAGTAGGGGCGTCCTAGACCATGTGGCCGTGTTGCCCTCGCATGTAGAAGGTGCCGTCCCGGTTCATACCGGCGAATCTCCACGTGTCGGGGTTGATGGGCCAAGGCAGGACATCGGCGCGATCAGCCCATTCGCGGTAGCGCTGTTCCATTTTCCTAACTCTGGCTTTTTCTCGCTCCGCTAGGTCGTTGAGTTCGGTGCGATCTTCGTCCATGTTGTAGAGTTCCCAACCACTTTGGCCGCTGGTTTCGCAGACCAGTTTCCACGGCCCGATGCGGATGGCGGCGTTGCCCTCGTGTTCCCAGTACATAGGCTTTTCGCGCGACCACTCGCGGCCTTCGAGAAGCGAGAGGAAGCTCTCACCTTCGAGAGGGGTGATGGCGTGGCCGTCGTATTCGGCGGGATAGGAAGCGCCGGCCGCGTCGATGAGGGTTGCGGTGATGTCGATGATTTGGGCGGGAGCGTGCGCGAGGTCGGGTTGTTTGATAGTGGCAGGCCAGCGGACGATGCAGGGGGTGGCGATGCCGCCTTCGTGGACCCAGCGCTTGTAGCGGCGGAAGGGGGTGGTGCTGACGTTGGCCCAAGGCACGTCGTAGCTCATGTACGTGTCCGCGGCTCCGGGCATCAGGCCGGGGATGTTGCCCATTTGCACGGGCCGTCCGTCGTGGGTGGTGAGGCCCTGTAAAAAGACCCAGTCGATGCGATTGCCATCCTCGCACAAGAATTCAGCACAGCCGCCGTTGTCTGAGAGAAAAATGACCAACGTATTGTCCTCTAGGTCGAGTTCGCGGAGTTTGGCGAGGATGCGGCCGATGCCTTGGTCCATGCGATCGACTTGGGCTGCGTACACGGCCATGCGCCGGTCTTCCCAATCTGGGTCGGCCGCTTCATGCCAAGGGGGTGCGTCCTCGTCGCGGGGCGATATGTCCCAGTGGGGGCTGACGATTTCCATGTCTTTGAGCGCTTCGTGGCGGGCAGTGCGCGCGGCGTCCCAGCCGCCTTGGCGGTACTGGCCTTGGTAGCGGGCGATGTCCTCCTCAAAGGCGTGGAGTGGCCAGTGCGGTGCTGTGTACGCGACGTACATGAAGAAGGGTTGGTCGGCGCTTTCAGAGATGAAGTCAACGGCGTGATCGGAGATGGCGTCGGTGAGGTAGAAGTCGGTGGGATTGGCGGCGATAGGTTCGCCATCGAGGGTGCAGGTGCGCCCGCCGAAGTAGCCGCTGTTTCTACCGAGGCCAAAGAGGCGGTCAAAGCCGTGCTGCATCTCGGGAGGGCTGTCGGCACTGTCGGGCCTTTTGCCGCAGTGCCACTTGCCCGACATTAGGGTGCGATAGCCGCGCTCCTTGAGCACTTGGGCGATGGTGACGGCCGAGTGGCGCAGGTAGCCGCCATAACCGGGGGCATTGGGAATGCCGCCGGCCATGTGACCGATGCCGGCTTGGTGCGGATAGAGGCCGGTCAGCAGGGCCGCGCGCGAGGGACAGCAGCGGGCGAAATTGTACATCTGCGAGAAGCGCAAACCTTGGGCGGCGAGGCCGTCTAGGTTGGGGGTGCGGATTTCAGAGCCGTAGCAGCCGAGGTCGGAATAGCCCATGTCGTCGGCGAGGATGAGGACGATGTTCGGGCGTTGGGAGGTGGTGGACATAAAGGGACTCCTTCTTCGCAAATTAGGCATTAGGCATTAGGAATTAAATTAATAACTGATGTTACGCAGTTTCTCATTTAGTGGTATTTTCAAGGTATGGACAAACACCTGTTAGAATTATATAGCGATTACCTGCTCAGTTCGTTTGGCGCGACCACCGCGACGGGCTTGTCGGCGTTGGTGGACGGGGCCG
>JAJEGS010000029.1 GCA_022819745.1 Candidatus Latescibacterota bacterium | reverse complement strand
GGGCTACTTCATTGATGCTTTTGCCTTCCTCAAGCAACCCAACCGCCCATTGGCGGCGATATTCCAGCCGATCGGCACTGCCTTTAGGTCTCATATAAATGAATATAACAATATTCCCTTAAAAATGCAGAGGTTAATAATACCGGTATATGAGAATTCGAGCTTTTTGCCACCAATAACCGCTGAAATCGGACGAATCTCGTTTTCAAAATCTTTCAAGATCAGAGGCAAATTTCCACGGCCCGGTTCAGATCGGCTATAAGAGAGGAGCCCATAACCTTCAAGAAACGCAATTGAACCAAGATCAAGATATGGGCGTGTTTTAAGCTCCTCCCTAAACTGCACCCCAAAAGTAACCACTGATGCCTGACTCAGGCTAGGAGGAAACTCCATACGATAGAGTAAAAACTCTATAACGCCCCTTATATTCTCGGCAGGAAAAAAGAAAGATTGGATGAATTGTTTGACCGGAAAGTTTTCATTTTTCAGCACGGGATATTCTGGAGAGCAACAACCAAGATCCCTAAAGGCATATAAAGGGATGTCTTGCCCCTGCCAGCGAAACAATAAAGTGCCCTCGTCGGAGAAGCGCACCTTCTGGCCGGCGAGAAAAAGATTGGGCACGGGCGGCCAGTCGTACTCTACGTCGCTAAAGACAAAGTACTCTTGGCCCTCAATCATCTCGGTATGAGTAATCTCAATGGTGAACTCTCCACTAGCGGACATGCCTTCTGGCTCAAAGACGCCCGGCTCATTTGGGAAAAGGCCATTCTGCATATCGGAGTAATAAGGATACCCAGGTATTTCAAACATCGCCCGCACGACCGCCCGCTTGAGGCTACCCGGCTCGGCCCAATATAAGTCTCTTTCGAGGTACCAAAAGTCGAAGAAATAGACCTGATTCCAATAAAAGTGAGTATAGGTCCACTGATTACCGACCTGCAATGGGAGAAAGTCCGTTGGACGCCCTTCAAAGACGCCTTCGTCCTGCGCGGCGGCAGGCGAGAGCGTAAAGAAGAGGGCTAGGACGATTATGATCGTGCATTTCATCTCATGCTCCTTGTTTACAGAGTAATCCCTGACCATGTTGGTCTTACAGCTAGGCCAAAAGTATAGAAATGAGTCCCGTCGAACCGGCTAACCCCACCGTCGGCGGTAGTGAGCCAGAGCAGTCCTCGGCGATCCTGATAGATCGATTCTACTGGCTCCCTGTCAACCCATCGGGAACGGTGTACCTGTGCCCCTAGCACATGGTCAAATGATTTTATTTTTTAGGACTTTGTGTGGCTTTACTCGACTCATCTATTCCACAATTTAACTTTAGAAGTGTTCTTAAAGAAACTTAAGCATTTATACAACACATTTTTCCACATGTCAAGAATATTTAGTCAAAATACAAGACCATGATATAGTACAAATAAAAATTGGTAAAATCGTTGTCTTTACAAAGGGCCATATATAGTCCTTTAGTACCATAGTACCATAGTACCATATATGGCCCTTTGTTATATGTTTTCTTTAGAGACCGTTTTAAAACTCTATTGCGGAGATAATTCTTGCCTTGAGCGTACTCACCGAACACCTTCAGGTTCTGCCAAAGAACCCTGAACGAAAGGTCTCCAATGAGTACGCGTTGTCAATATGCGACCGATGTAACCGATGCATAATGGCCCCTGCTTTGTCGCCTGCTACCGGATGGGCGTTGGCATCGGGGTGGTCCAAGTCGCATTGCCATGAGCCATCTCATACTCAGAAGACTCGCATGATAACGGAGTTTTAAAACGGCCTCTAAGAAATAGCCGAAAAGACCATATGTGGTCTAAATTATAAAAAGGGCCATATATGGTCTTTCTATTGGATAAAAATACCACAAATCAAGAATCCATATTGTAACATTTTTTCTTGATCTATTTCTTATCCCTCGATATAACTGACCTGTTCTTTGCCCAAAGCAGAGATCACTATCTGGTTCATAGGCGATGTCGTACTAGCCTTACAGAACAAAGAAGTCGCGCCAAGTCCCCGCGTGTTATGAGGTCGCGGCCCACAAGATCCGGCGACAGCCCCGCAGCCCGCAGCCGCTCGACTGGCGCGTCAGCCAATGTATCTGGATCAAAGCGCAAATGATTGGCGCACCCCGGCCATATCCCCTCCACGGCCAGCATCTGCACGGCCGCAAAGGCCGGATGCCCAGGCGGCACATCCTCGTACCAATACAGCGGCACGCCAGCCGCCAGCAAAGTCTGCTGGTACTGACGCCGCAAAGCCGCGTTGCTACACACATCCGCTGGAGTCCGTTGCTGGCCCAAGCAAAAAGCAGCTAACGCACCAGCGGCCTCGCCGATATTCCACTCCACGGGATGCAGGCGGTAGCAGCCATTGGTGACGTGCGTGGTGCCGATATTCTTGCAGGCCGCCAGCAAGTTGTCCAAGTGCCGCGACACAAGCGCCCTCAACGGGATCTGGAAGGGCTTGGTCGGCGCAGTGTACACCACGTCAGCAGCTTGGCCGTGGATGTCGATGGCGTACCAACCCACGCCAACGCTGTCGCCAAAAGGAGCGGCGCGCGCATTGGGCTGGTGTGGAGCAGCCACCTCTTGCTCGACAATAGTCTTACGCGCTTCGATGCGCCGAGATTCGCGGATGTAGGGATACTGGGAGAAGCCGTCGGCGGTCCCCATGATGTCGGGGCGCAGCCGCAGCTCGGGATAACCGCGACCGCCGTCATCGCGCGGCACCTCAGTCTGTAGCCAGTACAACAAGCCCAAACTCAGTTCCTTGGCCGCGGCTATCTGCTGCGCCTGCTCGGCAGCCGGCACGTCGATGAGGGTGCCGCCGGTGTAGTCATTACCCTGCCAGTTAATCAACGCCACGTCCCTCGGCACCTGTCCCTCGGCGAATTGATCGGCGCACAACAAGCGACGGTACGCCCAAAAGGAGCCGGGCAAATCGCCGGCGGTCTCAAAGAATCGGTACGTGCGCAAGCCACGGGCGTACTCCAAAGTCAAGGTGTAGGGCTGCTCGTCGCGATGGCGCTCGTAGTTCGGCGGGCGGGGAATGGTGTGGTCTTGACCGGGGCAAAAATCAACCGCAAACGGACAGGTAAAAGACTGAGTGAGATGCGGGACTGGGCCGTCGGTGCGGGCGTGTGGCTCGCCAGTCTGGTCGCGGCTTTCAGCGCCGGAGACGTAGGGGATGGGCAACAGGGGTAGCAGGTCGCCCAGCTCCGTGGCGTCGAGCACATACGCCGGAGCAAAACGCAAGACGTGCGTACCGCCGTCTTGGACGACATCTACGGTGCGGATGGACTGCCCTTGGACGTGGGCGGCAGACGCGCGGGCGTGATAAAACAACATCAGACGACCAGCTTCAACTTGCGGTACGACCAAGGACAGCAGGGCCGTTAGACCAGCGCGCGGCTCAAAACACAGCGCCGAGACCCAACCGGCCCCGGGGTTGAAGTGCGGGTCGTCTGGGTTTTTCAGTTTGTACTTGCGGCGATAGAACGCGCGGATGCCAGCACGGAATTCGCCGTAGAGTTCCGTGCCGCCAAAGTGCTCTATGTACGGGTGCTCGTCTAAGGCGGAGACGCCTTGGCTAGTGGCTTGGCCACCGATCCACGGATTTTCTTCGGTCAGGCAAACTCGATAGCCCAAGCGGGCGGCGCGCACGGCCGCGGCCACGCCGCCCAAGCCGCCGCCCAAGACCAAGATGTCGCATTCAATCGTGCGGATTTCCACGTCACCTAAGTCCGGCTTGTTCCCACACGCGGCCCAGCGCAGTAGCCGTGGCCGCCACAGCCTCCTCCCGCTCCATAGCGCGCACCCGCTCGCAGAACGGCTCGACCATGACCGGCCCATCGTAGCCAATGTGCTGCAAAGCGCTGAGGAACGTCCCAATGTCGATTACGCCCGTCGCCCCAGGCAAGTCGCGCACATTGTCGAGCTGGTCGTCGATTTCCACGCCCGCCGGTGCGTCATTGACGTGTACATCCACCACTTGCTCGGGACGCAAGCAGCGCACATCCTCAGCCGTCTCGTGGGCCGTGTACCAATGCCAGCTATCGAGCAGAAAGCCCACATTCTCGCCTACGGCTTGGCACAATTCCTCCATTTGCTCCATCGTGTGGACAAACTCGTACTGCTTGCTCGACCACAGCGTTTTCGGCGCGACGTATTCCAAACCCAACCGCACTCCTTCGCCGGCTAGTATCGCCGCGGCCGGCCGCAGCCGCTCGACGTGAAAGGCAAAGTTCTCTCGGTACGTCAGCTCGTCCGAGGTCGGCATAAGCCAAGTCGCCGTCCGCCGCACCCCCAACGCCGCCGCCACCTTTGCCAACTCCGGCAACTGCGCCAAGCTCGCTTGATACGCGGCCTCCTCCCCGCGAAAATCAACGGGAAATCCCCACGCCGACAGGCGCACGCCCTTGCGCTCGGCCAGCGCGAGGGCTTCTTCCGCGCCCATGGCCGCGACTTCGCCAATGCTAAAGTGATACCCGGCAAACCCGTGCCGCGCGGCCAAATCGAGACCGTCTGCGAGGTTTTCTACACTTGCGCCGATAGCCCCCGGTGATAGCGAGCGAAACATAGCTTCTCCTTTTTGATTGATTGTTGGAGGGTGATTATTGATCTGAATTTTCATCTAATCGGCTGTTGGAGCATACAGCAACACGGTCACATTGTCCTGATAGGGATGTCCGGCCCCTTCCACAGCTTGTATAAGCGCTGCGACGCTATCTTCCAAGGGCGCGTCTTGCGTTTTCTTGAGAATATCCGCGATCTCTTGCTCGTCTAAGGTCAGCAAACCATCACTACCTAATACCACCCGGTCGCCTTCTTCCACCGCAACCGGCTGCGACGACACATCGATCAAGGGTATCTCATCGCCCATAACCACCGAGCGCAGCGAATGCCGACTTGGATGCCGCGCCACGTCCTCGGCAGTCATGCGTCCCGCTGCCACGAGTTCCGCAAGAATCGGTGCCATAGAATGATCGGCATTCAACCGCTCCAATTGCCCCTCGCGGAACAACCACAACGGGGAATCGCCTACGCTAATCCAGCACAGTCCTTCGCTTGTAACAATAGCCACGACCAAGGTCGAACCCATGCTGTCGAGTGCGGGATTTTTGGCGACAGCCGCAGCGATAGCACCATTAGCCTCGTCGAGGCACGTGCGGAGCCGCTCGACGCTGGGGCCAGAAGATCGCGGATACACCTCGACAAACGTCTTGCACAAAAGATCACTGGCAATCGCGCCGCCCACGTGACCGCCCATGCCATCGGCGACCAACAACACGGCGTGTTCGTTGTCATCTATGCCGAGATCGCGCCCATCGAAAAAACCGAAACTATCCTCTTGATAGTCCCGTCTCCCGGTAATTTGCAGCGCGGCAAAACGCCCATCGAATGCATTCATGGCGTTCATTTTATCTTATCGCGCGTCTAAAAACCGGCTTACTATTTGCCGCCATGATCGAGCAACAAACGGATAATTTTTGTTTCGTTTCTCGCAATGAACAGCGGAGTCTTTCGGTCGTTGTTCCTCGCATTAACATCGGCTCCATTGTTCAGCAAATCCTGCGCCTTCTCAAAGGCATTCGCCGCCGCCGCAGCGTGTAGCGGCGTACTTCCGTCGCTAGCTTGGGCTTGGCCCCAAGAGACCACCCCCAAAACCACAACAATCAGCAACCGCTTTGCGCTTGATAGTGTATGCTTGACTTTTGCCATCTTCTTTTTCTCCTATTAAAATGGTAAAGTGTCGTGCCCCTGACTCTCACGTCTGAGTCACTGACATTTATAACATATTCTAATCAGCTTATTCCTCGCCCCCATGCCAGCGCAACAAACGCACCATCCTCGTCTCAAACCCAAGGAAACGGAGCACCACACTGACTATATCTTTTTTCTGGGTGGCGATAAACAACGGCGTCCAGCCGTCGCTATTCTTGGCGTTGACATCCGCGCCATTGTGCAGTAAAAGCTCGACGACGCGAAAAACGTTCCGCATCACCGCAATATGCAGCGGCGTCAGGCCGTTGTGGTAGTTCTTGGCGTTGACATCCGCGCCATTATTGAGTAAAAACTCCACACCCTCCACCGCGTTCCGCATCACCGCAATATGCAGCGGCGTCAAGCCATCGTAATAGTTCTTAGCGTTGACATCCGCGCCATTGTTGAGCAAAAACTCCGCGATCTCAACCGCATTCCGCAGCGTCGCACTATGCAGCGGCGTCAGGCCGTCCTTGTCCTTGGCGTTGATATCGGCTCCGCTGTTTAGCAAAACCCTTGCGACCCCAACCGCATTCCGTATCGCCGCACTATGCAGCGGCCTCATCTCTTCCTTGTCTTTGGCGTGGACATCCATGCCGCTGTTCAGCAGGGATGTAGTCAGGGCGGGCAGGCTCAATGTCGCTGCATAGTGCAGGTCCGTCCGCCCCTTATCGTCCACCACTTCCAAGGATGGCTCGCGCCCCATTGCCACGGCAAATTTCTCTTTCTCTTTTTTTAGAGGTTTTTGGTCGTTCACAGCCTACTCTCGCATCGCGGTGAGTGGGATCTTCGCTCGCCACCAGCCTCGCCTGCTCAGGCGCGTTCCTCGTCAAACGCCGCGACATTGCGCTCATCCTTGCTGAACTCCACGCCAATCAGGTATATCGGCTGCCCCAAGGTGCGATACTTGTCCGCGTAGCGTCGTTCCTGCAACTGCGCCAGCGCCGCACCCGCAGACGCCATCTCGACCACCTTGAACTCGAACAGATAGACGTTGCCGTTGAACAAAACCGCCATGTCCAGCCGGCCGTAGCTGCTGCTATCCTCCACGGTGATGTCCAGCCCCAACGCCGCGAAATAGGAGTAGAACACACTGGCGTAGTAGCCCTCGTACCGGGCGATGTCGTTGTTGTTATACCACTCGTAGGGAATGCTGGCGAAGAACGCGTGGAACAGCGTCTCCAGCCCGGCGAAGTCGTTGGCCTCCAGCAGCCGGGAGAGCCGGACGCTGTTGGCCATCTGTCGCGATGGGTCCTTCACTAAGTAGCGCAGCAGGCTGCGGTTCAGGCTCTGGCGCACCTCCCGGTTGGGATAGCCCAACTGATAGAACTGCTGGCCGCCCAAGTCCTCCTCGTCCGTTATCGTCAGGTAGCCGGTCTGGAACAGCAGCGCCTCGGTAGCAATGTCATCGACATCGAAGGTCAATAGCAGGTCGCTGCTGCCGAGCATCTCTCCCAGTTCGAGGGAACTGACGCGGCGCTGACACAGCGTTTCGACTAAGAACGTCGGCGTACCGGTCTCGAACCAGTACGCACCAAACTTGCGCTTGTCGAATAGCAGCAGGATGTCGAAGGGGTTGTACACCTTCTCATCGCCCCGCCAACTATAACCGTTGTACCAGTCGCGAATCTGGTCCCGGTCCAAGCCCGGCAACTCCGGCGCGAACACCCTGTCCAAGTCCGCGTCCGTGTAGCCGCAGATAGCCGAATAGCGCGGGTCCAAGGTGATGTCGGTGAGGTTGTTGAGGCCTGAGAACAGGCTGCCCTTGAAAAACTTGCTCACCCCAGTGAGGAACGTGAAATAGATGTGCGCGTCGCTGCCCTTGATGACCGAATACAGGCCGAGCAGAAAGTCCCGGTGGGTGCGGACGACCTCCGGCGTATCCAGTGCATCCAAAATCGGCTTGTCGTACTCATTGACCAGCACCGCAACGCGCTGACCACTGCGCTCGTGCAGCACCTTCATCAAGCGGCGGAAGCGGGCCGGAGCGGTCTCGTCATCGCGAGGGATGATCTCCACTTCCTCTTCCATAGCGTTCAATTGCGCCGCCACTTCCTTTTGCAAGTCGTCCGGCCCTTGGTAGGTGCCGCTACTGAAGTCGAGGCGCAGCACCGGATGGCGCACCGACCAATCCCAATGGTCGTGGATATGCAGCCCCGCAAATAGCGGCTCGTTGCCCTCGAACAGCTCCTTGAGCGTGTCCAAGAACAGGCTCTTGCCAAAGCGCCGCGGGCGCGACAGGAAGTAGTGTTTGCCCTCATCGAGCAGCCGGCGTATGTAAGCCGTCTTATCGACGTAGTAGCAGTTCTCATCGCGGACCTCGCGGAAGGTCTGAATGCCAATGGGCAGTCTGCGTTTGCTCATGGGCGCACCTCCTTCAGGCACAAAGGCAGTCGTAGATAAGGCGAAATGCTTTTATACTCCTACTCCGAATCGACCATGTAGAGGCTATGAAAGAACGCCTCACTCATAAGCTTATCCTATTGTTTCCTACCCCGCCCCTACGTCACACCGCCACATTATTCCGCGGCCGTCCCTCCAAAAACGCAATCACATTATCCACCGCACCCTCGTTCAACAAATCCACCCCCTCGGGCGTCTGATCCGCTGCATGAGGTGTCAACACCACCTGATCGCAATCGAGGATGGGATCGTCGCTCGGCAGCGGCTCCTCGGGAAACACATCTAGCCCGGCTCCACCCACATGCCCAGACAACAGAGCATCGCGCAAAGCGTTGATGTCCAGCACGTCGCCGCGCGCCCCGTTCAACACTATCGCTCCCTCCTTCATAAGCCCAAACTCGCGCGCCCCGAGCAAGTGCCGAGTATCCTCAGTCAACTTCACGTGCAGACTGACCACATCCGCGGTCTGCAAAAGCTCGTCGAGTTCGACAAAGCGCACCCCGTATTCAGCCGCGCGCTCCGGCGACGGATTGAAAGTCCACGCAATGACCTCCATGCCGATGGCCCGCCCCAACCGCGCCATCTCCGCGCCAATCGGCCCCGTGCCCACCACGCCTAACACCTTCCCTTGCAGCATGGTATTCATCTCGCGCGTCCAGCGGCCAGCCTTCAACTCGGCGGTCTGGAAATAGGCGCGCTTGGACAGGGCGAACATCAGTCCGAACATGTGCTCGGCCACCACGGGCGCGGTGCGGCCGGGCTGGTTCGACACCACGATCCCGAGTTCCTTGGCAATCGCCAAGTCGATCATGTCCGTGCCGATGGAGCAGGTGGCAATCATCTTGAGCTCTGGCAAGCGGCGCATTTCCTCACGCCACGTTACTACTCCGCGCGTGTTGATAATGATTTGCGCGCCCTCGGCCCGCGCGATTTTCTCATCCGCTCTTTGCGGCGTATCCTCAAAGAGCGTGACATCCCCATAGGGCGCGAGCCGCTGCAAATGCGGCGAACCGGCGATCTGAATTGGATTGTCGCCGGGCACTACGATCTGTACGCGTTCTGACATGGCATATCCTCGCTGAGAAGTGTATATTTTGGCCCGCTATAAACCCAAAAAACGCGTCCAACGTCAAGCGAGCAGCCCCATGCCCCGAGCACTCATCGCCCCGGCCGCCGAGCAAGTGGCCTTTCAAGAATGCGAATCGCCACCGCTGGCAGCAGGCCAAGTCCGCGTCAAAAGCCTGTACGCAGCCGCCAAGCACGGCACTGAAATGTCCCAGTTCAAAGGATACGCCAGCCCGCGCGGCCGCTTCGATTCCGAGCTTCGCATCTTCGACCATCAAGGCGAGGGCGTCCAATACCCCGTGCCGCTGGGCAACATGGGCGTCGGCGAAGTCGTCGAACTAGGTCCAGGCGTCACCCAGCTCAAAGAAGGCGACCGCGTCTTCGCCTACGGGCCGTTCCGCGAAGAACACGTCTGGCCCGAAACCGCGCGCCGCTTGCCCGCAAACGTACCGTGGCAAGCCGCGGTCTGCCTCGACCCGGCGGATTTTGCCCTCGGCGCAGTCCGCGACGGACACGTCCGCATCGGCGACGCCGTAGCCATCTCGGGTCTCGGAGCCATCAGCTTGATGGCTGTGCAATTCTGCCGCTTGGCCGGTGCCCATCCCATCATCGCCCTCGACCCGCTGGCCAACCGGCGCGAAGCAGCCCGCGCCTGCGGAGCCGACCTCGTCCTCGACCCCACCCAATGCGACGCCGGCTTGGAGATCAAGAAAGCCACGGCCAATCGCGGCGCGGACGTGATCATTGATTACAGCGGCCATCCCGCGGCCATGCAGCAAGCCCTGCGCGGAGTCGCCTACCGGGGCACGATCGTAGCCGGCGCGTATCCCGGAGCGTGGACGACGGGAATAGACTTGGGTGCCGAAGCCCACATGAACCGACCGCACATCATATTCTCGCGCGCCAACAGCGAGCCAAACCCCGACCACCCCAATTGGGACAACGCCCGCATCTACGACGTCTGCTGGCGCATGCTCGCTGAAGGCCAAGTCGATTGCCTGCCCATCGTGCAGCCCATCGTCTCCTTCGACGACCTGCTCGACGCGTACCCCAAGATCGCCACCCAACCCGAAGCAAACATCAAGCTCGGCGTCCAGTTTTAACGCTGGACAGCCAGAAGAAAGGACGCCATGAAAATTGCCTTACAGGAAGGGCTACTGCCCGGAGAAAGCCTCGCGGAAAAGCTCGATTTCGCCGAATCGCTGAACATCGAAGGCCTAGAAGTCGGCGGCCGCTCGCGCCTGTACGACCACGTCGAACAGTACGAACAGGCCCTCGCCGGCCGCTCCATCAAGATCGCTTCCATCTGCGGCCAAGAGACCTTTGACTGGCTCGACCCAGACCCAAGCAAGCGCGCCAACAGTCTCGCCGAGACCCGCCGCCAATTAGAAGCCTGCGGGCACTTCCAAGCCGTCGGCCAGATCGTCCCCCCCATCTTTGGGCCGCCGCGCATTCCCGACCTGTCGCCGCTGCAAGACGCCATTTCCCTAGAAAAGGCCCTGCTCGTCGAATTGGTCAAAGACCTCGCCGCCCATGCCGCTAACCAAGGCACCCTACTCCTGCTCGAACCCCTCAACCGCTACGAGCAACACCTCTTGCGCCGCCAAGCCGACGGCGTCGAAATCATCGAGCGCGCCGGCAGTCCCCGAGGCGTGGCCCTGCTCAGCGACTTCTTCCACATGCACATCGAAGAAACCGACACTCCCGCCGCCTTCCGCCAAGCAGGCAAACACGTAGCCCACGTCCACATGGCCGACAACACGCGCATGCAGCCGGGCACCGGCGACATCGATTGGCGCGCTGGCTTACAAGCCCTCAAAGACATCGGCTTTAGCGGCTATCTAGCCTACGAATGCAGCATCGAAGGCGAACCCAAAGACGCACTCACCAAGTCGGTGCAATTCGTGCGCGAAACCATCGCCCAACTCGACTGATATAGCAATGCGGCATAATTTGAACGATTCGTTGTGCATCCTATTCTGCGTCCATCTGCGGATCACCTTGTAGGATTGCTATATGAGCGAAACCGCCCGCCCACCCACGTTCGAGCGCCCCGAGCTCTACATCAACCGCGAACTCTCGTGGCTCGACTTCAACGCCCGCGTGCTCGAAGAAGCCCAAGACGAGCGCAATCCTCTGCTAGAGCGCGTCAAGTTCATGGCCATTGTCGCCAGCAATCTCGACGAGTTCTACGAAATCCGGGTAGCCGGTCTGCTGCAATTACACGAATCGGGGGCCAATCCCAGTCGCCCCGACGGCCTGACCCCCGCCGAACAACTCGAGCGCATCACCCAACAAGCCCACGAGCAAGTCGCCGAACAGTACCGCTGCTGGAACGAGGACCTCGTCCCAGCCCTAGCGGCCGAGGGCATCTACTTCTGGGAGGCGCGCCAGCTCAAAGACGGGCACCTCGACTTCGTGCACCAGTACTGGGAGGAAGAACTCGAACCGATCCTCACGCCCATTGTCGTCGATCCAGCGCACCCCTTCCCCCACGTGATCAACAAGGCCCTGTGCATCGGTGCCTTGCTCGAAGAACAGGGACAAAAGATGATGGGCGTGGCGACCGTGCCACGAGTACTACCCCGCATCTTGCGCCTGCCCGACCAAGGCGATGGCCTCCATTTTGTGACCTTGGCCGGGATCATGGACTTGCAAGTCAACGATCTGTTCTTCGGCTACGAAGTCCTCGGCTCGGCTCCATTCCGCATCACTCGCAATAGCGAGCTATACGTCAACGAAGAAGACGCCGACAATTTGCTGGAAGAAATCGAAGAGCAGGTCACCAAGCAGCGCCAAGCCGACGCCGTGCGGCTAGAGATCGCTCCGGGCGCACCCGACCAGCTAGTATCGCTTTTGCAACAGCAGTTCAATCTCGACGACAGCCTAGTCTTTCGGGTCAATGGGCCAGTCAACCTTCATCGGGTTATGACCCTTTATGGCCTAGTCTCGCGCCCCGCACTCAAGGACTCCCCCTTCACACCTGTCGAGCGCGATTTCCCCGAAGACCCCGACGCCTTCTTCGACTCCATCCGCGCCGGCGATATTCTCCTGCATCACCCCTACGAGTCGTTTTCTACGGTGATCGACTTCATCCGCATGGCGGCCAATGACCCCAAAGTGCTAGCCATCAAACAGACCATCTACCGCACGGGCGACGATTCAGAGGTGGGGCAGGCGCTCATCGACGCGGCCGAGCGCCGCAAGGAAGTGACCGTACTCGTCGAGCTAAAGGCCCGCGGCGACGAAGCGGCCAACATCGAGTGGGCCAAGCGCCTCGAAGACAGCGGTATCCACGTGATCTATGGCATCATGGGCCTGAAGACCCATTGCAAGCTCTCCATGCTGGTGCGCCGCGATCAAGATCGCCTGCGCCGCTACGCCCACTTGGGCACCGGCAATTACAATCACACCACTGCGCGGCTCTACACGGATCTGGGGCTGATTACCGCCGAGCCAACGATCACCACGGAGGTGGCCGAGGTTTTCAACATGCTCACCGCCCACAGCCGCATCAGTCAATTTGAAAAACTGCTAGTCGCCCCCTCCGGGCTGATGCAGGGCATGCTCGACCGTATCGAGCGCGAAAGCGAACACGCCCACGCTGGTCGGCCGGCCGCCATTATCGCCAAGATGAACGGCCTCATGGATCCGGCGATCATCAGGGCCCTGTACGCAGCCTCGCAGGCCGGCGTCGAAATCGATCTGATCGTGCGCGGCATTTGCTGCTTGCGCGCCGGGCTCGACGGCATCAGCGAAAACATCCGCGTGTACAGCATCATTGGCCGCTTCTTAGAGCACAGCCGGGTCTTTTACTTTGCCAACGGCGGCGACGAGGAAATCTGGCTCGGCAGCGCAGACTGGATGAATCGCAACCTGCGCGCTCGGGTCGAGGTCGTCTTCCCCATCTTGGAGCCGGACCTGAAGCAGCGCGTCTATCGCGAGCTGCTCGCCTTTGCACTCGCCGACCGCGCCAAATCTCGGCAGATGCGCTCAGACGGCACGTACATCCGCCGCCAACCCGAGTGCGATTCTCCCGGCCACAGTATGCAGGAGCTACTCATGCGCACGGCCCTCGGCGAGGATATCGACGTCTTAGACGCATCTACGTCGAACCGGTAGGGGGCGGTTTGCAAACCGCCCCCTACAAGGCGCATTCAGGCGGCGGAATCTTCCCTACATGAACAGGAACCCGCCACCCGACCATTGCGTTCTGTAAGGGTGACCGGCCCCTACAACTAGAGAAAGAAATTCAATGCACGACCTACTCGCAGAAATCAATTCGCCAATTTTAGACGACATCCACCGCATCGGCATTGTTTTGGCGGCTGGCCACGGCATGCGCATCCGCTCGGAGACCTCCAAGATGCTGCACGAAATTTGGGGGCAGCCGACGGCCGTGCGCGTGGCCCGCGCCGTGCAAGAGGGCCTCGACAGCCCCAATCAGGTCATCGTCGTGGGCATCAAGGGCGCGGAAGTCGCCCGCGCGGCCGGCCCCCAACCGGGGCGTCTTTTCGCGTACCAAGAAAACCCGGTCCTCGGCCAGCCAGCCGGAACCGGCGACGCCGTGCGCGTCGGCCTCCAAGCCTTTCCCACAGCGGCGACCGACCGCGACGTGTACATCTTTTTAGGGGATATGGGGCTGCTGACCGGGCAGGTAGTAGCCCAATTCCGCGCCAGCTTTGAAAACGCCGATTGCGACATGATGGTACTCACCGGCCTGTACAGCGGCCCGGTCGAGACCAACTCCTATGGCCGCATCGTGCGCGTGCCCGCCACCGACGCCTCGGGGCAGCCAGCGGCTGCCGACCGCGACAAAGTCATTGAAATCAGAGAACACAAAGACATCCTCAGCCTCGACGCGGCAACGCCCTACGAGGCCGCGTACAATGGCCGCACCTACGCCTTCACGCGCCAAGAGCTGTTGGAAACACGCGAGATCAACACCGGCGTCGTCGCCTTCAGAGAACATGCGCTGCGCACGTACATCCAGCATCTCGACACCGACAATGCCCAAGGCGAATTGCTGCTGACCGACCTAGTACAAATTTTCAATCAGCACCAACTCGTGGTGCGAGCCGCCACGGCCGACAGCGAAGAGGAACTCCTCGCCTTCAACGTCAAAAGCGTCTGGCGTCAGATGGAGGCCATAGCTCGCCGCTGGGCCTACGACAAACTCAAGGACACCATCACCATCGCCGACGAGGAGGACTTCTTCATCGCCGACGAGGTCATCAAGCAGATACTCAACATGGACGCGGAGTACGGGCCCTTGGACATCGTCATCGGCAAGGGCACCTACATCGGCCCCGAGGTCCAGCTCAATCGTCGAGTCACCATCGGCGACCGCAGCCATCTGAGCGGCCACATAGTGCTCGGTGAGGGAGTACAAATCGGCGTTGGCGTCGAAATGAGCACGTACCCAGATCAAACCCTCGCGCTCGACGACGAGGTCGAAGTGCTCAGCCGCAACATCATCAAGGGGAACCTGCGAATTGGTGCGCACAGCCGCATCGAGTCGGGCGTGCTCCTGACCGGCAGCGACAAACACCCCATGCGCGTGGGCGAGCGCGTGACCATCAAGGGCACCAGCTACCTCTACGGCTGCCAAATCGACGACGACCTATTCATCGAGCACTCGGTCATCAAGTGCAAGCGAGTCGAACAGGTGCGCCGCAGCGACGGCACCATCCAACCCGTCCGCTATGTCCTGCCACAGCCCGAGGGCCTCGATTCCATCGCCCACCTATGAGCGCTCGGCCCCTATGGCCGCAAGTAGCGACTTGGCGACCTTGCAGACCATCGTATAGGCCGGGTCGTACACGTTCCCCATATCGTATTCCACGCACTGCCCCAAGAGCGCGTGGGCGCTCAGTTCAGAGAGTCCATAGTCCTCGGTAAGCCAATTCACCAACTCGGTAGTGGCGTGCTGCACACATTGGTCTAAAGGACGCGCATTGCCGACTGTGAGAATGTGCGTGTCGTTTTCAGCGCGGGGCCAGCCGATCTGCTTACCTTTGATCACATCCACGCTAAATGTCGTGTCAAAGGAAATTTCCACGCCCGTGCCGACGATCTCGCCGTCGCCCTGAATGGCGTGCCCGTCGCCTAAGTGAAAGAGCGCCCCCGGAGCCTCGACCGGCAGATAGACGGTCACGCCGGTGACAAAGCCCCGGTAGTCCATATTGCCGCCGTGGGTCGAAGAGGTCGCCGTGGAAATGGCCTGCCCGCGCGGCGGGGCCACCCCAAAACAGCCCACCATCGGATCGAGGGGCAGCACCACGCCCGGCAGCACATCCGGCTGCGTTGTCGTGCCGGCCGCTAGGTCAATTGGCCACCGCAGCGGCTGTTCTTGGCCCTTAATCCCCGTTGTAAAACCCGGGTCCAGCACATTGGGCGCGATGGCCCAACTCGTCCAGCCCCAATCGCGGTTGGGATAGAGCTTGTCGAAGTGAACCACCAAGGTGTCGCCCAGTTCAGCGTCCTTGATATAGAACGGGCCCGTCATGGGGTTCCCGCGCTCGGCGACCCGCTCGCCGCGCTGGTCCCAGCCGCGAGCATCCACCGTGGTCGTCGAGACGGTATCCCCAGGCTCGATCTCCAGCACGGGATCGTGCCAACCGATGGTATTGTGGTAGTGGGTGGGAATGAATTCGTGATGCGCCATAAGACCTCGCAGAAGGTGTGGAGTGCATGGGAAAACTGTTAGCTAAGAGCTTGCAAAGCTACTCAAATTCCCCAAGCGAAAAAAGCGGCACCGGATGGGACAAAAAAAACGCCGCTAAGTCACCACGGTCCGCGGCCCGTTCTAGCACCTCAATTTCCGCGCCCAACTCATCCGCAATCCACACCCGCACGTCTGCATCCGCCACAGTATCTTCCAAGTGCCCGCCGAACTGGTCTAACACCTGCCGCCGCACGTGAGGGCGCATTCCACCCGCGTCAAAGCACTCGGCGTGAAAGCGCGACACATGCTCCTTTTTGGCCACTAGTTCGGTGCGCCCCAACGCCAACGCCAAAATGACGCGGTGCAGCACACCAGCGAAATCCACATCAACCTGCTCAAGCAAAGCGTCCACCGACGGCTGCGGCAACGAGCGCACAAAGGCCACCATGCCGGTTAGCTCTTGCAGCGTTCGACCATCGGCGCGCAGGTCGATGGCGCTAGGGCCAGCCCACGTCTCGGGCACGAGCTTTGCCAAAGCTGCGACTTTGGGCTGCCGATCGGGCCAAAAGCCCAGCTCGGAACAGCCGACCAAGGCGCGGGCCTGCTCGCGCATCTTTTCCAAACGCCGGAAAGCGCGCTCCCAACCCTGCTTGTAGAGCGCGTCAAACGGGTCGCTGACCAGCTTGGCGACGGCCGCGTTGAGATCACCGCCGCTTACCTCCTCCAGTGCCAAGTCCATGCACGCCAAACCCCGCTCCATACCTTGGCGCAACTGGTCGCGGCCAAGGGCAATGCCAGTGCGGTTGCGCTGGGCAAAACCCAACCCGCAGATCCGCAGATAAGCCCGCAGCGAATCCATGAAGCGCGGCGGCAGTTGCTCGTATTCGAGACCCGCAGCGACCACTTGACCGATGAAACTATTGTGGTCGAGCGGGACTTGATTGAGATCGACTCGCGCTAACCGGCTCATGAGGTCCCTCCGCCGGCCCGTTCCCACGCGGCGCGCAGCACCTTTGCCAGCAACTCGGGCGCGGCTTGGTGCAAGGCGTAGATGACCTCGCGGATCTCCGGGTCGTTGATCGGCGGCAGCATCACCGCTTGGCCCGATTCCGACAGCAGGCTGAAGGCCGACACTGTACCCACATCATCTAGGGCGCTGACTTGGGCGTGCATGTCGATGCTATCGACCTTGTCGAGAAAAGCGTCCTCTAGCAGACTCTGATCCACCTTGTACAAGAGCGCGGCGCGCTTGCTGGGATCATCTAGCGCCGCGACCGCTTCGAGCCATTCCCACGACACCTTAGTGCGGTTGCCGTGGTAGTAAACCGGATCGAGCGTGTCTTCTACCGCGCGCGCAAACGACTCCGCCGACATAGTTTGCAACAGCGCGGTGTTAAACCTCGCCAGCTTGTACTCGCCGGGGGCGACCAACTCGGCGATAACCTCTGACGGCAGCTTATCGACGACAGCGGGCAAGTACCCCGGACGGCCTTGGGCGTCCATACCGGTCAGCGAGAGCACCTCCTCGGGGTTTTCGTCTATAGCCACCAGCGCGGCTTGTTCCTCCACGGCCTGCTTCTTGAGCAGCGCGCGGGCCTCGTCGGCGCGCCCTTCGCGCAGCATCTGGCGCAATTCGACATTCTTGGCGATCAATTCTTCCATATCGCCCGACCACTCCCCTAGCACCACCCGGTCGCCCTGCACTTGCAGAGCATCGTTCTCGTGCTGGGACATCGGTCCTCCTGTGTGGAATGAATTGGAATTGGGGGCGGTCTTAAGGTAAATCAGGCGGTATATTCTGTCAATAAAAATTTGTTCTAACTTATTATTTATATTCTACTTAAATAAAATTTTTTGACATATTCTTTCTTTTTTCGTATATTATATATTATATGTTACGATGAGCGCGGGGCCTGTAGCCCGGCGCTTTTTTGTATGGGCAAGCAATTTGACGAGAAATGCGCCGATTAGTAGCGCAGTGCTAGGTTCTGCCCTATATTGTCCATTGTGCTCCCCCAGCCTCCTTGGGGCCGGGATTCTTCATTCTATTTTCTCTCAGAGAGCGCGCCCATGAATTACGATATCGGCGACTTGCTCAACGGTTGGGAATTCAAGCCCGACGAATTCCTCGCCCGGCGCATCCGCACCAGCAAGGGCGAAGAAAAACTTCAGATCCGCATCGACATGGGGCTTCTTCAGCTCGAATTGGATGGCCGTCCCGACGGCCAACAACCGCACGGCTGCCCCTCACTGCTCGACTACTACCAGGACCTCATCGAATCGCGCAAGACCCCGGAAAGTTTCGCGCTAAACGAGGACGAGTGCGAAGAACTCTTCCAAGAGGCATGGCAGTACTACCACCGCTATTTAAGTCTGTTCAACTTAGAAGACTACGAAGGGGTCGTCGCCGATACCGAGCACACCCTGCAGATTTTTGAATTGGTCGATCAGTGCGCGCCCAACGACGAGATCCGCTGGTACTTTGAGCAGTACTACCCCCACGCGATTATGATGCAGACCCGGGCGTACGCCATGCTAGCCCTGCGAAGCGACGATTATCCAACGGCCATGCGCGCCGTGGAAGACGGCATTGCCCACATCGAGAGCTTTGTCGAAGAATGGGAATCCGAGCTAGAAGAGGATTTGCCCGAGATTTCCTTTTTGCGCGAATGGTACGAGGAATTGGAGCAGGAGCGCCCGTTGTCCGAGCGCGAACAATTAGAGCGCGATCTAAAGGTGGCCGTAGAATCGGAAAACTTTGAGGAAGCCGCGCGGCTGCGCGACAAGCTCCAGACCCTGTGGCCGACGCCGCAGCACCTCCTCCGCCCCAAGCGCTGAGCGATCAACCCAGCCCCAACACATCTCCCATCGAGTACATCCCCGGTTCGGCCTGCGCGGCAAAGCGCGCAGCGCGCAGCGCGCCCAAAGCAAAGGAATCGCGGCTCGTAGCGCGATGCTGTAATTCGAGGCACTCGCCCGGAGCCGCGAAGAGCACCGAGTGTTCGCCCGCCAAGTCGCCGCCGCGGATCGCGTGCATGCCAATCTCTTGGCGCGAGCGTTCGCCGACCACGCCCGACCGCCCGTGTACAGCTACCTCGCGCAAGTTGCGGCCCAATCCGGCCGCGGCCCGCTCGGCCAGCGTCAGCGCCGACCCAGAGGGCGCATCGACCTTGTGCCGGTGATGCGCCTCAATGACTTCCACATCGTAGTCGTCGCCCAGGATCCGCGCCGCTTCTTCGACCAGCTTGAAGAGCACGTTCATGGCCGTGCTGAAATTCGACGCAAACACGCAGGTAATGTCCGCTACCGTCCGCTCGAATTCCGCGAGTTGCTCCGGGGTAAACCCCGTAGTCCCCACCACCATGGGCACCCCGCGCACCGCGCAAAGGGCCGCGTCTTCGAGGGTCGCCTCCGGGGTCGTAAAACAGACTACTACTTGGTCGGGTTCGACGATGCCCGACAGCGTATCGCTGACCGTTAAGCCAAGATGCCGCGCACCAACGACTTCGCCGATGTCGCGCCCCACGGCCTCGTGGTCCGGGCGCTCCTTACCGCCGCACAACTCCAAATCACCCGCCGTCAAAATCAAGTGAGCCAGCCTCTGGCCCATGCGTCCAGCCACCCCGCAGATTACGATTTTAGTCATCGCTCTAGCCTCGATTAATACGATGGATACACTGCGCGCTCGACCAGCGAGTCGTCGTGCAGACGCGCTTCCACATCCACCCCGAAAAACTCGGCGACCGGCGCAAAAGCCGTTGGGTCGTTGGCGTGTACTTGGCGCGCAGCATCCAGCACCACTTGCACACCCGCGTGCGTCATCTTGCCCAGCGGTTGCCGCACTGGCCCGGCCGGCATGCCGAGGATATTCATCAGCGTCTTAATCGGCACCGGATTGCGCGCCTTGCACTCGACCGGGCCATAAGCACTCTGCTCAGTGGTCGCAACGCCGACGATGCCAAAAAGCGGGGCCAGCTTCTCAGCCAAACTATCGGCTTCGTCCTCCTGACCGGCGTTGAGCAACTCGGTGAGCCGCTGGATGGGCCCCGGAATGACGTTGGACATCACCGAGATCACGCCAGCGGCCCGGATATCCTCGCTCTTCATCATCGGCACGGTCTTGTCGTCATCGCCCGAGAGGATGGTAAAATCGTCGCCACAGAGCCGGCGCGTCTTGGCCATGTTGTCCAAGTCGCCGGTCGCCTCTTTGACTTGGGCCACGTTGGGATACTGGTGGGCGAGGATGGCCAAATCTTCCACCTGCATCATGCAGCCAGTGCGCCCGGGGATGATGTAGGGAATGACCTGCACCTCGGGAAAGGCCCGCGCCACCGGCTCGACGTATTCGCGGCGGATCTCCAAGGAGCTGGGCCCATTGTAGTAGGGATCGACCAGCAGCACGGCGTCTGCGCCAATGTGGGCGGCGTGCTCGCTGCCCTCCATGGTCTCCTTGGTGGAGTTGCTGCCCGTGCCAGCAATCGACAGAGTGCGTCCCTTGGCCAACGCAACCGTGCGATCAATGACTTCATTGTGCTCCTCCCATAGCAGGGTCGGGCTTTCGCCGGTCGTGCCGACGGCGAGTACCGCTTGGATATTATTGGCGATTTGGAATTCTACGAGTTGCTCCAAGCCGCCGTAGTCAATGCTGCCGTCTGCGCTCATGGGCGTTACTAGGGCTGTACTACAACCTTTGAACATGGCCGATTTACCTCGCCTTGGCTTGTCAAAAATGGGTTGATTGGCGATTGTCTTTTTACCGCGATTGCCGAACATAATACGCCGCCCCAACTTTTGCAAATAGTCTCATCGAGGAGGAGCTATGCCCGCTACAATTGACATGCGCTACGGATGCAACCCCCACCAAGCAGGAGCCCGCTGCTCTATGGCCGATGGCCGCGACCTGCCCATCGAGCCGCTCAACGACGCTCCCAGCTACATCAACCTCATGGATGCGCTCAACGCTTGGCAGCTCGTCCGCGATCTCAAACATGCCCTCGGCCTGCCGGCTGCCGCTTCGTTCAAACACGTCTCTCCGGCCGGTGCTGCCATCGCCGCACCGCTCGACGAGACCCTGAGCGCATCCTACTTCGTCGCCGACCGCGACCTCAGCCCACTGGCCACGGCCTATGCCCGCGCGCGCGGTGCCGACCGCCTCGCCTCCTTTGGCGACTGGATCGCCCTCAGCGACGTGGTCGATTTCTCCACAGCCGATCTCATCCGCGTCGAAGTCTCCGACGGGATCATCGCCCCCGGCTACGAGCCAGAGGCTTTAGAGATCTTAAAAAAGAAAAAGGGCGGCCAGTACCGCATCCTGCAAATCGATCCGGATTACGCACCTGCCGCGACCGAGCAACGCGAGATATTCGGCGTCCAACTCGCGCAGCAACGCAATGACTTCATCCCCGACGACGCCTTTTTCCACAACATCGTCACGGCCCGCAAGGACTTGCCAGCCAGTGCCCGCCGCGATCTAACAGTGGCGACCATCGCCCTCAAGTACACCCAATCCAATTCAGTGTGCCTAGCTCGCGACGGCCAAGTCATCGGCACTGGTGCCGGCCAGCAGTCGCGCGTCCACTGCGTGCGCTTAGCCTGTGCCAAGGCCGACAACTGGTACCTGCGCCTGCACCCCAAAGTCTTAGGCATGAAATTCGCCAAGGGCCTCAAGCGCCCGGAAAAAATCAACGCCATCGACATCTATCTGCAAGACGACGTCACCCCGGCCGAACTCCGGGCTTGGGAAGCTAACTTCCGCGAGGTCCCAGAACGGCTCAGCGCCGAGGAAAAGCGGGAATGGCTGGATCATCTCAAGGGCGTGGCACTGAGTTCAGACGCCTTCTTCCCCTTCCGCGACAACATCGACCGGGCGCAGCGTTCAGGCGTGGAGTACTTAGTCCAAGCCGGCGGGTCAACGCGAGATGATCTGGTAATTGAGGCGGCAGACGAATACGGAATGTTGATGATTAATTCGGGGGTGCGGCTTTTTCACCATTGAGTGCGGTGGGCGCAGGCTCTTTCACGAAGTTTAAACGCTTCAAGACAAGCGATTCCGATAAATGTAAATGTCGCGCTCTTATTCCATGCAGATTTTGTTTCTATATCCGCACTATATAAACCATTTTTTGACAAATAGCGTCCGATATTATAACTTATTTAGACCCTAACCAACTCGGAGGTGCACCATGCTCATTACCCTCGAAGAGATCGGGCAACGACTGCGATGGGCACGCGAAAGCCGACAGATCACGCAGGAAGCCGCCGGTGCAGCACTCGGCCTACAGCGATCCGCCATCAGCCTCATGGAATCCGGCCAGCGGCAGGTCTCCACGCTTGAGCTGACTCGTCTCGCTGACCTGTACGGTCGGCCAGTCGAATGGTTCGTCAATCCGAACAGCCCGATCGAACAGGAAGATCCCGTCGTTGCGCTTTTTCGCGCCGAGCCGGGTCTGCAAAGTGAGGTCGTCCAAAAACAAGCTCGGCGTTGTCTGCGCTTGCTCCGAGAAGGGGCATCGCTGAGACGCCTAACGGGCGATAGGGCTGCTGTCTCCCTCCCGCGTTACGAACTGCCGACCCCGCGATCAGTGGGACAGGCCATTGCCCAAGGTCAACTTGTGGCCGAGCAAGAGCGTCGGCGTCTCGACTTGGGCCAAGCACCCGTCAAAGTGCCTGAGACCTTGGCTCACCAGAATATCTGGACGGCCGCTTTGCCGTTGCCCAATGAAATCTCTGGTCTCTTTCTGAGCAGTCCAGACTTCGGGATGGCGATTTTGGCCAACCTCACTCAAGCGCCGGTGCGGCGGCGATTTTCGTTTGCCCACGAACACGGTCACGCGCTTATGGACCGCGATGAGCCGGCCACTGTTACGAGTGCCCACAACGCCAAGACGCGAACCGAACAGCGGGCCAATGCCTTTGCCGCCGCCTTCCTTATGCCCGAAGAGGGCGTGCGAGATTTTCTGCACAACTTGGGCAAAGGGAGGGGTACTCGCCGCGAGGAAGCAGCGATGGATGCCGTCACTGAAGAAGGAATCCAAGGTCAGTTGCGCAGCCCGGCGCGCTCACAGAATGTGACTTATGCAGACGTGGCGCTTTTGGCTTGGCACTTTGAGGTAAGCTATGCAGCGGCGGTTTGGCGGCTGCGCGGCTTGAATCTCGTCAGCCAAGAACAAGCCGAAGCGCTTCTCGACCAGACCGAAGAGGCCAAGCACTACCTCCGTACTGTAAAAGCCTCTTCGGATGTAGAAGATTCCGAAGACGAGGAACACTGGGACCACGAATTGGATTGGCAGGTTCTGTCGCTGGCCCTAGAAGCATGGTGGCGCGGAGAAATTTCGCAGGGGCGACTGCTCGAAGTAGGCCGCCTGTTGGACATTGACGACGAGACGATTCTCGATTTGGCGGATTGAGGCACTTTGAATGGAGCAGCAAGGCCCAACGCCGATTGTCCTCGACACTTCGATCTTGCTGAATTTTGTGAAGATCGGTCGTGTTGAGTTACTCGGTCAGCTTGGCACATCGGTCGTGCTGCTCGACCAAGTTCTCGATGAAGTGAGGCGTCCAGATCAAAGGAAAGCGGTCAAAGATGCCGTGGCCGCGGGCACACTTGATTTACAAAGCGTTCGCAATCCAGTGGAGGTTGCCCTTTTTACAGAGCTTCGGGCAGGTGGGCGGCTTGGAGCTGGCGAGTGCGCCGTTCTGGCCGTTGCGCTTACGCGGAATTGGGTCGCCGGGCTTCAGGACCGCAGGGCGGGAACTGAAGGCCAGCGCCGATGTGAGGACTTGGCACTCTGTCGGACAGAGGACTTGGTGTTGACACTGATTAAGGCTGGCTACCTAACTATAGAAGAGGCCGATGGATTTCTCGCCGAGTGGGCGGCGAAGCACCGCTTCAGGTCAAGGCTCACCAGTTTCCGCGATTTGATACATAACTTTGGATGAAATTACTTATGAATAAGCCATTTTACATTCTATCCATTGATGGCGGTGGATTCCGAGGGCTCTTTGCAGCTCATTTGCTGAAGAGGATGGAAGAGGCGTGGCAAATCGATTGGAGAAGCCACTTTTGCCTACTGGCCGGCACCAGTACGGGCGCGATTCTGTCCGCCGGCTTGGCCTGTGGGAAGACTGCCGTGCAATTGGCTGAGTTCTACAAGACTCACGGCGAAGCGATATTCACTCCTCGCCTTCGGTCCCGGTTCGACCTCTTAAAGCTCTTCACGAGCCGGTACTCGAGTAAAAATCTCAAGACGCGCCTCGATGAAATATTGGGCGATACAACCTTGGGGCAAGTTAAAATCCCACTCATCCTACCTTCCGTTGACATTGGCAACGGCTGCGTACATGTCTCCAAGTCGAAATATCACGACGAGTTCATTAGAGATCCCAACGTGCGAGTGTCGGATGCTGTCTTAGCATCCTGTGCCGCTCCGACTTATTTTGACCCTGTCGTAGTTGATGACAAGTACCAACTCGTCGATGGCGGTCTCTGGGCCAACAACCCATCCCTCGTAGCGACTATTGATGCCCATTATCGGCTTAAAATTCCACTCGAAAAAGTACGAGTTCTCTCCATCGGCACTGGCAAGAGTACGGTATTCTACCCTCGGAGCCAAGGCAAGTGGAAAGATCACTTACTCCATAGATGGCAAGGTTGGGGTTTTCTAACTCGCTGGCAGCGCAGCAAATTCATTGACCTGATCCTCAACCTCCAGTCCGAAAACGCCCACAACATGCTCTGCCTACTTATGGGTGAGAGTCCGCTCGACTCGAAGCAAGTTCTTCGGTTGACTTTTGAGTCTGATCAGCCGTTGTCTTTAGACAGTGTGAGAAAGCGAGACGACTGGATCTCAAAGGCAGACTACGTCTTTACCCACAAATCACGAAGGATTGCCAAATTTCTCTCAATTGAAAGGAGTACGCCATAGTGAACACCGGTTACCCCTTACTCCATCCATTTTACATTCACCATAGAGCACACTACTCAGGAGGTACTGCGATATGAAACACACTCAATTCTTCAATGATTTTCTTAATGATGAGGTAAACCTCAATCAATCACGTCTTGACCGTCTGAATAAGAGCGTGAAAGCTGTCAGTGAGTTTTTATCTCAAAACCTAGACTCATACAAGAAGGTGGAGCGCCAAGGGTCGTATGCCTTGCGTACGATCATAAAGCCTGTCAAGGATGGCCAAGAATATGATGCCGACATTTTGTTGTATATGAAATACGACAAAAGTAAGGAACCTAAGGCCTATATCAATGATCTGTATGACTGCCTTGGGGAGAACGAGGTATATTCGGAGAAAGCGCGTCGAAAAACCAGATGCGTGTTTTTAGACTATGCGGGTGACTTTCACTTGGATATTGTCCCGTGTGTACCCAAAGGAGATGGCGAGCAGTCTATCTGCAACAATGAGACCAATAAATTCGAGCCAACCGACGGAACGGGATACAGAGATTGGTTTAACGACAAAAACAGCGTCACGCACGGAAACCTCAAAAGGGTCACAAGACTCTTGAAGTATCTCAGAGACCACAAGGGCAATTTCACTGCGAAATCAATTCTCTTAACCACGCTTATAGGCAATACCGTGCATGATGAAGATGAAAGTGATGGCGACCACTTCAAAACCCTGCCTGATGCTCTGAAGACTGTCTCGAATCGCATAAACGATTTCTTGCAGCGCAACCCGATAATGCCGAAGATAGTCAACCCCGTCTTGCCGGAAGAAGATTTTACGCGGCATTGGGATCAGAAAAAATATGATCACTTCAGGGAGCTATTCAACATCTATAACGATAAGATCAACAAAGCCTTCGACGCCAAAGAACACGATGACAGCATCAAAAAATGGCGCGACGTGTTCGGAGAGAAATTTGGGAAGATGAAAGGAAACGGTGGTGGCAAAGGAAGTATCGGTGTGGGAGCAGGCACCACCACGGTAACGCCTATAAAGCCGTATGCGCGATGAACCTGACGGACGGCGACACCGAATGGCTGAGATCCTTCTTTCCCAGTTTGGTGCATGACCAAAATGCTCAGAGGATCGTGGGAGAACTGGACTTTTGCGCTTGTTTTGACAATGCAACCAACAAGATCCAAATCGAAGGTCTTGAGTGCGATGATGCTATCAGAGGCTCGGACAGCGTCATTTGCGATGTGTTTGAAATCGAGATTCTTTTGGATGCTGAATCGGTAGATCCCAATGGATGGCCCAAAGTGCATGAAGTAGGCGGACGATACAAAGCCATTGCAGAAAAGCATGGTGTTGGCGTGATTGACCTGCACTTTTTTCCCGACAGCGGTGCCTGCTGTCTCGGCATCAGATATTCGCAAGAGCGTAATCTTACCCTTGAGCACTTCCTATACAATCGGGTGATTCCCTTCTTTTATCGCCTCTCCTATACAGATCGTTTCGGTATTGAGGCTGCTCGACGGGACCTGTGGGGTGAGTATTCGCATGGGGATAATGGTAGGATAGAACATGTAAGGGAAATGCTCAGCCTCAATCGTCGTAATCCGGGTAGAAACGGGCCATGCCCATGCGGAAGCGGTATAAAGTACAAGAAGTGTTGTTTGGATGAAGTCCAAGCGGTGCTGAGAAACCGAAAACGTTGACTATAGACGAATGCGAAAAACCATGTCAGAAGTCCCGGAGGACGATAGCTAATGCCGACTCTGAACTGGCTAACGCGAGACGCCGACATCCACACCGCCGCCCGCGTCTCCTATCGCCTGCTGGAAGAATCCCCCGACCTTTCCATCGGCGACCCAGACGCCAGCAACATGCTCATCCAAGGCGACAATTTGGAAGCACTACGACTACAACCTCAAACACAGCAAGCGGCTGGCGATGATGTAGCCGCGCCTTGAGTTTCGCTTGTTCCTCTGGTCGGGAGACCATATAATATCGCCCCATGAAATCGAAGGTCTATATTGAAACGAGTGTGGTCAGTTATCGGACGGCCCGGCGAGCTCGCGACCTCATCATCGCTGCTCGGCAAGAGATTACGCACAGTCGCTGGCCCCGTATTCGACGCGATTTTGACTGCTATGTATCTGCTCTTGTCGTCCAAGAGGCCAAAGGAGGAGATACGGAAGCAGCGGCAGCACGAATAGCGGCCATCGCTGGATTGCCAGTACTGCAAATCAGCGAAGATGCAGAGAGCTTGGCCGAGTCGCTAGTAACCGATGGGCCGATTCCTAGCAATAAGCCCGAAGATGCTCTACACATCGCGTTGGCAGCCTGTAACGGCATTGACTATCTGCTTACTTGGAACTTCACCCACATTCACAACGCCCAGATGGAGGTTGCAATCAGGCGGATCGTTGAACAGCAGGGCTATCGGTGTCCCGTCATTTGCTCGCCTGACGAGCTAATTGGAGAAGAAGAATGAAAGATCCTATTGTCGAAGAAATTAGAAAGATAAGAGATGCCCACGCGGCCAAATTCCAGTTTGATTTACACGCAATCTGCGAAGACCTTCGCAAGCAAGAGAAGACCTGTGGTCACCCCGTCGTGTCTCTCCCGCCCAAACGCATCCTCAAGAAGCAGTCTGAGTAGAGTACCGTAATCCGGAGAGTCATACGCGCATCTTGGATGTCAAAAACGACACGATGTTAAAAATATCCGAACTCTACGCTCAAGAGCTCTCACCATGACGCAAACAAACGAAAGCCTGTCCATCGCCATCAAGGACAGCGTTATTCACAGCCGCAAGGACACTATGAGCGGTATGCCTGTTTTCAAGGGAACCCGCGTAGTTGTAAAGAACCTCTTTGATTATCTAGCATCTGGGTACAGCCTAGACGTTTTCCTAGATGATTTTCCGTCTGTAAGCCGCGAGCAGGCGGTGAGGGCACTTGAAATGGCAAAAGAGGCTCTGGAGAATTACGCTTATGAACATATCGGCTAATCACAACAGCAGAGCCTATTATGAAACGCACCTCTGTACACCCGAAGAACTGCTTGGAGATTGATTATGATGACACCAATGAACGAAGAAGAAACCACGGATGAAATTATCCAAGAGACAAGAAGGATTAAAGAAGCCTTGGCAAAATCTATGGATTTCGACCTTGATCGCATTCTAGAAGACGCCAGGCAGAAACAAGAAAAAAGCGGCAGGGTTGTTCTTTCTCCTCCAGTCCAACCAATTCTCTAACAACGGCATGGCATCGGACGGCCAATCCGATTCGTCGGGCGATTGCCGAGCGTTTCGTCCTGCCCGTCGATGTGGTTATCCGCTCTCCAGAAATCCTCGCCGAGCAACGCGATGAACCTTTTTTCTAAAATCAGAGATAATCTTTTTTCGATCTTTCAGACCGTTCTCATCGGCCTGCTCGTGGTCTTAGTGGTGATTTTTGGAGTCGTCATGTTCCCCGATAATCCCGAGTGGATTTTCAACCTTTTAGGGATAGCTCAAAACGGGGAACCAAAATACGAGGCTCTAAAATTCCTAGGCATTGGCATGGGCGGCATCTTGATCGCCCTGCAAGCTCTGATGTCCTACAGGCGTGCCAAGGCGATGGAGAAGACCGCGAACGAACAAGCCAAAGCCACAAAGGAACAGGCAAAAGCCAATCTACACACTGAGCAAGGGCAGCGGCAGGATCGCCTGAAAAACGCCATTGAACACCTAGGACATAAATCGGACTCTGTGCGTCTAGGCGGTGCCTACGAACTCTTCCACCTAGCAAAAGACACTCTGGAGGAAGACCCGAAAGAAAAGTTGAGCCAGACAGTACTCGACATTCTCTGCGCTCATATCCGTCGGACGACGAGCAAAAGCAAATATCGGGAAAAATACAGGTCGAAACCTTCGGAGGAAATTCAAAGCCTGTTGACGTTGCTGTTCGTGCAGGAACACGAGGTTTTCAAAGATTGCCACATCAACTTGCTGGGAAGCTGGGTGAATGGAGCCGATCTCCGCGAAGCACGTTTAGAAAAGGCCATTCTGGTCAAGGCGCACATGCAAGGAGCGTGGCTTGATGGAGTACAACTGCAAGAGGCTCGGCTTGATGGGGCACAATTGCAAGGAGTTACGCTTAACAAAGCGTACATGCAAGGAGCGTGGCTTGGTCGGGCACAACTGCAAGGAGCGTGGCTTGGCGGGACGCAACTGCAAGAAGCTTGGCTTGATGAGGCGCACATGCAAGGGGCTTGGCTTATTGGGACACAGCTACAAGGGGCTAAACTTGGTCGGGCACAATTGCAAGGAGCTACACTTGATGGGGCACAACTGCAAGGAGCGTGGCTTCATAAGGCACATATGCAAGGGATCAGGGTCGAAGATTGGTCTGATGAAAAATCCTTTGAAGATCGTATTAGAGAGCAGATAGGCAAAAAATGTGATTTGCCAGAGGTAGCTTTTGAGGGCGGGTTGAGTCTGCCGGGAGTAGTTTTCGCAGGTGGATTGAGTCAGGAAGACGTAGATTCCCGCGTCGAAGGTATGTCTGATGAAAAAGCAAATAAGTTGCGCCGGAAACTCAAACGCCACATCGGCCAACCGGAAAGCAATCAACTGCTGGAAAACAGCGGCGCTATTATCGGCTCCTACACCGAAGAAGAAGCTGAAAAGTGGATCGCCGAGTACAAAAAAGCCGTACCAGAAATCCCAGAGGCCGATAGCTAATGCCAACCCTGCACTGGCTCACACGCGACTCCGACATCCACGCCGCCGCCCGCGTCCCCTATCGCCTGCTGGAAGAAGCTCCCGACCTCTCCACCGGCGACCCAGACGCCGGCAACATGCTCATCCAAGGCGACAATCTGGAAGCACTCAAGGCACTGCTGCCGTTCTACGCCGGCCAAGTGAAGTGCATCTACATCGACCCACCGTATAACACACGCTCGGCCTTCGAGCACTACGACGACAATCTCGAACATAGCAAGTGGCTGGCGATGATATGGCCGCGTCTTGAACTTTTGCGCGACTTGCTGGCGGAGGATGGCTCTCTTTGGGTGTCCATTGACGATAACGAGGCGCACTACCTCAAGGTCATAATGGACGAAGTGTTCGGGAGGAGGAACTTCATCGGCAACGCCGTGTGGGAGAAGTCAGACAGTCCCCGGATGGATGCAATCTTCATGTCGTCGCGGCACGACAACACTCTTGCTTTTGCTAGAGACGTTTCTAGGACTACTTGGAACAGAGTTCGTGAAAAGAGTGATGCACCGAAGCACTACAACAAAGAGGATAAGGACGGTCGCCGCTATTACCTGAAGCCTCTCAGGGCAATGGGCGGACAAGGCGACAGTAGAGAAGCACGACCTTCACTCTATTACGCGCTGATCGCCCCTGATGGGACCGAGGTCTTTCCAGTCCGACAGGACGGGTCAGACGGTGCATGGAGGTGGAATCCAGAAAGGGTTGAGACCGAGGCCGCAAGGATTGAGTGGGTGTCTGGACGGAATGGTTGGACACCTTACTTCCGAATTTATGCTGAGGATAATGCCACGAGACCCGTAGAGACAATATGGCCACATGAGCAAGTTGGCAGCAACAGAATATCAAAGTCTGAAATTAAAAAGCTCTTCCCTCAATCTGCCCCCTTTGGTACTCCTAAACCGGAAGCTCTCCTCGAACGAATAATTCACATCGCCACCAACCCCGGCGACCTCGTCCTTGACTCCTTCCTCGGCTCTGGCACCACCGCCGCCGTAGCGCACAAGATGGGCCGCCGCTACATCGGCATTGAAATGGGCGATCACGCCGTCAGCCATTGCGTCCCACGCCTGAACAAAGTGATTGACGGCGAACAAGGCGGCATCTCCAAAAGCGTCGGCTGGCAGGGTGGCGGCGGCTTCCGCTTCTATCGCCTCGGCCCGCCCGTATTCGACGAGGAAGGACATATCCGCTCCGACATTAGCTTTTCCGTGCTCGCCGCCCACGTCTATTTCAGCGAAACCGGACATCCGTGGCACGGCAACACCGCTTCCCCCTTCCTCGGCCTGCACGACGGCCGCGCTTATGCCCTGCTGTACAACGGCATCCTCGGCGACAGAGGCAATGTCTTGACCCGTGCAACGCTCGCTGTGATTCGGGAAGAAATCGCACGCAAGGATGCCAGTTTCTCCGGGCCGCTCACGATCTACGGTGAACAGTCGCGCTTGACGCCAGCGACGCTCGACCGAGAGGACATCGTCTTCAAACAGACGCCCTACGATATCAAAGCGCGCACCTGATCCATGCAGCTAAAACAATATCAAGCCGACACCCTCTCCATCCTGCGCCGCTTCTTCGAGGAAGCGCGTATCGCCGGACCCAAAAACGCCTACGAAGCCATAACCCAAGAGCCAGAGCAGGCCGCGCGGCTCAGAGGCTATGCCGAATCTTATGCACCGCTAAAAGAATTGCCAGACGTTCCCTACGTCTGCCTGCGCCTACCCACCGGCGGCGGCAAAACAATCCTCGCCGCCCACGCCGTCTCCATCGCCCGCAATGCCTGGATCGAAAAGGACTATCCACTGGTACTGTGGCTGGTGCCGACCAATACCATCCGCCGACAGACAGTCGAAGCCCTGAAAAACACCCGCCATGCGTATCGACAAACGCTAGACGACGCTTTCGATGGCCGGGTGCGCGTATTCGACATCGCCGACTTCACCCATATCCGGCCGCACGACCTGCGCGACCACTGCTGCATTGTGGTCGGCACTATTCAAACGCTGCGGGTGAAAAGCACCGAAGGGCGCAAAGTGTACGCCCACAACGAAGAAATGGAACCGCACTTCTCCGGCGTCCGGGATACTGCGCCGGGTTTGGAAAAGCTGGATAATGGCACCGTCAAATTCTCCTTCGCCAACCTGCTACATCGGCACCGTCCGTTGATGATCGTCGATGAAGCACACAACGCGGTCACCGGCCTGACGCGGGAAATGCAAGCGCGGGTCAACCCCTGCGCCATCGTCGAGTTCACCGCGACCCCGCAGCGCAAGTCGAACATCCTGTACAGCGTCACCGCCCAAGAACTCAAGCGCGAAGAAATGATCAAACTGCCCATCATGCTTGCCGAGCACGACACTTGGCAGAACGCAGTGACCGGGGCCATTAACGCCCGTGCTTCGCTTGCAGAGACGGCCAAGGACGATGCCGACTACATCCGTCCCATCATCTTGTTCCAAGCACAGCCGAAAAATCAAGAAGTGACAGTCGAGGCGCTGAAAAATCACCTGATAGACATTGAGCAAATCCCGGAAAGCAAAATCGCCATTGCCACCGGCGACCAGCGCGAACTCGACGGCATCGACTTGTTCGACCGCACCTGTCCCATCGAATACATCATTACAATCGAGGCACTCAAGGAAGGATGGGACTGCTCCTTCGCCTACATTTTCTGCTCCGTATCACGCATCCAAAGCGCAACGGATGTCGAACAACTGCTCGGTCGCGTGCTGCGGATGCCCTACGCCAAGCAACGCCCCAAAGCCGACCTCAACAAAGCCTACGCCTTCCTGTCCGAGCCGTCTTTTGGTGAGGCCGCGCGGGCTTTGGCCGACAAATTGGTGGACATGGGCTTTGAGGAAGACGAGGCCCTCGACAACATCGAGTCGGTGCAACATACGCTCGACTTCCAGAGAGACTTGTTTAGCCCGCAGGAAAAGCCGGAGCCAGTATTCAAATATGCGACCCCGGCAACCCCGGAAATCCTATCTGAACTCAAAGAGGCAGAGTACGACGGATTGCAGGTGCGCGAAACCGCTGAAGGACAGGTCGAAATCGCAATTACTGGCTGGATCAATCAGGACCACGAGCAGGCGATTTCCGAGACGTTACCCGAGCAGGAGCGAAAAGGATTTGCCACAGCCGTTGCCCAACACCGCGCCGCAGTCGAGGAACACATATCCCCCGCCGAACAAGGACAGCCATTTAAAGTCCCGCGTCTCATGTCGGAAATCCAAGGCACCTTGGAATTTGCCGATACGGACGTATTCATGGAATACCACGACTGGTCGCTACTCGATTATTCGCCCAAAATGGACGAACAGGAGTTCACTATCCGCGAGACGGCGCGCAGCTTTGAAATTGACCTCGACGGCAATCGCATCTCCTACCAATTTGCCAGCGAAGAGGAGCAATTGGCGCTGGACATCGCCGTCGAAGGCTGGACTGCCGAGACGCTCGTCCTATGGCTCGACCGGCAGGTGCGACAGATGGATATTCACCAAAGCGAACTGCTCAAATGGCTGCGCCAACTAGTCGATCACCTGCTCAATACACGCGGCATGACCATCGCCGCGCTAATGCGTTGCAAATTTCTGCTCGCCAAGAAAATCGAGAACAAGATCGCGGCCATCCGCCAAAAGGAACGAAGCAGCGTTTATCAGCAGTACCTCTTGGTGCCCGAGGCCAATACAACGATCTCGTTTGACGATGCCTTCACATTCACAGACAACATGTACTGGGATCAACGGCGCTATCGCGGGCGCTGGAAGCCGCGCAAGCACTTTTTAGACCCGGATCGCGTTCCCGCCTTTGACGGTGCAGACGACGGCGAGGAAATGCAATGCGCTCAAGTCATCGACAGTCTGACAGCAGTGAAGTACTGGATTCGCAATGTCGCGCGCCATCCCAACTCGTTTTGGCTACCCACCGCAACAGACAAATTCTACCCAGACTTTGTCGCCTTGCTAAACGACGGTCGTCTCCTCGTCGTCGAATACAAAGGCGCGCATATCGCCGAAACGTCCGATACCAACGAGAAATGCACCATTGGCGCTCTTTGGGAACGGTCGAGCGACGGCAACGGCCTGTTCATCATCGCAGAGCAAATGGTCGATGGGAAGGACGTGCGGCAGCAGTTGCAGGAGAAAACCAAGTAGGTGCGAACCTTGTGTTCGTACTCGCGAGCCTTGATATTTCTGATGAATACGCAGTTTTCAAAAACGGTCTTACAGCCAACAACGGGAGTTTCAGATGGGTACTAGAACGATCCAACTCGACGACGATGCCGAAGCTACCTTGTCCGTTTTGTGCAACCAGACCGGCCTTCCCATCTCAGAGGTGCTCAAACGCGGCCTCCAAGCGTATGCGGCATTAGCACCCAAGATGCCAACCACCGAAACGCCATATCAGGTCTTTAGCCGTCTCGATTTGGGACCGGGAGGCTATGCCATTGCCCCGGCCAAGAACGCCAAGAAGGCCGCTGCCGAGGCCATTAGGAAGAAGCATCAGCAGTGATTATAGTGGATACTGTTTCGCACTCGGGGTGATTGGCTGATCGGATTTTGACTGCTATGTCAGCAGGGCTATCAGTGTCCCGTCATTTGCTCGCCTGAAGAGCTAATTGGAGAAGAAGAATGAAGGATCCTATTGTCGAAGAAATTAGAAAGATAAGAGATGCCCACGCGGCCAAATTCCAGTTTGACTTACACGCAATCTGCGAAGACCTTCGCAAGAAGGAGAAGATCTGCGGTCACCCCGTCGTGTCTTTACCGCCCAGACGTATCCTCAAGAATCCGTCTGAGTAGAGTACCGTAATCAAACGGAATATGCTTATGGCAAGGGACGCTTATGAATGCCATTGAAGCCCATATCGACAGCGCTACGATCCAAGCTATAGCGCAACTAATTGTCGAACGCTTTGATCCAGAACAGATCATTCTTTTTGGCAGCCATGCTCGCGGAGAGGTTGGAGCGCACAGCGATGTGGATCTGCTGGTTGTGCTCCGTACAGACGCAGGACGGCCACAGCATGGCAATCCGATTCGTCGGGCGATTGCCGAGCGTTTCGTCCTGCCCGTCGATGTGGTTATCCGCTCTCCAGAAATCCTCGCCGAGCAGCGCGATGACCCGTATTCCTTGATTCACAAAGTGCTGGAAGAGGGGAAAGTGCTGTATGAGCGACGTATCGCCTGAACAAGAGTGGTTCGAGAAGGCCGACCAAGATCTGGATATGGCCCGTCGGGCATTGGGGCCAGAAAAGCCCCTGCCGGGGATGGCCTGCTATCACGCTCAGCAATGCGCCGAGAAATATCTGAAGGGCTATCTGATCGCTCACTCAGTTCCTTTCCGTTTTGTACATGATCTCGTTTACCTTACGCAGCTATGCATGGCACGCGAACCAGCCTTTGAGACACTGATGTCGGCTGCCGAAATTTTGGGCGAGTATGGGACGACGGTGCGCTATCCGATGGAGGGATCAGAAAACCCCGATGTAGAAACGGCCAAGGAAGCGATCCGACTGGCCGAACAGGTCGCTGCTTTAGTCGTGCACAGGGGACACTGAATACAACTAAAAAGTCCATTCATATATACAGCTATTATATCGCTATTTTTTCTGCTTACATTCGCATCCTGACCTTAGACAGCCCTTGGGAACGCTAGAGATCATTGCCCCTTATCGGTGTTCACCTGTTTTTAGCAACTTCTGCCAGCAACGCCCTCTCCCGCGCCGTGAGAATATACTCGACAATCGCCTCCAGTCCCTCCCGATCCTTGATACAAGCAAAAACCGTCGGCCCCTCCCCACGCATCTTCTTGGCATCGCGATCCATCACCCCCAGATCCGCCCCCACCATCTCGGCCAGATCGGTCTTGTTAATCACTAACAGATCCGACTGCGTCGTCCCCGGGCCGCCCTTGCGCGGAATTTTGTCGCCGCCGGACACGTCGATGACGTACACCGAATAATCGACGAGCTCGCGGCTAAAATGAGCCGCCAAGTTGTCGCCGCCGCTTTCGACTAAGAGTAAGTCGATACTCCCAGCAAAACGATCCATCAAGTCTTCTAGCGCATTCAAATTCAGCGAAATATCTTCGCGGATCGCCGCGTGTGGGCAGCCGCCAGTCTCGACGCCGACGATGCGCTCCTGTTCCAACGCCTCGTGCCGCAGCAAAAATTCGGCGTCCTCGCGGGTGAAGATGTCATTGGTTACCACCCCCAAGCTATACTCGTCGCGCAGCCTTTCGCACAAAGCCTGCAGCAGCGCCGTCTTGCCGCTGCCGACCGGCCCGCCAATCCCCACCGTAAAGGCTCGGTCGGCAAAGTCGCGGTGCGGGTCCGAGCCTTCGCGCTCGGCGAAAAGTCCGGGCGAGTCAAAAGGCTCGTGTGTGTGGTTGTGGTCGTGTCCCATATATCCCTCTCAACTTTGGAAAAGGCGCGAATAGAGATCGTCGTGTACGCTCTGGGCGATGTCGAGCTGCGGCGCGCAACGCGTTGCTTGTGCATACGGTCGCCCCGCGACTTCCGCCAGCAATTCCTCACAATGCACATACAGGCCCAATTGCCGTCGCGTGGCCTCCATCGGCCCGACGATCCCGAGGCGCACTGCGGCACTCATCTGATCCCTAAGCACTTGAAACATGTAGAGCTGTTGGGCATCAGCTTGTGCAAAGCCCGCAGCTTTCAACGCCAGTCCAAAAACCACCGTGTAATGCGCCTGCGCCCGACGCAAATTTGCGAACTTGACCTCCGGGTACAACCCAGCCATCAACCGCAACCAGTTCTTTCCCAAGATCAAGCTCGCCCGACGCATGGCCGGAGCCGCGATCATTGCGTCGTAGAAATGCAACATTTCCGCCACGATCTCTTCGTCGGCTTCAACATAACAGGAATGGATAAAGGGAATCTCGCCGTAGGCCGCGGCCATCAACGCCGAATGCACGAACTCTTCCAGCGCCCCAGGCGCTTTCAGCAAGCCCAACTGATAGGCCCCCTCCAAGCCATTGGAAAAGGCGTAGCCACCAGCCGGCAACGCACTGTCGGCTAGGTGCATTAACGGATAGAGGCGATTCATTTAAAACAGGTGATACAGTTGCGCCAGCGGCAGTTTTTCCGCGGGTTCGCAGGTGATCTCCTCGCCGTCAACATTCACCTTATAGGTCTCCGGATCAACTTCGATATTGGGCACCACGTCGTTGAGCCGCATATCGGCCTTGCCAATGTCGCGGCAATGCTCGACAGATACGACCTCTTTCGCCAACCCGTACTCGCCTACCCGCTCGCGCGACGCCTGCGAAACAAAAGCCAGCGAGGTCGGCCCAACCGCGTTGCCGTAGGAGCCAAACATGGGACGCGGATATACAGGCTGCGGCGTGGGAATGGACGCGTTCGCGTCCCCCATCTGCGCGTAGGCAATCACCCCACCTTTAATCACCAACTCGGGCTTGACGCCGAAAAAAGCCGGCTGCCACAACACCAAATCAGCCAGCTTACCCGTCTCCACCGAGCCAATCTGGGCCGAGAGCCCGTGGGCAATAGCTGGATTGATAGTGTATTTGGCAACGTAGCGTCGCGCACGATAGTTGTCAGCACCGCCCGCATCTTCGGGCAACAGGCCCCTCTGCTGGCGCATCTTGTGCGCCGTTTGCCAAGTCCGGCACACCACCTCCCCCACTCGGCCCATCGCTTGGCTGTCCGAGGCGATAATCGACAGCGCGCCCAAGTCGTGCAAAATATCCTCGGCGGCGATGGTCTCCTGGCGGATCCGGCTCTCGGCAAAGGCCACGTCCTCGGGGATATTCTTGTCGAGGTGGTGGCAGACCATCAGCATGTCCAGATGTTCGTCTATCGTGTTGACTGTAAAGGGCCGCGTTGGGTTGGTCGAAGAGGGCAGCACATTGGCCTCGCCGCAAAGCCGCATGATATCGGGCGCGTGACCGCCGCCAGCGCCCTCGGTGTGGTAGGTGTGAATCGTCCGCCCTTTGAAAGCCGCCCGCGACGCCTCGACAAAGCCCGACTCGTTGAGCGTGTCAGTGTGGATGCAGACCTGCACGTCGAATTCTTCGGCGACCGCCAAACACGCATCAATGGCCGCTGGCGTCGTACCCCAGTCCTCGTGCAGCTTGAGCCCGCAAGCCCCGGCCTCAACTTGCGCCGCCAACCCTAAGCGCAACGACGAATTGCCCTTGCCTAAAAAGCCAAAATTGAGCGGCCAAGCATCGGCCGCTTGCAACATCGTACGGATATAAAAAGCACCTGGAGTACAAGTGGTCGCGTTCGTCCCAGTCGCCGGTCCGGTGCCGCCGCCGAGCATCGTAGTAATCCCCGACGCGATGGCCTCTTCCACTTGCTGCGGACAGATAAAATGCACATGCACGTCCAGCGCCCCAGCCGTCAAAATCAGCTTCTCCCCGGCCACCACTTCGGTGGTCGCGCCGACGATCATCTGCTCGGCGACGCCCGGCATAATGTCCGGGTTGCCAGCCTTGCCAATCCCGGCGATGCGCCCGTCCTTGACGCCGATATCGGCTTTGTAAATGCCCGTGTAATCGAGCACCAGCGCATTGGTGATTACCAAGTCCAGCGCCTCTTCCTGACTCGCACCGCTCTGCTGCCCCATGCCGTCGCGCAGCACTTTGCCGCCGCCGAACTTGCACTCCTCGCCGTACACGGTGTGATCTTGCTCGACCTCGACAATCAAATCCGTGTCGCCCAGCCGCACCCGGTCGCCCGTAGTGGGGCCGTACATATCCGCATAAGCGCGTCGATCAATCCGCATGTTTACTCCGCTCCTAAAAAGCCGCGCTCTTGCGCCCGCGCCAGCGCCGCCTGCTTGTTGTCGTCGCTCAAGGCCCCGCCGATCAAACCGCTGCCGCCTTGGACGACGCGCTCGCCAGCTACGGCAACCAGCGTCACCGTCTTGGTCTCCCCCGGCTCAAAACGCACTGCGGTTCCCGAGGGAATATCGAGGCGAAAGCCATAGGCCTGCACGCGGTCAAAGCGCAATTCGGCGTTCGCCTCAAAAAAGGGAAAGTGCGACCCCACCTGCACGGGGCGGTCGCCCATGTTCGCCACTTCGAGCTCCACTTTCTCGCGGCCATCATTAAGCGCGAGTTCCTCATCCGCCACCAGCGCTTCCCCGGGCGCGGCGCTAGACGCGTTGTCCGGCGACCACGTTTCACCCACGCGCACCAGCCCCGACCCATAGAGCGCCAACTCGGCGTTGCCACGCGCCCGGCAGATCGGCTGGTGAACCGTCACCAGCTTGGTGCCGTCGGGGAACGTGCCTTCCACCTGCACCTCGTGCACCATCTCCGGCACTCCGGGCAACACATCTTCAATACCGAGCAATTGCTTGCCCTTGTCCATCAAGATGGCAACCCGCTCACCATCGCGGATAAATTCGAGCAACTGCGCCGCAATCAGCGCAGTCGCCTCCGGGTAATTCAACCGCAGACCCCGGGCATAGCGCTTCTGCGCCACAAACCCGGCGTTGTGCAATACTAGCTTGTCGATTTCTCTCGGTGCAAGCCGCATGAATCCTCGAATCAGTGATCAGTGGTCAGTGGTCAGCGACCAGTGGGGACGGAGACTAACCACTGATCACCGGCCACTGTTTCTCAAAACGTCAGATGGGTCTTAATACTTTCATCCGACAACTCGTCGGCCGTCCCCTGCAACAGGATGCTGCCTCGGTCCATCAGAAAGAAGTGATCGGCGATCTGCCGCGCGAAGTCGAAGTACTGCTCGACCAAGACGATGGCGAACTCGCCCCGCTCCTTGAGTTGGAGCAACACCTTTTCTATCTCCAAAATGATCGACGGTTGGATCCCTTCGGTCGGCTCGTCCAGCATCAGGACCTTGGGTTCGCCGACCAGCGCCCGGGCAATGGCCAACTGCTGTTGCTGTCCACCGCTCAAATTGCCGCCCATCCGCTCCTGCATGTCCGTCAATACCGGAAACAGCGCGAACACTTCCTCTGGCACCTCTCTACCCCCACCACGCGCCTGCAAGCCGATCTCCAGATTTTCCCGCACTGTTAGCTGCGGAAAAATCTCACGGCCCTGCGGCACGTACCCCAACCCCCGCCGGGTGCGCTTGTCAGCCGTCAGCGCAGTGACATCCTCGCCGGCAAAAAACACCCGACCCTTGCTCGGCGTCAACAACCCCATGATCGCCTTGAGCAGCGTCGTCTTGCCGACGCCGTTGCGCCCCATCACCGCCACAATCGAGCCACTGGGCACCTGCAAGCTAATATCCCGCAAGATGCGGCTACCCCCGTAGTGGACATCCAACTCCTCCACCGCCAGCGTGGTCTCAGCCGACTGCACTGCGCTCCTCCCGTTCCATGGCCGTTCCCAAATAGCACTCAATGACGCGCGGATCGTTCTGCACCGCTTCCATCGGCCCTTCAACTAAAATTCTGCCCTCGTGTAGCACCGTGACCTTGCGGGCAATTTGCCGCACGAATTCCATGTCGTGCTCAATGACAATCAGGGCGTGATCCTCGGCCAGCCCCTGAAGAATCTCCCCAGTGCGGAAAGTCTCCTCGTCGGTCATACCTGCCGCTGGCTCATCCACCAGAAAGAGCGTGGGATCCTGCAAGATGACCATGGCGATCTCCAACCACTGTTTCTGACCGTGCGACAGAGTACCGGCGACCTCGTCGAGCACATCCTCTAGCCCCGTGCGCTCGGCCACCTCCTCAATCCGGCGGCGCTCGGCCGCTTGGAGCCGATGAAACAGCGAAGCAAAGACGCCGCGATTAGCCTTCACAGCTAGCATCAGATTGTCAGCGACAGTCAGCGAAGTAAAAACCGTCGGCGCTTGGAACTTGCGCCCCACCCCTAAATCGACGATCTCGTCCTCGCTCAGCTTGGTCAGGTCTTGATCCTTGAAATAGGCGTGCCCAACGTCAGGCCGCGCCCGGCCACAGAGCACGTCGAGCAGAGTCGTCTTGCCCGCGCCATTGGGGCCGATGACCACCCGCAGCTCGTTTTGAGCGACCTCAAATATGTCGATGTCCAGCGCCTTGAAGCCGTCGAACGACACACTCAACTTTTGCACGTATAGATTGTCCATCGCCCAACTCTCGTTACGCAGCCACCAGCCGCCGACGCAAGCGCCCGACTATGCCAGCGACGCCCTCGGGAAAGAACAGCACCACTCCGACGAAGAGCGCGCCGAGGAAGTAGAGCCAAGTGCCGGGGAACGCGCCGGTGAGAAAGCTGTAGAGCAAGTTGACTAGCACGGCTCCGACGATCGCGCCCACCAACGTCCCCCGGCCGCCGACCGCGGTCCACACCACGATCTCAATCGAAGCCTGCACGTCCATGCGCCCCGGCGTGATAATGCCAGTCTGCGGCACGTAGAGCATCCCCCCCAAGCCCGCCAAGGCGCTAGCGACGACAAAGACGAAGAGCTTGTAGCGGGTAATGTGGTAGCCGATAAAGCGCAGGCGGTGCTCGCTATCGCGGATGGCCACCAGCAATTTGCCCAATTTGGAACCGACGATATAGCGGCAGAGATAATACGCCCCCACCAGCGCCGCACACGCCACCACGTAGAGCCCGCGCTTGGTCGCTGGCTCGGCCAATTCAAAGCCCAGCAGTGTCTTGAAATCCGTCAGCCCGTTGGTCCCCCCCAACATAGTCTCGTTGCGCAAAAAGAGCAGCCACATCGCCAACGCCAGTGCCTGGGTGATAATGGCCAAGTACACGCCCTTGATACGGCTGCGGAAGGCGAGAAAGCCAAAGACCAGCGCCGCCAATCCCGGCACCAGCAGCCCGAGGAGCAAGGTCAGCGGCAGGCTGTGGAACGGCTCCCAAAAAAGCGGCAGCTCCTCGACCCGGTTCCAGACCATGAAGTCGGGCAACGCACTGCCGTACACGCCTTTCGTCCCCGTTTTGAGCAGCATGTGCATGCCGATGGCATAGCCGCCCAAACAAAAGAAAAACGCCTGACACAGCGACAGAATGCCGGTAAATCCCCAAATCAGGTCCATCCCAAGGGCGACGATGGCGAAACAAAAATAGCGCCCCCACAGATTCAGGGTCGTATCGGCGACCAAGCCCAGATAGTTGAGCAGGGGGACTAGCACCCCAAAAAAGGCGAACAGCAAACCAGCGACGATGTGGTGTCTAGACGCGTTCACAGTTCCGCGCTCCGTCCTTTGGCAGGGAAGAGGCCGGTCGGGCGCGATTGCAAGAAGACGATGATCAAGCCCAACAGAATTACCTTGCCGTACACGGCTTCAAAGAGCGGTTCAAGCATCTTGTTGAAAATGCCGATCCCCAGCCCAGCGCTGATCGTGCCTAGCAACTTGCCCACCCCGCCGGTGACGACCACGAGGAACGAATCGACGATATAGGTCTGACCCATATTGGGCACGACGTTCCCAATCAGCGTCATCGCCCAACCAGCGACCCCGGCAATCCCCGTGCCCAAAGCAAAGGCCATGGAGTCAATGCGCCGCACGGGCACCCCAACGCAAGCGCTCATCGCCCGATTTTGGGTCGTGGCCCGCAGCTTGAGCCCAAAGCGCGTGCGAAAGAAAAGCGCCAACAGCATCCCGACGATCGCCGCAGCCAGCGCCATGATAAACATGCGGTTATAGGGCAACACCACCTGGGGAGCCATTTCCCAGCCACCGCTTAGAAGCTGCGGCAACTTCACCGCCGTCAGATCGCCAAAGATGCTGCGCGCCGCCTGAATCAGCACCAGACTGATGCCCCAAGTAGCCAGCAGGCTTTCGAGCGGTCGGCTGTATAGCCGACATATAATCGACGCCTCCAGCAGGAACCCAACGCCACCAGCGACTAGGAAGGCAAGCGGAAAGGAGATGGCGAAAAACAGATCGCCGTACTCCGGCGGCAGCACGCCCAAGCACAGGTTTTGCACCACGAACGTGGTGTAGGCACCGATCATCATAAACTCGCCGTGCGCCATGTTAATCACCCCCATCTGCCCATAGATAATCGCCAACCCCAGCGACATCAAGACCAGAATGGACCCCAAGCTCAAACCGATAAAAATCGTCTGCACCGCCTGCATAGAGGAACTAAAACGCCGCAAGCTAGTCAGGGCCGATGCCGCCCGCTCCCGGACCCGCGTGTCCGGTTCGGCGAAAGCTCCAGACTCGTCCGTACTCAAAAGTCTCTCTAGCACAGGTATGGCCAACGGACTGCGCAGTTCCCCCAATGCAGCCACCGCCTGCAAGCGCACCTCTGCCTTCGCGTCGGCCAATTGCAGCTTAGCCAACGACACCCGCTTCAATCGCCGGATCGACCCGTCCGTCTCTTCCTCTATGGAGCGGCGCAACGCCGGGATGGCGGTCGCGTTTCCTTTATTACCGATATTTTCAGCAGCAATCCGCCGTTTATCCGCATCCGAGTGGAAGAGTTCCATCTGCAGCAAATAGGGCTGGATCAGCGCCCTAATTTTCCGATTGCTCTCGACCTCCTCTATATCGTAGAGCGAGACCTTGACCTGCTCACCATCCTCGCCGAGGATGGGCACGCGCTCGGGATGGGCAGTAAAGAGCGGTACTATCGAATCGCCGTACTCGTCCATTTCCTCATCGCCAATAAGCACCAAGCCGCTCTGTACTTCGCGTTCGCTCCAGCGATAGACCTCCCCGCTGAACAGCCCCCGCATCAATGCGTAATGCGCTTGGTCGTAGCGGGCAGCCAAGTCGGTCACGGCCTGTTGGATCTCCTCGTCATCACCGCTGACCAGCCGCGCAAACTGCTCCTCGTCCCATGTGTCAGCCCCCGCCGCTCCAGCCGCTAAAACCCACACCGCCAGTATTTTTAGAACCCGTTGTCTCATTGGCAAAATTGAACTCCGCCCCGTAAAACGGAGCGGAGACGGCCTGATTACCATGTACCTTTTACCTTTTACCGTACCAATCGCTAAACTGCTAAGCGGCCGTCTCCGCTCCACCCACCTAAAACGTTAACAGCGACTCCAGCGCAATTTGCGTCACCGCGTCGGCGTCGCCCACCGTGAGCATCTTCACCTCAGCTACCAGACCCCAGTTGTCCGAAATGGCATAACTCGGGGCGATGGTGATCTCGCTCGTTTCGTCGTCTGCGCCGCCACCAAATGGCGTCCACGCGATAGCCGAGTACCGAGCCGTTACGCCGACCTGATCGCTCAGGCCGTAATTGACCATCCCGAGATACCCCAATCCCGACTCATACGCACCCCAATCGCTCATCGAGTTCACCTCGGCAGCGACCGTCAGCGGCCCCGTCCCCAACATGCCCCAAACGTTGATCAAGGTCTGCTCGTCTTCCCTTGCCAACGCGGCTTTGGCCGTTACCCCTTCCACAGGCATCAGGGCAATCTGGGCCTCAAACCCTACGTCGCTTCCATCCCCTGAGAAATCGGTCTCCGCGCCGTCCCACACGCTAGAGACAACCGCCCCGTACAGACCGAACTTATCCGTGCCGTAGGAGGCCGCGATCCCGTTCTGATAGCCGCCATAGACCAGCGTAGCCGAGTACGAATACTGATACATACCCGTGGGTTCGGCCGCTTCGAAACCGGTGCAGCTAAGAAACTTGCCCACGGTGAGCGCCAAGCCCTCGCCAGTGTCGTACGTGATGAAGGCCTGCTCCAGTTCAACCGGGGCAGTCGGCCCCATGGCATTGACATCCGCCCGCATGGAGATCCCTTCCCCGAGATCCGTCGAGACATCCAACTCAAACTGATCCAGCGACATGCTCGCGTCCCCATCGTCGCTGAACACGCTCATATCGACAAACCCGGAGAATTCGACCTCGGCGGATACCGTCTGGGCGGCAAAAATCGCCAGTGCAAATGCTGCAACTTTCTTGTTCATTTGTTTGCGTCCTTCTGTTTACTCTAGGGTATAGGTACCCATGTAATTGACGTGGTCGCAATCCTTGTCGGCGCTGGTGATATCGTCCCACGGATCGGGGGCGACGAGGCCATCCGACTCATAGACGATCTTGAACTGGCCGTTCTTTTTGATCTCGCCGATATAGACCGGCTTGTGCAGATGGTGATTGCGTTCGTCCATCATCACTTGGCCGCCCGGTGAGTCAAACGCCAGCCCGTAGAGCGCCGGCCGCACCTTTTCCACGTCGAAGGAACCAGCTTTTTCAACCGCACCTTTCCACAGATAGACTCCGGTATAGGCCCAGAGAATCGGATCGTCGGTGACGCGCTTTAAGCCGCCGGGCAGGTCGTTGGCCGCGCAGTATTTCTTAAAGCTCTTGACGAAATCCCGGTTTTCCTTGGTGGCGACCGACTGGAAGTAATTCCAAGCCGCTAGATGGCCAACCAAAAACTCGGTATCCATTGCCCGCAGTTCGTCTTCGGCCACTGAAAAGGCCATGATCGGGCACATCGCCGAAGTCAGCCCCTGATTGGCGAATTCCTTGTAGAAGGGCACGTTGGAATCGCCGTTGATCGTGCTCAAGACCGCGGCTTTACCATCGGCGGCAAAACTCTTGATCTTCTGCACGATGGTCTGGTAATCCTGGTGGTGGAAGGGCGTGTACTCCTCCATGATATTCTCCTCGGGCACCCCTTGGTCGAGGAGATAAGCGCGCAGGATTTTGTTGGCCGTGCGCGGGAATACGTAGTCGGTGCCGAGCAGATAGAATTTCTCGTACCCGCCGCCTTCCTCGCTCATCAGATACTGGGCGGCTGGGATCAACTGCTGGTTAGGGGTAGCCCCTGTATAAATGATATTGCGCGAACACTCCTCGCCCTCGTACTGGACCGGATAGAACAGCAGCCCGCTGTTTTCTTCAAAAACCGGCAACACCGACTTGCGCGACACCGAGGTCCAGCATCCGAAGACGGACGCTACCTCGTGCTCTAGCAACAACTCTTTGGACTTTTCGGCGAACAGGTCCCAGTCGGACGCCGGATCGACGACCACCGGCTCAATTTTACGGCCCAGTACGCCGCCGTTGGAATTGATTTCCTCGACCGCCATCAGCACGGCGTCGCGCAGCGATACCTCCGAGATAGCCATCGTGCCGCTAAGCGAATGCAGGACGCCCACTTTGACCGTCTCCTCCGCCTTCGCGCTAGAATACGTCCCAGCGACGATTAGTCCTAAGGCGACAAATGAAATCCAGAACTTACTTAGTCTTCTCATTGAATCCCTCCAAAAATTGTAGTGTTAAATGGCCTGAACGCACCGTTCCGGTAGTCCGCTCCGACCGATTCCGCTCTTCTACTGCAAAAAGGATACCACAACGGCACCCGCAGCAGTCTATAGACGGAGCAGGAGGGAATATTCTTGTTACTATCTCTTTATGTCGCAAATAGATACGCGATTTGTGATTTTATTTATTTTTCGTACGTAAATGGCATTTTTGGCGGTTTGATCGCTTAGCTTTCCAGTCAATCGACGCCAAAAATGTAGTTTTACAAATTTGTAAACAGACAAATATGTCGTTTTAGAGAGTCTTGTGGTGAGACGAGTTCGCCCTTCGCAGCATTCTGCGGCTAGGGCGAGCACTCAAAAAAGACAAATATGTGATGTTTTGTGAATTTGCTGCCGAAGAGACTAATACTTTCGGCGCAGTGGATTTTCCCCTAGGACTTGGGGCAGAGATACAGCCGTGGCGAGCGCGTGCAAGACTTCCTCTAGATCGCCATTGGTGCGCCCCAAGGCGCGGAGCGCGAGCACGCCGGGACGAGGTTCGGCGAGCGAAACCAAAGCTGCCTTGCTAGTCCCGCGCGTCCGCTGACCGGTGAGCAGCGGCGCTAGGGCACGACGCAGCACTTCCTCGACGGCGGAGCGCACGGAGTCGCCGACGATAAAGGCATTGGCGAATGCCGTGTATGGGCCAAAAGCTCCAACGCGGTCGGGGGCCTGCTGCTTGGGCTGCAAACGCAAGCGTTCGGCCAACACCAGTTCGTTTTCCAAGTAGATGGAAATATTAGATGTATAAGAGTTGTAGTGGAACTGCTCGCCTCGTTCGCCGCGGCCGGCGGTACCTCCGTCAAGCAAGACTAGCGAGGCTCCCGCGCTTAGATGCCAGACCTGCTCCTGCACAAAGGCGCTGTCGGCATAGGGCACCACCGGATCGGGCAGCGACACTACGCAAGCCCCTGCTTCGATGTGCCCGGCTAGCTCCTGTTGCGCGACCTTACCGTCGGCGGTCTTGTACACTTTGGTAAAGGCCTGCGTGCCCAAAAAAAGCTTGGCCTCCCGACCACAGCGCACGCGCAGCCGGGCGCAATCGCCGGCGACCAAACCGCCGCCATAGCTAGAAAGGATGGCAGTGCTGTAATCGGCCTCGGCCTTGGGGCTGAGGATCTTCAACGGCGCGACGGCCAAGCAGGATGTCAACCGCGACCTTCCCTCGACGCGGTTCACTTCGACAATGGACCAATCCTCGTCCATGCCTAAAAGGCCGGCGCTAACCAACCCCCATCAACGGGCAACGCCGTCCCCGTAATCCACTCCGCGTCATCCGAGGCAAAAAACGCCACCGCCCGGCCAATATCCCTCGGCAGGCCCAATCTCGGCAAAGGCGTATCCTGCCGACATTGCTCGATGACCTCCGGGGTCAAATAGTCTTGGATCGGCGTCTCGATATAACCCGGACACACTGCGTTGACCGTAACATTGTCCCCGGCCAACTCCAATGCCAAATCCCGCGTCAGATTCACCGCCCCGGCCTTAGTCGGCGCATAAGCCGGACCACCGCCGCCGCCAAAGGAGTGAACCGAGGCAATGTTGACAATGCGCCCGGCCGCGGATTTTCTCAGATAGGGCGCGGCAAATTTGGTCGTGAGAAAAATCGAGCGCAGATTGACGCCCACGACCCGGTCCCAATCCTCGACAGACAGTTCCTGGCTGTCCCCCGGTATGATGATCCCGGCGTTGTTGACCAGAATATCCATCCCCCCAAAGCGTTCAACGCTGCGGGCGATTAGGTTTTCCACCGCCTTTTCGTCGGCCACATCGGTCTCGACGAAGAGCGCCTCGCTGCCCTCCCCGGCAATGCCCACGGCCGTGGGCGGCTGCGGCTCGGTCTCGTGAAACTTGCCGATCTTGGGCGCTTCCTGCATATCGGCCACTACGACCTTGGCTCCTTCGCGGGCCAATTCGAGACAAATACCCCTCCCAATCCCCGAACTTCCTCCAGTAACAACGGCGATGCGATCCTGTAAACGCATGGACTTCCCTCCTATTTGTCGCACAATCTATAGCGGTCAGAAAGGGGGGACAAGGCGGCATGGCCCGTCGATCAGGCCATTTGATGCGGTCGCAAATTGACTCTAAAATAGACCTAACGGAGAATTTATCATGCCTGTGAACCTATTTATTACAAAGCGCAAAACCCCACTCTACGCCATCGCCTGCTGTCTATCCCTATCCTTGGGGCCTGCCTCAGCCGACGACTCCATCCGCGCCCAGATCGAAGCGCTCCGCGCCGCCAAGGACAGCCTGCTCAAAAGCGAGGATTCGCCGCTGCTGCCAGAACAGCGCGCCCACTTTGAGCAACTTGCGTACTATCCCATCGACCTGCGCTATCGCCTGCGAGGCGAGCTGCACATCTACGGCCGACAGCGCATCGTCGAAATCCCCAATACCGACAGCACCACCACCGAGCTTGAGCGATTCGGACGCTTTGTTTCGGCCTTCGGCGAAAACGATTTTTGGCTGGAGGTGTACCGCAGCCCACAAACCGGCGAAACGGAAATCTTCTTCAAAGATCTGACCAACGGCCACACCACGTATGGAGGCGGGCGCTACGCGCGCCTGACGAGGGAGGACGATGGCATGTATGTCATTGACTTCAATAACGCTTATAACCCATACTGCGCGTACAATCCCATTTATATCTGCCCGCTACCTCCGCGACAAAACTACCTCGAGTTCGCAATCGAGGCTGGCGAACTCATGGGCGATGCCGCCCCTCCCTAATGCGCGGCGCGCGTTTTTTGCGTATAATTTTCAGCAACCCTCATCCCTGACTAACCACATGAAAGCATTCCTCGAACGCCTCGAACAAGCCGCTGATTTGCGCGAAGTCCAATCGCTCGTCGATCACATCCTCGACGCAGCACGGACCGGCAAACCCGAGGAAAAACGCCGCTTTCTCCGCGATCTGCTCTTCAATCGGTCGCTTTTGTCCCGTTTGGAAACCCCTGCGGCCATCGACGCGCTTCTCGCGGCAACCACGCCCGACGAGTGGGAAGCGCTCTTCGGCGCTGCGGTCGCCCAAGAACTGCCGCAACTAACCGTCGATCTAGTCGATGGTTTAGTCGATCTCGACCACCGCCAATTGCTGCGCCTTTTGCCCCCCAAATCTCCCAAGGCGCTCTTGCAGGTGCTCAAACGCCTCAATGCTTACCTAGAAGAATGCGATGCCTCCATCCGCTGCCTGCGCGGGATGCGCGTTGCCCGCATCATGGCCGACATCTACCGAACGCTCGCCGCCGAACCGCGAGTCTGGCGACGAGCGCTGCCGCCCTGCTGCATCGACAGCCAAGACATTGTCCAACTCAAAGAAGCCAAGCACATCGACAAACTGGCCTCAGCCTACGAGGCGCGGATCAACCAACTACAGAGCATCGACCTCCAGCACAGCTTGGCCGCCCTCGACAGTGGCCGCGCCGCCGCGCCGCGCATGACCGAAGCGGCTTACGAGCAAGCCTTTTGCATCCAATCGCCCCTGCGCCTAGGGATCTCCAGCGCCAATGCCTCGGACAATCACCTGCGCAGTAAAGAACAAGGGGGAAAAACCCTCAATATCGCCGTCAATCTGCAACAGGGCCGGGAAGAGCGAGCCCAACCACCGCTGGAAGTCTCCGCACGGAGGCTAGCCGAACCCCAACTCATCCTCCGCTCGCGCTCGCGGGGCTTCAAGGCCGACTTTGAAGCCAGCAAACAAAGCGCGGCCGCAACCGTCAGCGAGCTGTTCTTTGCCTACCGCCGCAGCGGCGACGAAGCCCTGCGGTTGGTCAAACAAGGGCTAGTACACGCGGGCATCGTCCGGCCAAATTCCACAGACGTCATCCAAGACATCGCCGCCTTTACCGGTGGCGGTGGCTTGGAAATCACCACCAGCAGTAAGGTTCTACAAGGGTCCGGCCTAGGAACCAGCGGCGTCTTGTCCGCCGCCATTCTCAAAATGCTCTACCATCTCTCCGGTCACCCCTACGCCGCGCCCGCGTGCGAATACCCCGGCCTCTACGACCAAAGCCTCATGCTCGAACAGAGCCTCGGCCTCAACAGCGGTTGGCAGGATGCGCGCGGTGCCAGCGGTGGCCCCTCGGCCATCAAGAACTTCTACGCGCCGCCGACCGACGGCCTACCCGCGCCCGAGCGCACATTCCTCACCGAGGTGGACGAGCGCTTGTTCACCGAGCGAGTCGTGCTCTTCGACACGGGGATATCGCGCTCGGCAACCCGCGGCCTCAACGTCGTCCTCGACGCCTATCTATTGCGCGACCACCAGCGCTATGGAGCCATCCGCGAGTCACTGGCCATTCACGACGAAATGGTGACCGCACTGAGCGCGGGCGCATACGCCGATCTCGGGCGGCTAGCCAACCGCTACTGGCAGTTGCGCTGCATCCTCGACCCCCAAGCCACCAACGACGCTTTGCAACACCTTTTCGAAAATCCCCAGATCACCGACCTAACCGAGGGCGGGCTTCTCACCGGTGCCGGCGGCGGCGGCTTTGCCCTCCTCATCGCTGCCGAGGGGCAAGCAGACGAGTTGCACACCAGACTCGACAAGCTGCGCCAACACGCGGCCTTTGCCAACAGCAGAGTGGTCTCCTATCAGCTCAATGCCCAAGGCATCCACCTTGCGTGAGGACGACAGCCGTGGCCACCAAGAAAGAACACCTGCTCATAGACGGCTACAACCTCATCAAAGCGAGCCAGCTTTTCCAAGGCCGAGGCGACTCGCTGGAACGAGCGCGCAACCGCCTGCAGCAGGCACTCGCCGCCTATGGCCGCCGCGCCAACAAGCACATTACCCTGTATTACGACGGCACCGGCGAATCGTCGAGCGCAGCGAGTGCAAGTGGCCCGCACGTCACCATAGAATTCTCGCGCTACCCTCAGCAAGCCGACGACCTAATCGCGCAGGCGGTCGCGCAAAAGCACGGTGCCAAGTGGCTGCGGGTCATCAGCTCGGACCGCGCAGTCCAGCGCAGCGCAACGCGCCACAAGATCCGCTCGACCTGTTCTGAGGATTTTCTCGACGAACTCACCGAACCTATTCAGGAGTCGAACGAATCCACGCCTGCGCCCGGTCGCGACGGCACCGAAGCTCACCCACCTCTCGACCCGGACGAACTCGATCAGTGGGAAAAACTGTTCCACAAGGGAGCCGACCAAGCACCGAAGGCACCAGCATCTACCCGAGACGGCACCGAAGCTCACCCACCTCTCGACCCGGACGACCTCGATCAGTGGGAAGCCTTGTTCCGCAAGAAAGCCGACGAGATGCCACCCGCGACTGACCGCGATGGTACGGAAGCCCGCCCGTCAGACGAATTAGACCGCTGGGAAGCCTTGTTCCGCAAGAAAGCCGACCGCTAGGGTAGTGGCAGCTTCAAGTCGCGCAACACGGCCAAGCTGTGCTGTCCTTGGCTACTACCCGCCCGCGCCAAGGCCTCGAGATGCACCTTTAAAAACCTAGCATCAGTCGGCGTATCCACATCGTACCAAGGCGGCAGCAGGCCGAGCGTCTGCGTCCCCAAGCGCCCTAAGGTTTGCTCGAACACCATCTCGGTGCTCCAAGCCACGTCTTGGAATATCCGGCTCTCCCCTTTGCGCCGACCCACCAAGTAGTAGCCGCCGTCCATGCTCGGGCCCAAGACCACTTCCTTCTCGCGTAAAAGCGCCAGCCCCTCGTCAATGTACGCGGCCGGCAGAGAAGGGCTGTCCGAGCCGACGAGGACCACCCGCTCGGCCCCTCGCGCAAAGGCCCACTGCATCAGGCCCTCCATCCGCTGTCCTAAATCGGCTCCTATCTGCGGCACGTACTCGAAGGTGCCAATCGGGGCTAGCAGGGTGCGCAGGGCGTCTCCAGCATGGGCCGGAGTAAAGGCCACCACCTTGGCAGCAGCCTGTGTCGCATGCAGCGCAGTGGCGCAGTCCAGCAGCAGAGCCTCGTACAGACGCGCGGCGTCAAAGGTACTCAAATGGCTCTGGAGCCGGGTTTTGACCGCTCCGGGAGCTGGTTTTTTGGCAAAGAGTACGGCGCAGGTGGACATTCGCCCCTCCCTATTGTCTATCTTGGGCAGACCGCCTATTTTTTTGCAATATAATTCGCGGCAACCTTTCACAAAATCAACCGAGGAGCTCATGGCCCAAGTCAATATCGTCCGCCACAACCCCATCGCCATCTTTTCCAACCCCACCGAAGTGATCATCACCGACGACAATGGCCACGTCGTGCGCCTAGTCGAGCCTTCGGGCAACGTCGGCACCCAATACGCCAACGACGTTGGCTCGGAGTGGTTCGGCACCATCGAAAACCTCAACAAGGGCCTCGAAATTTGCGGCGTCCACTGGTCGGACGTGTATAAGACCGACGTCCTGTGGACCACCCCATCTGCTGACCGCGACGAGTGCGACCAGCGCAAAAACGACTTCAACTCCTGCTACGGAGCCATGATCGCCGCGGTCACCGGCGGCCCCATGCGCTCCAACCGCATGGCCCGCTTCACCCACCCGGAAGGCTTCCCAGACCCAGCGGCCCTCTTCGAGGTCCAGATCAAGGCCTGCGCTGGCGAGACCGTCTCCATCAGCGGTGGCACAATCGACTACGGCACTTGGGTCGATCACCAGCCCTCGGGTGCCTCGGTCATGCACCAGCGAGACGGCGAAATGATCACCACGCTCGGCTCCGACTTGGCCGAAGAAATGCGCTTCGTCCTCGAAGAGCAATACGCCAAGCCCTTTGCCGAACAAGGCGTTGACTTCAAAAAGCAGACCGTATTCATGGAGATCCTCGTCGCCGTGGACGACGACCCAGACAAAACTTGGGAGCGCATCGAGACCACCCGCCAAGTTTTTGCAGACTACTACGGCGACGACCGGCCCGCTGGCCTGATTTACCCGGTGTCGCGGATCCCCAACCTCGACGGCATCGTCGAGCCGCAGCCCCGCGTGGTCTCCGGTGAAGTCGAAATCGTGCGCTCGGGGCAGATCGAGGACGGCTTCTCGACCTGGGCGGGCTTGCGCCACCACGGCGTGCGCGAAGTCCACGTCTCAGCCGTCGGCGGCAGCGACGCCGGCCAACAGCTCGGCACGCTCGACGCCCGGATCAAGGAAGCTGGCGGCGCGGGTCTCAAAGAGGACGGCGTCTTCAACAACGCCTACATCGTCGCTGGTGCCGACTCCGCGCAAAATCGCGCTGGTTTGGTCGCCTTCAACGAGTCCTTCAGCGCGTACTACGCAGGCACTGCCCCGGCTGGCCGCACCGCCCAGTTTATCGGCGGCATCCAGCAGGAAGGCCATCAGAGCGGCATCGCCACCCGTGCGATCTTCGCCGAGTAGTATCGTGATCAGCGCCGCCAAGATCATCGCCGCCCTTGAACGGCACGGCATTACGCACGTATTAGGGGTCCCAGACAATGGCTCGTGCGTCCTGTACGAGCGCCTGTGGGACCACGACACTATCGAAGTGATCCTCACCAGCCGCGAGGGCGAGGCGTACGGCTTGGCCTCCGGCCTGTATTTGGGCGGTGCCCATCCGCTCGTGTTGATCCAGAACACGGGCTTTTTGGAGGCCGGCGACGCCTTGCGCGGCACGGCCTACAACATGGGCATTCCCCTCGTCATGCTCGTCGGCTACCGAGGCTACGCAACTATGGCCCCAGGTGCTCCCCGCGTCGATACGGCCGCCACCTTCTTCGAGCCGACTCTCAAGGCTTGGAACATTCCCTACACCGCCATGCACACAGACGACGACTGCGGTCAAATCGACGCCGCGTTCGCCAAGGCCCAAGAGACCTCGCTGCCAACCGCTGTGCTGCTGGTTGCGGAGACTGCATAAGATGCTCGACAAATACACCTGCCTCGCAAAACTAGCCGCCAGACGCACGGACGAAGTCGTGGTCACCACCATGAGCGTGGCCATGCCCTGGGCCGCGCACTCTGACGGCCCGCTGGATTTTGCCCACGTCGAAAGCGCCATGGGCCACGCCGCCGACTTTGCGCTGGGCTTGGCCATTGCCCAGCCCGAGCGCCGGGTCTTGTGCATCAACGGCGACGGCAGCACCCTGATGTCGCTGGGCGTCCTCGTCACCTTGGCCCAGCGCCCGGCCCCGAATCTAACCCTCGTCATCACGGAAAACGGCACGTACGAAGTCACCGGCAGTCAGCCCGTGCCCGGAGCCGCCTTCATCGACTACGAGCAAATCTGCCGTGGGGCCGGCCTCCAGCGCGTCTATACCATCGACACCGACGACGATTTCGACGCCAAGCTCGACCAGCACTTTGCGGAAGAAGGCCCGGTCGTCTTTATCTGGAAAATCGCCCCGGCTACCGAGCCGGTGCCCAAACCGGCCCTGCCGATCGGCGAACGCGCCCAGCGCCTGCGCACCGCCCTAGTCGGCGAAGGATAGAGGTACCTGCCGTGCAACTACCACAAATGGCCCCGGTCAAGCAGCACTTTGCCAGCGACTCGCTCGCCGACGTGGCCGGCGAAGTCCGCCACCAGCTAGCGCACGCCGGCCTAGCCGATGCCATCGCTCCCGGTGCGCGAATCGCCGTTACGGGCGGCAGCCGTGGCATCGCCAATATCCCGCTCATCACCCGCACCGTCATCGACTGCGTCAAAGAGGCCGGCGGCAAGCCGTTCCTGCTGCCAGCTATGGGCAGCCACGGCGGCGCTACGGCTCAAGGTCAAAAGCAAGTGCTCGCCAGCTACGGTCTCGACGCCGAGAGCATGGGCTGCCCAGTCGAGGCAACTATGGATGTCGTCGAGGTAGGCCAACTCGACGACGGCACCCCCGTACTACTCAACCGGCTCGCGACCGAAGCCGATGGCGTGGTGCTCGTCAACCGCGTCAAGCCGCACACCTCCTTTCGCGGGACCTTTGAGAGCGGCCTGATGAAGATGATGACCATTGGCCTAGGCAGCCACAAAGGTGCGACCATCGCCCACGCCGGGGGTGCCGAAAGCCTCGCCCGCCTGATCCCGGCTTGGGGCCGCTGCATCCTCGACCAAGCGCCGATTCTCATGGGTGTGGCCCTCGTCGAAAACGCCTATGAAGAGACGCTCCGCGTCGAAGCCCTGCAACCTAGGCAGTTCCAAAGCCGCGAGCCGCAGCTTTTGGAGGAAGCGCGGCGCGCCATGCCCCGCCTCTTCGTCCAAGGCATCGACCTGCTGATCATCGAGCAAATCGGCAAGAATATCTCGGGCACGGGCATGGACACCAACGTCGTCGGCCGCATGCTCCTGCCCGGCGTCAAAGAGCCAGAGTCCCCAGGTGCGGCTCGCATCGTGGTACTCGACCTAACCGACGAAACCCACGGCAATGCCAACGGCGTCGGCCTCGCCGACATCATTACCCGCCGCCTGCACGAGCGCATCGACTTCGAGGCCACGTACGCCAACGTCTTCACCACCACCTTCCTCAATCGCGCGTACATCCCAGTCGTCATGGCAACCGACCGCGAGGCCATTGAAGCCGCGCTTGCGGTGCAGAACCTCGCCAATCCCGAACAGGCGCGCGTCGTCCGCATCAAAAACACCCTCGACATCGGCCACATCCAACTCTCCGCCAGCCTGCTGCGAGAGTTCGGCGACCATCCCGACTTAGAGCAAACCGGCGCGCTGGCTGATATGGTGTTTGATGGCGCGGGGCGATTGCGCTAAGTCGTAGCCGACCCTACAATTCCCGTCGGTACCGCCTTCATTGGAGACAGATACAAGGATGAGGGAATAATAATTGACACCTATCTTTGAATGGGATGAGAACAAAGCCTTGGAAAATCACAGAAAACACGGTGTCGATTTTGAAGAGGCAAAAACAGTTTTTAATGACCCTCTTGCGATCACAATTCATGATCCAGACCACTCTATAAACGAGGAGCGCTTTATAAATTTGGGATGCTCCTCAAGAGGAAGAATTTTGGTTGTGGTTTATACGGAGCGAAACGAAACCATTCGTTTAATCAGCAGCAGGATACCAACGAGAAGGGAGCGATTGGATTATGAAAAGCGATAAACAAAAAGGAAAAGACGAAATGAGAGCAGAGTACGATTTTTCTGATGGTGTACGTGGAAAGCACTATAAAGCGTATCGTCAGGGGCATTTAGTAAAAGTAGAAAAACAAGATGGATCAACTGAAGTTCACTACTTTGCACTCGAAGAGGGTTCCGTTATGCTCGACCCAGATGTAAGACAACATTTTCCCGATTCCGAATCTGTGAACAAAGCACTTAGGTCGTTAATTGCACATCCCGATCTTCTTTAGTGCCAGTTTACAGCTATCCTCCTTTGGGGTAACAAGGGCTTTGTATTCATTGCGCGCGGCCAACAATGTCTGCGGCCACCATTCTCGCGGCCTTGCCTATAGCTTGGTCGCGCTCGTCGTCGGCTTCATACGTTCCCCGCCCTATCGACTCGTATTGCCTCAGCAGCACCGCTCCTTCGAAGGATTTTATTTCGACGGAGACCACCATAGAAAACTGGTATTGACCCAGTACTCTACCCCAGTGGATGCGATCATCAACGGAGAGGATGTCCAGTAAGAGGATGGCGTCGGCCCCGCCCTCGTCGGCCAAGCGCAACTGCCCGTCCTCTCGGAAGGCCCCGACCGTGGCTTGTATCAGGCTATCGGCAGCGGCGTATTCGACCGTCTGGTTGCCCACAAAGGGGATGGCGATGGTGTCAATGCCGCCGCCTAAGATGCCTCTGTAGGGTCCGTGGTAGCAACCAGTGGCTAAAAAGAGAGCTAGCAGAAGTATTGCCAAGGGAGGTCTCCTTCTCACAGTAATACCATCTGGCGATGTATTACTTAAACACCGCCAGCGGTGCGGGGTGTTACTGTGCAGTGGGTTTTTGTCGCCAATCCCTTCCGATTGACTCCGCGATAACGGCGACCGACAGCCAGCAGCCGAAGAATCAGCCGTAGTCTATACGCGGTTGTGCAAGCGGATGTGACGGACCTGTCCGTCCTCGCGGACGATTCCTTTGGCTTAGTGTACACCGGCGGCCACGTGTCTGTGTGGGTTGCAGACATCCAACAGTGCTATGCGGAAGCCGGACGCATCGTCGAAGTCGTCGAATACGGAGAGCAAATCGAGGACGAACCGCGGCTGGAAAAAATGCCCGAGCATTTGTTGATCGTCGGGCGGAAGAAAGGGAGCGCTTAAGGAGCGTACCTATAGCTCCTTGCGATACCGCTGCGCCGGAATTTTTAGCTGATCGCGGTATTTGGCTATGGTTCGCCGCGCAATTTTCAAGCCGCCCTTGCTCAGCTCCTCGACAATCTGTTGATCCGAAAGCGGTCGGGCCTTGTCCTCATCGGCGACGAGCTGCGAAATTTTCTCCTTCACCGAGCGCACCGACACGTCTTCACCTTCGTCCGTAATGAGCTTGTTGTCGAAGAAGTACTTCAGTTCAAAGACCCCATGCGGCGTCTGCACGTACTTGCCGTTGCTGACACGGCTAATCGTCGATACGTGCATTCCCACCGCGTCAGCCACGTCCTGCAAGACCAAGGGCCGCAACCGCGATGGCCCTTGCTCGAAAAAGGGCAACTGCGCCTGCAACAGGTAATTACCCACCTTGAGTATGGTAGTGCGGCGCTGGTGGATGGCGTTGATGAGCCAGCGGGCGTCGTTGAGATTCTTGGCCACGTAGTCCTTGACCGCAGCCGCACCGTCGCCATGGGAATTGTTGAGCAGATGCTGGTATTCAGAATTGATCTTTAAGGACGGCATGGACCCGTCGGCCAGCCACACCTGCCACTCCTCGCCAATTTTTTCAACTACCAAGTCCGGCGTGATGTACGCGACCTCGTTATCCAGCGTCAAGAGATTGTCGTAGTCGCTGCTGGCCAACAGACCCGGATGCGGCTGTAGGCGCTCGATGACCTGCAAAACATCTTTGAGCTTCTCGTTGGAAATGGCTAAGGCGCGGGTGATGTGCTGCAGACGCCGCCGCGTCAGGTCCTCTAGATGGTCGCGCACCACTTGCAAGGCTAGGGCACTGAGCGGGTCGTCGCGCTGGCTCAACTGGATCATCAGACACTCGCGCAAGTCGCGCGCGCCGACTCCAGACGGGTCAAAAGACTGAATGACGCGCAGCACCTTTTCGACCGCAGCCACTTCCACCTGTAAATCCTCGGCGATTTCGGTGAGCAAACAGCCGACGTAACCGCGCTCGTCGATATTGCCGATGATGTACTCGGCGATAGCGCGCTCTTCCGGTGCCAGACCGCTAATCTCGCCTAGCTGACGATACAGGTGCTCTAAGAGAGGCGGCATGGCGGTGATGCGGTTTTCCTGTGGCTCGCGATCAGCCTCCCAATTGGGATCGTATTCCGTGCGCTCGCTATTGTACGCGCCCGCGTCGAACTGGTCGTCCAACAGCGCGTCCCAATCGACCTCCTCCATGTCCGCGGGCAGGTCCTCTTCGGCCTTGAGCCCCTCCTCCTGCTCGCGCAGTTCTTCCTCATCTTCCCCCTCCTCGCGCAGTTCAACGACCTCTTCGAGCAAGGGGTTGAGTTCGAGTTGCTGCTTGACTTCCAGCGTCAAATCCAAGGTGGACATCTGCAACAGCCGCAGCGATTGGATGAGCTGCGGTGCCATCCTTTGCTGGAGGCGCAAGCCGGTATTTTGCTCGGGACGAAGCATTATAAATTATTGTAAATTAATTACTTAATAAAAATTACCTACCCTGATAGTAGCTGTAAAAACAAGCCCGTGCAGCGCGAAAAGTCAAGGTGCAACCGCGCCTACCCATCGACCCGCCAACTAAAGCGCTCGCCGAGGTAGATTCGCCGCACCTGCTCGTTGGCAATTAGCTCCTCGGCCGTGCCCGCAGTTAAAATTTTACCATCCACTAGGATATAGGCGCGCGCGGCGATCTCCAAGGTCTCGCGCACGTTGTGGTCGGTAATCAGTACGCCCAAGCCTCGGTTTCTCAGTTCGGCGATGATGTTCTGGATGTCTTCTACTGTGCGCGGATCAATGCCGGCAAAAGGCTCGTCGAGGAGCATGTAGTGCGGCTCGCAAGCCAAGGCCCGCGCGATCTCGACCCGGCGCGTCTCGCCGCCCGAAAGCGTGTCGGCGCGCTGATTGGCGCGTTCTAGCAAGTCCAGTTCGGTTAGCAATTGCCGTTGGCGCGCGGCGATGAGCGCTTTATCGACTCCTCGCGCTTCCAATACAGCGCGAATGTTGTCGGCCACGCTCAGCTTGCGAAAAATGGAGGTCTCCTGCGGCAGGTAGCCAATGCCCATCTGCGCGCGGCGATACATCGGCAGCCCGGTGATATCCGCATCGTTGAGCAAGATGCGGCCCCCGTCCGGCGCGGCAAAGCCGACGATGCTGTGAAAGGTCGTGGTCTTGCCCGCACCATTGGGCCCCAACAGGCCAACAACCTCCCCCGGCTCGACGCGGATGCTGACCTCGTCAACGACCGCCCGGCCCCCGTAGTGCTTGCTCAATGCGTGCGTTTCCAATGCCACCTTACGGTTCCTCTGCGGGCGGATAATAGCGACCTTCGATCTCCGGCCCGACTCGCACCTCGGCCAGCGACCCTGCGGCAAAGCGGATATCCAATTCTTCGCCGCTGACTTCGTTGACGGAGACCTCTTCGTCCTCTTGCAGCCGCGTGACTAACTCGGCCGCGCCCTTTACCAAGGCACGGTGCAATCCCCCCGCGTCAAAGTACAAGGTCATCTGCTGTCCGCGAAAGCGATTGATCTCTTCGTTTTTGGCTCGGCGGTGCGTCACGTCGGCCTCGGAACTTACTTCAACCCGCTCCAAGTCGCCGTCGGCCATAAAGACTTGCCCGCCCCGCCCCTCGATCCAACTATGGCGGTCCCTTACCTCAATTTGGCCGCTCACTTGGCCGGGTATGGCGATCCACTCGACTTGGCTGTCTGCCAAGGCGACGACCATCGAATCGGCCATCAGGCGGCTGTGATAGTCGCGCTCGTCATCCTGTTCTTTCAACACCACGCCCTCGGCCACCAGCACCCGCGCTGAATCCGCTTCGTATGCACCGCGCGCGGCCGCGACCTCTAACCCTTCGGCGCGCAGGGTAAAACCGCCGGTCCCGGCCAAGCGGCTCCGCACGAGATCGAACCGCAACACAGGGGCGGATAGCACGAGCTCGCGCTGGCGCAACGAGGGTGCGCCTCGCAGCCAGCCAGCCTCTTGCTCCAAGTCGAAAAAGAGCGAACCGCCGACGAGCGAGCCGTCCAACTCGGGTGCCTTTAGCGCGATCGCGCCCTCGGCATGGACTTGGCCATCGCGCGTATAGCGGAGGGTTTGGGCCGTCAGCTCCTGCTCTCCGGCGCGCAAGACCACCCCGCCCTCGGCTGTCAACTCGCGCTCGGAACGCGAATACGCCAACTGGCGCGCCTCGATCTGCCGCTCGCCCTGCACAAAGGTCGCCGGCTCCCCGCGGGCCTGCAATAGCGCTGCGTTGCGGTCCTCCTCTACCTCTGCGGCCCGCAACTCGGCCTCATCCTCTCGGTAGCGGACCGCCCCCCGCGCCACTAGCCGCTGCTTTTCCGCATCCACTGCAACTTCGTCGGCCGCAAACTGCGCCAGCGAGTCGGCTCCCTCGACCCCTCCGCTGAGGTCAAAGCGACGAGCCTGTGGGAGGAACGTGGCGCGCGGTCCGATCAATTGCACTCCGTCGTAGCGCACTTCGACACTGTCGTAGGTGATCTCTTGCGCACCCTCGACTCGACGGCTTTCCTCGCGTTGGGCGCGCACCTCCACCATCGCCCCATCCCGACCGCGCCAAAGCCCCTCGACAGCTTCCAAGGACCACACATCTACGGCAAAATTGCTCGTGAGGTTGCGGCCCCACTCTCGTCCCTCGCCGACTTCCACCCTCAATGTACCCGGAATGCGCAACTGCTCGTGCGCGTTTTCCCACAGCAGAGTATCGGCCTGCACTTCTAGGCTATCCCCAGCGCGCAAAACCACGCCGCCAGCCAAGCCAAAGCGATCCCGCTTGTGCTCTAGCACCAAGCGCTCGGCTCTCAGTGTCGAAACGGCCTCGTTGCCGCGGAAAGCCACCTCCACGCCACCGGTGGCGACGATCTGCTCTGATTTGGAAAATTCGCGCAAAGAATCGGCGCGGATCTCGATGCGATGGCCGGGGCGTCCTATCTCAATGTGCGCGTCCCATGCTTCCCCATCGACCTCGGGAATTTGCAGCGGTTCTTCGGGCACTTCTCCCGCACCGCAGGCCCAGAGCATAGCTCCGCAGCACCCGGCGCGAAAAAGCCGCGCTCTCCCCAGGAAAGCGCGGCCCATTGAGACGATTGTACCGCCCACCGAACTAGGAGGCCGCCGCCTGCCCCTCCTCATGGCTTGCAATCTCCTGTTGGTAGGCCAGCGCGGCCTCGACAAACCCGGCAAACAGAGGTGAAGGATTGTCCATCCGCGACTTAAACTCGGGATGGGCTTGGGTGGCGATAAAGAAGCGGTGATCTGGCAACTCGATAAACTCCATCAAGCGAGTGCCATCTACGCGGCGGTGATACCCCGAAAAGACCAGCCCCTCCTCTTCGAGCAGTTCGACGAAGCGGGGCGAGACCTCGTAGCGATGGCGGTGGCGCTCTAGGGCGACTTTGTCGCGCTCCAGCATGACCAAGCCAACGCGGAACGCTTGGTCGGGATTGGCCAGCAGTTGTTCGATGCGGCGGGCGTCTTCGTTGAGGCGGCCCGACGCTTCGTAAATCTGGAGGACGCGGCTGTCGCTTTTGAACACCGCGGCGTATGCGCCCAAGCGCATGCTGCCGCCGTAGCGATTTTCCTCTAGCGCGCTCTTTTGCTCGGTGTCTTGGACGCAGATGACCTTCCACTCGGAATCCGCGTCGAACTCCTCGGAAGTAGCCTCAGTAACCCCGGCCACATTGCGGGCGTATTCAATCACGGCCAGTTGCAAGCCGTAGCACAGGCCCAAATAGGGGATGTTGTGCTCGCGGGCGTAGCGAATGGCCGCAATCACGCCTTCAGCCCCTCCCCCACCAAAGGCCCCGGGGACGATAATACCATCGAATGCGTCGAGTTCTGCCAGTTCCATTTCGCCGCGCTCAAACTGATGGCCGTCAATCCAAGTAATCTCGACCCGCGCATCCGACGCCACGCCAGCGTGTATCAGCGACTGATTGACTGAGATGTACGAGTCCGTTAGCTGAAAGTCGCCCGTGACCACGTATTTGCCGACCATGGCCACGCGGACGCACTGGCGCGGCTGCCGACTGCGCTTGACCAATTCCCGCCAAGGCCGCCAGTCCGGGGTTTTCTTGGGCGCGCAGCCGACCCGGCTGAGAATCTTCTCGCCGAGCCTCTCCTCTTCCAAAACCAGCGGGATATTGTAGATCGTCTCCGAGTCCGGGGCCGAAATGATGTGGTCGTAGGGCACGTTGGCCCCGATCTGGATTTTTTTCTTGCGCACCTCGTCGGTGGCGGTCTCGGCGCGACAGACGATGAAGTCGGGAAAAATGCCGTGCTCGCTGAGCATGCGAATAGCCTGCTGCGTGGGCTTGGTCTTCATCTCGCCCACGTGTGGAGGTATGGGCAGATAGGTGATTAGCAGGTGCGCAAAGTGCTCCTCACCCAAGTCTCGCTCTAGGGTCTTCACAGCGAAGAGGAACGGCTCGTTCTCATAGTCACCGACAATGCCGCCGATCTCGACCAGCACGATGTCGTAGCCCGCGCCCGCTTCCTGTAAGCGGCGGGTGATCTCATCCGTAATGTGGGGGATCGGCTGCACGGTCTCGCCGAGGTATTCGCCGCGCCGCTCGCGCTCAATGACCGTGTGGTAAATCTGCCCAGTGGTCAGGTTGTTGGAACGCGGCAGGTCCAACCCCAAGAAGCGCTCGTAATTGCCCAAATCCTGATCTATTTCGCCGCCGTCGTCCGTTACCCACACCTCGCCGTGCTCGGTGGGCCGCATGGTGCCAGCGTCGTAGTTGATGTACGGATCGATCTTGACGGCTGTGGTGCTGTAGCCGTATTGCTGCAGGATCTTGCCGATGGAAGCTGTGGTCAAGCCCTTGCCCACACCGCTTATCACGCCGCCAGTTACGACGACGTATTTGGGGCCTTTGTATTCTGTGGCCACGTTGCGCGCTCCTTCGAGCTGCCCAAACAAAGAAGCGGCGACAGTGCCCTGTCTCCGCTTCTCAGTAGTCAATCGATGATTCTCGGAACTTTGAAGTAATCCTCTTGGCGCTGCGGGGCCGCGGCGACGATTTCGGCCGCGGCGGGAAAGGACGCTGCCTCGTCGCGGCGAAACGCGTTGGCGAGGGGCAGCACGTGGGACGTTGGCTCTACGCCCGTGGTGTTTAGCTCGTTGAGCGTGTCCATGTAGCGCAAGATGCGGTTCAGTTCTCCGACTAGCCTTTCTTCCTCTGCGGGCGAAAAGCGCAACCGCGCTAACTCGGCGACCCCGTGGACCTCTTCTATAGTAACCGCCATAGGTGAACTTCGAACTTAAAATAAAAAAGACGGGGCTAGCTGCGCCGACCCCTTCCACGTCGTAAAACAGTGTTAAATATCACGCATCGCCAAAAGCAGCGCAAGGGCTTGTAGCGGGGCATTTCAATGCCTATACTTTGCCGCATGACAAGCAAACAACGCTCATCCCGCAAAGTCCCATGACGCGCAAGGCATTTACCATTGAAGAGGCCAACGCCAAGCTGCCTCAGCTAGAAGACGCGCTCCAGCGCATAGCGGTCAAGAAGGGGGCCGTCCGCTATCACGACCAGCAGTTGCAAATTCTCGACGCGCTCTGGGGCCAAGCGGTCACCCGCAGCACCAATCCCGACCGCGACGCCTTCGACCAGCACCGCCGCCGCGTCAACGACCTAATCATCGACATCAAGCGCATCGTCGCCGAAGAAATCATCGCCGAAGGCATCCGCTTCCCGGTCGGCGGCCTCGAACGCGGCCTCCTCGACTTCCCCACCACCTACCAAGGCCGCTGGGTGCTGTTATGCTGGCAGCGCGGCGAACCCCAAGTCGCCTACTGGCACGAACTGAACGCCGGGTACGCCGGTCGCCAGGAGATCACTGCCGAGCACATCATTGCCATGGGCAAGGAAGACGACCCTGCCACGGTCGATGATTCGGCACTGGACTTCTGATAGCGGCAAGTGCCTTGACAGCGTTTCTCGTTTTTAAGTACTTAAAATGAATGGCTTTCCCCTGAGCCATTACCCGCTCCCCTAGCATCGCCCGCACCTCACCCTCTCCCCCAGCGGAGCGCCCCTCCCCAGCGCCCGGCAGGAGCTAGACCGTGCGCCTCAATCAACTTGAGATTTTCGGTTTTAAGTCCTTCGCCCAAAAGATCGTCATTCCCTTTGAACCGGGCATTACCGCCATCGTCGGCCCCAACGGCTGTGGCAAATCCAACGTAGTGGAGGCCATCCGCTGGGTCTTGGGCGAACAGCGCGCTGGCTCTTTCCGCAGCCAGCGCATGGAAGACGTGATCTTTGCTGGCACCCGCCAGCGCAAGGCCCTCGGCATGGCCGAAGTCGCGCTGTCGATTGAAAACCGCGACAACGCGCTGCCCGTCGAATTCGCCGAGGTCGTGCTGACCCGGCGTCTTTTCCGCTCCGGCGAAAGCGATTATCTCCTCAACAAAATCCCCTGCCGCCTATTGGACATCACCAACCTACTCATGGACACCGGCCTCGGCCAAGGCGCTTATGCGGTAATGGAGCAGGGCATGGTCGATGAAATTATCAGCGATAAGACCGAAAACCGCCGCCGCATCCTCGAAGAGGCCGCCGGCATCACCAAGTACAAAGTTCAGCGGCGCTCCACGCGGAATCGCATAGAGGCAGCCCAAGCCGATCTCCAGCGGATTGAAGACATCATCGCCGAAGTCAAGCGCCAAGTTGATTCTCTCGGCCGCCAAGTGGGCCGGGCGCGCCGCTATCGCGAACTCAAAGGGGAACTGGACCAGCTCGACGTGCGCTTGGGGCGCCAGCGCTTCTTCGCCCTCAGCGCCCAAATCTCTCCATTGCAAGATGAATTCGCCGCGCTCAGCAAGGCGACCGAAGAAGGCTATACCCGCTTCACCAGCCGCGAGGCCGATCTCGAAAAAGCGCGCCTCGCCCTGACCGAGGCCGAAAAGGCCATGCAGGAAGCGGGCCTTGAACTCAATCGCCGCATTGAGGCCATCCACGAGCGCGAACAACTCCTCGTAGCCGTGCGCGAACGACGCGAGGCCGCCGAACAAATTCGCGAACGCACGGCCCGCGAACGCGCCGATTACAGCAGCCAGCTCGAAGCCGTGCAGCAACAGCGCCGCGACAATACCGCGCACCTCGACCAAGCGCGTTCGACCTTTGTGCAAATAGAGCGAGAACTGCAAGCCCACCAGCAGCGCGCCGCCCAAGCCGAAGAGGAATACAACAGCTACCGAGCCGAGCTGGACCAACGCCAGCGCGGGCGCATGGAGCACCTGCGCCAAGGAGGCGAAATAAGCCGCGCGCTCGAGCGCCAACAGGCCGAGCGCGACGCACTAGACGAACGCGCCGTTGCCATGCGCACCGAAGAGGACGTAGCCACAGCCGAGCGCGACCAAGCCCTACAAGCGGCCGGTGACGCCGAAGCTGCCCTCGCCGAAACCCGCCAGCAGCTATCCACCTGCCAACAACAGCGCACCACAGCCCTCGCTGCCCGCGACCAAACCGAGAAGGACCTCCGCGAACTCGGCGCACAACGCGATGCGGCCCAGCGCGCCGCCGAGGCCAACCAAGCGCGTCTCCAAGTCCTCGAAAAAGTCCGCGCTGGCTACGAAGGTTATCAGAGCGGGGTCCGCACCTTGATGCTCGAATCGCCCCACGCCGCTCTCTTTCGCGGCGTCCTCGGCGACCTAGTCGAAGTCGAAACAGAACACGCCCGCGCGGTCGAGGTCGCCCTCGGCGAGGCGCTCCAAGCATTGATCGCCGATTCAGACAGCGGCCTGCTCGAAGGCATTGCCCACCTCCGGGAGCGTTCCGGGCGCGTCGGCATCCTCTCGCTAGAAGCTCCCCCGCGCACCCTCGGCCCGGTCTTAGACCCAGATCCCATGCCCGGGCTGCGCGGCCCGCTGCTGGACTACGTGCAACCCGAAGCCTCCATCGCCTCCCTAGTTGCCAGCCTCTTGCACAACACCTTCCTAGTGGATGACCTGCAAACTGCATTGAACCTGACGCGCCGCTACCCGGATGCCTACGTGCGCTGCGTCACGGCCGATGGCGACGCCGTCGATCTCTTTGGCCTCGCGTCGGGCGGCCAGAGTCAAGCCGAGGATTCAGGCGTCCTCGGCCGCGGGCGGGAAATCCGCACCTTGCGCTCGCTCATCGCTCACCAAAAAGCTCGCTACGCAGCCCTCGGCCCCCGGCTCGATGCACTCGCCGAGCAACTAGGCGTACTCACTCAACGCCTAGAGGACCTAGCCGACGAGAGCGAAACTTGGCACGCCAAGGAGCGCGATCAGGTCCACCAGCACCAGCGCGCCTGCGCTGACGCCGAGCGGCTCGCCGAGCAGCTCAAGCAACTCCACGGCGAAAGCACCAGCTTGGCCAAGCGCTGCCAAGCCCTCGACCAAAGCATCGCCGAACAAGCCGAACACCTGCGCCACAACGAGGCCGAGAGCACCCGCCTCAGCGAAGAAAGCAGCGCCTTGGAAGAAGACCTCAAACAGAGCGAAACCCATCGGAGAGAGCGGCGAGAGGCCCTGAACACCCTCCAAGTGGAACACGCCCGCACCGCCGAAATGGTCCAAGGGCTAGACCGAGACGCCACTCGCCTAAAAAACATCGACGAGAACCTGCACAATAATATCGAACGCCTAGCGGCTGAGGCGACCGAGGCCGAGCGCCAACAGACCGATTGCAGTGCGCGCAGCACAGCCTTAACAGACGAACTCAAAGGACTGCATCAAGGCCGCGAGACCTTGGCGGCCGAGCAAGATCAGCGCCGTCAGCACTGGGCTGCGGCCAATACCCAAAACCGCGAGTTGCAGGAAAACATCAGCCACTTGCAGCGGCAACTCAACGACCAGCGCGAGCACCGCACGAACCTCGAAGTGCGCATTTCCGAACTGAAGCTACAGACCCAGCACATTCGCGAGCGCTTGCAGGAGGAGTATCACTGCGATGTCTCGGCCATGGGGGCCCTCGACGAGGCCATCGACGAAGAGACCACGCAACAGCGCATTGACCAGTTGCGGCAGTCCCTACACCGCTTGGGCTCGGTACACTTGGGCGTCTTGGAAGAACATCAAGAACAAAAGGAGCGCTACGACTTTCTCCGCCAACAGCGCGACGATCTAGTCATCGCCGCCGAGGACCTAAAGAAAACCCTCAGCCTAATCGACCGCACGGCGCGACGGATGTTCCTCAAATCTTTCGAGCAGATTCGCGAGACGTTCAAAGAGACCTTTGTCCGCTTCTTCCCCGGCGGCGAAGCCGACCTCCAACTCGAAGAAAACGTCGATGCCCTAGAGGCTCACATCGACATCATCGCCCGTCCTCGTGGCAAGCGCCTGCAAAACATTGCTCTGCTGTCGGGCGGCGAGCGGGCGCTGACAGCCATCTCCCTGCTCTTTGCCATCTACCAAGTCAAGCCCAGCCCGTTCTGCATCCTCGACGAGGTCGATGCCCCGCTCGACGACGCCAACATCAACCGCTTCGTGCGCGTGCTCAAGGAATTTGCCCGCGAGACGCAATTCGTCGTCGTGACACACAACAAAATCACCATGGCCGCGGCCGACGCTCTGCACGGCGTCACCATGCCCGAAGAAGGGGTCTCCCAGCTCGTTTCGGTGCGAGTCGAGGGCGAGGAATTGGAAGCCGCAGCAGCAGGCTAGCCGGAGCGGAAACACACCAACAAAAAAGGGGACCTCAGCCGAGGCCCCCTTTTTCGTGCCATGAACGGTGTCACTTCAGTTCGCTCATCCGAAATAGAGCGTGGAGTTCAATGCCTTCTCGGGCTAGGCTCTCGGTGCCACCGGATTCGCGGTCAATCACGCAGATGGCCTGTGAAACCTCTGCGCCAAGGTTGCGCAGATCTTGGGCGGAAAGAGCAATCTGTCCACCGGACGTGACGACGTCTTCAACAATCAGCAGATTTTTGCCAGCAATGTCGGGGCCTTCGGCGAGTTTGCAGGTGCCGTATTCTTTGGCCTGTTTGCGCACGAGGCATGTGGGCAGTCCCGAAAGCTGAGCGAGCATGGTGGCAATGGGCACCCCACCGAGTTCGAGACCTGCGAGAATGTCTGTGTCGTCGGGGATTAAGGGCTGGAGGTGGGTGGCGAGTACGCGGAGGAGCTCCGGACGGGTTTCAAACTGATATTTGTCGAAATACTCTGTGGCCGTCGCGCCTGAGCGCAAAGTAAATTGCCCGCGCAGGTGAGCGGTCTGATAGATGCGGTGAGCAAGTTCAAGTCGGGTCATATAACAGTCCTAAATGTTTGAACGATTCTAGATGTGGATCGTCTTGTGCATCCTATTCTGCGTCCATCTGCGGATTACCTTGTACATGATATAGGATTGCTATAGCACAACCTATTTCAAAAGAAGTTTTGGTTTTGAGATAAGTACTAGTTGGGCAGATCCTCGGTGGGAATATCCCGCAGCCGTGGGTTATTTTGGTCTCGCGGCGAGAGAATCGGCACCCCCTCAATACCCCAGTCCAACCCCGCATCGGGATCGTCCCAAGCCACGCCCCACTCATCCGTGCCATCGTAGTAGGAATCGACTAAATAAAAAAGCATCGCGTCGGTGACGGCGTAAAAGCCATGCGCCACCCCCGCCGGAATAAAGACGCCCCGCAATACCTCTTGGTCCAATTCGATGATTTGTCCCTGCCCGCGAGTCGGCGAACTGCGGCGCAGGTCGAGTAGCCCGACGCGCAGTGCGCCCATGCCGCAGTGCCAGTAGTCAACTTGGCGGTGGTGATAGTGCAAGCCGCGCAGCACCCCCTGCTGCGACTCCGAGCGGCTCCACTGCAGGTCGTCCCAGCAGCGCTGAGGAAACCACTCCTTGCGATACACCTCGGTAAAACGGCCCCGCTCGTCGCCGTGCGACTGTAGCTCGGCGATATAGACGCCTTCAATGGCCGTAGAGGGGCGAATCTGGGCCATCTCAAGCGGCCTTGCCGCAGCATCTTTTGAACTTCTTGCCGCTGCCGCAAGGGCACGGGTCGTTGCGTCCGACCTTGGGGGTTTCGCGGCGGAAGGTCTCTACCTTGCCGGGAAAGAGCCGACCTCCGTCCAGCACGGCAGCCGGTTTTTCACCTTCTAGCGCAGGTCGCGGCGTCTGCAACCACTCCTCGTGCAATTCCCGCATGGCCTCGCTCATCTCCGCTTCACCCAGCTCGCCATCGAATCCGCGCTCTTGGCAAAAGGCGCTAAAATCGGCCAGCATAGCTCCCTGCGGCGAGCGCAGCATTTCCTCGACTTGCTGTACGTCAACTCCGGGCGGCAGGGCCTGCTGGAGTTGGGCCAAGTCCAACTCCTCCACAGCAGGTTCTTCGTCGTCTGTATCTGGGGCGGGAGCAGGTGCCACCACAGCGGCGATTTCGGCCAATACTTGGCCTATTTCGCTGCGGTCGGCCTCAGCCGCCGTCGGCAGCACTTGATCGAGGATCCAATCTACCTCTTCACCATCTTCCAACAGCTCGACTATTTCTTCAGCCGAGAATTTTTCTACCCCCTTGGCTTGGCACAAGGCCTCCAAGCGCGTGGCCAACTCTTGCACGAAAGCACTCCATTTTTTTTAGCAATTACGAGGGTGAATTTACCGGTGCGAAATCTACCGCTTGCCCCTGTACCTGTCAAAAGAAGCGCCTCAGATTTCTGAGGATGCTCAAATATCTGAGGCTTTTTGGTACCAAAAACCCCTAAAAACGGGCGATAAGACGCGAATTTTCCCCTTATTGAAGAATGGCACGATTATTGCTTGTGTATGCCTAGGCATGACGATAATCGCTTGAATTGTACCAGAAAGGAGCACAACCATGGTAGCGATGAATGAACTCACGGATCGAGAAGTTTTGCTGCGGGCCGCCGAAGACCAAGGCCACCTCGGCGTACTGGTCAAACGCTACCGCACCCCCCTGTACAACTTTGTCTATCGCTTTGTCGGCGACAAGGAAACGGCCGAGGACATCGTGCAAGAGACTTTTCTCCGCTGCCTGCGCCACAGCCACCAGTACCCCGCCATCGAACAGGTTTCCACTTGGCTCTACACCATTGCCGGCAACTTGGCCAAAACCGAATTGCGCCGTCGCAAACGCTGGAATTGGATTCCGATCAGTCCCAGTGACGACGAACAGACCTCCGCCTTTTACGAGCCGATCGCCAAGGACCCACTCCCCGGCGAACAGACCGACGGCAACCGCGTCAAGGCGCTCGTCGTCGATGCCATCGAGGACCTACCCACAGAATTTCGCGCCGCCGTGCTCCTCCGCGACTTGAAAGGACTCTCGTACGAGGAAATTGCCAAAATCATCAACTGCCCCGTAGGCACGGTCAAATCGCGCGTCAACCGGGGCCGCCTGCGGCTACAAAAAACCTTGCGCGGGCTGGCCGAAGAAGTGATTGGATCGCTCGCCGCACCAGCCTAATCCCTTTGCCAGCTTCCCGTAGAGGCGTTGTCATTGCCCCGCGGCTTGCTCCTAATTATTTTCGCTCACCTGCAATTAGGAGCAAGCCATGACCATTGATGCCCAACGCCTCTACGGCTTTGTCGAGCAACTGCTCGCCGCGCACGCGCCCTCGGGCGCGGAATCCGCGATGGACGCCCTCGTCACCGAACTCGCCGCCCCTATTGGCGATGCTGTCTGGCAGGACGCAGCCGACAACATCATCATTCACATCAAGGGCCAAAGCCACGATCAGCCCGTGGCCGCCGTCGCCCACAAGGACGAAATCGCCCTCATCGTCAAGCGCATTGACTCCGACGGCAAAATCAGGGTACAGCCCTTGGGCGGTCTGCACCCTTGGGCACTAGGCGAAAGTCCAGTGGAAATCATGGCGCGGGACGGCCTCTGCCCAGGCGTGCTCTCCACCGGAGCCAAGCACGTCTCCACAGAAAGTCCAGCGGGAAAGCTCAAAGACGGCCAAGCCCTCAAGTGGGAACAGATGTGGATTGAAACGAGGCTCGCGGTCGAGGAGCTGGCTCAGCGTGGGATCCGCGCTGGCACTCGGGTCGTCATCGCCGGCAAACACAAGACGCTCTGGCGTTTAGGCGATTGCGTCTGCGGCTACAATCTCGATTGCCGCGCCGGCTTGGCGGCCATGCTCGAAGTGGGCCTGCACTTGCGGGAAAACCGACCGGCCCAAGACGTATATCTCGTGGCCAGCTCCAGTGAGGAAATCGGCGGTCACGGCGCAATCTACGCGCTCGGGCGACTGCCAGTTGACGCGGCCGTTGCCGTTGACATCGCGCCCGCAGCGGCCGAATACGGCACGGCCAACAGCGGCGATCCCATCATCGGCGTCCGGGACACTCGCGGCCTGTACGACGCGCGCATCATCGACCGCTTCGACGCCCTGGCCGCCGCCTGCGGGTTCAACATCCAAACGGCCGTCCTCACTTCGTACTCCAGCGACTCGTCAATTGCCAAAACGTCCGGTGCCATTGCGCGCGCCGCGCTGATTGGCTATCCCGGCGACAACACGCACGGGTACGAAATCTGCGCGTGGGACGGCATCGTCAACACGGCGCGGTTGCTTTTGGCTTATTTGGAAAATCCAGTGGTGGACTAAAACGCGCGCTGGACCAGAAAGTCCAGCATTTCTCTTAGCATATCGCGCGAGGGATTGGCCGGAAGTTTCTCGAGGTGCACCAAGCTCTCTGCGACCTTCTGCTGGCACACGCCCTCGACGTAGCGGTCGCATTCGTAGTGCTCGACCAAGGCGATGACCCGCTCGATTTCGGCGGCCGTATTGAGATGCCGCTCCTGGTGCAAGATCGCCAGCACTTCCTCGCGTTCCTCAGCCGTGCATTTGCCTAAGAGGTCGATGATAATCAAGGTCCGCTTCCCTTCCGCAATATCCCCGCCCCGCTCCTTGCCGTAGGCCCCAGAAGTAACCCCAGGCGCAGAGCCAGCGTCTTGTTCGGAAGAGCTCAAGTTCAGTAGGTCGTCGCGCAGTTGGAACGCGATGGCCATGGACTCGCCAAAATCGCCGATACAAGTTCGCAACTCCATCTCGGCCCCCGCGATAATCGCCCCGGCCGTACACGGCCCCCGACCCGTGTACCACCCCGTCTTTTTGCGCAACATGATCATAAACTCGTCCTCGCTGGGAATGTAGCGCTGGCGAATCCAGCCCACGTCGTATGCCTGTCCCTCAAACGTCTCGCACGAGCCGCGGATCATCTCGTCTATCAAATCGAGTGCGACCTCTGCCCCCAGTGCCGCGCGGTTCGCGCTGAGGATCTCAAAGACCTTGGCGTATAAGGCATCGCCGACGTTGATCGTCAATGGGATCCCGTGCAGCTTGTGCAAACAGGGCTTACCGCGCCGCATCTCCGAATCGTCCTCAATATCGTCGTGGACCACGGCAAACGACTGGAACATCTCAAAGGCCACCGCAGTCCGCACGGCTTTCTTCACGTCGCCGCCGCAGGCTTGGCAAGCCAAGAGCACCAACACCGGGCGGAATCGCTTGCCGCCGCGCTCCGGGTAGTCGCGCATCAGCCGATATAGGAACTCCTCGGGTTCGCGCACCGCGAGGAACGAAAACATCTCCTCTTCTAGGGCTGGAATGTAGTGGTGCAAAAACTGGCGCAGGTCTCGGGGGACCGCAGACATGTTCAACCTTTCGTTGCAGAGGCTAGCGCACCTACCATCTAGTGCGCTCCACTTGTACCTCGGGATGCGAAACAATTAAATGCCATATAACGGCTTGAAAGGATTCCGTCAGCGGCGTGACCAGATCGACTGTGGGCACAATCGCGCAGGCATCGGCGACTTGGGCTGTAAAGCCGCCATCCCGCCCCACGATGCCGCAGATTTTGGCACCGACCTCTTTGGCGTACTCCAGTGCGACAACCAAGTTGACGCTGGTATTCAGCGGGCGATTGCCGCCGCCGACGGACAAGACCAAGATCAGATCCTTTTCATTTAAACGGCTACCCCCCAGCCAGTTGGCAAAGGCCGTATCCCAGCCCTCGTCGTTGATGCGCGCCGTCAGTTCTGAGACGTTGTCCGTGGGGGCGTAGGACTCAATACCAGCGATCTTGCGAAAGTCATTGACCGCGTGGCTCGCATTGCCTGCGCTCCCCCCCACGCCGAGGATAAAGAGCCGCCCCTCGCGCTGACGGGTCTCGACGACGAGCCGAACTATCGCGTCAATCGCATTGCGATCTAGCTGCTCAATGACTTGAGCCGCCGCCGCTAGGTACTGTTGGGTGTAACTGCTCACAGGCTGTAGCCGGCAGCCGTAGCATCCGCGTAAAAGATTTGTACGGTTTCTAGCGAGAACTGCCCCATTTCCTTGCCCAAGGTCGGCAGCTTTTTGATGATGTCGCTGGTGCAGGTGATGATGTGGCAGCCGATGCTGTCGGCTTGAACGACATTGTACACCTCGCGGGGGCTGGCCCAGATGAGTTCGGCTTGGGGGTTGGACGCGAGCAGCTCGACCGACTCGGCCATGACCGGCATGTAGTCTAGCCCCGCGTCGGCGATGCGGCCAGCAAAGACCGATACGCAACACGGTGCCCCGCCCTCGACCGCGGCCGCCACTTCTCGCACTTGGTCGAGCAAAAAGATCGCCGTGACGTTGACCTTGACCCCGGCGTGAGACAGCCGATGGACCAAGTCGTAGCTTACTTCGCCCTTGGTGTTGCTGACGGGAATTTTGGCGTACACGTTCTCGCCCCAAGTTGCGATCTCGCGAGCTTGGCGCTCCATGTCGTCGAATTCGTCTGAAAAGACCTCAAAAGAAATGTGGCGATCGGGAATGGCCGCGACGATGTCGTGGGCAAAGGTTCGGTAGTCGGTGACGCCTGCTTGGCGCATTAAGGTGGGATTGGTCGTAAACCCGGAGACCAGCGGATTGGCATAGCTCGCCAGCATGCTCTCGCGGTCGGCTCCGTCGGCAAAAATTTTAACTGCAAGGTCGGCGGCAGTTTTTTCGTACGCCAGCACTTGCGAAGTGAGGGTAGTCATAGCATTGCTCCTTTAAGTTCGTGATAGGCTTTAAGTCTATTAATATTAAATGTTAAACATAAAACTCGCTGCCGAAAAATGGCCGCCGCCCACGCGCGGCGCGGTTGGCGTGGTAAAACCCGTATCGTATAATTACAGATAACCACAACATTTCGCTCGCCATCCATAAGAAGGGGCTTCCGCGATGAAATACCAATGGGCACTCGTAGGTTTGCTAATCACCTCCACCTGCTCGACAGCCGAGGTACTCTCGCTGCAAGAGTGCATCGACTTGGCCATGCAAAACAACCTGCAACACCAAATGGACCAACAGACCCTAGCCAATAGCCGCGCCCAACTAACGATGGCACGTGCGCCCTTTGCCTTCGGCATGAACGCCGACGTCACCTCCCCTAGCTTTACCGGGCTGAGCGATACCCAAGAAAATATCGCTCTTGAAACCCGAGTTCGCGAAGAGAGTTCCGATGTCTTTTACAGGGGCAGCCTACGCATGACCCAGCGCCTGCGCCACCTCGGCCAATTCACGCTGAACACTACGGCCCTACGCCGCGATTTCTCGTCCAATCGCCGCGCCGACTTCCTCGACTATTCGGGTTCGACGCGCCTTTTTTACGAGCGCGATCTGCTTGGCCGGCCCAGCGAGGAAGTCGCGCTCAAGCGCGCCGAGCACGGCCTGCAAAGCGCACGTCTCAACTTCGACCGCCAGCGGCTCCAGCTAGAGGGACAAGTCATCGACGATTACTACGGTCTAGTGCAAAGCGTCCGTGAACTCGAAATTGAGGAACAGCGCCTAGCGCAGTCGCGCGCCAATTTGGAGCTGGCCCAACGAAAATTTGAGGTCGGCCTCATCGCCGAAGTAGAAGCTCTGCGCTTGCAGGTAGAGATGCTGCAAGCCGAGGCCACGTACGACCAAGCCCAAACCGATATCGAATCGCGCCGCGACATTCTCCGCGAAACCCTCGGACTCGATGTGTGGGAACCGCTCGAAATCGACACTGAGGTCCAGTACGAGATTCACCCCATCGACGCCCAACGCGCCCTCGAAATCGGCTTGGCGCGGCGCACCGACATGAAACGAGCCGAGATTTTCGAGGAAATCCGCGCGTTGGAATTAGAAGATACCCGCCGCCGCACCGGCATTAACGCGACTTTCGGAGCCAATGTCAGCATGCGGGGGCACGGCAGTGAGATCGGCGACGTTAGCGATAATTTCGAGCGCAATCAATGGGGAGTCGATCTGCAAATAACCCTGCCGCTAATCGACAGCGGCCAGCGGCAGGCCAACATCAGCCAAGCGCGCATCGCCTTGGAGCAAAGCCGCCTCGGCCGCGAGCAGCAACGCCGCCTAATCATCCAGCAAGTTCGCGACGCCACGCGCCGCGTCCACGAGGCCGAGCGCCAGATCGACCTGCGCCAAGCCGCCCTCGAATTTGCCCAGCGCACCTATGACGTCGAGCAGAGTCGCTTTGAGCTCGGCTTGGCTGACAGCCAGCAATTGCTCCAAGCCCAAGGCAACTTGACCCAAGCCCAGATCAATGCCTTAGCCGCGGTCATAGGCTACCAGCGCCAGCTCAAAAATGTGCGGCTCGCCACTATGGCCGAGCTAAAAGAACTGGCTCCTTAGCTTCTCAATTCTCATACAAACTTAGGGGCGACCAGCCGGTCGCCCCTAATTAAAATTAAGCGCTTATTTGTCGTCTTCTGAGTCCATCAGCGGATGCGTGAATTCTTCTATGTCCTCGCCAAACATCCGCCGTGGGCGCAGCCGGGTATAAGACGGAATCTGGTTCTGCTCCTCGGCCTCCTGACAGGACACGCACAGCCGCGCCGTGGGCAGGGCCTCCAAGCGCGGCTTGGGAATAAACGGGCAGGTCGCACACAGGTTTAAGGGCTTCTCAAGACAGGCTTCGCACTTGCCATACGTCGTGCTTTCTAGCTTTTCGAGCGCCAGCGTGACCTCCTCTAACTCGCGGCGCTCAGTATCCCCCAGCGCCACCAAAAGCTCCATGGCTCCGGCCTCGACTGCTCGGTCGAGATCGTCGGCCTTGGGGTCTTGTAGCTCGTCGATCTCGTGCTCGGTGCCGTCCAGATCGCTGAGCAATTCAGCGCGGCGCACCAAGAGCCTCTTCTTCATTCGCTCTCGATCTCGCTTGTTGAGGGCCACCTTTTTGGCCATAATTTTCTCCCCTTTAACCGGCTCTAAAGCCAGTGGATTACCCGTTCAAATGCCCGCTGTCTGCAAGCGAAAAATCGCCGTGCCCAGCGGCCCTAACTCCGCGGCAAGCCGCCCGTTGGCCAGCGTCGGCACCGCCTGCCCGCGGACCACTTCAGCTCGTCCCATCGGCGGCAAGCCCTCCAGACGCAAACCGAGCGGCCGCGAATCTTCGGCGACATTGACGGCAAATACGTAAAAGTCGCCTTTGTATTCTTTGATCGCCACTGCGACCTCACCACTAGTCGGTTGTGCCTCCAAGCTGTGCTCCTCCTGCAAGAGCACCGGACCTAATTCGGCAAGCTCGACCGCGAGGCGCTGCACTTCTCGCCACAAGGTGAGGGGCTGGATGTGGCGTTCGTTCTCCTGGCAATAGCGGTAAAACAACACGCCCTTGGCCCCTCCAACCAAGCCTTGATAGATCATGTTCCGCAACTCGGTCGCTGTCGGCGAGCGCGCCCAATGCTCCACGCCGCCAAAGGCCTGGGCGATCAACCAGACCGGCTTTCGCTCCAGCGAGGTCCAGCGCGCCCGCTCCATATAATCGCCCACCTGACTGATGGGATAATTCGGAATCGGATAGACGTCTATAGCCAAGATATCGCTGGCGTCCGAATAGGCGGCGTATGTGTGCGGTCGGTTGTTGACCAAATAGACGGGATGATAGGGATCGAGTTCCCGGATTAGCTCGTATATCGCCAAGGCTGACGCCGGAGCCATTTTGGTCTCGGCTGGCTCGTCAACCAGATACCACGCCAAGAGCGCCGGATGCTGGCGATAGCGTTTGACGAGGGCGGCAATGGCCCGATAATCTGGCTCGGGCTTGCGCCGGGCGTACTCGGTCAGCTCTAGGAGTATCTGGATCCCCTCTACCGCGGCCGCGTCCATTAGCGCGGAGACTTCTTCTCTACGCAGCTTGTAGTAGTAATCCCCGGAATTAAAATGTAGCTGGCGCATTGAAGCGAGGATATCCGCCCGCAGCCAGTACAGCCCAATGGGAAAAAACGGCTCGCCATCGACGAGCAAGGACTGGCTGAACAGGTCGATTTTCACTTCCCGTGCGGCTGGTGCAAACTTCTCGCAAGCCACGGCCAGCGAATCCGCCCCGCCGACCGGGTCCAACCACCGCGCCACCAACTCATAACGCCCTGCGAGCAAGGCGTCTGCGGCAAAGGCCCCAGCGACCTCCTGCCCAACCATGTTCGCCTCCAAGCGATCCAAAACCTCGCCGCCGCGTTGCAACTCGACCGTTACGGGGATGGTCGTATCAGTGCGGCGATTGCGCCGCAGCCGGAAGCGGATCTCATCCTCTACGGTATAATACGAGCGATCGCCCGAAAGCTCCCAAGCGGGCCGGGCAAACAGGTGCAACTCTTCGACCGCGTGGATGGGGGTGTCGATTTCTGGATCGTATAGCCGCAGGGCCGCGCGGTGTATGCCAGCCTCTGTCAGCCGATACGGCAGCGCATAACGCACTAGACGCCCCTGCGGTACCTGCAACCGGTGCTCGACCTTGCGCTGCTCGCCCGAAGGGGTTTCCCACTCCAGCAGAGCTAGCAGGAGACGCGAACCAGTACCTGGACTGAACAACTGCAAGTCGAGCAGGTTGTCGCCTATTATGGGTAGCTGTTCTTGGATGATCTGGACCGTCGGCACATCGGGCGTCGTCTTGGGAGCCATTTGCCCGCAAGCAGCGAACAATGCCAACAGGGCAAAGTAAAAGGGCCGGGAGACAGCGCCCCGCGGCCCACTCCTCGGCAGTAAGCACCCCTTCAAGACGACCTACCCGCTTGCTCGGTCTCGAGCGAACGCAAGCGATCCCTAAGCGAAGCGGCCAGCTCAAATCGCTCCGCTTCGACTGCGGCCTGTAGATCAGCCGTCAGTCGCTCGCGCAACGTGCGTGGTCGCGAGCTTTCCACCTCGCTCTCCCACTCGCGCAAAAAGAGTAGCTCAGGGCACTCGTCGAGCTGGTCCAATTGACCAATTTTGGCGAGAAATCCCTCAATTTCGACGATGCCTCGGCGGATCTCTGCTAGGGCCTCAGCGTAGTTTTCTGCTTCTAGACAGGCCAGCGCCCGCGCCTGCACTCGATGCGCTGTGACAAAGACTCGGTATTGTTCGGCTAACTGACGATCCTCGTCCTCCTCGGCGTACTCGTAGCACAAGTCGAGGATGGCGAGGTTGTGCTTGGCGTCTTCTTCGGCTCGCTCGTATTCCTTCAGTTCGAAAAAACCGATCCGCCGCCAGTAGTATTTCATGGCCTCTTGGGCCAGCTCGGAACAATCTTCGTGCGAGAGGCGAAAGGTGCCCGGGCCGTGTGCCTTTTCCCACTCGCGTCGCTTTTGGCAGTAGTAATCCAACAGCGACACATAGCCGTGCGGACGGAGCGCGTCGGGACGACCTCGCCACTCTAGCTGCATCAAGCCCATATCCATGCGGATTTGGAGCTTGGCGCTGCCATTGCCGCCTCGTATCTTGCGCACGCTCAACTCGCCTGGAGCGTATTTCCAATCGCCGAGGATCGGGCCGATATCGCGTTCCATAATGGGTGAAAACCTCGAATTATACTCGGCCTTTCGGCCAGGGGTAAACAGGCGAACCAAGCGTCTGCGTACCCCGCCCTCAACGAGGCGGGCTAGCGAGTATCTTGGTGATTTTTCGGATAGAATCGTCCTATTATATGCGCTCGGCGTACCCTTGTCAACTTACAGATCGGAGACCGTGGAATCGGCTTCTACCGCCGGCGGCACACCACTGATTTCGCTTATTATGACCAGTAGCTCTTTGCGCAAGGTCGGGCGGCTTACGCGCAGGCTGTCTAGATGATTTTCAATCACTGGAATGGCATCCGCCCCCACGGCTGTAAGCGCCTGATGGGTTAAGGTGCGCTCCTCGGGCGTGGGGTCGTATTCCATCTGCGTCGGCTCGATGGGCGTGCCGAACATACTCACCCGGGGCTGGCCCCCCTCCCCAAAGGGATCCAATCCCACATTTGGATAGCGTCGCGGGCCATCCGTGGAGTCGGGATGCATCCGTCCGTAGGGATAGGGAGATATCTCCTCGCCGGTGAACACCCCCCGAGGGGTCCGCTGCTCAGAGCGCAGGGTAAGCATGTCGTAGTAGTCGAGGGCATTGACCAAAATTTCAGCCGCCTTAGTCCCCCCCATCTGCCCAAGCGCTTCAATGGCGGCCATCCGCAGTTCGGAGTCGGCTGTGTTGAGCGAGTAGTTGAGCAGCCTCCCTATATCCAAGGCCGCGCTCTGGTCGCCGATGGTGCCCAAAGCGCGCAGCGCGTCCTGCTTGAGCGTGGTGCGCTGGTCGTAGTCTTGGAGCGCCATTTTCAGTACGGGCACGGCGCGAGGATCGCCGATCTCGCCGAGAATGCGCGCGGCCTTGCGCCGCGTGGCATAGGGATAGTCCTGGCGGGAGACGATCTCCATAATGCGATCTAACTGCGCGTGGTCGCCCTCCTGATAGAGCTTGTGCATCTGGTTGACATTCGTGCAACCCAAGGGGGCCAAAACGACCGCCAAAAGCGCGATCCTATACATGCCTAGCTCCTTTGTAACTCCCCTTGCCGCGAGGAGGTCTTTCCTCTATACTTCAAATTTTCCACTATAGTAGTAGGAACTTCAGTGAACGCCCCACAAACCCACAATCGCCAACCCATTCCCGGCATTAAAGATACACTAGCCATATCCAGCGGCAAGGGCGGCGTCGGCAAGTCCACGCTCTGCGCCAACTTGGCCGTGAGCTTGGCCGGCCAAGGGCTACAGATCGGCTTGCTCGACGCCGACATCTACGGTCCCAACATCCCGGGTCTAATTGGCCTAGAAGGCAAGCCAACCGCGGAGGACGGCCGTATCCAGCCCTTGACTGTGCACGGCCTCAAAGCCATTTCCATGGGGCTGCTAATCGACTCGGGTACTCCGGTCGTGTGGCGCGGGCCCATGCTGGCCAAGATGATGCACCAATTCCTCTTCAACGTCACTTGGGGCGAGCTCGATTTGCTGCTCATAGACTTGCCCCCTGGGACTGGAGATGTACAAATCACGCTGACCCAAGTAGCACCCTTGACCGCGGCCTTAATCGTCACCACGCCCTCGGCCATTGCCCTCGAAGACGTGCGTCGCGGCGTCGAGATGTTCCGCCAGACCGAGGTCCCCATCGTCGGCTTGATCGAGAACATGAGCTATTTCCACTGCAACAACTGTGGCCATACCGACCCCATCTTCGGAGCTGGAGGAGGCCGCGCCACAGCCAGTCGCTTGGACATTCCCTATCTGGGCGAAATTCCGCTCGACCCGCTCGTCCGCAGCCAAGCCGACGCAGGGGAGCCGGTCGTCAAAACGCATCCCCATACCGAAGGCAGCCAAGCCCTCGCGCACTTAGCCGCCGACATCGGCGCTTATTTCCAGCGAACATGAGCCGCATCCAAATCGCCTGCGTCGGTGCTGGGTATTGGGGCAAAAACCTAGTGCGCGTCCTCCACGACCTACCCGACGTCCATCTGCGCCAAGTCTGCGACGCTAGCCCGGAAATCCGCAGCGCCATCCAGCGCCAATACCCAGAAGTCCCAATCACCGCCAATTACGACGAAGTACTCGGCGACGACTCGCTCGATGCCGTAGTACTGGCCGTCCCAGCCGCCGAGCACTACGAACTGGCCCGCCGCGCCCTAGAGCGCGGCAAGCACGTGTACGTCGAAAAGCCCATGACCCTCGACGCCGCTACGTCGGCCCACTTGGTCGAACTAGCCGCAGAGCGGGACCGGGTGCTGATGGTCGGGCACCTGCTAAAGTACCACCCGGCCGTACACATGCTGCATGATTTAGTGCGGGAAGGCGCACTAGGCGACTTATATTATCTGTATTCCCAGCGCGTCAATTTGGGCATTGTCCGCAGCGACGAAAACGCCCTGTGGAGCTTGGCACCACACGATATCTCGGTCATCCTCTACCTCCTCGACCAAGAGCCGGACGCCGTCAGCGCCCGCGGCGAGTGCTATCTACAGCCCGACATCGAAGACGTGGTCTTTGCCAACTTGCACTTTGCCGATGGCAAGATGGCGCAAATGCAGCTCTCTTGGCTCGACCCGCACCGCATCCGCCGCCTGACCGTGGTCGGCAGCCGCAAGATGGCGGTGTTTGACGATGTGGAAAGCACGGAAAAGGTGCGCATCTACGACAAATCGGCCGAGCGACCGCAATACGACTCGTACGGCGACTCCATCGCGCTGCGCTTTGGCGATGTCGTCATTCCGCGGCTGCAAATGGCCGAGCCGCTCAAGCTAGAGTGCCAGCACTTCGTCGAGTGCGTGCGCACTGGCCAAACACCCCGCAGCGATGGCCGCGACGGCCTGCGCGTCGTGCGGGTCTTGGAGGCCGCGCAGGCGTCGCTGCGCCAAGCCGGTGCCCCGGTGCCGCTGCGCTAGCGCACGGTAAATTCCGAATGTGCCTCGGTTTGGTTGCCGCTCATATCCCGCACCCTCAGTACTAGGCGGTGCGCACCCGGCGGCAAGTCTTCCAGCAAATGCCCGTACACGCGCCCGGCTTCTGGATCGTATTCGGCGATCAGCGGGTGTCCGTCGAGCTCAAACTCAATGTCCGTTTCCCGCCCAATGCCTGCGCCTTGATCGCGCACCGCGCCGCGAATTTCTGGGCGCGGGCCAACGCCTGCACCCTCCGCCGGCTGCAAACTGCTGATTTCAGGGGGTTCCAAGTCGGCCAACAGCGCATAGCGGCCCAAGTGCCGCACCCGCGCCACCACCTGCCTACCCACAGCATCCCATTCATTGCTCACCAGCGACCACTTTTCAGCGGCGACCTCTCGGTAGATGCCCAGCTTCTCCGGCGGCAGCGTTTCCCGACGGTCGTAGCGCAAGCGCAACTCGACCCGGTGGTCAAAGCTAACATCAGGCCCCAAGGCAAAAGCCGGACCAGCCGCCACTAGCGCAGCAGGCACTTGCGGCTCAAAAGCCACGACCTGTGGAAAAAACGGCGCGTACGCGCTCTCCGCAGCAAAACCCAATTCGACCTCGCCGTTGACATAGGTCAGCTTGGCTGCAGCACCCGACTCCACGAATTGCCGATCGAGAACGACCTTTTGCACAGCGGCCCCTGGCGTCCGCAGCAAAACCGTTCCCGTTGATGGGTCGCTCGGATCGAGTGGCACTGCGACTCGGAACTCGCGCAAGTCGGTCTGGCGAGGACTGACATTAGCGGTATCAACGCGGACCAAAGGCGTAGCGCTAGGCACTCGTTCATAGCGCATCACGAGCTCCACGAAATCCGCGTGGGGACGGCGCTCCAAGGCAAAGGTCGGCGCAGCGGCCCCATCGTCGGGCAGGCGACAAACGGCAAAGGCTGCACCGCCCGCCGGATCCCGCGCCCGAATCCGCCAATAGGAAGCGTTGCGATGAATCCGCCACTTAAGCGGACCGGGGCGGCTCTGCCGCCGATCTACGCGCCGCCAGTTTTCGCCATCGCGCGAACTGGCCAATTCTACTTCCACGAGTCGATGGTCCGCATCAGTCATCCGCGCCTCGATAAAAGTCCCATTCGCTGCCGCCACGATCCGCGCCCCGGCAATGACCGGCGGCTCATCAACCATCAAGCCAAAGCGCGCCCGGCTCTCGTTGCCATTGACATCCGCGACAACGACGACGGCTTCGTGCCGTCCCTTGGCCAAGTTTAGGATGCCATCGCTAGGCCCCTCGTAGAATTCGAGGCGATTGCCCGGCAGGCGACATAAGTTGTAAAAGCGACCCATCCCACCCTTAGAGGCAGCCAGCGGCCGGTCCAAATACATCTGGTGCATATCGCCGTATCTGACCTGCTCGTAGCGCGCGGCAAAAACCAGCTCGCCGTCGATGTGCAATTCCGCGCGATAGGGAGCTAGTTTGTTGGGAGCCGCATCGGCGCGATCGTACATCAACGCGCTAATGCTCACCGGGCCGAGCACCTGCACGGGCCGCACCCCGACGAACTCCCCCCGGCCCGGCTGCCAGCGCAAATTCAGCACATAGGGGTCGTGCCCTCCCTCGACTTGGGCATTGTGGCCATGCGGCGTGATGGCCACCCGCTGCAAGGTCGGCGCGACCGTATCGGCGATGGCGAACCCGTGCAAGAGGGGATTGATCGCCACGTTATTTGCGTCGCGCAACTCCAAGTGCAAATGGGGAGGACCGGCTCCGCTCTCGCCACTCCAAGCGATGACCGCGCCGCCGAGCACGGGAATTTCCCCCTCCTTGAAATACAAATCCACGCTATAGCGTCCGCGCTGCTGCTGTGCTTGCTGCACAAGCTCGGCCATGGGCGCGGCAAAGCTCTCCAGATGGGCATATACCACCGTGCGGCCATCGGCCAATTTCTGGTATAGAGCACGGCCATAGCCCCAAGGCGAGGTGCGCACGCGCCATATATAACCATCGGCTAGAGCCTGTACGGGATGTCCCGTCTCGCCCCAAGTTTTGAGATCTATACCAGCGTGGAAAGCGCGGGAACGCGATTCGCCAAAGGTGGAAGTCAGAGCCGGCGCAAGACGCAGTGGCCAAGTGAAGCCCCCTTCTTGCGCGCCGGCTGGCAGGGCCGCCCCCAATAAGACCATCCATTTAATCACATTAATCATATCAATCACAGTCCCTGTCGTCCTCGTATGTATGTAGGGCCATGCGGTCCGGGGCCACTTCGAGAAAGTGAAAGGGTTTTTCGGTCCAAGCACCAGTATTGAAATAGCACCGGCCCTGCCGCTCAATCGCCATAGCTGCGTGCGTATGCCCACAAACCACCGCTTCAACCCCCTCTTGCTGCGCCACGCGCAGGGCGTTGTGCGCCACGTGCTCGTTGAGCACCCGGTAGAACAAAGGCCATTTCTTGGCGTACTCGGCCACGTGAGAATCGCGCCTGCCGAGCCAGATGCGGCAGCGGTGCAAGCGGCGAAAGGCCCATTTGAACGCCGCGTGCCGAGGCATCAGCCGATCGAGCCGATGGCCGTGAATTACGAGCAGCCGTTGGTTGAGCCGCCAGCTATCGACAAAGCGAATCCGCCCCGAATCAGCCAGCTTGAACTCGGCATCGCGATTGCCGTACACCCAGATTACGGGCCGGGATTGCGACTCGCTCACGAGGCGCTCCAGCACGGCCCGATGGGCATCGGGCAGTGCTCGGCCCGGATCATCTATGACGTCGCCGTTGAGCACGAGCGGCACCCCTTGGGGCAAAGCATCCAACCAAGATAAAAAGTGGCGATGGTAAAAATAAGCCGATCCGAGGTGCAGATCGCTGACGACGAAGCAGCGTGTGACGCCCATGCTCCTTGCTGTGCTGTATTGGTTATATTATTGAATAATTGTAAAAAATGTTCAATCAATACACTGGAGGATACATGGTCAAGTACGCGCTAAGTATGGCACTGATTTTACTGCTTGGAACCTGCGGAGATCGGGGGGCTGGGCCGGACAAGACGGGGCGTATCGCGCTGGATGTGCAAGATCCGGCTACGCCGGATGAAGTGAGTGGGACGGTGGTCCAAGGAGTGGACCGGATGGTAGTGACGGTGTTGCAAGATGAGACGGTGGTGATGAGCGAGGACTTGCGCTATGAAGGGGACGTTTGGCTTGGCGAACTGACTGTAACCACGGGGTCGTATTCGGTAGTAGTGGAAGCGTATAAGGGGGCCTTCGTAAAGTGGCGCGGCAGTGCGTTGGTGCTAGTGCAGGGGGGCAAGAGTAGTCGGGTGGTCATCGCGCTGACTTCAACCAATCAAGTACCGGTATTGGCGGATATTGGCGATCAGACTATCGCCGAAGGCCGTACCCTGACGATATTGTTGGTCGGTAGCGATGCGGACGGAGATGCGCTGACCTATGCGGTTGGAGGAGCACCAGCAGGTGCAACTCTATCGGGATCGACTTTTACATGGGAACCGTCCCATACTCAAGCGGGGGAATACTCGGTCACCTTTACGGTCACCGATCAGCACGGCGGGGTTGCCCGGGAAACGGTCACCATCACTGTCGGCGAGGCCAATCAGGCACCAACCTTGGCGGCCATTGGCGACCAGACCGTCGCCGAGGGTAGCCTATTGACGATACCGTTGGTCGGCACTGATGAGGACGGAGATGCGCTGACCTATGCGGTCGAAGGACCGCCAGCAGGTGCAACTCTATCGGGATCGACTTTTACATGGGAACCGTCCCATACTCAAGCGGGGGAATACTCGGTCACCTTTACGGTCGCCGATCAGCACGGTGGGGTTGCCCGGGAAATAATCATCATTACTGTCGCCGAGACCAATCAAGCACCAGAGTTAGCCGACGTGGGCAATCAGAACGCGGACGTAGGCAAAGTGCTGACGATCATCTTGGAGGGCAGCGATGCGGATGGGGATGCGTTGACCTATTCCGTCGAAGGACAGCCAACCGGAGCCTCCCTTGCAGAGCAGACCTTTAGCTGGAAGCCATCGTCGGCACAGGTAGGCACCTATGAAGTAACGTTCACAGTGGAGGACGGTCGCGGCGGTTCCGATAGTCAGAACGTCACCATTAACGTTGAAGGCAATCAGATACCGGAACTGGCCAGTATTGGTCCTCATATCGCCGAAGAAGGTAGTGCCTTGACGATTATCTTGGAGGGCAGCGATGCGGATGGGGATGCGTTGACCTATTCCGTCGAAGGGCAGCCAACCGGAGCCTCCCTTGCAGAGCAGACCTTTAGCTGGACGCCGTCCTATTCTCAGTCGGGGGAGTACGAGGTCACCTTTACAGTAGAAGACGATCGTGGCGGCGTTGACCGGGAGACGATCACCATTACTGTCAAGAATACCAACCGAGAGCCGGAATTGGCGACCATTGGTGATCAGACCGTCGCCGGGGGCCACACATTGACGATCACCTTAGCCGGGAATGATGCCGATGGGGATGTTTTGATTTTTACGGTTGAGAATAATCCGTCGGGATCGTCGCTATCGGGAACAACCTTTACGTGGCAACCCTCGGACACAGAGGGGGGAATGTATCAAGTGACGTTTAGGGTGGAGGATGAACACGGGGGACAAGCGGTAGAAACGATTGTGATTACAGTGAAATCCCGCCTACGCCGCCTGACCAATCACGATGCTTGGGACGCGTTCCCTTCTTGGTCTCCTGACGGCACCCAGATCGCATTCCAATCCACCCGCGATGGCAATTGGGAGATTTACGTAATGGACGCCGACGGCAATAACTTACGCCGCCTGACCAATTACGATGATTCGGACGTGTCCCCTTCTTGGTCTCCTGACGGCACCCAGATCACCTTCAGCTCCCACCGCGATGGCAATTGGAACATCTACGTGATGGATGCCGACGGTAGTAACCTGCGTCGGCTTACCAGAGGCGTGTACCCTTCTTGGTCTCCTGACGGCACCCAGATCGCCTTCCAATCCAACCGCGATGGCAATTGGAACATCTACGTGGTGTATATCGACGGCAGTAACCCGCGTCAGCTTACTAGCCACAGTAGCTGGTCTCCTTCTTGGTCTCCTGATGGCACCCAGATCGCCTTCTATGCCACCTACCAAGAGGATGCCGAGATTTACGTAATGGACACCGACGGCAAAAACTTACGCCAACTAACTCAACTCTTCTCCACTGACGCGTTCCCTTCTTGGTCTCCTGATGGCACCCAGATCGCCTTCCAATCCACCCGCGATGGGGATGAAGATATTTACGTGATGGATGCCGACGGCAGTAACCCGCGTCGGCTTACTAGCTACAATGGCGCTGACAGGTCCCCTTCTTGGTCCCCTGACGGCACCCAGATCGCCTTTGAATCCAACCGCGATGGGAACGACGAGATTTACGTGTTAGACCTTCAGTGGGAATAAGAAGAACAAAGAAGGGCAATAAAGTAGTGTCTTAGGGCGCGGATTTGGACTTTATACGAGAAGAACAAACAGGGACCCCCACCTGTGCGCAAAGCGTACGACCCGGATAAATTACAGGCTCTGCTCCAGTATATCGGCCGCCTGCTGCCCAACGACCAAGAGCGCGTGGCCTTTTATCAGTGCTCGCGCACGCCTCCCCCAGCTTCGCTGCGCTTGAACGCGCTACAAGCGCAAGCGCAACACGTCCGGCCCTCGCTGCACCAGCGCGGCCAAAGTGTGCCTTGGTGCAGCGAGGGCTTCGCTTTACCGGAAAGCGACACCAGCCTCGGCCAGACTATTGAACACGCCATGGGCGCGTACTACGTCCAAGCCAAGGCCCCCATGCTAGCCGTCGAGGTCTTGGCCCCTCAGCCCGGCGAGCGCGTCCTCGACCTGTGCGCCGCCCCAGGCGGCAAGGCCACCCAGATTGCCGCCCGCATGCAAAACAGCGGCCTGCTACTAGCCAATGAACCCCAGCGCAAGCGCATGCCCGCCCTCGTGGGCAATTTGGAGCGCTGTGGGGTCGCCAATCACGTCTTGACGCAAGCCCGAGGGACCATGCTGACGCGCTACTTCCCCAACTTTTTCGACCGCATCCTCGTCGATGCACCGTGCTCGGGCGACGGCATCGTGCGCAAAGACCAGAACATGCTCACCTATTGGTCGCCGCAAGACGCCCAGCACCTCGCCCAGCAACAAAAGGGCCTCCTGCGTGCGGCCTACCAGATGCTGCGCCCCGGCGGCACCTTGGTGTACTCGACGTGCTCGCTGTCACTGGAGGAAAACGAAGAAGTGCTCCTCGGGCTGTTGCGCCGCTATGGAGAAGACGTCGCGATCCTCCCCATCGCAGAATTCGAGGGACCGCCGCTGCCGGATGCGCTAGCCGCCCAATTCCCAGCCGAGTTCGCCCGCTGCGTCCGCGTCTGGCCCCACCACCACGACACCGAAGGAGCTTTTGTCGTTCGTCTCTCCAAACGCGCACCGACGCCAAGCCTTGGAGACGCCCCTGCTTGGAATACCTCGACGACCGACCCTGCCGCCGCCGAGTCCCGGCGCACCATCGAAGACCGGTGGAGCGGCACCCTGCCCTGCCCCTCGGACCAGATATTCACCCTTAGCAAGCGCCACCTGTGCCGACAATCAGCGTTCGGCCCGGCGCTCCAAGAGCATCTGCCTTACTTCGTCCGCAGCGGTATGAAGGTGGCTCGCCTCCACAAAGGCTACCACTACCTGTCCCAGCAAACCGTCTCTATGTGGGGACATCTCATGCAGGGACCCAGCATCGAGTTGAGCTGGGATCAACTACAGGACTTATTTGAGGGTCGTCCACTCTATTGCGACCCGCCCACGGGCCTCAAAGGCGAAATTTTCTGCCGCTTTGGGCCGTGGACCGTCTGTCGCGCCATCGTCAAAGAAGAAGGCCGCCTAATCGAAGGCATGCTGCCGCGCGCGTTGTTCCGCGCCCAACTAGCGTCGCTGATCTAGGATTATTTTTTCCCTTCCGGCCCCTGCCAAGGCGGGAAGAGCTGGTGTTCAATTCGCAGTATGTTGCAAATGCGACCGGCGATAAAATCGCCCAAATCGTCAAAGGTCTGCGGCTTTTGGTAGAAGGCTGGCATGGCCGGCAGAATGATGGCCCCGGCTTCGGCCGCTGCCGTCATATTGCGCAACTGAATCAGGTTGAGCGGGGTCTCGCGCACCACCAGCACCAGCGGTCGTCGCTCCTTGAGGCTGACATCAGCCGCGCGCTCAATCAGACTCGCAGACGCTCCTCGGGCGATGCCGGACAGCGTCTTGACCGAACAAGGCACCACCACCATGCCGTCGATGGCCACCGAACCGCTGGCGATGGGAGCCGCTAGGTCGCTGGCATTGTACTCGTGCAGTTCACCAGCTTGGGTCTCCTCCCCGTAGCACCGCGTTACAAACGCGCGCAAGCTCTCCTTATCGGGACGGAAACCCAACTCTTCGACGAGCAGGTAGCGCCCGTATTTGGACAGAACCAGATGCACTTGGTGTCCGCCGATCAGCAAGGCGCGCAGCAGGCGGCCCGCGTAGAGCGCGCCACTGGCCCCGGTGATGCCGACGACGATTTGCTTGCCGCTCACGCCGTCTCCTTTAGCGCCTCGCGGCCCGCTTCGAGCGTGGCGACAATCGCGTCCACGTCATAGACGCAACCGCCCCAAGTGCCACCACCGACGTTTTGCAGCGCCGCCCACAGCTTAGTGTCGTCGGGCAGTTCTGCTTCGGGCGCAAGGTCGGGGCGCAAGGTGCGCTCGGCCAGCACCCGCTGGCCTTCCTCTGCGCCGAATTCCTCGCCTTCGTAGCCGACCAAATCGATGCGGCCGCGCAGGTCGTGGCAGTCGATTTCAATGGCGATCAAATCGCCGTCCCGCAGCTTGCCGATGGGTCCGCCAGCCAAAGCCTCCGGGCCGATGTGCCCAATGCAAGGACCAGAGGAAAAGCCCGAAAACCGCGCGTCCGTAAGCAGCGCCACGCGCTTGCCAATATCCGTGTACTTGAGCGCAATCGTAACCTGCGCCACTTCCTCCATTCCCGTGCCCATCGGCCCGCAGCTAATCATCACCAGCACGTCGCCCGGCTCGATCTCGCCGTCCTTGATCGCGGCGATAGTGTCGCGTTCGGTGGTAAAAACCTTCGCCGGCCCCGTGTGCCGATAGATCCCTTGCGCGTCGAGCAGCGAAGCGTCGATGGCCGTGCTCTTGACGACCGCACCCTCGGGCGAAATGTTGCCGACTGGAAAGCAAATGGTGCTGGTCAAACCCTTAGAGCGAGCGCGATCAGCGTCCATAATCACATCGTCCGGATCCACCCCGTCTAGCTTTCGCAGTTCCTCGCGGAAGCGGTGACGACGCAGTGCATTCTCCCACCAGTCGAGGTTTTCGCCCAGCGTGCGGCCCGTAGCCGTCATCACCTCCTCCTCCAACAGCCCCAAGCGACGGAGGTGCAACATGACCTCCGGCACCCCACCGGCCAAAAAGGCACGCACGGTAACGTGGAACTCAGGGCCGTTGGGCAGCACATCCACCAAGCGCGGCACCTCGCGATTGATCCGGTCCCAATCCTCCACCTCCGGCCGCTTCCGCCCAGCCGCATGGGCAATGGCCGGCACGTGCAGGATCAAGTTCGTCGAACCGCCAAAGGCCGCGTGGACGACCATGGCATTGTGCAGCGCCTGATCGGTGACCAACTCCTGCGAGCGAATGCCCGCAGCCTCCAGCGCCATCAGCGCCCGCGCCGAGCGCACGGCCATATCGTGCCAGACCGCTTCGCCCGAAGGAGCCAGCGCCGAATGCGGCAGCGACAGCCCCATCGCCTCGCCCACCACCTGAGTCGTAGCAGCAGTCCCCAAAAACTGGCATCCGCCCCCCGGCGTGGCACAGGCACGGCAGCCGAGCACCTGAAAGTCGTCGATATCCATCTCGCCCTGCGCCAGCCGCGAACCCGCCGACTGGATCTTGCCCGCATCCTCGCCTTCTTCCGGCGGCAGGGTCACTCCACCGGGCACGACAACGACCGGCAGGTCCGGCGTACCCGCTAAGGCGATGAGGATCGCCGGCAATCCCTTGTCGCAGGTGCCCACCCCCATCACGCCGCGCCGCGTCGGCAACGAGCGGATCAAGCGGCGCAGGATCACGGCCGCGTCGTTGCGATACGGCAGGCTATCGAACATGCCCGTCGTACCCTGCGTGCGGCCATCGCATGGGTCCGAGCAATAGGCGGCAAAGGGAATGCCCCCCCGGCGGTGGATTTCCTCGGCCGCGGCTTCCATCAGCAGGCCGATTTCCCAGTGGCCGGTGTGGTAGCCCAGCGCGATCGGCCGGCCATCCGGGGCGCGGATGCCGCCCTGCGTGCTGACGATGAGGAACTCTCCCCGGCCTAGCTCATCGGGGTTCCAGCCCATCCCCGCGTTCTGGCTGTAGCCAAAGATGTGGCCGCTCGGCGCTTCTACTACTTGCTCTATGGTCAGCGGCAGCTTGCCGCTGGGGCCGGGCGCGCGGGTGCGGATTTGATAGATTTCATCGTCGGTCTCGCCGACGATTTCTGCAAAGGAATCAGTACTCATGCTACCTCGTTTATGGTTCACTAATTCACTGATGTTACGCATCGTCCTGTCTGTATGCCAGCCCCTGTCATGCTGAGCGGAGCGAAGCATCCCATACCTAGATGCTCTTGCGGAGCGTCAGTAATTCAGAGAGATGTCCCTACCAACCTTCTTCGCGGACTTGGATTTTCTTTAGCAGAGGACGCCACCAAGCTTCGTTGTCGCGGTACCAGTGGACCGTATCGCGGAAGCTCTGGACAAAATCGACTTGCGGTTTCCAGCCTAGTTGAGTGCGGATTTTGCTCGAATCGAGTAAATAGCGCCGATCGTGGCCAGGCCGGTCATCGACATAGGTTTTGTGCGCGGCATCCATCCCCAAGGCGTCGAGGATCAGGTCGGCAATGGTTTCGACGTCTTTTTCAATGCCGCTGCCAACGTTGTACGTCTCGCCGATCTCGCCCTTTTTCAGCACGAGGTCGATGGCCCGGCAGTGGTCGTCAACGTGGAGCCATTCGCGGCGGTTCTGACTGGATTTGTACAGCGGCATCTTCTGGCCGGTGAGTAGGCGGACGACAAAGAAGGGAATGACTTTCTCCGGGAATTGATAGGGGCCGAAATTGTTGGCGCAATTCGACAGCGTCACGGGCAGACCAAAGGTGTGGCCATAAGCGCGCACGGCCAAGTCGGCGGCAGCCTTGGCTGCGTTATACGGAGTGCGCGGCCGATAGGGCGACTCTTCGGTAAAAGATTCGTCCGCGTCGAGAGCTATATCGCCGTACACCTCGCAGGTGGAAATGTGGTGGAAGCGCGGCACTTGGGCATCGGCCGCGGCCTGCAACAGCTTTTGCGTCCCCACGACATTGGTCTGGAAAAAGGCCGAGGGATTGACAATGGCCAAGCTGTTGTGCGATTCCGCGGCAAAGTTGACCACGTAGTCCGGGCGGTGGACTTTGAAGAGGTGACGGGTCAGATCGGCATTCTGAATATCGCCGCGAACAAAGGTGTAGCGGTCGCCGTAGTTTTCTTCCACGTCCTGCAGGCTGGCTAAGTTGCCAGCGTAGGTGAGCAGATCGTAGTTGACAATGCGGTCGTCGGGGTAGGTCGATAGCCAGTAGCGAATGAAATTGGAGCCGATGAAACCGGCACCGCCAGTGACAAATAGGGTGGTCATGGATGCTCTTGGTTAGAGATTGGGGGCGTGGTCCGTTATTTAATCATTGTTTGACATTTGGGCAACTCGCAGCCGGGATTTCAGCTAATACCCTTATTACTACCCTCACTCAAGCATTACTACCCTTATTCCCGATAAAACGCCAGCGCGCACCCGGGCCTCGGCCGCTGCAAGCTACCTCACCAGATTTCTTTAGCTCCGCCAAGAGGGTGCGAATCCATTCGCGGCCGACGCCGGGGCAATCTCGTTCTATATCACTCAGGCGGAATTCGCCCGGTTGGGCGCGAATGGCGTGTGAATAGCTCCTGTTTGCCCTTTGACTCGGCGATGTCGTTAAGCAGCCACACCGTGCTCAGAGGTGTTTCGTGGTCGCGTAGGCGGTTGTTGCGGAAAGAATTCATTTTGAGTGCGAAGTCACTCAGTCGGGCGAATGGCTGCGAGTACCTTGATGAACGTTCATTGCGATCACCGTTTGAGATACTTGATCATTGGTATCTGGCCGATCTTGCTCTGCGTGCTGTCTCTCGTTCCTCTGATTTGGACGCAGAGGGTTTGTCATCTGCAAGACAGCCATATAGGTGCTTGAGGGTTTCGGGCTGGGGCTTCACCAAAACGGCACCGTCGATCAACTCATAGATGAGCTGCTGCCGAGGCTTGAGGTGGAGTGCCTTGCGGACTTCGGCCGGGATGGTGGTTTGCCATTTATCGGTTAGAGTTGACTTGATCACGGGTCCATCGTTCGGGGAGGTCACGGATTCCCGAGATTGATTCTTTGTATGATTTTCTTCGCCAAATCCCTAAAATCCTGGTGCGCGTCTTTTGCCGCGGCGGCATGGCTACCAATGGCACCATCGGCCGTGGTGAGGTGAAAAATGGGCTTGCGTGCTTCCTGAGCCATCGGCACCAAGCTCCGATAGTGCTTGACGGTAGCAAGGGCGTGTTCTCTATCCTGTGCCGGTGTCTCGGGGTACGGTCCTTCGTTATCGTCGCGTAGGTTGCGGGCGTATTCTTCCGGCATTCGATTGACCCACTTGTCATACGCCATCACGGGGCGATTCAGACGGACGCTGTGCTGTTGCACTACATAGCCGACGGGCTGCATGTCCCCATTCGGCAGTGGAAAGTCTGGTTGCGCCCAGTGATCCCTTCGCCGCTGCCAATCTTGTCGCCACCGATTCAACGTCGGGCCGAGATTGCGCAGACCTTGGAGCGAAAACAGGTCAGCACCCAGCGGAACGATGATGTAATCACTGGCAATCAGCGCGGAACGATTGATCGCACCAAGATTGGGGCCGACGTCGGCCAAGATGATTGAGGCGTCCATCTGTGCAGCCCCAGACTGCATGACGGTCGAGAAGGAAGTCAAAATGCGGAAGGGACGGTACAGCTCGCTAGACCCCAATGCGTTAGGCCATTCTGATGACAGAGTATCTTCAAATCCGGCCAGCGCCAAGTCTCCCGGAATCAGGCACAGCGTAGATGTAATCTCAGCGAGCGTCGGGTTTTTGATGTCGCCAACTCTCGTCAGAGGTCGGACGCATTGCAGGATAGTCTTTGCAGATGCTTCGTTGTCTTCATCCCATAGCTTTTCCAACTGATCTTCATCCAGAAATGCAGCGGTGAGATTCGCCTGTGGATCGAGATCGCAGGCCAGCACCCGATAACCAATGTCGGACAACATCCACGCTAGGTGATAGACAAGCGAAGTCTTGCCGACGCCCCCCTTATTGTTGAAAAAAGTCAAAACGGGAACGGTCATGCCTGATCGTCCTTGCAAGACAGTATTGTGACTTGAACGTTGTTCATATCAACATTGAATTCCATTTCAGGGTGCCCGGCTTGTCGAAGGAGCTGATTGGCCAATGGAATGCCTATACCATAGCGTTGCACGAATCCCAAATTTCTCATCGCCTCTGCGACATTGGGATTGCGGTACGACGTTATGCCAGATCTACCGAAATTATCTACTGTTACCGAACCGAACACCCCCCCGGGACTCAGTATTTCTATGCGGTCGTCGTACCAGTAAACTCGGGTGGGAGCGTAGTTTCCCTCGTATGATCGGTGCATGACTGCATTGCGAGCGATTTGCTGGATCGCTGAAATCGGATACGTATTGACTCGCCTCTCGACTGGTCCCGATGTAAAGTCAACCGCTGTCCGGTTGTGTCCATTCAGCTTTTCGTCGAGGCGGCGCAGTACGTCCGTAATGGTTCCGCTGATTGCTTCTTCATCGGATATGGGGTCTGTTAATTCATTGCCGGCAAATCTCAAGAATTGAATGTACGCTCCCGGTAGATGATCCAGCGTCCGTTGGCCCAGTACGAGTATCCCCAACACGGTTGGAACAGGGTCGTCAGCAGAGACAATCATCTTGGCTGCGGCTAACCGTTCTTCGAGGCTGCGTTCGTTAGCTTCCAGAATTTCGCGGTCAAAAGCCTGTGGCAGGTATTCATGCTCGAACTGGAACAGGTTGAGATCGCTCAAGGTGGCAAAAGAAACAGGCTGAAGGTCAAAAGGGCGGTCTCCGTGTCGCCGCTTTTCGTTGAGGATCCTCTCGTCTTGGGATGTGGCGATGCCACGGCGAGGACCGATGCGGACATGGATAGCACCCTTAAAGCGAACCGGCGGCGAGTTAGAAGGTTGCACTGTGATCACCGCAACTTCCTTGCCTTGCAGCCTACGCTTCTCCACCGTCAGCGAGGGCGGAGGTACGATATTGCCATCGGTTTTCATATCGGCCAACTGCTGGAGCAACCGATCTGTAACCACTAGAGTGCCTATCGTTCCATCGTTTTTTACACCAACGAAGATGAGGCCGGGTTCTTCGTGCCCAGCCAAATCATTGGCAAAAGAGCAGATAGCTTCCCTGATTCTAGTGGCGGCATCGCCAGACAAAGACTCCTTGAACTCGACGCGGTCAGTTTCGCCGGCTGCGATAATTTGCAGCAACTCTTGTTCTGTAAAATCTGGCATTGCGATTGCCCCACTTCTGCCATGTCGGATAAAAAAAGAGGCGAACAGGCTTCTAACTACTTAGTGATTGTCTAGCACCTAGGCAACCTACAACCATATCGCCTCGTCAAAAGCGCAGCAATTCCCCCTCGCCAAAGACGAGCAGATCGGCCAATATCGCGGCAAAGTAGATCAGACTGACCGTGCTGTTGACCGTCATAAAGGCCGTGCTCATGCGGGACAGGTCGTCGGCCCGCACCAGCCGATGCTCGTACACCAGTAAACCGGCTACCACTACAACACCCAACCAGTACAAAAAACTCAATCCAGCCATACGGCCCACGATAATCAGCAACACCACGAACAACAGATGCAAAGCGCGGGCAATGTGCAGAGCGCGGGCAATGCCAAAGCGGACCGGTATGGAATGGAGTCCGGCCCGGACGTCAAAGGCATGATCCTGACAGGCGTAGATGATGTCAAAACCAGCCACCCAAACCAGCACCCCCAAACAGAGCAACAGCGGCATGAGATCAAAGCCACCAGTAACCGCAATCCAAGCACCCAGCGGCGCCCCGCCCAAACTCAATCCCAGAACTAAGTGGGAGGCCCAAGTAAAGCGCTTGGTCAGCGAGTAGAACAAGAGCACGGCCAAAACCAGCGGCGACAGGTAAAAGCACAAAGGATTGAGCTGATAAGCCGCCAAAACCAAAGCCAAGGCCGACAGAACCACGAACACCCCCACAGCTTGCGGCGAGACCACGCCTCGCGGCAATTCGCGGTTTTGAGTGCGGGGATTGGCCGCGTCGAGGTGGCGGTCAACGAGGCGATTAAAACCCATCGCCGCACTGCGCGCCCCCACCATCGCCAGCGCAATCCAGCCGATCTGAGCGGGGGTGATGCCCGTGTAAGTCGCGGCCAGTAAGGCACCGCTAAAGGCAAAAGGCAGGGCAAAGACGCTGTGAGAGAATTTGATCATGCGGCCGTACACCGCAATGGCCTGCAAGGGAGCCATCTCGACCTTCCTCGACAAAAGCGGCCTAGGTCAGGCCGCCGGGTAAAAGCGCAGCGGAGGGACCGCGTCGATCAGGCCGTGGCGATGAGCCAGTTGATAGAACAACCGCAAACCAGCCTGAGCGGTCTCGTCCAAATTAAAGCGGATGTGGCGGGTCAGGTAACGCTCGTAGAACTCGGGCGAGCCACCGCATTCTCGGCTGTGCACTGCGGCGATGGACGGCACCTGACATACCCCCTGATCTTTGGCCCGCTGCAATTGTTGGATTTGGACGGGTGTAAGCGCCTGTTGGTGACCAGCCCAAAAGGCAAACACAAAAGGCAGATCGGTCATATCAGTCCATTCCCGACCCAAATCTAGGCTCTCCACGTCCCCGTCCAAGTGCGGGAAAACCTGATCGCCGATAAGCAGGGCCGCGTCGGCGCACTCTAACATGGCTCCCAGATCGGGCGGAGCCTCAATCAATTGCGGAGTAAGAGCAAATTTTTCGCGCAGGAGAATGGACAACAAAGCCACTGAAGTGCGAGAACTGGTGTCCAAGGCTATGCGCTCGACCTGTGGCAACGGACGGCGGCAAAAGAGTCGCACCGTCAGCACCGGACCCTGCGAACCAATGGCTATATCGGGAACGATCCAATAGGGGCGAGCGCTGCGGGCGTATTCGATCGCGGGAATGATCCCCACGTCGATAGTGCCATCCTCCAGCTCCCTCGCGCAACGCGAGGGCACCGAATAACTCAGTGCGAAAGGTGCGGGATCGCGTTCGAGGGCAACGACGAGGGGCCGCGTGTTGAGATACGGGACCGCGCCCAAGCGCGGCTTCATAAATGGGCAGCCTCTTGCAAAGCGTCGATCCGACAGGGTGAGGCCACCGGCTCGTAGCGAGTGTTGCGCCGTCGCGGCGTAAAACCCGCGTCGCGGATTAGCCGCTCCATCGCGTCCAGGCTCATCTCGTTAGTATGGCTAGTGCCGGCGGCGCTAACGACGTTTTCTTCGAGCATGGTGCTGCCAAAGTCGTTGACGCCGTAGCGCAAGCTGACTTGGGCGATCTTAGGTCCTTGGGTCACCCACGATGCCTGCAGGCTGGGAATATTGTCGAGGAAGAGCCGCGCTACGGCCACCGTGCGCAAGTGATCGTACCCAGTCGCTTTGACACCGTTCCAACGCGACTCGTCCGCGCCCAAATCCGTGTGGTCGGGCTGGAAATTCCAAGTGATAAAAGCGGTGAAGCCACCGCGCTCGTCCTGTAGCTGCCGCAGGCGATCCAAGTGCTCTAGGCGGTGCTCGACCGTCTCCACATGGCCGTACATCATCGTCGCCGTAGTAGGCATCCCCAGCGCGTGCGCCACGCGATGCACTTCCAGCCACTCCTCAGTGCGGTCCTTGCGAAAGCCAATAATATCGCGCACCTCGTCATTGAGGATCTCGGCTCCAGCACCCGGGATCGAATCCAGCCCCGCGCCGCGCAGGCGGCGAATAGTCTCGTCCAGCGGCAGCCGCGACAGATGCGCGATATAGATGATTTCCGTAGCCGAAAGACAGTGTAACTGCACCTGCGGATAGCGGTCCCTGATCGCCGAGAGCAACTGTTCGTAGTAATCGAGGCGCAGCTTGGGGTTGAGACCGCCCTGCATCAGGATTTCGCAGGACTTAAGCTCGTCCCCGCCAAAGGCAACCAACTCGTCGATTTTGGCAAATATCTGCTCGTTGGGCAGGACGTAGCCCTCGCTAGAACCCGGCGGCCGGTAGAAGGCGCAAAAGTCGCACTTGACCCAGCAGACATTGGTGTAGTTGATGTTGCGCCCGACGTTGTAAGTGACCACCTGCTCGGGGTGTTTCTGCAGGCGCTCCCAATGCGCCAGCATCCCTAACTCGGCGAGGTTGTGGTGCGCGTACAGGCGGCGGGCATCATCGAGCGCGAGGCGCTCCCCAGCATAGACCTTTTCGGCAATATCGGCGATCACGGGTGCTATCCAGCCGCCGCCAACAGAGTCGGGGTATCGGCGACGATATTGTAGAGGGAGTCGCGCTCCAAGGGCTGGCGTCCGGCCTCGACGATGCGCTGCAAGAGTTCGGCCTGCGTCAGCCGCTGCTGAGTCTCGGTGAAACTCTTGCGGGTGATTTCGTAGTCCATGACCGTGCCGTCAATGTCGTCGGCCCCGTACCACAGCGCGGTCTGCGAAATCTCAATGGTATTCATAATCCAGAAGGTCTTGACGTGGGGGAAGTTGTCGAGCATCAGTCGCCCCACGGCGATTTCCTTGAGGTCTAGGCAACCCGTCGGTCCAGGCAAGTCCTCCAACTCGGTGCGCTCGGGGTGAAAAGAAAGCGGGATGTAACAGAGGAAACCGTCGGTCTCGTCCTGTACTTCGCGCAGCCGCACGAGGTGATAGACCTTCTCCTCGGTATTTTCAATGTGGCCGTAGAGCATGGTGGCGTTGGAGGGCAGGCCAGCTCGATGCGCCGCCTGCGCGATCTCCAGCCACTCCTCAGAGTCCGCTTTAGTCCAAAAAAGATCGCCCTGAACCCGATCGCTGAAGACCTCGGCCCCGCCGCCGGGCAGCGACTCCAGCCCAGCCGCCTTCATATCGGCAAAAATCTCCTCCAGCGGCTTTTTGGCAATGCGCTGAATCTGGGCGACCTCGATCATGGTGAAGGCCTTCAGATGCGCGTCGGGGCGGGCTTGCTTCATCGCCTGCAAGACGTCGAGATAGTATTGGTAGGGCAGTTTGGGATTGACGCCGCCGACCATGTGAATCTCGGTGATCGGAGCTTGATCGTACTCGGCGACTCGCGCGGCGACTTGCTCGGGCGACAACACGTAGCCGCGCTCGTCTTTGGGCTTGACGTAGAAGGAACAGAATTTACAGAGCTTGTTACAGATATTGGTGTAGTTGATGTGCTGGTTGCGCACGTAGTACGCGGTGTCGCCGTTTTTGCGCTCGCGGACGATATTGGCCAGATAGCCCAAGACAGGTAGTTCATCGCAGGCGTACAGGCGCAAACCATCGTCCAAACTCAAACGCTGCCCAGCCAGCACTTTGTCGTGGATATCTGCGAGATCGGCGCGGCCGATAAGGTCGTCGTAAATCACTTATTTCTCCTGCGTTTAGTACATAATACCTATGGGTATCCTATTCGTCAACCGGCCCTTTGAAGCCCTGATACACCGCGGCAATCCCTAGAGTCATAGGCATGTAGCGCGTCTGACTAAACCCAGCCGCGACGAGCAATTCGACAAAGGCCCGCCCCTGGGGAAAGGTCCCCACCGAGCGCGGCAGATAGGCATAGGCCCGACGCTGGCCGGAGATTAGGCCGCCGATCAGGGGCAGCACTTTGTGGAAGTAAAACAAGTACAATTGCCGGAACAGCGGCGCAGTAGGCTCGCAAAAATCGAGCACCAAGAGTTGGCCGCCGGGCTTGAGCACCCGATGCGCCTCGGCCAAGCCACTGGGAATGTTCCCAAAGTTGCGCACCCCAAAAGCCCCGGTCACCATGTCGAAGGTATTGTCCTGAAACGGCAGTTGCTCAGCGTCGCCGACCAACAACTCCACGCGCGCGGACGGGCCTTTGGTCGCCACCTTGGCCGCCCCCAACCGCAGCATCTCAATGGCCATATCAATACCGACGACCTGTTGCGGCCCCAAGCGGTCAGCCGCAAGCGCAAAATCGCCGGTGCCGGTAGCCAAATCCAAGACGCGCTGCGGGCGCTTGTCCCGAGCTGCGTGGAGGGCGCGCCGCCGCCAGTACAAATCTACGCCGCCGCTGAGCAGGTGGTTGAGCAAGTCGTAGCGCCGGGCAATGGCGTTGAACATGTCTCGGTTGCGCCTCTTGTGTTCGGCGACGTTTTGCTTATTCTCCATGAATGAAAAGCTAGTCCCCTTGCCATCACTGTCAACAGAAGCTCATGCCCCAACTCCAGGCCAACATCCTCATCGCCGACCAATCGCTCTTTATCCGCGAAGGGCTGCAAGAGGCATTGCAAAAACCCGGCTATGCCATTGAAACCGCCGCGGACGGTGCCCAAGTGCGCCGAATGCTAAAAGCTGGCAATTTCCACTTGGCCATTCTCGACTTGCAGATGCCTGGTCCCGCTGGGATGAAACTTTTGCAGGAGGTCGGCCAGCAACACCCCGACACCCTGTGCATCATACTCACGGACCACGACAACGTCCACACTGCGGTCGAAGCCATGCGCAAAGGCGCGTACGACGTTGTGACCAAACCGGTTGATCTAGACCAACTGCGTCTCGTAGTCTCCCGCGCACTCGATCGCTTTGAACTCGTCGTCGAAAACCGCAAGCTCCACCACCGCCTCGAAAAAGAAGCCCCTTTCCGCCGCCTCGTGCGCCGCAGCCCGGCCATGCAGGCCGCCGCGGCCACGATCAAACAAGTGGCCGAAACAGACGTGCCGGTACTCTTGCGCGGCGAGACTGGCGTCGGCAAGGATCTAGTAGCGCGCGCCATCCACGATCGCAGCAGACGCCGCGACGCTCCCTTTGTGGCCGTCAACTGCGGCGGCTTCACCGAAGAACTTTTTACCAGCGAATTGTTCGGCCACAAGCGCGGGGCCTTTACCAGCGCCCACGCTGACCGGCCCGGCCGTTTCACCCTCGCCGAGGGCGGGACCCTCTTCCTCGACGAAATCGGCGAAGTCTCGCACAAAAATCAGGTCGAACTTCTGCGCGTCCTAGAGTCCCACGAGTTCCAACCGCTCGGGGACTCTCAGGTCCACCGCGCCGATGTGCGCATCATCGCCGCGACCAACCGCGACCTCGAAGGCGCGGTCGCAACAGGGGGCTTCCGCGAAGACCTATACTACCGCCTCAACGTGATCCCCATCGACATTCCCCCTTTGCGCCAGCGGCGGGAAGACATCCCGGTCTTAGTCGAAATGTGCCTCGACGAAACCTGCCGCGCACAAAACAAGCCCTCCAAGAAGATCAGCCCGGAAGCTATGGAGGGCCTCATTGCCTATGATTGGCCGGGCAATGTGCGCCAGTTGCGCAACCTGCTGCAGCGGCTCGTAGTCACCACTCCGGCTGCAGTCATCCTCCCCGAACACCTGCCCGGCCCGCTCGGCGAGATGACCGATGGCCCCGGTCAATTCTCAATGGCTATCGGCTCTTCCCTCCAAGAGGTCGAAGCCGAATTCATCCGCCAGACCCTCCAACGCCTCACGGGCAACCGCCGCGAGGCGGCCGCTATTTTGGGCATTAGCGTCCGCTCCCTCCAGTACAAGATCAAGCGGTACAACATCACCACCAAGTAACGCGCTGACGGCTGTCGGCAAACGCGCGACAAGTCGGCAGTCCATTCACCAACGCTAGTCCACTCCTGCATTTTTTGCACTTTTGCGCCTGTGTGGTCCCTCAACCTGCTCCTCGCCCAGTACTGTCTTTCTCATAAGTAACATATTCACAGTGACTTAACTATAAGAGACTAAATGTGGCATTAGATTTGCTTATCTATATGTGAGTCGAAAGGAGCACCGGTCGCCTTGCGCACGATCAAACAGAGTTTCACAGTCCGCATCGACCGTAACTATCTGTTAATACAGAGCAAACAATTTTGTCAGATCGGGCATTGAGCAACGCGGGGATGCTTTGCAACCGCGAACTGAAACAATGAGAATGCAATTTTTGCACTTTGAGCACATAGAGCCTGACGCTCCTAACTCGCGCAATTCAAGCGCCTTACAGAACATCAGCCAAAATTGTTGCAACTAAGTGCAAAAATTTGCACCTACTGACCCCATTACCCAAGGAAGGTTTCGCACATGGCTTACGCGATCCAAGAAGTCCTAAATGACGAGGACAACACCCTGCGCCTCTACTTCGACGACATCGCCGATTCTAGGCCACTGAGCCGCCAGCGGGAAGTCGAGTTGTCGGCGCGGATCCAAGACGGCGACATGGTCGCACGCGACGAGTTGGTTCAGGCCAACCTGCGCTTCGTCATTGATGTGGCCAAAAACTACCAGAACCGCGGCCTCTCGCTAGAGGACCTGATCAGCGCAGGCAATGTGGGCTTGCTGACCGCTGCCGAGCGCTTCGACGGCACCAAGGGATACAAGTTCATCTCGTACGCCGTGTGGTGGATCAAGCAGTCCATCTTGCAGACCATCGCCGAGCACGCCCGCACCGTGCGCCTGCCGCTGAACAAGCTCAGCTTACTCAAGGACATTTCGCGGGCCGTTCGCAAGCTCGGCCAAGGCCGCGAGAGCGAGCCGGATGTCGAGGAAATCGCCGCTGAGTTGGGCCTGCCCACCGAGGAGGTGCTTGACACCATGCTCAGCGCCCGCTCGGTGCGTTCGCTCGACGAGTCCTTTGAGGAGGACGACGATCGCAGCTTACTCAGCCTCCTCGCCGACGACAATCAGGCGACGCCCGACAGCGATGTCTTGCAAAACTCGGCTCGCGCCCACCTAGAGGAAGCCCTCGCCAGCCTCGAAGACCGAGAGTTGCGCATCATTCGCCTCTACTTCGGCCTCGATGGCAGCCAAGCGCTGACCTTGGAGCAAATCGGCGGGTTGATGGGCCTGACGCGCGAGCGCGTGCGCCAGCTCAAGGAGCGCGCCCTGAGCAAGCTCCGCCACCCGACTCGCTACCAGTCGCTTCTCGCGCTGGTAGATGAGACGGAGTTTTACTAGGATTGTGGCCCTTAGGCTAGGCACCAAAAGCGGGGAGCTCGAATGATCGGGCTCCCCGCTTTGCATTGCGGCTAACACTATTCTGCGAACGGCTCAGTCTTCGCCTTCCCGCAGTTTCTTGAGTTCGTCGCGCAAGAGCGCGGCTTTTTCAAAGTCTTCGCTATCAACCGCTTCTTGTAGCCAGCGCTCTAACTGCTCTTGTTGGCTCAGCGGCTTCTTCTGCAAAATTTCCTGCTCTAACTCATCGAGCGCGGCTTCTGAACGCTCGCGCTCGATGTAGAACTCCTCGGCCTCCACCTCGGGCCACGTGCCAATCCGCGCGCGAGTCCGCTGCACGACCGCCAACGCGCCGTCGTAGTCCTGGTCGCCGATGGAGATCATGGCCCGGGCCACGCCGTTGATACGCAAGATATAAGGCCACCATCTCTCTAGATTGTCGCGGTCCTCTTCGCGCTCGGCATAGCGGTTGACAAAGCGAAAAAGTGCCATATTGCGCTCAGTATCGCGCACGACCCGCCGGTAGTCGTGCAGTTGGATCAAAAAGGCGTAGCGCTTGTACAAGCGGCTCCCCTCGTCGAAAAGCTCGCGGCAAGCCGTTTCATTGAGCGCGAAGTCCTCGTCACTGGCCCCGTGCTCGCGGCGGTATTTTTCCAATTCGCCCCGGTAGTAATCGAGGGCAAAATCCTGTCCGTGGGGCCGGCGGCCGTCGGGCCGGCCATCGAGATTTAGCTGCAAAATGCCCTGAAAGGCCCCTTGATCGACCCGGATCTGGATCTTCGCAACCCCGTCCTTTCCCGATATTTTCCGCACATTCGCCTCTGGGTCGAAGGACCATTCATTTAATAGGTCGGTCATATCTCGACTCATACCAACCTCACACAACCGCTATTTACTGACATTGCAGAGATTCTCATCGCAGAATTATAACCGAGTTGATGGGTTCCGGCAATGACCTTCCCGCAGGCTAGGAGCCGAGGTCTCTCTGGCCCCTAGCCTGCGATGGCATAGTTTATGCTACAATAATGTACGACGCATTCTCGACACTTGGCTTTAATGACGCCCTCTTAGGGCGTGTGACACTGTATTTTTGGTCGATTTTCCGTTTTAACCACGAACATGTGGCCTTTTGATATTTACAAAAATGTTGTTTTTACCCATACTAATGACAAAAATGTCGTAAAAATAGGATAATTCACATGTCCACCTTACCGACCGCCAGTGCCCAACAACAAATCTCCATCCTACACGAAATCGGGCAAATACTAGGCTCGACGACCAAGTTTGAGGAGGCGCTCAACGTCATTCTCAAGCTCATGTGCGACCAACTCGACATGAGTTTGGGGACGGTCAGCCTTTTGAGCCAAGAAGCCTCCGAAGTCTCTATCGACGTAGCCTATGGACTCTCGCAATCGGAAATCAAGCGCGGCCGCTACGACGTCGGGGAAGGCATCACCGGCAAGGTCGTAGAATCGGGCAAGCCCGTGATCGTGCCGCGCATCAGCAGCGAGCCGCTTTTTCTCAACCGCACCGGTGCGCGCGGCAGTTCGGCCAAGAACCAGACCTCGTTCATTTGCGTGCCCATCCTCCAGCAGCAGCAGGTAGTAGGAACCATTAGCGTTGATATTCCCTACAAAGACAACGAAAGCCTGCAAGATATCGTGCGCCTGCTATCCATCATATCCGTCATGATTGGCCAATCGGTCGCCGCCCGCCAACGCGCCCGCGTCGAACAAACCCTACTTCTCGACGAAAACTTGCGCCTGCAAAACGAGCTCCGCGAGCGCTTCCATCCCGCCAACCTCATCGGCAACTCCCGCCCCATGCAGGAGGTTTGCCAGCTCATCGGCCAAGTGGCTCCCAGCGACGCCACGGTCCTGTTGCGCGGCACCAGCGGCACCGGGAAGGAACTGGCCGCAGATGCCATACATTACAACAGCTTACGCGCCGACAAACCCTTTGTCAAAGTACACGTCGCCGCCCTGCCAGAAACCTTGGTCGAATCCGAACTATTCGGCCACGAGCGCGGCGCTTACACCGGGGCCTCGACGAGCAAAGCCGGCCGGTTTGAACGAGCGCGCGGCGGGACGATTTTCCTCGACGAAATCGGCGAACTCAGCCTAGGCGCACAGGTCAAACTGCTCCGCGTGCTGCAAAACCGCGAAGTCGAGCGCCTTGGTGGCCGCGGCCCTGTGCCGATAGATGTTCGCGTCGTTGCGGCGACCCACATAGATCTGGAAAAAGCCATCGCCGAGGGGACTTTCCGCGAGGATCTCTTCTACCGACTCAACGTCTTTCCCATCTTCATTCCGCCCTTGCGCGAGCGCAAATCCGACATTCTGCAACTCGCCGACCACTTCCTCGAAAAATACTCTCGCCAGCTCGGCGTGGAGATGCACCGCATTTCCACGCCCGCCATTGACATGATGATGAGCTACCATTGGCCGGGCAACGTGCGCGAGTTGGAAAACTGTATTGAACGGGCGATCATCCTCAGCAACGACGGCGTCATCCACGGCCACCACCTGCCCCCCTCCCTGCAAACGGCTGACGCCACCGGAACGCCGGTCACCGGCTCCTTTAATACGATGATGCAGGCTTATGAACGAGAAATCATCATCGAGGCCCTCAAAAACGCCCGCGGCAATATGGCCAAGGCCGCCCGCACCCTCGGTACTACGACCCGCATTTTCTCTTATCGGATTCAAAAACTAGACATCTGCCCGAAAAATTACAAAAAATGAACAATAAAAATGACGAAATTGTTGTTTTCTGATACTGTTTCAATTTTGTCGTTATGCTCGTCTCGTTTTTCTCTTTATTGTTATTTTTTCTAACTCCCTAATTTACAATAAGCTACAATTCTGAAGTATCTGTGCCCAATCCGCTTGGCACGTTTCTTGCCTTGTAACAATCCGACGTTCGCAGCCAAGAGGCGTCGATTAGATGCCTCCTCATACCTTACAAGGGAAGGGATTGCCCATGTCTGTTTTTCGCAACCGTCCTTCGCTCTTATGGATCAGTGCCGGGGTCCTCGGAGCGACTACACAGGCTTCAGCCGGGGATTTTACAACCGTAGAAGCCTTCCAAGCCATGCCCTTGGCCTATCCCAAATTCATGGTAGATAACCTGTGGATTCTCATCGCCGCAGCGTTGGTTTTTATCATGCACTTGGGCTTTGCCACGCTCGAATCCGGCCTGACCCGGCAGAAGAACACGGTCAACATCCTCTTCAAGAACCTCTTTATCATCTCGGCCGGTATTCTCACCTATGCCTTGTGTGGCTTCAACATCATGTATCCGGGCGATGATTGGCTCATCGCCGATGTGTTGGCCCTCAAGGGCTGGATCGGCTTTGACGACGATGTGGCCAACCTGACCAATCAGTACGCAGATTACACCTATTGGTCAGACTTCATCTTCCAAGCCATGTTCGCCGCCACCGCCGCCACCATCGTCTCCGGTGCCGTCGCCGAGCGCATTAAGCTGTCGGGTTTCATGCTTTACGCCGTGATCTTGGTGGCCTTTGGCTACACCATCGCCGGCTCTTGGAAGTGGGGTGCCGGCTGGCTCGACGACCTCGGTTTCTACGACTTCGCTGGCTCGTCGGTCGTCCACGCCTTCGGCGGCTTCTCGGCCCTCGCCGCAGTTCTGGTGCTGGGGGCGCGCAAGGGCAAGTACCACAACGGAGAAATCAGGCCCATCCTCGGACACAGCATGCCGCTATCGACCATCGGCGTCTTCCTGCTGTGGCTCGGCTGGTTCGGCTTCAACGGTGGCTCGGTGCTCAGCGCCGACCCAGCGGCTGTGTCGCTGGTCTTCGTCACCACCACCCTCGCCGCAGCGGCTGGTTGTATGGCCTCGATTTTTACCTCATATATCTACCTCAAAAAGCCCGACATCACCATGGCGCTCAACGGCATTCTCGCCGGCCTAGTGGGCATCACGGCTGGGGCCGACGTGGTCACTTGGTACGGAGCCATCTGGATTGGCTTGATCGCCGGAATCATCGTCGTCTTCTCGATTGTCTTTATCGACCGCATCAAGATCGACGATCCGGTCGGTGCCATCTCCGTTCACGGCATCTGCGGCGTTTGGGGCACGGTCGCGGTCGGGATATTCAGCACCGACCACAGCGTAGGCACCCAGATATTGGGCACGCTGTCGTACGCCATCTTCGCCTTTGTCTTTTCCTTTGCCCTCGCGAGCCTTGTCAAGGCGACACTCGGGTTCCGCGTTGATGAGGAAGACGAGGACGAGGGTCTCGACCTAAGCGAGCACGGCCAGCCCGCGTACGCAGATTTCCAGCACATCAACAACTAAGCGAGGGAGGGAACCAACAATGTATAAAATTGAAGCATTCCTCCGGCCATCGGCCCTTGAGGCCGTGCAGAAGGCCCTAGGCGAACGGGGCATCGCCGGCATGTCCGTAACCGAAGTGCGAGGCTTTGGCCGCCAGCGCGGCCACCGCGAGGTCTATCGCGGTGCCGAGTACCGCATTGATTTCGTCCCCAAGATCAAAATCGAGGTCATCGTCAAGGACGCCGACCACGAGCAGGCAATCAACACCATCGTCGAGGCGGCCAAGTCCGGCAAAGTCGGCGATGGCAAGGTATTTGCCTCGCCGATCCAAGAAGCCGTGCGCATCCGCACCGGCGAGACGGGCGAAAGCGCCCTGTGATAGCAAGGGGGCGGTGTGGCCTTTGGCTGCACCGGCCCCCATCTCTTACCTTAATCGGCAATCGACGCAGCACATCTCAACCCACCTAAGGAGCATCTGATGAAACGCTTGCTTTTTGCCGCACCTCTTCTCTTTGCGCTGACCTTATCCGCTGTTCCGGCCGATGCCGGGGTTGGCTTTGGTGCCGACGTAGTCAACCGCTACGTGTGGCGCGGCACGGACTTTGGCAATGCCGTCAGCATCCAGCCGGGCATGTCCATCAGCCACGGCAACGTCGAAATCGGCGCTTGGTCGTCGTGGGCGATCTCCGACGGCGGTGACAACGAGAACGACCTCTACGTCAGCTTCTCGTCCGGCCCCATCGGCATCACCCTGACCGACTACTACTTCCCGGGCCTGACCGAAGACGACGATTTCTTCAGCTATAATAACTACAGCGCAGAGGAACTCGAAGAGGACGAAGAAAAATCCAATCCGCATATCCTCGAAATCAGCGCGTCTCTCGCCCCCGACGACGTACCCTTGAGCGCCCTAGTCGCTTACAATTTCTTCGGCGACACTGACAATTCGTTCTGGGCGGAAGCGACCTACGACTTGGGCGAGATAGAAGAAACCGCCGTCAGTGTCACCGTCGGCCTCGGCAATGGGGTGTACACCTATGAACTCGACGAAAATCCAGAGGACGACGAGGCTCCAGAAGACACCATAGATCTGGTCAGCGTCGGCCTCAACATGAGCAAGGGCGACTACTTCGCTTCCTATATCCTCAATCCCAACAGGGAATCCACCTTCCTCGTCTTCGGCAGGAGCTTCTAAAACCTGGTCGGCCTTCCAACGACGGAACTCAGACCAGAAGCAGGGGACGCGTGCTGCGGGGAGCGCATCCCCTGATCCCATATCAACCACTACTTTGAGAAAGGAATAGTCATGGCCAAAGCCAAGGCGAAAGCCAAAGCCAAAACCAAACCGAAAGCCAAAACCAAACCGAAGTCGGCCCAAGCTAGCGCCATCGACGCGGCGCTGGCTTTAGCACGCCAACACGACGCGCAGATGGTCGATTTCAAGTTCGTCGATCTGCCCGGCACCTGGCAACACTTTACCATGCCCATCGCCGACTTGGAACCGGACCTGTTCGAAGACGGTCTCGGCTTCGACGGCTCGTCCATCCGCGGCTGGCAGGAAATCAACGAATCCGACATGCTCGTCCTGCCCGATCCGACCACCGCGGTCATGGACCCGTTCATGGCCGTGCCCACCTTGTCGCTGGTCTGCTCGATTGAAGACCCCATCACCCGCCAGCCCTATGCCCGCGATCCCCGTGGCGTTGCCCAGCGCGCCCAAGCCTACTTGCAGCGCACCCGCATTGCCGACACCGCCTTCTTCGGACCGGAAGCCGAGTTTTTCATCTTCGACAACATCCGCTTCGACCAGCAAGCGCATTTGGGTTTCTACGAAATCGACTCGGTGGAAGGACGCTGGAACTCCGGCTCGGCCGACGGCCCCAACTTAGGCTACAAGCCCGACTACAAGGGCGGCTACTTCCCCGTGCCGCCAACGGACTCGCTGCAAGACATCCGCACCGAGATGGTGCAGACCATGCTCGCCTGCGGCATC
>JAJEGS010000035.1 GCA_022819745.1 Candidatus Latescibacterota bacterium | reverse complement strand
CAATCGCTTTGCCTTTGTGGTGCGGCTGCGGATGCAGGAGCAGGAAGAACGGGCCGATTGGCAGCGGTGGTCTGCGGCCTTTGCCGACTTGGAGGTCGAGGAAATTTACTTGGCCGCAGACCGCGAGTGGTTGGAAGGCGGAGACGCCCCCTGAACCCTACTTGTAGCGCTGCATCTCGCCGCTTTTCAGCCGACCCCAGTAATCTTGCAAGCACGCCTTGATCTGCGGGCTGAGGATGACGCCGCCGATGATGTTGGGGAAGGCCATGCTCAAAATGAGCATATCGGTAAAGTCGAGCACGTTTTTGAGCGTGACGACCGAGCCGAAGACGACAAAGACGACGAAAATGACCCGGAAAATTAGGTTGAAGCGACTGCCAAATAGGTATTCCCACGCTCGCTCCCCGTAGTACGACCACGAAATCATGGTTGAGTAGGCAAAGAGCATGACGCCAATGGCGAGGACGTAGCGGGCGCCGGGCAGGAACGAATCAAAGGCCGCGGAAGTCATTTTGGCTCCGACGATAAAGCCTTCACTTGCTTGGAACTGAGGATCGGTGTACACCCCGGTAATCATGCAGACCAAAGCTGTCATCAAGCAGATGACGATCGTGTCGATGAAGGGGCCGATCATCGCGACCATGCCCTCGCGCGCTGGCTCGTTGGTCTTGGCCGCGGCATGGGCAAAAGCCGCCGAGCCGAGACCGGCCTCATTGGAAAAGGCTGCCCGCTTGATACCGACGACTAGGACGCCTAAAAAGCCGCCGTACAGGGCCTGTGGCGAGAAGGCTTCGCGGAAAATGGTCGCGATCATGGCAGGCACATCGCCGATGTGCGACAGAATGATGATGAGGGAGGCTGCCACGTAGAGCAGGCACATGAAGGGCACGATCCGCGAGGTGACGCGGCCGATCCGCTTGATGCCGCCGATGATGACCAAGGAGATCAACAAGGCGAAGAGGATGCCTAAGGCCCAGTTGTATTCCCCTATAGCCGGGGATACAGTGGTGAGGATCTCGACCGTCTGGTTGACTTGGAACATGTTGCCACCGCCAAGGGAGCCACCAATGGTGAAAATGGCGAACAAAATGGCGAAGACGCGGCCCAACGACTTGAGTCCTTTACCGGCAAGTCCGTGCTCTAGGTAGTACATCGGCCCGCCGGAGATGCGGCCGTCGGGGTGAATTTTGCGGTACATGACGGCTAGGGTGCAGGAAGCCAGCTTGGAGGACATGCCGAATAAGGCGGTCAGGAGCATCCAGAAGACCGCACCCGGCCCGCCCAAGCTGACGGCAATGGCGACGCCGGCGATGTTACCGAGGCCGATGGTAGCTGACAGGGCGCTGGTGAGAGCTTGGAAATGGGAGATCTCGCCTGGGTCGTTGGGATCGTCGTAGCGACCGCGGATGACGTCGATGGAGTGGCGGAAGCCGCGCAGGGAGATCCAGCCGAAATAGAACGAATAGTAGATGCCGCCTAGGACGAGCACCCAGATGATGAGGGGAATTTTCGTCCCTAGGTCGGCGAAGAGAACACCAGCCATCGCCGAGACGATGGAGCCAAACGCGGCATCCAAGTTGGCGATGGCCGCCTGAATCCAGTTTTGGTCGGCTTCTTGGGCTAGAGCGGGGGCGGTGGTCCACAAAATCAGGGCAGCGGCGTAGAATAAGCGCATGGGATATTTTCCTCTCGAAGGATTAGCGATTCTTACCGTTATCGTTGAGCAGTTGATCTAGTTGAGCGCGTTTTTCGGGGGCCATATGCGCTGCGTTTTCGGCCGTGGGGAAGTGGCCTTCGGCGACTTCTCGGCAGTACGTTTTGAACATTTCGATCCAATCCTGGCGCGCTTGGCCGTAGGCTTTGGTCAGGATTAGGTCTTCTTCGTTGAGGCCGACGAGGTCGTGGACGATCAGCACTTGGCCGTCGCAATAGCGGCCAGCGCCAATGCCGATGACTGGAATTTTGAGCCGCTCGGTGACGGCTCGGGCCGCTTCTTCAGTGACCATTTCCAAAACTAGGGAGAATACGCCGACGTCCTCCAAGCGCAGGGCTTGCTCGACGAGGGCTTTGGCCCCCTTCGGCCCCTTGCCGTGAAACTTGGGTACGGTGCCGCGCCGGTCGCTGAACAGGTAGAATTCGCGGGCCTGGGACTGCGGAGTAAACCCGAGATGGCCGACGACCGGAATGCCGGCGTCAACGATGGCTTTTAGCTGCGGCAAGACCGGCAGGCCGCCCTCTAATTTGACGCCTTCGGCCCCGCCTTCCTGCACCAAGCGTCCGGCGTTTTTGACTGCGGTCTCGACCGACGGCTGAAAGGACATGAAGGGCAGGTCGGCGAGGAGAAAGGCCCGGCGCACAGCCCGGCGCACAGCCCGCAGGTGGTGGAGGATATCTTCCATGGTCACCTGTTGCGGACCGCGATAGCCCAAGACATTGGTACCCACGGAGTCGCCGACCAAGATCACGTCGAGGCCGGCTTCGTCTTGCAGCGCGGCCGTGGGGTAGTCGTAGGCCGTCAACATGCAGATCTTTTGGCCGCGCTCCTTTTTGGACTGGAGCGAAGAAACAGTGATTTTATTGGTCGTCGTCGCCATGGCAGCGGAGGGGCAAGTTTACAGGCGATAGTATAGAGCGGCGCACCCTGCGCGGCAAGCCTATAGGCGGCTCGCCTTGCTTGGGCGAATCATTTGGCACAGCTTCACCTTTATGCAGGGAAAATTCGATTTTATTCACGCCGAGTTGACGCGGCGGCAACAGGCCGGGCAGATGCGGTCGCTGCGGACCTACGAGCCGTGCGGCGGCGCGCGCGTTCGCGCCGATGGCCGCGAGTTGGTCAATTTTAGCTCCAACGACTATCTCGGCTTGGCGTCGCACCCGCTGTTGCAGGCGCGGGCCGTTGAGTTCGTCAAGCGCTACGGGGCCGGTGCCACGGCCTCGCGCTTGATTTGTGGTTCCCAGCCGGGCTTTGCCCAAGTGGAGCAGACCTTGGCTAAGCTCAAGCAGGCCGAGCGGGCGCTGGTGCTCAATTCCGGCTATCAGGCCAATGTTTCGCTGCTGCCGACGCTGGTCGATCGGCGCGCGCTCATCCTGCTCGACCGGCTCTGCCACAACAGTTTAGTCCAAGGGGCGGTTTTGGGGCGCTGTCGGATGCGGCGCTACCGCCACGGCGATTTGGATCACCTGCGCGCTCTGCTGGCGGAAAGCGCGGGGGCGGAACATTCGCGCCGGGTGATTGTCACCGAGTCAGTGTTTAGCATGGACGGCGATGTCAGCGACATTGACGCACTCGTCGAGTTAGCCGGAGAATTCGACGCGCTGCTGGTCATCGACGAAGCGCACGCCACGGGCGTTTTGGGCGAGCGGGGGATGGGGCTGACGTGCGGCAAGGCTGTGGACGTATGCATCGGCACGTTCGGCAAAGCGCTCGGATCTTTTGGGGCGTACGTGGCCTGCGGCGAGAAGCTGTGGGAGTACTTGGTCAACTGCTGCCCAGGATTCATCTATACGACCGCACTGCCACCAGCCATCTTGGGAGCAGTGGATGCGGCGCTAGATCTGGTGCCGCAGATGGATGCCCAGCGCCGGACATTGCTCGCCCATGCCGACTACTTGCGCGGCGCGCTCAGGGCACAAGGATGGGACACGGGCGCGGCGACCGCACAGATCGTACCGCTGATGGTGGGTGCGGAGGACGAAGCGCTGGCTCTGAACGCTTATCTAGAAGAAAACGGCGTCCTCGCGGTGGCCATACGCCCTCCTACGGTCGAGCCGGGCCGGGCGCGGATTCGCTTGGCGCTCAGCGCCCTGCACCAGCAGAGCGACCTCGATATGCTAATTGAATTGCTACAGCGGTGGCGCGATGGCCGTCGTTGACGTGGTCGCCCAACACGGGTGGGGCTTTGGCGCTTGGTGCTGGGATCGCTGGCGGGATGTCTTGCCCGCTAACTTCGTGCTGCACTGCCTAGACCGAGGGTATTTTGGCCCAGCTATGGCGGTCGAGGTCCAGCCACGCATCGTCTTGGCGCACTCTCTCGGCTTGCACTTGTTGCCACCGCAGCTATGTGCGGCGGCGGAGTTGATTGTGGTCATCAGCGGCTTTCACAGCTTTCACTCTCCGTGCGACCGCAAGGCCCGGCGCTCGCGCCGCACCGTAGAGCAGATGCTGGCGCGCTTGGAGCGCGAGCCAGCGGCTTTGTTGGCCGATTTTTACGCCCGTTGTGGTGCGCCGTCGGACAGCTATCGGTCCGGGACTGTTGACGCCGACAGCTTGCGCCGCGATTTGCAATTGTTGCAGGAGAGCGTGCTGGAACTAAGCTCGATACCAACCGCAGCACAGGTGCTCATTTTGCACGGCAGCCGCGATCGCGTGGTGCCCGTGGAGCGGGCCGAGGAGTTGCGCGAGATGCTGCCCAACAGCGAGCTTGCCATCGTCGCAGAGGCGGGCCACGCGCTGCCCTTGACGCATGTTCGCGCGTGTTGGGAACAAGTTGAACGGGCTTGGCGCGGGATGCGACCTGTATGACGGAAGCGAGTTTCAAAGCGCGCGTCGTGGAGAATTTCTCCCGCAGTGCCTCGACGTACGACTGCCACGCCGAGGAGCAGCGCGCTGGGGCTGCTACTTTGGCTAAATGTGCTGCCGAGTGCGCCGAAGACCTAGTAGAAGGCCCAGTGCTCGAAATCGGTTGCGGCACGGGCTTTTTGAGCGCATCCTTGGCTGCGCTTTTTCCCGGGCGTCGCTTGGAACTGACCGACCTTGCGCCGGCCATGGTCGCGCATTGTCGGCAGAAAATGGTCGCTGAGGCCGCCCATCCAGACCTCTACTACCGGGTCTTGGACGGGGAACAGCTAGCAAGTGAGGGACGCTACGCCTTGATCTGCGCCAGCTTTGTGGTTCACTGGTTCGCCGATTTGCGCGCCGGACTACAGCAGCTACTGACCGCGCTCAAACCCGGCGGGCGATTGCTGTGCTCCTATCCGGGGGCGGGGTCGTACGCCGAATGGCACCACCAATGTACGCGGCAAGGCGTCCCCTGTAGTGCCAACGCCTTGCCCGACTTAGCCGCTGTCGCCCGCGTATTCGCCGACGAGCCGGTTGCCGTGCGCCAATGGGAACAGATGATTGCACTGCGCTTTCCGACCGCGCGCGCTTTTTTGCGCCACTTCAAGGGCACGGGAGCCCACACGTCGGCGCGGCTGAGCACCCTTGGACCTGCGCAATTGCGCCAGTTCTTGAACGGCTGGGATCGCGACTGCCCCAATGGCGTGGAGATTACATGCGCTATTCATTATTTGATTATCGAGAAAGCGAGGGATTGTGGCGGCTGAACTTCCCCCGCGCTTGTTCGTCACCGGTACGGATACGGGCGTCGGCAAGTCCTATGTGGCGGCACTGCTGGCCGTGGGGTTGGAGGCCGCCTATTGGAAGCCCGTGCAAAGCGGGGCTGATGCGGACGCCGATTGGGTGCGGCGCGTCACCGGTCTGCCGGCCGAGCGCGTCCTGTCGGAGACCTATCGCCTGCGCGAACCCCTGTCGCCGCACGAGGCGGCTCGGCGCGAGGGCGTGCAGATCGAGATGAGCCGTTTCGCACTGCCCGTGCAAAAGCGCTTGATCGTCGAAGGAGCTGGTGGAGTTATGGTGCCGCTCGACGACCGGCACCTGATGGTCGATCTGATGGTCGATCTGGGGCTGCCGGTGCTGGTGGTGGCGCGCAGCGAATTGGGCACCATTAATCACACGCTATTGACGCTGGACCAATTGCGCCGCCGAGGTTGCCCGCTCTTGGGCGTGGTGGTCAACGGTCCCCCAAACCCAGCCAACTGCCGAGCTATCGCTCACTACGGAGAGGTGCCTGTGCTGGCTGCAATTGATCGCCGGGTAGAGCTGTCGCCCGCCAAGGTCCGGGCGCTTTTTGCCCGCTATTTTGGCCATCATGGCTGAGCGTACTTCTCACGTGTGGTCGCCTTTTACCCAGATGAAGGCAGCGTTGCCAGTGCAGCAGGTGCGCGCTGGCCGCGGGGCAGTGCTAGAACTGGAGGATGGGCGGCAGATCCTCGACTGCATTTCGAGCTGGTGGGTGACCTTGCACGGCCACGGTCAGCCCAAAATCGCCGCCGCGGTGGCCGAGCAGGCCAAAGAGTTAGAACAGGTAATAGCCGCCGGATTTACCCATCGCCCCGCCGAAGAGTTGGCCCGGCGGTTGGTGGATGCCTTGCCCGTGCCGCTAAAGTGGGTTTTCTACTCGGACGACGGCTCGACGGCCGTGGAAGTCGCGCTCAAGCTGGCCTATCAGTTTTGGCGCAATCAGGGCGAGCGAGATCGCACGCGCTTTCTGCGTTTCGAGGGGGCCTATCACGGCGACACGTTCGGGGCGATGTCGGTGGGGGAGCGCTCGCTTTTTACGCGTCCTTTTGCCGACTTGCTCTTTCCGACGGACGCCGTGCCCTTTCCGGCCACTTGGGAGGGCGATGGAGAAGTAGAGGCCAAAGAGGCGCGGGCACTTGCGCGACTGGAGGAGCTGTTGGCACGCCATCCCAACCAGTACGCAGCCATGATACTTGAGCCGCTAGTGCAAGGTGCCGGAGGCATGCGGATGTGCCGACCGCACTTTCTCTCGGCTGTGCAGGCGCTTTTGCGCCAATGGGATGTGTTGGACATTTACGACGAAGTGCTGACCGGATTTGGTCGCACCGGGGCGCTCTTCGCCTGCGAGAAAGCCGCGACCCAACCGGATATCATCTGCTTGGCCAAGGGGCTGACCGGTGGTTTTTTACCTATGGCGGCCACCGTTTGCAGCGAGCGGATTTTCGCGGCTTTCTATCACGATGACCCGACTAAAGCCTTCTATCACGGGCACTCCTATACGGCCAATCCCTTGGGCTGCGCGGCTGCGCTGGCCTCGCTGGATTTGCTGGCTGGCGAGCCTTTTCGTCGGCTAGCGACTTGGCAGCGCGAGGAAGTGGTGCGGCTGCGCAGCCACCCACGGCTCAAGCGGGTGCGGGTGTGCGGTACGATTGTGGCGGCGGATGTGATTGTCGAAGGCGAGGAAGGATACCTGCACGAGGTGGGGCCGCTGCTGAGGGAGCGATTTTTGGCGCGGGGATTCCTGCTGCGGCCACTGGGCAATAGCGTGTACGTGCTGCCGCCCTACTGCATTGAGCGGTCTCAGCTAGCCTCGATCTACGATTGCTTCTGCGAGTTGATCGACGCGCTCTGAAGCACTTTGCGGTGGCCGCGCTTCTAGGTCGAGCAGGTCGAAAAGGGCTTGATCGGCGTCGGTGCCAGGGTGGGGCGTCGTCAGCAGGCGGTCGCCCGAGAAGATGGAATTGGCTCCAGCTAGAAAGCACAGAGCTTGTTCGGCTGTCGAGAGTTGGTCGCGGCCAGCCGAGAGGCGCACCATGGCCGTGGGAAAGAGGATGCGGGCGCAAGCGATCATGCGGACGAGCTCCCACGCGGTCACTTTTTCGCGGTCGCCGAGCGGCGTGCCGTCGATGGGTACTAGGGCGTTGACCGGTATGGATTCCGGCGGCGTTGGTAGTTGCAAGAGCGAGCAGAGCAGGTCAATGCGGTCGTCTTCGCTTTCGCCCATGCCCAAGATGCCGCCGCAGCAGACCGATATCCCGGCGCGACCGACGTGGCCTAGGGTTTCGATGCGGTCGCGATAGGTGCGGGTGGAGACGATTTCGGGGTAGTAGTTTTCTCCGGTGTCCAAGTTGTGGTTGTACGCGTGGAGGCCGGCTTCCCGCAACTGGCGGGCTTGGTCGGCGGTGAGCATGCCCAACGTGCAGCAGACTTCCATGCCGGTGTCCGCGACCGTGCGCACCATGTCCAACACGCGGTCGAATTCCGCGCCGTCGCGGACTTGCCGCCAGGCCGCGCCCATGCAGAAGCGCGTGCTTCCGGCGGCGGCGGCGCGCTTGGCGGCCTCGCGCACAGCGTCTAGCGACAGCAGGTCTTGGCGTTCGAGGCCCGTATCGAAGTGGGCCGATTGCGAGCAATAGCTGCAATTTTCAGGACAGCCGCCGGTCTTGATCGACAGCAGGGTGCAGACTTGTACTTGCCGCGGGTCGTGGTGCTCGCGGTGGACGTTTGCGGCGCGGTATATGAGGTCGAGTATGGGGCTTTTGTAAAGAGCGGCGATTTCCTCGCGCGTTGTGGGCGCATTCAGGCTCATAATTCCTCGATCAGTTGGTGAATGAGCGTCTAAAATCCGAGGTTTCACCCGATTTGGCAAGGTCTAGCCCACGTCTTCTACGCAAATGTCTTGCTCCATCGCGTTTCTTGGCTTTTATTTTTAGGCTGTTTGCGGAGGTAAACGGGCTAGACGGCGCGCCCGCGCTTTGAATATCTGGCCGATTATGAGACATAAAGACTCTTTAACGACAAATTAATGCCCTGTTTTTCTTGACGGATGGGACTGGCTGGCTTAAACTGGCCAGATATAGTGATATTTACTTTTGAAAGGGGATCGCGCAGCACGCATAATGGCCAGTAATAAAATTGTAATAAAAAAAGGATTAGACCTGCCCATTACTGGTGCGCCGGAGCAAGTGATCGACGACGGCCCAGCGATTGGGAAGGTGGCTGTCTTGGGACCGGACACTATCGACCTGCGGCCGACGATGGCCGTAAACGAGGGCGATTCGGTCAAAAAGGGGCAGTTGCTCTTCGAGAACAAAAGGGCTCCGGGGGTGCGCTATACGTCGCCGGCGAGCGGCAAAGTGATCGCCATCCATCGCGGTGCCAAACGCGTCTTGCTCTCGGTCGTCATTGAGGTTGCTGGGGACGAGGAAGAGCGCTTTGAGCAACACACGCGCACGGCACCCGATCAGCTAAGCCGCGAGCAGGTGCGTGAGACCTTGGTAGCGTCCGGTCTCTGGACCGCGCTGCGCACGCGGCCCTACAGCAAGGTGCCCGCACCCGATAGTGCGCCGCACTCGATTTTCGTCACCGCAATGGATACCAGTCCTCTCGCAGCCGATCCTCAAGTCGTGCTCCGCGAGCACGAAGACGACTTTGCTCGGGGTCTGACGATACTGGGCAAGCTCACCGATGGGCCGGTCTATGCGTGCAAAGCACCCGGTGCGAGCATCTCAACCGACGGTGCCCAAGTCGTCGAATTTGCCGGACCGCATCCCGCGGGATTGCCCGGCACCCACATCCACTTTCTCGATCCGGTCGGGGCGGCCAAGACCGTCTGGTACATCGGCTACCAAGACGCGGTGGCCTGTGGTAAGCTCTTTGCCACCGGCTCGTTGTGGACTGAGCGCGTCGTGGCTTTGGGCGGTCCCCAAGTGGAGCAGCCGCGCCTGTTGCGCACCCGCCAAGGAGCCTGCCTGAGCGAGCTGACGGCGGGCCAGCTCAAGCCGGGCGAGAATCGGGTCATTACTGGGTCGGTGCTATCAGGTCGGAGCGCGTCCGGCCCCGGCCCCTTGGATTTCCTCGGGCGCTACCACACACAGGTCTCCGTGCTCGCCGAGGGACGCGAGCGCGAGTTTTTAGGGTGGCAGAAACCGGGCGTTGATAAGTTTTCCATCAAGAATGTCTTTGCCTCCAAGCTGCTGCCCAGCCGGTTGTTCGACTTTACTACCTCAACCGAAGGCAGCGACCGGGCCATGGTGCCGATCGGCTCGTACGAGCAGGTGATGCCGTTGGACATCCTCGCGACCTTTCTCCTCCGCGCTCTCATTGTCGAGGATACGGACCGCGCCCAAGCCCTCGGCTGTCTGGAGTTGGACGAGGAGGACTTGGGGCTGTGTACTTTTGCGTGCCCCGGCAAGTACGAATACGGACCTATGCTGCGGCGAAATTTGGAGAGAATTGAAAGAGAAGGATAGACGCATTCAATGAAGGTTTTGCGAGATCTGCTCGACCAAGCCGAGCCCCTCTTCCACAAGGGGGGACGGCTGGAAAAGTTCTACGCTCTATACGAGGCAGCCGATACATTTTTATATACGCCTGGTCGCGTTACGGAGGGGCCGACGCACGTGCGCGACGGCATTGACCTCAAGCGCACCATGATTACGGTCGTCGTCGCGCTCGTTCCCTGCATTTTCATGGCTATGTGGAACACGGGCTATCAGATCAACTCGGCTATGCAGCAGATGGGGGCGGCGACAACGGGCGAATGGCGCGGGATAATCATCGACATCCTCGGCATCGGCTACAATCCCAGTAACCCGTTGGCCAACGTATTCCACGGCTTCCTCTATTTCTTTCCAGTCTTTTTGGTGTGCAATATGGTGGGCGGTCTGTGGGAGGGGCTTTTTGCGATGGTTCGCAAGCACGAGATCAACGAGGGCTTCTTGGTCACGGGCATGCTCTTTCCCTTGACCCTGCCGCCGACGATCCCCCTGTGGCAGGTGGCCATTGGCATTAGTTTCGGCGTGGTAATAGGTAAAGAGGTCTTCGGCGGCACCGGCAAAAATTTCCTCAATCCAGCGCTGACCGGGCGGGCTTTTCTCTATTTTGCATATCCCGTCGAGATCACCGGCGATGCGGTCTGGGTCGCGGTTGATGGCTTTACGTACGCTACCCCGCTAGGGGCCGCTGCGGCCGACGGCATGGTGGCCGTTACCGACTCGGTGACTTGGATGCAGGCCTTCTTAGGCACGATCCCCGGGTCTATGGGCGAAACATCGACCCTAGCCTGTCTGATCGGCGCAGCCATCCTCATCGCAACTAGGGTCGGCTCTTGGCAAATCATCGTCAGCATGACGGTGGCGACGGTAGTATGCGCCGAATTGCTGTACGCGATTGGCAGCAATACCAACCCGATGTTCCAGATGAACGCGGCTTGGCATTTGGTGCTGGGCGGCTACGCCTTTGGCTGCGTCTATATGGCGACGGATCCGGTGTCGGCGACCATGACCCCGGCCGGTCGTTGGGCGTACGGGGCGCTCATAGGCTTTATGACCGTGCTGATCCGCGTGATCAATCCGGCCTTTCCCGAGGGCGTAATGCTGGCCATTCTCTTTGGCAATGTCTTCGCGCCCGCGATCGACTACGTGGCAATACAAGCCAACATCAAGCGCAGGCTGGCCCGCACCGCCGTCAGTTCTTAGGAGAGATAGACAAAGTGGCTAACGATTCAGTTGGTAGAACATTCGGCGTGGCGCTCGGCGTTTGCCTCGTCTGCTCGGTGCTGGTATCGGCGGCGGCGGTGTCACTGCGGCCGACCCAGGCGGTCAACAAGACGCTCGACAAGAAACGCAATATTCTGATGGCCGCGGGTCTGCTGAAATCCGGCGAGGTCGCCAGCGGCGAGCGCATCGATGAGTTATATCAGAATATAAATACCCGCGTCGTCGATTTGGCGACTGGGGAATACGTCGATGGCGTTGACCCGATTGAGTACGACCAGCGGCGGGCGGCCAAGGACCCGGCGCAGAGCGAGGTGGTACCGGACGATGTGGATATTGCCAACGTCAAGCGCCGCGCACTCCATGCCTCGGTGTACTTGGTCTCGCAAAAGGGCAAGATCAAAAAGGTCATTCTGCCCGTCCACGGCTTGGGGCTGTGGTCAACCCTCTATGGATTTGTGGCCCTTGATGCTAGGGACCTCAATACCATCCGCGGGCTGGTGTACTACGAACACGCCGAGACTCCAGGTTTGGGAGGCGAGGTCGATAACCCGAGTTGGAAGGCCCTCTGGGACGGCAAAAAGGCCTTTGACGAAAGCGGTGCCGTGCGCATTGAGGTGATCAGGGGCAAGGTCGTCCAGGGACGGCCCGAAACCCAGTATCAGGTCGATGGGCTGTCGGGTGCCACTATTACCTCGCGCGGCGTCAGAGACATGCTGCGCTACTGGTTGGGTGCGGAATCCTTTGGGCCGTATCTAGCTAAGCTCAAAGAACGAGGAGTTAGTTAAAATGGCTGACAAACCAAGAGACGTCCTCTTTAGTCCGCTCTTTGACTCCAATCCCATTGCCTTGCTGAGCCTCGGCATATGCTCGGCGCTGGCCGTGACGACTAAGCTGGAAACCACCGTCACCATGTGCTTGGCGGTCATTTTCGTGCTCTGTTGTTCCAACATGGCCGTCAGCGTGATCCGCAACTACATCCCGGCCAATATCCGCATTATCGTGCAGATGACGATCATCGCCTCGCTGGTGATTATCGTCGATCAGTTCCTGCGCGCCTATGCCTTTGATATCAGCAAACAGCTCTCGGTCTTCGTCGGCCTGATTATCACTAACTGCATTATCATGGGGCGAGCCGAGGCTTTCGCCTCGCAGAACGGTCCTGGACTGAGCTTTCTCGACGGTTTGGGCAATGCCTTGGGCTACAGCGTCATTCTGCTGGTCGTCGGCATATTGCGCGAGCTATTTGGATCGGGTTCGCTCTTTGGGGTACCAATGTTCGCATTGGCCGCCGAGGGGGGTTGGTACGCACCCAACGGCCTGATGCTTTTGCCGCCGAGTGCGTTTTTCATCATTGGCTTGTTTATATGGGCGCTCAGGACCTGGAAGAACGATCAGGTCGAGGAGGAGTAACCAAACATGGTCGAAGCCTATCTGAACATATTTATGAAGTCCGTGTTCGTCGAGAACATGGCGCTGGCCTTCTTTTTAGGGATGTGTACTTTTCTAGCGGTCTCCAAGGAGGTGCAGACGGCGTTCGGGCTTGGGATCGCCGTAGTCGTGGTACAGACGGTTACGGTCCCAGCCAACAACCTAATCTACCAGTACCTGCTCAAGGAAGACGCTCTGGCGTGGGCGGGCTTGAGTGGGGTAGATCTGACCTTTGTGGGGCTGATTAGCTACATCGGCATCATCGCCGCGATGGTGCAGATCCTCGAGATGTTTCTCGACAAGTTCGTGCCGGCCCTCTACAATGCGCTGGGGATCTTCCTGCCCTTGATTACCGTTAATTGCGCGATTCTGGGTGGTTCGCTGTTCATGGTCGAGCGCGACTACAACTTAGGCGAGAGCGTGGTCTTTGGCTTTGGCTCGGGCTTTGGTTGGGCATTGGCTATCGTCGCGCTCGCGGGCATCCGCGAGAAGATGAAGTACAGCGACGTGCCCCCAGGGCTGCGTGGCCTCGGGATTACCTTCATTACGGTGGGCCTGATGTCTTTGGCCTTTATGTCCTTTTCCGGTATTCAGCTCTAAAAGGAAAGAGCGTCTTATGACTGAAGTTATTTCCGGCGTCGGCATGTTCACCGGCGTAGTATTGGCCCTAGTGACCATAATTTTGGTAGCCCGCTCCCGGCTGGTGCCCAGCGGAAACGTGCGGATCCTCATCAACGACGACGAGAGCAAGGCCCTTTCCGTTCCAGCAGGGGGCAAGCTGCTCAACGTGCTGGCCGACAACAAGGTCTTCGTGTCTTCGGCCTGCGGCGGCGGTGGCACCTGCGCCCAGTGCAAGGTGAATATCTACGAGGGTGGTGGCGATATCTTGCAGACCGAGACCAGCCACATTACCAAGCGCGAGGCGCGCGAGGGCGTGCGGCTTTCCTGTCAGGTCAACGTCAAGCAAGACATGAAGATCGAAGTGCCGCCCGAAGTGTTCTCGGTCAAAAAGTGGGAGTGCGAAGTAGTATCCAACGACAATGTGGCGACCTTTATCAAGGAATTTGTCGTCAAGCTCCCCGAGGGCGAAACGCTGGATTTCCAGCCCGGCGGCTTTATCCAGATCGAAGTGCCGCCCTTCGAGTGCGACTTCAAGGACTTTGAGGGCATTGACGAGCGTTTCCATCCCGATTGGGACCGCTTCAACGTGTGGGACTTCAAGCTGGTCAATACGGAGCCCGTCTTTCGCGCTTATTCAATGGCCAATCACCCAGCCGAAGGCGACATCATCATGCTCAACATCCGCATCGCCACTCCACCGCCCGACCGCGAAAAGGGCGGCTGGATGGACGTGCCGCCCGGCATTGCCTCTTCCTATGTGTTCAGCCGCAAACCGGGCGACATGGTGACGATCTCGGGGCCTTTTGGCGAATTTTTCATTCAGGAAACCGACCGCGAGATGGTCTATATCGGCGGTGGCGCGGGCATGGCACCGCTGCGGTCGCATCTATACCACCTCTTCCACACGCTCAAGACGGGGCGCAAGGTGTCCTATTGGTACGGGGCGCGCAATCCCAACGAGGTCTTCTACGAGGATCACTTCCGCAAAATCGAAGAGGAGTTTCCCAATTTCACCTTCCACATCGCCATGTCTGAGCCGCGGCCAGAGGACAATTGGGACGGCTATGTGGGCTTTATTCACCAGGTAGTGTACGACCATTATCTCAAGGATCATCCCGCCCCTGAAGACGTCGAATATTACCTGTGTGGCCCGCCGCTGATGCTCGGAGCCGCGCTCGGGATGCTCGACGATCTAGGCATTGAAGAGGAAATGATCCGCTTCGACGAGTTTTAAGTCGGGAGGAATGCAGGATGACTGTAAGCATGCTTATCGCCGCGTTCGCCGCGTTCGGACTGGTTATGGCCGCCATGGCCGTCGGCGTGATCTTCAGCAATCGCCGCCTCCAAGGCTCGTGCGGAGGGCTGGGCACTATGCGCGATGCGTTGGGCGAGCCTATGTGCGAGTGCGGTCAGGCTCCCGGCTCGTGCGGGGATGCCGAGTCGAAAACGAGCTGAGCACTGTCGTCAGCTTTGATCTAGCGGCGGGCGGTGGTCCGCCGTTTTTCTTTACTTGTAGAAATATGGTCGCCAAAAAAAAGACCGGGGCGTATGCCGAGATCGGCCCTTACGTCAGTCTGGGGATTCAATTCGCGGCGACGATCCTGATTTTTGTGTTTCTCGGCTGGTGGCTCGACGACAAATTTGCAACTACGCCACTCTTTCTCGTGTTGGGCACCCTGCTCGGCGCGGGTGGTGGATTTTACAAACTCTATCGGACGCTGATGGACTTAGATGAGCGGCGCAAGCGGGAGGACGGATCGTGAATTGGGACAGCATCGCCGCTGGCTTGGCGGTCGCCGGAGTCAACGGCGCACTCGCGCTGGCGGCAATTCGCTGGGGATGGGGCAAGGGCATGCAGACCTTTGTGATCGCCTTCTTCGGGGGGATGATCGCGCGATTGATCGCGGTGGCCGTCCTGTCGGTAGTGGTGCTCAGATGGGCTGAGATCCATGCCGAAAGTTACTTCGTCGCGCTAGTGGCTGCGTACTTGCTTTTTCTCGCGTTTGAAATCTTTTACGTACTCAAATTACAAGGCCGTTCAAAACCCTAGAAGCGCCCGCGAGGTGTTGACAGGAATTTACGGCCTAATTAATTTATTCGGTTGGTTACTGCGACAGATTCCCTCCGAATTTTAGATATTTCACAAGGCAGTAAATGGCTGGCGAAACGCAGGCGGCAGATGCCGCAAATGCGCAAGTGGACATCATAGGGCACATTTTAGATAGTCCCTATATTGAATTGCCCTTTGTCGACTTTGTCGATTTTCATCACCTGCTCGCAGGCAAAGTTTCTCTTCCTTCGCTAGAGCTTTTCGGCATCGACCTCTCCATCACCCGGCACGTAGTGATTATGTGGGTGGCGAGCATCCTGCTCATAGTGCTCATGCTCAGGGCCTTCCGCAAACCGCGTACTGTGCCTTCGGGTCTGGCCAATTTCTTCGAAGCCATCGTCCTCTTTCTGCGCGACGAGGTCGTATTGCCCATCATGGGCGAGGACGGCAAAAAGTATCTGCCTTTTTTGCTGACGCTTTTCTTTTTCATCCTGTTTTGCAACCTGCTGGGACTAGTTCCCTACAGTGCTACCGCCACTGGCAACATCAGCGTCACGGCGGGTCTGGCCCTCTGCTCCTTTTTGGTCATGCTAGGGGCCGGCATTGCCAACAACGGATTGTTCGGCTACTTCAAGAGCCTGATCCCTTCCGGGGTGCCGCCGGTGCTGCTCATCATTTTGATTCCCGTAGAATTGATTGGTTTGTTGGTCAAGCCCTTTGCTTTGTGCGTGCGTCTTTTCGCCAATATGACCGGCGGCCACGTGGCGATTTTGGTTTTCTTGGGCTTGATTTCCATTCTGCAAAGTGAGTGGATCGCCATTGGGTCTGTGCCCTTTGCAGTGGCGATTTACATGCTCGAAATTTTCGTTGGATTCGTCCAAGCCTTTGTCTTTACCCTGCTATCGACGGTCTTTATTAGCATGGCTGCTCATCCAGACCATTAGCAGGGGTTCACACCGTTCACAAGAGGGAGTATTTGGCTATGGAATTTGCGTACATGGGTGCCGGAATTGGCATGGGGCTTTGCGCTATTGGCGCGGGTTTGGGTATCGGCCTGCTGGCTGGCAAAGCACTGGAGGGCGTCGCCCGCCAGCCCGAAGCCGTAGGTGATATCCGCACCAACATGATCCTGACGGCCGCTTTGGTCGAGGGCGTGGCCCTGATCGGCGAGGTGTTTTGCCTGCTGATCGTGCTGACCAAGTAGTACAAGCGCTATGTTACTCGATCCCCATGTGGGGCTCATAATATGGACGATCATCACCTTTTTGGTGGTGCTTTTTGTCCTCAAAAAATTCGCTTGGCCCCACCTTTTGGCGGCCCTCGACGAGCGCGAGAAACGCATCAGCGACGCGATCACCGGGGCTGAGCAGGCGCGCCAAGAGGCCGAAGAGGTCTTGCGCGAGCATCGGCAAAAGCTCGCCGCGGCTGATGAAGAGGCGCGGCAGCTCGTCGCCGAGGCCCGCGAGGCTGGGGCAAACGTGCGGCAGACAATCGTCTCCCAAGCGCGGGAAGAGGCGGAGCGGATGCTCGACCAAGCGCGGACCAGTATCGAAAGCGAAAAGCGCGCTGCCATCGCCGAGTTGCGCCGCGAGACGGCCAATCTCGCGGTTCAAGCTGCTGGTGCGCTAATCGACGCCAATTTGGACGACGAGAAAAACCGCGGCCTCGTCGATGACTTTATAGCCAGAATTCCCGAATCCAATTGAACGCCATTGTGCGAGTAGGACCATGAACGCACCCGAAGTAGTGCGACGCTACGCGGTTACGCTGCTGGAAGCCGCCGATGAAACGGGCGCAACCGCGGCGGTGCAGCGCGACGTCGAGCGGCTTTTGGAGACCGTGCGCCAATCCGGCGAACTGGCCGAGTTTTTGGCCAATTCTCTAGCCGACAGCCAGGCGCAAGCCAATGTCCTAGGAGAGATTTTCAGCGGTAAGGTCGAGGTGCTGACCCTGAATTTTCTCCGGCTCATGGCAGTTAGGGGCCGCGCCCCTATCATTGGCGCAGCACTCGGAAATTTTCTCGATCAGGTCGCCGAGCGCGAGGGCATAATCAGCGCTGAGGTGCGCTCGGCTGTGGCGCTGAGTGAAGAGCAATGCCAGCGCCTGCGGGAGCGCTTAGAGCACCGCAGCGGCCGCACCGTGCGCTTGGATGTCCAAGTCGATGCCAGCCTGCGGGGCGGCGCAATCATCCGCGTCGGCGACACCGTATTTGACGGCAGTGTGAACACCTATCTAGAGCGCCTACAAGCGCGTCTGGCCGGTTAGTCAGCAGGAGGATTTATGGCCACTGAAACGATGGTTCAGCCCGATGAGATTTCGCAAATTCTCAAGCAACAGCTACTGGGCTTTGAAAAAGAAATAGACGTATTCGAGACGGGTACCGTGCTCTACGTCGGCGATGGCACGGCCCGCGTCCACGGTCTGAGCAATGTGCGGGCCACCGAGTTGGTGGAATTCCCGCACGGCATCATGGGCATGGCTCTCAACCTCGAAGAAGACAACGTCGGCTGTGTGCTCTTCGGTGAGGACACCCTGATCAACGAAGGCGACCAAGTAAAGCGCACCGACCGCATCGTCGAAGTGCCGGTGGGCGAGGCTCTTTTGGGCCGGGTCGTCAATCCCTTGGGTATGCCCATTGACGGCAAGGGCGACATCCAAGCGGACGAGAGCGTGCCGGTCGAGCGCAAAGCTCCGGGCGTCATCGACCGCCAGCCTGTCAGTGAGGCCCTGCAGACGGGCATTAAAATCATCGACTCGACCGTTCCTATCGGCCGCGGCCAGCGCGAGTTGATCATCGGGGACCGCCAGACGGGCAAGACGGCCATTGCCGTTGACACCATCATCAACCAGCGCGACCAAGACGTCAAGTGCATCTACGTGGCCATCGGCCAGAAGGCCTCAACCGTGGCCAAGTTGGTGGCCGAACTCGAGGCCAATGGTGCCATGGAGTACACTATCGTGGTCTCGGCCACGGCGTCCGATCCGGCACCTTTGCAGTTTTTGGCACCCTATGCCGGTGCTTCGATGGGCGAGTACTTCCGCGACAATGGTCAGCACGCCCTGATCATCTACGACGATCTGTCCAAACAGGCTTGGGCCTACCGCGAGATGTCGCTTATTTTGCGTCGGCCTCCGGGCCGCGAAGCCTATCCGGGCGATGTGTTCTACTTGCACTCGCGCCTATTGGAGCGCGCCGCCAAGATGAGCGATGAGAAGGGCGGCGGCTCGCTGACGGCCCTGCCGATTATCGAGATTCTCGAAGGCGACGTATCGACTTTTATACCCACCAACGTCATTTCGATTACCGATGGCCAGATTCTGCTCAAGCCCGAGTTGTTCTACTCGGGCAACAGGCCGGCCATGGACGTGGGAGCCTCGGTGTCGCGCGTGGGCAGCGATGCCCAGACTAGGGCGATGAAAGCAGTGGCCAGGACCATCAAGGGCGATATTTCGCGCTACAACGAAGTCAAGGCATTCGCTCAATTCGGCACTTCGGGCTTGGACCAAGGCACGCGCAATCTGCTCAACCGCGGCGAGAAGCTGATGGAAATCCTCAAGCAGGATCAGTTCTCTCCGCAGTCGCTGGCCGAACTGACGGTTTCGCTGTCGATCATCGACCACGTACTCGATCTGCCCACGGCCGACCTAGGCCGCTTTGAGGCCGAGTTGCTGGCCTACATGCGGGATCGCCAGTCCGAGCTTATGAAGGAGATCTACGAGAGTCGCGATTTGAGTGACGAAACTAGGGAAAAGCTCGACGCGGCGATCGAAGAATTCAAGGGTGGCTTCCGTCCCTCTGCGGGAGCTGACTAAGCGGTGGCTACCCTTCGCGAACTCAGGACGCGCGTCGCCAGCATCACCAATATCCAGCGCGTCACCAACGCCATGCAGATGGTGGCAGCGGCCAAGATGCGCCGTGCTCAGGCGGCGATTTTAGCTGCCCGACCGTACGCTCAGCGACTGGACCAAGTGCTGAAAGCGCTGCACCAGAGCGTCGATATCTACGAGCAGCCGCTCTTTGCGGTTCGCCCGGTCCAGCGCGTTGCGCTGGTGGTCATAACCTCTGATCGCGGCCTCTGCGGTGCCTTTAACACCAACCTGTGCCGCCGGGTCCAGGATGAGTTAGACGAGTATGCGGACGCCGAACCTGAGTTGATCACCATCGGCAACAAGGGCTGGGACTTCTTCAGCCATCGCGGGTACTCAATCTCCCGCCATCACGCCGATGTGTTCAACCAGCTCGAGTTAGTTCGCGCCGCTGATATAGCTCAGGATCTAACGAGTCGCTTTGTCACTGACCAGACCGACCGGGTGTTGCTTTGCTATAGCGAATACTCCTCTGTTACTTCCCAAGTGCCCACCGTCCGCCAGCTCTTGCCCATCGCGCCCGAAGAGGAAACAGGTGAAAGTGCCAAGTACGCTTTCGAGCCATCGCCCGAGGTTCTGTTAGGCACTTTGGTTGAGCGTCAGATCAACTTCCAGGTATGGCGCGCTCTGCTGGAGTCGAATGTGGGTTTTTTCGCCGCCCAGATGATGGCGATGGACAACGCCACTAAGAACGCCAGAGACATGATCGAGGATCTGACCCGCGAAATGAACAAGGAGCGGCAGGCCTCGATAACCCTCGAATTGATGGACATTATCGGCGGTGCCAATGCTGTGGCTCAATAGCGCTGTTTACTACGCGAGGTAAAAATGAAAGAAGGAACAATCAAAGAAATCATCGGCGTCGTCATTGATGTCGATTTCGCCGGGCAGGAACTGCCGCCCATCTACAACGCCCTCGAAGTGGTCGCAGAAGACCGCCCAAGCGAGGAGCGCTTGGTCCTCGAAGTACAGCAGCACTTAGGCGAGCACGCGGTGCGCTGTGTCGCGATGGATTCTACCGATGGTTTGACGCGCGGTGCGCGGGTAGTTGACAGCGGCGGTCCGATCCAAGTTCCAGTGGGCGAGGAAGTGCTCGGCCGCCTCTTCAACGTCATCGGCGAGCCAATCGACGGCAAGGGTGCGCTCAGCAGCGAAGTGCTCCAGATGCCCTTGCACCGTCCAGCCCCGGCCCACGAAGACCAAGTCACTGCAGACGAAATGCTGGAGACCGGCTTGAAGGTCCTCGATTTGATCTGCCCGTTTGCCCGCGGCGGCAAACTGGGGCTTTTCGGGGGTGCTGGGGTCGGCAAGACGGTCATTCTCACCGAATTGATCAACAATGTGGCCTCCGGGCACGGCGGTTATTCGGTCTTCGCTGGCGTAGGCGAGCGCACGCGCGAGGGCAATGACTTGCTAGGCGAATTGGAAGAGTCGGGTGTCATCGACAAGACGGCCATGGTCTTTGGGCAGATGAACGAGCCGCCCGGTGCGCGCCAGCGCATCGCTCTCACCGGACTGACCATTGCCGAACACTTCCGCGACGAGGCCGGTCAAGACGTGCTGTTCTTTGTCGATAATATCTTTCGCTTCATCCTCGCCGGTGCCGAAGTTTCGGCTCTCCTAGGCCGCATGCCCTCGGCCGTGGGGTACCAGCCGACGCTGGCCACCGAGATGGGTGCCCTGCAGGAGCGGATTACCACCACTAAGAATGGCTCGATCACGTCGGTGCAAGCCATTTACGTGCCGGCCGACGACTATACAGATCCGGGCGTGGTCTCGGCCTTCGCCCACCTCGACGGCCGTATCGTGCTGGAGCGCTCCTTGGCCGATCAAGGGCTATACCCAGCGGTCGATCCCCTCGCCTCCTCGTCGCGCCTCCTCGATCCGCGTGCCGTCGGCGAAGAGCACTATCAGGTCGCCCAGCGCGTCCAAGAAGTCTTACAGCGCTATCGCGATCTGCGCGAGATCATCGCCATTTTAGGCATTGACGAACTGTCGGACGAAGACAAGTTGATTGTATCGAGAGCGCGCAAGATTCAGTTCTTCCTCACGCAGCCCATGCACGTGGCCGAGGCATTCACCGGCAAGCCGGGCGAATACGTCAAAATCGAAGACACGATCCGCGGCTTCAAGGGGCTGGTCGATGGCGAGTATGACGACGTGCCCGAACTCGCCTTCTTCCTCGTCGGCAATATCGAACAGGCCCTCGAAGCGGCCAAAGACCTTTAGTCCATGCCCGCGTTCGCCTTAGAGGTTGTCACGCCAGAGCGGGTGGCCTACTCGGGTCAGGTAGCCAGCCTGCAAGCGCCCGGTAGCGAGGGGAGTTTCGGCGTCCTCGCCGGACACGTACCGCTTTTGACCTCGTTGCAGATAGGGCGGTTGCGCTTTGTCGAGGAGGACGGCACTGAGGTCCAAATGGCCATCAGTGGCGGTTTTGTCGAGGTCGGGCGCGAGCAAGTCGCGGTGCTGGCCGAGACGGCTGAGCGCGTCGAGGAAATCGACGTAGCGCGGGCCGAGGCAGCGCGGCAACGGGCCGAGGAACGGTTGGCGCGGGCGCGGGAGGAGGAGGTCGATGTGGCGCGGGCGCAGGCGGCGTTGGCCCGGGCGATCAATCGCCTCCGCGAGTAGTTGATTTCTAAGCAGACGCTCAGGGGCGTTCTCGTCGATTGCGCATAGACGGTGCCCCTACCACAACACCCACAGTCTCCTGCCCCAGCACCAAATACGCTCCGTTTTCATACATCAGTAAGGCAGCAATTTGTGTCGTCGCCCGGTTGGGCGCTGTCGCTAGCGCGCAGCATCACGGCTGCGCTCGGCTCGCAAACGCCTACAAAAGGAGATGTTGAAGATGGCTAAACGAGAATTGCAGGGACAGGCCCCTTCGCGCGACGAGCGCTTCGCGCAACGGGTCGCGCATTTGCTCCAGCCTGAAGACATGAAGACCGAGCACTACCAATACGGAGTCGAGGCTGTGGATGGGCACCAAGCTTGGGCGCTCTTTTGCGCCAGCGGTGCTGGTGATCTGGCGCGAGTCAGCGCGTTGCTCGACCGCGACCCCAAGTTGGTCAACGCCCAGTACTGGTACCAGTTTCCCATCCACATGGCGGTGCGCGAGGGCCATGCCGAAGTGGTCCAGCTATTGTTGCAGGCCGGGGCCGATCCGGGTCAGTCGCGCTATACCTATAATTCGTGGGACAAACTACTAGCCATCGCCGAGGAGCGCGGCTACGAGGAGGTGCCGGCGCTACTGGTGGCGGCGATGCGCGAGCGCTTTGGCTACGATCCTGGCTTTGTCGCGCTGGCCGAGGCGGTTAAAGGCCGCGACCAGGCGCAGGTCGAGGCGGTGTTGGCCGAGCATCCCGACTTTATTCGCGCCGCTGATGCGTTGGGCAATGGGCCGCTGCATTGGGCGGCGCTGACGCGGCAAAACGAGTTGGTGGATTTCTTTGTCGCACGGGGTGCCGATCTTGAAGCCCGTCGCGCCGATGGCCAGACGCCGCTATTGGTCTCGCTCAATGGCGACTACTGGTTTCGGACGCGCGATCTGCCGGCGGAAGCGCCGCGAGATCCGTGGATTGTCACGCGCCACTTGCTCGCTTGCGGCGCGGAGTACGCCCTGAGCATCGCCTGTGCTGCTGGCGATGGAGATCGCGTCGATGCGGTACTGGCGACCGATCCGGCCCAAGCCCGTGCGCTCGATGCGGGATGGCGCAGTCCGCTGTCCTATGCTGCTGGTAACGGCCATAGCCAAATTGTCGAAAAACTGCTGGACTTGAGTGCCGATCCCAATCAGCCCGAGGAAAACGCGCCGCGTGGCAGGGCACTCTTCGAGGCTTGTGCGGGCAACCATTTGGAGACGGCGAAACTGCTGCTCGAACGCGGTGCCGATCCCAACGCCGGGGTGGACTCTTCGGGGTCTTGCCTGACTATCGTCGAATTCAGGCACGGCAAGAAAGGCCGACAAATGCAGGCTCTGTTGCGTGAACACGGTGCTGTGATGCCACCTTATGCCATGGACGACGCGGCGCTGGAACGGGCGATGCGCGAGGGGGATGCCGCCGTTGTGGATCCACAATTTTTGCACGAGTTGATGGGACGGGACAATCCTGCGCTCATTGGCGTCTTCTTGGAAACCACGCCGGATGTAGGCGACCTGTTCCAACTGACTGACATCTGGGGCGGCAACTACCCTTCAGATCCCGATACGATCCGCGCCTTGGCCGACCGCGGCCTCAACTTGCATCGCGCCAACTGGATTGGTCGCACCTTTCTGCACGGCTGTGCGGAAAAGGGCGATGTTGCGGCGGCTCGCGTCTTTTTGGAGTTGGGAGCCGATATAGAGGGGGTCGAGTTGGAATACGGGGGGACGCCTTTGGCCGCTGCGGTGCGCAAGGGGCAGACGGAGATGGTGAGCTTTCTATTGGAACAAGGTGCCGATCCAGCCGCGCCAGCCGAGTCGCCTTGGGCACAGCCGCTTTATTGGGCGGAGAAGGAAGGATACGGGGAAGTGGCGGCGCTGCTCAAGCAGTGGCGGCGGGACGGATAGCACGCATTTCACCTCCTATTGATGCGCCCGGTTAATCAGCACGGCACTCAAGATCAACGCCCCCCGCACCACGAGTTGCCAGTACTCGCTGATGTTCATCAGTGTCATGCCGTTGACCAAGATGCCCAAGAATACCACGCCGATCAGGGTGCCGCGTATCTGACCCTCGCCGCCCATCAAGCTGGTGCCGCCGATGATGACCGCGGCGATCACGTCCAATTCCCACCCTCTAGCCGTCGTCGCCGCACCGGACATGATCTCGGCCGACTGCATGATGCCGGCCAGTGCTGCTAAGAAGGCGACAATCGCCATGACGGTGATCTTGATTTTGCCGACCTCAATGCCACTGAGCCGCGCGGCCTCGGCATTGCCACCCACTGCGTAGATTGAGCGCCCCAGCGTGGTGTAGCCCATCAGGAAATGCGTCGTCAGAAAGACCAGCGCGAAGACCAGCGCTGGAAAGGGCACTCCGAGGAGATAACCGCCGCCTAGGAAATTGTACCACTCGGGAAAAGGCGTCAGCGGAAATCCCCCAGTGATGAGTTGCGCCGAGCCGGTCAAGACCGTCATCCACGCCAAGGTGATGATAAAGGTCGGCACCCCGAAGCGCACGCGGATAAACCCGCTCAGGGCACCGACGCTTAGGCCGACTAGCAAGGCCGCTAGCATAGCTGCGGGCACTGCCAACTCTGCCGCTAGCCCAGCCCCGGCCAAGTGCTGCGTCAAATAGGCGGTTAGGCAACCGGCAAAAGCCACCGCCGACCCCACGCTCAGGTCGATCTCGCCGGAGATGATGACCATCGTCATGCCAAAGGCGATGATACCCTGCATGGACACGTTGCGCAGCACGTTGAGCAGATTGTCAACAGAGAAAAACCCCTCGGCCTCAAACGCCAAGATCGCGCAGAGGACGAAGAGAATGATCTCCATAATCGAGCGCTTCACCCACGCCAAAAGCCGTTCACGCATTGCGGGCCGTCCCCATGCAGCGCAGTGCCAACTCGTCAGCGCTGATCTCTCCGGGCCGCACTTGGCCTTCAATCCGTCCCTCGCGCATGATTAAGATCCGGTGGCAAACTTCGACCAACTCTTCCAACTCGGTCGAGACAAAAAGCGAGGCAATGCCCTCGCGGCTCAAATCCCACATGGCCTCGAAAATTTGCTGCTTGGCCTGCACATCTACACCGCGCGTCGGCTCGTCGAAGAGGATGACGCGCGGGCGATTGCCCAGCCAATTGCCCAACACCACCTTTTGCTGATTGCCTCCGCTCAGCGCCGAGACCGGTGCCTCAGTGTCAGCGACCTTGATTTCGAGTTGGGTCACTAGTGCGTCTACTACGGTCTGCTCCCCCACGCGGGTGATATATCCCCGGCGGGCGATCCGGCCCATGCTCGCCAAGCACATATTGGCGCGGATGCTATGCGCTTGGATCAGGGCTTCTTCCTTGCGGTTTTCAGGGGTGAAGGCCAAGCCCTGCGCCTTCATTTTGGGGGGAGTTGGTACTGCTACGGGCTGGCCTTGAACCGCGATCTGCCCGCGGTCGCAGGCGTCTGCGCCGAAGAGGGCGCGCAGTAGTTCGGTGCGGCCCGCGCCCAGCATCCCGGCAATGCCGAGGATTTCGCCCTCGTAGAGTTCGAAGCTCACATCGGTGAAGGCGTCCCCGTGCGACAAACCCTGCACCTCCAGCACTGGAGTCGCGCCCGGCTGCAAATCATCCGGTCGCTCCTGTTGCGCGACTTCGCCGAACATCATTTGCACGATCTCCGCGATGCTCGTATCCCGCATCGCCACCGTGCCGATGTGATGCCCGTCGCGCAGCACCGTAACCCGGTCGGCGATGGAGTGCAATTCCTGTAAGCGGTGAGAGATGTAGATGATTGACACGCCCGCTGCCGTCAGCCCTTTGACCACGCGGAAGAGCTGTTCGGTCTCGTGCGTCGCCAGTGCCGAGGTCGGCTCGTCGAGGATGAGCACGGCCGGGTCAAAGGACATGGCCTTGGCGATTTCGACGATCTGCTGCTGTGCCACCCCCAGATCGCCGCTGCGCGCCCGGACGTCGATGGCGACTCCCAGCCTTGCTAGGACATTCTCGGCCTGTGCGTAGGTTGCCGCCCAGTCGATGAGTCTGCGCCGCTTCGGCGTCCGGCCGAGCAGGATATTCTCGGCTACGGTCAACCCCGGAACCAAGCTCAGTTCCTGATAGACCATGGCGATGCCATAGTCAAAGGCGTCCTGCGGCGAGCGCAGCGCGACCGGTGCTCCATCGCAGAGGATGCGCCCCCTGTTTGGGGCGACCGATCCGGCTAGGATTTTGACCAGAGTGCTTTTGCCAGCGCCGTTTTTGCCGATTAGCGCGTGGACCTCGCCGGAGGCAAACCCCACCGAAACCTCGTCGAGCGCCACCGTTCCTGGGTAGTCTTTGCCGAGGTTTTCGACTGCTAGTTTGAAGGAGCTCACTGATTGCCGAGGGCGATCAGGTCGGCGAGCCGCGAGCCAAAGGCCCGCACGCCGTCTGGGTCTTGGCGCGCCACGAGCACCCCGTCCATCACTACCTTGGCCGCGACCTCTTGCCCCTTGAGCGCCGCGATGGCTAGCTCCATGGCCTTTGTGCCCAATTCGAAAGGGGTCTGGGTGGTGAGGGCCTGCAAGATACCGTCATCGGCGAGCATGAACTCGACGAGCTGCTGGCTGGCATCGGTGCCAAAGACGACCACCTTGCCCTCGCGGCCGGCGTTTTTGACCGCCATCACCGATCCGACGGTGCCGCCTTCGTTGGCCGACCAGATGATGTCGATTTCTGGATGGGCCGTGAGAATGTCCCCGGCTTTCTTGAGCGCCATCTCCGGCAGCCAGGCATCTTGCTCGGCGACGAATTCCACGCCCGGCAACTGCCCCACCACCTCGACGAACCCGTTGCGGCGCGCGTCGCTCTGCTCGGCGAGCTGGGACTTGAAGGCGAGGGTCGCAATTTTGGCTTGCCCGCCTAGCTGCTCTTCGATATAGCGCCGCGCTACAAGCCCGGTTTGTCGGCCCAAGTCCCCTTGGTCGCTCTCGATATAGGCGATGGGGATATCCTCTTCTACCGTTGAATTGTACGTCACCACTACAATGCCAGCGTCCTTGGCCCGCTGCAGGGCAGTAGCCGAGGCTTTGGCGCTCAGCGGCGAGATTACAATGGCATCAACACCGCGTGCGATATAGGTGTTGACTAGCTGAATCTCCTTGTCCGGTTTATTCGCGCTATTGGCCAGCAGCAGCTCGACGCCCGCTTTGTCAGCCGCGTCCTGCATCCCGAACTGGATTAGGCGGAAGAACTGGTCCTCTTGGAAGACAATCCCGGCGATCTTGAGTTTTTTCTGTTCAGGTGCTTCTTGTCGATCGCCGCAGCTTAGGGCGACTAGTCCCACAACGGCTGCGATAATCCATTGGCGCAATTTCATGTGTACTCTCCTCGTGCGTTACCCTTGCACCGGCTGCAAATTGAGCAGTACTAATAGCCACACCCGGTGCCAATAGGCGCTGTTGATATAAGGGTTGTATTCCGAGGGCCAATTGCGCCAGTAGGTTTGATTGTGCGGAATGCGGTGATACCATTGCAAGAGTGGGATCGACGGCAGTTCGGCCAGCCAGATTTCCATGGCTTGGCGATACAATTGCACTAGCTGCGGATCGCGTGGCCCGACTTCCGCCATCTGATCGACGATCTGGTCGAATTCCTCGTTCTGCCAGCGCCAGACGGACTCGGCGGGCTGGCCGGTTGGCTGCACGAAGCGGCTGTGATAGAGCCGCAGCGTAAAATACGGATCGCGCACGCCGCCGGCGTGCCCGGTGATAAAGGAGCGTGCTGTGCCGTGCGATATGCGGGTGAATGTGTCTGGGGTATTGCGGAAGTCGGCGTCAAAACCTGCTCGCTCTAGCTGGGCGACCAAGACCGGCGTTATGTCTTGGAAGATCGGGTAGATGTCGATGAGCATTTCAAACGGCTTGCCGTCTTTGGTCCAATAGCCATCGGCGGACCGCTGCCAGCCCATGCTCCGCATCAGGGCCGCGCTCTTGTCTAGGTCGAAGACGCCTATTTCGTATTCCTCTAACAAATCCTCGACCTCGCTGAAATACGGCCTAAGGGCCGGGTAGTCGGGCAAGGGCAGGAGCGTTGAAATTCCGGCTCCCTGCCAGCCCACTTCCACTAATTGCTGCCGGTTGATGGCATAGTTGATCGCCCGCCGCACATCGACATTCGCAAAGGGGGCTTCAAGGTTGTTGAAGCCGAGGGAAATGGGCCAGAAATCGACGTAGCCGTACGGCGGCAGGCGCCCGGCCCAAGTCGTCACCCGGGGATTTTTGTCGAGTACGGTCAGGATGTTGGGCGGGCGCAGGTCGAGGCTGGTGTCAATGTGGTTGGTAATCAGGTTTTGGACGCGCTTGGCCTCCTCCATGTAAGGCAGGTAGATGATGCGCTCGACTTTGGGCAGGGATTGGAAGCCGGTGGCCGCGGCCCACCAGTCTGGCCGCAGGTCCCAGATGCGCTGTTGCGGCGTGGAGAGCACTAGCTTGTACGGCCCGGAAAACACGGGCCAGCCTTTTTGCGGATCGAAGTTTTCAAAGGTGTCTGGCGACTGCCCTTCCCACACGTGCTTGGGCACAATCGGCACCCCATTGCCGAAGTTGTGGGTGAAATACGAAAAAACAAAGCGCGGGTTGGGCGCAGTCAGGGCTATGCGCGCCGTCAGGCTATCGACGACCACGGCTTCTTGGACCCAGTTTTTCATGTCGGTTGAATAGGACAACAAAGGTGCGTTGTCCTTGAGCATGTTGATCGTAAAGACCAAGTCGTGCGCCGTCCACGGCATGCCGTCGCTCCACTGGACCCCTCGACGAATGGTGATTTCTACTTCGGTATAGGCGTCGTTGAAGCGGTGGTCTGTGGCGATCCAGGGAATCAGCTTGCCCTTAAAAGCATTGTAAAAGTACAGTGGCTCGAAAACGAAATTGTACCCAGTGCGCGAGGTGGATTCCGGTCGATAGGGGTTGAAGGTATTGTAGTCTTTGATCTGCCCGGCGCACGTGCCGCTTTCGGCGCAATCCATAATCAAGGTGCGGTTGCGCGGGACTTGTCTGAGCGCTGGTTCTTCGACCTCGGTGTCCTCGGACTGGTCGGCCGCGTCCGATGGCTGTTGGTCGGAGGGGGTGTCGCCGCAGCCGCTAAGCAGCCACGCGCTGAGCAATATGTAGATACTGCATTTCATATTAGACCTCGCCTCGGTTTGGAGTGATAGGGCCGCGCCGATTGAGCGCGATCAAACCTTTACCCTCGCGTTGGTTGTAGGTGCAACAATACTAAAAGCCACGTTCGGTGCCAGTAGGCTGTATTGATATACGGATTGTCCTCCGAAGGCCAGTTGCGCCAGTAGGTTTGGTTGTGTGGCAAGCGGTGGTAAAATTGCAACAAGGGTACGGCTGGCAACTCGCGCAGCCAAATCACCAGCGCCTCTCTGAACAGGCCCACCAAGCGCGGATCGTCGGGTGCGGTCTGGCCCATCTGATCGACGAGTGCGTCGTACTCGGGGTTTTTCCACCGCCAGAAGTTCGGCGTCGCCGTGCCCGTCGGCTGGACGAAGCGGCTGTGGTAGAGCCGCAGCGTAAAGTACGGGTCGCGCACCGAGCCTCCATTGCCAAATATATAGGTTTTGGCCGCGCCCGTGGTCATCCGCGTGTAGTTGTCCGAGGTCATGCGCATGTTGGCTGCAAAGCCGGCCCGCTGCAACTGCTCGACTAAGATCGGCGCGATGTCTTGGAAGGTTTGGCTGATGTCGAGCAGCACCTTGGCCTGCGCCCCGTCTCGCGTCCAGATGCCCTCGGCGTCCCGCTGCCATCCTGACTCTTGCATCAGGGCCGCGCTGCGGGCCGGGTCGAACAGCCCCACCGGATATTGTTCCAGCAAGTCTTGAACTTGGTCCGTGTAGTGCCTGAGTCGCGGAAAGTCGGGGAACGGCAATAGAGTTGGTTCCCCCGCTCCCTGCCAGCCGACTTCCACTAGCTGCTCGCGGTTGATGGCGTGGTTTACGGCCCAGCGGAAGGCCGGTTCGTCGTAGGGCGACTCTTGGGCATTGAAGCCCAGCGAAAGGGGCCACCAGTCGAGATAGCCATAGGGCGGCTCTTGGCCGCTCCAAGTTGTCGCATTGGGGTTTTGCTCTAGTACTGTGCGGATGTTGGGTGGCAGCATGTCGGCGCACAGGTCCATGGCATTGGTAGCGAGGTTTTGGACCTGTTTGGCCTCCTCCATATAGGGCAGGTAGATCAGCCGCTCGACTTGTGGCGGTTGGCGGAAGCCGATTTTGGTGGCCCACCAGCCGTCGCGCCGATCCCAGATTCGCTGCTCCGGCACGGAGTGCGCCAAGCGGTACGGACCGCTTACTACGGGCCAGCCTTGCGCTAGATCGAAGTTGGCGAAGGTCTTGGGGTCTTGGCCCTCCCAGATGTGCCGGGGCACAATCGGCACGCCATTGTCGAAGTTGTGAGTGAAATACGTGAAGACGAAGCGCGGGTTGGGGGCCGTCAACGCAATGTGCGCCGTTAGGCTGTCGCTGGCCACGGCCGTTTTTACCCAAGTCTGCATATCGACTGCAAAGGTCAGTTCCGGCGCGTGGTCGCGGAGCATGTTGATCGTAAAGACCACGTCGTGCGCCGTCCACGGCTGCCCGTCGCTCCACTCGACTTCGGGCCGAATTTTTATGGTGACTTCGGTATAGTCTGCGTGGTACTCGTGCCCGGTGGCGATCCAGGGGATGATCTCGTCGCGATAGGCGTTGTAAAAGTAGAGCGGCTCGTAGAGGAAGTTATACCCCGTGCGCGAGACCTTGCCGGGCAGGTAGGGGTTAAAGGCGTCGTAGTCTTGGAATTGGCCGCTGCACGTGCCCTGATCGACGCAGTCGGTGATCAAGGTGCGCTCGCGCGGCACGCGTTGCAGGCTACCTTCGCCGCTACAAGCGGCGCAGACCAGAGCGAAAATTAGCGAGAAAGCGGGGCGCGTCAAGAGCTTCTCCTTTTGGCGGTGGTCGCCAAAACGTATCAACGAGCGTCGGGAGGGTCAACCAACTTGAGCGAAGCCGCCAACCCGCCTATACTACCTCCAGCCAAGCCCAATGCGGTCATGCCGCGTTCTATTAACCCCAGGAAAAAACCATGTACGACCTATTAATCCGCAACGCCCAGCTCCTCGACGGCAGCGGCCAGCCGGCTTTCCGCGGCGACATCGCCGTCGAGCAGGGCCGCATCGTGGCCATCGGCGACCTTGCTGAGGCCGAAGCGAGTCGCACTATCGACGCCGAGGGCCGCATCGCCTGTCCCGGCTTTATCGACATCCACACGCATTCGGACCTGACCATTGCCCTCGACGGTCGCGCACTCAGTTCCCTAACGCAGGGCATTACGACCCAAGTCATGGGCAACTGCGGTGTCTCGGCCGCGCCCACCCGCGACTACGAGCCGTACTACGGCCCGCTCGATCCGGCGATGACCCGTGGCTTGGCGTGCGATTGGACTCATTTCGGCGACTATTTCCAGCGGCTCGAAGCCAATGGACTGGGCACGAATACCGCGACTTTGGTCGGCCACGGCAACGTGCGCGTCGCTGCCATGGGCTACGACGACCGCCCGCCGACTGCGGCGGAAATGGAGCAGATGAGGGCGCTCGTTGCCCGCGCAATGGAAGACGGCGCAATGGGGCTGTCGTCGGGCTTGGCGTACGCGCCCGGCCCGTATGCGGCGCTGGAAGAACTCGTCGAGTTGGGGAAGGTCGTCGCTGAGTACGGCGGCATCTACACCTCGCATATCCGCAACCAGACCGAGTCGATTGGCCAAGCCGTCGGCGAGGTCATTGCCGTTGGCGAGCAAGCCTCGGTTGCAGCCCATGTCTCGCACATGCAGCCCGGTGCGCCGATGATCGGCGCGACCCGCGACCTGCTCGCTACGATTGACCAGAAGCGCCGCGAGGGCTGCGACATTAGCTGCGACGCCATTCCCTATACGATTGGCAGCACCACCATCAAGTCGCTGTTGCCCCCTTGGGCTTTGGCTGGTGGTGACGAGGAACTGCTGAGGAGATTACAAGACCCGGAGACCCGCGCCAAGATCGAACAGGATACCGTGCAGTACGGGGCCGAGAGCGGCGGCAGTCGCAAGCGCAACTTGGCGCGTGATGGGGACTGGGACAAGATCTGGTTGGGGAGTGCCGAGCAAAATGCCGATCTAGTCGGCCTGAGCTTTGCCGAGATTGGTCGGCGACGCGGCCAAACCCCTCACGACGCGGTCTGCGACATCCTAGTCGAAGAGCGCGCGCGGCCGTGGATGCTGGCCGAGGACGTGTCTGAGGAGGACTTCCTCAACATCGCCCGCCACTCCACTGGCGGCGTCATCTCCGACGGCTTCTCGCTGGTGCCCGAAGGCACCTTGGCCGAGGGCAAGCACCATCCCCGCTCCTACGGGGCCTTCCCCTACTTCTTGCGCCGCTTCGTCCGCGAGCAAGGCGCGCTGCGCTGGGAAGAGGCCATCCACAAGCTGACTGGCCATGCCGCAGCCCGCTTCCGCTTGCGCGCGCGCGGCCTGTTGCGCGAAGGCTACTGGGCCGACCTCGTGGTCTTCGACCCCGCAGCCATCGGCGAGTGTGCCGACTTTGCCGACCCCTACCGCTATCCGCAGGGCATCGACTGCGTAATTGTCAATGGACGAATCGCCGTTGAACGAGGAGAAATAGCCGACAGCCGCGCCGGACAGATCGTCCGGGCATGAGCTATGCCCAGCTAACGCGCTTCATGTTGCCGTTGGTGGTGACGGCGCTGGTGCAAGAGCTCAGCGGCCAGTTCCTCAACGGCGGCATGGCGCGGATGCCGCGGGCGGTCGAGACGTTGGCCGCGTTTGGCTTGGCCTTTGGCTTGGCGCTATTCCTCGCTGGCACCCTGTCTCAGGTGCGGCAGCTCGGCTTGGTCCTCGTCGAGCACACCCAAGGCTGCCGCGTCTGCTTCCGTTTTGTGCTCGCCGCTGGGCTGCTATTGGCTGGCGTCTTGGCCAGCTTGGCGCTGACGCCGCTAGGGACTTGGATCATCAACGACCTGCACGGGGTCGATCCGGCGCTCGGCGAGGCGGTGCGCTTGGCCCTGCTGTGGCTGGTTCCCTTCCCCGTGCTGCACGGGATGACGCGCTTTTACAGCGGCGAACTCATCCGCATCCGCCGCACCGACATCCCCGCTTACGCTACTACCACGGGGATCGGGCTCAGCATCCTCGCGGTCTTTGTGCTGCTGCCGCTTGGCTTCGTCCGCCAGAATCCCATCTTACTGCCGGTCCTCGCCACGTACACGGGTGCTCTCGCCGAGCTTGGCGTGGTCTCGTGGGGGCGCTGGCGCTTGGTGCGCTGGCCAGAGCCGGGCAACATGCCGCTTCTGACCTATTTCTACGTCCTGCACTTCTTTTGGCCTTTGGCGCTGATCATGGCGGTGCAGGCTGGCACTCGGCCGCTGATCAACGTGTTCGTCGCCCGCAGTGCCGACGGCACCGAAGCACTGGCCGTGCTGACCGTCGTCTATGCGCTCGGCCACATTCCCTATGGCTGGCTCAACGAACTGCGCAATCTGCCGACGGCCTTCCGCCAAGAAGGGGATTTGGCCAAGATCCGCCGCTTCTGCTGGGGCTGTTGTCTGTTTTCCTGTGCGTGGATGGTGCTGCTGTTTTGGACGCCGGCGGTCGATTACATACTCGGCACTTGGATCGGCATTGGCCCTGAGTTGATCGCCCACTGCAAGACGCCGCTGCTCCTGTTTACGGGTTTTCCCTTTGTCGTCAGCCTGCGCAGTTACTTCCACGGCATCGGTCTGCTCCAGCACCGCACTCAAGCTATGGCGCCAAGTGCTCCATCTCGCGTGGTGACTGTCTTGCTGATGCTAGCCCTGCTGGCCAATTTCGAGCTCCACGGGGCGACTCAAGCCGTGGGGGCCTTAATCAGTGGCCACACTGTGGAGGCCTTGGTCGTCTGGTGGAGCATCGGGCGCGGGCGGCGCGCAGGATAAGAATCTGCTTGACGCTGCTGCGTCCCTGTCCAACGTTCTATGCAAATTGCGGGTGGGCAACCACGAGGGTTGCCCCTACCAAATCTCCATAGGGACCACAGAGGTTGTCCTTAACCAAATCTCTGTAATCATGTCCTTACCAAATCCCTGATCCAACCACAAAACCCGGAAAGGGACGCCATGTCCATGAACGGCAACCAAGCCATTGCCCACATCCTCAAGGCCGAAGGCGTCGAGTGGCTGTCGGCTTTCCCCGCCCAGTCGCTGATTGACGAGGCAGCACGCGCTGGGATCCGGCCCATTATCTGTCGCCAAGAGCGGACGGGCGTCAACATGGCCGACGGCTTTAGCCGCACGACCAATGGCCGCCCCTTTGGCGTTTTCACTATGCAGACCGGGCCGGGCGCTGAAAACGCGCTCGGCGGCGTGGCCCAAGCTTACGCCGATGCTATCCCCTTGCTGCTTTTGCCCGGCGGCGTGTCCACGGCCCGCACGCAAGTGCCGCCCAACTTCGACGCGGTGGCCAACTATCGCGGTATCACCAAATGGGCCGCGAACGTCAACCAAGTCGAGCGCATCCCCGAACTGATGCGCCGCGCCTTTAGCCAACTCGTCCACGGTCGGGCCGGGCCGGTGCTGGTGGAAATCCCCAGCGATTTAGGCGCTGCTGAATTTTCCGGCGACCTCGACTACCAGCCGGTCAAGGCTTGCAAATCTGCGGCTGATTCGGACGCGGTGCGCGACTTGGTGGCCGCGCTGGTCAAGGCCGAATGCCCGATCATCAACGCTGGGCACGGCGTGATGTGGGCCGAAGCCACAGACCAGCTCGTGGCCCTCGCCGAGTTGCTCAACGTGCCTGTTATGACCACTTTGGCCGGCAAGAGCGCGTTTCCCGAAAACCATGCGCTCGCACTGGGCACTGGCGGCCACACTGGTACGCTGATGGTCGATCGCTTCTTGCAAAAGACCGATTTCGTGTTGGGCGTGGGCACCAGCTTTACCATTTCGGTCTTCAATGCGCCCATGCCCGCCCGCGCCGTCTTGGCGCAGGTGACCAACTGCGCGGAGGATCTCAACAAGGACTACCGGATCGATCTGGGGGCCGTCGGCGATGCGCGGATCGTGCTGGAGCAGATCATCGAGGAAGTCCGGCGGCAGCTTGGAGCCGACGGGCGAGGAGACGGCGGAGTTGCAGCCGAGATCGCGGCCATCCGCGCTGAGTTCAACGCCGCGTGGGCACCGCGATTCCGCTCGGACGAGGTGCCGATAAATCCCTACCGGGTATTTGCCGAGCTCGCCCGCGCCGTGGAGGTGCCCAACACCATCATCACCCACGACTCGGGCTATCCCCGCGATCAACTCGTGCCGTTCTGGCGGCCCCAGGTCCCCAGAGGATACATCGGCTGGGGCAAATCGACCCAGCTCGGCTACGGCTTGGGTTTGGCCTTGGGGGCCAAGCTAGCCGCGCCGGACAAGCAGGTCATCAACGTCATGGGCGACGCGGCGTTTGGCATGGCGGGCCTCGACATTGAGACTGCGGTGCGCGCCGAGATTCCCATTCTGACAGTGGTGCTCAACAATGGTGTGATGACGCACTACGACCAGCACATGCCCTACGCCACTGAGCATTATCAGAGCAACCAACTCGGCGGCCACTACGCGCAGGTGGCCGAGGCGCTTGGTGCCCACGCCGAGCGCGTTGAAGCGCCCCCGGACTTGGCACCGGCCATCCAACGCGCCCTCGCGGCCAACGGCGAAGGCCGAGCCGCTCTGTTGGAGGTGATGACCAAAGCGGAAGAAAACGTCGCTAAATTTTGGTGAGGATATTATGGTTTTTTTTGCTGGCTTGCTGTTCTTTTTTTCCGGTGCCGCGGCTCTGGCGTACGAGGTGGTGTGGGTGAAGCTCCTCACCCTCCAGTTCGGCAGTGCGGCGTGGTCCATTTCAACTGTAGTAGCTAGCTTCATGGCGGGTCTGGGGGCGGGGGGTGCTTGGGCTGGCCGGCGCGCCGATCGCATCCGCAGGCCCCTGAGGGCCTATGCCCTCCTAGAGCTGGGCATCGCCCTCTTCGGCGTGGTCTCGGTGCCTCTGCTGCGGAACATGGCAGGCATCCTCGATCCCCTGTACCACCTCACCGACGGGTACTTCGCTCTCTTCGTGCTGCTGCAGTTTTTCCTCTCCTTCGCTATGATGGCGGTGCCGACCTTCCTCATGGGTGCCTCCCTGCCCCTGCTCATCGTGGCGGTTACAGAGGAAGCGGCCTTCCGCCGAAGCGTGGCCCTTTTCTACGGAATCAACACCCTTGGGGCGGCGGTCGGCACCCTCGTGGCGGGACTCGTCCTGATGCCCGTTCTCGGGATTTCCGACACGGTTTGGGTCGCTGTTGCCGCGGGCGTCCTAGTGGCTGTCGGGGGCTACCTCCTCGATCTCCGCATGGCCCCCCGGGATGCGGTCGAGGAGCCTCTAGCATCAACCAGCGGCACCCAGACCCCCCGACTGCTGCTGGCCGCGGTGGCCATGGCTGGGTGCTTGGGGCTCTTCTACCAGATTGCTTGGACGCGCCTGCTCATCCCGGTGGTGGGATCGTCCGTTTATGCGTTTACCATCATCCTCACGACGGTCCTCCTCGGCATCGGTGTCGGCTCCCTGCTGGCCGCCGTCCCCTCCTTCCGGGAGAGCTCCTGCTGGCGGGCGGTGGCCGTCGCGCTGGGGGTGGGCTCGTGCTCGGTCTTGGCAGGGCTCTTCGCCGTGAATGAATTGCCGGCGATGTTCACGGCTATGGCCGAGGGCACGGGCGACCGCACTTGGCTTCTCTTCCTCTCCCAGGGCACCTTGGCGGCTTCCATCGTCCTCGTTCCCGCCTGCGCCATGGGGGCCGCCTTGCCCTTGGGCATCGCCGCTTGGCGGAACGAGGTGGGATCGAGGGGTTGGGCGGTTGGAGGCATGTACGCCGCCAACACCATCGGAGCCATTGTCGGCTCCGTATTGGCGGGCTTTGCGTTTCTGCCGTGGCTTGGAGCGACGGGATTAATTCGCCTCGGTGCCACCCTCGGTATGGTGGTCACTGTCGTCCTTTTTCTGTTGGACCGCACAAACTCGCAACGACAGCGGCTCGGCTGGGCGGGCCTCTTCGCCGCGATACTTGCAGCATTTGTCTTCACGCTGCCCCAAACCGATATAAAAAACCTTCAGCGGGGCGTTTTCCGAAGGCTCCAAGCGAGTGAGGAGCGCTCGCCGATAGGAAGTTTCTTGCTCTACGCACGGGAGGGGACTAACGCTACAGTTACCGTGTTCCGCACACCCAACTCCACTGTGCTCAAGGTCAACGGCAAGGCGGATGCCTCGACTGGTGGGGACATGGACTCGCAGTATCTGCTCGGGCACCTGCCGATGTTCCTCCATCCAAGGCCGCAGGATATCTGCATCATCGGCTACGGCAGTGGTGCCACAGTGTACGCAACCGCAACGCACCCGAATGTGAAGGTAGTCGATGTGGTCGAGATCGAGCAGGCGGTACTCGATGCTTCCGAGTACTTTGACTCGATCAACCACGATATCCTCGACGACTCGCGGGTGAGACTATACACGGAAGATGGGCGCAATTTTCTGCGCCACCAGAAGAAGACATACGACGTCATCCTCTCTCAACCTTCCAACCCCTGGATAGCAGGTGTTAGTTCCCTATTTACGACAGAGTATTACCAGGCCGCGTCGGCGCGGCTCGAGCCAGATGGTCTCTTTTGTCAGTGGATGCAGGCCTATGAGACCTCTTCGGAAACGGTGCGCGTCGTGCTCCACACCTTGGCATCGGAGTTTCCCTACGTGGCGGTGTTCAAGGTCAACGATGACCTCATCTGCGTTGCTTCCCACGCCCCCATTGTCGGAGCTACACGGCGCTACGCGGAGCACTTCTCATTGCCGAAGGTGCGCAACTCACTCCAGCGAATCCAGATCGAGACCCCATTCGACCTGTTCGCAGGTGCGTTTTTGCGATTTCCCGAAAACGCAGACTCATTTGAGTCGCCGATCAAGAACACGGACGACAACCTCTGGCTGGAGTATCGGGCTCCCATCGAGATGTACCAAGGGACGCAAGAGAGCGTCGCGTCCATATTAAGCACCGATTACCTGCGAATGCTCCAACATCTGTTTCCCGAGCTAGCCCTCAGGGACATCGTTCTTGGGACCGCCCAAAGCATTGCAACCAGACATTCTAATTTGTGGTATGTCATCCCCGCTTGGCAGGAGATGTTTGCCGAGGATGAATCGTTGGCCTTGCGGCTTGCGGAACTGTCCGCCCTGGCCGATTCGAGAAATCGCGCGCTCGAAAGCAACAAAGACCGAGAAAAAGCGGCGTTGCGCTTGATTCAAGAGCAGCGGTACGCCGAAGCGATTCCCGTCTTTGAGGCCGTGCTCGCCGCTGAGTCGGCAAGCGTTTCCGCCCATCGCATGCTCGCTTGGGCCCTGTCGCATACCGGCGACAACAGAAGGGCGTGGCGACACTACGTAAAGGCCGTTCAGTACAATCCCGATGATTTTGAGTCGTACACTAATATGGCGGCCATTGCGCTTTCAAATGGCCTCGCCGAGGGAACCGAACTGTTGGATCGCGCACTCGCAGCCAATCCACACCATTTTACCGCTTGGCGCGTCTATGTCGAGTACTTGGTGGATCAAAAGCAATACGATCAGGCTCGGGAACTGCTCCGCAGGGCCGAACAATCAATCGAGGAAGAAAAACTGGAAGCTCTAGAAAGTATGATTCCCGGATGATGCTTTTTTGCGAGGTCATGCTGACAAACCCTCGCACTACCTTCTCTCACAGGAGCAACGCATGAGCCAATACAAAGCCGTTCTCATCGGCTGTAGCCGCATGGGCGCTTTTATCGACAACGAGGTTCCGGCCGATATGCGCCCGTACTCCCACGCCGCTGGATACGAGGCTTGTGAGCGCACGGACCTCGTCGCCTGCTCGGATTTGCGCCCCGAGGTGATGGAAAGGGTCGGCGCGCGCTACGGCATTCCCGCGGACAAGCAGTACACTGACTACCGAGAGATGCTCGCCCGCGAAAAGCCCGACATCGTCAGCGTGGCCACCCAGCCCGAGCATCGCGCTGAGATCGTCATTGCGGCGACCGAAGCGGGTGCCCGTGCCATCTACGCGGAAAAGGCGTTCTCGGCCTCGCTGGCCGAAGCCGACCGCATGGTCGAAGCCTGCCAGCGCCACAACGTCGCGCTCAACATGGGCACCAATCGCCGCTTCCACCCCGGCTACGACCAGATGAAGGCCGTTATCGACTCCGGGGAAATCGGCGCGTTGCAAACCCTCATCATCCACCAGACCAGTACGCTCTTCAACGGCGCCAGCCACAGCTTTGATCTGCTCCAGCGCCTCAACTCCGACGCCCCGGCCGATTGGGTGCAGGCGCATTTGCCCAATGGCGACGAGATCATCGACGGCGATATCCTGCGCGAGGACCCAGTCGGGCACGGCATGATCCAGTTCGCCAATGGGGTCACTGCGTACGCGCTCAATTCGGGTCGGGGATTGGAAGTGGAGGCCGTCTGCCAAAGAGGCGTGGTGACGGCGCTGGGCAATGATAGGGAGTGGCAGTTGCGGGCACCGGTAGCACAGGATCACCGGGGCCGCAATAAATTGGGCTTGGTAGAATTTCCTGCTTTCGAGCACCGGGCTTCGACGCTTTGCTTGATCGAGGATTTGGTCCGCTCACTCGATACGGGCGAGCCTCCGCGCGGCGGTGCGGAACTGGCGCGGGCTAATACCGAGCTGATCTTCGCGTTTGTCGAGTCGCATCAGCGCGGCGGTGCTCGCGTAGAGTTGCCGCTTGAGGAGAGCGTTTATCGGCTAGAGCGGGATCGCGGGCCGAGGCAGCCGAAGTACGAGGCGGACGCTTAAGTCCTCAGGGCATGGCCGTCGGTTATGCCGCAGCCTTTGAACAAGGTTCGCTGCACGGCGCGGTCGTGTGCAAGGGCAAAATCCGGCGTCTTTTCGCCGCGAATGCACGCGGCTAGCTCTCGCAACAAGCTCGGCGGGGCTGGCCCCGGATCAAGCTCTACGTCCTGCCACTCGCCGGCTTGGTATCCTTCGGCCTCCTGAGCCAAGAAGACGCGCAGCTTGTTTGAGCCGAGTGGTTCGTGCAGCAGGGTCCCTTGAGTTCCGTGGACCTCGATCCGTCGGTCCATGCCGATCTGCATGGCGGTCGTATCCACGATGCCGATTCCATCGCGACACTCGTGGACGACTACCGCGTTATCGACTTCAGCCCGCTCTCCGTAGTGCTTGCCCAACACGCCCTGGACGGCCACTGGCTCGCCCATCATCGCCACCATTAAATCCACCAAGTGCCCGGCCATCTCGAAGTAAACGCCGCCGTAATAGGCGGTGAACTCCCCGTATAGCTGCTTGTGCCAGTTGATCGGCTTGGGTATGTGGCCGCGATACATAAAGACCTGCCCTAGAGAGCCCGACCCTACCAAGCGCAGCATCTCGGTCACTGCCGGATTGTAGCGCCACATGTAGGCCATTTGTAGCATCAACCCTTCATTGTCGGAGAACTTGTGGAGCCGTTCCAATTGGGCCAGATCGACGCCGGCTGGCTTTTCCAACAACACGTGCTTGCCAGCGGCGAGCGCTTGTTCGGCGTAGTCGAGGTTTTGATATACGTGTCCTTCCACGACTACGGCCTCTGCTTGGCTATTTAACACGTCTTCGACGGAGTCAAAGACCGGAACGTCCAGGCCGTATTCTGTCCACCGCTCCAGATTCTGCTGAATTACTGCGGGGTCGGCATCGTACATCCCCACTAGCTCCACCTCGCCCGGCCTTGTTGCCGCTTCCCGCACGTGCATGGTCGCGTGACTGTGCCAAGCGCCTAGGAATGCAAACTTCAACATGTATTTGTTTCTCCTTACCAAGTAGTTACAAATTCGTCCACGCCAAAGCCTTCGGGCATTTCGCTGTTGAAGGTGCGTAGCGGCCGGGATTCAAAGTTCGGTGAGTCGGCTGCGGGCCGGAGGTCCGCGTACAGGTCGCTGTAGTGCTGGTGGACGCGGGCCTCGTCTTGCTGCAATCGCTCGTTGAGCGCGGCCAAGCGGCTTTGCAGGAGCTTGGCTTCGGTAGCGGTAAAGCGCCGCGCCATGTCCTCGGCGTAGTACGCGGGCGGCGATCCGTCGATCAGCGGCTTGCGCTCTTGCACGGACATCTGGGCGATCTCTGGCCGGTGCAGGAAGACGACCTTGTTGGCGATCCGGCACATCAGCACCACGCTCACCATGCGACCGAACTCGCCCGGATGCAGCTCGGCCAAGCAAGTGCGGAATTTTGGCTCGTCGTGGACAATTAGGGCGCGGAAGGTCGCCTCAATCTGGTCCCGCTCTTGATCGTAGCATTGGGTCCAGTGGGCAAACTGGGCCTCGGCCTCGGGCGAGAGGTATTGCCGGAAGCCGTCGGCGTGATACCAGTCGAGATGGTGGTGATACGAGAAAATATGGCCACCGAAGGAGCGATAGCCGAGGTGGATGGTGCGGCGCATTCGGCTGGTGTACTTGCTGCCCCAGTGCATCATCAGGTTGGGATAGACGATGCCGTCGCCGGGCTGTAGCTCGACGGGGATGCCGCCTTTTAGCGGCACTTTGGGATCGAGCATGAGCTGCTGCCGCTGCGCTTGGTTGGTCGGCTGTTTGTGGCTTTCGGGGAGGATCCAGAATACGTCGTCTTCGTAGAGGGCGATGTTCCACTGCACGTATCCGGGAGCGTTGGCCATTAGATCCGCTTGCATGCCGCTGAGCGGTGCCTGCTCAGCCGAGCTGGCGTCGCGGTGCCAGTCCGTGTACCCGTAATCGATCAGCCCGCTACACAGCGCGCCAAAGGCAGTGAGGGCCGTCACCGGAGCCTGCATGAGCTGGGCGCTGACGCCCAAGGTGGTCTCGCCGAGGCAAAAGTCGATGACATCGGCGGTCTCGGCGTCAATAGAATTTATGTTCAGTCGCGGATGGATTTTTTCGTACCAAGCACCGCCGAGCGGATCGCCGGGTTGGCGCGCGGCCGCTGAGCGTGCCTTTTCCCGATCTACCATACACTCGATGGCGAGCCGCATCGCGTCCAACCGCTCGGGTGGCACGACGTTGTGCAAGATCAGAAAGCCTTGGCGGCGGAATTTTTGCAGATCGATGTGCACGAATCTTTCCTATCAGTTGGGAGACCGCTGCATGGCTTGTTCGATCAAGAGCCGATCCTGCTGCGTGGCTTGTTCGATTAAGAGCCGATCCTGCTGGCTTTGCCGCACCTGCGCTTCTATAGCGACTGGGTCCCACTCGGACAATAGCTGCTTTTGGAGGACGGCTAAGGTGGCCGCGTGGGCTGGATGGTCCGCTAGGTCGTCGAACTCGTTGGGATCGGCCTCCACGTCGTATAGCTGGGGTGGATCTCCCAAGCTGTAGTGGAGCTTGTAGCGGCCGCACCGCAGCATGGCCGTTGGTCGCTGCACGCCGTGGGCGAGATATTCGGAGAATGCTTCGTCCTTCCAGTCCGCGTCTTGCCCTTGCAGCAATCCTACCAGACTGTCGCCGTCCAATGACCCTGCGCTAGGTGCGTCGGCGACTTCGACTATGGTCGCTACTAGATCCACTAGTGACACTACTTCGTCAACGCGCCGACCAGCTGGGATTTGTCCGGGATAGACCATTTGCAGGGGCACTTTGGCGGACGCCTCGTACATGCTCGACTTCCGCCACATGCCGTGCTCGCCGTTCATTTCCCCGTGATCGCTGAAATGCACGATGAGCGTGTTGTCGCGCTGTCCGGTTTCTTCTAGCGCGGCGAGTAGGCGGCCGATCTTCTCGTCGAGATAGGTAATCAGCCCGTAGTAACCGGCGCGGGCGCGGCGCACTTGTTCCTCGGGAAAATCGACTCCCCCGAACATGGCCCGCATCCGCTGGTGTACAGGGTGCTGGCTTTCGAGGTGGCCGGGGGGGATCTCCGGCAGGTCGATTTGGTCGAGGGGATAGAGGTTGAAAAACCGCTCGGGCACTACGAGCGGAAAATGCGGCGCAATAAACGAGACATTCAGCGCCCAAGGCCGCTCCTTGCGGGCCGGATCGCGCAGATAGGCCAGCGCTTGTTCCTCTACCAGATCATCGACTTCGATCTCCAAGGTCGTCCCCGGCCCGGCCTCGGCGACTCCACCCCAGGGCTTGTCGGCTGGCGGCGTGCCTTTGCTCCAGTCGGGCGTGCCGCGCAGGACGCCGTCTTTGGTCCACAGTTCGGCGTGCAAATCGCGCGCTAGCTGGGCGCGGAAGCCGTGCAGTTGGTCGGGGCCGCAAAAGTGCTGTTTGCCCGAGAGTACCACGTCGTAGCCAACGGCGCGCAGCCGATGGGCCCAAGTGACTGCATCCGATGGCAGGGGGCTGGCATTGTCAAAGGCACCGATCTGGTTGATGTAGCGGCCGGTCATAAATGACATCCGCGACGGCAGGCAGAGCGGAGAGTTGCAATAGGCGTTGGCAAAGGTCGCCCCCTCGGCGGCCAATTGATCCATAAAAGGCGTCTGCACGAGCGGATGTCCGTAGGGGCCGCTGTACATGGGCGCGTGTTCGTCCGTCATAATGAGCAAGATGTTGGGGCGGTTCACGGGTTGCTCCTGGTTTGCAGGTGTGAAAAGTTGCGGCGAAGATAAGCCAAACAGATTCCGCTAGCCATCGGCCCGCACCCCCAAGCCGTGGACATAGACCAATTCACTGCCGCGGTAGCCCGTCCACAAGACCAAGCCGCCGATTAGGACGCCGAGCCCGATCCACGCATAGAGCGGCCATCCTTCAAGCCGCCCCTTGAGGTGCAAGGGCAAGCGTCCGAGGACGGCTCCCAATCCCAACAGCAAGGTCCAAGTGGCGAGGGATTCGTGCGTGGCTAACGGCTCTGCGGCTGGTCCCTCCCAAGCCTTGGTCGCGGCAGCGTTGCCGCTGAGCACGGCGGCGGTCGCCGCTAGTACGCCCAACACCAGCAAGCCGTACGCTAGGTGGTGCCCGGCGCGGCGACCTAGCCACAGAGCACCTAGATCGCACAGCGGACTCAGCGACAAGAGTGCGATGGGGTAGTGGACGATGAAGGGATGCCAATCCATATTGTATTGTTATTGTTAATAGAACTTAGGATTGTTAATGAAACTTTGGGAACGCAACACCTCAAACCGGAGCAATGCCCCATGGCCACGGATCTGCGCCAACACATCGCCGACACACTGCTAATCGACACGCACGAGCACCTGCGCAAGGAGCGCGACTGGGTCGAGGACGGCCCGGATATTTTGCAAGATCTTTTTGGCAACTACGTGCCCGCCGACCTGATCGCCGCTGGTGCTACTCCCGAAGACCTGCACAAGCTCAACGACGCTTCCGACCCGGACTTGGGAGCACGCTTTGACCGCATCCGATCGGCCTTTGCGTCCATCCGCTTCACCGGCTACGGCGAGGCCGTGCGCATCCTCGCGCACGAGATCTATGGCATGGCCGATTTTAGCGGCGACGAATTGCACAAGGCGCAAGAAAAGCTCAGCACTTGGCGTCAACCCGGCGGACGACACGAGCTGCTCAGCCAAATAGGTCGGCTCGACCACGTGCAGACCGACGACTTTTCTTGGCCCTGCCTGCCAGACGAGTCCGGCGTAGATTTCTTTCTCTACGACTTGTCTTGGGCCGCCTTTTGCAACGGCCAAATCGACGCCGAGGCCATTGAGCGCGAAACAGGCGTGGCCGTCACCGACTTGGCTAGCCTCAAACAGGGCATGGAAGCCATCTTTGCCCTGCACGGCCCCCATGCCATAGCGGTCAAAGCGCAGCACGCGTACAACCGCACGCTGCGCTGGGAAGAGCGCGCCGACGCCGACGCCGAGCGCGTGCTCCAACGCCTGCTCCAAGGCGCAGAACTCGACGAGCCGAGTCGGTTGCTGTTGGGCGACTGGTGCTGGGCGCGGGGCACTGAATTGGCGATCGAGTACGAGCTGCCGTTCAAGATCCACACTGGCTACTACGCTGGCAACGACCGCATGCCCGTTGACCGCATCAAAAGCGGCAACCTCTGCCCCTTGCTGGCCCGCTACCTCGATTGTCGCTTTGTGCTGATGCACATTGCCTATCCCTATTCCAACGAATTGGTCGCGCTGACCAAGCACTACCGCAACGTGTACGCCGATCTCTGCTGGGCGTGGTCGATTGACCCGTACAGCTCGTGCGACTTTGTGCGCCGTTTTATCCACGCGGCTCCTGCGTCCAAGCTCTTTGCCTTTGGCGGCGACACGGGCTGGCCGACCAGTTCGGTGGCCTACGCGATTCAGGCGCGCCGCTGGCTCACCCGCGCCCTCCAAGGCGAGATAGACGACGGCTTGCTGACCGAGGCCGAAGCCATAGAGTTGGCGACCCGCTTTATGCGCGGCAACCAAGAGGCCTGTTTCGACTTGGCTGGGACGCGGCAGGCGCTGCGAGCTTCAGCGGCTTAGGTTGCGCTAGGGTCGATCGGTTGGTGAGAAGAACCGAGCCGACAGGACAGGTCGCGTCGCCAGGGACCGGAGACATCAAGCACCGTCATTCCCGTGGAAGAACGTCACCCTGTGCCTCGACACGGGGCGGAAATCCAGAGTAGTCAAGAAATTCGCCAGCCTAGACTCAAACAGGTCGAGTTGCAGCGCAGGAATTCGCAGAGGAGGCGGTCGTGGCTGGATCACGGTCTGCCCCGGAGTCTGCACCTTGGACTTCGCCTCCATCCCGTTCACGGGAAGCGGCCGCGGACTCTGGCCCGTCGATCCGAATCCAGCAGATCCGGTAGCGATCTGGGACCCGGACGCCGCTAGCTGAGCCGGGTGCCGTCCCAATAACGGTCATTCTCCACCCGGTCGTTCAAGGAACCAACCACATCGACATAGCGCCTATTTAGAAAGAGGAGTGAAAAAGCGCCCATGACAGACGAAATAACTCATTTACGACAAGAAGTAGAGCAGCTTCGCGCGAAGCTGGAGCAGGCGCAGGCAGGCAGAAGCGGTTATTACTGGTCTCCCCTGGTCCAACGGGACTGGTTCAACCTGCAGCGCATTCCCAATACCGGGTTGGATCGCGAAGCCGTCAAGCTGATGGTAGAAAACGCGCATACGCTCGATTTCGATCACCGGCTGAATACTTCCTCCTACGTGAACGTCGCCCTTGAGCGAGAAGAGGAGGCCATCGCCCTCATGGGTCTGCGGGTGAACCTCGCCGACCAGACGGTATATCCCCAGTCGTATAAACTGCACGACGCGAGCGTCAACATGATCGCCAACCTGTGGCATTGCCCTAAAGACCCAGAGTTCGAAGACTACGGCGTCTTCCCGGGCGCGGGCACCGTCGGTTCCACTGAGGCTTGCCTACTCGCTGGGCTAGCGCTGAAGTTCCGCTGGCGCAATTGGTACGCCAAGCGCCAAGGGAAAACAGTGGAGCAAATCCTGCACGCACGTCCGAACCTGATCATCACCACCTGTTTTCAGGCGGCGTGGGAAAAGCTGTTCAAATACATGGATGTCGAACCAAGGTTGATTCAGCCGTCAGTGAAAACATTCACGTTGGACCCGGAACAGGTTCGCGAGCAGATCGACGATCAGACCATGGGCGTGGTTTGCATCATGGGCAATCACTATGGCGGACACTACGATCCAGTCCAAGAAGTGAGCGATGTCATTGATCAAGTCAACGCTGAAAGAGGCTATCAGGTTGGCATCCACGTCGATGCCGCATCTGGTGGCTTCATCGCGCCTTTCCAAGACAATCTGCCCCCGTGGGACTTCCGCGTCAGTAACGTGTTGTCCATATCCTCAAGCGGACACAAATACGGCGAATCCATTTGCGGCACGGGTTGGATCGTCTGGCGGCATCGCGCCGACCTGAGCGACCACGTCGCCATCTCCGTGAGCTACCTTGGCGGCAAGGCAGAGTCATATACCTTGAATTTTTCTAGGCCAGCGGCGGGAGTTTACGGCCAGTACTACAAGCTGCTGCACTATGGTATGTCCGGTTATCGCCAATGCAGCGACAACATGATGGAGAACGCTCGCTTTCTGCGCGACGGGCTGCGGGCGATGACCCACGCTGGCAAACCTCGCTTTGCAATGCTCGACCACGGCGACGAGGGCTGTCTGCCGGTGGTAACCGCAAGGCTAAATCCAGCATGCGAGTTGGGCTACGACGATGTTGACCTACAGCATGTGCTTTCCCAGCATCACTGGTATGTGGGCAGCTATCGGATGCGATTCGAACATCCCCTGTCGGGCGAGCAACTCCCTCTTTTTTGCGACGCGGACGCGGAATCGTGTATGTTCCGCATTGTCGTGAAGAGCAACCTCACCCGAGGTATGGCAGAACACCTGCTTGAGTCTATTCGCCTGGCCCTCGACTTCCTCGATGAAATCGCGGCAAACGGATCACCAGAATTCGACATGCACCATCTCCGGCACAAAGACCAACGCCGCTTCACCAACCACTGCTGAGGATCGAGACGACCGTGAAAGCACAACGACTAATTTGCACAGACATCCGGCGGATCGAACTGGCGGAATTTGAACTGCCGCGCGTGCCCGACCACGGCATTTTGGTGCAAAACGACTACACCGCCGTAAGCGTCGGCACGGAAATCTACGGCTACGCACACGGCGGCGAACCGGCGAGTGCGAAAACATTTCCGCGCTCCACCGGCTATTGCAACACGGGCGTGGTGCTTGAGGTCGGCAAAGATGTGCGGGGGATGCAACCCGGCGACCGCATTGCTGGCCAAGGCAACCACGCCAGCCACGCGGTCCTGACCGATAATTTCCGCAAAGCACCCGCCGGTGTCCCGCCCAAATCCGCAGCATTTATGGTCATGGGTGCCATTGCCCTGCACGGGCATCGGGTTGGCCGCCCCGAATTGGGCGAGGCTGTTGCCATCACCGGCATGGGCATTGTGGGCCAATTGGCCGCGACCTTTGCGCGGTTGGCCGGTGCCCTCCCGGTCGTTGCAATCGATCTGGACGATTTCCGCTTGGGCAAAGCCGAAGACCGAGGCGCGGATGTCTGTATCAATCCCACTACCACTAATGATGTCGCCGCAGCCGTGCGCCAGCATTGCGTGGGCGATGGCGTCGATCTGGTCATCGAAGCAACCGGCATCCCCGCCGTCTATCCCATGGCCCTGACCCTGCCGCGGCTAGGGGGTCGCTTAGTCGCGTTGGGCTCTCCGCGCGGCACCGTCGAAGTGAGCTTTCTACCCGAAGTTCACCAGCGCGAAATCGCCATTCTCGGCGCGCATCAGCCCAAAACCCCGGACGATGACCACATCTATTATCCTTGGAACAAAAGCAGAGACCGCGATCTAGTCTTGCGCTTGATGGCCGCCGGCAAGCTACCCATCGAAGATCTAATCACCCACGTCGCCAATCCCGCCGATTGCCAACCCACCTACGATATGCTCGCCGACAATCCACAAGAGGAGCTGGGCGTGGTATTTGAATGGGCGTGATTCCGAGAACCGCGATCTTATCCCGCGAGATCTACATATCTTTGCAGAGACGTAATCAAAGGCGCGAAACTGCTTTTAATTTCGCGCATTTCATTTATATGACGCCTCATGTAACATCTCACTTACATCTCTATTCACAACGGCGGTAGGCCATTGCCCCAGCTTCGACAGTTGGGTAAATTTGGAATTTTTAGGCTTGGGAAAATGAGCTACAAATTGGCGTATAGCGGCCTATTCTGGCGGGCACCCGATCTAGCGCAAGAGCTAGAAGCTCTGCGAACGTTTGGCTGGGATGGCTGGGAGGCGCGGCAACCGCTCGACTGGTTGGGCACGCCCCAGCGCGTGCGGCGGCTCTGCGAAGCATCTGGCGTGGAAGTGGCCGCCGTATGCGGGCCAAATGTCGCGCTGGACCTCGACGGGCCGAGCCAACAGATCAACAAGCGGCGCATCGAGTTTGCCGCCGAGCTCGGGGTCGAGACCTTTATGACCAAAGGGCCGGGGCGAGACGGTCGGAACGGTACGGACGCGGAATTGGACCAGATGGCGGCTGCGTACGAGGATCTGGCCGCGTACGGCGCGGACTTAGGCGTTGTGGTTACGTTTCATCCGCATATCAATCACCTCGTCGACAGTGCCACAGAATGGAAGCGCTTCATGAGTCGCCTAGACGCGTGCCGCCTCTGTATGGACATGTCCCACGCCGTGCATTGGGGCTACGACCCAGTCCAAGCCGTGCGCGACTTCGCCGCGCGGATCGCGTACGTGCATCTGCATGATTTCAAAGACGGACAGACCGTGGAACTGGGCGAAGGTCCCATGTGCGACTACCCGGCATTTATGGCGGTGCTGCGGGAAGCCGGATACACCGGCTGGATCACAGTCTGCCCCGGAGCAGCCGCGCGGCCCGAAACCGAAAAGATGCAAATCAACCGCCAGTACATGCGCAGCATTGGCTATTAGACATGGTATAGGAGAACAAAAGCATGAGTCAGATACAGGCAGCGATTATGACCGGCCCAGGCCAGATCGCCGTGCGTTCGTATCCCAAACCCCAAATCGGCGACGACGAAGTCCTATTGAAAATCGAGCGCACGGGCATCTGCGGCAGCGACAAGCACATGTTCGCCGGCCACATGGCCCTGCCGTTTCCCGTGATACCCGGTCACGAATTAGTGGGCATCGTCGAGGAGATGGGTCCAGCCGCAGCCGATAGCCTAGCCATAGTGGGCGGCCCAGTCGCAGTGGGCGACCGCGTGACGACGACGCCCTCGTCGCGGGCCTGCGGGCGGTGCTACTACTGCCTGCACATGCCTCAGCGGCCCACCCTGTGTTCCAACCGCTTTGTGTACGGATTTGTGTCCGCCGATATAGCGCCCATGCCGCGCGGTGGCTTTGCCGAATATCTGCATTTGACGGGCCATTCGTGGCTCTTCAAGATCCCCGACGACCTGCCCTCGGAACGGGCTGTGCTCACCGAGCCAGCAGCCGTGGCCACCCGCGCCGTAGAGCGCGCCTTGGGTCCGGGCATCCCGCACATCGGTGAAGGATTGGGCCTCGACAAATCCGTGCTGGTCCTCGGAGCCGGTCCCATCGGCCAACTCGTGGTGGCGGTGCTGAGCCACATCGGCACCGACCTGATTATCGCGGGCGACCTAAGTGCGGCCCGGTTGGAACTCGCCCGCGCCATGGGCGCTCATAAAGTACTCGCGATGGGAGAAGGTGGCCCTGAGCAACGGCAGCTAGCCCTCCAAGACATGACCGCAGGCGTGGGAGCCGACATCGTCATTGAAACAGCCGGCGCGCCCGTGGCCTTCAAGGAATCGCTCGACTTGGTGCGCCGGGGCGGCATCGTCGTGGAGGTGGGGCATTTCACTGATCCGGGGGCCGTGGAAATCCACCCGCACATCGTCTGTTTTAAAGATTTGGACATCCGCGGCATGTGGGCGTATCCTTCCATGCAGTTCAAGACCGCGCTATCTTTCTTGCGTAGCACAGTCGCGCCCTTGGATCGCTTTATCACGCATCGGCTACCGCTGTCCGACATCCGCGAGGGCCTCGACATTACCGGCGGCGAAGAAGCCATGAAGGTAGTGGTGGAGCCGGGCAATTAATCGTTTGACAGCCGCGTTAGGCTAACCCAAACTTGGGGAAAGAGAAATGGCAATACTACGACCCAAGATCCTCGTCGTCGACGACGAGCCAGATTTAGAGCACCTAGTGCGGCAGCGCATGCGCCGCGAAATTCGCTCGGGCCAGTACAGCTTTATGTTCGCCCAAAACGGCGTCGAAGCCCTAGAGGTGCTAAGCGAAGAGCAAGACATCGACATGGTGCTCTCGGATATCAACATGCCCCGGATGGACGGGCTCACCTTGCTAGAGCAGATCCCCAAGGTGGATCCCAATATCCGCTCGGTCATCGTCTCGGCATACGGCGACATGAAGAACATCCGCACGGCCATGAACCGGGGCGCGTTTGACTTCATCACCAAGCCCATCGACTTCGAGGACATGAAGGTGACCATCCAGCGCACCTTGCACCATCTAGAGCTGTGGCGCGAGGCGCTGGAGTCGCGCGACAAGCTGGTCGCCCTGCAAAACGAACTCAGCGTGGCCAACAAGATGCAGCAGTCCATCTTGCCCACTAGTTTTCCCACCGGGTCGGGCTTTGAGATCTTCGGCAGCATGAAGCCCGCGCGCGACGTCGGCGGCGACTTCTTCGACGTCTTGTCCCTCGAAGACGGCCGCATCGGCCTCGTCGTCGCCGATGTCTCGGACAAGGGCGTACCTGCGGCCCTGTTTATGATGTCGAGTCGCACCCTGCTGAAGGGCTCGGCCATTGGCCTCGATTCGCCGGGCAAGGTGTTGAGCGAAGTAAATCAACTGCTGCAAGAAGAAAACGACGCCGCCATGTTCGTAACCGTCTTTTACGCGACTTTCGATCCAGTAAGCGGCGAGTTGGCCTATGCCAATGGCGGGCACAATACGCCGCTGGTAGTCCACGCCGATGGCAGCTCGACCGTGATTCCGCCGACCGGCGGAGTAGCGCTCGGCGTGGTACCAGATTTCGCCTACGAGGAAAGCTCGATATTCCTGCAACCCGGCGACCGCGTCGTCTTGTACACCGATGGCGTCACCGAGGCCGAAAACGACCAAGGCGACCAGTTCGAGCTAGAGCGCCTGTGCGAGATTTTCACCAACGGGACACCGATGGACGCCCGCGCTACCAACGAGGCGGTTTTTGCGGCGGTCGAAGCCTTTGCCGGCGATGCCCCTCAATTTGACGACGTCACCTGCCTGACGCTTCGCCGCAGTGAGACAGACCAATGAGCGCTCAAAGATCGCTGCTCATAGCGACTGAACTAGACGAACTGCACAAGGTCAACGCCGCTATTGAGGAGCTAGCAGAGAAAGAAAACTGGTCTCCTGACGTCACCTTTCAGATCGGGCTGGCCGTCGAGGAATTGGGGGTCAACATCGTCAACTACGGACACGACGACGATCAAAACCACGAGATCAAGATCGTCATCTCCTCAGAGGACGAGGCGATTACAATCGAGATCGAGGACGACGGCCACGCCTTCAATCCGCTCGTCGACGCTCCAGAGCCAGACTTGAACGCCGAGGTTGAAGACCGCACCGTGGGCGGGCTGGGCATCCACCTTGTGCGCACCATGATGGACGAGGTCCACTACCAGCGACAGCAAGACAAGAACTGCCTGACCTTGGTCAAGCGGAGGGATAGTTGAGCAACGCACTTGCCCGATGCGCAGCCGCGCTGCTAGTGGCGAGTACTGTGCTTGGCGAGGAACAGCCCGGCGTCTCTGACCGGAGTATCCTCTTCGGCCAATCCGCCGCCTTTAGCGGGCCAGCCCAGGAGTTGGGCCGGAACATGCGGCTCGGGATGCAGGCGGCCTTCCGCCAGGTGAATGAGCAGGGCGGGGTCCACGGCCGCCGGCTCGAATTGGTGTCGCTCGACGATGGGTACGAGCCGGAAGCCGCCATCGACAACACTCGCCAGCTAATCGAAGGCGAGCGGGTTTTCGCGCTGATCGGTGCCGTCGGCACCCCAACCTCGCGCGCAGCCGTTCCCATTGCCGAGGACGCTGGCGTCCCCTACATCGCACCCTTCACGGGCAGTAGCTTTCTCCGCGACCCCAAGTGGCGCGGCGTGGTCAACATGCGCGCCTCCTACTATCAGGAAACCGAGGAAATCGTCGCCCGACTGACCGACGATTTGGGCATTAAACGCATTGCCATAATGTACCAAGACGACTCCTTCGGTCGGGAGGGATTTCGCGGGGTGCGCGGCGCCCTAGTGCGCCGCGAGCTATCGCTCGTAGCGGTCGGCGTGTATCCGCGCAACACCGAGGCGGTAAAAACCGCTCTGCTCGACCTGCGCAGCGGCCAGCCCCAAGCCGTGATTTTGGTCGGGACCTACCAGCCGGTCGCAAGCCTAATCGCTTGGGCGCATGAGACAAATTTTACCCCGATCTTTGCCACCATCTCATTTGTGGGCAGTAAAGCACTAGCGCGGGAACTCGGCCCCACTGGCACTGGAGTTTTAGTCTCGCAGGTCGTGCCCTTCCCAACGGCCACCGAGCCAGCCATCGTCGGCTCGTACCGCCGTGCCCTCACAGCCCACGCCCCAAGAGCAGAGCCTAGCTTTGTCTCGTTCGAGGGCTACCTAGCCGGCCGCTTGGCCATCGCCGCCCTCACTGGCTGCGGCCGGGCAGTCAGCCGCGCCTGCCTATTAGGCAACTTGCGCCGCGCCGATGTCATCGACCTAGAGGGGTTCGAGCTCCGCTATGGGGATAGCGATAATCAGGGTTCGGACGCGGTCTTCCTCACCGTGCTCGACAGCGACGGCCAATATCGCCCCATCCGCTCCTTGAAGGGCGCGACGAAGCCATGATCTCCTTACTAAAACGCCTGCTCGCAGCTCGTCACCGCATCGCCTTTCATCTGTACATGGGCATCGGCACGGCCGTGGCCCTCACCATGGTCGCGAGTTTGGTGGCTTGGTTTTCCTTCGACCAAGTCGGCGATGCCCAAAGGCAGGTAAACGAGCGGGCCGTCCCAGAGATCGCCACCGCTTTTGCGGTCGCCCAGCAAAGCGGCACCCTCGCCGCGGCAGCCCCGCGCTTGGTGGCGGCCGAGACGCCGATGGTCTTTGCCGAGGTCGCCGCTAAAGTCGCCACCGAGCGGGCTGACTTTAAAAAGCAATTGGCGGCCCTGACCCAGCAGGGCGCAGCCGAGGAACGCTTCGCGCGGATTCGCGCCCACGGCGACACTCTCATCGCCAACATCAACGCGATTGAGGCTTCGGTGTCCAAGCGCTTTGAACTCAACGCGCGCAGCCGCGCATTGTACAACGACCTAGAAGCACTGCAAAACAAACTGATCGTCATCTTGATTCCGGCTATCGACGATCAACTATTCTACGCAATGACCGGCTACCGCACCCTCGGCGAACCGCCCGCACCCCGCGCCCAGCACCTTTCAGAGGCCGAACTTTCTCTCTATCGCGATCTAACCGAGTTGCAGGAAGGAACCACTACGGCCACGCGGCTGCTGGCCAGTGCCTTCAACTTGTCGGACGCGCGTCTGCTAGAGCCTTTACAGGAGCGCTTCGACTCCACAGTCGGCGGCATCGAGCGGAAACTCGCCGCGCTCGGCGCAGGCCCCTTGCACGGCACGCTTGACCGCCAGCTGCCCAAAGTTGGCTTCCGCATCGAGTACGCCTACTTGCACAGCGAGCTAGCCCCGACCTTTGACCGCCTGTTCGACTTGGGCCGCGGGGACGAGAAGATCTTTGCTCTACGCGCCTTGGAACTCCAGATTGTCGAACAGCAACGAACACTGCTCGATCGCAATCGCGATTTGTCCATTGAACTAGTAGCCGAGGTCGAAGGCCTAGTGAATACGGCCCGCGGGAGCGCGCAGGAGGCCACGCAAACCTCCACCCAAGCCATCTTCACCGGTCGCAAGCTCCTGCTCGCTATTAACGCCATCGGCATCATCGGAGCGATCCTGATCGCTTGGCTGTTAGTGGGTCGGGTGCTGTTGCGTCGCCTCGAATTTTTGTCGAACCGAATGCGCCGAATGGCAGAAGGCGATCTAGAGGCGAAGATCGAGATGCCCGGGCGCGACGAAGTTGCCGACATGGCCGCGGCCCTCGAAATTTTCCGCCACAACTCGTTGGAGGCCCAGCGGCTCAACTTGGTGGAAAAGCTGGCCGCGGATTTAGAAGAGAAAAATGCCACGCTCGAAACGGTGCTTGCCGACCTGCAGCAGGCGCAGGATCAGATCGTCATGCGCGAAAAACTGGCTGCACTGGGCGAACTCACCGCGGGCGTGGCGCACGAAATCCAGAATCCCTTGAACTTCGTCAAGAACTTCGCGGAAGTCTCGGAAGAACTGTTGGAGGAATTGCAAGAGGTACTAGAGGAAGAAGGCATACAAATAAATGAAGAGCAACGCGGGCTACTCAACGAGATCAGGGGCGACTTGACCGACAATCTCGGGCGCATCCGCCACCACGGCGATCGCGCCAACCGCATTGTCCGCGACATGCTGCAGATGGGTCGCGGGTCCGGCGAGGCGCGGGCCGCGGATATCAACGACCTGCTCGAAGAACACGCCCGTCTCGCTTTCCACAGCGCCCGAGCGACTAATGCGGATTTTCAGCTCGACATCAAGGAGGATTTAGACGAGGAGGTGGGAGAGTTAGAGGTGGTCCCGCAGGATTTGGCTCGCGTCTTTCTAAACATGGTGAGCAATGCCTGCTACGCCACCAACGAGAAGCGGCACGCTCCAGAGACGGCAGCTGACTACGTTCCCACACTCTGGATCAGCTCCCAGCGAACGCCCGATCAAGTCGAAATCCGCATCCGCGACAATGGAAACGGGATCCCTGCGGATGTTGTCGATAAGATCTTCAATCCATTCTTTACGACGAAGTCGACTGATCAGGGAACCGGGCTCGGGCTCGCGCTGTCCAACGACATCGTGCGCGAACACGGGGGTGCCATCAAGGTCCACTCCGCGCCTGGCGAATTTACCGAGATGACCGTCGAGCTGCCTGCGGTGCGACCGTCAGCCCTACAATCAGCCGAAGCCAATCCAGACGAGACGTCGCCCCCCTCTTCAGTTTAATTACGACAGTGCGGCGAGTGCTTCCTCTTCGGAGGCGTGGATCGCAATGATCTTGTCAAAACCGCTGATTTCGAAAATTTCCCGTATCGGCTCCGAAAGCGAGCACAGCGCGAACTGGGCACTGCGCTGCTGGAGCGTTTTGGCAATCAGCAGAAACGTCCGCAGGCCCGCACTGCTGATATAGTTGATGGCCGCCAAATCGACGAGCACCGCGTTGTTGTCATCGCCGATCGCCGCACTTAAGGCTTCGTGGAAGTCGCGGGCATTGACCCCATCAATGCGGCCTTCGGGTTTGGCGATTAATACGCCGTCCTTCTGTTCGGTATTCACTTGATCTCCTGCCTTTCTAAATGGTATGCACCGTTTTTATCTGATTTAAGAATTGTTCCGAATTTGGTCAACGTCATCCTGATCGGGCATGAGTACAAACTCAGGATACGCTTCGATTCCGAGTTCTGCGGTATCCTGGCCGAGTTCTTCAACGATTTGCGACACCCGCACCCCCATTGTCTTGTCTAGAACAAACCACGCGAGCCACGAAGACGCAAACGCGAACGCGCCCACCGCCAACACCCCAATGAGCTGGACGCCGAAGTTGCCACCGGCTGCAATGCAGACCGCCAAGGTCCCCCAAACACCGGCGAACAAGTGGGCCGGAATCGCACCGACAACGTCGTCTAGCTTGACGACCTCCAACAACCTCATCGCGCCGACGCACAACGCGCCGCCTATAGCACCAATTATGAGCGCCCAGTGGTGATCGACGATATCTGGCCCGGCCGTAATGGAAACGAGTCCGGCGAGCGCACCGTTGAGGACGCCGAGCAGATCGATACGTCCTAAAATCGGCCGCGATACGATGAGAGCAGCCACGACGCCGGCTGCTGCCGCAAGGTTAGTATTCACGAGCACATTGCTCATGGCGACGGCATCAAGCGCGCTCGACAGCGCGAGCTGAGAGCCGCCGTTGAAGCCGAACCACCCGAGCCACAAAATGAAGACGCCCAAGGTCACGGCTGGGATGTTGGAAGGTGCCGTGGCCTTGACGCTGCCGTCGGCGCGAAATTTTCCGTATCGCGCTCCGACGACGAGTGCGCCAGCGAGCGCAGCCCAACCTCCGGTCGAATGCACGATGGTAGAGCCGGCGAAATCTTGAAACCCCATTGCACTCAGCCAGCCACCGCCCCAAGTCCAAGCCCCGACAATGGGATAGATAATTACCGTCAACACGACCGTAAAAGCAAGAAACGCCCACAGCTTCACCCGCTCGGCCAGCGTGCCCGATACAATAGAAGCAGTCGTGGCCACAAAGACCATCTGGAAAAACCAGTCCGACATAGTGGCATGGCCGGCCTTTGTCACGTCTGCTGCGGCCGCGGCCTGACCGGACAACAGCTTGAGCTCATTGTCCGAAGGCCCATATAAAAACTTGAGCGTGCCGATCCAGCCTTCCTGCACATCGACGTACATGAGGTTGTAGCCAACCAAGTAATACGTGATCCCGGCAATCGAATAAAGCCCGATGTTTTTGAGGCAGATCATGGAGGCGTTCTTGGTGCGCACGGACCCGGCTTCGAGCATGGTAAAGCCCGCGCACATCCACATTATGAGCACGCCCCAAACGAGAAACGAAAAGGTGTTGAGAATGAATTGCAATTCTTCACCGCTTGCGGCATAGGCCCCGGTCGCCCCCATTAGGATGCCGCAGGCTACAATAAATCCGCCCACCCGCAATGCACTGCCACTCGACTTTTCAATCATGCCGATCTCCCTCCTTTGATCGATCATATACTACTTCAGCGGTTTTATACTATAGCCAATCGCCAATCCTCTCGCAATCACCTCACTGCTTTCCGATCTACCAAACAACAGGGGTTGAATATCGCTGATTTTTGCAAAAAATAAAACGACAAAATTCTCTTGGGATGTTAAATACGTTGAATATCGTTGCGATTAGCAGATTCTACACCCGTCCGTCAAATTCGCGTCCCCTGATCAGCATAAAGCGAAATTCGCCGCGTGGCTTTTCGCACTCAGTCATCAGGCGCTGTTCCTCGCTTCCAACGCCGAGGTACATGGTCTCCGAGCGGAGATAGTGCAGGGCTAGGCCGCGCCGCCGATTGGGCGTGGGATTGGCACCCGTGCGGTGGAAGTTGAGACCGTGGTGGAACAAGCAGGAACCAGCCGGCAATTCCACTGGTACAGGCTCGGGGATCAGGGGATTTTCCAAGAAGCGGGCTTTGTGCGCCGAATTGATAGGCCCCCATTTATGGCTGCCCGGCAGCACAGTCATGCAGCCGTTTTCCACGGTGGCGTCGTCGAGGGCGACCCAGCAGGAGACGTGGTCTTGCGGAGCAAACTGCGGCCACGCCACGGAATCCTGGTGCCAGTCAGTAACCGTGCCGTGATAGCGCGCCTTCATCATCAACTGGTCGCAGTAGAGCTTGATATTGGGGCCGAGCAAATCCTCGATGACATCGACGATCTCCGCCTTGCGAGCCACGGCCTCAAAGAGGGGATCGAAATAGCACAGGTGGGTCATTTTGCGCACCTGATCAAGGCGGTCCACCTCAGCGTCCTGTTCCTCGCGGAAGTCGGCTTCCAACTGGACATAGCGCGGCGGCACATGGTCGGCTTGGCCTCGGGCAATTTCCTCGCTGCGCTGGCGCAGAGCCTGCAATTCGTCGTCGGAGAGAATTCGGTGATAAGGCAGGTAGCCCTGTTCCTCAAAGTGGCTTTTCTGTTCTTGCGTCAAGGCCATTATTAAGCAAACAGACTGCTGGGCTAGCCCGCCATCTCAGCGCGGATTTCCCGAATCCAATCGACGCTCTGGCGCACCTTGGCCTCTAGGCCATCCCAGTCCTTGGCGGCGACGAGTTCCTTGGTGATCAGCTTGGAGCCAGCCCCGACGGCCGCAACGCCGGCCTCAAACCACGCCTCTAGGCTCTCGCGGGTGGCATCGACGCCGCCGGTGGGCATAATCCGGGTCCACGGACAAGGGCCAAGCACGGATTTGACGAAGGCCGGACCGCCGACTTCGCTGCCGGGGAATACCTTGACGATCTCGACGCCCAATTCCTCGGCCTGACCAATCTCACTGACCGAGCCGCAGCCGGGCGAATAGGCAATTTTGCGGCGATTGCACAGGCGGGCGACTTCCTCGTTGAGCAAGGGGCCGACGACGAAGTTTGCGCCGTTGGCAATGTAGAGGGCCGCGGTGGGCGCGTCGCAGATCGAGCCAACGCCCATGATGATGTCGATTTTCTCGGCCATCACGTGGCGCACCGTCTCGGTGAAGACGTGGTAGGCCAAATCGCCGCGATTGGTAAATTCAGCGCAGCGAGCACCCCCTCGGGCGCAGGCTTCGACGATGTGGATGGTGGTTTCTGGGTCGGCGTTGTAAAAGACCGGGACGATCCCGGTGTCGTAGATGGCGTTGAGGACGGCCATCCGGTCGTACTGGGCCATTGTGTACTCCTTATGTGGTGTGGCGTACTGTGTAATTATCGAGAAGCAGAGGCAAAGGGTATGTGCTGCTCGGGAAAGTTGCCGTAGCGGTCCTCGCCGCGCACCAAGGTGGTCGGATACTTGTTGCCCAGCGAGTTGAGCTCGGGCTGCGCAACGTGCGGGGCCACGTAGCGCAGCGTCAGTCCGCAGCGGCGGCGATTGGAGGTATTGGGATTGCTGGCGTGGAATACCTGGCCGTCGTGAATGGATATCTGGCCCGGCGCGAGCACTAGATCGACAGCTTGGCTGTCATCGACGAACTCGTCGGGGATCTCCTGATTAATGCTGAGCAGATTGCCGACTCTGGCCGACTCGCCGTGAGTGGCAATGCCGTTTTTGTGCGAGCCGGGGATGACCCGCATACAGCCGTTTTCCACGTCGCTGGCATCCACAGCCACCCAAGCGGTGTGGGCCTCGGGCGGCTCTAAGCCCCAATAGGTGACGTCCTGGTGCCAAGCCACAAAGTGCTTGGCCTCTGGGTCGGGATATTTGCAGAAAAAATGCGTCGATAGCAGCATAATGTCCTCGCCCATGACCTCCTGCATGGCGTCGAGGATGCGCGGGTCCGTGGCCATCTGCCAGATGAATTTCTCGTCTAAGTGGCGGGCCTGCAGGCCGATCTGGCACTTTTCGCGGCCCTCGCGGGCTTCCAATTCGTCGAAGCAGGCGCGGAAGTGATCGATCTCGCTGGCGCTGAACAGGTCGATGCCCGTGAGAAAGCCCTGCTCGACGTAGGTCTGGGTGGCGTCTTGCATCATGGTGGCTCCGTTTTTGTAGTGCTGCGATTCCGTGTATATATTGCACAAATCCCCCGCGCGAAACAAGACTCGATTCGCCGCGTCAACACATATGAGGAAGGTCACAATGGGTAGTGTGCAAATCAACGAGGACCTGCTATCGGATAGCGCCTATTTTGCCGCAGAAAGTCGGCGCGTAGCGCTAGCAGAAATGTTCGAATTCCGCGACCGGCGGGTCGTATTCGGGGCGGGTGCCCTGTCGCAGCTAGCCGACGAGTGCGGCCGCCTCGGCGCGGGTCGAGTGCTGCTCATCCACGATCCAAGCATCGCCCCACTCGTCGATCTAGTCCGCCAAGCCCTCGGCAGCTTAGACGTGGTGAGCGCATACAGCGAGATCGCGCCCAACCCCTCGGTCCAAAGCGTCGATGCCTGCGCTCACGCGCTGGCAGCCACGGATTTCGACGTAGCCGTTGCCTTGGGCGGGGGTAGCACCATGGACACGGCCAAGGCCGCGCTCTGCACTGCTGCCAATGGCGGCTCCGTGGCCGATTACTTTGGCTTCGACCTGTACGCAAAACCGCCGCTGGCCCCACTCGTCGGCATCCCGACCACCGCGGGCACGGGCAGCGAGGTCAGCCGAGTGTCAGTAATCGCCGACGCAACCGGCAAGAAGGCCGTGTACAGCAGCTACTTACAGCCCAAGGCCGCGCTGGTGGACCCGCGTTTGCACCAAGACCTGCCGCCAGTATTGACCGCAATTACCGGCTTGGATGCCCTCGGGCACGCCCTCGAATGCACGGCTTCCACCAAGAGCAATGCCATCGGCGACGCCGTAGCGCGGGCGGCCCTGACCGCAGGCTGCCCGGCGTACATACAAGCCGTAGTCCACGGCGATCCCGACGCGCGCTATCAAATGGCGCGCTGTGCCCTTCTCGCCGGACTCCTGTTGAGTCCTATCAACACCGGGGCCGGCCACGCACTCGGCTACGGGGTCGAGAAGGTCTCCTTTGAGCGCGGCGCACCCGTACCGCACGGCGCGGCCGTGGCCCTCGTCTTGCCCGGAGTGATGCGGCACAACGCCCCGGCCGTGGCCGACAAATACTACTTTGCCGCGGGGGCCGCTGGGCTGGCGCTAGGAGGCAAGAGCCGCGAGGAAGGGATCGAGCTAGCCGCTGAGTGGATCGACGAGCTGCGGCGGCAGCACACTCCCTACGGCTCGCTGAGCGCGGCTGGGATAAGCGCCGCCGACATCCCGCAGATGGTCGAAAGCGCCCTGAGCGTCCAGCGCTTGCTCGAACCCAATCCGGTCGCGGTGGAAGCGGACGACGCAGTCCGCATCTATCAGAACGCACTCAACTAAAGTGAAAGGGAACGCTCAATGGCATTTGACTCTCAGCTTCAGCGGCAAATCATGGGCCGCTTTGCCACCGGCGTCACCGTGGTGACCACCTCCTGCGACGGCCAACTTTGGGGCATGACGGCCAACGCGGTCATGTCGCTGTCCCTGTCGCCGCCGCTGGTGGTGGTCTCGGTTGACAAAAGCGCGTCCATGCACGGCCTGTTGCAAAAAGCCAAGGGCTTTGCCATCAACATCCTCAAGCGGGAGCAGGAGGACCTCTCCGTGCGCTTTGCCCAGCGCGGCCCCAAGGACTTTGCGGATCTGGCGACCAAAGTGGCCCAGACCGGCGCGCCGATTTTGGCCGACGCCTTGGCCTATGTGGACTGCAAGCTAGTGGATGTCGCCGCCGCGGGCGACCACGACATGTTCATCGGCGAATGCCTCGCCGGCGAGGTGGGCAGCGGCGCGCCGCTGATCTTCTTCGGCGGGCAATACGCCGAGTTGGCCGATTAGACTGACCCAAGAGAAAGGAATGCTACAATGGAGAAAAAAATCGTCAAAAGCGAGGCTGAGTGGCGGCAGGAACTCACCGAAGAGCAGTACCACGTAACGCGGCAGAAGGGAACCGAGCGCGCCTTCACCGGCGAGTACAACAACAATAAGGAGCAAGGCATCTATCGCTGCGTCTGCTGCGGCAGCGAGTTGTTCAGTTCGGAGACCAAGTACGATTCGCGGTCTGGTTGGCCCAGTTTCTGGCAGCCCATCGCCGCGGACAAGGTCGCCGAGGAGCGCGATACGAGCCACGGCATGGTGCGCACCGAAGTGCTGTGCAGCCAGTGCGACGCCCACCTCGGCCACGTCTTCCCCGACGGCCCCCAACCGACCGGCCTGCGCTACTGCATGAACTCAGCGGCACTCAAATTCGAGGGACAGGAATAGCTTCAACGCTCCAGTACGATCCCCTCGCGCTCAATCCTGCTGAACATCGCCCGGTACTCCTCCGTCCCGTCGTCGTCCCAATACTCGGTCTCAATGGGCGCGGCATAGCTCATGGGCATCAGGCGGTTGCGGTCGGGCCGCACCATGAAAATCGAGTGGGCCGGATCGGCGATGTTGTACATGCGGGTGCCGTTTTTGAAGCGCGATTTGATGATCCACTTGTCTTGTGCGGGCAACTCTAGCGCCTTCAGCCGCTCCAGTTTTTCCCGGTCCAAAGTCAGCCCCAGCCCCGGTTTTTCCGGCACCCGCACCAAGCCGTTGATCGGGTCCAACCGCTCTGCTACCACGTCGCTCTGCCAAACTTCGTAATCGTTGTGGCAGTGAAAAGTGGCCGTGGGCGCGGCGGCCATCATGTGCACGACCATGGCGCGGGTGATGGCACCGCCGACATTTTGCAGCATAAAGGGCTTGCCTGCCGCGGCAAACAAGCCAGCGCGGCGCATGGCATCGCCGATTTTTGCGTGGCCGAGCATGTAGATATCGGCCGGTTCCATCAACACCTCATAGGTGGCCCCGAGCGGGAAGTGGTGCAAGACAATGGGCCGCTTGGCCCGCTTGCGCAGGTCGATATAGCCCTCGATATCCCCGGGCGGCAACGGGTCCTCAAAACAACCGGCGATCGGATACTCAGCTAGCTTTTCCACCAGCTCGGGCATGTGGTCGTCCGTGCCGTGCATGGTGAAGTCGTAGTGGATTTTGAAGCCGGGCGGCGCGACCGCCTGCATGGCCTCTGTCTGGTCAAAGACGTTTTCAAAGGGCGAGAGGTGGTACTTCAGCCACGTGTAGCCCTGCTCCGCGTAGCGGGTTACAGTCTCGGCCATGTGCTTGGGATGGGTCGATACCGTCCAAGCTCCCACGGGCACAAACGACCGATACTTCTGGCCGAACAGCTTGTAGACGGGGATGCCAGCGGCCTGCCCCATCAGGTCGTACATGGCCGTGCCCAACCCCAGCGAAGTCTCGTCGCTGATCCAGTCAAAGGGGTTGCTGCCGATGTATTGGTTGATGGTCTCCTGCGGCTCGGTGCTCCCGCTCTCGCCGAGGCCAATCCGGCCGTCGTCGGTGTGGGCGATGTAGATCGTGCGGCGCGCGGGGCCGTAGTAGTGGTTGAGCGGGTAGGCGATCCAGTCGTGGTACGCGAGCGCGATCTCGTGGACTTCGATTTGGGTGACTCGCATGATGGATGCCTTTCTGCTCAGCGTTAGGGAAACTTGAGCACGACCTTCAGTGCTCGGTGAGGCTCTGGATCGTCGAAGGCCATGGCAAAGGCTTGCTGGATCTCGGCAAAGGGCAAGACGTGGCTGACGATCGGCGCGACGTCGATGCGCCCTTGGACGATCCAGTCGAGGGCCGGCCGGTAGTCGCGCTCGGGATTGGGGCCGATCGAGAAAATCAAACGCAGTTCTTGGCGCAACAGGTCCAACATCCTGACCGTCATCAAGCCTTCGACGTGGGCCTTGTCTGGGACGCCAAAGCAGATCACCTCGGCGTTGCGACAACAGAGGTCTGGTACGAGACCCAGAGTCTCGGCGACACCCACGGCCTCGACTGCGAGACCGGCCATGGCACCACCGGTGATCTCGGCGACTGCGGCAACCGGGTCTTGGGATGCCGAACAAATCGCGTGCGTGGCCCCCATCTGACGGCCCACCTCCAAGCGGTAGGGCAGCGGATCAATCGCCATGATGCGGCGTGCGCCGAGGTTGCGCAGCACCGCATTGAACAGCAGCCCCACCGGGCCTTGGCCGATCACCACCACATCGCGGTCAATGATGTTGCCCAGCTTGTAGAAGCTGTGGATCACCGTGCCCAAAAGCTGGCTCATCAGCACCTTTTCCTCGGGCAGGTCGCCGGGCAGGCGGATGCAGCCGCCGTCGTCTTTGGCCAAGACGTACTCCTGAAAAAGTCCACGATCAAATCCCCACAACAGCACTCGTTCCCCCTCCCGATAGCGCCCCGACGGGCAGGCTTGGACCACGCCCATACCTTCGTGCCCAGTGGCTCCGGGCGGCTGCGGATAGCGCTTGTGGGGGCCGCAAAACGGCGGCTTGTCGCTGCCGCAGACCGCGACCCGCTCCATTTTCACGAGCATCCGATCGCCGACCGGCTCAGGTTTGTCCGTCTCGATAATTTCCCACTGACGCGGGGCGACTAGTTGGGCCGCGCGCATATCTTTCCTTTCTCTATAACTATTAAATCTATAAACTGACGTTTCGCACTCGGTCCCGTCATTTCCGCGCTCCGCAAGCGGGAATCCAGTCGGTTCTACTAGTCGAAGAAATCGGCGTCTTCCTCGCGCAAATAGCGCCGCGCTTCTTCGGCAATTAAATCGACGCCCATCCCGGGCGCGTCCCAAACGGCGATGTGACTATCGACCACAATCGGGTCGGGCAAGCCCGTGACGATGTCGTACCACCACTCGGGCTGGCCGGTTGGATATTCAAACGCAATGTAGTTTTGCGGCAGCGTCGCTGCGACCTGCACCAAGGCCGCCAAACCCAACAGGCCGTCGAGCACGCCGTGGGGAGCCATGAGGATGCCGTGCATATCGGCGTATTCGGCCACCCATTTTAGCTCCGCGATACCGCCGATGTCGCAGGGATCCGGGCCGATGACATCCACGGCGCGCTTCTCAATCAGGTCTTGAAAATTGTGCCGCAAGTAGATCTGCTCGCCCGTGTGGATCGGCGTCGAGGTGCTCTGCGTGACCTCGCGGTAGTGATCCGCTGACACGTAGGGCACGTAATCGCCGGTGAGCATGTCCTCTAGCCACGCCACGTTGAGGTCTTCGACCGCTTGGGCGAGACGGCGTGCATCCGGCACGAGAAAGCCCGGACCCAAGTCCAGCGCCAAGCCAACCTCGTCGCCGCAGACTTCCTTCATTGCGCGGATGCAATCGACAATGTAGTTGAGGCCGCGTTCGCTCAAAGGGCCGCGATTGGCGTGGCCCGGGCCAGCTTGGTGGGTGCCGTAGAAATGTTTAGGCGACTCAGTGATCCGCCCGCCGTGGAAGGCGAGGCCCTGTTTGATGATGCTGAACTTCTGCGGCGCGTCTATCATGCGCTGCATATTGTCCGCGTAGTCCTCGGGCGGGCGGGCACCTTCCGCGGGCGGGCGGGCAGGTGCCATGGGGAAGCGCACCGCGCCATTGTACACCCGCACGCGGTCGCGGATCTTGCCGCCGAGCAGCTTGTACACGGGCGCGCCCACGGCCTTGCCGGCAATATCCCACAGCGCCATTTCAATCGCGCTGACCGCACTGCCCCAAGGCTTGAAGCTGCCCAAGCGCCGGATATTGAGCATCACCCGCTCGACGTCAGTCGGGTCTTGGCCGAGGATGCGGTCTTTGTAAAACAGCACGTGGGGCTTGAGATAGGACTTGCTCGCCTCAACTTCTCCGAGGCCGTAGATGCCCTCGTCGGTATTGATGCGCACGACCGGGTTGTTGCCGATGACCGCGCATTTGAGATCCGTGATTTTCATATTTTTTCCTTTCCCCGTCTTAATGATTCTGTCGAGACTGCGTCGAAGTCTTGACCGGCCGGTGCAGCGCTCTGCTCTCGCCCATAGTTTCCATGGTCATGAGCTGGATGATGTCGCTGCTGGTGACCGCGCCCAAAAACTTTTCCGAATCCCTTTCCACGACGGGCATGACGGAAAGAGAATTCTCTGACATACGGTGCAGCACGTCTTCGACTTGCTCATCAGGATACGCCAATGGAGTTTCGCGGCGGACCACAGCGTCGAGCTGGGTCTTGCCCCAAGCGTCCTTAGGCAGGTAGCGGAGCATCTCCAAGGACACGATCCCGACCAGCGCTTCCCTATCTGCCACGACGTAGTGGGGCTGGTGCGGAACGATCCACTGCTCCGTGAAATCGCGCACTGTGACCGAAGGCGCAGGATGACGACGCGAGCGGTCCAGAATGTCATCAATCCTGATGTCTTCCAGCGCGAAGCGGACTATGCCCAACGGAATGTCGTCAAGTTGCGCTGGCAGGTCGGTCCTGCGGCTGGCCCGACTCACCGCGAAGTTGATCACCGACGGCATGAACAAGATGTAGCAGAACATGACCAGCACCAAGAATGAGAAAACCACCTCGTCAATGATTCCAGAATTCCACATAACCAGCAGCAGCGCGATTTCAGCCACTCCCTTACCCATCAGCCCGGTGGCCACGGCGTAGGGAACGGCGAGGCGGGACACGTAAGCGCCGATGAAAGCGCCGGTGAAGTTGCCGAGCAATGGGATCAACGCCAACCCCGCCATGGCCCCCAGCGGCAAGGTTGCGAAGGTAAAGCTGAAGCTCAATCCGGCGGAAGCAAAGAACAGGGGCACGAAAAACCCCTCGGCCACGCTGCGAATTCCTGGGATGATTTCCCGCTGCACTTGGTAGGGAAGGCTCGACAGCGATGCCCCGAACAGTAAAGCACCCAGTGAGCCGTGGAGTCCCACTGCTTCCGCGCCGTACACTATCAGGAAGAGCATGCCAAGCAGTAAACCGAAGGAGAGTTGCGGCACTTGGATCACCCGCTGCAACAGCGCCACCAACGGCGGCAGCACCCGCGACGACAATACCCAAGTCACCACCGAAAAACCGGCCACTTTGCCCAGCAAAATCAGTATGCCGACAGGCGAAACTTGGTGGGCGTGTTCGCCGATGCTGAAGCCGATCACCAGCAGGGCAATCAACTCGGCGATGATCACCACCGTGAAAATTTGCAGTCCAACCGGCTGTTTCAGGTGTCCGCCGTCCGTCAGCACTTTGGCCACGATGCCCAGACTGGTCATCGACAGCACGCCGGCCAACGCCAGCGACTCGGTGAAATTCAGTTTCAGTCCGAAATCGAAAACTAAATCGGTGGTGACCAGCATCGAAATGCTTAGGGACACGATCACGGACAGTACGGCCGCGAGGAAGTAATGGCCTTTGAGGGACGACATGAAACTGGAAATATCCACTTCGTCCAAGCCGATGAGGAAGAAGAAAATGAACACACCCAGCGCCAAAACCAACTCGAGGTGCAGCGAAGACTCAATCCACCAGACGCCGGTCAGTTCCATGACCGGCCCAAGCAACATACCTGTCGCCGCATAGGCGATGATGGAGTTCAAGCGCAGCCGGCGAAAAACGCCCTCGGCCAGCTTGGCGACGATGATGAGCATCCCGAGAGTCAACAGCGATTGGTGTAGTTCATGCGTGTGCTCACCGAATCTAAACAGATCCACTATCGCTTGGAGCGAGAAGCCTTCCATGGTCTTGAGGTTCTCCGTAGGTGCCGTTTGGGGAGTCTTTAGTACGGGCCTGTCAGTTTTTCGACCCCGTGGTACTTGCCGTCCGTACCAATCACGGTCAAGAATACGGCGTCGGATCCCTGGTTATCGTCCGGTCCGTATTTGAGCTGCATGCCGTCAATTTCTATGGTGCCGGTATCTCGCACCGCGTGGAGCAGGCACTCTCGACTCAGGTCGGGGCCGCAGGCTTTGAGACCAGCGACGGCCAGGCGTCCGGCCAGATAACCTTCCAACGAAACGAACCCGGGTTCCGCTTGGGGGTCGTACTCGGAGAGGGCGCTGTGGTATCGAGCCACCACGGGGATGTTTTCGTTATCGGGAGGAGGAACTACTTGCGTAACGTACACGCCGGCCCCGTCGGGCCCCAACTCGTTCGCCAAAGCGTTACTCCCCACGAAGGAGACCGTCATGAATACCGGGTCCAGCTCCCGCCGCACCAACTCTATGGTTTTGACCACCGGCATGTAGGAGCCAATCATGATCACCGCTTGCGGCTTGGCCGCGGTGATTTTGAGCGCGGCTCCCTTCACAGCGCGGGTATTGCGTGGGTAGTGCGAGGCCGCTACCGGCTTTAGGCCCCGGCGCTCCAGTGCCAATCGCGTGCCCTCCAGCCCGTTCAAGCCGAAGGAATCATCCTGATAGAGGACGGCAACGCGGGTGATCCCCAAGTCCTCGGTGAGCCGCGCCACCATCTCCTCGGTTTCTTGGTAGTACGATGCCCGAACGTTGAGCACATTGTCCAACTCCCGGTCGCGCAAGAACTCGGCCCCCGTGAACGGAGCGAGGAAGGGCACCCCGGCAGCCTGGGCCAGCGGTGATGCAGCGCGGGACGTGGGTGTGCCCACCGCGCCGATCAGCGCGAATACCCTTTCACTCTCAATCAACCGTTCCGTGTTGGAAGCGGCAAAGTCGGTTTCATAGCCGTCATCCAACGCCCTGAGCTTCAGTTCGCGGCCATGGACGCCTCCTGCCTGATTGGCCTCGTGGAATGCCGCCTCAATTCCGAGGCGCATCGCCTTGCCCAATTCTTGGGCCGGCCCGGTGAACGCGGCGGATTGACCAAAAAGGACATGGTCGTCAGAAAATCCGGGGTCCTCGTGGCCTTCTTCCTGCGCTGTTGCCGGGTGCGGCGCATTCATTTCCCTTCCGCCGTCATTTGCCTCGGGGGCATCCTGCCCGCCCCCACAGGCCATGCCAAAGGTCGCCAGCAGCAACCCTGCAATCATCACAAGGGGGGGCACGACCGGGTTGTTGCCGATGACCGCGCATTTGAGATCCGTGATTTTCATATTCCCTTTTTGTACTCGATAGGACCTGTCCGTGCCCACACCTAGCTAATGGATTCTTTTAGCTGACAGGCATCTTCGTAAGCTAAATAACCCCAGCCTCTCCAATCAAGGACATTCGCTAACGGCGAGCCGACATCGCGTAGCATCTGTTGTCACGTATTAAGCTCCTAGGTATTGCGCCGTAAAATTTGATTGCTATAAATTGAGCAACCCACATAAAGGAGATTGATCATGATCCGATTCATTGACAAATCCGTCATCGGCTTAGCACTCGCGTTGGCGGCGAGTTGCTTGGGATGCTCCTCAGACGAGCCAACCGCGTCTGAGGCCACGCAAGCCAGCACCACCATCCAGCCCACCGAGAACAACAACGCCGAAGGGGCTGTTGAGTTCACGCAGGAAGCCGGCGGGGTGCGAGTTATAGCCAACCTGACTGGGCTTACAGAAGGCGACCACGGATTTCACATCCACGAAAAGGGCGATTGCAGCGCAGCCGATGGCACGTCGGCGGGCGGTCACTTCAATCCCGAAGGCAAAGCCCACGGCGCACCAGATGCCGCTGAACGGCACGTCGGCGACCTTGGCAACATCACCGCCGACGCCTCTGGGCAAGCCACTTACAACCGCCTCGACACCCACCTCGACTTGGATGGCGACAACAGCATCATCGGGCTCGCAGTCATCGTTCACGCACTCCCGGATGATTTTTCACAACCCACTGGCGCGGCTGGTGCCCGCGTCGGCTGTGGGGTCATAGAGGGTAGATAAGGGCTGTACTCACTCGCGGACGACCAACTCTTCTAGCTTCCAATCGAGCGGGATGCGCATCCGCCCCTCGTTGCGGCGGTCGAAGAGCAAGTAGTTTTCGCGCAGCCCGAAGTAGAACAAGTCGCGGGTTAGCTCCACGTCCTTTTGGCAGTACTCGGCAATCAAGTCCAGCCGTCCCTCCTTAAACCACCGCAGCGCATCCAGCCCGTCGGCGCTCTTGGCTGCGTCGAGCGTGGCCTTGCCCAGCGAGTCGAGGCTCACCCGGTAGCGCAGCCGCTGGTGGATCTCGCGCAGCATGTCGAGCGTGTTGAGCGTGCGGAAGTCAAATGGGCTGTACCCGCGCAAAACCGAATAGTCAAAGCCGATGATGTTGAAGCCCACGACCAAATCGGCCGCCTGTAAGTGCTCTAAGAGCCGGTCGATGTCTTCCTCAAAGTACGTCGTACAATCCTGCGCACGGCTGTCCCACACCACGCCGACCGACATGCCCATCATGTGCGCTTTATTCCAGCCGCCGACTTCCGCGGCCGAGCGCTGCGTTTCAAGGTCGAACACGACGATGTGCGGACCTTGGTCAGGTGTCACGTCCTCTACCTCTTTCTCTTCTTCCCACTCAGCGAAAATCGGCGCGTCCTCTGTGCTCTCGGCTGTGGCCGCAGTGTGCTCGATGGCCCGACGGCCCGTGAGCGCACCGAGCAAGTGAATCGCGCCAGCCTTGTCGAGGGGGACGTTGCCCGCGCCGCACGTGGGGAAATGGATGCAAGACGGGCAGCCGAGCAGGCAATCGCAGGTCTCGACCATGGAAAGCGTCATGTCCAAGAGGCGGTCGAGCTGGGCAAAGCCCTTTTCCGCCAAGCCAATGCCACCGGGGTGATAGTCGTACACGAAAATCGCGCCCTTGCCGAGCTGGGGGTGCTGGGGATAGCAAATCCCACCGACATCCGTGCGGTCGCACAAGGCCAGTAGCGGGAAGAGCGACTTCATGGCGTGTTCAATCGCGTGGATCGAACCCATATAGTGGTGCTGATGGCGGCTGAGATCGGCCTTGAAGTGGGCGTCGAGTTCAATCCAAAAGCCAATCGTCTCAAAGTGCTCCACCGGCGACTCCAGCTCGTGTTTGCTGAGCACGACTTGGTCGCCGACGCGGATCTTTTCGTAGCCCACCACCTGCGAACTGACCTTGAGCCGACCCAGCCGCGCCATAAAGCCCTTCAAGGGCCGCGAGCGCAACTCCTCTAAAATCTCCGTGTCCTTTTCCGTGCGGGCGCGCGTAAAATACGCCACATCCACTTCCTCGGCGTATATCTGGCCCCGCTCGGGGTTGCGGTCGCCGATCTCGTACTGGCGGCCGCGATGCAAGTAAATCGCGCCTTTATAGCACTCGCCGTACACCTGACCGCCGCTGACCGTGCCAATCTGGTTGTCGCCGCGATCGACGATGCGATACGACTCGCCGATGGTGCGCATGTTGACCAAGCGGTGCGGCTGCTTGCGCGCGGCAAACCAAGCATCGCCCTCGGCGTTCTGCAGCAGCATCCCCTCCTCGGTCAGCGCACCAAGCGCCGCCTGATAGTTGGGCAGCGCGTACTCCGGCTCGCTAGCGGCGAGGGGCAGCTCGCGCGCCGCACACGTGAGGTGATTTTTGAGGATGTACTGATTCGTCGGGTCCACCACCGCGTCCTCTAAATCGCGCGCAAAAAACTCCCCTGGGTGCCGCATAAAATACTGGTCGAGCGCGTCGGGAGACGCGATGAGGAGTATGAGCGACTCGCGGCCAGCGCGGCCCACGCGGCCAGCGCGTTGCCAAGTGTTGATAATCGAACCCGGATAGCCGACCAACACGCAGATGTCCAAGCCGCCGATGTCAATGCCCAGTTCCAAGGCCGACGTGGCCACCACGCCCTTGAGCTCGCCACCGTTGAGCGCCTGCTCAATCTGGCGGCGCTCCGTAGGCAAATAGCCCGCGCGATACGAGGAGATTCGCTCCCGCAAGTCCGGGCGGCTCTGGGTCGCCCAGCGGTACACGAGTTCGGTGGTGATGCGGGCGCGGGTGAAGACAATCGTGCGGTAGTCCTGGAGTACGCTGGCGCGCAGCAGGTGGGCCGCGAGGGTGTTGGGGCTTTCGCTCGGATTGACGAACACAAAGTGGCGCGCCGCGGCCGGAGCGCCGTGGTCCTCGATCGCGTAAAAGGAGCGGTTGAGCAACTCGCCCGCCAACTCGCGGGGATTGCCCATCGTCGCCGAGCTAGTGATGTACACCGGATCGGACCCATAGTGCGTGCAGATGCGGTTCAAGCGGCGAAAAAGGTGCAACACGTGGGTGCCAAACACGCCGCTGTACGCGTGCAGTTCGTCGATGACCACGTAGCGCAGGCGGGCGAAAAAGCCAGCCCAAGCTTCGTGGAAGGCGAGGATGCCCGAATGCAGCATGTCCGGCGTGGTGAACAGCACCTGAGGCGGCTTAGTGCGAATTTGCCGGCGGCGGTGGCTTGTGGTGTCGCCGTCGTAAATGGCCGCTTTTAGCTCGCCACCCAAGCCCTGCATCAGGCCGCTCAGTTCGTCGAACTGATCTTGCTCCAGCGCTTTGAGTGGGAACACGTAGAGCGCGTGTGCCTCCGGGTCGTCGAGTAGCGTGGCCAGCACGGGCGCGTTGTACACCAAGGTCTTGCCCGAGGCCGTGGGCGTGGCAATGGCCACGTGCTGACCCTCCAGCACTTTTTGGATGCCCTCGGCTTGGTGCGTATAGAGCGCGGGAATGCGGGCGATTTCGAGGATGCGGGCCATGGCCGGAGGCAGGCCAGCCAAGTCGCGGACTAGGCGCGCCGGGTGCGCGGGCAAGGTCTGGTGATGGACGACCTCGTTGCCCAAGATGCGGCGTTTGAGAAAGCGGATGTGTTCGGCGATGCTCTCGGCGTCGCTGATCAAGGTACAAATTCCTGAAGCAGTGTGCGGCGAAGACGAATGGGTATAACGGGGAGGAAAAGAGAATAGCTAAGCCGTTGGGATAGGGCAAGGCGAGAGGGGGAAAACTTGGTTGTGCGTCACTTTGGAACTTACTTAGGAAAATCTACGCCGAGATCGCGGCAAATCTTCCTCACTAGCGTATCTTTGATTTCTCTGTGCCGGGGTATCGAAGATCGTTGGCCATCAGAAATATTCCTCCACCATGAGTGTTTCCCGCCTTCGCGGACCTGTTCGCATCCACTCTGACGGAGGTGTCTCAATAGGTCAATCCGTTTCACACAGTAATCACTAGCTCTTCGTAGTCATCGCCTACAAGATCCAAGATTTCTTGGCGATGCAAATCAAGAGCCTCATAAAGTGCTTCCTTAATACTTTCCAATAACTCCTCTCGGGTGCGTTCTTGGCAATTAACACCAGGAACGTTCTGAACCCAGCCAATCCACCATTCACCTTCTTGCTTCAGGATAGCAGTATATTTCATTTGCGGCTCCTCCTACATACGCGTTTGAAAAAATAAAATGCTCGATAAGCAAAACAAAATCCAGTGATTGACACAGTTGAAGGGAACTCGCCCGTACAAATGCCTGTCGTCTTGACAGAGAACCTTGAAAAAAGGTCTTTATTTTGTCTCGGAATCTTTATTTCGTCCCGATGAGTACCCCAACAAGCGTTTCTCTTGGAGGCACCTGATTACAAAGGGGAAGTAATCGCGGTGCATCAGTTCAGTTTCTCCGACCTAGCAGAGTGAAATCCTTGCTCCAAAATTTTACGTCTGAGCTTCGCGCCGACCTCCTGTCTGCAAAGGCCGTTCCAGCGCTGTCAGCCGGCTTCACCTCGGGCCTAGGTCTGCTCGTCTCCCAGATTGCCTTCGGGAGCTTCATATTCTCGGGGCCGTTAGCTTCCTATTCCTCCCAAGGCGTCGGCCTAGTGCTGTTCGGGAACTTCGCGGCGTGCCTGATCATCGCCCTCGCGGGCGGCTACCTCGGCGCGATTGCGGGGTTGTCTCCCGCGCTGGTGATCGTCATGGCCGCGGTCGGGTTCACAATGAGCGCCGAAGGCGACGCGCTGTTTGTCACCACCGCGGTCGCGCTTATCATCAGTGCCGTCGCCACTGGCGCGTGCTGTCTCCTGATCGGGCGATTCCGGCTCGCCAATCTAGTCCGCTTCATCCCCTATCCGGTGACGGGTGGGTTTGTAGCTGGGATCGGGGGAGCCGTGTGCTTGGCGGCCATGTCGTTGATGGGAGCCAAACCAGATTGGCGGGCGATTCCCGCGCTCTTCGAACCCTCTGTGCTGTGGAAGTGGAGCCCGGGTGCGGCATACGGGATCGCCTTGTACCTCGCGATTAAACGCTGGGGCAACCCGCTGATCTTGCCGGTGAGCGTCGCACTGGCCGGCGCTGCGTACCATCTCGTACTCGCTGGCCTCGGCATTTCGGTTGAAGCGGCGCGGGCGGAGGGCCTGCTGCTTACGAGCACCGCGGACGGGAGCCTGTGGCCAGCTTTGTTCCCTGCCGATCTGGTACACGTGCAATGGGCCTCAATGGCCGAGCAGGCTCCCTACATGCTGACGCTGATCTTGGTCGCTTTCATCTGCGTAATCATGAATTTTGCCGGTCTCGAATTGGCGACGAATCAGGAGTTGGACTGGGACCGGGAGTTCCGGGTGACGGGCGTCGCGAGTATGGTCGCTGGTCTAGGCGGCGGCACAGTGGCGACCTTTGTCGTACCGGCTTCCCTGCGCAGCAAGCTGCTTGGAGCCACAACAAGGTTGACTGGGGTGGTCGCCGCCCTCGTGATCGGGATCGCGTTGTTCCTAGGCGACGGAATACTGGGATTCGTCCCGGCTTCACTCGTAGGAGGAGGCATCCTGATCTTTGCCGGACTCGGCATGTTAGACGAAGGTCTCGTGAAAAGCCGCAAGCGGCTCCCCTATTCGGAGTACGGCATCATTCTGTTGATTTTCATTGCGATCCTATCCTTCGGACTGATCGAGGGTGTGGGCGTCGGGATGCTGGCCACCCTCGTGTTCTTCGCCGTGCGCCTCAGCCGCGTGGACCCAATCGCATCGCAGTTCACCGCGCACGAGCGCGAGAGCAACAAGACCCGTCCCGTTCCCGATCGCGCCATCCTGCTGGAGGAGGGAGAGCGGGTGCAGGCATACCAACTGCGCGGCTACCTCTTTTTCGGCAGCGTGTGCCCCCTCGCCGAGCATCTCAGGCAGTCCCTGCGCGGCGCTTCGCGTCCTACTTGTCTGATATTGGACTTCGGTGCCGTTTCCGGCTTCGATTTTTCGGCAGTGAACGTCCTGAGCAGGTTTCTGCAGACGGCACACGCTGCTGGTGTACGAGTAGCTCTGAGCGCATTGTCCGAGGGATTGCGGACCGGATTTGAACACAACCTTCCGCCTGCTCTATATGCCGAGTTGCTGGTGGAGCCGGATGTGGACCGCGCCCTCGAGCGCTGTGAAGACATCGTTATTGCGGAATGGAGGGCGAACGTGGACAAGGCGGACGAGCGGCGCGCCTCCCTGATGGAGCACACCGTCGATGATCTCGAGCGCTACCTAGAGCGGCAAATTGATTTCGAAGATCTGCTGGAGGAACTTCGACCTTGGCTGAATCCTCGCCAGTACGCTGCCGGCGAGTCTCTCGTAGGACCGGATGCGCCGCAAGAAGGTCTGCAACTGCTGCTTGCGGGCCGGGCTTCTGGGTACGATTCCGCGGGTACGCGCCTGTTTCAATGCGGCCCGGGCGAGGCGATATGGCCGACGGGTGCGTCGGACCAGAAAGCAGCCTCTGTGGTTGCAGACGCCCCCTGCCAAACGATGGTGCTGACCCCGGCCGACCTAGGCTGGCTGGAGCAGCACGAAGAGCGGCTTACCCTCAAGCTGTACCGCTACCTCCTCGCCAGTCGTTTCCAAGCCGAATCGGGAGCGGAGCAATAGCAAGCGGACTTCCGCAGCTAAATAGAAAAATCCTTTGAAACGATTAAAAGCATGGAATCCTGGCAAACATCTATTAAGGCGCTGACTGTCGATGTCTTTGGCACGGTCACCGACTGGTACTCTACCATTGTGCGAGAGGGTGAGCGATTGGGCTGCGACAAGCGGCTTTCCGTGGACTGGGCGCGCTTTGCCACGGCTTGGCGCAGAGGCTATGAACCTGCTATGGGTCGCGTGCGGCGCGGCGAATTGCCTTGGACGAAAATAGACGCGCTTCACCGAATGATTCTCGACGACATTCTGCAAGACTTTTCGATTCCCGAGTTGTCCGAGGACGAGCGCAGTCATTTCAACCGCGTCTGGCACAGACTGGACCCGTGGCCCGATGTAGTCGGCGGCATGTTTCAGTTGAAGTCCAAATACATTGTTGCCGCGCTTTCCAATGGCAACATGTCGCTACTGACCAACATGGCCAAGCACGCGGGTATTCCGTGGGACTGTATCTTGTCAGCAGAGCTTGCGCGGCATTACAAGCCGGACCGGGAAGTGTACGAGACGGCGGCGCGTCTTCTCGATTTGGAACCGCCTTCAATCCTAATGGTCGCGGCGCATCGCAACGACTTGGAGGGAGCTAGAGCCGTTGGCTTCAGAACGGCCTTCATTCCACGTCCACTTGAATGGGGATCAGAAGACGAGACAGATACGGCGCAAGACGGAGATTTTGACATGATTGCGCAAGATTTCCACGATCTTGCGGCGCAGCTTGGAATCTAATTGCCGTGAGCAGCGAATCTTCGGAGAACAATATGGTGTTTCAAGCATTTGATATTTATGAATGGACACCTGAGTGATGGCGGTTAATAGAGACAAACCGGACAGGTGGAAAGCGGATATCGAACAGTCGGTAGACATGTACAACAACTGGTTTACTCGGTTTGCGCCGGAAGCCTACCGGACAACCCGATTTCAGACTACCATAGACGTTAAAGCGACCCTAGAGGCTACGGAAAACCTGACAGATATTGATGTGGAGTTGCTGAGAGCCAATCCCAGCATCCTGCCTACCCTACGGATGGCGACCTGCCCGCCCCTCGCCGTGGACCGGCTTATCGGCCTCGCCGGGGTGCCGGCGAACCTAGTCAAGGTCATGGAAAAGGACGGGAAGCTACCGCCTCGAATGTCCCGGCAAAAAGTGGACAGCGCCCTTGGCAAGGTGGCAGCGGTCATCCAAGAGATGGCTGACAAGGACATTCTCGTCTGGCTGGAGTGGGGGGACGCGCCTTCGGAGCAGGAACGACACCGGGCAGCGACAATCTTGGCCGACCGCTTGTGCGGGGCCGTTGCAAACCCCATCATTCGGAATGCCCAGGAAAAGCGGCAGCTTGAAGCCATCGCGGCGTGGCTGGAGGATCGCGGATACGCCAATCTTCCAGCAGGAGGGCAGAGGAGCTACGACACCATGGAGCCGGGGACGTTCTCTTTTCGGATGAACGTACCGGCTAAGCAGGAGGGAACCGGTCGGCAGGTCAACATACCGGTGGATGCAGTCATCATGCCAAAGACGGCACGATTAGGAGACCTGCCTCTGCTTGTCGAGGCCAAATCAGCGGGCGACTTCGCCAACGTGAACAAGCGCCGCAAAGAGGAGGCTGCCAAGATGAGCCAACTGCGCCAGTCTTGCGGAGAGGACGTGAGATACGTCCTGTTCCTGTGCGGATACTTCGACAGCGGCTACCTAGGCTACGAGGCGGCGGAGGGCATCGACTGGGTTTGGGAGCATCGCATCGGAGACCTTGAGGAGTTTGGCCTGTAGATGACGAAATCCATGACAAAGCGGGAAGAACGTCGGCTTGCGGTCCAGGCTGAACTGGATGCGGCCAAGGATCAGGCCGAACGCAACAGGATGGGGCAGTTTGCAACTCCAACGGAACTTGCCGTACAGATCCTTGAGTATGCAAGGGGGCAACTGAATGAGACTGAGACAGTGCGGTTTATCGACCCAGCCATCGGGACCGGATCGTTCTACTCAGCACTGCTCAAGGTCTTCCCAGCAGACCGCCTGACATGCGCCGTCGGCTACGAAGTCGATCCTCATTACGGCGAACCTGCGGCGAGGCTGTGGAAGGGTACGACGCTGGATGTCCGCCTGGAGGACTTTACACTGGCCACACTCCCATCGAACAAAGGGAAGTTCAACCTATTAGTCTGCAACCCGCCCTATGTGCGACATCACCACATCGCCAGCAAGGAAAAACGACGCCTGAAGGCCCTCACAAGGGAGGCTTGCGGCATCAAGGTGAACGGGCTTGCCGGTCTGTACTGTTACTTCCTCGGATTGTCTCACCAGTGGATGGCGGATGGCGGACTGGCGGGTTGGCTGATACCGAGCGAATTCATGGACGTCAACTATGGCGCGTCGATGAAGCACTATCTGCTCGACAAGGTTACGTTGCTGCACATCCACCGCTTCGACCCAAAAGAAGTGCAATTCGGAGACGCGCTAGTGTCCTCTGCGGTAGTTTGGTTCAGCAAGAAAGAGCCGTCCGCCCATCACAAAGTGCGTATGACCTATGGCGGTTCATTGCTGCGACCGAGTCTGGAAAGACTGGTCCCGGTCGATACGCTCCGACGCGACCCAAAATGGACGCTGTACCCGATGAAAGAGAGCCACTCGGAGTCGCACGCGCCGGTGCTCGCGGACTTCTTCACGATCAAGCGCGGGCTGGCGACTGGCGGCAACAGGTACTTCATCCTGTCGGCGGAGGAAATCGTCGGGCGAGGGCTTCCTGCCGAGGTGTTCCGACCTATACTTCCAAGCCCGCGTTACGTGCCGGATAACGAAATTCTGGCGGACCGCGCTGGTAAACCTGTATTGGAGCGTCAGTTGTTCCTCCTAGACTGTCGGCTGCCAGAAGAGAAGGTCAAGGAGCGGCATCCTACGTTGAGAGCCTACCTTGAAGAAGGCAAGGCGCAAGGCATAGCCGAACGCTATATATGCCGGCACCGGTCGCCTTGGTATGCACAAGAGCGCCGTCCGGCTGCGCCATTCCTCTGCACCTACCTCGGTCGCAGCAACAAGAAGAACGGGCGGCCATTTCGATTCATACTGAACCACTCCAATGCGACTGCCCCCAATGTCTACCTAATGCTGTATCCGAGGGGAGCCCTTGACAGGGCGATTGCAGAATCTCCCCAGTTGAAGCGGCAAGTGTGGGACTTCCTGAATGGTATAAGCCCGAAGGAGATGCTGAACGAGGGGAGAGTTTATGGGGGAGGGCTACACAAGCTGGAGCCGAAAGAGTTGGGAAGGGTCCCAGCGGCTGCGCTTGCAGACTTACTACCGGAAACGGAGTGGCAGGACGAGCCGAAGCAACTGGAATTGTTTGATGTTTTGTCTGTTTAGAGGGGTGTCCCAAGAACGGCTGTATGCGGCTACGCGGGTCGCGGAATCTGACTGGCGGAGGCGGAGCTTGAACGGTTATGCCGCTTGGATTCAGAACGGCCTTCATTGCACGTCCACTTGAGTGGGGAACAGAAGACCAAGCAGACACCGCGCAAGACGGAGATTTTGACATAATTGCGCAGGATTTCCACTACCTTGCGGCGCAGCTTGGAAGCTAATTGCCGTGAGCAGCGACTTGGCCGACCTGCTGCATGTACTCAGCGCATTGACAGAGAATCCGAAAAGGGGCTTATTTTTCCTAAATACATTTCAGCAAGGGCTAGATCAATTGGGCATAATTGCAACCGGCACCATCATTCACCAGATTCGAGTTGAGATGAGCCGTTTTGCTGACGATTGCCTAACGGACACATTATGGGCTTGCGGACGCTTTAGCCCCATTTGGATCCCAGCGCTGGCTCCCTCCGATGCCTTCAGCACCCATAGAATCAGGAATAAGTTCATGAGTTACCGCAACAAGACCTATGTCATATTTGATGGAGACAACGATATGTGGGCCTATGCCTACATGAAAGGGTGGAAGAGTAACCAGAATGTTGACTTCAATTTTCATGACGCGCATGATCTGAATACGATCACCAACCTCTCCGGTGAAGAAAATACCAAACGTAAGCTCCGGGAAAGGCTTGTAAACACGAAGCAGGCAATCGTCCTGATCGGTGATTCGACAAAGGATCTCTACCGCTTCGTCCGCTGGGAGATCGATATCTGCCAGGACAAAGGCCTTCCTATCGTCGCCGTTAATTTGAATAATAAGCGTCAATGCGATACTACAAGTGGTCCCAAAACTAGCGTCGGGCCGCATCAAAGGCCGTCAAATGCTTTGGTATTGAGCGTTTTTCATAGGGCAAGACGCTCTTGATCCGACGCTTTTTCTCCACACAAGGAACCGAACCCGGAGTTTTGGGACCACTTCTACTATCTGACCGACCATCCAGTGTGGGGACGCGCCGTGCCGGCCATCTTCGCCGGTTCCCTGGAACCTTGGTTGGCTCAGCGGCGCGACTACCCGGAGACCTACCACTGCTTTTTCCACTTCCACAGCCTCATCCACCTCTGGGAACTGATCGAGGATAGTCCGCTTTACACCGAGGCCGACCGCCGTGGGGTGGTGACCATGATGGGCGAGATGCTGCGCCACTTGGCCGGCTTGTTCTATATGGAGGAAAGAGTCAATCCCCCGGACCTGATTCGCCAGAACCACACTACTTATATCGCCATGGATTTGGCCGCGGGTCACAACTACTTGAGCAAGCGCTACGGCATTCGCGAATTCGATCCCACTGAGGAAGTGGTGGAGCGGATTTTTGCTGGCCAGAGCGATTGCTACAGATCCAACGACGACGGTGGCGTGGGGTACGCTTGGCTCGTGCCCCAGGAGACGCTCTCGTACGGGTTGCTCAAGAACGACTACGGGTATATCGAGCACGACCACATCGCCGATTTGTGTACGCTAGCGGTGGTGACTACGGACAATATGCGCAGCGAGAGCAACCACGGGGATACTGCGGGGTACGCGCCTTTTTCTCCGTCCCAGGGATGGGAAGGCCGCTTGTGGGCACCGATGGTTTCCGCTTGGTATGCGCGCAACCCCGAGCATCTGTGGATCCTCAACTGGTTGGGTACGGGCAAGAGGCCGACGCTGGTACACGTGTTGCGGGGGCTTTATGCTGGCGTCGAGTGGAGCGAAGACGGATTGGCGCTCGCCGATTGCGTTCCCGAAGAACCGGTTGGCCTCCTCGGTATATACGCGATGCGATTGCCGGCCAAAGCGCTGGGATGGGTGCGCGCGTACGCCCCGGCTGATAACCAGCCCGATCCACAAAAAGACTACTTCGACAAGCTCTCGCTGCGGCGCGACTTCGACCCGATGAGTGAGTACTTGTTACTCGAAGGGAGCGGCACGTTCTGCCACGGGCACGAGGACAGCAATACCATAGTCCGGCTGACTTGGAACGACCGAGCTTGGTTGGGGGACGGCGACTATATTCGGGCGGCACCCAAATTCCACAATTCAATCGCCGTCATCCGCGATGGCGTGGGCGTGTTGAAGCCGCCGGGAGATGGTTTGCTAATGCCGTTGCTGGCCTCGTTGAACTACAGCAGCGAAAGTGCTGCCTTTGGCTTGGTGCAGACCGAAGCTTCTGGGTACAACGGAGTGGACTGGCGGCGCAATATCTTCTGGGGCAAGGGGCGCTATTTCGCGGTGATTGATCAACTGCAATGCACCGAGGCCGGGGACTATCGCTGCTACTGCTTGTGGCGTCTGGTGGGCGAAGCTGAACTCAAGGGATCTAGGGCGTGTCTGCACCAGGAGGGCGAACACTTCTACATCGATAATGCCGATGGGGCGGCCCAGGAAATCGTCGCCGACTTGCACGTGAAAAGCCGCTGGTCCAACTATCCACACGCCGGGGACATACTCCACGTCCTGAACCAGCAAGCCGCCCGCACCATGCAGCCGGGGGAAGATCTCGTCTATATCAATCTGCTGACGCCGCATCCCGACATCCGCATAGCGCGCCTGAATGAAAGGACCGTCGAGATCCGGGACGGGGCGGAGACGACTCTTTTGGGCGTCGGCCATACCCGGCTGGGCGCGTTGGCAATTGAGGCCGAAATGTTCGCGATCTCTCTAAAGGGAGATCGCCTGACCTTGCAGGGCATTGAACGTCTGGGCTTTGTCAAGGGCGAGGATTGGGATTGGCAGGTGTTTGATGGGGCTCATGTGACGTTTCAAGTGGGACAAAGCGAAATGGCGCAGCGCATCTGCGATGCCTTGGACGCTGCCGTGCCAGAACCTTCCCCGGCTTCGGTGGAACCTGCCCCGCTGCGGCCAGAAGGTGGTTGGACCGTCAAGTGGAGCCGGGATTTGGGACCGACCGAGATAAGCGCTGTAGCGGTCCACGATGCAGTTTTACTTGCTAGCACTGAGGGAGGAGAGGTCGTCCAGCTAGGACTCGGAGACGGTGCGGCGATGTGGTCGCATCGACTGGAGCCAGACAGTACGCCCAGTGCCCTACTCTTGGCCGATATCGACGCGGATGAGGAGGTGGAAGCGCTGGTGGGCACGGACGATGGTCAACTGGCCGCACTCGCAGGCCACAGCGGCGAGCAGCGCTGGGACAGGACCTTGAAAAACTCGGGGTGGGGTGCAAAAGTTTCCGGTCTAGCTGTGGCCGATCTGGAGGGCCAGGGCCGCACGAGTGTGTTGGCGTCAACCGTGGGCTGGTACATAAACGCCTTTGCTGCGGATGGCACGCTTGAATGGGCGGAGTGGGTGCGCTATCATGCGATCACGGCGCTCGCCGCAGCGGATGTGGACGGAGATGGCAAAGCCGAGGTAATTGCGGGGACCGAATACTCGACCCCGCTCAATGTGCACAATAGCGATGGGTCTTTCCGCTGGACCACCTTTGAAGAAGTAGGATCCGAGGGCAATGCCACTACGCCGCGCCGAGGCATCGGCCTGACCCATCTGCAACTGGTTGATGTCGATGGAGACGGGGTGCGCGAAATTATTTACGGCACGCAGGACGGCTGGATATATGCGGTTAAACCGCAGGATGGGGCCGAGGTCTGGCACGCCAATATCGTCGGCGAGGTTGTAGGGCTCATTGCCTTTCCTTGGGGATTGGTTGCGGCCAGCGAATTTGGCGAACTCTACGCCTTCAGCTACCAAGGGGAATTGCGCTGGCACGTCCAGATCGGCGAGTGGATTCGAGCCATTGTCCCGGTGGGGGAACACATTGTCGCAGCCGTGGAAGAGGGTGCGCTGCTAGCCTGTGATGCAGACGGCAGGGCTGTGGGGGCTGTGGCGCTGGAAGCGGAGATTCGCGGTTTGTGGCCGTGCCGCGAAGGCGTGGTGTGCAGCCTAGAGGGAGGGCGGCTTAGTTACGCGGGACTTGACGTTGACTAAGAGGCATAGAGAGCGAATAGTTTGGCGCGGTCCAGATACACTTTGACCTTGAGCCCCCCTCGCATCTGTGAGACCATTTTCTGTTCGAGACCACCCGCTTTGCTCCCGTCCGCGTCTTGCGGATCGCCTTTCCATTGTATCTGGTATTCTGTCTCATTGGCCGAGAAGGGTATGCAGTCGTCGCGGCCAAAACCCGGCACGACCCGGTCAAACGGATCGACGAGCTCTACTTGCAGTGAGCCGTCGCTCGCGTCGGCGTTGATCCACAAGGCGTGGGGATCAATATTCAGGGGAACCGTGGTCACGACTCCCTGATCGTCCGTCTTCAAACAGACCAGTCGGTCCTTTTCGATCTTCGCCAGATTGATTCCTCTCCGAGATTCCTCGCCACCGCGCGGCGGCTCGCCGTGCAGATCGTTTGAGCAGCCGTGATAGACCCATATCTCCTCGTCTAGGACAAAAGGGGCATGTGGGGGATAGACAGATCCACAATCATGGCTGCCCGAGGGACCGCAGAGCAGAATTGGTTCGCGGTTGCCCGCTCGATGATAGGTGCGGCCGTCCTTTGAATAGGTCAACTGAACGTCCATCTGGTTCATCCATTCCGGCATCCAATCCTCGATCTGGTTCTGGGCGATCCAGCCCTCGTAGAGCGTGTGAAACACAGACAGGAAGCCGATGCGAAAGTCGCGATACGCCAGTGAACTCATGCCGTAAAACTCGTGATCTTGAGGGAGATCGAGTTCATCGGGGTCGACGATGATTTGGCGCGCGGTCCAGTTTTCAAAATCACTGCTTTCGGCCATGCAGATGATGCGCACGTTGGGTCGGCCTCGCAGATAGACGACGTAGCGGTGGATTTTGGCATCCCAATAAGCGACTAGATGGGTGTCCGATCCCTCGGGAATGACCGGGTTGCGCCAGTGTCGGGGAACGTCCCAATGGATTCCGTCGGCAGAATACGCCACGCAGACCGGCTGGACAATGCCGGCGAATATCATGTCGCCGCTCTGGAACATAAAGAGCATCTTGTAGCGCTTGGCTGGATCGGTTTCAATGGGGTCTTTCATGACGCCGGTCCCGGCTCCCCACCTGAAAAATGGAAAGACCAAGTTATTCTCTTTGCTGCCGCCGTCCTCGAAGAGGTTGAGAATGGGTTTTTCCCAGTGGATCCCGTCTTGGGAGATGGCGTAGGCCAGTCCGTCCGCCTGATCGCCGCGCGCGTCGCTCAATTTTCGGCCCACGCCGTACCACATCTTGAAGATGTTCTCTTCGTCGTCGTACATGACGTTGATGTAGCTGCCGATCAGCCACTCCTCTTCCCAAGCCTGATCTTTCTCGATCAGCGGTTGTTGCGAAACCTTCTTGGCGGGGACGACTCCTTTTGCGACGTTGTCAAGACTTTCGATAACCGCATCGTCGATGAACAAAAAGGCCGATTTTTCGTCCGTCATGTTATTGCTCCTTAACATTGCCAGAACTAATGGTAGAAGGGTTGTCCTAGCATGGGTTTTTTCTCTGCTTTTCTCCGCACCCGTTACCGGCTAGCAGACCGATCAGCTACAGGACGTCCGTAGTCCAGGTCACAGAGGGTGGATTGACGCCGTATTGCTCGGCCCAGTTGATCAATGCTTGGGGTATTTCATCGACGTTGTAATAGCCGCCCAAGAGCTGCCAGTCGATGTCGTTGGTCGTCCGCTGCAATACCCGTTGGTCTGGTGGGTCGAGATATTGATCCGTCTTCATCCAGCGGTACGCGTAGCCGTAGATTATCACCTTGGAGGTGCGCTGGCTCAAATTGGGGGCAGCCGTGTGGAACGTGCGGTTTTCAAAGAGGATGGCGTCGCCGGCGCGCAATAGTGGATCGACTACTGTTGGCGGATCGACTGCGCCTGTGGGAATGGCTAGGGGCGTCTCATTGAGGTGGGTGCCGCGGGCCATCATGGTCATGCCGGAGTTGGGTTCGGCAAAGTCGGTCAGGCAATAGCACACTTTTACGCCGAGGCGCGGCAAACCGGCTTGTCCCAGATCTTCGGCAATGCCAATATCGCGATGCCAGCCGCGCCTCGGCTCTGTGGTGTGTGGATCTTGGGGCTTTTTGTAGATCACCGAGGCCGAGTGGAGGTGGATATTGGGCGAGAGCAACTGCACGACTAGGGGAATGGTGGCCGAGTTGGAGACGAGTTGGTCGAACGCTTCTTCTTGGACGACGCCCTGGCGCAATTGCATCTGGATCTCCGCTGGATCGTCGAGGAACGATTTCATCAAGCGATCGCTTGCTTCGGTCAGGGAGGCCACGGTTGCGGCATCGATGGCTTGCGGGACAATGAGAAAGCCGTCGGCCTCAAAAGCGTGGCACTGAGCGTGGGTCAATTGGACGAATTGCATTGTTCCCCCGAGTTGAATCTATGGTTAGATCATCGGCATCCTGTTCGCCGAAAAAATAGGGCGTAATTACTCGCCCACCAACTTTTCCTCAAGAGGAGGACATCAAGATGAAAATCACGGCGATTAAAACCTTCATGGGGCTATTCAGCGGCCGCAACCGCGGGCTGATCAAGGTCGAAACCGACGAGGGCATCCACGGCTGGGGCGAGGCGTATTCCATTGGCCCCGACCTGTCGATAGAACCCATTGCCGACTACATCTTCGAAATGATCAAGGGCGAAGATCCCCGCCGCATTGAGTACATCATGCTCAAACTCACCCAGCAATTCCGCTTTCCCCCCGGCGGCGTCGGCCTAGCGGTGAGTTCGGCCGTTGATCACGCTCTGTGGGACATCTCCGGCAAAGCTGCTGGTCTGCCGGTGTACATGCTGCTGGGCGGGTCCTGCCGCGACCGGGTGCGCGTGTACCAGGGGGCGGGGGGGCGCGACGGCGAGGAGACGGCCAACAGCGCTCTGCGCCTCAACGAAGAGTGGGGTTTTACGGCCTTCAAACTCAGTCCATTCCGGCTTAGCCCGGACGTCGATCGCTGGGGGCGCATTTGCGCGGAGGCGGCCAAATACTTTGAGGAGATTCGCCAGCACGCGCCCGCGGACTTTGAATTTGCCTTTGATCCCCACGCCAAGATATTCGAGCCCGTCCGCGCCTTGCAGTTGGCCAATGCACTGGCACCCTACGACCCCTATTTCTACGAGGAACCGCTGCGTCCCGAGCATACTGCTGCTTGGGCGCGGCTGCGCCAGCAGATGCAGATTCCCTTGGCTACTGGCGAGTGCCTCTACACCCGTTGGGAATTTCTCGACCTGATGGCGGCCCAAGCCGTGGACATCATTCAGCCGGATGTGTGCGTGTGCGGCGGCCTGCTCGAGATGCGCAAAATCGCCGCGATTGCCGAGGCCCACTACGTCAGCGTAGCGCCGCACAACCCCATGGGGCCAGTGGCCACTGCGGTCAACGTGCATTTTGCTGCGGCCACGCCCAACTTCAAAATTCTGGAGTATATCTCGCCCTTGAGCAACGAGTGGAAGGACTGGGTGGACGAGCCTTACCTACCCAAGGATGGCTACCTCGAACTGCGTGACCGACCGGGCCTAGGCATTGATGTAAACGAAGACGCCATTAGCGAAGACAAATACGTCCACTGGCAGCGCACCTGTCCGGTGCGGCCGGATGGATCGACTGGGTACATTTGAGTCGCTAGCGCACTACGACTTGCCTCACTTTGACGCGGCGGGCAGTGCCTTCTGGGCCTTGGACGGTGAGTACGACTATGTATTCGCCGGCTTCTTGGTACTGGTGGATGGGATGTTGTTCGGTCGCGGTGGTGCCATCGTCAAAATCCCATGACCAAGAGGTGATAGTGCCGTGGGAAAGGTCTTTGAAGGCCACTAGTCTGCGTTCCATATCCAGCACTTGGAATTCCCACTGGGCTTCGAGCGGCTTGCGAAAGTGGCTCGCGAGCGGCATGAGCCGAAAGGCGCACAAATTGGAGGCGTCTGAGTCCATGCGGGTCTTGTGAGAGAGGTTCCAGAACCCCTCGTACGAGCTGTTGTCTTCGTCGTAATCGAGCACGGCCCACGACAGTCCGATGAGGGCCTTTTCCACCAGTTTGGACACCACCGCCCGTTCGGGCCCTTCATAGGGGGCGTAGTCAAAAGGGGTGATCCAAAATTCGAGCACTAGCCGGCCGCTCTCGCCCTCGGCAAAATCGTAGGAGTACGCGTGGTTGGCGTAAGGCAGTCGGCCGATCCACGGCTGGCAGCCCCAGACGAAAGTCCAGTCGCGGCCCTCGCCGGGCGGCGTGAAAATGTGGTAGTTCTGCGCGTGTACTCCTTTGAACGCGAAATGGCTGTCCCACTTGTCCAGCTGGGGGTTGTTGATGTTGGGACCACCCGAGCGGTCCGCATCGACGGCGACTTCAAAAATGTCCCCGCGACGGTAGTGCATGTTCCAGTAATCGTCGTGGGCTTCGTAGAGGAAGTAGAGGCGGTTCAGACCATTGACCCAGCCCACGCGCACGGCGATGTCTAGGTCTTCCAGATCGTGGTTGGTGCCCTTGCCCTTGACGGTTTCCGCCAGTTCCTCAGTGCCAATTACATAGGATTCGGGTACGATATCCCAGTCGTCGGTCTGTCCATCGATGCGGGGTATCATAGTGGGGGGAAACTGGAAGATTGCGAACTCTTTGTCGGGGCGTTCAAGTGCTTGTACAGGGACAAGGGTTAGCAGAGCTAGCCCTAGGAATCCAGCCAGATTTCGCTTCATGTTGGGAGATCCTCCAGATGAAATTCAATTTGCTGTTGTGTGCTTAGTATTCTACCTATTTTGACTGCTGGCGAAAAATTGCACGACATCCAATGTTCGCAACCCACTCAAACGAGAAAGTGCGTTTATGACGATTCCGAATGGCGCGACTTTTTCAGCATATCGTCGCCAACTCTCCTCGTGGATATTGCTAGTCTTCGGCTCCGTCTGGTCCGGCTGCGCCGACGTTCCCGATGACGGGGACGTGGTCTTGAAGATCGTCTGGATGGGTCCTGAACTTGAGACCTACGGGATATGGAAAAAAGGGTTCGAGGCGGAACATCCCGGTGTGACCATTGAACAGCAATACGTCTCCTATGACCAGGGGCCGACGTTTTACAATACCATGATCCAGGGCGACAACCTACCCGATCTCGGATTTCTCTTCATGGGCATGATACCCGAATATGCCGAGCGAGGCGTGTTGGAGCCGCTAGACGCTTTTATGACTGCTGCCGAACGCGAAGAGTGGATCGATGTCGCCCTGAGCGCGGGTGAGTACAAGAGAAAAACCTATGGGGTGCCGCTGGTGGGGGCCAACCGGACGCTCTACGTGCGCCGGGACTGGATGCAAGAGGTAGGAGAGTCAGAGGCACCGACGACATGGGAGGGGGTCCGCGCGTTGGCAAATGCGCTCAACCAGCCGCCAGAGCGCTATGGGTTCTGTATCGGCGCTGGCCGGCAGAAACACCTGATGCAGGATCAGATCGCCATGATGTGGGGTTTTGGAGCCCACTTCTTCGACCGGGAGGGCAAGCTGGCGATCAACAGCCCCCAGGCCATTGCCTATGTCGAGTTTTTGACCAACATGCACCTTTTGGACCAGGTCATGCCTCCGGGTATTCTGAACTTGAACGCCAACGAATGTTATGCCGAGATGGCCGCGGGCAAGGTGGGAATGTTGTTCAGCGGACCGTGGCAGGACCAGTTGTGCCGGGATGCGGGCGTTGAATGCGAGCCTTTGATGATCCCAGACGGCGAGGATCGGAAGATGCTGCTTATTGTCGATGTCTTTGGCATGTTTTCTACTTCGCAACACAAAGACCTAGGCTATGAATTCATGCGTTTTATCCAGCGCTTGGAAAATCGCCGTTTGATCGATATGGAAGTAGGGGGCGTGCCCATGACGAAAAACGTGGCCGACGATTCCTACTACCAGTCGATCCCGATGCAGAATTATCAGGCGCAAAGGGAATTGCTGCAATTGACGCCCAAACATCCAGAATGGACCAAGATTCAGGATGGATGGGGCGAGGCGATTCAGATGGTTTTGGCGGGTACGGCGACACCTGACGAGGCGCTCAACACCGTGTACGATCGCTTGATGAGAGAGTTGGAAAACTCGGCGCTACCCATGCCTTGAGGTTGCATTTTCGCGCGGGAAATGTAGGGGAGTTATCGTGGAAAGAGAGAAACGTCGGCTGGCCTATTTTTACATTGCGCCAGCAGCCCTCTGGCTGCTGCTGTTCATGGGATTTCCCATAGTCGAAATCCTCAAGACCAGTCTCTACCACACCTCCTACAAAGGGGAGGTCTTTGTGGGAGCGGAGAACTATACGGGTCTCGTCGGGGACGACATTTTTCTGCTGGTGCTCAAAAACACGGTTGTGTGGACGGCGCTCGCCGTACTGATGAATGTGGGAGCGGGCTTGGCCGCTGCTGTATTGTTGAGTCGCAGTACGATCATCTGCGAATGGATCCGCAGTTCGTTGATTCTAGCTTGGGCCACGCCGTTGGTAGTGGCGGCCATCGCTTGGAAGTGGATGTACAACGGTGAGTACGGACACCTCAACGCGCTGTTGCTGTCGTTGCATATCGTTGATCATCCCGTGCAGTGGTTGACGAGTGCTTCTACGGCGTTTGGCGGTGCCCTGTTCGCCCGGCTGTGGACGGCGTTGCCGTTTACCACCTTTGCATTCCTCTCGGCCTTGCAGGCCATTCCGATTCATCTGTACGAGGCCGCCATTATAGACGGGACTACAGCATGGCAGAAGTTTTGGTATATCACCGTACCCCAGCTTCGTCCCGTCGCGCTGGCGGTTTTGTTGATCAGTTTCATCTGGTCCTTCAACAGCTTTGTCTTCATCTATGTGATCACCGGGGGTGGGCCGGCCAACCAGACCCAGATCATGGTCACGGAGATCTTTCGCCGCGCCTTTGGCTATTTCAACTTTGGCCAGGCCAGCAGCATGGCCTTTTTGGCCTTCTTGTTGCTGGTCGCCATCAGCTTCCTCCAGTGGCGTCTCTTCTACAAGGAAGAGGCTGAGTCGTGAGATCTTCCACACTCGCGCTGTTGCGCACTGCGCTTATGGCGGGGCTTGCGGTCTTTACGCTCTTTCCGTTGTTGGTCGTCGCTGGCACCTCGTTAAAGACCTTGGGGGAGGTGTTTCAATCGCCGGCGACGCTGATCCCGCGCGCGTTTGTATGGCACAACTACGTGGATATTTTTGTCCGCATTCCAATGGCGCGGCACCTGTTGAACAGTCTGTTCATCGCCTTGGCCGCGGTATTTTTCAACATCATTGTGGCGACCCCGGCGGCCTATGCAATGGCGCGCATCAGATTTCGCGGCCGCGGTCTATTCGGCATGGGCATCCTAGTGGTGCAGATGTTTTCGCCGGTGATTGTCCTCATCCCTCTGTTCGAGATGATGAAAGCCTTGCAGTTACTGGATACGTACACGGCCTTGATCTTGGTGAATACGGCGATAACCCTGCCGTTTTCCATCTGGATGTTGCGAGGGTTTTTCAAGAGTATCCCCGAGGAATTGGAGGATGCCGCCATGATCGACGGCCTCTCGCGGACGGGGATGATTTTCAGAATTGCTCTGCCGCTGACGGCCCCTGGGCTGACGACGACGGCTATTTTCACCTTTGTCAGCGCGTGGAACGAATTCATCTTTGCGCTGGTGCTGGTTTCCAAACGGACCATGCAGCCGATTACCATGGCACTCTACGCCTGGGAAAAAAACAACGTGGTGGAGTGGAATTATTTGATGGCCACCGCCGTGGTGGCGACGGTCCCCACGATCTTGCTGTTCCTGCTGGTGAGAAAGCGATTGACAGACGGTTTGATGTCGGGTGCGGTTAAGGCGTGAGGAGAACTTTTTCACACCGACGATCAAGAAGAAATTCGTCGGCTCATCGCCTGCGGTGTCGCCGGCATCCTCACCAACCGACCTCGCCTCATTATTCATCTGTTATTACCAAATCGCCTTTAGGCTTGGGATATAAGGCTGTGCTTTAGCTCTTCTTTTGCTACCTTCTTGTCCTAATTCTCTGCTTGGATATATCTATGGTATGCGCAAGACGTTCAAATTGGTAGGGTCGTGGTCGCCAACACCCATCCATTGACCCCAGCTCCCGTCCGTCCGCTCTGGGCCTTGTCCGCGGGGACGGCCTTGAGCGTTCTAGTCGCTTTTTGGGGGCCTTATAATAGCTTGGTGGTGCGCGGTTCCTACCTGACTATTGACTTTACCACTGCGGCCGCCGTTTTCCTGCTGTTTTTCCTCGCCCTGTTCGTCAATGGTCTGCTGCGCCGTTTCCTCCCTTACCTAGCCCTGTCTTCGGGGGAACTGGCCATTGCCTATGTGATGGCGGCCATTTCCTGTTCTATATGCACCATGGGGCTGACCCTGTACCTGATTCCCATCCTGCCGGCGATTTCCTATATGGCCTCCCCCGAAAACCAATGGGCCGAACTCATTCATCCCTTTGTGCCGCACTGGCTAGTGCCCCAAGGCGAGGACGTCATCCGCGGCTTTTACGAGGGCATTGCCCGCGACCAGCCCATTCCTTGGATGGCCTGGATCCGCCCCCTGCTGAACTGGCTGCCAGTCTTGTTGGGCCTGTACATGGTCATGATCGCGCTGGCCGTTCTCTTCCGCCGCCAGTGGATCGAATACGAGCGCTTGGCCTATCCCTTGGCCCAACTGCCCCTGGTGATGGGCACCCAGCAACCCGGTCGCGCCCTCAATTCCTTTTTTCGCAATCCGGTAATGTGGAGCGGCTTTGCCGTCCCCTTCATCGTCACTTCGCTCAACGGCCTCAACGCCTACTTCCACTTCTTCCCCCGCATCGTCCTCAACACCAGCGTACCCGTTTTCCACGGCATGGAGAACCTGACCATCAATCTCAGTTTCCCCATGATGGGCTTTGCCTACCTCATTCATCAGGAAGTGGCGCTCAGCGTCTGGTTTTTCTATTTGCTGGGCTATGTAATCAAAGGCTATTTCAGCGTTATCGGCCTCACCCGCACTCTCGACGTCGATATCTACACGCAGAGCGATGGCGGCCCGATCATGGCCTTCGTCCAGTTCGGTGCCCTCATGGCCTTGGTGGGCCACACCCTGTGGATCGCCCGTCGGCACCTGCGGCAGAGCTGGAAGGCGGCCCTGCGTCCGAAAACCGCCCCTAGCGACGATTTTTCGGCCAGGGCTGTTTATCTGCAACTGTTTCTGGGCTTGGCGCTGATGACCGGGTGGTTTATTGCCATCGGGGTGCCTTGGTGGGCCGCCCTTACTTTTGTGCTGATGGCTTCGCTGACCTTTCTGGGCATCACCCGCATTCTCTGCGAATCGGGCTTGGCCGCCACCCGAGCTCAATTGATCACCCCCACGGTGGTCCGCAGTTTTTTCGGTACCCAGGTGCTGGGTGCCCCCGGCACCATCGGCGTGCTTTCCTTCGGCCAGGTGTGGATGAGCGATGTGCGCACCTTTGTCATGGCTGCGGCGGCCAACGGCCTCAAGCTGACCGAATCGATCCGCAACAAAGGCTTGGTCTTGGGCAGCATGATACTGGCAGTGGTCCTGAGTCTGGGCGTATCGGTGTGGACAACCCTGTACTACGCCTACGAGAGCGGTGCCAACAACGCCAATACTTGGTTTTTTCTCAACGGCCCCCGCTACACCGTTGACTTTGCGGCCAGTTATCTGCGCGATCCGGCCGGACCAGATTACAGCGGCTTGGGCCTGATGGCTTTGGGCGGGGCGGTCATGACCGCCCTCTACTGGATCCGCAGTCATCTGCTGACCTTCCCCATCCATCCCATAGGCTTTGCCGTCTCGCAGATGATGCTGACCCGCCACATCTGGTTCAGTGTCTTTTTAGTGTGGCTGTTCAAGGCCGTGCTGACGCGCTACGGCGGCCCCCGGGTGCTCAAGGCCGTGCGGCCTTTTTTTCTGGGGCTTATCCTCGGTCAATTCGCCGTTATCGCTTTTTGGCTGATCGTCGATCTGATCACGGGTGAACAGGGGCACGGGCTCTACTGGGTGTGAAAACGGTCCAACGCAAAAGCTCTCCTGAGCGGCAGCTACTAAATGAAGAGGATCTATCAGCCCTCTCCCAACAAAAAGGAGTTTGGAAATGGATACACGGCTAGGCGCGGCCAAACACGTTAGTACGCCGTGGGCCTTGCGCCGCTATCGGACGCTGGCGGAGTGGGAGCAGCGGGCGGCGGCGATTCGCCGACACATTCTCGTCTGCGCGGGATTGTGGCCGCTGCCGGAGAAGACGCCGCTGAAGGCGCAGGTCTTTGGACGGATTGAGCGGGAGGGCTATGCGGTGGAAAAGGTCTTTTTCGAGAGCTTGCCCGGTTTTTTCGTCTGCGGCAATCTGTACCGGCCGCTGGGGGAGGGGCCTTTCCCTGGGCTTGCCTGTCCACACGGCCACTGGGAGCACGGGCGTCTCGAAAACACTGAGTTGGGGTCGATTGCTGGGCGCTGTATCAACTTTGCGCGGCAGGGTATGGTGGCCTTTTCGTACGATATGGTTGGGTACAATGACAGCGACCAATTCGTGCATCGGGAGATTGGGGGGCGGCGCGAGGCCCTATGGGGGATTGGCGCGCTGAGTTTGCAACTGTGGAACAGCATCCGCGTAGTTGACTTTCTCACCTCACTGGAGGATGTAGATGCCGAGCGCATAGGCTGCACGGGCGCGTCCGGTGGGGGGACGCAGACCTTTTTGCTGATGGCGGTTGACGAGCGGATCAAAGCGGCGGCTCCCGTCAACATGGTCTCGGCCTTTATGCAGGGCGGCTGTCGCTGTGAGAATCAGGGGCACTTGCGGCTGGACATCAACAATGTGGAAATCGCGAGCTGCATGGCGCCGAGACCCTTGTTGCTGGTCTCGTGTACTGGCGACTGGACGGCGAACACGCCAGAGGTTGAGTTCCCGGCGGTGCGCACGATTTACGGACTTTACGGGGCACGGGACAAAGTGAGCGAGGTGCAAATAGACGCTCCGCACAACTACAACCAACCGAGCCGCGAGGCGGTGTACGCGTTTTTTAAGCGCCACCTGCTCGGTGGGCAAGGGAAGGTAGCCGAGCAGCCGTTTACCGTGGAGCAGGACGAGGATTTGCTGGTGTTCAGCGGGCGCAAAAAACCAGCCCATGCGCTCGACGCACAAGGAGTCTTTGACGCTGTGGTCGCCCGCAGCGAGAAGCAATTGGCCGCGCGGTTGGCATCTGCCCGCATCCATCGCTTCCAATGGCAGACGCGCCCGGCACTGGTGAGTCTGCTCGGGGTGGATGCCGCGCCCCAAGTAGCGGTCGAGAGCTTGGGATTTCGGCGGGAAGAGGGCTATGTCGCCGAGAATCTAATTTTGGGGCGCGTGGGGCGTGGAGAGCGGGTGCGCGCGGCGTTTTTTCTTCCGCGTGGTCCCCAGGGCAAGGTGCCGGCGACGCTGATTGCTGATGCGAATTGGAGCGGCGATGAGCCGAGTGCGCTGGCGCAGGGCTTGTTGCAGGCTGGGGGGGGCGTTCTGGTCGTCGCACCCTTCCTGACCGATGGGACAGAGAGGGAGGGGCATGACGAGATGGATCCCCTGTACCACACGTACAATCAGGCGACAATGGCTTGCCGGGTACAGGACATCCTCACGGGTTTGGCCTATCTGGACCAGCACCTGCGCGTGGGCAAGCGCCATCTCGTCGGCCAAGACGAGGCCGGCATCTGGTGCCTGTTTGCCCGGGCGCTGGCTAGTGGCGTCGGCAGCACTGCGGTCGATTGGGGCGGCTGCGATTTGGGAGATGACGAAGCGTGGAGCAGAGCGCTTTTTGCACCGGGGATTCGCGCGTTGGGCGATGTGCGGACGGCGCTGGCGTTGTGTGCGCCGGGGCGGTTGTTGGTGCATGGGGCAGGGAATCATTTCCCGGAGCGCGTCGCTAGGCGATGCTATCGCGCGGCGGGCAAGGGAACGCAACTCGTGGTTGAGGCTGAGGGGATGAGTGAGGATGCGATTGTCGAGTGGATTAACTAACCTCCAACAAAGGAAGACGACATGGCAGAAAAGTACCGAGTGGGCATTATCGGCTGTGGCAGCATCGCCAACTACCACGTGCAAGGCTGGAACGGGGTGGACCAAGTCGAAGTGGTGGCACTGGCCGATCCAGTGGCTGAGGCGCGGGAGGATTTCGGCGACCGGCATGGGATCGCCGAACGCTATGAGGATTTTCGCCAAATGCTCGACAACGAGATGCTCGATATTGTCTCGATTTGCACTTGGCACAAGTTGCACGCGCCGATGACCATTGCCGCTTGTGCGCGCAAGCCCAAAGCCGTGCTGTGCGAAAAGCCCATGGCGACCAGTTTGGGCGATTGCGACGACATGCTCATCGCCGCCCGGCGCAACCGCGTCAAGCTGGCCATTGCCCATCAGCGCCGCTTCAATCCGGCGTGGACCTTGGCCAAGGAACTGGTGGCGGAAGGGGCTATCGGCGAGGTGAGGCAGGTCAACGCGCGCGGCGGACAGGGCTTGCTCAACGATTGCTCGCACCTGTTGGACATGATGCGCTATGTGATGGGCGATCCGCAGGCGGTGTGGGTGATGGGCAATGTCGAGCGCAAGACCGAGCGCTTTGAGCGCGACATTCCCATTGAGGATCGCAGTCTGTGCGTGGTGCAGTTTGACAACGGGGCCATTGGCCAGCTTTTGCAGGAGTTGGCCGGGCCGAATTACCAAGGCGGGATCTTCTATGGCTCGGAGGGCATAATTGAGCTCGACGAGAGCAAGGTGCGGCTGCTCAACAGCAAGACCGGTACTTGGGAAGAGTGGTCGGGCGAGGGCGAGGACCCCAGCGTTGGACAGCAGCGCGAGATCGTGGAGTGGATTGAAGGCAAGGTCGAGCATCGCGGCCAGGCGGAAAATGGCCGGGCGGCAGTGGAGATTATCATGGCCACGTACGAGTCGGCGCGGTTACACGAGGTGACGGCGCTGCCTTTGCGGACGATGGCTTCGCCGCTGGAGGTGATGATCGAGGCGGGGGACTTGCCGGTAGAGCGTCCGGGCCGCTATGACATCCGCGCCTTTTTGCTGCGCGGTGAGGATATGCAGCCGGAGGGCTAGATGATACCGGACAAGCTACCGGACAAGCTACCGGACAAGCCCAAAGTCCCCGTCAGCGATACTAGACAACGGATAAAGGGCGAAAAATCCCTAGGACCAGACGAAAATCGCCGACATGCGACATGATGCTAGTCGGTATTCGGCACTTGTTCTACCGACCCGTGCCAGAAGGCGATCTGCTCGCGTTTGTCGGGTAGGCGGAGACTGTCGCCAGCCCCCGCCCCCCTCAGAACCGTGCGTGCGACTTTCACCGCACACGGCTCAAGCAAACTGCATTACTTCGCGTTTCCGATGCACTTGTTGGTGACATGTAACGTGCAATAACGCAAGGTTTCGATACTGGTCGGTTCCCCCTTCTGCTTTGGGCAGTATATGGTGAACGTGTAGCTCTTCCCCATTGAACAGCGTATCCCTACAGACTGGGCAATTCCCCTTTTGTTTCTTGGCGAGTCGCTTTTGTCTGGCAAGAGGTAAGGTATCGACCTGTCTGAAGTTGCGTTGTTGCCAGTATTCGCGTTGCTCTGGATTGTCGGGTGATGCTCCGTGTTGAATTGGAGCATGTCTTTTGGTGGTTAGCCATGCCAGCTTGGTCAGGTGTTCCCCTGTTTCGAGGATTCCCATGACCCACTTGTCTTGACTTCCCATTTTCAGACTTCCGAAGTAATTTCTTTCAATCCATTTCAGGGGCTTGTTAGGGTGGGTTTGTCTTAACCACTTCACACATTTATCGTAGTTAAACGTGTCCAATCTTTTGAACGTTTCCGAGGATACTACCGTCCGAAAGTATTGGCCCCATCCTTTCAAGATCGGGTTAAGTCTCTGGATTACCGCGTGGACATTGTGGCCTTTTAAGTCGAGCCATTCCTGTTTCAAGCGGTCTCTGAAGGCTTGCACCGATTCTCTACTGGGCTTTATCAGGAGCTTTTCCTTGTGGTCTGTTCGTCCGGCATACAGTCGGATGTTGAAACCCAAGAAGTCGAACCCTTCCTTGAGGTTGCGGATTTGGGTTTTCTCTTGTGAGAGTTCCAATCCGCGCGCTCTCAGCCAATCCGATATTTCTTCTTGGGCGGCCTCTGCTTCTTTGCGTGTGTCGGCAAAGATTACGAAGTCGTCCGCGTATCGGACTAAGGCTCGTCGGCTCGTGATTGTGGTGTAGTCTTTGAGTTGCTTGTAGCTGACTCCTACCGCTTGCTCCATCCCGTGTAGAGCAATGTTCAGCAGTAGTGGGCTGATTACTCCACCTTGTGGCGTTCCCATTACTGTTTTTGCGAATACGCCTTGTTCCATTATCCCGGCTTTCAACCATTGATCGACCAGTTTTTTCGCCGGGAACCCATCCAGCGCGGTCAGCAAGGTTTCATGTGAGATATGGTCAAAGGCTCCTTTTATATCCGCATCGACCACCCACTTTTTCTTACTCTGTGGTTGGGCAAGGCTGAATATGCGGCTGATGGCATCATGGCAAGACCGGCCCGGCCTGAATCCATAGGAGCATGGTTCGGACTTGGATTCCCATTCGGGTTCCAGTGCATTTTTGACCATTGCCTGCCTGCATCGGTCGGCAATGGTCGGTATGCCCAGCGGTCTTGTTTTGCCGTTGGCCTTCGGGATGTGAACACGTTTTGCCGGTCGTGCTTTCCAAGTCTGGTCTGTGAGTAATTCCTTGACTAACTCGGTTCGCTCATCCGGCGTTGTTGCCACCACACCGTCTGTGCCCGGTGTGTTCCGCCCTTTGTTGATCTGCGTTACCTGTCGGACACTGAGTTCCGCATTGGCTCGGCTTTGCAACATGAGGCGTTGAAGAGACCGTAATTTATCACGGTTTCCACACTGCGAAGCCCTATAGATTTGCTGCCTCAAGTCTTTGACGGCCTTGATGGTTAAACGCCAGTTGATGTCTTGCCATCTCCGCAGTCTCAGGGGTCTGCTCACTTTTCCGTTGCCGGTAAGCACTGCGCTTCTCCTTTCTGATTAGAGACTCTTGCTTGCTGTCTATGGGCGGTTCACCTGCTGCACGTCAGCACGCTTTCACGTTAGGCATTGTTTCGAGGTGGCACTACACGACCTCCTCGCCTTTATCCGCCGGGTTATTGGTTACTCATTTTTCCCCTTATCCTTTCGGCTGGCGGCTTTCGCTTCTTGCAGCATCCTATTCCCACTGAGGGATTGAGCATCGGGGGGTTGTAAGCCCCTTCTGCTTTCTTCCAGCCTTGCGGCTGGCCTACTTTGGGTCTGGTGGAATTTCCATACTTGACAGGTTCGTTTTAGGGTTCTAACCTGTAAGGATGCAGGTGTAATCTTCACCTGCGATATTCAACTACACTCGACACTTAGGAGGTGTCAAAATGCAGCAAGTTGTAACCGTTCTCGCTATCTTTGCGGCGAAAGAGGGCATTAAAGCCATCATTCATCACATTGAGCGACGGCAATCCCGGAAGAAATAAGGATTGCTTCGGTTCCAACCCCCCAAGGAGTTTACCCTTATAGGGTGAACTTCAGAGATCGAAGGTCATCATTTGTGATAATGGCCTTTCGATGATGGTCTTGTTGAATCAAGGTCATCACCCCCTGAGTAGGTGGCATATTAGCCCCCTGTCACCCGTAGTTGAAGAAGCGAGGGGGTAGGTTGACTTGTCGGTCAATTTCCCCCTCCACTTTCTTCCTCCTCAAGTATTTCTTTTCCACTTTCCCCAAAGACCTCATTGGGGTTTCGCTTTTCCGCATATATGAGAAACAATCGGGTTGGATGCCTACTATACGCCGGGGTCTGTGGTGTGCGCGTGGGAACACGTGGAATTTCCCGTTCATTTGCATGAACAAGCGGCTGTGAGAATCCGCTTTTCACGTTCGACCCGCCTAACCGTATCAATCGCTTTCGGTTAGTAACCTTTACGACGCTTACATAGATTCACTTTCGTTCATCCGTCCGACTTTCGCCTTGCCCTGCTTCAGGTTGCGATTCCTTGGCATTAGGCTTATTGTATCCTGTTTCAAACCCCCTGATTGCTCAGGACGCAAGGGATACCGGCGATTAGCCTGCACACTGGCTAAGAAAACAGTCCGTAAGTGGTTGTTTTCACTCGACATATGCGACTTTAAGCTCACACCCACGTATAGGTAATGGCCATGCCGACTTGGGTGGGGATGATCGCCGGATAGGAGTACTCGCCGTTCGCGGTTTCTAAGTCCAAGCGGCGCGGCCACGTCTGTCCATTGTCCGATGATAGTAGGATCGAGAGTGGGGTGCGCATGCGCTCCACTGGGTTGCAGACGAGGGCGAGGGTGCCGTCGTGAAGGCGGGCTGCGTCGAGGCCGCTGTTGTTGTTGGGCAGGTCCGTTGGATAGAGCGGCGACCAAGTCCGCCCGCCGTCCGCTGAGTCGCTGCGACCGATCCGCCCGCAGGTGCTGCGGACCAGCATATGCACCTGCCCTGGGGCCGATTCCCAAAGCGCCGGCTGGATTGCGCCGCGGCCGGTAAAGAGCGAGCGGTCGCGTGCTATGAGATCGGTCGCCTGCCAAGTCGCGCCTCGATCCGCGCTGCTATCGACAAAGACCTCCCACCCTTCCTTTTCCAGCGAGGCCCCGGCCAGCCACGTGCCGTCGGCGAGCACGAGGAGCTTGTTTTTGACCGGCCCGCGCCCGCCCCGGTCGCCCGGCACTAGTGCCCGCGGCTCGGTCCAAGTTTGGCCCTCGTCGGTCGATTCCACTACCCAAGTTTCCCAATCGGCTATCCGCTCGCCCACCTTGAAGAACAGATAGACGCAGCCGTCGCCGCTGGCGTGGAGCACTGGATTCCAGTGGGCACAATCTCGCACCTTGGCCAAGCAGCGCGGGGCCGACCAACGCCCGTGCCGGCGCTCGGCTCCCCAGATCCCGACATCCGCTTGGCCCTCGCCGGTGCCGCCAAACCACGCGGCGAGAAACGCGCCGTTTTTGAGCTGTACTAAGGTTGAGGCGTGGCACTGGGCGAAGGGCCGGTCGTCGGCAAAGAGGTGCTCGCGGATGTGGATTAAGTGGCGCAGGTAGTCGCCGTACGCGGACAGATCGAGCGACTGGCCGCCGGCCTCAATGGCTTGCTGGATTGCGGCGAGGGGTGCGTCCTGCAAGTCGCGCCCTTCGCGCTGGCATACCTGCGCCGCCGTGCCGGCCGCAAAGCCCATCTGGGCGCAGGTCGCTTGGATGCGGAAGGAGCTCATGGCCATCTGGTCGCCCGAGGCCGAGCGCCCGGCCACTAGCAGATTAGCAGCCCCTTTGGGCACTAGGCTCCGCAGCGGGATGTGATACGGCTCGACCATGGTGGTGATGCCCGTGCCAGCGCGCTCGACGCGGTCGGGCCAGTGGTAGTCGAGATGGTAGGTGCCCACTGCCACGGCGTCGGGAAAAGTGCAGGCATGGGTGACGTCCTCCTCGGTCAGGAGATATTCGCCGACAATGCGCCGTCCCTCGCGGGCACCGATGTGCCGGGAGACCGAGGCGAGGACGTGGGTGTCGAGCCGGGTGCCGGCGTAGCCCTTAGTCTGCAAGTAGTAAATCAGGCCCATCATCTGCCGCCGCGCATGTAGTTCGGCGCGGGACAGGCTCTGGCCATCGGCCGCGTCAAACCCCACAACCTTCATCTTGACTTCGACCTTGCCGGAGGGGAAGACGTGCAAGGTGGTCATGGGCAGGGACTCGTCGTCGTCCCAAGTCGGGCAGCCCGGCGGCAAGAAGGGAGTGACAGGTCGGCCAGTGTTCCACATCACAAAATACAGGCTCATGGGCAGTTGTTTGTTGGCCCCCTCGTGGATGGTCGCAAACCCGGCCGCGTGGGCTAGGGCGCAGTCACCAGTGGCATCGACGACCATGCCGGGCCGGAACTCGATGCGGTCAGAGGCGCAGGCAACCTCGACTGAGGCGATGTGCCCACCGTCGCGTTGCGCCGTCAAGGCGCGGGCGTGGAAGAGGATTTCGACGTCGGCTGTGGCGACCATTTCCTGCAAAAAGAAGGCGCACAATTCCAAGTCGTACGCGCGGCGGTCGGCGAGCGGGTCGTACTCGGCGATGAGCTCGTGCTGGGTTAGGGTCTCGACGAGGCGGGCAAAAGGGGCGTTGACGCGCTGGCTGTCGCCGCAAAAACCAGCGACGCCCCCGGCCGTGCCTTGGCCTCCCAAGACATTGGCTGGCTCGACAATGGCAACGGTGGTCTCGGGCGTTTTGGCGGCGAGCGCGGCAAAGGTGCCGGCCATGCCGCCGCCGAGGACCAAGGTGTCGATAGGGCGGGTGATGGGCATAGGGGCATCCGTTTGTTGGAGGGATGGGATAATATACGCATTCAGAGGCCAGAGTAGAGACGGCGGGGTTTTGACACTGTTCAACGCCCCGTCGTCCGTTTTAAGACGCTTATAGAAACCGCGCAAAAAGGAAAGGAGCAACGAGTGAACAAACGCGCCTGCAGCACCTTGATCGTCTGGCTAATGTTGGTAGCAGTAGCCTCGGGCCAAGCGGTCGATTGGCCTTACTACACCTCTGATCTGGGCGGCACCAAGTACTCGCCCGCCGCCCAGATTGGCCCGGATAACTTCGATCAATTGCGCGTCGTGTGGCGCTTTCGCCCGCCCGATCAGCGGATATACGAGACGACCGATCTCGACCTAGACTTTGACGAGCACCGCGGTACGCCGATCGCCGTCAATGGGGTGCTGTACTACGCCTCGCCGTTCAATATCCTCGTCGCCCTCGATGGAGCTAGCGGCGAGGAACTGTGGACGTTTGATCCAGAAGCTTGGCGCATTGAGCCTCGCTTCTTGGGCAACCTGCGCGGCGCAAGCTACTGGACCGACGGCGCAGTCGAGCGGATTTTTCTCGCCACTTCAACCGCCTATTTGTACTCCATTGATGCCAAGACCGGCCTCCCAGACCCGGCGTTTGGTCAAGATGGTCGGGTTGACTTGGGCGCGTCCCTGCGCCGCCCACTGACCGACGGCGACCGCTGGAACTACGGCGTTACGGCCCCGCCCGTGATCTGCCGTGACGTGGTCGCGGTCGGTTCGGCCATTGGCGACTGGCGCGGCCGGCCTCCGGCTGAGTATACGCCTCCCGGCGATGTGCAGGCTTTCGACGCAAGGACGGGGGCCAAAGTTTGGGAGTTTCACACGATTCCGCAGGCGGGCGAATACGGCAACGAGACTTGGGAAAGCGATGCTTGGAAAAGCTACGGCGCGGCTAATGTCTGGGCCTCAATGACCGCCGACGAAGAGCTGGGCTACCTCTACTTGCCGGTGAGTACGGCCAGCCATGACTACTACGGCGGCGAGCGCCCGGGCGACAACCTGTTCAGCGAGTCGATTGTCTGCCTGAATGCCGAGACCGGCGAGCGGGTCTGGCACTATCAGCTAGTCCACCACGGCCTGTGGGACTACGATCCCCCGGCCCCTCCGGTGTTGCTGGATGTGGAAGTAGAAGGTCGCCCGCGCCAGATCGTCGCCGTGCTGACCAAGCAGGCTTTCTGCTTTGTGTTTGACCGCAAAAGCGGCGAGCCGATCTGGCCGATTGTCGAACGGTCGGTGCCCCAGTCGCAGGTGCCGGGCGAGCAGACCTCGCCGACCCAGCCTTTTCCAACCAAACCTGCGCCATTTGAACGCCAAGGTATTGGCGAAGACGACCTGATTGACTTCACGCCCGCACTACGCGAGGAAGCCAAGGAGATCCTCGCCCGCTATGACTATGGCCCGCTCTACGCGCCGCCGACCGAGAAGGGGGTTTTGGTGGTGCCTGGGCAATGGGGCGGTGCCGACTGGGCCGGTGGTGCCGCGGATCCGCGCACGGGTGTGCTCTACGTGCCGTCGCACATGGCCATCACGACCGTGCAACTGCATCGGGTAGATGACCCGGAGGCGCATTCGGCGTTTTCTGCTAGCAACAACCAGCACGTCCTCGGCCCGCGAGGGCTGCCGCTGGTCAAGCCTCCTTATGGCAGTATCACCGCCCTTGATCTCAACACCGGCGAGCACCTGTGGCGGACGACGGTGGGCAAGGGGCCGGTGGACCACCCGGCTCTCAAGGGACTCGACCTGCCGGATATGGGCTGGGACAACCGCACCTTCGTGCTGACCACTCCCCGGTTGCTGCTGGCCGCCTCGCAAGACCCACACGATCTGAGCGACGCTGGTATGGACTACTTCGTTGATCGCGACGCCTACTTACGCGCCTACGATCTGGCGTCGGGCCGAGAAATCGGCCGCGTCGAGTTGCCCAGCAATGCCTACGGCGCGTTGATGAGCTATGTGGCGGATGGACGCCAGTACGTGATCGTCCCGGTAGGCAATGATTTTGGCGACCCCGAACGCCCGCCCGAGCTGGTGGCACTGGCCATTCCGCGCGCGGGCGAATCCTTGCCGCCGCAAGGTCACGATCGAGGCGACGCCGGGCACCCAGCCTTTTACCGGGCCGTCCAAGCCATCGACGCTGGCGACGTAGAGACGCTCAGGAACCTACTCGCCGAACATCCCGAACTGACGGCGGCGCAGGGCTATTTCGACGAGTACTACGAATACCCTTACTTTCGCGGGGCCACCCTCTTGCATCACGTGGCCGGTGAACCGCAGCGAGTGCCGCTGCCCGAAAACGCCGTTGAACTGGCCGCTGTCTTGCTCGCGGCTGGGGCCGATCCCAACGCCACCACCTATGATGCGGTTACGGTGCTGGAACTGGTGGCCCAAAGTGCCCAGCTCGATTGGGCTGGTACCAAGGACGAGTTGGTCAGCCTCTTGGTCGATCGGGGGGCTGATTTGGATCGCAACCGCGGCCGGATACTGTGGAAGGCCCTGATCGCCGAAAATCGCGAACTGGCACGTCTGTTGATTGAGGCCGGGGCCACGGTCGATTTGCGCTTTGCCGCCGGAGCTAATCGCGTCGATCTGCTGGCCGAGTTCTTCGACGCCGAGGGCAAGCCGCAACAGGGGATTGGCCATTTGTATCACCCCGACCCGGACACCGTGCTCACCGACGAGCAAATCCTCGTCGAGGCGCTCAACTTTGCCGCGTACAGCGGCGCGTTAGAAGCAGCGGACTTCTTACTGGATCGCGGGGCCGACATCAACGGTTTTGCCGGCGCATTCCGCTCCTACGACCACGGCAGCACGCCCCTGCACAAAACCGTCGTCGCCGACCAGCTCGAAATGGCCCGCTTTCTCTTGTCGCGGGGAGCCGATTCCCTCGTGGGCGATGTGCGCTTTGACAACACGCCGTACGGATGGACCAACTACAACCAAACCTCTGCGGCCCTCGACGACTTACTCCAAGAGTATTATCAAGCGGCCGTGGAGAAGGCGGCGGACTAGGAGGTCCCTGCGACATCTCCGCCTTCCTGCTGGGCGGCGAGGTCATGCAGCCTTAGGACCAGACAAAAATCTCCGGTTTGTCCGCCGACATGGCGAAGAAGAAGGCGAGTACGACGCGCCGTCGCTGGCGCGTTAGGCGCTCTACTTCGTGGATGTTTTCGGTGCAGAAGAAGTAGAGATCGCCCGGCGTCAGCCGGACTTGGACGCGGGGGATGTGGTGCTCGGCCGCGTACTCGGCGAAGCGATCTTGGCGCAGGACTTCCTCGATGTGGGGCTGGGTGCCCCAGCACCGGTAGATAAAGGGTTCGTCGGCGCTTGCTTCATCGCCGGTCTGCAAGCATAGCACCCCGGCGAATTGGCGCTGGAAGTCACCGACTGCGTATTCGTAGCCGGGGCGAGAGCGCTTGGCCACGGAATCGTAGTGGGGCTTGTGGCCTTCGGCGGCGTGATACATGCGGAAAATGGCTGGTCCGTAGAGCCGCCCATCCGGTTCGCGCGCGGTTTGAACGACTTTGCCCTCGGCTAGGTCGGATAGGGATGAGTACATCGTGCGCACCGGGTCTGTAAACCCTTCGAAGAGCGTGGCGAACAACTCGTGGGTGCGAGCGGCATGGGCGAAGAAGGCGTCTGGATCGGCTCCGAGCCGTCCGAGGCTGGTGCCCAAGTCGAGATAGGGGCCGCCGCTGAGCTGGGAAGCATGGCCCACGGTGGCCGGATCGAAATAGCCCCGCTCCTCGAAGCGGCGCATCAAGTCGCGGCAGTGGTCGGGCGGGTAAGCTCCCCGCAGGACTACGGCGGGGACGTCTCCATCGGCCAAGGCGGTGAGAGGTTGAGGCCGGCTGTGCAGCAGGGCGGCTGTGCTGCGGGCCTCGACGGGCGTCCAAGCGTTGGGCTGGGGCATGAGATTCTCTTTTTAAGCCATTAATTAGGAATAAGGACAAATAAAGGGACAGGGCAAAAAACGGAATTCACGAAAGACTCCTGAACAGATCAATCATCCCACTCGACATCAGCTCCCAACTTGTTCAAGTTTTCGACGAAATGGGGATGAGCGCGGCGGATGGACTCGGCGTTTTGTACCACGCTTTGGCCCGGTATAGTGGCCGCAGTCATGTACAGGGCCACGGCCGCCCGGATGATATAGGGGGCGTCCACTACAGAAGGGCGCAGCGGTTTATCGCCGAAGACGATGATGCGGTGGGGGTCGCTGACTACGATGTGGGCCCCGAATTTGACCAGTTCGGGGATCCAGGTAAAACCGCCCTCGTACACTTTGTTCCAAAAGTGCATTACGCCTTTGGCACGCACAGCCAAAGCCACCATGGGCGGCAGCAAGTCAACGGGAAAATAAGGCCAGGGTGCCGCTTCTATTTTGGGTAGGATATTCGACGTAAAGGGTTCCTGTACTTGGAGGGGGCGGGTCTGATGCACCATCGCAGCATTGTCCTCGCGGTGTACTTCTACGCCCAGTTTGGCAAAAACCCGATCGATGAGGTCAAAGTGGTGGGGGAGCGTCTTCTCGACGCGGACTTGACCGCCGGTTATGGCACCTAGGGCTAGGAAGGTGGTGGCTTCGTGATGATCAGAAGAGATAGTCGCTTCGGTGCCCCCCAAGCATTCGACCCCCTTGATACGTAGGACACTGGAGCCGATGCCATCAATGCTGGCCCCCATGCTGTTGAGAAAGTGGCACAAATCCTGCACGTGGGGCTCGCTGGCTGCGTTGATCAGGGTAGAGGAGCCCGCCGCTAGGACTGCGGCCATGACAAAATTCTCAGTGGTGGTCACCGACATATAGTCTGCCCAATAGCTCGTCCCCACAAAGGACCTGTCCAGCGATAGGACGGGAGGATCGCCGGAGATGGTCTGGGCACCCAGCCGGGCCATGATCTCTAGATGAGGGTCAATCTCGCGCACGCCTAGGGTGCAGCCCTTGGTGTCGATGGGCAAGGGGAGGTGCTGGAGGCGCTGGAGCAAGGGGGGCAGCAGGAGTACGGAGGAGCGCATTCCTTGGGTCAGCTCTGCATCGCCCAATTCATCGGCAAAGCCGGAGTTATCGACCCGCAGGGTATTGGCCGAGCGGTCCCAGTCAATACGGGAACCAAGGGCTTGGAAAAAGGCGACCAATTTCTGGATGTCAGTGATGTTGGGGACATTGTGCAGAGTCACCGGCTCGTCGGTGAGCAAGGTGGCGCAGAGAATGGGCAACGCTGCGTTTTTGTTGCCCGATGGGACAATCACACCGGAGAGGGGTTTGCCTCCGTTGACAATAAGACTGGACATATAGAGCCTTCCAAATTGGTTGCGCACGCCACGCACGGGACCGCCGTGCAAGCCTAGACAAGTATATCCTAACGGCGTCTATCTCGCCAGACTGCATCCTGCCGATGCTGGGACGTGGAAATTATTTGTAGATGGCGGCAATTATTTGTCGTAACTCATTGCCATCGTGTTGGTTATAATGCGACCTCTCGACCGGTACGCGCCGACTCGTAACAGGCATCGACGACCTTTTGCAGGTTGAGTAGCTGGCGGGCGTCCTGCATATCCCAAGGCTCGCCAGCGCGGAGTTGGGCGATGAGGGTGGCGTCTTGGGTGTGGACGCTTTGGGACCAGTCGTCGCCGTCGAGTTGGGGCGTCTGATCGACAATCTCGCCTGCGACATCTACCTTGACCGCAAAAGGCTCGCCGGTGATGGTGGCGCGGGTGGTGGTCAGCTCAAAGCTGTGGAAGTTGGTCTTCTCGCTGCACCAATTGCCCTCCAAGGAGTAAAAGGTGCCGTTGTCAAAGCGCACGAAGGCGCTGATGAGGTCTTCGGCGTCGTAGCGCGCGCGGATGGCGGCCTCGACCTTGGGGCCGCGCTTGCCGGGGAAGAGGCGTCGGGTGGCCGCGCTGACAGTGAGCGGATTGGGCGAGCCGCCGACCCACATTGCCAAGTCGAGCGTGTGGACCAGGGTCGAGGCGAGGACTCCGCCGCCGGAGGTGGCAAGGTGGTAGTGCGGCCCCCAAACCGGCGGGACGTCGTGGCAGCCCCACGCCTTGGCGAATACTGGCTCGCCGATGGTGCCGCCTTGGACTAGGTCGTGCAAATACCGCGAACTCGGCATATAGCGCATGTTGGTGCCGAGCTGGACTTGTAGCCCGGTCTCCGCAGCTTTGGCGAGGACGGCTTCGGCTTGGGCGGCATTCATCATAAAGGGCTTTTCGCACAGCACGCAGGCCCCGGCGTCGAGGCTGGCCAAGGACATGGCCTCGTGCGTGTTGGGCATGGTGGCGACGATGACCAAGTCGAGGTTGCCGGGCGCGAGCATGTCCCGGTAGTCTTTGGCCGCGCGGGCTGCAGGCCAGAGCTGGCAGGCCGCGGCGAGGCGCTCGTCGTCGAGGTCGCAGACCGCGGCAACCGTCGCTTGGTCGCCGCCGAGTGCTTTGATGCCGGTAAAGTGGACGTTGGCTTGGGTGCCGCAGCCGATCATTCCGATGCGCACGGCGCGATCTAGCATGAATAGTTCCTTTCTGTTGGTGGCTCAACGTAGATTTTCGGCGTACAATGGTGTCCCTGAAATACGTAGAGCGAAACACAACCGGCGTCAAGGTGCCGGACAAACGCGAGGAGTGGCATGAATGAAGACGCCAGATAAGTGTGCGGATATGGGAGATATACGTGTGGAGATTGATCGAATCGATAGAGAGGTTATTGCGCTGCTAGGTCAACGGTTTCAATACGTGCAAGCAGCAGCACAATTCAAAACGAGTGCGGAGAGCGTGAAGGCTCCACAACGACTAAAATCCATGCTAGAGCAACGAAGACTCTGGGCGGCGGCGGAAGGCCTCAGTCCAGACGCGATTGAGAAGATGTACAGCGATCTCGTGGGCTACTTTATCAAGGAAGAGATGACAAAATGGAAAACGGCGGTCGCTACTAGTGATTGAGCGGCGATTCCTCGACTACCGGCTCTAGGCTGCGGCTGGGGTGTCGTCGAGCAGTCCGCGTGGGGTGCACCGGTGGATGATGCGGCGCGGTCTAGCATGGATAGTTCCTTTCTGTTGGTGGCTCAACGCAGATTTTCAGCGTATAATGTCCCTGAATACGCAGGGTGAAACACAACCGGTCGGACAAACGCGAGGCTTGGCTATGACGCAACAGGTAGATGTGCTGGTCATCGGCGGGGGAGTCGTCGGTATCTGCGCGGCGCACTTTCTCCAGGAGCAAGGCCGCGAGGTTACTGTGGTCGAAAAGGACGAGGTCTGCGCGGGGAGTTCGTATGGCAACGCTGGGCTGATCGTCCCCAGCCACAGCGTGCCGCTGGCCGAGCCGGGGGTCATCGCCCAAGGCTTGCGCTGGATGTTCGACCCGGACAGCCCCTTCTACATCAAATGGCGCTGGGACCGCGACCTTATGGCTTGGCTGTGGCAATTCCGCAAGGCCAGCACCATGCGGCGGGTGCGGCAGGCCATGCCCCTGTTGCGCGATATGCACTTGGAGAGCTTTAGGCTCTATGAGGCGCTGGCTGCGGAATTGGATTTTGCCTTTGGGCACGAGGGCCGACTCCTGCTGTGCAAGACCGAGCAGGGGATGGAAAGCGTCCACGAAGAGGCCGAGCTGATGCAGGAGATAGGGATAGAGGTGGAAATGGTCGATGCTCAACAGGCGCAGGAGCGTGCCACCACCGTGGAATTGGACTGCGTAGGTGGAGCGTTTTACGCGCAGGACGCCCACTTGGACCCGGCGCGTCTCGTGCGAGCCTTGGCTGCGCGCTGCGTCGAGCGCGGAGTGCAGCTCAACGAGAAAACCGAGGTGTTGGGGTTTGGCAAACAAGGGCGTCGGCTGCAAGTGGTCGAGACGACGCGCGGGGATTTTGTCGCGGACGAAGTCGTGCTGTGCAGTGGGGCGTGGTCGCCGGGCGTGGGCCGCGAGTTGGGCCTGTCCCTGCCAGTGCAGCCGGCCAAGGGGTACAGCGTCACTGTCCACAAGCCGGATCCGTGCCCAGAGGTGCCGCTGATGTTGGTGGAGGCCCGCGTTGGCACCACCCCGATGGGGGACAAGCTGCGCTTTGCCGGTACGCTCGAATTAGCGGGCATGGATACGTCGATCAACCGCCGGCGGGTCGCCGCGATTGTCAATGCGGTGCCGGGCTACGTACCGGCGTGGACGCCGGATGCGTTGGAGCTTATTGAGGTGTGGCGGGGTCTGCGGCCCTGTACGCCGGATGGCTTGCCTTTTTTGGGGCGGCCGCGAGACTACGACAATCTCACGGTGGCGGCTGGACACGCCATGGTTGGGGTCTCGCTGGGGGCGGTGACCGGGACGGTGATCGCGCAAGTGGTGCAGGGGGAGGAGCCGGGGTTTGATTTGAGTTTGTGTAACGTAGATCGGTTCGGATAGGAGGGGCAGATGCGCTGCGCATTGGGCATTGATTTGGGCACTGGAAGTACTAAGGCCGTCCTCATCGACGAGGCTGGCGATCTCATCGGCAGAGGGCAGGCCGAGTATCCGCTCTACAAGCCGCATCCTGGATGGGTCGAGCAGGACCCGGAGGATTGGTGGCGAGGGCTGTGCGCGTCGGCGCGTCAGGCGATCGCCGATGTTGATCCAGCGCAGGTCGCCTGTGTCGGCCTGTCGGGGCAGATCAATGGCGCGGTATTTGTCGATAGTGCCGGGCAACCCCTGCAGCGGGTGCCGATCTGGCTCGACCACCGCTCTCAAGCAGAGTGCGATTGGGCCGAGCAGCGCGCGGGTGATTTGCTGCGGGAGCGAACGCTAATGCGATTGGGGCCGGTTAATACTCTGGCAAAGGTGTTGTGGGTAAAAGACCATGCGACAGACGTTTACCAGCAAAGCCGATGGATGCTGTTGCCCAAGGATTGGCTGCGCTACCGGCTCACCGGGCAAATAGTAGCAGAGGTGTCGGATGCCTCGACGACTGCGGCGTTTGATCTGCACGATCGCCGGTGGTCCGGGGAAATTTTGGAGGCGTTGGAAGTCGATACGGAGCTGTTCCCGGACTTGGCCGATTCGCCAGAAGTGGTTGGGGCCATAACTCAAGAGGCTGCTGAGCAGACTGGGTTGGTAGTGGGCACGCCCGTCGTCGCTGGCGGCGGGGATATGCCCTGCATGATTCTCGGTGCCGGAGTGATTGAGCCGGGCATTATCAGCTTGGGGATCGGCACGGCCGCGCACGCCACGGCTTTTGCCGATACGCTGGATCCACGGGCCTTTAACAAGCTCTGGCCGATGTGCCACCCCATCCCCGGCAAATACGCTTGGCTGGGTTGCTCATTTACTGGAGGGGCCTCGCTCAAGTGGTTTAAGGAGGAATTCGGGGGCAGCTACGAGGAGTTAACCGAGGCTGCGGCTGCGGTTCCCGCTGGTGCCGAGGGAGCGTTTTTCATGCCTTGGCTCGAAGGAAGGGCCACGCCGCGTCCCGACGCCCACGCTCGCGGCGGCTTTGTCGGGCTGTCGTTGGGGCACACCAAGGGGCATCTGGTGCGGGCGGTGCTGGAGGGAGTCGTCTTCGACTTGCGGCACTCGCTCGACTGCTTTGCCGAAATCGGCTTGCCCATTGACGAACTGCGGATCGGCGAGGGGGGCTCGCACTCAGAAGTGTGGCGGCAGATTCAGGCCGATATTTTGGGGAGGGACGTGGTGCGGATTGCCACGGACGACCTGTCGGCGGTCGGGGCGGCTCTGTTGGCGGGCGTTGGCGGCGGGCTCTATGCGGATTTTGCTACTGCCTGCCAGCGCACGGTCAAGTTGGCCGAGACGGTGCGCTGCGACCGAGAGCGAGTTGAATACTACCGGCGAGCTTTTGAGCGCTACCGGGCGCTTTATCCGGCGTTGCAGGACTGGTATTCTTGATATCCGACAAGGGAAGCGATCTCGCCATGACACTATGTTCAGACTGTGGACAATTGGAGTGAAAGATAATATCGCATGATTACGCAAATTGAGATCGGAGGTTACCGGCTTCTCGACGAATTTAAGGCCGACCTTGAGCCGCTGACCGTGGTGATTGGTGCCAATGCCGTCGGCAAAAGTACTCTGATCGATTGTCTGCAACTGATTGCCGAGTGCTGCGATTTCCCGATAAATACTGTCATGGGGCGGCATTGGGGGGCCGCGTCACTGCTAACGGCAGAGAACAGCAATGGGCAGTTGACTTGGAAAATCACGTTCCATAAGCCCGCCGCATGGGATGATATTCCATTGGAGCCGGGAAAATCTTGGGTGTACGAAGTTGTTCTGCAAGCCGATGCACAGGGCCAGATGTACCCACAATACGAGGTTCTAAGGAATCGAGAGCCAATACAGGGATACACGGAACCTCTTAAGTTTCTGGAAGCAACTCCGCATAAGAGGCACATATTCGACAAAAAACAAAGTCGATTGATACCATTTGATGAAGCGCAATCTTCGCCCGCTGTCGTCCGCGATGCCGATTCAGTGTCAGTCCCCCCCGGAAGCGGACGGTCAGGAGCACAACAAGAGCCTGCGTTGTTGCTTTCACAAATCTATTTCTTCAACGAATTTCCCGTTCCTGCTTGGGTACATACTGTATTGGCTAGTATGGCGTTCTATCCGGGTTTCGACGTGACGAGGTCTTCCACGCTCCGCACCAAGGCCGCCGATATCAAACCGGATACAGCATTATCATCCAACGGTGACAACTTAGGGACCGTGCTGCACGAAATCCTGACCCGATATGATTACCGTTCAGCAGCAGAGGAATTACGTGATTTTCTGCGTGTGGCCTATCCCACATTCGAGGAAATTCACTGCGATACCACCTTTGGAACGCCACCGCAAGTGCTCGTCCGGGTGCGCGAGAAGGGCATGTCCCGCTCTATGGAGATGTGGGAGCTGTCGGACGGCATGCTGCGCTTCCTCTGCTTAGCGGCGGTGCTGTTAAACCCATGGCCGCGGCCGCTGGTGGCCATCGATGAACCAGAATTGGGCTTGCATCCCGGTCTGTTGCCAATTGTGGCCGAAATGATCAAAACAGCGGCGGAGCGTACCCAAGTGCTCGTGACGACGCACAGCCCGGACCTGCTCAACTGCTTCGATATAGCCGATGTGGCCGTGATGGCGCGCAATACAGATGACGCAAAGGTCGCGTGGCATCGCCCCGCGAACCGCAAGACGCTTGTGGAAATGCTCAATAACGTTACTGGCGAAACGTTGGGAGACCTGCACCGCTCCGGCGAATTGGAGGCCGGCGCATGAAGGTGTGGATTTTTGTGGAGGGGAGATCGGATGTTCAGGCACTGTCGGCATTGTGGAACGGCTGGAAGCAGAAGCTCAGCGAAAAAGGCTGGGGCATTCAGGTAATACCTCTTGATAGCAAGTCCAACTATTTCAAAAAAATTGGCTCACGAGCGACCGAGAAACTGGCAAATGATGCACACGATCTCGTTGTCGGCTTACCCGATCTCTATCCGAATCGGGATTATGCGGATACGGAGTACAAGCACAACAATTTGCAAGAGTTGCAAGGCGTTCAAACACGCTTGGTGAAACAGCACTTGCAGCAGCAGATGGGCAGACGGGCTGATGTTGACAGTCATATCGCGCGTTTTTATGCCAGCGCACTGAAACACGATTTGGAAGTGCTACTCCTTGCTGCGACGAGTCAACTCCAGTCCCGACTCAAGATGTCGAATAGGCCCAGCGGCTGGCGGCGACCTCCAGAGAAGCAGAATCAAGACAGACCCCCGAAGAGAATTATTGAGGAACTCTTTCAGAGAGAACTCAAGCGGTCCTATCGTGAAAACACTGATAGCAATGCCATTCTCAGAAACGCAGACCTACGAGAGATAGCGGAACAGTGCCCGACGTTCCGTGCTATGATCGATTGGATCGGAGGAAAGACCGGCGTACAGTGGGCAAAAGACAAGGCCAAAGGTAACATCGCATGATTACGCAGCGCGTGATATGTTTGACACTTGAGGTTAAAATTACGTAATTTTTCAAAAAAATAATACGTATAAATACAATCCAAATGAGGCTAAGATGGCCGTTAAAAAACTGACCCTGAGTGCGCCAGAGGAAGTTATCGCCGAGACCAAGCGGATCGCAGCTAAAAAGAAAACCAGTGTCTCGGCACTTTTCGTCCGGCTTTTTCGCACGATTGACCAAGAATGCGATCCTAAAGATACCTTAGGCCCGATTGCGCTCAGTGCGTCTGGAATCGTGAAGTTGCCAATGGATCGAGCGGAGGGCGAGTTGCTCGAAAACGCGCTGGCGGAAAAATATGGAGTGCGGTAGTGATTGCGCTGGTGGATACCAATGTTCTGCTGGATGTACTCACGCGCCGCGAACCCCACTATCGAGCCTCTGCCTACGTTTGGACGCTGGCCGAGCGCGGGGAAATTACGGCGTTCATTTCAGCCATTAGCTTCAACAACATTTACTACATTGTGCGAAAAGCTGAAAGCAAGACAAAGGCCGAAAAAGTATTGAAACTGCTGCGGGATACATTCGATTCGGTGGCCCCCGACGCCAAAATCATCAATCAGGCTATCGACTCAGCCTGCGACGATTTCGAGGATGCCATTCAATTCCATTCTGCCGTTCGAGTTGGAGCCCATGTTCTTATCACGCGCAATCCGAGCGACTTCCCCCAGCTAGGAGTGAGCATTGCGACGCCCGAGGAGTTTCTGCAAATATGGGCCGATCGACTCAGCGAATGCTCATAAACGCTCCATCATACCGTTTTGCTAATCGTCAATCATCCCGCATTGAGAAAACCATGCTGCAACTCGCCACATTCCAATCCGACGTTACGCCGCCGCTGGGCCATCCGCTCTGTGCGGGGTGGTATCCACCGGCCAAGGGTATCGCCGACCCGTTGTCTGCCTTGGGACTGATTTTGGTGCCGGACGATCAATTGCCCATGGTCTTGTGCGCCTTGGATTGGGCTGAATTGAGCAACGGCGATTACGACCGCTGGCGCGGGGAATTGGCTCAGGCCGTAGGTACCGAGGCTGGGCGCGTAGCCGTGCACTGTATCCACGCCCACGATACGCCCTGGCCCGACCGCGACGCCCAAGACATTCTCGATGCCCACGGCCGTCCCAATATCATTATGGCTGGGGATTGGGCTGAAAGGGTGCGGGCGCAAGCGGCGCGAGCGGCGGGCGAGGCTATGACCAAGCTGCAGCCCTGCACGGATATTGCGGTGGGTGAGGCCAAAGTCGAGAAAATCGCCTCCAATCGGCGGGTGATGGGGCCAGACGGCAAGGTGGCTGGGGTGCGCTGGACCCAGTGTCGCGATCCACAAGTGCGGGACGCGCCCGAGGGCATCATCGACCCCATGCTCAAGACGATTGGCTTTTACCAAGGGGAAACGCTCTTGGCCCTGTTGCACTACTACGCCGTCCATCCCACCAGCGAGGACGGCACCGGACTGGTGACGTCCGAATTCGTCGGCTTGGCGCGCAACCGCCGCAGGGAGGAAAGCGGCGTACCGCACATATACTTTACCGGTTGCGCGGGCAATGTCACCGCGGGCAAGTACAACGATGGTATAGCTGACAACCGGGAATTGTTTACTGAGCGCATCCATCGGGCCATGTTGGAGGCGGAGCAGGGTAGTGCACGGCAGCCGCTGGAGCATGTGCGCTGGACGGTCGAGCCGGTGCGGCTACCGCCGAGGGAGGATATGGACGAAGAAAACCTGCTGGCGCAAATCACCTCGTCGGCCATCGGGGCCAAAGTGCATAGCAAAGCCGCCCTCATGCTGACGTATCTGCGCCGTAGCGAGCGGCCCATTCCCATCACTTGTTTGCACCTCAACGACCGAGTGGCGGTGGTCCATTTGCCGGGCGAGATCTTTATCGAATACCAACTGCACGCGCAGGCGAGTCGGCCCGATGCCTTTGTCGCGGTGGCGGGATACGGAGATTTGGGGACTGGGTATGTAACCTTGGCGAGTTCCTTTGCCGAGGGGGGATACGAGCCTGTGGACGCCTTTGTGTCGGGGCGGTCGGAAAAGATTGTGCGCGGTGCCATTGAGAAGGTGCTGCGGGGCCCTTAACCAACGAGAGTAGGAGAAAGGATAATGAACGACTTACTAGCCGGAACCGGCGGTGCCCGGATCACTCCACCGATCGGCTGCCCCATGGGCGGATACGGTGCCCGCGACCACGGGGCCGAGGGCGTACACGACCACCTCAACACCCACGCCTTGTTCCTCGACGACGGCTCGACCCAAGCCGTGATCATTGCCAACGATCTGCTCGGCATGAGAGCGGAGCAGGTCACTCGCGTGCGCGAGTTGGTGCACGCAGCAACGGGGGTTCCTGCGGCCCACGTATTCCTCGCCTTCTCGCACACGCACGGTGGTCCGCTGATGTACTCTGACTTTTCGGCGCTGGAGGAACAGGTCGCTACCTATATCGACGGGGTGAGCTACTACATGGCCGGGGCGGCCCTGCAAGCGGCCACCTCGGCGGTGCCCGTGCGCTGGGGCACGGGCCGTCATCCGCTGCAGGTCGGCGTCAACCGCCGGGAGCGACAGGCCGATGGCACGACTCGCATCGGCGTCAACCCCGACGGAGCGGTGGCACCCTGGGTCGATGCGGTGTGGTTTGAGCGCGAGGACGGCGGTCCGCTGTCGGTGATCTATCAGCACGCGGCCCACGGCACCTGTCTAGTGAGCGACAACTACCTGTTCACAGCCGACTGGATCGGCCATGCCATGCAGTTGATCGAGGCCCAACTGTCGGGCGTGACGGCGCTGTTCGTCAACGGCTGTGCTGGCAATATCAACCCCCATCCGCGCGGCTCCTTTGCCCTTGCCGCGCGCCACGGTACCAGGGCTGGTGATGCGGTGCTGCAGACGGTGTTGGACCGAGCCGATCTGAGACGGGGCGGCCGGTTGCGCTGTGCCCAGCACGCCTTTGAGTTGCCCCTCCAGCCCATGCCGTCGCAGGAGGAGTGCGAGCGCGAACTGGCAGAGTGGGAACCGGCCTTTCGTCAGCTCAAGGGCGAGCACCACCGGAACTGGCAGGTCTGCCGCCGCTACTTTGCCGCCAAGGAGCGGTTCGAGGCATGTCAGAGCGGCTCGGTGGCTACGGGCTTGCCCCTAGAATTACAGGTCGTGGCTTTGGACGACGTGGCCCTCATCGGCCTGCCGGGAGAGATTTTCGTCGAGACGGGGCTGGCTATTGCCGAGGCGTCGCCTTTTTCTTTGACCTTGCCCGTGGGGTACGCCAACGGTGCCATCGGCTACGTGCCGACGAGTGAGGAGGTACCCTACGGGGGCTACGAGGTCCTCGATGCGAGGGCGAGCCATCAGGGGCGCTTTCTGCGCGACGACGCGGATCGGGTCCTGACCGACGGGGCACTTCGGGCCTTGGAACTGGCTGCGGCAGAGTGAATTGTGTGGACTATCTCGCAGCGCTCTTGGCAGGCATTGAGGGCCTGAGACCGCGACTGTTGGCAATCTCGGAGGTCGCCGACCAGGTTGCCGGACGGCTTGCGGCGGATGGACGGTTACTGCTGGCCAGCGTGCGGCCGGACTTTACATCGGAGGGTTTCATCCGCTCTGGTGGGCTGATGCTGGCCGAGGAGTGGACACCCGAGACGGTACTGTCGCCGAATGACGTGGTGATTCTCGGCTGGTCGGGAGCCCCGCCGGACCAGGAGTTGGAGTTGTTGCGGGATCTGCGCGCCTCGGGTGCTCTGATCGTCGGCATTGGGCCGGCCTCATGGGCTGGGGCGGATTCGCAGTTGGGTGCCGACCTATTCCTAGAGAGCGAAATTTCCCTGTCAGAGGCAGTGACCGCTCCCTTCGGCGGCGAGGGCTACCCGCTGATCTCTCTGCAGAATTTGGTTGTCTTGTGGACCTTCACCGGCGAGATCGTGGCCGCCTTGACCCGGGTTGGGCGGATGCCTGCCATGTATCAGAGTGTGCTAGTGGCAGGGGCGAGGGATCGCAATGCCCAGTTTGCTGGCTCGCGGTTCCACCAGGCACACCAAGTGCCGGCGATACCTCCGGGACAGGTGGGTGGGGACTACTTGGACGCAATCGGAGGGATTCTGAGCGCTCTGATGGAGGAGGAGGCGAGGGCGATTGACCGTGTCGGTGAGGTCTGTGCTCAGGTCCTCAACGATGGCGGTGTTATTCATGCGGGCATGATTTCTCACTTCCCCGTGTATCAACACGGAGCGCCGGGTGATCCGCTGTACATGCGTCGCCTAGCGCGGCTCGATGGGGAGTCTCCGTCGGTGGCCGAACTTGAGCGCGAGCTGGAGTCAGGGGATTTGTTCTTCTTCCTTGGATACTACCGGCGGCCAACGCAAGCCTACCAGGTCGCGCGCCGGGCGGGTGCGCAGATCGTCGAGGTAATCACCGGGGACGGATTGGACGGCCCGCAGCCGGACTATGTCATCCGGCCGAAGTGGCCCTTCGGCGATGCGGTGACGCGGGTGCCGGGGTACGACGTGGAGATTTTGCCAAGCTCCGGTATTGTGCAGACGGCGATTTACTGGGCCGTGGTGGCGTCGATCTGGCAGGCGCTCGCTGAGCGAGCCGCGTCCACTCGTACCCTGTAGAGCATGCGCTGGGTCTGCACGCCTCCCGGATAGTACAGATACACCCCAGCGGTCCGTCTAGTCGCAGGCCGCGAAAACCAGTTCGATTAGCTCCGGATTGGCCCCTTCGCCACCGCGCACCCCGAGCGGATCTGGGTTTTGCACGATCACCAGTTCCTCGCCGGGGAACACGGCGGTGTAATGACCGCCGGCACCCCACGAATGAAAGCCATCGCGCGGCAACTCGGGCCAGATCATGCCCTCAGAGTTGCTCCAGAACCCGTTCCCGTAGAGCCAGTCATTTTCGGCGCAGTGCACCTTGATATGCGGCGCGACCTGGGTCGAATCGCGCATCCACGCTTCCGGCACGAGCTGTACATCCCCCCAGCGGCCATAGTTGCACCACAGCCACCCGGCGCGAGCCAAGTCGAGCGCGGTGGTCGAAATCCTCGTACCATAGCCGAAAATATGCTGTCGCGCCAAGGGGTGCAGCTCCATCGCGCCCGATGAGAACGCCCATGCCGCGCCGAGCGGCTCTGCGAGTTTCTCTTGCATCAGCCGCATGCAGCCGTCGGATTTCTCTGGGTCTTCCGCGTCGTAATAGCCGTATAGGTGCGCCACGGCGTGCGAAAGGATATTCATTCCCCAACTCTGGTAGTGGAACACCGTCCCAGGCTCTTCGCCGGGCTTCATATATCCGGAGGTGTTCGATATGAGCTGGCGGAAGGTAATCTGGCGGTCTTTCGGGAAGGCGTAGCGGCCGTCCTTGGGGCCTGTCCCTTCCGGCACGTCCATATATTCGGGCCAGTAATCGTAGATCGCCGCGTCAACCGAAGGCAATTTCCCTTCGGCGACGGCGATGCCCAATACATTCGACAGCATCGACTTCCACGTCGAGGCTATCGCCAGCTTCTCATCACGCTCGACCCGATGGTTCCACTCGACGACGAGCTTGCCGCCCCGAACGATCGCGAAGCGGTACTTGCGGTCTGCTACGCGCTCGTCCAGCCAGACTTTGGCTTTGTGCAGGCGGTCGGGATCGAAGCCGGCCTCATCAGGGGGGATTGTCTCCCAGTTATCTTTTGGAAATGTCATGGAGGCCAATGGTTTGCTCCTTCGTCAATGGATGGAGTATTAGCTCAGATTTTATTCTTCTCGATGTAATCCCAGTTGATATTCATCCCCAATCCGGGCCGTTGGGGGACGTGGACAAAACCTTGCTCGTCCATCAGTTCGCCGTGCTCGTGTAGCCACGGGGCGGGCTGGTCGAAGTCGATGAAGGGGTGCAATAGGCCGCGTTCGTAGAATTCGCCGTTGTGCATGGCACACAGGGCGTGCAGGTTGCCGGGGCCGCCGCCGTGGATCTCGCAGCGCATGCCAAACGACTCACACAGATGCACGGTTTTCATCAAAGGGGTGAGGCCGCCCACATCGCCCACGCCGCAGCGGCTGATGTCGCAGGCACCGGCTTTAATCCACTCGGCGCGCACGTACATTTTGCCCTCGCAGGTCTCAGGGCCACAGATCGGCAAGCTGGTCTGCTCGCACAGCCAGATGTAGGACGACATGCTGTGTTCGTCCATGGGCTCTTCCATCCAGTAATAGTCGAGCTTTTCCAGTTCCTTGGCTAGGAATAGGGCGGCTTCGCGGTCGTAGTAGTGGTAGGGGTCGAGCATACAGGGCACGTCGGGGCCGATGGCCTCGCGCACGGCGGCGCAGGCTTCAATGTCGCGTTTGGGGTCGGGCGCGCCGGCGTAGGGTGGCTGCCAAGTGTGTAGTTTGAAGGCGGGGTATCCGCGCTCCATGCACCACTGGGCGAAATTGGCGTAGTCCTCGGGCGTGGCCAGGCCGCCTTTGAGGTCATCGCCGCACATGGTGGAGGCGTAGGCCGGCACTTTGTCGCGCAAGCCGCCCAATAGTTTGTACACGGGTTGCTCTAGGGCGCGTCCGGCCAGATCCCACAGGGCTAGGTCAACGGACATGAGCACTTGATCGGATAGCGTGCCCAGATTGAGGCGCTGGCGGTGGTTGAGGTCGCGCCAGATTTTTTCGCGGTAAAAGGGGTCTTCGCCGACTATGGCGGGTTTGACGATGCTGTCGATGGCTTGGGCATTGACGCCAAACCAGTAGCCGGAGACGCCTTCGTCAGTGTCTATTTGCAGCAGGGTCTGGATGGTTTCGCGCTCGGGGCCGGGATGGCCGTGGCCGTCGGAGTCGCGCTCGGTATTGGTGATGGTTTTGAAGCGAATGGTCTCTACTTGGGTTATTTTCATGCGTCGTCCTTTTGAAGGTGGCGGCCGCGGTCGCCGGTTACAGTAATCAAACTCCGCTCTCTGCAATTAGTCGCCCGACAATTTCCACGGACCGCTCCATGCACTCCCGCCCGTATGCGGCGCTGGCGTCGCGCGGATCTTCGCCGCCGACTCCTTGCGGCCACACGCTTCGGTCTGCCGACAACTGTCCGAGGTCCACCAAATCCTCTCGATAGTGCATCACTAGGGACGTTTCGTTGCGCGCGGCGTGGTCCATCTGACTTTTCCACTCCCGCGCTACTTCGTCCGTAACTCCCGCCAGCTTGAGGCCGAAGCGCTGCTCCCGCTCGGCCATGGCCTCGCGCCAAGCCCTGCGGCTCGGTCCGTGTCCGTCGGCGAACACGAACTTGAAGCCCGCACGCTTGATCTGCGCTAAAATCGCATCGACTAGGATGCCGAAAAATCCGTCCGACACCCAGTAGCAACTGCCGTCTAGCTGCCGGTGCGGCTCGGTGGTGTCGGCGTAGTCCATGCCGTGGAGCACTTTGCCGCCGCGATCCCACGCCCGATCCGGCCCGAGGTGAATCGGCGGCATGACGATCCCGCCAAAGCGCTTGGCGCACTCGATCATCAGCCCTTCGCTCTGGATCGCGTCGCTGCCCAAGGGCAAATGCTCGCCGTGCCATTCGAGCGTGCCCAGCGGCAGATACGCAACCGGCTTAGCTGCCAGCCGCTGGCGAAATTCCCACGGCATCAAATCGGAATATCTGACCTTTTCCATTGAAAATTTCTCCGTCAAAGTTTTGCAATTAAGATATGTTGAACCACCTCTTCACTGTCCGCTAACAATACTAGGGACCCCTTTATCTTTTACAACGGTAATGTCCGAGCCGCAAGATTAACAATAGCCGGATTATCGGATTTCCTACAACCTAAGGCTCCTCATTACCCGCAAGCCGGGACCTTGTTTTTGAATCGCCTCTAGGGCTATCTTGTGTACTAAGGAGAAGGTCGTCCTCTTTGAGTGCAGCCGAAATACGAGGTGAATGTTGGACGGCTGGGGTATTTCTTCCTCAACGCTTTGAAATCCGGTTCATAGCCAGACATGTCAGATAGTCGTCTAATAACCCGCGTAGCCATCCGCAATTACAAAAGTATTGGCGCGTGCAATGTGAGCCTCGGCCCTCTGTCGATCCTCGTCGGACCCAACGGCAGCGGCAAGAGCAATTTCGTCGATGCGCTCCGATTTATCGCCGATGCGCTCCGCTATTCGCTGGATCACGCCCTCCGCGACCGCGGAGGTATTCACGAGGTGCGCCGGCGGTCGAGTGGGCATCCCACGCACTTTACCATTCGCATCGAGTTTCAGCTATCCAAAGGCCGATTTGGTCACTATGCCTTCAGAATTGGTGCGAAAAGGGGGGCCTATCTAGTCGCCGAAGAGGAATGTGCAATTCATCCGGGGATAGATGGTGCGGGTAAAGCCTACTACCGAATAAAGGAAGGCGCACTTGAGCGCATCAGTATTGAACCCGTCCCTGCCATTCCCAAGGACCGCCTCTTTCTAGTCAACGTCTCCGGCATAGAGGCGTTTCGCCCTCTGTACGACGCCCTCATTTCGATGGGTTTCTATAACCTGAACCCCGAACGCATCCGCGAGCCGCAGCCGCCCGACCCAGGCGAACTACTCAACCGCGATGGATCGAACATGGCCAGCGTTCTTGCTGCTTTGAAGGACCGCGCCCCAACAGTGAAGCGCCGCGTGGAGGAATACCTCGCAACGGTCGTACCGGGCGTCCATGCAGTGGAGCCCAAGGCCGTCGGCCCGCGCGAGATGCTCGAATTTAAGCAGGACGTCAGGGGCTCTTCTCATCCTTGGCGCTTCCTTGCCACCAATATGTCAGACGGCACCCTGCGTGCTCTCGGCGTACTCGTGGCCTTGTTCCAGGGGCCGGCGGAGTTGGTGGCCATTGAAGAACCCGAGGTCGCTCTGCATCCGGCCGCGGCCGGCGTTTTGACGGATAGTCTGCGCGATGCGAGCGATCACCGACAGGTGCTCATTACCAGCCACAGTCCCGATCTGCTCGATGAGGCATCACTACCCGACAGCGCCATACAAGCCGTCGTTTCCGAGGACGGCGATACAAAAATTGGTCCCTTGGACGAAGCGGGGAGATCAGCGTTGCGCGATCACCTATACACTGCCGGCGAGCTACTCCGTATGGACCAGCTTAGGCCGGATCCCCAAGCGATAGAACTTGGCGTTAAACAATTGAATCTGTTCGGGTTAGATCTGTGAAATTGATCGCCATCGTAGAAGGCCACGGCGATGTCGAAGCAGTACTGTCCAAGCCTTGAAAGGGACAATCAATGCTGCGAAATCCGATAGCCCGGCCGTTCTGGCTTGAACAAGTCGGGATTTAGCCGAACTCCTAAACCGCTTCCCTGGGGCAGATTCACATACCCGTCGCTAATTTCCACCTCGACATCGATCAATTCTCGATACACCGTCTGGATCTGCGCCCGCACAGTTTCCTGATAGCAGCAGTTGGCCACCGCTGCTCCCACGTGCAAGCCGGCGAAGAGCGTCAGCGGGCCGGTGCAGTCGTGCATGCTGACTGGCACATTGTAGGTCTGCGCCAGATGGGCAATCCGTGTGGTCTCGGAAATGCCGCCGACCCAGGTCGGGTCGATCATCACGTAGTCGGCGGCTTGGTGCATCAGCACGGAGTTGTAATCGGCGCGGCTCAACAGCATCTCGCTGACAGAAATGGGCATCCGGCTCTGGCGGCGGAAGTCGGCGACTGTGTCGAGGTTGTCCATCTTGATCACGTCCTCCAGCCACAGCGGCGCGACCTCGCGCAATGCCTCGGCGATGCGCAGGGCCGCTGGGAGCTGGAAATGCGCGTGGCCATCGACGAAGATATCGAGGTCCATGCCCACCTTGTCGCGGATCTCGCGCAAGGGCTGCACGCCTTCTTCGATTGCGCGGTGCGGAATGCGCGCTGGGCCGTACTGGATGGCCGCTTGGTCAAAGGGCCAGACTTTTAGGCCGCTATAGCCCAACTCGACCAGCTCCTCGGCCAGCGCCACTGGCTCGTGGAACAGTTTCCACGAATCGCCCAGCGGCCCCGGCTCGCCGATGGCACCAAAGCCCGGCCAGCCTTTGCGCCCGGTGGTACTCGGCCCGTATTGCGGGTTTCCGCAGCTATTGTAAACGAGAATTTTGTCGCGCACTGGCCCGCCGAGCAGGCGATAGATCGGCTGGTTGCAGACTTGGCCGAGAATGTCCCACAGCGCCACGTCCAGCGCCGACAAAGCGCGGATCTCCGTGCCGCGGACCCCGAAATTCGCGGCGCGCTCGTACAGGAAGCGCCAGTGCGATTCGATGGCCAGCGCGTCTTCGCCGAGCAGCCGGCGCGCCATCCAGTCGTGCAGCATGGCCTGTACGGCCTCGGCGCAGTAGTACGTTTCGCCGTGGCCGATGAGTCCGGCGTCGGTGTGGATGCGCACCAGCAGCAAGTCGGGGAACAAGTCGAGCGGCTGCATAGATTCGATTGCGGTTACGGTGACTTTGCCCTCGTCAATGGGGGACGGGGGCAGGTGGGGTTTTGCTGTCATTTAATAGCCCTTCTCTAAATCGCATACGTTCAATAGTGATTCGCCCGCCAGATAACGGTGCAGATTTTCCACGAAGACCGCCTTGCGGCGCTCGATCAGTTGCACGGACTCGGCCGAAGTGTGCGGCGAGATCAGCATGTTGGGCGCGTCCCACAGCGGGCTGTCGGGCGGCAGCGGCTCGACCTTTGTCGCGTCGAGTGCGGCCCCGCCGATCCGGCCTGTGTGTAAGCCTTCGGCCAGTGCTTCCTCATCGACGATTCCCCCACGCGAGACGACCACTACAAACGCCCCTTCTTTGAGCAGAGAGAGCCGTTGTCGATTGATCATTCCGGTCGTCTCTTTGGTGCGCGGGGCCGTTATCACGAGCCAATCTACCATCGCCAGCATCTCGTCCAACCGCTCGACCGGCCACACTGCGCACACCCCCGGTGGCGGTTCCATCGGCAAAATGTCCACCGCGTACACCTCGATCCCGAAGGCGGCGGCCCGCGTGGCCACGCCCCGGCCAATGTCTCCCATGGCCAGCACTCCCATTTTGGTCCCAGCCAATTCGATGATGCGCCGCACGTAGCGCTTGGTATTCCACTGGTGGTTGCGCTGATCTTCGAGTAGTTCGGGGATACGGTGGGCGTACGCGAGGACGGCGGCGAAGACGTGGTCGGCCATGGGCACGACATGCGTCTCCCGCGCATTGGTCATCGCCACGTCACCCGTGCGTAATTCCGGTATGTCGCGCACGATCGGGTCGAAGCCGATGCCCACGAAGTGAAACCACTTGAGTTCTTTTGCTGCCAAAAACACTGGTCGCCTCATCAACCCAAACACAACTTCCGCATCTGCCACCTCTTGCTCCTGCTCTGCTTCGTCATACGCTGGGTAAAAGTCCAACTCGGGAAACGCCGTCTGCAATTCTTCGACGAAGGATTCCCCCATATCATATGTCAGTACGACCTTCACGCTGTGATCCTTTCTCTGGGTCGGATTTCAATTTCGCGCAGATTTGTCTATAATGCCGGTTAAGTTAGCGAAAAAAGAGGCTGTGGAGAAAAGTGGGCGAGTAGTGCGGAGATTTTTATATAAATATCACGCTGGAAGACAGGAGTTTAAAAAATGAGTCAACAATGGCGAAAACGGCTAGGGACGGTGACGCTGGAACCTTGCGCGCCGGTGGTGGCCGGCAGCTACCAGCAATGGACTTTGACCTTGACCGTGGGTAGCTACGGCATTGACGAGGGCGGCACCATTAAGATCGCCCAGCGCCTCGCCTGCGATATGCAGCCGACCCAGTTTAGCGATCCGGCCGTGCCAGCGTATTGCACGGTGCAGACCAATGGGGCGGCCAAGCTGGCACCGCGCTTTGCCCCCAAGGGGCACGAGCGGCCGTGGATGATCTGGTGCGTGGTGATTGATGTGTACGACGGGTCCCTCGCGCCCGGCGATACCGTGACCGCGGTCTTGGGCGAGCGCAGCGGCGGTTCGCCGGGGATTCGGGTGCAGACCTTTGTCGAGTCGGCCCACGAATTCCGCGTTTTCGTCGATCCGACCAATGCTGCGGTGGCTCGGGCCGTGGTGGATTCGCCTAAGTTTCCGATTGTCGCGGGCGAGGCCGTGGAACTGGTGTGCATAGCGCCGAGCCAAGCGGTGGTGGGGGAAATGGTGGAGGTTTTTGTCAAAGGGCAGGATATGTGGGGCAATCCGACGGGGGTGGCAGGGCCGGTCGAATTGGGTTGGGAAGGGGAGGGGGAAGTCGTGGTCGAGGGACGTAGGGTGTCCTTTTGCGCTTCGGGTAGTGGACGGCTGATTGCGTCGGCGGACGGCTTGCGCTGTTACAGTAATCCTGTTGCCGTAGCTGAGACAGCGCCTGAGTGGCAACGCTACTGGGGGGATTTGCACGCTCAGTCCGACGCTACCGTCGGCATAGGCACGGAGGAGGAGTACTTCACTTTTGCGCGCGACTGGGCGAGGGTGGATTTTGCCTCGCATCAGGGCAATGATTTCCAGGTTGACGACGAGGACTGGCAGCGGCTCAACGAGACGGTGCAGACTTTTCACCGGGATGGCGAGTTCGTCGTCTTTCCCGGCTACGAGTGGTCGGCCAATTCTCCGGCTGGTGGGGATCGCAACGTCTTTTACTTTGCCGAGGGGCTGCCTATTGTGCGCAACAGCCACTGGCAGATCCCGCACGTGCCCGAGGACGAGGTGTCGCCGGCGCATCCGGCCGATGTGTTTTTCGCCCGGCTCGCTCGCTTGGTGCCGCGCGACCAAGTGATTATCGGCTCGCACGTGGGCGGGCGCTGGGCTGACGTCAAGGCGTATTTCGACCCCGAGGCGCACAATCTGGTGGAGGTCGTCTCAAGCTGGGGTGTGTTCGAGTGGATGCTGTTCGACGCGTTGGACTGCGGCCATGTGGTCGGGGTCATGTGCAATAGCGACGGCCACAAGGGACGACCTGGGGCCGAAGGGCCGGGGGCTGGTGAGTTTGGCATCGCCGGCGGTTTGACTTGCGTGTTGGCTGGCGAGTTGTCGCGCACGGGTGTGTGGGAGGCTCTGTGCAGTCGGCGCTGTTACGGCACAACTGGTGCGCGCATACTTCTAGAAGTACAGATAGCGGGTGCGCGCATGGGGGCGGTGGTAGAAAATGTGGACTCAGTGGATATTCGCGCTCGGGTTGTGGGGGCGGCACCGTTGGAGGCGCTGCAAGTGTATCGCGGTCGGGAATTGATCGCCGAGGTGCAGCCGCCTGAATTCCGGGATTTGGGGGATTCCAACAGGGTGCGGCTGATGTGGTCTGGCTCGCGGATGCGCGGGCGGGGGCGGCGGGTGGATTGGTCCGGGGTTATCCGCACGACTCAGGCGACTATTGTGGAGGCGACTACGGTTAGCTTTGACTCCGCAGCCGATGGGATTACCGCGACTGAGCCGCAGGCCGTGGCTTTTCAATCGCGGACCACGGGGGATTGCGACGGGATTGAGCTGGTGTTGGACGATGGGCGGGTCGGCAGCTTGGTGTTCGAGTCGGCGGTAGGGACAACGGAGATTGAGTTGGCGGGGCTGGGCGAGCCGTTGCGCTTTGGCTACGGCGGCTTGGACATGCAGTTGGTGGTGCAGCGCTATCCCGAGCGGGTGGAAGCTCTGGAATTGACACTGGAGACTGTGGATCAGCCGCCAGGGGAGGGGCAGGCCACTTATTTCGTCAAGGCCATTCAGTGCGACGGGCAGATGGCTTGGTCGAGTCCGGTGTATGTCTTGGGATGAGGGGAGTGCGGAAATAGGACACTTCGCGGCACAGTGAAGGCTATTACCTCGGGTCCGCGAATCCCGTTGGCTAGAATCTTCCTTTACCTTCTTTCCTTCTTTACCAAAGAAGTAAGCGCAGTTTTTGTCTTCTCTCTCGCCGTTCTTAACAGTTCGCGTTCCTCTGGCTCAAACCAGCCCAGTCCCATCCCTCCAATCAGGAATAAAACTCCAAAAACCGCACCCGAAATGATTATGTTTGAAACGGCAGAATCAAAGATCAGAAAAAACGATGAGCACACGCCAATCCCACCATTGAATAGGACAAGTTTGCCCAGTGTGCTCCAGGGCAGGATGGTCCTCAAGGGAGTCCCGAGGACCCTCGAGGCTTTCCACATATAGTAGCCAACCTGACAATACGTGCTGCAAACCAAACCGATGGCGGGTCCAAAGGGGCCTACCAAGGGAATCAGGGCAAACCCCACAACCACTGCTATAAAAAGGTCCAGAACCGTTCCGAAGAGCACGCTGCCGGCTCTGTCTGCCGCCAACAATACCAAGCCAGCAGTTGATACACGACATAGTAATATCAAGGTAAATACGCGAAAATAATCTCCACTGACACGGTAGGATGCGCCAAACAAGAAGCTCATTAGATCAGGACCTACTACAAATGAAAATGCCGCAAGTGGAAAAATAAAAAAAGCGATCCTTCTAGCAGCAAAATGCATAAGGCTTATAATATAGCGGGTATCCTTCCTATGATAGGCACCTCTAAGCTCGGGTTGTAAAACTAGGAACATCGAATCAACTAGAATTCCAACAACAGGCAACTCCCAGGCTCCATTGTAGTAATATGCAAAAGTACTGGCGTTAAAATAGGGGAAATAGGAAGCAGAGAGTATAAAGAGCAATTTGTCGGAGAATTTGGTCAGTACTCCAACACCTTCTCTCAGGCCAACAGGCCAAATATAGCGAAGTTGTTTGTGTAGCCAATCCCGGCGAAAGCGAAATGAGCAGGGCTGAAGCATCCTCCACAATGTGAAAAAAACAACGATAAAGCGAAACATTACGGAGAGACTTAAGCCTATAAAAATCCACTCTAAGGACTTCCCGACAAAGTATCCCAACAAGACCGCGGACAGATGAATCAACGAGAAAAAGACCAGAGAAATTGCCAACCATTTGGGCTTGTTATAGACAATTAGGAAGGCTTCCCAAAAACCACAAACAATCATCCCGAAACCAATAGCCGCAATTGGAAGTAGGGGAACTATATCCGGGCCAATTCCGAACAAAGTGGATCGATAAGCGGCCCCAAGCCCTCCGACACATCCTAAAAATAGGAAGGCCATACACAGATTCAGGAGGACATGCTGCAACATGAGATTGTTGCGTTCCTGCCCGGAGAGTGGAGGTATAAAAAAATTTATGCTTACAGGTAGCCCAAATAAAAAGAGTGGAATAGTTACATTTAAAAGAACCCAAATTTGCTGGTAATATCCATAATCAGCAGAAGGTAGATTACGGGCCAAAATGACATTGACCAGAAGGAGAACAGAAATACCTGCGAGGCGTCCAAGTGTTACCCAACCGATTCGGCGAGTAAGGCCTGGTGACGCTGCATCTATTATCGGTTTATCTTCCACTAAAATACTTTGCTGGAGGTGATTCTATTTGGCTTCGGCTTCTAGAATGTAAGGCATGAAAGCACAGATGTACAAGCCAACGACGTTCATTTGTGCGACCCGTTGCTCCAGCACCCATTCCACGTGCCGGGAGGCTTCATAACATCTACAATCGCGGAGTTGGCTCGGACACCTATTTAATAAGGGGAAGGCCTCCTTCACTTTTTGTTGCAAAAAATCGCTTGTGCTGTTGGAACTCAGGATTGCCGCTGGATTTTCGTAGCCTTTCAGGCTGCTTTTGAATATCCTCTTGCGATATTTTTTGTAGTCGAATGCTTGGACGAGTTGATGCATCATTTCTACCAGTGATTCATGTCCAAGGTGATTGACTAGCTCATTTTGCAGACTGATCCTAGTGTTTTCAATGGTTTTCAATTTTTCCAAATCTCCCACAAACAACCTGTTCTTAAGGACATTGGCATACCCGTACTGATGAATTTTATACTCCATCTTCAGGTTCATAAAACATTCCATAATCCCTTTTTCATAAAAGGGAAGATAGGTGTGAAAACCCATGTAGTTGTATTTAGATACAGAGTTGACGATGTATTTTTTTTGTCTGTGTTCTAGGTTCCATCTTTCGGCACAGGCGACCAGATCTCCTTCATTGTCGGTCAAAATTTCTTCCAAACTCTGTTGTATTTTATTTTTTATGAGCTTTTGAAAATTTCTATTCGAGGTCGCAGTCAAACTGAAGTGCTTTACAAAAATGTAGTGTACCAACTGTTCCACTGATTTGATCTTGAGAAGCCTTCGGTCCATATGGCCTCCGGTAAGCCAATCTCCTGTATGGCCTGGGCAGACGACAAAATTTCCCCGCGTAACGTGTTTCATTGCCAACCAATCAAATTCTTCAGGCAAACTCCTCCCCTTGTACGTGGATCGTACCATCTCCTTGAAACCCGCATCATCAAAATAGCGATCTCTCGCCGACCAGGTAATAGGGTATGTGCCGTGTTGAATATCCAGCTCGGAGCAAACCCTCTTGGCGATAAGGAAGTCCCTTTCCGTCCGAAGTCCGTAGGTAAAAGCCCTGATGGGCAATTTCTTCTTCAAGGCTACAGCCAGTATCGTGCGCGAATCCAATCCACCGCTGAGGGGCAGAAAATAGAAAGCGTCGGGGTGGGAAAGTTGAGGCAAGAATTTCAAAAAAGCAGCTTCTAATACCGCCGGATCAGCCTCGTCAAGGGAGCGTGGGTTGTATTTGAACCAAGTCTTGCTGCGTAGAGATTCCGTGGTCAGATCGTATTGGTACAGAACACCTGAAGCACATTCTCGGACATGGGTATATACAGTTTCATCGCCTGTTGTATATCCAGAAGCAAGCAGGCAACAAAAGGCTTCATCTGAGTAAGATGGGTTGGGGATGCGTCCGCAAGGATCGTCGTAAATATTGAAATTGGGCTCCAACTGGTAGAAAAGGGAACCTCCCCCAAAATGATCTACTCCAAAAGAAATCAGATCGTTGTTTTTTGCGATGTAGAAATATGAACCGTTCAATTCCTCCAAGACTTGGCCTATATCATTTTCCCTCAGCCGCTGCCCGAAAAAATCGGCTGCTTCTTTTCCAAGGAGGAGGCGGTCTGCCACGACCAGATATCCCTCGAAAATATATCCTCTGGTCTCTAGGTCGCTTTGATTGGCTTTGCCGAGGTGGAGGTATATTTTTGCTCCTTCTTTAGAGATACAGCTCATGGCTTTATTTTAGACGGGGAGTTGACTGGCTAATTTTTTGAATATGTACAATTATGTATAATATAGATTATTATGTCAAACCTTTGAACAGACTGGATCGGCTATACACGATTATGCGATTTGAGACCTCGAGATGAACAAGAAGCTCCTGAATGAGACGGAGATATGCGACGTCTTTATCACCCCGGCGATCATCGAGGCCGGGTGGGATCAAAGCACGCAGAGCCGCCGCGAATACACCTTTACAGATGGCCGGGTTATTGTCCGAGGCAAGCTAGGCTCGCGCGGCAAGAAGAAGCGTGCTGACTATTTATTGTTTTACCAATCCAACCTACCGCGACGAGTGCCACCGGGCAGTGCCCGCGAGGCCAGTGCGTGGCGGGAGATCCTCGATTATTTCGAGCCGGCCATTCAACTCGGCCTGACGGCGACGCCGAAGGAGACTACCGAGGTCAGCACACTCAGTTATTTTGGCGACTCCATCTATACCTACAGCCTCAAGCAGGGCATTGACGACGGCTTTCTCGCGCCGTTCAAGGTCGTGCGCATTGACCTCGACAAGGATTTGCAGGGCTGGCGGCCCCCGGCGGGCATGACCGACGACCTCGGCCAAGAGATCGAAGACCGCATCTACAACCAGCGCGATATGGACCAGGTGCTGGTCCTGAACGAGCGCACCCGGCGCGTCGCCCAGAAAGTCGTCGAGTATATGTTGGAGACCGACCCCTACGGCAAGACTATCGTCTTCTGCGAGAACATTGACCATGCGGAGAGGATGCGTTCGGCGCTGGTCAATGAGGTCGCCAAGTGCCTGCCGCAGGAAGCTGGCAATGCCTCGAAGTTCGTGGTCCGCATGACTGGCGACAGCGAGGATGGCCGGCTCGTCACCGAGTCGCTGGCTGACTACACCCGAAAGACTGTCCAAGCGGAGTACGCGACCCTAGACGACTTCTTGCAGCGCTGGTCTGAAGCAGACCGGAAGGCGGCGGTGATCGACGAATTGAGCGAGCAGGGCGTGTTCTTTGAGGCGCTGCGCGAGCGGGTTGGTCGAGATATGGACGCCTTCGACCTGATCTGCCATGTGGTCTATGGTCAGCCTCCGCTCACCCGGCGAGAGCGAGCTGAGAGCGTGAAGAAGCGGGATGTATTTACCCGCTACGGCGAACAAGCCCGCGCCGTGCTCGACGCCCTGCTCGATAAGTACGCGGACGAAGGGCTGGCCTCGGTCGAAGACTTGGGCGTCCTGCGCGTGCAGCCCCTGTCCGATCTTGGGACACCGATGGAGTTGGTTCGGCACTTCGGTGGCAGGAACGAGTACGTTGCCGCCGTGCAGGAGCTTGCAGAGGCCCTTTACGATACTGCCGCCTAGTGCGACTTGCAATCAATGCGCAATACCACATCTTCATCTTAATCGTGATAATCAGCACACATTCTGGGGGATAGTGTTATGGCTACACATGATGACAACCTAACCGATGTTCGGACGATCAAGGCATCTGAGTTCAAGGCCAAATGCCTCAAGCTGATGGACGAGGTCGCCAACAGCGGCGTCGAGATCGTCATTACCAAGAACGACCGCCCAGTGTCGCGCCTCGTACCCTATCGCGACGAGGAGCCGAGCATGTTTGGCAGGGATCGGGACAAAATTCGCATCCTCGACGATATAATTGAACCGATCGATGTGCAGTGGGATGCGGAGACGGGTAAGACATGGGAGGAAGAGGATTGATCCTACTTGACACCCATGTTCTGCTGTGGCTGAGGACCGGGGACGCCAGATTGGGACCGAGGACTCGCAAAGTGATCGTCCGCGCTGAAAGCGAAGGCGAAGTGGCAGTCTCCGCGATTTCATTCTGGGAAGTCGCAATGCTAAAAGACAAAAGGCGAATTGAACTGGACGAGTCTGTCAGTTCATGGCGTCGCAAGCTTCTTGATGAGGGCATTGTCGAAATCGCAATCAACGGTGATATCGGCGTTCAGGCTGTTCGTCTGAGGGATTTCCACGCTGACCCGGCGGATCGCTTGATTGTTGCCACCGCGTTGGCTGGCCACCAGTTGGTGACGGCGGATCTGCGCATTCTCAATTGGTCTGGTGCGCTGAATCGTCTCCGAGCTAGGGACTGACTCTCGTGGCCCTATCTACCACCATCAAGTCCATCCAGGACATCATGCGCAAGGATGTGGGCGTCGATGGCGATGCCCAGCGCATTGGTCAACTCGTCTGGCTGCTGTTTCTCAAGATATGGAACGACCGCGAGCAGGAATTGGAACTGCTTGAAGATGACTTCGCGTCTCCGTTGGTTGACGTAACTTGGATGGAGGAAGGCGAGACCCGCACCGCCGAAGACCTGCGCTGGAGTGCTTGGGCTGCTGACCGGGAAGGTGCCACTGGCGATAGGCTGCTCACTTTCGTCAACGATACGCTGTTTCCTGCGCTCAAGGGCATGGAGGTCGAGCCGCCGAGTGGGGAAGAGGATGCGCGGATGAGTCGCCGCCGCTTGGTGCGCGGTGTCTTTGAGGACGCTTATCAGTACATGAAGTCTGGCATTCTGCTGCGGCAGGTGGTCAACAAGATCGAGGAAGACATTGACTTCAACGACGCCACGAATCGGCACTTGTTCGGCAATATCTACGAGCAATTGCTCAAAGACCTCCAGAGTGCCGGGAATGCTGGCGAATACTACACGCCACGGGCGGTGACTCAATTCGCAGTCGATATGATCAATCCTCGCCTTGGGGAATCTGTCCTCGACCCGGCCTGCGGCACGCCAAGCTGTCTCAGTCAGATTATCATCTGATATTTTGCAGCAGCTTCGCAATTGGGTAAGATGAATGCCTTAAGATAGCAGCTTCTAACGGCCCGCTAACCTGCTGCCCTATCTCCACTTCCGGATACTCCAGCCATTGCCGTCCATCAAGCGTATTCCCGCCCGCTTTCGGTGTGCGACCGCCCCATTGCTTAAAGAAGAAGGCGACGCGCTGAGCCTGACACTGGTCGCGCAAGGCCCGTACCCATTCTGCTCGCACCGGACGCGCTCCCGGCCCGCTTTCGCCTCCGGCGATTACCCAATGAATGTCCTCCAAGTCAACCGCGCCGATTGGACCGAGCAACGGCTCGAAGGAAATGAACCGCACAGAGGCGTTGGTCTGTTGTAAGTGCCGGAGGCGCGTCAAAGCCGCGTTGTTTTCGACGGACACGCCGAGCCAGATATGCGGGGGAGCCGCTTGGCTCCGGCGATGCCCTGAGCCAGTCGAAGGGTAGCGCTCTTGGACGAAACGGCGCATCAGCGAACTGCGCTTGGTAAGCACCTGATAGATGTGCCAATCGGCGCGCTCCATCATGTCGAATACGCGCTCTATATAGTCGGTGGGAATGTCCTTGTGGAAGAGATCGCTCATCGAATTGACGAAGATGAGCTGTGGACGCCGCCACTGCATGGGTTGTTCGAGGCGTTTGGGGCGAAGGGTCCGGTCGAAGCCCGACTCGAAAGGGTGTCCCTCGACGCCACGGAAACGCTCGGAAAGGCGCTCGGCATAGCAATGGTCGCAACCGGCGCTAACCTTCGTGCAGCCAGTGACCGGATTCCAAGTGCTGTTAGTCCACTCGATAGTGCTTTTGCGAGACATGAGAGACCTCTACGTAACCAAAATTATACCTGAACAAAAGTATAGTAATTTGCCCTAATGTCAAGGTGGCCTTGGGTGCAGGTGCCCTGCCGAGGCCAGGGCACCGCCTCCGCAGGCACGAGAATTCCGCTATCGTGTTGACAATGCTCAGCGCATTCATTACTTGAAGTACCAAACGATGAGTGAACAGTACAAAAGCGAGATGTTGGCGGCCATACACGAGACAGCCCTTGGGCTCCACGAAGCGGACGTCTTGAACAAAATGACCATGAGGATGTTCGACGAAATGTGCCTGACGCCGGTCAAAGACGGAACAGATACGGCAAATCCGGCTACGCGAAAAGGTTAGTCAATCGGTTTTCGACTGCTAGCTGAATGTCCCGGAGGGCTTGGCGAAACGCATCACTAGAGAGAGGACGGCAACCATGGCTATCCCCAATCCCATAGTCAAGTTTACCTATGAAGACTACCTGAACGCGCCAGAGGACAAGCGCTACGAGCTTTTGGACGGAGAGTTAGTTATGACCCCTGCCCCTGGAGAACGTCACCAGAGCATTTCCATCCTGCTAGGATCGAAACTGTTTCAATTCGCATCTGAGAATAGCTTGGGGCGGGTCTATCTCGCGCCTTTTGACGTGGTGCTGTCGGATGTGGACGTGGTGCAGCCCGATCTGCTGTTCGTCTCCAATGAGCGCGGCCACATCATCACCCCTGCGAACATTCAGGGTGCGCCGGACTTGGTCGTCGAGATCCTGTCCCCCTCCACAGCCGAACGCGATAAGACGTTCAAGCGCACGCTGTATGCCAAGCACGGCGTGAACGAATACTGGATGGTGGACACCACCGTAACCATCCTGTTGCTCGGCGAGCGCGGATACGAGGTCGTGGATACCTACGGCGAGGAAGAGACCTTGACTTCGCCGACATTGCAAGGCTTCAGGCTGCATATCGGCGACCTATTTTGAAGGGGTTACAATGCCAAGGGTTAGTGGCATCCAAGGGCCGTATCGATTCTTCTTTTACAGCTTTGACTGTCAGGAACCTCGGCATGTGCATGTCAGAAGAGAAAAAAGAACATGCAAATACTGGCTTGAACCCATTGCATTGTGCAAAAATTACGGGTTTTCTCCCCATGAGCTGAATGAAATTCGGCGGTTGATCCAATCGAACTACGTGATAATTTTGGAGGCTTGGCGTGAACACTGTGAATAATACGGAACCTCGCATCAAATCCATCAGGGTTACTGAGGACTTGATCATCGCTGACTTGTTCGATGGTCGAACAATCAGTGTGCCACTCGTTTGGTCTTGGCGGCTTTCCGAGGCAACCCCCGCTCAGCGTGAAAACTATGAATTTATCGGCGATGGGCAGGGCGTTCACTGGCCGGATATCGATGAAGACATCAGTGCAGAAGGCATGTTGATGGGCACACCTGCACAGCCCGCCAAACAGCGTGTGTAACTCAATCTGTAACGGGGCTAGTCAGCGAAAGTAATCCTACAACTCCACCCGCCGTCCGCTCCGCGCCGATTCAAAAGCCGCCTCGACCACTCTGAGCGTGCCGTCGGCGTAGTCGGCTATATAGGCGGGGGTTTCTTCTCCGCGCATACATTGCTGGAAAAAGTCGATGGCTGGCTGGAAAGGCGGCGTGCCGGTCTGGAAGGTCTCGCTGCGGCTCTCATCGGAGCCGATGACCACGTCAAAACTGCTCTCCTCACCGGGATGGTACGGAGCGGGCACAACCAGTCGGCCTTGGTCTCCCGTGATAAGGGCATGAGCACCGCCGCGTCCCTCGAAACTGCAGTACAAAGTCGCGGTGAGGCCGTCGGGGTATTCGAGGATGAGCGAGGTGGCCACATCTACTCCGGCTTGCGCGTCAAAGCGCATGTGCGCTTGGACGCTGACCGGATCGGTGCCAGCGATGAAGCGCGAAAAGGTGATGGGGTACACGCCGCCGTCGTAAATGCTGCCGCCGCCCAACGCTTTAATCAGGCGGATGTTGCTGGGGTCGTCGATGACGTAGGTCATGCCGGCGTTAATGTGGCGCAGTGTGCCGATCTCGCCCGATGCGATGATTTCCCTGAGGCGGCTTTGGGGATGGTGCATGAAGACAAAAGCCTCAAAAAGCAGCACGTCGGCCTTGCGGCAAGCCTCGACCATTTGCCGACCTTCGGCTGCGGTGACGGCTAGCGGTTTTTCGCAAAAGATGTGTTTGCCGGCCTCGGCGGCTTTGATGGTCCATTCGGCGTGCAGCGAGTTGGGCAGCGAGATATAGATCGCGTCGATGTCCGGGTGGTCGAGCAGGGCTTGGTAACTGCCCAGCGCCACGGGAATATCGTGGTCGCGGGCAAAGGCATCGGCGGTGGCTTGGCTGCGGCTGGCTATGGCATAGACTTGGGTATCGGGTGTGGCGCGGGCCGAGGGGATGAAGGCGGTGACGCCGATTCTGGCGGTGCTGAGGATGCCCCATTTGATGGGGTGTGAATTGGTCATTGAGGAGCCTCCTGTGACTTAATTTTATATGGTTTTAACAGTATGGGAGTATTCTTAATAACCAAATAGCCCAACGAAGTAAATGCGGCCGGTTTTCTATTTACATCGTGAACCTAGGGGAATGCTTTTCTGTCGCGGGAATACTGCAGAGGTTATAATGTCTATGCTCGTCATCTTCGACCAAGTCCAACCATAGAGAGGCAACCATGGCCCAGCGCAAAAAGATCGCCGCTATTATCACCGAATACCGCGTCCCGGCGCACGCCGACGTCATTGTCGGCAAGTTCATCAAGGGTTTTCCCACGGACGAGGGCATGAAGGAGCCGCAGGTGGATATCGCTTCCATGTACCTGGACCAGATACCCGACAATGACATTGGCCTACAAGTATCCAAAGAATACGATATACCCGTGTACCAGAGTATCCCCGCGGCACTGTGTCTGGGTGGCAGCAGATTGGCCGTTGATGGCGTAATTTCCATTGGCGAACACGGTTCTTACGCCTTCAACGAGAAGGGCCAGCATCTGTATCCCCGGCGCTTTTTCTTTGAACAGATCTGCGGCGTTATGGCCTCCTCTGGCCGCACGGTGCCGGTGTTTAGCGACAAGCATCTGTCTTACAACTGGAGCGACGCCAAGTGGATGTACGACCGGGCAGTGGCACTGAAAGTCCCCTTTATGGCTGGCTCTTCAGTGCCACTGGGCTGGCGCGACCCTTGGCTCGAACACGAGCAGGATGCCCCCATCGAAGACGCCCTCATGCTCAGCTTTGGCGGCATTGAGTCCTACGGCTATCACGGCTTTGAGGGCCTGCAGGCCATGGTCGAGCGGCGGCGGGGCGGCGAGACGGGGCTGGCGGCCGTGCAGTGTTTGGAGGGTGAGGCTGTGTGGCAGGCCGGTGCCGACGGCCTGTGGTCGCGCGAGCTGGCGGCTGCGGCTGCGGCCGTGGGCAAAACTTCGGACAAACCCATGGAGGATGCCTGCGAAAATCCAGCGGCCTTTCTGCTGGAGTACAGGGATGGTTTCAAAGCCTCCCTGCTGCACTTGAATGGGTACGTCGAGGAATGGTCGTACGCGGCCCGCGTCAACGGCGAGGTACAGGCCACGGGCCTGCGCTTGCACGGGCCGCCCTATCCCCACTTCAGCTATTTGGGCCTCAATATCCAGGAGATGTTTCTCACGGGTCAGCCACAGTACCCGGTGGAGCGCACTCTGCTAGTAAGCGGCGGTCTGGACGCGCTGATGGATTCGCGTCACCAGGGCCATATACGGCTGGAGACGCCGCATTTGGACGTGCAGTACCAGGCCCCCGAAAACATGCCCATCCGTCCCACCGGACCCCGACCGCAGGGGGCGAGCACAGTGCCTTTCGACAGGATTTAGGACCACTTCCGGTGCAACGGTCGCCTCGCTCCAATAGCGGCGGCGGCCTTGTCAACTCCGGTGTCTGCGCTTTGATTTGCTGCTTATGAATGATTCTCAAGAACAACTCGTCTCTGAGCCGCGCAAGGTCGGCTACATCTGGATCGTCTATTTGCTGCTCTACGCGCTGGCCGTTCCCTGGTACTGGCCCGAAGGGTATCGAGGGCCGTTGGTGTTGGGCTTTCCGCTGTGGGTGGCGGTGTCGTTGGGAGCGGTGCTGCTGTTGGCCGCTTGGACTGGCTTTGTGATCCACCGCTACTGGGCTGACGCCAAGGAGGAAGAGTGATGGGTGGCATGGTGTTTGGTCCGGGTGCGCTCATTGCGGTGGGGCTGTACTTGGTCTCGATGATCGGCGTGGGGTGGATTGCGCGCACGCGTCGTCGCTCCAATAGCATGGCCGACTTCTATCTGGCAGGGCGCTCAATGGGCCTGCTGGTGCTTTTTTTGACGCTCTATGCAACCCAGTACAGCGGTAACACGCTCTTTGGCTACACGGGCAAGACCTACCGCATCGGCTTTGAGTGGACGGCGTCGGTGCTCTTTATGTTCTCGATCATCGTCGGCTACATGCTCTTTGCCCCGCGCTTGGTCGCGCTGGCGCGCAAAGAGGGATTTATCACCCCTGGCGACTATATTACGCATCGCTTCCGCTCGTCAGTGCTGACGCTGCTGAGCACGATCTTGATGATCTACGCACTGGGCAACTACGCGCTGGCCCAACTCAAGGCGATGGGCGCGGCCGTTGAGGGGATCACCGACGGCGCGATTCCCGGCAGCTACGGCATTATCGGCTTGGCGATAATTATGGTCATCTATGAGACCTTGGGGGGGATGCGCTCGGTGGCGTGGACGGATGTTATGCAGGGGGGTGTGCTGCTGTTGGGCTTCGGCATCTTGGTCTTTATCATCCCGCAAAATCTAGGTGGTGGCTTGGGGCAGGTGGTGGCCCAACTGAGCGAAATGGATCCGCCCAAGGTGCAAGCGCCGAGCTTAGAGGGGGCCAACAAGTGGATTAGCTACGCGCTGCTGTTGGGTTGCGGGGCAGCTATTTACCCACAGGCAATTCAGCGCCTATACGCCAGCCGCTCGGTCGCGGTGCTCAAGCGCTCGTTGATCCTGATGGCTTTTATGCCGCTTACTACTACGTTGGTAGCCTTGATATGTGGCCTGACGGCCGCGGTGGTGTTGCCCGATCTGAGCAAAGCCGAAAGCGACCAAGTGCTGGCCCGGCTCTGTGCACTGGTGATGGGCGAGTCCGCGCTGGGCTACTGGCTAGTGGTGGCGATTTTTGCCGCGGTGCTGGCGGCGCTGATGTCCACGGCGGATTCGGCGCTGTTGTCGATCTCGTCGATGTTTACCAAGGACATTTACCTGCCGTATTTCCGACCGCAGGCCACTGAGGCTGAGCTGACGAAGGTGGGCAAGATTTGCTCGTGGGTTATCGTCGCCGTGCTGGTCGCGGTGGCGATTGGCACCGATGCGACTTTGGTGCGGCTGCTGGAGTTAAAATTCGAGATTTTGATCCAGGTTGTGCCGTGCTTTTTCCTAGGGCTATACTGGAAGCGGCTGTCGGCGCGGACGGCGCTGCTCGGCATGGTGTGCGGGTTAGCGGTGGCGCTGGGGTTTACCTTCGGGGGCAAACCGATGATCTGGGGCTTTCACGCCGGGGTGATTGGTCTCGTCGTCAACGCGGCGGTCTGCGCCATTGGTGCCTGTTGTAAACCAGCGACATCAGACTAGAAGGAGATATATGCGTCCAGCATCCAAGCGATTTCTCGTTGATCTACTCAGTGCTCCCGGTCCCTCGGGTTACGAAGGGCCGGTGCGGGCGGTGTGGAAAGACGCGGTGGCAAAGTACGCCGATCGCGTCGAGGTCGATGTACACGGCAATACCATCGGCGTCCACAACGAAGCTGGTCGCCCCAAAATTATGTTCGCCGGGCACGCCGACGAGTTGGGGTTCCAAATCGTTTACATCGACGACAAAGGCTATCTGTACTTTGACACCATCGGCGGCTTTGACTTGCAGATCGTGCCGGGTCGCAAGGTGCGCATCCACACCGCGCAAGGGCCGGTCTTGGGCGTGCTGGGCAAAAAGCCCATTCATCTGATGAAGGCAGCGGATCGTACCAAAGTCCCGGACAAACACGACTTGTGGATCGACATCGGTGCAGCCGACGCGGACGAGGCGAAGCAACTGGTGGCCATCGGGGATCCGGGGACCTACGACGCCAACTTTGAAGAGCTGCGCAATGGGCTGGTAGTGTCGCGGGGGATTGACAATAAGGCCGGTGCTTGGGTGGTTGCCGAGGCACTGCGGCGAGTGAGCCGCGCCAAGCGCAAGTGCCGCGCCGCTGTATATGCGGTGGCCACCGTGCAGGAGGAAGTGGGGTTGCGGGGAGCTAAGACTAGTGCATACGGCGTTGATCCGCTGGTGGGTATTGCCGTGGATGTTACTTGGGCAACGGATCATCCAGATATTGATAAGCGCCAGGTCGGCGAGTGCAAGTTAGGTGGGGGGCCGGTTATTTTGCGCGGGGCCAACGCCAGCCCGGTCGTGTACGAGCGGCTGGTGCAGGTGGCAGAAAAGAAGAAGATTCCCTATCAGATCCAAGCCGAGCCAGGGGGGACGGGCACGGACGCCAACGCCATCCAGCTCAGTCGGGCCGGGGTGGCCACCGGCTTGGTCAGCGTGCCGCAGCGCTACATGCACACGCCGGTCGAGATCGCGTCCTTGGCCGACTTGGACCACACCGCACAGCTATTGGCGGAGTTTGCGCTGACCGTCGATGAAAGGACGAGTTTCATCCCATGAAAATAACGTCTGTCGATATTTGGACCGTCGTGGTGCCGACGATCCCCGGGCGGGTGCACAGCCCGGAATGCGTCGCCGAGACCGGGTGGGACCAAGTACCCAAGCACATCGTGCGCTTGAATACGGATACGGAGTTGGTCGGCTTGGGCGAGACCGGGCGCGGCGAGGCGATAGAACAGGTCCGGGAAGGGGCGGCCCAGCTACTAGGCAAAGATCCCGAGCAATTGACCTTGCAGGATATTTTCGCCGCTCGGCACGACGGTACGGAGGAACTGCCGATGGTGGGGACTGGGCCGGCGTACGACGCCTTTGAGATGGCGATCTTTGACTTGGTGGGCAAGGCTCGTCAGGTGCCGGTACACGCGCTGTTGGGCGGTGCGGTGCGCGACCGGGTGCGAGCCGACTACTGGATGGGGCACCAGACGCCGGAAGACGGCAAGCGGGCGGTCGAGCGGGCGCTCGCGCACGGGTTCAAAGGCGTCAAGATCAAGTGCAAAATCGAGGAGCCAATGGTCGAAAGACTCCAGGCCATGCGCGAAGTGGGCGGCGTGGATTTCAAGGTGACGGTCGATCCCAACGAGCGCTTCCACACGGCTGAGCAGACCATTGAGCTGGCGCAGCAGCTAGAGGCCGTGGGCAATGTCGAGGTCTTTGAGGATCCCATCCCTAAGTCCGACTTGGAAGGTTATATCCAGATCCACGAGGCGATCAATCTGCCGGTGGCCATGCACGTAGGGAGCGGACCGCAGATTATCCGCGCCATCAAGGCCGAGGTTGTTGATTGTTTTAACTTGGGCGGCAGCCTCGTGGGATTTCAGAAGAACGCGGCCGTAGCGGCCGCGGCGGGCCTGCGCTGCTGGCACGGCTCGGGCAATGACTTGGGCATCGTCGATACTTCATACGTCCACGCGGCCGCGGCTGCGCCCAACTGCACGATGGCCTCGGATTTTGTCGGGAGTTGGACCCGCGAAGACGACCTGATTGTCGAACCAATCCCCTTTGTTGATGGGTACGTGCCCACGCCCATGCAGCCGGGCTTGGGCTGCGTGCTGGACGAAAAAGCCTTGGTGCGCTACGTTCGGGGGAGCGAAACTGCTTCTTGAGCGAGTGCTCATTTACAATTCTGTGCGTTGGGATTGCTTGGCGCACTTAATCCTTTGAGGAGGGTAATATCATGCGCAAATGGCTGGATAAAACCACGGCCTTGGTTCTGTGCGGTACTCTGGTGCTGGCCGCCTGTGGTGGCGACGACGACGAAGCCGCGCCCGTGGAGCCCGAGCCGGCGGCGGCTGAGATAACGCCTGAAATCGTCGGCTTATACGGTACGGTGGTCACCGCTTTTACGAATATCTTCTTCGCCGCGCTGGTTCCCGGTACGACATCGGTGCCGGGAGAAGGCGGCGGCTCGGTGGAGATATCAGGCAGCGATTGGACGTTGAATGAGTACTCACCCGATGGCGAGTTGATAGCCAACGGTGCCTTGAGTGTCGGCTTGGATCAGACGCCCATTCCGCTGAGCGGGGAGGTTACCCTTTCAGGATCGCATGAGGCCGAGTTGATACTCGATATGCAGCTTTCGGTTGGGGCCGATGGCCTTTCTGCTACTGGGACGATAACCATTAACGGCGCCGAATTTGACGTCGCCGAAGTTTCGGCTGCTGCTGCCGCTGCTGCCGAGGCGGCCGCTGCTGGCTAGTAGGCCGTGCCGTTTTGGTGTTTGGTCGCGGTCCTAGCCTTGTGCTGGGGCTGCGACCGCGGTCTCGATGCCGAGGCCACTGGGCAGACTGGGATCGCCGGTCGGCTGCACTTTGTCGGCGAGTGGCCCGCCAACGTGGGGCAGGTAGCCGTGGCGGTCTATCGCGAGCCCCCGGCTTCGTTTGCCGATTTTTTTCGCATCAACGGCTGGGACACCGAGGTCGCTCTCAGGGTCGAGTCGTACGACTATTTCGTTCCCTTAGATGGGGAAGGCGTATATCAGTGGATTGTCGTGGCTTGGCGCCAAGAGGATCAGTTTTGGGATCTTACCTCGCTTTTGGGCTGTTATTACCTGCCTGACGCTGACCTCCCCTCGCCGGTAGAAGTCGGCTCCGGGGAGGTTGTCTCTGACATCGATATCGAAGTCAACTTCGCTGTATTGGACCATGAGACCGAGCTTAGCACTGCTCTATGCGAGCGCGCTTTGTCTGCTGAATTGCTGGCCGAGCTCGGCCGCTGATATCGTCGTCCGCGTCTTCGACGCTAGCGACCAAACCCCGCTGCCCGGCGCGACGTTGGCGGTGCTGGGAACGGAATTTGGGGGATACGCCAACGAAGAGGGTTACTGCCGAGTCGAGGGCTTGCCGCCCGGCCAATACGACCTGCTCTGTTCGCATATTGGCTATCGCTCGCACACCCTGCGCGGCGTTGTGCCCGGGGAGGAGGAGCGCGTTGTTGCCCTCGAACCTACGGCCGTCGAAGTTCCCGAACTAATCGTTTCTGCTGCCCGCCGCTCCCAGACTTTTGCCCAAGCTCCCATTAGCATCTCCGTAGCCGATGCCGAGCGCATCGCCGATCACAACGCCTTCTCGCTGACAGGCCCCCTGCGCTATGTCTCGGGCATCAGTCAAGTAGGTAATCAGCCCGTCGTGCGCGGGTCGAGCGGCTACAGTCGCGGCACGGGCAGTCGGCTGCTGATGCTGGTGGATGGATTTCCAATGCTGTCGTCGGATGTGGGCGACATCAAGTGGGATGCCGTGCCCTTGCAGCAAGTCGAGCGCGTGGAGGTAGTCAAAGGGGCTGGCTCGGCCCTGTACGGCACGGGGGCTTTGGGTGGGGTAATCAACGTGCTTACCCGCGATCCAGCGCGCGATCCGGGCACCCGCTTTCGGCTGCTCAGCGGGTTGTATAGCCAGCCGACGCATAGCCAGTGGCGTTGGAGCGAGTCCCCGATGCACTTTGTTGGGTTCGACTTGAGTCACAATCGGGTTTTGGGTCGGACCGGCTTGGCGCTGAGCGGGGGCCACAACCGGAGCACAGGGTACCACCAAAACGGCGATGGCCGCCGCTATCATCTCTACGCCAAGGCAGTGCATCGCTTTTCGCCGACGAGCTATTGGCGCGTGATGGGCAACTGGGCCTTGGACGACCACGGGGTTTTCATCCAGTGGCGCGACCGCAGTCATCCGCTGGCCGTGCCCGAAAACGACGCATCGGCCCATACTGTCTCGTGGAAGTTGCACCTCAATTCTGAGTATTACCGATTGGTACACAGCGATTTGGGCTACCGGGTCAAGCTAGGGTATTACCGCACGGATTTTACCAACAACGCGGCGGCTGGGGGCTTGGCCTCGGCTGGCCACAAAATTTCGGGCGAAGGTCAGTTCGACTACACGGGATTGGGCAGTTGGAATTGGACGCTGGGGCTGGCCGGGATAGCCGATCTGGTGCGTTCGCCCAGCGATTTTCTCGGCGTGCGCTCCCTGATGACCGTCTCCGGCTACGCCCAAGGCGTGTACGAAATCAGTCCGCTGGCCGAGTGGACGGTTGGGTTGCGCTACGACTGGAGTCGGCTCTCCGAGGACTCTGGGTTGGCAGAAGGGCCGTGCGGGGTACCGTCGGTCGCGAGTAAAAGCACTGGGGAATTTAGTCCCCAGACTGGTCTTTCCTACCGGCTGTCGGAGACGACCGCGCTGCGGGCTTCGCTTGGTCGAGGCTTTCGCGTGCCTGCGGTGGTTGAAGTCTTTTCCCAGGCCGAGGTCTCTGGTATCCGCGTCTGTCCCAATCCCGCCTTGGATCCCGAGCGGGCTTGGTCTGGCGAGGTGGGGATCAAGCAGGAGTTGGCGAAGTGGTTGGCCTTGGATATGGCGCTGTTTTGGAACGAGTACCAAGGACTCATTGAGGCGCGTCCAGATCCCTATGCTGGAGGGACCGTGCCCATAGCCCGCTTCCTAAACTTGGCGCAGGCGCGAGTCGGCGGGTTTGAAAGTGAGCTCTTGGTCGCCCTGCCGCTGGGTTTGGGGGCTAGGGCGGCTTATACCTTGGTGGATGGCGTGGAATTTCTCGATGCGGACCAAGTGCTGCCGCCTTATTGCCACGGCGACTACGGCGATCAAGCGCCGCTGCCTTACCGGTCGCGCCACGTCCTCAATCTGGGTCTCCAAGGGAAGCGCGGGTCCACGAGTGGGCGGGTAAACTTCCAATACCTCAGCCGTTTTGAACGGGTATCCGGCCTGTTTGCCGAGTGCGGGCGCGACTATGTGCCTATTTACTTGCTCGACGTACAGTTGAGCCGACAGCTAGGCCCTTTGCAGATCAACCTGCGAGTGGACAATGCGCTACAGTATTACTACGCGACGATCGAGCGCAAAATACGCCCCTTGCGTCGCATTTCTCTGAGCGTGGATGGTGCGCTCTAACAATCTCTATACAGCTAGTATAGTCCAGTGGCAGGCCGCCATTGAGCAGGGTCGCTTCGACTGCGAGTTCGAGCGAATCTACGGGCGGGAGCAGGTGGCGGCTTGGCGGGCCAATTACTTGGAGGCCCTGCGGCACTTTGCCGCCTGCTACGGCAGCGAGGGCCGCTTGGTCATGGCGCGTTGCCCTGGACAGATGAACGTCATGGGTATGCACATTGACTACGGAGGCATGCCCTCGGTGCGGATGGCCGTGCGCGGAGCGGATACATTGGTGGTGGCGCGGGCGGCCTCCAGTCGGCGGGTGCGGCTTGCCAGTTTCCTGCGCAGCCGAGGTGCGCCCGCCGATCGCTTCACGCCCATTGAAATAGACTTGGAGACGATTCTGCCGAAGGCCCGCGTGGCCGAGCGGCAGGCGCTGATGGATTACGCGGGTCAGGTTTGCCGCCAGCGCCTAGAGCACATGGGTAGTGCCTTGGCCAGCGATTGGTCGGCGTTGGTGGAGGGACAGCTTGTGTACTTGGAGAGTTATTTCCGCGATCGTTTGGCCTTGGGCGGTTTCGATGGGCTGGTGTGGAGCAGTGTCTCGCCTAGCGGGGGCATGAGCTCGTCTTCGGCACTGGTGGTGGCGACGGCACTGGCGACGATGGGGGTTCACGGATTGGATCCACGCCGCGATATGCCCGAGGCGGATTTAGTCGATGGGCTGGGTACCTCGGAGTGGATGCGGGGTACTCGCGGCGGCACGGCTGACCACGGAGGGATGATCTTGGGTCGGGCGGGCAAGCTGGTCGGCGTCGGCGTCTTTCCGGCCCGCGTGCAAGGGGAGGCTGCGTTGCCTGACGAGTACGCCGCTTTAGTGCTCGACAGCGGCATCGTGCGTGAATACGACGAGGCCGTCAAAGAAGAGACGGTCATTGCCTATCCGCTCGGCGCGTTTATCGCCCGCGAGTTGATTTTGCCTCGGTTGGGCAAAGACAACGCTGTGCGCGAGAGCATCCGCTATATCCGGGATATCGAGCCCGAGTCGCTGGGGCTGTCGCTTGCAGAGCTGTACCGGGTCTTGGGCCAGTTGCCTCGGCAGACCAGTCTGGCGCAGCTAGCCGCCGAAGCGCAAGCAGCCGGAGTCGGGGCGCATTTCGACGCCATGTGTCAGCGGGAGGTCGCCGGCAAGTTCCAGCTTTTATCCGAGGATACGCCGTTGTTTATTCGCCGACGCTGCATCTATGGATTGGCCGAGCAGGACCGGGTGGCCGGTATGCTCGCCTACCTCAATGCGGGCGATATGGCCACGGCCTTGGAACTGATCCGCATCTCGCACGACGGCGATCTGGACCGAGAGGTCGAAGACGAGGTTTTGGCGCAGCTTGCAGAGCGAGCCGAGCGCGGGGAAGAGCGAGCGCAACTGCGCTTTTTGCCGGGGGGCTATGGGCGGATGACGTCGGCCTATGATCGGACTGTGCGGGTGGTCAATCGGTTTCTCACCGCCGAGGGACCAACGGCAGGGGCCGTGCAGCGGCTGGGCGCTGGTTGGGGCGGCAACATCGGCGGGCTAGTTCACCGTGCGTTTGTCGATGGGGAACGCCGCGCCGCGTTTGCCGAGATGTTGCGCACGGAGCTGGGCCATGAGCCAGAGCTAGCAGTGGCCGTGCCCGGCGAAGGAGCCGGTTTGCTCGCCGCGCCCCAAGGGAATTGAGATGGAACATTTATTGGATGGAGTGCGGGTGCTCGACTTGACGCGGGTGTTAGCCGGGCCGTACGCGTCCATGGTGTTGGCCGATTTGGGTGCGGAAGTGATCAAGGTCGAGCTACCGGGTACGGGCGACGAGGCGCGGGGATTTGGGCCGTTTCAAAACGGCGAGAGCGCGTACTTTGCCAGCGTCAACCGAGGTAAGAAGAGCGCGACGATCGACTTGCGGCAGGTGCAGGGCCAGGATTTGGCGCGGCGTTTGGCCGGCGAGTGCGACGTGTTGATTGAGAACTTTCGCCCTGGTAGCATGGATCGCTTTGGGTTGGGGTACGCGGACCTGCACGCGTTGTATCCGCGCTTGGTGTACGCGTCGATTTCGGGTTTTGGCCAGACCGGGCCGTACGCACAGCGGCCCGCGTACGACGTACTCATTCAGGCGATGGGGGGACTGGCTAGCATCACCGGGCAGCCCGATGGCCCGCCGGTGCGGGTCGGTTCGTCGATTGCCGACTTGAGTGCGGCTCTCTTTGGGGCGATTGGCATTCTCGCGGCCTTAGAGCGGGCGCGGCGCACCGGCGAGGGGCAGCAAATCGATATTTCCATGCTCGACTGTCAGGTGGCCTTGTTGGAAAACGCCCTCGCCCGCTACGCCGTATCTGGCGAAGTGCCCCAGCCGCTCGGATCGCGGCATCCGGCTATTACGCCTTTTCAGTTTTTTGCCGCCCGCGATGGACACATCGTCATTGCCGCGGGCAATGATAGGCTCTGGCGGCAGCTTTGTGACGCTTTGGGCCTTGGCACGTTAGCCGACGATCCGCGCTTTGCCAGTAATGCGCTCCGCACCGAGAATCACGCGGCATTGGAACCGATTTTGGAGCGGGTGCTGGCCGAGAAAACCGTTGAGGAATGGTGTGATATACTAGCTGAGGCCGGCGTACCGAGCGGGCCGTTGTGCGATGTGGGGCAGGTCTTTAGCGATGAACAGGTGGCGGCGCGGGATATGATCGTCGAGCTGGAGCATCCGGTTGCAGGCCGCCAGACGGTGGCCAACTCGCCGCTGCGGTTTTCCGCGACGCCGGTCGAGTTGCGCGGGCCAGCGCCCTTGTTGGGGCAGCATACCGAGGAGGTCTTAAGCGGCGTTTTGGGGCTGACGGAGGGGGAGGTGGAGGCGTTGCGGGCTGGGGGGGTAATATAGATGACCGCCGATGAGCTGCTGGCGATGCCGCACAATGGCTATCGCTACGAACTCGTACAAGGGGAATTGCGCCAGATGGAATTCGCCGGCAGACAACACGGACGCATTGCCGCACAAATCGGTGGCTGTCTCGGAGCATTTGTTGCAACTAAGGGATTGGGCGAAACCTATGTAGCCGGGACCGGCTTCATCATCGACACCGCGCCCGATACAGTCCGTGCGCCCGATGTCAGCTTTGTGTCGCGGGAACGCGCTGAGGCTACCGCAGAAGAACGAGGTTTTTTCCCCGGCGCACCTGACCTCGCCGTTGAGGTCATTTCGCCCAATGATCGCTACAACGAAGTGGAAGAGAAAGTGTCCGACTGGCTGCAGGCGGGAACGCAGATGGTCGTTGTGATTGATCCCCACCAACGCACCGTAGCGGTGTACCGCGCTCCCGACGATATTTGTATTTTTACCGAAGGCGACATGCTCGATGGCGGCGATGTGGTTCCGGGGTGGAAAATGCCGCTTGCAGACGTGTTCTAACGTTCCAAGCAGTTCAGGATTTGGCGCTGTATAACGCGAGGGCGGTCATCTCAACACATTGAGAGGGCCGCCCTTTTGTTTTGATCCCTGATAAGAGGGATCCAACTTTACTCCGAACCTTCCCAATGCAATTCGGGTGGTTTTAAACCATAACGTACCGGCTTCGACTCCTTTTTGACCACTTTTTGCTCGATAGCCCTGTTCATCCAAGCGTCGAATTGCGACTTCTTAAGGCCATAGTGTTTTTCTAGCTCTGCTTTTTTGATAGACCCATTGGCAAGTCGTACGCGGAGCGACTGAATGAAGTGCCCGTATAGGTCAGAGCTGTCTGATGGCTCCTGCGCCTGTGGGCTAGTGTGCGCGGGCTGTTCCGAGACTTTTCCGGCACCAGAAGGAGCGGCCTCTATTTCAGGGCCTGCATATAAGGAGTCGCCCTCTACCTGCCCTGATGAGGCGGCTGGTTGATCCGAGGCACAGAGCCGCTGGATTACCTCCTGCGGGGGACCTTGTGCATGATGGACGCTTAAAAGGGCCGCATTACCAGAACCATCGCTGTCTCGGCGGACCCAGATAGGCACCCATTGTTTCTTCATGTTCTCAATGGCACCTTCCCAAGTGCCGCCTTTTATGCCGGAATGAACAACTAACGCTCTATCGGACAGGCAGTAGATGTACTTGTTCCTGTGCATGGCCCTGCCGACGGTGAAACCTGCCTCGGGGTTAAATGACGAGATCAGCACCAGATCCTGAGACCGCAGATGGGAGCGGTACATCTTGCTTGACGACGCACGTAGCAGGCTGTCCGCAAGAATGCCGACAGTAGTGCCTCCCTTGTCCAGTGCTCCGAACATCGCGGCTTGGTCAATCCCCCGCGCTCCGCCCGATACGACGGAGTAACCGGCATTAGCTACAGCCTCGCCGAACGCCTGAGTCCAAGAGAGATCGTTCTCCGAGGCATCTCGAGAACCGACGACCGCGATTCCTCTATAGCTCATAGAGCAAAGCAGTGTTCGGCAACCGCAGCCATACAGCACTGCGGGAGATGCTTGGCCGAGCCGCTTCTTTAGGCGAGCTGGATAGTCATCGTCGGCACTGGTCAACCACCACAAGCCAGCTTGCTCCCACCTATCCTTGGCAAATCCCAAGGCACTTCCTCGGTCTAGAAGCCTCTTGATCCGCTCCGTAGTTCCCCTAGGGTCAGACCTGCCTCCCAAGACCTCATCCACATTTTCTAAGAGGTATTCTAGGGTTGCATTCCGCTCCTTGAGCCAATTTGCAAATGCCCACCATTCTTCCGTCGTTAAAGGTTTTGCTCCGTTGTCATCAGAGCCGGAAAGGTGCGCCGTCAGGAGCAGCACCGCATCGCTGTTGCCGGATGTAGCCATTTCAACCTCCTGTGCTTGCTGATGCTAGTCCTATGGGATAAACCAAGCCGCTTCCGGAGTGCCGTAGGAGCGCCGCCAGAACAGTCATCGTCCAGCGTGAGTCGACTACATCGTCAATGAGTAGGACGGGCGAAGCCGGAACTCTGCCGACGACTTTGAACGCGCCATCGAGATTTCGACACTGATGAAAGGTGTTCTCCTGCTGTTTCTGCGGCGGGGAGTCTCGTACTTTCTGTATTACATCGTAGAATGGCAGCTTGAGTTTATCTGCCAAGCGTCTTGCAAAATCAGGAACTAGGGTAGGGCACCGAAGCGATGGAACGCAGGTAACCCATTGTGCAGGTGGGTCAGGTTGCCATCGTTCAAGGATCATTTCAGCCACTGCGTGGACCAGTTCGTCGCGGAAGTGCTCAGATTGCTTGTCTTCGGCGACGATCGCGCCCCAGCCGGCATCTCCCCACTGGGACAGAATTCGCCCCTCCGACGCCTGTAGCTCCGGTTCCAAGCGGTCATTGGAGAACTCGTAGGTCGGCAGCGTCCCTTTGGTAATCCTCGCTCTCGGCTCGAACGGTAGTTCCGCTCTGCGCAGAAAACGGATCGCTTCTACCTCTAAGGCGTGATTGACTGTGGTTGAGATTACGGGCTTTCCCATGCAGTTCGCGCACTTGCCGCATCTACCGGCTGCGGGATCGTCCAGCATGCGTCCGAGGTATTCCATAAAGCAGTCGTCGGTATCTACGTACTCTTGGAACTCTTGCCACTCACGGTCCCTCTGACTAGAAAGTCGATGAATGCGTTCCTGATCCAACTCGAATTCGGCCGCGGTGCGATGCCATTTTTTATCGTCCTTTATGATAGGTGAAGGAACTTCGACGCTGAGGACCTTTAAAACCTGCTCAATCTGGCTCTGGCGCATGTTTAGCTGGTTCTGTAGTTCAGCGGTGGACTGGCCGTCAGATTCTTCTAATGCATCGAGTACTTTCTCAACTGTATGTTCTGGCGGAAAGGCTGTTCTCCGAAAGTAGTCGTGAATCTGCTCATCTTCCTCTCCTGAGAGCAGTATCCCAACGGCGCTAGATATGGCCCGGCCGGCTCTGCCCACCTGCTGGTAGTAAGCGACGACGGAACTAGGAGCCTGATAGTGGATGACGAAGCTGAGGTCTGGCTTGTCGTATCCCATGCCTAAGGCTGTGGTAGCGACTAGGACCTTGATCTCGTTTTTCAGTAGCATGTTTTCCAGCCGGCGGCGTTTATCGTGGCCGACTTGGCCTTGAACACCCGCATGGTAGGCCCGAGCTGAAATGCCATGCCGAGACAGCCAATCGGCAACCTGTTCGGCGTCGCGCGTGGTAAGTACGTACACTATGCCACTGCCAGGGAGCTGCGGAATTGATTGGGCAAGCCACGCCAAGCGTGAGGCTTGATTGTCGAGCCTTATGGTTTGGAGCGAAAGCGAGTGACGCGAGAGGGGACCACGCTGGATTTGGAAATCAGCTAGCTGCGTCTTAATGTCGTCAATCACCCGGTCGTTGGCGGTTGCGGTCGTGCAGAGAACCGGCGTATTGCGCGGAAGCATTCTCAGGACATTGGTCAAGCGCCGATAATCAGGCCGGAAGTCGTGGCCCCAGTCGGAAATACAATGCGCCTCGTCCACAACGAGCAGACCGATACGATCTGCGATCTGCATCAGTGTGCTCTGACGAAAGTCTTCGTTCGCGAGTCGTTCGGGTGTTATTAGCAAGGCGTCGATCTGATCATTGATTACGTCCGTGATGATGGAGTCCCAGTCATCGCGATTGGACGAGTCGATTGATGCGGCGCGTATCCCGAGTCGCTGCGCCGCATCAACCTGATTTCGCATCAGAGCCAGCAGCGGCGAGACGATGATGGTCGGGCCGCGACCTGCGTCGCGGAAGATTCTCGTGGCGACAAAGTACACGGCACTCTTGCCCCAACCCGTCCGTTGCACTAGGAGTAGCTTATCTCTCCGATTCGACACGGCATCAATCGCTTCCCACTGCCCATCTCTGAACCTCGCATTGGGATTGCCCACAGCTTTCTGTAGCAGTTCCTCCGCTTGTTCTCTATTCATCCTATTGTCCTCTGCATTTTTAAAGGAATAGTTTATATTCATTTGGACTATCCAATAAATAACTCGGATAAGGTATAATTCTTCGTAACTGATTGTTCCGTCAAACGCCTCAAAAACTGGGTTCAGATAGTCGGTGCCAAGCTCATCGAATATCTCCAGCACACGGTCTTTGATCTCGTCTGATAACGATGACTCGTCGTGTAGTCGCTCCACTGGCAGCGAATTCCCTGCCTTTACGTACTTACTCAGATGCAAGATAATCGTCTGACGCTTTATCTTATAGGCTCGCATCAGTTCGGCTATTGATTCTCCGGCTTGGAAGCGTTCACCAACTTGCCGACTACGAGAGCTGAGAGCGGCAGTCGATCTGCCCACACGAGCAGTCAACTTCGGTCGCTCTGTAAGTCCGTGCTGTTGGCAGTAAGTACTGATGATTGGTAGAAAGGGATAACCGTACTTTTCAACTCCCATTTGGCCAATACCGTGCATTGTTTCAAATGATTCTTTTGAGTGCGGGAAATAGGTCGCCATCTCTTCTAAAGCGCGGTCGGAGAAAACCATATACGGTGGAACACCTTCGGCATCGGCCAATTCTTTACGTTTGGCGCGTAGTTGCTCGAAGAGAACGGAGTCGTATTCACCGGTTGTTTCTACCGGAATCCCCCACACCTGTTCCCCATTGAGGACAGCTCTCCCTTTATCCGTTAATTTGATGCTACCGTGCTCTATATTTTTCGTGAGGAGTTTTTGCTGAATAAACTGTTGTACCAGTAGATCCCACTGTTTTCTAGAATACTCTTGACCGATGGAGTAAGTTGCTAGCTTGTCATGTGCGTGTTTCAACACTGTCTTTGATTGCGAGCCGCGCAACACCTTGATAATGTGACCTATTCTGAAAATCTCGCCCGTTTGTGATACACAAGAGAGAAACTTCTGTGCTGGGATAGTTAAGTCAACCTTTTCAGTCGCTTCTATATTCTGTAAGGGCAAGGATCCCGCTACGGGTGAGTTAGTAGAGCGTGAGTGCTCTACTGGGTCTTTGGGAGAGGAAGGGGATTCAGAAGATGGCTTGGAAGGCGACGCAGACGGCTGAGGACTTTCTGGGTCTATGGTCGATTGCTCCAGATTTTTCTTTTGCGAAGGCGCAGAGGTTCTATCCTTGCGTGCAGTATTTTTCTTTTCTGGAAGGTCGGTCTGGTCAATGGGACTCAACTTGTAAAGTTCCCTACCCTGAACAACGCGACCCTGCTGTTCCATCTTGTGCAGAATACTTCTCAGAAGGGAACGCGATGGCAAGCGATTGTCTAGGTGGGTCAAATTGGCAAGCACCACAAAATGTTCCTGCGCTCTGCTAACCGCGACGCTGATCAGACGCGCCCCAGTATGGTCGGGCGACACCCCCTTCACGAACGGCCCTAGATGCCTATGTCCGCCGCTTTCGGGAATTTCCAACAGCACAATTCGACGTTCGTCACCTTGAAAACGATGAATTGTTCCGCAATGAACTAAATCGTCGGGGCTATCTTCTTTGAGCAGCTTTTGGATTTGGTGCGCCTGCGCGGAATAAGGTGTGCAGATACCGAAGTCGTGGTTGGTTTCTATCACGCCGTTCAGTCGAAGATGACGCACAAAGTTCCGCACGAGCAATGCATGGAGTTTGTTCAAGCGTGAACCTTTATCTAGGCTCTCAACCGGCCCAAGATCAGACGTGTCGATGATCGTGAGGGGATTTTCAAACGGATTTGGTGGCAAACGACCGAGTACCTTTTTTCGTGCTGGAGAGGTACTCAGTTTACCTTCGTACATCGGCTCAGAGATAAGTTCACAGATATTAGGATGCATCCGAAACTGTGTAGTCAACATTATCAGGCCGGGGGCATCGGGTTTTGTCCGTTCCGTTGCAGTGAAGGGATCAATCCCTAGCTCTTGGAAGATTGCCTCCTGCTCGGTCGTCACAATGGATGGTATCTGACGAAAATCGCCCGAGATTACCACTCTCTCGCGTGCCAGACCAGCCGAGAACCATACCTCTGGCCGGGAAACCATTGACGCCTCGTCAACGATAACCAAGTCAAATTGGCCAATGTCCCCTGTGAGGTATGTTGTGGTGCAGGTCGCTCCAACGATCCTCGCATCCCTTAGCACTGTCTTCCGAAGTACTGCGATATCCGTCTCTGTTTCGCGTATTTCGGCGACCAACTCATCGCGTTGCTGTTTGGCTTTGTCGAACTGATCGTTCTGAGTTTGGGCATCGATCTGTGCGATCTCTGTCTCGATTTGTGTGATCTCTACTGCAAGTTGACTCTTTTTTTCTTCTAGCTCGGCTGAGCGCCGCTCTACAATCTCGTCGATTGCCACATATTTTCGATATTTGGAATCCAGTTTGTCATCGGCGATTCGACCTAAACGAACAACTTTCCCCCCCTCCATGACTGGGTGCTCATGGGTAAGTGCTTCGCAAATCTTATAAAGAACTTGATCTACGGCCTTGTTCGTGTTAGAGCAGATCAACGTTCGCTTTCCGCTGTTGAACGCCGAGTGCACAATCGCGCCTAACGTCATGGTTTTGCCACAACCAGGAGGCCCCCAAATGAACGTTAGCGCTTCTCTAAGTGCAGTCTGGTAGGCTTCACGCTGACTATCTTCCAATTCAGAACCGTCATCCGCCCGGATTGGACGGGCTGGCCTTTTAGGCAAATCACCCGGCTGGACCACCGCGTCGGCGAGAGTGCGGTTCAGCTTGATTCCCCCTTTGTTGACCTTTTCGATTTTATCCTTGAGTGCCTCCAACAAGTCATTCTCATTAATCAGAAGCAAAGCAGAGTCCACTTCGTTGCCGATGTTCTTCTCTAGGGCCAAGACTAACTGGCCAGTCCCAATCGACACGATTGTTCCCTCGACTCGCCACTGACCGACTTGGAGCTCGACTTGGAATTCCCGATCTATCTTATCGGTAAAAGGAAAATGGTAGAAAATGTCGCCACCTGCAGTCTCACCACGACGGCCCTCTTTAAGCGCATATCGTTTTTGACCCGTTCCATTTGCCTTCATTTCTTGGATTAGCTCTCCGAGTGCCGCAATGAAGCGATCGGGAATATCCGCATCGGCTGATAGGTCCAACGAGACTTCTCGTTTAAGCGACCGTTCATATGCACTCGGCAAACCCGTCGTCCCGGGAGGGCGAATCTTGGGACGGGAAGATGCCTCAGATGGTGGATTGGGAGGTGAGGCGGATGTCTGGAGCTCTTCTGGGTCTGTGGGTGGAGTATCGGCTCTGACTGGATCGTACTTGCGGGGCTTCTCCTTGCATTCCTCGGCTCTGACTGGTCTGTGAGTCGAGTTGGCTTTCTTGTTGCACTCTCTGCAGTAAGGATACTTTGCGTCTTTGTACACGCCGCATTGGGGGCACTCGTTAATAGCGCCTTTCTGTTCTTTCCCCCAGTGCTCACGGCACAGGTAATGGCTTTCCTTTATTTTTTCATTGCAGGATTGTTCTTTGCATATGTTCGGTCTCGTCATGGGGATTTTGTCTCTTTTATGATGTAGATGATGGCTGCTCAAATGAGAAACAGCGGATTAATATAACTTGATATGGGAGGGCATCCAGTCGCTAGCCGAGCCAATGTCTAAGACAATGCGATTTTGCAGACCTACACGGTGCCACGGGCTGCCCGGAGCACCGTGAGATTTTTTTGTACGGGTGCTATCCGTTGTCACGCCCGCTCCACGTCAAACGCCGCGATGTTGCGCTCGTCCTTGCTGAACTCCACGGCGATCAGGTGAATCGGCTGCCCCAAGACGCGGTACTTATCCGCATAGCGCCGCTCCTGTAACTGCGCCATCGCCGCACCCGCAGACGCCATCTCAACCACCTTGAACTCAAACAGATAGACGTGGTTGTTGAACAGAACCGCCATGTCCAAACGACCGTGGCTGCTGATGTCCTCCACGGTGATGTTCAGCCCCAGCCCTGCGAAATAGGAGTAGAATACGCTGGCGTAGTAGCCCTCGTAGCGGACGATGTCGTTGTTGGTGTACCACTCGTAGGGAATGCTGGCGAAGAAAGCGTCGAACAGCGTCTCTAGCCCGGCGAAGTCGTTGGCTTCTAATAGCCTATATAGCTGCGTGCTATTGACCCTGTGGCGCGTCGCATCCCGCACCAAGTAGCGCAGCAGGCTCTCGTTGAGGCTCTGTCGCACCTCCCGGTTGGGATAGCCTAGGCGATAGAGGACCTTGCCGCCCAAGTCCTCCTCGTCGGTTATTGTCAGGTAGCCGGTCTGGAACAGCAGGGCTTCGGTAGCGATGTCATCGACATCAAAGGTCGATAGCAGTTCGTCGCTGCCCTCCATCGCCCCGAGTTCTAAGGAACTGACGCGGCGCTTGAACAGCGTTTCGACTAGGAATGTTGGTGGGCCGGTCTCAAACCAATAGGCGGCGAAGCGGCGGCGGCGAAAGAGCAGGAGGATGTCGAAGGGGTTGTACACCTTCTCGTCGCCGAGCCAACTATAGCCGTTGTACCAATCGCGAATTTGATTTCGGTCCAAGCCGGGCAGTTCCGGCGCGAACACCGCGTCTAGATCGGCGTCGGTATAGCCGCAGAGGGCCGAGTATTCGGGTTCAAGGGTGATATCGGTGAGGTTGTTGAGGCCAGAAAACAGGCTGACCTTGGAAAACTTGCTCACGCCGGTGATGAACGTGAAGCGGACGTGGGCATCGCAGTCCTTGATGACCGCGTAGAGGCCGCGCAGAAAGTCGCGGTTGGCACGGGCTACTTCTGGCAGCTCCAGCGCATCCAAAATCGGCTTGTCGTATTCGTCGATTAGCACGGCGACCGGCTGCCCGGCTTGGTCGTGTAGGGCCTCCAGTAGAAAGGCAAAACGGCCGGGTGCCGTGGCGTACTCGGAGACAATCCCCGCCCGGCGTTCGGCCGCGGCGAGTTGCTCCATGAGCGTGGCCTCTAAGTAATCGGGTTCTTTGAAGTTGCCGCTGCCAAAGCTGAGGCGCAGCACTGGATGGCGAATTGACCAGTCCCAACGGTCGTGGATGTACAGTCCCTCGAATAGCGGCTCGTTGCCCTCGAACAACTCTTTCAAGGTGTCTAAAAACAGGCTCTTACCGAAGCGCCGTGGACGCGACAGGAAGTAATGAGTACCCTCGTCGACCAGCCGGCTGATGTAGCCGGTCTTATCGACATAGTAGCAGTCCTCTTGCCGAATTTTGCGGAAGGTCTGAATGCCGATGGGCAGTCTGCGTTTGCTCATGGCTGTCTCCTTGGCTTTTGATCTGCTTGCGGCCACTTCAGCGCAGAGTTGGGCGATGGCTTTGGTAGGGCTGGCTGGGTCCTCGTATTATCTTAAGGGTCGGCGTTAGCGTACTCAATATCGACGAGAGTGCAAAACAGCGTCAAGCTCAAGCAAGAGGAGAGCGGATGGATGATCCGCAGGTGGACGTAGATGAACGCAGAGTGGAAACGAGACGATCCGTAGTTCGAATCGTTCAATCGTGTAGGATTGCTATATGAGCGGTCCGATTGGGCGTCTCGCCAAGCTCGCGCGCAAGGCCGTAGAGCCGATCGCGATCAAGGCGCTGCTGGCGCGGGAGCGGCTCGAATCGGGGGTTTCCTACCATCCCGGCTCAGCCGAGATCCTAGCGGATCCGTATCCAAAGTACGCCCAGATGCGACAGCAGGATCCCGTGCATCGGATGCGGTTGCTGGACGGGTGGGCGTTGACGCGCTACAAAGACTGCGACGCGGTTTTGCGGGACCACGTCCGATTCTCCAATGCCATCCCCAGCGTGGTGCGCGAACAGACCGGCCTCATCAGCCTGCTGCACCAAGATCCGCCCGAGCACACGCGCCTGCGGGCACTCGTCTCGCCGGCGTTCGCGCCACGCGCCATTGAAAAGCTGCGCTTTAGAGTGGAACAGACCGCCGAACAGTTGCTCGACGCGGTCGTCGGCCAGCGCTGCTTCGATCTGATCGCCGCTTTGGCGTACCCGTTGCCGATTACGATCATCGCCGACATGATGGGCGTCCCGCCCAAAGACATGGACCGCTTCAAGGATTGGTCCAACGACCTCGCGCTCAGCGTTGAACCGTTTTTGCCTGAAGACGCAATCGAGCGCGTTGGCCGCGCCGCGGAAGAATTGACCGAGTACTTTGAGTCCATCATCGCCGTGCGGCGACAGGAGCCGAGGGACGATCTAATCAGCATCCTGCTAGCCGCTGAAGAGGAAGGCAGCAAGCTGACGCACGACGAACTCATCAAGACGCTAATGCTGTTGCTGGTTGCTGGGAACGAAACGACTCGGAACCTGATCGGTAACGGCATGTTGGCGCTGCTATCGAACCCAGATCAACTGCAACGCCTGCGGCACAACCCAGACTTGCTGGATTCAGCCGTCAAGGAACTTTTGCGCTACGACCCGCCGGTTCAGCTCGACGGGCGGGTTGTGCGCCAGGATGTGGAGATTAGCGGCAAGCACATTCGCGCTGGGCAACTGGTCATTTCTTTAATCGGCTCAGCCAACCGCGACCCAGCAGTCTTTGAACAGCCGGACATGCTGGACATTGGCCGCAAGGGCACGAGCCACCTCTCGTTCGGCCGCGGCATCCACTACTGCTTGGGCGCGTCGTTGGCCGAGATGGAAGGCCGCATTGCGTTCAAGACCATACTGCGGCGGTTTCGGTCGCTGCGCTTGGCGGGCGAGCCGAAGCGCCGGGAGCAAATCAGCTTGCGTGGAGTAGAGGAACTCTGGGTCGAGGTGGAGGCGGGATCAGACAGGTGAATGTGCATGTTGGCACTTACTATAATGCGTAAGCTGCGCGGGGCGGTCATCTGCGCCGTGTTAATCGGGGGATGTGCGCTGATCGCCGCGCCGGCTACATCCCCGGAACCCTCGCCCAAGGCCGCGCAGCTTTTGGCTGAGGGAGGCTATGTGGAGGCGCACTTGATGCGCCGCTTTGCCGAGGGGGGCTTGTTGGTGCGGTTGCCGGACAGGACTGTCTGGATGCTCGACCCCAAAGAGCATTGTTCTTGGTGTTGGATCTATGTCGGTCAGACGGTATGGGTCAAGCTAGGCGAGCAATCGGCCACGCTCCTCAACCACAAGGGCGAGACGGCTGAGTGTTGGAACGGCGGGCAGATGAGCAAGTACTAATCAGGCCTTGAACTTCAGGTAGCGACCCGGCCAAGTCGGCCCCAAATCTTCGACTGCACATCCGTTGCGGACGATGGAAACTCCGTTGACGAGGACATGCTCGACGCCGACCGAGTACTGGTGAGGGTCGGCGTACGTGGCGCGATCCGCAACAGTGGCCGCGTCAAAAACGACTAAGTCCGCGTAGAAGTCCTCGGCGATTTGTCCCCGTTGCGTCAGCCCAAATCGCGATGCCGGGTGGGCGCTCAGCTTGTACACCGCCTCTTCGAGCGAGAAGAGCTGGTGGTCGCGCACACAAGGTCCCAACAGACGCGCGGCCGATCCGTATAAACGCGGGTGAACGGCACCGTCGGGGAAGTAAATCCCGTCACTGCCTAGCATGTATTTTTCGTGCGACAGAAAGGGATGGACCAAGGCGTCGTCGCCGTGGTGGAAGACGAGGAGGACCGCCAAGTTCTCCTCGATCAGCAGGTCGCAGAGCGCGTCGGTTGGAGAGGCACCGGCATATTGGACGTATTCGTCTAAGGTGCGGCCGATAAAGCGGGCGTTGTCCCGCCCGGGCAGCCAGGCAATGGTCATCCGGTCGAGGGGGTTGGCGTAGCGGTCGAGGACGCGGGCGAAGCGGCGGCGGATTGTGGGATCGTTGAGTTTGGGCAAGACGCCCAGCGGACCGTCTTCCCACACCTCATAGGGCAACATGAAGTTGAGCATGGTCGAGCCGGGCAGGTACGGGTACACGTCGAAGCTGAAGTCTACCTCGTTGACCGCGACTTGATCCACGTACGATAGTAATTCGTCGATTTGCTGGGGAGAGGTGCCCTTGAAGTGGGAAATGTGGACCGGGACACCGGCGCGCCGACCGATTTCGACGGCTTCTTGCACCCCGGCTAGGGTGCCCTTTTTGTAGCGCACGTGAGTGGCGTAGAGGCCCTGTTGGGCTGCCATGGCGGTGCAGGCTTCGACGAGTTCGTCGGTGGTGGCAAAGCATTCGGCGATGTAGTCGAGTCCGGTTGAAATGCCGACCGCACCTTCGGCCATGCCGCGCTCGACTCCGGCGAGAATCTCTTCCATTTGCACATCGTCGGGGACGCGGCGGTCCCAGCCGCAGGCCATGGCTCGCAGGTGGGCGTAGGGGAGGTGGGTGATGGTGTTTTGCGCGGTGCGGCCGTCGAGTAGCTGCATGTAATCGGCGAGGCTCTCCCAACCTGAGTAGTGGCTTTGCATCAGGCCGTTGAGGGCACGCATGTAGTAGAGCCAGTGGGCTCGGGTGGTGGCGTCAACCGGGGCGTAGGAGATGCCGTCGGCCATGAGGACTTCGGTGGTAAAGCCCTGGAGGGTCTTGGGAAGGAAGTTGGGCTTTTGCAAGAGCCAGCCGTCGGAGTGGTTGTGGACATCGACAAAGCCTGGAGCGACGATTTTGCCTCGGGCGTCGATGCTGTGCTGTGATTCGGTATCGCCGAGGTCGCCGATGGCCGCGATGCGGTCGGCGCGGAGGCCGATGGCCGCGGTATAGCGGTCGGCGCGGGTGCCGTCGATGATGGTGCCGTTGCGAATGATCAAGTCGAACAAGACAGGTCTCCTGTGGGCCGCAGAGTGAAAAAAGGTGCTGGTCAATCTAGGCGGCTGGACGTAGCATCGCAAGCGGTGTCATGCTGGACGCGGGCAGACCTTTTTTGCATGTTATCGCGCCGACACTTCGCAGAAAGGATGCCGAATGCGCATTATCGACCCTCATGTACATGTATGGATCAATGATCCGGCCTTTCCCTGGCCAGCGGAAAACCCCAATCCGCCCGCCGAAGACCACACCGCGGAAGACCTACTGGCGCTGATGGACGCCAACGGCGTGGAAAAGACCGTGCTGGTGCAGGTCATTCACTACCGTTGGGACAACAGCTATGTAGCACACGTCATCAAGAAATATCCCGACCGCTTCATGGCCGTAGGGCGCATCAATCCCGAAGACCCGGCCTCGCCCGACCACATGTCGATGTGGACGGAAGAACACGGTCTGCACGGGATGCGGCTCTCGCCGTCGCGGGATGCGGCGGGCGATTGGTTCAAGGGGCCGGGGATGGATCCGATTTTCGCGCGCGCCCAGGATTTGGGGATCCCGATGTTGATCCTGACCGGAGCGAGCCGGATGCCGGATTTGGCGCGGATTCTGGACCGCTACCCGGAGGTGGATTGCTGCATCGACCACATGGCTGACGCCCATCCCGACAACCCGGAGGAGCGGCAATTGTTGATGGATATGGCTCGCTATCCCCGCGTGTACGTCAAAATCAGCCACACGTGGTCAATTTCCCAGCAGGGCTACCCTTGGGCCGATACGCACGCGATGGTCGAGGAAGTATATCAGGCTTTTGGTCCGCAGCGCATTATGTGGGGCACGGATTGGCCGGTGTGTCTGTCCAAGGCCCGCTACGATCAGGCCCTGACGGTGGTGCGCGACGAGATGAAGTTCATCGCGCCGGAGGATCTGGAGTGGGTGCTGGGCAAGACGGTGTTGAAGCTGTGGCCGTTCGGGGAGGCATAAGATGCTAAACATCGGCATCGTCGGGGCGGAAAACAGCCACACGGCAGCTATCGCCAAAGTGCTCAATGTCGAAAAAAGGGTGCGAGGGGTGCGGGTGACTCACGTGTGGGGCGAGACCGCTCAATATGCGCAAGCTGCTGCTGCCGCCGGTCAAATCCCGCACATCGTTCGCACGCCTGAAGAGCTGATCGGCCAAGTCGATGGGGCGGTGGTCGATCACCGCCACGGCGAGGAGCACCTGCCAGCGGCTTGGCCGCTGCTAGAGGCCAAGATCCCGCTTTTTATCGACAAGCCGTTTTGCTACCGTCAGGCCGAGGGGAAGCGCTTTTTGGCGCGGGCCGAGGAGTTGGGCGTGCCGGTCTGTTCTTTTTCCACGTTGCCCAAACAGGCTTCGTACCGGGCCTTTGCTAAAAAGATGCGCCAGCTTGGCCCCATCCAAGCCGTGGTCTCCACTGGCTCCTGCGACATCAAGTCGAAGTGGGGCGGCGTCTTTTTCTACGGCATTCACCAAGTGGATATGGTGCTGCGCCTGCTCGGCACGGATATACGCTGGGCCGAGATTCATCGCGGGGCGGGTGCTAACCACACGGCCATCCTGACTTATCGCGATGGCTGCGTGGCCACCCTGAATTTGGTGGGGGGCGCTGCGCCCGGTTTCCATCTGAGCGCCATCGGCGAAAAGGGCCGCATGGACGAGCCGATCTCATTCGACGAAAGCTCGTATCTGAGCGGCATCCGCGATTTTTGCGCCATGTTCCGCACGGGCAAAACCGACGAGACCGCGCAGACCATGTTGGGGCCGGTGGCGGTGCTGGAGGCGCTGGAGAAATCTCTGGTAAAAAAGAGCCGAGTGCGAGTACAGCTATGACTGAGAAAACCATTCGCAGATTGAAGATCGAAAACTTCAAGAGCATTGACTCTTTGGAGGTAAAGGGGCTTGCTCCCTTTTCGGTATTCGCGGGGGCGAATGGCTCGGGCAAGAGCAATTTTTTTGATGCGCTGGACTTTGTCAGTCTCTTTGTGCGCGGCGGGCTTGAAATCGCGCTGCGTGAGCATGGGGGCTTTGCAAATATCCATTCAAAGAAACGCGAGGGGGAAGATTCCAAAACGTTCAGCTTTGAGATCGAATGCGATCTTTTGGAACAGGAGGAAGTTTACTATTCGCTGAGCATTAACGACCTCGATGGCGAACCCGGAATCAGAGAAGAGTTGGTCCTCGATGAGGAACAAATTGAGAAGAATAAAAAGATTGACCCCATAGGAGAATGGGGGGACCCAATCTATTCGACTCTATCGCTTCATTATCGAAATCATCCGCTTTCCGAGCTTTTGAGAAAATTAAATGTGTACCGAATTGATCCTATGGGACCAAAGGAGCCGGATAAATCTGACTTTGACTCAACACAATTAGAAAGTAAGGGAAACAATCTGGCGAGTGTCTTGCATCGTTTAGAGGGCGATGAAGCGATACGCGAAGAAATTCAGGACTGGATAGAGATGATTGTCCCAGGAATAGAGAAGATCCAGACTGAACAGCGGAGACTAGATGGCAACACCGCTCTAGGATTTAAGGAGGAAGGGATCAAGAAACTGTTCCCAGCTCATCTAATTTCAGATGGGACGATGTATGCACTCTGTTTGCTGGTCGCCGTTCTCGATGTGCCGCCAGCGCCAGGGTGCGGAATGACGTTGATTGAGGAGCCGGAAAGAGGGCTGCATCCCAAGGCCATCCGCGAGTTGATAGATTTGATGCGGCAGCAGGCTTCACCTGAAAATCCTATATGGTTGACTACTCATAGCGAGTCGGTTGTTAGAGTGCTTAACCTCAGAGAGCTCGTTCTCGTGGATAAAGTTGATGGCCGTACTAGAATGAAGCAAGCCGATGCCGGGAACATCTCCCAAGAGGATCTCGTTCCATTGAACCTTGATGAAGCGTGGCTTTCGAACCTGCTGGCCGGGGGATTGCCATGGTGACTGTGGGGTTCGTGGTGGAAGGGGCTTCAGACAAGTGGCTGATTGAGAGCGAATTATTTACGAAATGGCTACGCGAAAATTGCAACTTGAAAGTGGTTAAGCCGGTAGTTGAGGCCAAAGGTAACGGTAATATGATCAGCCGTAATATCGAGCATAAGATTAGGTTACTCAGACTAAAAAAAATCCAGATAGGGTAGTTGTACTTGCCGATCTTGATCCTGATGGACGTGTGCAGTGCGTGCAAGAGCGCAAGAAAACCATAGGTTCCAAAGACATTGATTTGGTCTTAATTGCGAAGAAGGCGCTGGAATCTTGGTTTCTCGCCGATACGGAGGCAATGCGTCGATGGTTGGGCGACGACACCTTCTGCGAGATTGCTCCAGAGACGCGAACCGGAATGCCTTGGGATCGGCTGAAGGAACTCGGCCACAAAAAAAGGATAAAGCCAAAGTCAAAAGTTGCCTTTTCTAGACAATTCATTCACGATCACGGATTTGATGTCAGACGAGCAGCACAGCACGCCAATTGCCCTAGCGCCCGTTATTTTGTAGAACGGCTCTGTGCATTAGGCAACCCACTATAACATCAAAACACAAGGAGGAAGACTGTAGTATGACCATCCAACTCAAATCAGCAGACCAGACCCACTACGACGCCATCGCCCTAGGCGAAGTCCTCATGCGCATCGATCCTGGACAAGTGCCCACGGCTCGGGCGCGCACCGGCCGGATCTGGCACGGAGGCGGCGAGACCAATGTTGCCGAGGGGCTGAGCTATTGCTTCGGCTTGCGCGCCGCTGTTATTACGGCCCTCGTTGACGACGGAATTGGCCGCAACATCGAAAACCAACTGCGCGAAGCCGGGCTAGACACCGGGCACATCATCTGGTTTAACAACAGCGGTAAGGGCCAATTTAGCACCGATGCCAAGGGGACTTTGCACAACGGGATCAACTTTACTTGGGCCGGTAAGGGTCTCTTGCCTTCGGTGACCGAATACTATCGCGCCCATACTCCGGTGCGCGAAATCGGGCCGGGCGATGTGGACTGGGACCATCTTTTCGGCGCACTGGGGACGCGGTGGTTTAGTACCGGCGGGATTTACACCTTGCTCTCGGAGAAGACGGCCGCCCTAGCGCTAGAGGCCATGCAGAAAGCTGGCGAGCACGGCGCAGGGCGCTCCTTTGATCTCAACTACCGGTCTAAGGTGGAGCCGGACAAAGAGCGCGCTCGCCAGATCAATCGCTCTATTGTGCCGCACGTCGAGTTCCTCGTCGGTAATCAGGACGACTTTGACGACGCGCTAGGCTACGAAACCGAAAAAGTGGCCAAAGACGCCAGCTTTGATCAGTGGTTGGCAATCTACACCAAGATGTTGCACCAAGTTGCCAACGATTATCCGAATCTCAAGTACATCGGCACTCAGTTGCGCGGCGCGCTGACCGCGGACCGCATCAACTGGGGCGCAGTGCTCTTCGATGTCGAGGAAGGCGAGATATATCAAGCGGCCGTGCGCGAAAACATTGAGATCGCCGATCGCACCGGCGGCGGCGATTCTTTTGCCTCGGGCGTGATCGCGGCGCTGCTCGACGGCCGGGGAGCCGCCGACGCGGTGCAGTGGGGGGCCGCCCACGGTATCTTGGTGCAGGAGTGCATCGGCGACACTACTATGGTCACGCGAGACGACGTCGAAAAGGAAGTCGCCCGCGCCATCAAAGGCGGCGGGGTTTCGGCGCTCAGATGAGGAAGCATACGATGAAATTATTGCAGTGCGTTGTGTTGGCGGCGCTGGCTGTGCCCGCGATGGCCCAGGTTACAGTCGAAGAAATCGAGTACAAAGGTTGGGCAAGATCGATTGAAATTGCCAATCCCGATGTGCGCCTAGTCGTGGTACCGGCCATCGGTCGCATCATGTACTACGGGTTTGTCGGGGGCGAAAATATCCTCTGGTCCGATCCCGAGCTCCATGGTCAGGTATTGCCCGACGGCCAACCTAATGTCGATGAGGAAGGCCAGTACGCGTGGACTAATTTCGGCGGCGACAAGGTCTGGCCTAATCAGCAGAGCGAGTTTGTCAAAATAAACGGCCACTCTTGGCCGCCCGACCACGCTTTCGACGGCGCGGTACACGAGGTTGAGTTGCTGCCCGAGGGGGTGGTGATCTCCAGCCCGGTGAGTGAGTACAATGGGGCGCGCAGCGTGCGCGAGATCCGCTTGGCGGAACAGGGCACGCGCGTGGAGATTATCCAGCGGATCGAAAAGCTGGCTGACGCCAAGGTGGAGCCGTTGCGCTACACCATTTGGAACGTCACCCAGATCCAGCCGCCCGAGCAGACCCTCTATCCGCTCAATCCGCACAGCCACTTTGATCTGCGCTATCATCCCTTTGGCTTTGCCGAGGGCGCGGCCATGCGCAACTTCACGATCGAGGGCGACATTGGCATTTTTGTGCCCGACCCGGAGGAGGCGCAGAAGACTGGAGCAGACTCGGACCGTTGGCTGGCTGGCATTGTCGGCGACGTAGTCATGGCCGAATTCTTTCGCCGCGATGGGACCCAGCGCTACCCGGACGGGGGTTTGAGTGCCGAGGTCTATACCTGCCCGGATTACACCGAGCTAGAGTTGTTAAGCCCTTGGGTTTATTTGCAGGTGGGGGAGACCTTGACGCACGAGATTGCTTGGGAATTGCACCGCTTGCCAGCGAGCGCGGACACGCCGCAGGCGCGGCGGCAAGCCGCTGTCGAATGGCTCGCCACGCGATCGGAATGAGAGTGATCCGCAGATGGACGCAGATAGACGCAGAAAATGGCTCGCCACGCGGTCGGAATGAGGAGCTATGATGTGAAACCTAAGGTTTTGGTGGATCCGCATGGTTATGCGCAGCCAGAGGACTTGGACCGTCTAGGGCAAGTGGTCGAGGTCGTCGAGCCGACGGAGCGCCTGTCCACACCGGCCTTTATGGAGGCGTTGGCTGGCTGTGAAGGCGTGATCCGTCTCGGGGGTCGGCTGCCCGAACTGACGCGGGCTGTGTTTGAAGGGGCTCCCGACTTGCGGATCGCCGGCGTCAGCGGGGATCGCTTTGGCACGGGCATCGACTTGGCGGCCGCTCGGGAGTGCGGCGTGTTGGCCGTGGATACCGACAATATCGCCTCGGCCGCGCCGGTGGCCGAGTGGGATTTAGCCCTGATGTTGCTGTGTTTGCGCAATGGGGCCGGAGTTTATCGGCAGATGATGGCGGGTGAGGAGCAATGGGCGCGGGCGGGCAACGACGATTTTGTCCACGGCGAATTGACCGGCAAGAAGGTAGGGTTAGTCGGATGCGGACACGTGGGGCAGCGGTTGGTCGAATTGCTAGGCCCCTTTCGGGTGGATCTGCGCGTCGCCGATCCGTATTTGCCCGAGGAAGTGGCTGCCGAGTTAGGCATTGTGCGCGGCTCGCTCGACGAGGTATTGCAACACGCCGACATCCTCGTCGTCCAAGTCCCACACACGCCCAAGACCGAAAAAATGATCGGGCCGCGGGAACTCGATCTGCTGGGCCGCGGCCGCATCCTGATCAATTGCTGTCGCGGGCCAGTCGTGGATTACGAGGAACTGACTCAGCGGCTCATACGGGGCGAGCTAATCGCCGGCCTCGATGTCTTTGACCCGGAGCCACTGCCCAAAGACAGCCGTTTACGCCACTTGCCCAACGCTTTTGTAAGCCCCCATGTAGCTTGGTATGCGCCTGAGACGTTTGGCCGCTATTTCTCGATAATGGTCGATGAGTTCGTGCGATTTTTTAGTGGAGAAGAGCTGCGGTTTGAACTGACCCAGCGGATGGTGGACATCCGGCACGGGCGGGTTTAGCGAGAAAAGGGGCAGGTCTGTGAGGACCTGCCCCTCGGAAAATGGTTTCTACTTGGTGCCTTTGCGACCAGGAAAGGTCAGTTCGGCAATGCCCGATTTGTCGAGGTCGCCAAGGCCCAGTTTTTTCATTTTGTCGTACTGGCGCTTGGTCGCCTGCGCCAGCGGCAGGCTGAGCTTATTTTGGCGAGCCAGCGCGAGGGCGATGCCGGAGTCCTTGGCCGCGTGGTCCGCGGAAAAATAGCACTCGTGGTCGCGGATGGTCATGTCCTCGCCGTCGGTCTCCAAAACCCGCGAATTGGCGCCGGTCTGGGAAAAGACCTTCATCAGCGTCTTCAGGTCCAGCCCGAGGGCTTGTCCTAGGCCTAAGCCTTCGGCTAGCCCGGCGGTGTTGATATTCATGACCATATTGACGAGGGCCTTGACTTGGGCTGCTTGGCCAGCCGTGCCGATGTAGCGCAGATCGACGCTCAGGGCGTCGAGGATGGGCCGGACGCGGTTGAAGACACTGCGCTTGCCGCCGCACATTAGGTACAGCGTACCTTGGCGCGCTTGGGTGATGCTGGAGGCCATGCAGCCTTCGAGCGAGGACGCACCGACTGAGGCGGCGCGTTCTTCGATTTGGACGTGAACAGCGGGCGAGATGGTGGCGCAGTTGATAAAGGTCGTGCCTTTGGCATTGGCCAACAGCGAATCGCCAGAAGTAGAAAAAATCGAGCGCATGGCCGCATCGTCGGTGACCACGGTGATGACCACGTTGGAGAGGGCCGTAACTTCGGCTAGGGTTTTGGGGGCAGCGCAGCTAAGCTCTTTGGCTAGTTTGTTGGCGGAGCGCCTGTTGGCGTCGAATACGGCCGCGATGTTGAAACCCTTGTCGTTGAGATTGAGGGCCATGTTGGCTCCCATGCGCCCGACGCCGACAAAGCCGATCTGAAAGTCCTTTTTGCCCTTTTTGCTTTTGGCGGATTTTCTTTTTGCCATTTTGTTCTCCTCGTTGAAGGGGTAAAACGAATTGCGGGCCGAATGCGATAGCCCATAACATACTGAGCGCGTTAGATATATTCAATAGAGAGGTGTGCTATGAAAATAGGAATCACGCAGATCATTTTGGGTAGCATGTCGCTGGAGGACACGCTGCGATTGTGCGAAGATGCTGGCTACCAAGCCGTGGAACTGGTCTTTGCCGAGGGCAAGGAGCTAGATCCGAGCATGAGCGCCGACGAGATCGCACAGGTCGGACGGCAGTGCGCGGACGCTGGCGTTGAAATCGGCAGCGTTATCGTCTGGTATCAAGAGCGCGGCAACCTGCTCAGCCGCGATGCCGGCGAGCGCGAGCGATGTCTCAAGTGCTTGCGGCGCTCGCTCGAGATCGCTGGTGCGCTGTCGGTCGATGGGGTGCTTTTGCACCCGGGGCAGCTAGCGGTCGAGGGCACCTATCAGCAGGCTTGGGATGGGTTGCGGGATGCGCTCATTGACGCGGCACCCTTGGCCGAGGAAATGGGGGCAGCCATTGGCTTGGAAAACGTCTGGAACAAGTTCCTGCTCAGCCCGATCGAAGCCCGGCTGTTCGTCGATGAAATCGGCAGCGAGTGGGTGGGCATCTACCTCGACACGGCCAACATGATGGCCTACGGCTACCCAGAGCACTGGATCCGCGAGTTGGGGCCGCGCATCAAGAAGGTGCATTTCAAGGATTTCCGCCGCGGCGAGCACAGCTTCGTCAATCTGCTCGAAGGGGATACGGACTGGTCGGCGGTCATGGCCGAGTTGAGGGCGGTGGGATACGATTCCACGCTGATCCACGAAGTGGGTGGTAGCCGCGAGGAACTCATCGATCTCGGTGCGCGAATGCGCCAGATCGTCGCTTTGTAACTACAGGAGGAATAAGATATGGTGTACATTGTCAATTGGCGCGACATCCAACCCAACATAGCTCACCTGAGCGCTGTGCATTGGGGCGGGTTGCGCGACCGCGATGACGACGACGATCCCGATCCGCGCAATTGCCTAAAGCGCCTACAGGGTTTTGCCCGCCATGCGCTCCAGGGCCGCAAGAATTCGGATTACCACAAGCACCAAAACCTCGAACAGGTGTACTACATACTCTCGGGTAGCGGCCACGTGCTCTTTGATAAGGAGCGGTTTCCCGTACAGGAGGGCGACGCGGTGTACCTGCCGTCGGGCATCCACCACCAGATGTTTAACGACACTAGCGACGACTGGCTCGAACACCACGTGATTAGCCAAAGGATTTCGGCCAACAGCGGCGAGTTTGCCATCAGCAACTGGCGCGATGTGCCGGCGATGGGCGACGGTGCGGGCGCGGTGCGCTGGCACCAGCTAGGTCCGGTCGGTGAGGAGAGCGTGGGTTTTACGCAGGGACTGCGCTGTATTGATCGGGAGGCTGTACAGCCGCGTGGACAGACGATTGAGCGGTGCTGTGAAGAACTGGAGCAGGTCTATTACGTGCTGGAAAACAGCGGCGTCTTGGAAGCTGATGGCGATGAACAGGAGATTCGGGAAGGAGATATGATCCACCTGCCACCGGGCACGCGCTACGCGATCCGCAACCCGCACGCCGAGTGGCTTTCCTACCTCATCATGGCGGCTTGAGCTATGGCACTAGAACAAGTACACATTACCCTGCAAGCGCTGATGGCGGCTATCGACAACGGTGAGGGCGAGTCGATCGCCGCGCATCTGCGGCGGCTAGACGAGCTCGGCCAAGAGCTGGGCAACGAAGCTCCGCCGATGTTGCGCCACTACTTGGAGAAGCGCAGCTATACCAAGGCCCTGGACTTTTTGGAAGGGCGCGATGAGGCCGCCGCTCCCAACTGCTAAAAATCCCATGCGTCGGGCGTTCTATGAGACTATCGCCTGCGTGCCCTACGGCAAGGTAGCTACCTATGGACAGATCGCCACCTTGGCCGGCTATCCGGGGCGGGCGCGGCAGGTTGGCTTTGCCCTAGCGGGGATGCCCGAGGAATGGGATTTGCCGTGGCACCGCATTATCAACGCCCAAGGCAAGGTCTCGCCGCGCAGCGGCAGCAACCATCTGGTGCAATACGAGCTTTTGGCTAGCGAGGGCGTTGTCTTTACAGCGCAACGCATCGACCTGAAACGGTTTGGTTGGCGACCTGAGGCGGAGGATTGAACTCACTCGACCGCCGGATTCTCAGCCTCGCCGTCCCCAATATCCTCGCAGCTTTGTCTGCGCCGCTGATCGGTATCGCCGACACTGCGATGATCGGCCATTTGCCGGAAGTGGCTTTTATGGGCGCGGTCTCTACGGCGAGTTTGATTTTCAATGGCATATTCTGGTGCTTGGCCTTTCTGCGGATGGGGACCACGGCCCTGGTGGCCCAGTACAGCGGGGCCGGGGATCGACGGCAGAGCGCAGGAGTATTCTACCGCTCGCTTATTGTGGCCGTCTGCCTCGGCATGGGGATCGTAGCGGCTAGTGGCTGGATCAGCCGGATTGGATTTGAGTTGGCTGGCGGGTCTCCGCAAGTCCAGCACTGGGGCATACGCTACTTCGCTATCCGGGTCTGGGAAGCGCCCTTGGCCCTGAGTATTATGACGCTCAACGGCTTTTTCCTCGGGACCGCCAATGTCATAGCACCCCTCTGGGTTATGACCGTTGCCAACTTGGTCAATATCGGCGTGGACTATGTGCTTATCTATGGCAAGTGGGGTGCTCCTAAGCTGGGTGTCGAAGGGGCGGCTTGGGCGTCTGTGCTGGGCAATGCGGCGGCGCTGGCCACGGGGATTTTTTGGTTGTTTTCCCGCTACCGCTCCTATCTGCGGGAGTGGCCTACAAGGCTGTGGGATTTGCACGCGATGAAGCGCTTGATGCAGACCAACGCCTTCCTCTTTGGCCGCACCCTCTGTCTGCAATTTGCCGGTTTTTTCACCCTCGGCATGGTCTCGCGGATGGGCGAAGCACCGCTGGCGGCTAATGCCGTGATCTTGCAGGTCTGGGGGCTGACTAGCTTCGCCGTTGATGGCTTTGCTCACGCGGCCGAGACGCTGGTCGGCCGCTGCCTGGGAGCGCACCTTTTTGCCGAAGCCCGGCAGTTCGCTCGGCGGATCATCTGCTGGGGCTTGGGTTTGGGAGCGGGGTTTGGCTTGGCTTATTTTGCGGCCTTGGAGCCCATTGCCGCGCTGTTTACGCCGCATCGGGAAGTTGTACAACAGGTCGGTGCACTTTACATACTCATCGCGCTGCTCCAGCCGCTGAACGCCGTGGTCTTCGTCTTTGACGGAATTTTCATCGGCGCTAGCGATATGGGGTACCTGTTCAAGGCTATGGCGCTGGCCACCTTTGGGGTATTTTTGCCTGCGGCGTTGGTTTTTATATACTGGTTGGATTGGGAATTGGTCGGTGCTTGGATGGCCTATAGCGGACTGATGGTTGGCCGCTTTGTTACGCTGTGGCCGCGCTATCGCGGCGATGCTTGGTTGCGCAGCTTTGTCGAATAGGAGAGGAGACTATGCCTTTTATCAACCCCGCAGAACTTGCGGCTGTGGAGCTTTTTCCCCAAATCAACAGCGGCTTAGTGGCTGGCGAGCGACTGATGCTGTCGTTTTTGGACATGGAAGAAGGCTGCGAAGTGCCCGAGCACAGCCATCCGCACGAGCAGGCAGGCTTGGTGCTCGCCGGGCGCTTCCGTTTTCGCATTGGGTCAGAGGAGCGCGTCACTGGCCCGGGCGATGCCTTTTTGATTCCGCCGAACGTGGTCCACTGGGGAATCGTCGAAGAGGGGCCGGCCAAAATCCTCGACATCTTCAGTCCGCCGCGCGAGGATTACATAGAGCACTACAATAAACACGCCACAACTTCCACCGAGACCGTCTGGGCCTAGCGATAAGGGAGAATACTATGCAGATGTTGCAACAGGAACACTGCCACAATGTGCTGGTTGTGGCGATTACCCCCCGCGACGCGGACCGGGGCATTGACTTGGCGGGGATTGGCCGCAACGTGCGCTTTCTCTGTGAGCGGGGCGTCGATTTTATCATGCCAGCGTGCGGCACGGGGCTGGTGTACGATATGACGTTAGACGAATACGAGGTCGCAGTTGGGGCCTTTGTGGAGGCGGCAGCCGGGGAGGCGTTGGTGGTGCCGGGGATCGGACCGGGGTATGGCCGGGCGCTGGAAATGGGGCGGATTACTCGCTCTTTGGGTGTCGCTGGGGTGATGATCATGCCCATCGTCGGGCCGGCTTCAGCCGGGGGTGTTGCCGTGGGCTTGCGCGACATTGCCGAGAAGACCCAGTTGCCTACGATCCTGTACCAGCGCCGTCTGGATATTATGCCGGTTGAGCAAGTGGTGGAGTTGTGTCAGCTAGACGAGGTGGTGGGGCTTAAATACGCGGTTGACGATTTAGAGGCGTTCCGGCGGATCGTCGCCGGTGCTGGGGAGGACGCGGCTATGGTCTGTGGCATGGCCGAGGATCCCTGTATCGACTATATGGCCGCTGGCGCGGTTGGGTTTAGCTCGGGGATGGCCAACTTCGTCCCGAGTATGAGCCTGACGCTCCTAGAGCGCTTTGCGGCGGGGGATCGCGCCGGGGCGGAAGAGATTCGGCGGCAGATGGTGCCGTTTGAGGATCTGCGCGGTGAGCGGGCGGCGCGCTATAGTGGCTCGGCGCTGCACGCGGCTATGGAGCGGTTTGGGTTAGCCGGAGGGCCGGTGGTGCCTTTTGCCGAGGACGTGGCCGCTGAGGATCTGCCGAGGTTGCACGCACTCGTCGATGAGCTGGCCGAGACAGAGAAGCAAATGCAAATGGAAGAGGTCGTATGACTCAATATGAACTGCGCGTAGGGCTGGTAGGCACAGGTGGGGTTTGTGCGGGGGTACACTATCCAGGGCTGCGACTGATTCCCGGGGTCGAGATCGCTGGGATCTGCGAGCCAGACGAGGCGCTGCGGCAAAAGCGGCAAGCAGAGTGGGGCATTGCCGACGCTTTTGACCGGCTAGACGCGCTCTTAGATGCGGTGGTCCCAGATGCGGTCTGCATTGCCGTGCCCAATGTCTATCACTACGAGCTGATCGTCCAAGCCTTAGACGCCGGCTGCCACGTGCTGTGCGAGAAGCCCTTGGGTATGGACTTTGCCCAAACCCAAGAAATATACGCTCGGGGCAAGGCGTCGGGGCGTCGTCACATGACGGCATTTACCTATCGCTTTGTGCCGGCGATGAACTACATCCGCCACTTGGTGCAGACTGGGGCCCTCGGGGTGATTCGCCACGCTCGCTTCCAGCGCCTACAAGACTGGGGCGAGTGCGCCATTGGCTGGCGGCAATACAAGCGCTACGCCGGGTCGGGCGAACTGGGTGATATGGGCATTCACCGCATTGATTTTGCCGAGGATCTGTTAGGGCCGATAGAGGCCGTGTGCAGTGCAGCCAAGCAGTTGGTGCTGCGGGATCAGACCCGCGAAGGCCAGCCGTGCCCACCGCAGGACGTGGAAGATTGGATCTCGTGGATCGCCGAGTTTGCAAGCGGCGCTACGGGCGTCTTCGAGATGGGCAAGTTGAGCAAGGGCTACGGCCCGAAGGGCGACCACGACTTAGCCGAGTTCAACGGGGAGGATGCCTCGGTCGTCTATCGCCTGCACGCGCCGCACGAAGTGCTCTTCGCCTCTCGCGGCGAGCCCTATCAGAGCCAGCCTGTGCCCGCAGAGTTTCTCAAGAGGCCCAATGCACCTCGCGATCCGTCTGTCGGCGATCCTGTGCAGACTTTTCGCTATGACCAAGCTTGGGAATTCGTCAGTGCCATCCGCGAGGGACGCGATTGCGTGCCCTCGTTTTACCACGGGATGCGGGCGCAAGCCGTGGCCGACTCCATCCTCCAGGCCGCAGCCGAGCGGCGGTGGGTCGATATTCCCGATTGTCCGGTTTAGGAGGACGGTGATGAGCGAAGGTCCCAACGCGGCGTATGGGAGGGATGGGTTTTATCGACGCCCCGACGCATTGCCCGGTAGAATTCAATCGCGATTCCTAATTCCAATTTTGCGGGCAGCGATTAGCGAGAGCGTGAGAGCGCAGAGCAGGAGCGGCCAGTCCCCCCAGCGCGTGTAGATCGTTTGCCCTTGGTACAGGGGCACGTCTATGGCAAAGCCTACGGTGGCAAAAAGCGGCGTGCGATAGACAATGCGCCCGCTTGGTTCGATTAAGCCGGAAATGCCGGTATTGGCGGCGCGGACTACGGCCCGCCCGCTTTCGACGGCGCGTAGGACGGCCTGGGCAAAGTGTTGGTGTGGAGCCGCGGTGGTACCAAACCAAGCGTCGTTGGTGGTGTTGACGAGAAAGTCCGGGTCTTGAGCCATCAGTGCGCGGGTGATTTCTGGAAAGATGGACTCGTAGCAAATAAAGACCCCGAATGAAGTGTCGCTGCGCGGAAGCCGCAGTGCTTTGTGCCTTTCCCCGTGGGCGAAGATGCCGCTTTCTGCCGTAAGTCCTCCCAAATACTGAAAGATGGATGGAAAGGGCAGAAACTCGCCAAAAGGCACCAAGTGTACTTTGTCGGCGTAATCGACTACTTCTCCTTGGACGTTGAGTAGGAACGCCCGGTTATAGACCGGGGCCGTGCGGTTTTGCGAATCCCCCTCGAGGCTGCCTACTAGCATGGGCGTATCTAGCTCCGATGCTAGAGCTGTGATTGAATCGACATAGGGTGCGTACAAAGGGTCGCCAAAATAGAGCGGCAGAGCCGTCTCGGGGTAGATGATCAGCGCTGGTTTTTCCGCGGCCACCAAGTCCCGAGTGAGTGCGGCGTAGTGCCGAGCTGTCCAGGCCAGTCGGTTCTCCTTCCACTTGCGGTCTTGGGGGATATTGCCTTGAACGACGCCGACCTTCAGAGTGGTGGGCGGAGAATCCGGCTCGTCGTGCAGCCGATAGAAGCCCCATAGATGAACGGCGACTATAAAAAAAAGAGGCAGGGCCAGATAGCGGATGAAGGCGCGGTGAGAGAGGGCTTGGGCCAATGCGGCATTGAAGAGGACGATGAGGAAACTCAGGCCATAGACGCCGGTTATGGCCGCCCATTGCAGGAAGGGCAGGTTGAGGTATTGCGAGTCGCCTAGTAGCTGCCAAGGAAAGCCGCTCAACATCCAGTTTTGCGCCCACTCTAAAAGGCCCCAGATGCTAGCCGCCGACCAGGCAAAGAGCGGGGAAGAAAAATTTAGGCGACGGCACACCGTGACGAAACAGGCCAGATACAAGGCCATGTATAAAATGAGCAGCACATTCGTCGCGGCGGCGCTCGCCAAGGACAGAGCACCGTACAATTGCAAGGTTTCGGTAATCCAGTACGTGCGCCCGGTAGCCCAGACGATGCCGGCGACCAGTCCGAGGGCGAAGTGGCTTTGGGCGGGCAGCCAGTTTCGAACCCAAAAAAGCGGCAGCAGGCAAATCCAAGCGAAGTAATACTGATCGAATTTGGGGATGCTAACTACGAAGAGCAGGCCCGAGAGTAAGGCCGGGGCCAGCAGGGGAAAGAGCCGCTGCTGCAATTCAGATGCCTCGGTGCCAATCCTCGAGCCCTTGGCGCAATTTTTTCAACCCACTCTGCTCAAGCGCAACCATTGCATCGCGAGAAATGCCTAGGCGCGCTGCGACTTGGCCGGGTGATTTCTTGTACTGATAGCGGAGTTGAATAACGCGCATCTCGTCGTCGGAGAGGGCTTGGAGGGCACGGTGGACGAGTTGGCGCAACTCTTGGGCTTCAAGGCGATCTTGGGCGTCTTCGGCGACGAGCAAGGACACGAAGCGCTCGTCGAGGCGGATGCGCTCGACCGGAGCAGTGGTGGGATTGTCGGGGACCTTATTATAGATAGGCATAGAAAAAATCAGGGAGCCGCAAGCGACTCCCTGAAAAGGTGGTAGCGGGGCTAGGATTTGAACCTAGGACCTTTGGGTTATGAGCCCAACGAGCTACCAGACTGCTCCACCCCGCAACAAGCTATGTGCAATAAATCTAAAGGATGGGGCAGGCGGGCGCAACCCTCTCAATGGCCGACGGGTGTCAAGCGTCGGAGTTTGACTTGGGCGATGCGCTGGCCCTCCACCTTGAGGATGTCGAGCTCTAGATCGTTTACCTTGAAAGCTAAGCCCTCCACGGGAATGCTTCCCAAGTGGTCATAGATAAATCCCCCCAAGGTTTCAAAACCCGTCCTCGGCAGATCGGTAGAAAGCAACTTGTTGAGATCGTCTATGTCGATGCGGGCATTGGCTATGAGTACCTCGCCGGGGATCTCCCACTGGTGCAATGCTTCTTCCTCGTCGTACTCGTCTTGGATTTCCCCGACGATTTCCTCGACGAGGTCTTCGGTGGTGACCAAGCCAGCCGTGCCGCCGTATTCGTCGAGGACGATGGCGAGACGGATTTTGTTGGCTCTCAAGTCGTTGAACAGGATGTCGATTTTCTTGGTCTCAGGGATGTAATAAGGCTCATGGGTAAAACGCGGATCGTCCTCTTGCTGGCTGGTCAGTAGTTGATTTATCGGCGTCGCCAGATCGATTTCGGGACGGGACACCAATATCTGCAACAGATCTTTGGCGTACACGATCCCTTGGATGTGGTCGAGGCTTTCTCGGTAAATGGGCAGGCGCGAGTGCCCCTTGTCCCGGATGAGATCGATCAAGTCTTTCAAGGAGGCCACTTGGTCGATGGCGACCATATCGACGCGGGGGATCATGACTTCGCGGACGATGCGGTCGTGGAAACCAAAAACGCCCTCAATCATCTCGCGCTCGCCTTCTTCTAGGACGCCAGATTCGCCTTCTGACTCGACGATGCTGCGCAGTTCTTCTTCTTTTTCCGCGCGGAAGTCCTCATCGCTGTAATCGAAGCTACTGAGACGTTCGAGGAGATTGGTCAAGGGAAGGAGCAGAGCGTGTACCGGCACATAGGCTAAGGCGACGATGGGGACGCGTATTTCGTCACCTTCTTCGTCAAAGCGAATGCGTCGCGGCGTTGCCACGACCATAAAAAGCCCTAAAGCACCCAATAAAGCTAGGGCCGCGGAGATATAGCTCGGAAAGGTGAGAGCCTGTGCGAGAAAGAACAGAGAGAGAGCAAGGACGATGCTGCCGATGGCTTCACCGAGGCGAGCCATCAGGCGCAGACGCAGGCGCGGTTCGTAGATGCGGAGCATGGCCTGCGTATGGGACGCGCCGCTTTCGGCCATTTTCTCTAACACGGATTTGGAGAGAATGGCGAAGGTTGTCTCATAGCTGGCTACCACGAAGAGCCAGACGAGATTGATCGTGCCGACCAGCGCGGCGTATGCGACCAAGGATAAGTCAACTTGTGGGGGTTCCAAAAAGGCTCCTTTCGGTAAAGCGGCCGGCCAAGGTCGCTTAGGGAGAGAGGGAGGTTGTGGTGAGAAAGTGATCTGTTTCGCGCTCCATAGCGTCTAGTTGCTCGGATGTGTCGTGTACCCAGCCAGCTAGATGCAGTAGGCCGTGTACCAACAGGCGGGCTAGCTCCACTAAGGGGGGGACGCTGAGCGCGGCAGCTTGCCGTTGCGCTTGGGATAGTGAAATGTACACTTCGCCGCTGCTGTTCTGACCCGGTATGGTTCCTAAGTCGAAAGACAGGACGTCCGTGGTGCCCTCCTTGCTGCGATAGGTGATGTTGAGATCGCTCATGTAATCGTCGTCGATGAGGACTAGCTGGACTGCGTCTGGCAGTGTGTGAGAGTAAGCGACCTGCGCAGCGATGTGATGTAGGGCTGCAAGCGAGTCTGCAGGCAAAGGGGTTAGGCTCGCGTCTTGAACTATGTGGAGGGGACTCGCTAGACGGTCTGCCATTTGCGATTGGTCTTCTGCCAAGGGTATGCCATCCGGCTGTGGAGGACGCCCATCAGCACGCGGATGAAGCTGTCCTCTATTTTGAGCAAATCCCGCAGGGTCAGGGCGCACTCGTCGAGTTCTCCAGCGGTGAATTTCTGCTGGATAATTTTATGCACTAACTGGCGCATCCGGCTGGGCGTGCGCTCAGCGAGGGTGCGAGCCGCCGCTTCGACCGAGTCGGCCAACATCAAAATGCCGGCCTCTTTGGTCTGGGGCTTGGGGCCATTGTACCTGAAATCTTCCTCGCGGACGCTTCGGTCGCCCAATTCTACGGCGCGCTCGTAAAAGTACTCAATGACGGTGGTGCCGTGGTGTTGGGCGATCAGATCGCAGATAGATTGGGGAAGGCCGTGTTCCTCGGCCAACTCGAGCCCCTCGCGGACGTGTGAGGCAATGATGAGCATGCTCAGGTAGGGCATCAGACGATCGTGGGGGTTGCGTCCACCTTGCAGTCCCTGATTTTCGCTGAAGTACTCTGGCTTGTTCACCTTGCCGATGTCGTGGTAATAGCAGCCGACGCGGGCCAAGAGCGGATTAGCGGCAATGGCCTCGGCGGCGCTCTCAGAGAGGTTGGCCATAATCAGACTGTGCGTATAGGTGCCTGGTGCCCGGACAGCCAATTGGCGGAGCAAGGTCCGGTTGGGATCCGACAGCTCCAGCAAGGTGATATCCGTGGTGATGTGGAAGAGACTTTCAAAGATCGGCAGCAGGCCGATGGTGAGGATGGGGGCGGCCGCTCCAATGACAATCCCGGGCAGAATATGATCGTATATCTGTTCGACCGGAAAGAAGCGCAATAGATCCGCCGCCGCGATGAGCAACGCGTAAGAGATCGGCAGGAAGATCATGGGCCGATAGAACTGATTGCGGTGCCGGACGTGCCGCACCGCATAGACGGCGATGGCCGCCGTTAGGGCGCAGATTATGACTACGTAGAAATCGGCGAAGAGGTTGCCGACAAAAAGCGCCAGCACAAACGAGAGCATTAAGCCAATTTGTGGCGTTAGCAAAATCGTCGCTAGCATGGCGGCGAGAGGGATCGGCACCCAGTAGGGGGGGAGGTCGTGCGTTTTGATATAGGAGGACGCGACGGCTGTGGCAACGATCAGGATGGCTAAGAGGACGAGTTGGCCGGGATGGTCAAAAACAGCGCGTTCGTGCGTGGCGAGGAAGTAGCCGAAGACGAAGATCAGGAGTCCGGAAATCGTCGCGGCTGCAGCCACTTGAATCAGACGCTTAATCGGATGTTGAGATTGATCTTGAGCGATGTGGGCGGCCAGTGCGTCGAGTGCATCGACGTGTTCCTCGGTGACGGTGACGTTTTTGTCGATGATGAGGTCGTTTTGGGCATAGATTCGCTTGATGCTGGCCACTCCGCGCCGCGCCGCGTTCCTGAGGTGGGCGGTCTCCGGCTCGTCAATGGTTAGATTGGGAACCACAAAGAGGCTTAACAACTCGTGTACGGCTTGGACAGCGTTGCGGTCGGCAATCGTGTGGTACGTTTGGATGTGAGAGATTAATTCGCCTTGTTTGAGCTTTTCCTCGCTATAGAGGGTTTCTACGTGCTGTTCTCGATCTCCAAGGCGGACTTGGGTCGAAGGGCTTAGGAGGATCGGTTGTTTGGAGGCGATGATGCCCGCAGTGTAGTAATTGGCTAGAATCTGCCGACAGATGGCTTGAAAATCGTGTACATAAGGTTCGCTGGCTGTGGAGAGGACGTCGATGAGAGTCGAAAGCGCATCGAGCGAGAGCGAACCTACGACTTGAGGGAGTGCGCGTTGGAGTTCGCGTTGCTTGAAGGAGTCGGCCATCTGGACCCGGATTCTTGGGATCATTACTGCAAAGACCGAGTCTAACTGAGCTAGCTGCTGCTCCTGAATTAGGGGATTGCGGTGCAAAATAGTGGGAATCTCGGCGCTAGCTGCTTGTCGTTCGAGTTCCAATTCGGCATCGCTTTTGGGCACATTAAAGAGAAAAGGGGCCTCGATGCGCTCTTGCGCGACGCTGTCGACGCGTAGCTGGGCAACGTTGTAGGGACGTTGGTAAGGCGATAGATAGGTGAGCAGGCCTATGACTAGGCCTGCCAAGACAATGTGGAACACCCGCGAGCTATGTGGGTGCCAAGGTTGGGGCTGATTGCTGCGGCGTTTAGAACCAAACCACTTGAGTTTAAGCGCGTTCATGGATCGGCCGAGGTGTGGGCGTCCTCATAGCTGTCGTAGGCTTTGATGATCTTCTGCACGAGCGGGTTGCGCACCACATCCCGTTCGTTGAGCCGAACAAATGCCAAGCCAGCGATCCCGGTCAGAATTTTGGGTGCGACGACCAAGCCCGAGGGTTGGTCGTCACTGAGGTCTGTCTGGGTAATATCGCCAGTAACTACGGCCTTTGAGTGACTACCCAATCGAGTGAGAAACATCTTCATCTGTTGTGGCGTAGTATTTTGGGCTTCGTCGAGAATAATAAACGAATCGTTGAGGGTGCGGCCGCGCATGTAGGCTAGCGGCACGACTTCGACAATTTTCATATCCTGCATCCGCCGCAGGCGCTCGGGTTCCATGAGATCTTGTAGTGCGTCGTAGAGCGGGCGCAAGTAGGGATCGACTTTATCCTCAAAAGAGCCAGGCAAAAAACCGAGCTTCTCTCCGGCTTCGACAGCGGGCCGCGCGAGCAGGATGCGAGATATTTGCTTCTGCCGCAGCGCAGCAACGGCCATAGCCACCGCAAGATACGTCTTGCCGGTGCCAGCTGGGCCAATGCCGAAGACCACATCATTGTTGGCGATAGCTGCGAGATATTTCGCTTGGCCCTCGGTGCGGGCATAGATGGCCGTCTTATAGGTATAGGCTGCGGAGTTTGAGAGATTGCTGTGATCGCCCTTAGGCAGAATCGAGCTACAGTGAATCAAGCTCTCTAGCTCGGCTGCTTCGATAGGCGGACCGTGGCGCATGCGTTTTATGAGGGGACTGAGGAAGCTATCGGCCTCGCGCACCGAAGCATCGGATCCCTTAATCGTCAGCTTGTCGCCGCGGGCAACTAAGCGAATGCCGTATCTCTCTTCAAGATGAGCCAAGTGTTGATCGTTGCGCCCGAAGAGAGAGCGACGATCAATGCCGGCGATAGAAATGTCCTTCATAGTTCTGGTAGCTGGATAAAAATACAAAAAGGGGTTTGAAATCCTTTCCTTTAACCCGGAAGGATCAAACCCCTTTAAGTCCTGAAACGTATTTAAATCAAGTAGTTGTAATTACTTGGGAATTTCGAGGACTTGAGCAGGAAAAAGCATATCTGGCGCGACGATTTGCTGCTTGTTGGCCTCGTAGATTTTATGCCATTTGCCGGCATTGTTGTAAAGCTCGGCAGCAATTTTGAAGAGGAAGTCTCCTCGGGTGACCAAATACTGATTTTCGGCTACCCCAAACGGCACGGCCAAGACTTGCTTGGGGTAGATTAAATCCGGGTCTTTGATTTGATCCTTATTCTTTCGGTAGATGCGGGGCCACATATAGGGGTCGTCGTAGATTTGTTCTTTTTTGGAGATATTCCACAAGTTGTCCCCCCGCTCGACCTTGTAGTCAATGACCACGGGTTGGGCTACACGCGCTTTGAGATCAGCGAGCATCTGGTCGATGGTAGATAGCTTATCTATCATTTCGGGCAAGGCGGCTATATTGCTCTGCTTGAGCTCGGCGACTCGGGAATCGATGGCGGTGACCTCTCCGCGCCGCATAATGAGCACTTCTGGAGCTAGCGCCATCAGCCCTTCGAGCTGGGCGATAATAGCGTCGAGTTCGCGTCCAAAGGCCATGACTTCGGATTCGGAGTGGCCGATTGCTGCGAGGATTTGGGCATTGAGGTCGGCGTTGGCCCGGTCGAGCTGGGCAATCTGCATATTAAGCGCTTCAAGCTGGGCGTTTAGCTCTTCGATCTGGGTGTTGGCTGCGTTTTCGCGGTTGACGAGTTTGTTGCCCAGAGCCATGTACTCCTCACAGGTCATCTGCTGCTCTTGAGCAGAGATGTTTTCGCTCGTTAGCACTAGCAATGCTAAAGCCAACCCCCCAACGGACAACTTCTTCATAGTCGGACCCTTTCTTATTTGCCTTGGTTGGCGAGGTTGTTCTTAGTAGCGGCTAGTTTTTCTTCTAGTGCTTTTTTAGTGGCTTGCCGCTCGGCGAGTTCGCGCTCGAGTTGTGCTTTTGAGGCCTGTAGCTCGGTTACTTTTACTTCGGCGGCCAGAGTGGCTTGGCGCTGTTGCTCTAGGTATTCCATGTCCTCCTGCGACGGAACACGCGAACAGCTAGCCACGAGCGACAGAATCGCTACCGCCAAGGCGACGCCTAGGTATCTCAGATTGGATAAAGTGGAAAGACAGCTCATTAAGTAGTTCCTCCACCTAAGCTTAAGGATCAAACAGCGATCTTACATTAATATACGGGATATGGCCACAAATATAGGCGACCTAGAGTGGATGTCAAGCAGAACAAGTGAAAATCTACCCCACTTGTAAAGTTTTCAGGCAGGCCGAATACCCAATTCGCGCAACTGGCCCAAATCGACGGAAGAAGGGGCATTTTCCATCAAGCCCACGGCCTTATTGGTCTTGGGGAAGGCGATGACTTCGCGGATTGAATCTTCGTTGGCGAGCAAGGCGATCAGCCGGTCAAAGCCAAAGGCAATGCCACCGTGTGGCGGGGCTCCGTAGTCGAGCGCTTCGAGCAGGAAACCGAATTTGGCAGCGGCTTCTTCGGTGCCGATCTCTAAGAGTTGAAAGAGATGGGCTTGTACTGAGCGCTGGAAAATTCGCATGCTGCCCCCGGCAATTTCATTGCCATTGAGGACCAAGTCATAGGCTCGCGCTCTAGCGTCGGCAGGGGCACTATCCAATAGGGCGAGGTCTTCTTCTAAGGGAGCTGTGAAGGGGTGGTGTACGGCTGTAAAGCGGTCGGCTTCCTCGTCGCGTTCTAGCAGGGGGAATTGGCTGATCCAAAGGGGTTGCCAAGAATCCTCGGGTACTAATGAGAGGCGCTGAGCCAATTCCAAGCGCAGTGCTCCGAGTATCCGGGCGACCTGCTTGGGCTGGTCGGCGACAAAAAGCATTAGGTCACTAGGGGCGGATTCGAGAGCCTCGATCAACTGAGTTTGAGCGGCTTGGGGGAAGAATTTGACGATGGAGGATTCAAGGCCGGCGTCGGTGTGTTTGATCCAGCTAAGACCCTTAGCACCTAATCCTTGGACGAAGGCGATTAGATCGTCAATTTGTCCGCGAGAGAACCCACTGCACCCCTTGGCATTTATACCTTTGACTTGACCGCCATTGTCAAGAACGGAATGAAAGACTTGGAATTGGGAAGAGCGTGCTGCTGCCGCTACATCTTTGATTTCTAGGCCAAAGCGCAGATCGGGTTTATCGGAGCCGAAGCGCTCCATGGCTTCGCGGTAAGTGAGTCGCGGAAAGGGATTGGGTAAATCGATTTGCCGCAACTGAGCAAAAAGGGCGCGGGTCAGATCTTCGGCAATGGTCATGACGTGATCCTCGCGTACGAAGGCCATTTCAATGTCGATTTGGGTAAATTCGGGTTGGCGGTCGGCGCGCAAATCCTCGTCGCGGAAGCACTTGACGATCTGGAAGTAGCGGTCGTAGCCCGCGATCATCAAGAGTTGCTTATAGGTTTGAGGCGATTGGGGCAAAGCGAAAAATTGATTGGGATGGACTCGGCTGGGGACGAGGTAATCTCGGGCCCCTTCAGGAGTGCTCTTGGTCAGAAACGGCGTTTCAACTTCAATAAAGCCTCGTTTGTCGAGCAGGCGGCGTACGATTTGGTAGCCACGGTGCCTGAGTAGCAAATTGCCTTGGACACGAGGCCGCCGCAGGTCCAAATAGCGATATTTGAGCCGAATTTCCTCGCCAGCGTCGGTTTGATCTTCGATGAGAAAAGGCGGGGTCTGACAGCGATTGAGGAGGCGTAGCTGATCGCAGTTTACCTCAATAGCCCCGGTGGGCAATTGAAGGTTGACCATACCTTCGGGGCGGGCCTCGACTTCGCCTTGTACGGCGATGACGTACTCACTGCGCAAGTGGTCGGCCTGCTGGTAGGCGATTGGATCGCGCTGTGGGTTGAAGACGATTTGGGTAATGCCGTAGCGGTCTCGGAGGTCGATAAAAATAACGCCGCCGTGGTCGCGGCGGCGCCAGACCCAGCCCATTAACAACACGCGCTGACCGATATCTTTGTTCGTGAGAGTGCCGCAGTTGTGCGTACGCTCCCAGTCGCCCAAGCCTTCCCTCGGCTCTTCCATAAGTTACACCTAAATGATCATTGGATTTTAAATGGGAAACAAACTAAAGTAGAATGCAGTTTGGAGAGTGTCAAGAAAAGACCGGGTTGGTTGACATGGTGGATTTTGGTTCTTTTAATCGTGAAGGGAGATTTTTGTGATTGGCCTATCGGTCGTCGAGCAGATTGGTAATACGCCGCTCTTGCGGCTGAGGGATCCGGCTATTTCACCGCAAGTAGAAGTGTATGCCAAGCTGGAGTTTTTCAACCCTGGGGGGTCGGTCAAAGACCGGCCGGCGCGGCGGATGATCGAGGATGGTGAGCAGGACGGGTCGCTGGGGCCGGGCAAGGTCATTTTGGATTCCACTTCTGGAAATACCGGCATTGCCTATGCTATGATCGGTGCTGCTAAAGGCTATCGGGTAACATTGGCCATGCCGGCCAATGTTAGTCGCGAGCGCAAGGCCATTCTCGCCGCCTATGGTGCCGAAGTGGTGTACACCGACCCAGGGGAGCTTTCCGACGGAGCTATACGGGAAGCTAGGAGAATATACGAAGCCGATCCCGACCGGTACTTCAAGCCCGACCAATACAATAATCCCGCCAATTGGTACGCCCATCGCGATACCACTGCGCCCGAAATCTGGGAGCAGACCCAAGGTCGAGTTACTCACTTTGTCGCCACTATCGGTACTAGCGGTACCTTGATGGGCACCGGTCGAGGTCTTAGGAAATTCAATCCGGCGACCCAGATCATTGCTGCTGAGCCAGCCGAGCCGTTTCACGGCATTGAGGGCCTTAAGCACATGGAAAGTTCGATTGTCCCTGGTATCTACGACGAGACGCTCCTCGACTACAAAATACCGATAGATACCGATGATGCTTATGATACCACCTTGCGTCTGCCGGTCGAGCAGGGGATTCTCGTTGGCCAGTCTTCGGGTGGAGCTTATTGGGCCGCGCTGGAAGTTGCCCGTCAGCTAGATACGGGGGTAGTCGTGACGATATTTTGCGATGGCGGCGACAAGTACATGAGTACGCCCATGTGGCGGTTGGCCCTTGAGGGCATTACTAAGTGAAAGGATGACTCAATGCTGCGCATTGCCCGCGGGGACTTTGATCGGATTTGCGTCCAAGCCTTGGCCGAGTACCCACATGAGTGTTGTGGTCTGTTGGTTGAGGAGGTGCCGAGTGGGGTGTCCGCTGTCCATACTTGTACTAATGTACAACAGCAGCGGCACGAAGAAGACCCTAAGCACTATCCTCGCGACGCAAGTACGGCCTATCTGATTGACGCTGGTGAGCAATTGCGCATCGCGGAAGCGGCTGAAAAGGCCGGGGGCCGGGTCTCGGGTTGCTACCATTCCCACATTGATTGCGCGGCCTATTTCTCGGCCGAAGACGAAAGGCGTACTTGGATATTCAACAGCCGAGAAGCAGGAGACGACCCAGACGACCCGGATGCGATGTATCTGGTGCTTTCAGTCTATGGTGAGGAGACGAGTAGCCAGCGGAAAGTGCAAGGCTACAAATGTTTTGCTTGGGACGGCAGTCGCTACGCCGAAACGGGTGTTGAAATAGTTTAGTCACTATTGAAAATAGAAGGCGGGCGGTGGAGCCGCTCAAATTACCACATGGAGGATGAAATGCCGATTACTGTTCACATTCCCACGCCGTTGCGGAAATTGACTCACAATCAGGCCGAGGTCGAATTGGAGGCAGGGACTATTAGCGAGTTGGTAAATGGTCTCGACGGTTCCTACGAGGGCTTGGCCGATAAACTGCTCGACGAAGGAGGCGAGATACGCCGCTATGTCAATATCTTCGTCAACGACGAAGATATTCGCTTCCTCGACGGCAAGGACACGACCCTCAACGACGGTGACAGCGTCTCTATCGTCCCGGCCATTGCTGGCGGCAGTTGAGGACTACCACAGGCGGTTGGCGTTAGGTTTGGTACAGGATGAAACGTGCCCACAATGTGCTGGAGTTAATCGGGGCTACGCCTATGGTCCGCCTCAGTCGAGTCGTCGGGAAGGATGCGGCCGAGGTGTGGGGCAAGTTGGAGGCGACCAATCCGGGCGGTAGTGTCAAGGACCGCATCGCTCTGGCGATGATTGAAGCTGCCGAAGAGCAGGGACTGCTGGCCAAGGGCGGCACGATCATTGAGCCCACTAGCGGCAATACCGGCATTGGCTTGGCCATGGTGGCTGCCTACAAGGGCTACAAGCTCATCGTCACCATGTTCGACACGGCTAGCCGCGAGCGCCGCTTACAGATGCAGGCGTACGGGGCCGAAGTTGTGTTGACACCAGCGGCCGAGGGCATGCGCGGCGCTATCGACAAAGCGCTTGAACTCAAGCGCGAGCATCCAGATTACTTTTTGCCACAGCAGTTTATGAATGCAGCGAACCCCGAGATACACCGTCGCACGACCGGCCGTGAGATCATAGAACAGCTAGATGGCCGAATTGATGCCTTTGTGGCAGGGGTGGGTACTGGGGGATCGTTGACTGGCGTCGGCGAAGTACTCAAGGAAGCTCTGTCCACGGTCCGGGTCATCGCCGTCGAGCCTGCCGGGTCGCCCGTACTTTCAGGCGGGAGGGCTGGATTCAGTTATATAGAGGGTATTGGCGCAGGTTTTGTACCGCCAATTCTCAACCGCAAAGTTATCGACGAGGTACGGGTCATTACCGACGACGACGCGTATGAAATGGCCCGGCGCTTGGCGCGAGAGGAAGGGCTTTTGGTGGGGATTTCAGCAGGGGCCAACGCCTATATCGCCGCCCAAGTTGCTCGCGAAATGGGCGGAAATGCTCGGGTCGTGACGATCCTCTGCGACAGCGGATTGCGCTACTTGAGTACTCGTGCCTTTGAATGAAGGATCATCAAGTCATAGTCTGCACGAGACGGCTCAACCGCGACTTGTAGCGGGCGGCGGCATTTTTGTGGATAATGCCCTTGTTGGTGGTCCTGTCGATGATCGATATCGCCGCCTGTAGAGCGATCTCGGCCGAGGCTTTGTCCGGAGCTTGGCGGACTTTCTTGAGGGCCGTACGCATCCGCGAGCGGATTGCGCGGTTGCGTACGTAGGCTTTGGCACTAGTGATTTGGTGCTTCTTGGCAGACTTGAGTTTAGGCAATTTTGCGCTCCTCCAATAAAATCATTAAATATATAAAAAGTGGGGAGAAGGGACAAGGCGGGTCTTCAAAAAGAAGCTAGCGAAGGCCAAAACGAACTGGAGCCCCGCATAAAATTAGCCCTGTGATCTTATCATGGCTTCTTATAGTGATCAGATGGGATTTGATTTTGGCGAACGATGCTCTGCTGGCGACGGTGTGCAGACCGCTACGCGCTGTGCGCACTGTCGCCTAGAGATTGAGGTGCCAACTTGGTATGCGGGTCAAGCGCAGTTGCACTTTTGCGACGCGTCCTGCCGTCGTGCTTGGACAGAGGCTATGCCATCGTTAGAGGTTTGCTTAGGGGAGACTTCCAAAAGGCGGGGGGCCAATTGGGAACTCCAAGCGCTAAAGGCGCGGACGCGCGATGGCTTCATCTGTCAGGTATGCGGGGTCAGCGAAGAGGAACTGGGACGCCAGCTTGACGTACATCACAAGATTCCCTACCGCAGTTTTTCTTCCAATATAGAGGCCAACAAGCTGGAACATCTGATTTCGGTTTGCCCTTCTTGCCACTCTAAGTTGGAAGCCGAGTTGCGTCAAGACCTTCCTCTTTTTGTAAGATCTTGACCTTTCTGAGTGCTAGGTGCTGATAGGCCATATAGTTTAGAAACTACCTCTTGCATCCTGGATATTAGATGCGTATTTTGTATTGAGTACGTAACACAGTCTCAGGCTTCTCTACACGCTCTTCAATTAAGCTATTGTTGTAAGGGTCGCTAAGGGGGAGGAACCATGAGTGCGGTGGTGGAAGGTGGTTGCGGCTTTAGAGCGGCGAGGCGGCGGTCTAGCGCACAAAGTTGCGCTGCAACTTAAACTTAAAACTTAAATCTCTCATTGGAGGGTCAATTATGAGCGGTTGTGTAGTTAGTAACAAACTCATTTGGAATAGAGCGCTGTCCTGCCTAAGTATGCTTTTTCTGGCGGTCACTTTGATGCTGGCTCCAGAGGCTGAAGCCCAGGATGCGCCGAGCTTTGGCAGTGCGACAGTTGCCAACCAGATGTACGAGGCCGGGGTGGCGATAGAGGCTCTGGTGCTACCTGGTGCTACAGGTGGCAGTGGCGATTTGACATATGCTCTGAGTCCCTTACCGCCGGGATTGGCGTTTGATTTCGGGTCGCGGACGCTTTCGGGCACCCCTTCGGATGTTGTCACTTTCCCGCAAAAGATCTTTTACTCAATGATCTACGAAGTGACGGATGCCGATGGTGCTACGGCCACGTTGACATTCAATATCTCAGTAGAGGAAGAGGATGTAGCGCCGAGTTTTGACGGTGCGACGGTTGCCGATCAGATGTTCTCTGCCGGGGTGGTGATAAACGCTTTGGAATTACCTGCGGCTTTGAGTGGCAACGGCGATTTAACGTATAGTTTAAGGCCCGTGCCGCCGGGATTGGCGTTTGATGCTGCGTCTCGGACGCTTTCGGGCACCCCTTCGGAAGTGGCTATTTCCCTGCTGACTTACGAAGTGACGGATGCCGATGGCGATACGGCTACGTTGACATTCGAGCTAGAAGTCGATACGAGGCCGAGTTTTGACGGTGCGACGGTTTCTGATTACTCGTACCGGACAGGCGATGAGATAGCAGTTTTGGAATTGCCTCAGGCTTCAGTGGGAGAGTATGAGGGCCCTCCGAGATATAGCTTGTCATCTATGTCATCTAGCTTGATCGGGGAGTTGCCGGAGGGTCTGACCTTTGATGCCGGGTCTCGGACGCTCTCGGGTACGCCGACCATAGCCGGGACGTATGAAATGACCTACCGGGTAGAAGATTCCGATACCAACATGGAGGAGAGCGACGCCGAGGAATTGACCTTTACGATCTCGGTGGAGCTTACCTTCGCGGCGGTTGCTGCGCGTCAAACAACCTTTACTGCAGGCGAAGAGATAAAACAGCCTTGGGAGTTGCCAGTAGGTCGGTCCACCGACCCTCTGACGTATAGCCTGATCGGGGAATTGCCTGACGGTCTTTCGTTTGATCCGGCGACTCGGATGATTTCGGGTACGCCGCCGGCTGATGTGTTGTATGACGCGTCATATCCGTTCACGTATCGGGCGGAGGATTCCGATGGCGATTCGGCCGAGTTGACCTTCACGATTGTGATAGCTGCTATGCCTAGCTTCGTCCGGGAGGAGGAAGATCATCTGTACCAGACAGGCGAGGCTGTGAGCTTAGGTTTGCCGGAGGCGGAAGGTGGGAATGTAGCGTTGACGTATACCTTGGAGGGTGAGTTACCTGCGGGTCTTTCGTTTGATGGGGCGGCTCGGACGATTTCGGGTACGCCGCCGACGGATGTGACCTATGCTGAGTCCTATGGGTTCACGTATCGGGTAACGGATGTGGATGGTGATACGGTGACGTTGACCTTCTCGATTCGGGTGAATGGCATCCCCAGCTTCGTCCGGGAGCAGGACGACCAGCCATATACAGCGGGCGAGGCGGTGAGCTTAGAGTTGCCGGAGGCGGAAGGCGGGAATGTGGCGCGGACGTATCGCTTGGATGGGGAGTTGCCTGCGGGTCTGTCGTTTGATCCGGGGACTCGGACGATTTCGGGTGATCTGCCGGAGTTTGCGACGTATGCTTTTGACGGGTATGCGTTGACGTATCGGGTGGCGGATGTCGACGGCGAAGAGCCGGCCCCGTTGGTGTTCACGATTCGGGTGGATGGAATGCCTCGCTTTGACGAGACCGTGTCGAGTCAAGTCACCTTTGCCGAAGGCCAGACGATAGATCCTTGGGTATTGCCTTCGGCTTCGGGCGGCAACGGCGATTTGACGTATGAGTTGGTTGGGGAGTTGCCGGAGGGTCTGAGCTATGATGGTGCGACTCGGACGATTTCGGGTACGCTGTCGGCGGATGCGACGTATGCTGCTGAGAGCGAGGGCTATACGTTGACGTATCAGGTGACGGATCAGGATGGCGATGGTCCTGCTGCCTTGGAGTTCACGATAGTGGTGCATGGTATGCCCAGCTTCCACGCTCAGGTTGTGGACGATCAGCTATACGAGGCGGGCAATGAAGTGAGCTTAGGTCTGCCAGAGGCAGTCGGTGGGAATGGCGCGTTGACATATACCTTGGAGGGTGAGTTACCTGCGGGTCTTTCGTTTGATGGCGCGGCTCGGACGATTTCGGGTACGCCGCCGGCCGATTACTTATATGTTGCCGAAGGCTATGCGTTGACGTATGGGGTGGCAGATGTCGATGGCGATGCTGTGACGTTGCGCTTCACGATTGCGGTGAATGGCATACCTAGCTTCGGCGATCAGGTCGTAGAAGACCAGCAGTACGCGGCGGGCGATGCGGTGAGCTTGGAGTTGCCAGAGGCGGTCGGAGGGAATGTGGCGTTGACGTATTTCTTGGATGGGGCGTTGCCTCCGGGTCTGGCGTTTAATCCCACGTCTCGGACGATTTCGGGTGAGTTGTCGCCTAATGTGTCGTATTCTCCCGAAGGGTATGCGTTGACGTATCGGGTGGCGGATGTCGATGGCGAAGAGCCAGCCCCGTTGACCTTCACGATTTCGGTGAATGCCATGCCCTTCTTTGAGGGATCTATTACGAATCAGAGAGTTCCTGAAGGGGAAGAGATGGCCTCGTTGGAGTTGCCTGCGGCTTTGGGCGGCAACGGCCAGTTGACGTATAGCTTGAATGAGGAGAGTCTGCCTCCGGGTCTGGTGTTTGATGCCGAGGCTCGGACGATTTCGGGTACGCCGGAGCTTAATGTGTCGCATCCTGCCGAGGGATATGCGTTGACCTTCCGGGTAGAAGATGAAGATGGCGATTCGGCTGAGTTGAGTTTTTTCCTGACAGTCGACGGTACACCTACCTTTTTTGACGCGACCATTGAGGATCGAATTTTGCGTCAGAATGAGGCGATGGATCCGTGGGAATTCCCAGCGGCTTCGGGTGGCAACGGCGACTTGACATATACTTTAGATATGAATGTGCCGGGTCTGAGCTTCGACGCTGTAGCCCGGACGCTTTCGGGCACGCCGACGGACACCGGCGTGTATCGCTTGATCTACCAGGTGGAAGACCAAGATGGCGATTCGGCTGAGTTGACCTTTCACATAACGGTAGATGGCGCGCCCAGCTTTAGCGGGGACGTGGCCAATCAGACGTACATAGATGGTGAGGCGATTGAAGACTTGGTGTTACCCTTGGCTTCGGGCGGCAACTTGCTCTCGCTAAATCCGGACGGCGAGGTCGATTTCGGCGAGTTGACTTATACTCTAGATAACGTGCCGCCGGGTCTGACGTTTGACCCCAACCCCATGTCGCCGATGCTTTCGGGCACACCGACGGAGGTCGGAACGTATACGTTGACGTATACGGCCCACGACTTCGACGACAATATGACTGCTGAGGACGCAGCTATCCTCAGCTTCGAGGTTCGAGTGGAAGAATCGGCTACGGACCGTTTTGCGGAACTCAACGAACAGATCTTGTCCAAGTACGCACTGGCTATTGCCGATGGAACGAATCGCGCCATCGAAAATCGCCTTGAGCATATGGACAGAGTCGGCGATGTGAATAAGTCTTTTCGCTTCGCCGCTGAGTCCACTCTCCACGACATGATTCAATCCGGTCGGATCTTTGAGAATCGTCCGGTCAATCTAGCACAGGTTATGAATGGCTCGTCCTTTGCAGCGCCGTTTGGTTTTGGCAGAGGATGTATTCTTTGTCCCGGCAGTCCTACATTCTGGGGCCGGGGAGATTACGGTCAAATGTCTAGCGACGACGGTTCACTGGATTGGGAGGGCAACCTAAGCCGTGCTCAGATTGGTTTGGACGCCCGGCCAGGTGCCGAAATGCTAACCGGTTTGGCGCTGTCGTGGGCCCAAGGATCGTTCGATTATACCGCCCCGTTGCTCGGCGAAGAGCGAGTCGACGGTACCTATGAGACTCGCATGTTGAGTCTGCATCCGTACGTCGGGTTCTCGCCAGGGCGGTTGGGGGTATGGTTGACGGCGGGCTTAGGACGCGGCAACCTCGATATTGACGACCAACAGGGAACCGTAGGCCAGCAGTCGAGCGATACATCGCTGCGGACTGCAAGCGTAGGGGCTAGCGGTGATTTGCTCGCCAGTGGGCCGACTCAGTTGCGGCTCAAGGCTGCTGCTACTGTAGCACAGGTCGAAGTCGAGGGTGGAGCAGTCGAGAATGGACAAGGAAACCGGATCGCCGAACAGACCGTGAGTGCTAACCGCTTGAGGCTGGCACTCAAAGCCTCCCATGCTTACGAAGCAGGTATGGATGGGCAGGTGACACCCGAGTTAGAGGTTGCTCTACGCCAAGATGGCGGCGACGGACTGACCGGGGCCGGCGTAGAAGTTGGCGGTGGCCTGCGCTATGAGGGCGGTGGCTTCACGCTGGAAGCTATGGCGCGGAGTCTGGTAAGTGACGGCGACGACGCGGTCGAGTACAGAGAATGGGGTGCGCATCTGCTGCTCCAGCGCTCGGCTAGCACCGGTGGTCGGGGGTTGTCGTTGCGGGTGATGCCGACCTACGGCACGCAGGCTAACAGCCTGACGCTATGGGAACGCAGCGTAGCCGAGATAGCGGACCGGGGTGTTGCGAACGCGCAAGGCCAGCTCAGAGCCGAGGTCGGCTACGGTTTAGCCGCACTTGGCGGTCGGGGAGTATACACTGTATACAGCGGGATGACGCAAGCACCAGAGCGCCTACAGTTGCGCTTAGGTACGCGCTTTGAGGTGGACTCGTCGATGTCAGTGAGCCTCGAGAGTTCGCGCTGGCAGCGCATGGCGGGTGCCTCGCATGGACTTCTGTTGCGTGGGCGTCTGGTCTTTTAATTGATTCATACACATGTAGCACAGTATACGACACACGCTTCCGGAGCTAGGCTTTGGAAGCGTGTGTCGTATCATGCTGTGGTCCGCCTTTCTCTACTTTGTCTTCTTATACCACCTTACTTCCACAGCCGGACGAGTACATAACTATTGTGTCTGGTCTGCCTCGTTCTGGTACCTCGATGCTGATGAAGATGTTGGCCGCGGGCGGCTTGCCGCCCTTAACAGACGGTATCCGCGAGGCCGACGCCGACAATCCCGGGGGATACTACGAATTCGAGAAGGCCAAGCAGCTAGAACAAGATGCCACATGGCTCGAAGCGGCGGCGGGTAAAGCCGTCAAGGTCATATCCCAACTGCTTGACCAATTGCCGCTCCATAAGTCGTATAAAATCGTATTCACCCTCCGGAAAATGGACGAGATTTTAGCGTCGCAGCGGGCGATGCTAGCGCGGCGCGGACAGCCCTGCGACCCAGGCTCCGACGCCGCGATGGCCGATGCCTTCGGTCGGCACTTGAGTGCAGTGCAACAGTGGTTGGCCGAGCACCCGCAGATGGAGGTGCTTTATGTCAACTACGCCGCTGTTTTGCGCGATCCGTTTGCCGCAAGCCACGAAATCAAGGCCTTTCTCGCCCGCCCCTTAGATGTGCGGCAAATGGCGAGCGTGGTCGATGAGAGCCTATACCGCCAGCGCATATCCTGACCACTTGCCGAGTCCTTCGCACTAACCTTACCAACAACTGTATGAATACATCACAGATTCGCAATTTCTCCATTATTGCTCACATTGATCACGGCAAATCAACGCTAGCGGACCGCCTGCTTGAAAAAACTGCGACCCTGACGGCCAAGCAGATGCAGGAGCAGGTCCTCGACAGCATGGATTTAGAGCGCGAGCGGGGCATTACAATCAAAGCTCACGCCGTGCGAATGCACTATCAGGTAGCCGACGGTAGTATTTACCAATTCAACTTGATCGACACGCCGGGACACGTGGATTTTACCTATGAGGTGTCGCGTAGTTTGGCCGCCTGCGAAGGGGCGATCTTGGTCGTCGATGCCACACAGGGCGTGGAAGCCCAGACCGTGAGCAATTTGCTGTTGGCGCTAAACAGCGACTTGGTCGTTATCCCGGTGCTCAACAAAATTGACATGCCCGCTGCCCAAGTCGCGGCGGTACAGCAGCAGGTGCTCGATCTGCTAGGGGGTGAAGTCGAGGATATTTTGCAAATCAGCGCCAAGGAGGGGGTTGGGGTCGAGGAGGTGATGGAAGCCATTGCCGACCGCATACCTCCGCCGACTGGGCAGCAGCAAGAGCCGTTGCGGGGACTGGTTTTTGACTCGCTCTACGACCAGTACCGAGGCGTAATTTGCTTTATCCGAGTCGTTGATGGACGCGTCCACAAAGGGCAGAAAATTCGCTTCCACTCGACCGGACGGCTCTACGAAGTCGAAGAAGTCGGCCACTTGGTCTTAAATCGGGTGCCGGCCCAAACACTTGAGACTGGAGAAGTCGGCTATTTCATCGCTGGAATCAAAGAGTTGGCCGAGGCTCACGTCGGTGATACGGTCGTCGATGCGGAGGCGGAAGTAGAGCCGTTGCCTGGATACCAGCCGCTCAAACCTATGGTTTTTAGCGGCCTCTATCCCGTTATTCCAGAGGAATACGAAGTGCTGCGCGACGCTTTAGAGCGGCTCAAGCTCAACGACGCCGCGTTCTCCTATGAGCCGGAGACCTCGCCAGCGTTGGGCTTTGGTTTTCGCTGTGGCTTCCTAGGCCTGCTACACATGGAGATCGTCCAGGAGCGCCTCGACCGAGAGTATCAGGTCGAGATCATCACGACTCTGCCCAATGTGCTCTACGAGATTCTGACCAAGGATGGGGAACTGATGGATGTTGACAATCCCTCTTTGTTGCCGCCTGCTACTGAGATCGATGAGGTGCGAGAGCCGATTCTCGCCGTCCAGATCTTGGTGCCGAGGGATTATATTGGTGCCGTGATGAAAATCTGCACCGAGCGACGCGGGAGCTACCGCAATACTGAGTATCTCGACGGCAGCCGGGCTATCCTGAGCTTTGAGATGCCTTTGGCCGAAGTCGTGATTGACTTCTATGATCGCCTCAAGTCGGTGTCGCGGGGCTATGCGTCATTCGATTACGAGCATCTAGAGATGCGAGCCGGGTTATTATCTAGGCTCGACATTATGATCAATGGCGAGCCGATGGACGCGCTCTCGGTGATCATTCATCGCGACAAAGCCTATGAGTGGGGCCGGCAGCTCTGTACAAAGCTCAAGGAGCTGATCCCACGGCAGATGTTCGAGGTGGTCATCCAAGGAGCGATAGGAAGTAAGGTTATCGCTCGCGAAGTGGTCAAGCCGTTCCGCAAAAATGTGACGGCCAAGTGCTATGGCGGCGACGTGACCCGCAAGCGCAAATTGCTCGAAAGACAGAAGGAAGGCAAAAAACGCATGAAGCAGTTTGGGAAGGTGGAAATTCCCCAGGAAGCGTTTTTGGCTGCGCTCAAGATGGAAGCCTGATTTATGAGCAAGAGGCGTACTGGCCAACCCTGCGTCCCCTAATCCCGAAAAAGTGAATAATGGCGTTGGGCCTCTATATCCACGTGCCGTTTTGCCCCCAACGCTGCCCCTACTGCGCCTTTGCTACGGTTGTTGGCCAAGCAGAACACCATGGCCTATATGCCGGAGCAGTCTGCCGAGAAATTGAGTCTTGGGCCTATTTGTCGGGGCCGGTGGAGACCGTGTTCTTGGGCGGAGGCACCCCCAGCCAAGTCGCGCCTGTGTTTATTGGGCAAATGCTCGAGGCAGCTCAGCGGTATTTGGGGCTACACCCAGACGCGGAAATTTCTATTGAAGTCAACCCCGGGACCGTTGACCGCGAGAAATTCGCAAGGCTAAAGGCTCTAGGGTTCAACCGCATCAGCATTGGTGTGCAGGCTTTTCGCGATGCCGATCTGCGTCACTTAGGTCGGCAACATAGCGCAGCCGATGTCGAAAGGGCGTATGCATCGGCCAGAGCGGCTGGATTTACCAATGTGAGTTTAGACTTGGTAGCCAATGTACCTAGAGCATCGGAGGCCGATTGGCACTTTAGCGTCAAGCGGGCTATCGCCTTGGCCCCAGAGCACCTTTCGGTCTATAGCCTTACCATTGAAGAAGGCACGATCTTCGCCCAACGACAGCGTCAGGGGCTGTTAGAACCTGTCGCGGACGACAGGCAGGCTCACACCTTGGAATGGACCGATGCGCAGTTGGTAGCGGCTGGCTACGAGCACTACGAGATTTCAAACTACGCTCGGAGTGGCTACCGCTCGCGCCACAACTGGGGCTACTGGACAGGTATTCCTTACTTAGGTGTTGGTCTTGGAGCGCATAGCTTTATCGGCGGAAAGCGATTTTGGAATACACGTGATCTCAATGCTTATCTTGACGCTATGGCCCAAGGCCGGTCGCCGTGTGCAGGGGAGGAAACCATAGTCCCGGACATGGCCCGCAGAGAATATCTATGGATGGGTTTGCGCACCATAGAGGGGGTTGAACTGACTGAAGAAGAGGTTGGTCGCGTGCAGAGCAGCAAGCGCTTTGCCGAACTGGAGAAAGTTGGATACGCCGAGCTCGAAGGCCAGAGATTGCGTTTGACTCGGGCGGGATTTTTGCTGGCTGACGCCTTGAGTGTCGAACTGGACCGGATCGTGGAAGAGGGGCAATAGGACGCGCTTGTATATTGCAAGAAAAAAAGGCCGTTCCCAGTAAGGAACGGCCTTTTTTATTATTGGTGGGGGGAGCAGGATTCGAACCTACGAAGGCATAAGCCAACAGATTTACAGTCTGCCCCGTTTGACCGCTTCGGTATCCCCCCGGCGAATTTTCAGGTGCCGCTAGCTAGCGTTTTAAGCACCTGGTGCCGCGAAGGATGGCGCAGCTTGCTGAGCGCCCGCTCTTTGAGCTGGCGGATGCGCTCGCGCGTGAGATTCATCATGTCGCCGATTTCTTCGAGCGTCAGGGCCTCATTGCCGTCGAGGCCAAAATAGAGCCTGATAATGCGCAATTCGCGCTCCTCAAGGGTTTCCAAGGCCGTCTCGAGCTGCTCCCGGGCCGATTCGCTCAGGATATCGGCATCTGGGGCTGCGGCCGTGTTGTCGGCCAAGGTGTTGAGCAGGCTGCGCTCGTCGTCGTCGGTGAAGGATTCATCGAGCGAACATACGGCACGGGCGCTGAGAATAGTCTCTAGGACCTCTTCGGCCGGGACTTCGAGTTCAGCGGCGATTTCCTCTATGTCAGGCTCACTGGCTCGATGCTGCCCCAATTTGCGCGAGGCTTTGGAAATATCCTTGAGTAAACTGACCTTGTTGAGAGGAAGGCGCACGGTGCGCACGTGCTCGGCGAGGGTTTGGAGAATGGACTGGCGTATCCACCAAACCGCGTATGAAATAAACTTGTAGCCCTTGGTGCCATCGAAGCGGTCGGCCGCTGTTATGAGGCCGAGATTGCCGGCGCTAATCAGGTCGGATAGAGACAACCCGCGGTTTTGGTACTTCTTGGCGACATCGACGACAAACCTCAAATTGGCACTGATCATTTCTTCGCGAGCGTTCATATCGCCATTTTTGATGCGGTCGGCCAGTTCTACTTCGCGTTCTCTCGAAAGGGGCGTGGACTCAGCAATATCGTCGAAATAGAGTCTCAGGGTGTTTTCTTCGTCGTGCAGATTGTGCATAGAGCCTCTCATCTTTGACGTATAAAGGGCTACCTGCCCGTCAGGTTTTTCCCTTCGCCACAGCACTAAATACCTTGGTGCATATGGTAAGCGTAGAATAAGTATTGGCGAAACTAACTGATTATACATAAGGAGCAGCGCCGCGTCAAGTCGTTTGCAAGGGGGTTTGCATGTTTTAAGCGAGGCGGCGGTATTCGCCAGCCTCGTCCCAATCCACTAAGCTACGGCCATTTAAATCCCAGACCACTTGGCCCGTTCTCAACGTTAGCTCGCATTCGAGTTTTTGCCGACCCAGCATACGCGCCCGGCCCGAATCAACAAAGGCAAAATCTCCTTCGTGCAGGGCGAAAGCCGCTAGGTCGGCTTCGGCTCCGATACTTAGGTGACCTAGCTGGGGGTGCCTGATTACCTCGGCTGGTCTGTGTGTCGAGCGATAGACGACCTCTTGGAGAGACATGCCGAGGTTCAGGAATTTGGACATAGTTATGGGCATGGTGGCGTTGGGCAGCATGCGACTGGACTTGTGGAGATCCGTGCTGATGGTATCTGGGGGGAAATTCTGGGCCATGGCAGGCACGGCAATGCGAAACCAAAAGGAGCCGCCGCCGTGCCCCGTGTCAAAAATGATGCCGCGCTGTCGGGCTCGACGCACGTAGTCTGCGACTTTTTTGCCCTCGTCGAGCAGGGGGATGTGGGCGGCGTAGAGGTGCGTATGGATGTCTCCCGGGCTCATGCGCTCGAGCAGTTCCTCGTACGAGCGAGTGGGCTGAGGGGCGAAGTCAATCATGGCGATGGAATCGCTCTGCCGCGCTGCTTCGATCGCGCCGCCAGCCGATTCCCAACCCGGGCCACCGAAGTGGGCCGACTTGGCCCCGACGACGTGCTCGCGGTACTGCTCAATCGCCGCGGCGCAGAGCGCGGGGTCCATTTCGCTGATGTCTTGTTCGGGAGCACCGATCATGCCAGCGCCGACGATATTGACAAAGGCCAAGACGCGGGTCTGGGCGGGATCGATGATGGTGCGCTTAAAGTCGGCCATATCCTTCCATCCAGCACCGCCTGTATCTACTACGGTAGTTACACCGTAGGGCAGGGAGTGCTGGTCGGGGAAAAGCCAGCCTCCATACCCCCCATAGACGTGGACATGGATATCGATTAAGCCTGGGGTGACATAGAGACCGGACACATTGATAACCTTTGCCGAACTCGGCTCAATTCGATCGGCGACCGCAGCGACTAGCCCGTCCTTGATGGCAATATCGGCTGGTCCGTCGAGGTCGTTTTTGGGATCAATGAGATGCCCTCCTTGGATGATGAGATCAAAGTCGCCGCTCATAATGGCCGTCCTTTCTCCCGTAGGTCGTGTGTTAGAAGCACCGTAGGATAACTAGCACTCCAAGGTGGAGTCAATGGCTGGGTCTTGCATTGCACAGAACGATTTTTTTTGGCAGATTTTCTCTGTTTAAAAACTGCCTTTAAGGAGGAATACATGGCACGCACTGTGAAAGTAGCCGTCACCGGGGCGGCTGGCCAAATTGGCTATGCTATACTGCCGCGTTTGGCGTCGGGCGAGGTTTTCGGTCGAGATGTCCGAATCTCGCTGCACTTGCTGGAGATTACTCCGGCACTCAAAGCCTTAGAAGGCGTGGTTATGGAACTCGACGACTGCGCCTTTCCGCTTCTCGACAACATCGTAATCACCGACCAAGCCGAAGTGGCTTTTGACGGGATCAATTGGGGGCTGCTGATTGGCTCTAAGCCGCGCGGTCCCGGTATGGAGCGGGGCGACTTAATTCGAGAAAACGGTCCGATATTCGTCGGCCAAGGTCAGGCTCTCGCCCGAGCCGCCGCGGATGTGCGGGTCTTGGTAGTGGGCAATCCGGCCAACACCAACGGTTTGATTGCCATGAGCCACGGCCATAAGGCCGGCATCCCCCGCGACCGATTCCACGCCATGACCCGGCTGGATCAAAACCGCGCCCAAGCCCAGCTTGCCCAAAAGGCCGGAGTCCAAGTCTCGGCGGTGACCAATATGGCCATCTGGGGCAATCACAGCGCCACGCAATACCCGGATGCCGAGAATGCGCGCATCGAGGGGCGTCTAGCGCACGATGTCATAGGCCACCACGCTTGGTTGCGCGAGGAATTCATCCAAATCGTCCAGCAGCGGGGCGCGGCGGTCATCGACGCCCGTGGCTTGTCGTCGGCCGCATCGGCGGCCAATGCCGCGCTCGACCACATCGTCAGCGTGGAGAACGCCACGCCAGCGGGCGACTTTTTCTCGGCTGGCGTCTATTCGGAGGGCAGCTACGGGATTGACGAAGGGTTGATGTTTTCCTTTCCCATTCGCAGCGACGGTCAAGGCCACTGGGAAATCGTGCAGGGCTTGGAACTGAGCGACTTCGCCCGTGCGAAGATCAAAGCCACTGAAGACGAGCTCAAAGAGGAACGCGCGGTTATCGCCGATCTCTTGAGTTGATATGTTTCAAGACCCCCAGCGCTACCAAGCCAAACACCACTATGTAATCGCCGGAGGTGCCGACTTGGTGGAGATTTTGGCCCCCCAAGCTGGCGAGCGCGTCCTCGACTTGGGCTGCGGCACCGGTCAACTGAGCGCTCAGATTGCCGCAGCCGGGGCTGAGGTCGTTGGCATCGACTTGTCGGCCGAAATGGTCGAGGCCGCGCGAGAGGAGTTTCCGGACCTGTCTTGTGCCGTCGGTGATGCGAGGGATTTTTCCTTTGCCGAGCCGTTCGATGCGGTCTTTTCCAACGCAACTCTGCACTGGGTCAAGCCGCCGGAAGAGGCCCTTGCGTGTATTGCCGCTTGTCTGGGGCAGGGGGGGCGCTTTGTCGCCGAACTGGGCGGGGCGCGGAATGTGGCTACCATCAGCCGGGCGCTTATTGACCAATTGGCCGATCGGGGCTTGCATCCGCAGTCGCCTTGGTATTTTCCCCGCTTGGGAGAGTACACGCGGCTCGTGGAGCAGGCCGGACTGCGCGTTGCTTATGCCAGCCACTTTCCTCGTCCAACACTCCTAGAAGGCGAGAGCGGGTTGCGCGATTGGATGGAGATGTTCGCCAAGACGCTTACAAAGGGCGTTTCCCCGTCGATGCTCGAAGAGCTGTGGAAAGCAGTGGAGAACGCCGTACGCCCGGCATTGTACGGCGATGGGGGTTGGCACGCCGACTACTGGCGTCTGCGCGTGGTCGCCTATAAAGAGTGAATTTACGACCGCTATCTATGGAGATGCGCCACGTAATTTGGGACTGGAACGGTACCTTAGTGGACGATGCTTGGCTGTGCGGCGAGATCGTCAACGAGTTGTTAGCACGCCGGGGACTCGCCCCGACCACGCCGTGCAAATACAGCGAGGTCTTCGGGTTCCCCCTGCGGACCTACTACCAGCACGTAGGCTTTGACTTAGAGCGCGAGGACTTTGCGACCCTTGGCGACGAGTTCAATATCCTCTACAGCCAGCGTCTCTACGAGAGCCGATTGCGCAAGGGAGCGTGCGAAGTGCTGGCCGCGCTGGGCCGCAACGGGATCGAGCAATCCCTCTTATCGGCCTCTAACGAAGTGGACCTTGAAGAAATGGTCGCTCACTACGGGTTGCGGTCCCACTTTGTCGCAGTCGCCGGGGTGGATAATGGCTTAGGGGAGGGAAAAATCGAGCGCGGACATCGGCACCTTGCGGAACTCAACTACCGGGCCGATGAAGTCTTGCTCGTCGGCGATACGCTGCACGACATTGAGGTGGCCGCCGCGCTCGGAGTCCATTGCGTCCTGCTGCCTTCCGGCCACCAGAGTCGGCGTCGGTTGGAACTCGGGGAATGCGCTGTGGTGGATGAGCTTTTTGCCGTAGCCGCTTTGCTCGGCCTAAAAGGAGATATTCATGACTGAAACGTGGCGCGGAATTATGCCGATTGTGGTGACCCCCTTTACCGATAGCTACGCACTGGATGAAGTGGCCTTGCAGGACTTGGTCGCCTTCAGTATTGAAGCGGGTGCCACGGGCTTAGTGGGGCCAGCCAATGCCAGCGAATTTTCGACTCTTTCCGACGAGGAACGCCGCCGCTGGATCGAGATCGTCGTCGCTGCGGCCGCTGGCCGAGTACCCGTAGTGGCCTCTGTCACCTCGGGCCATGCCTTGCCTGCTATAGCCCTCGCTCAGTTTGCCCAAGCCGCAGGAGCCGACGGGGTCATGTCCATGCCGCCGCACGTATTGCGCGTTGACCAAGAAGGCTGCTTCGCCTTTTACCAGCAGTTAGCAGACTCGATTGAGGTCCCGATCTGCGTGCAAAATTTCGACGCGCCGGTCGGTACGCCCATGAGCGGCGAGCTGTTGGGAAGGATGTGCCGCGAGTTGGCGGGCGTCGATTACATCAAGGAAGAGACCGTTCCCGAGCCTTGGCAGGTCAGCCGCACGCTGGCGCTGGCGGGCGCGGCCTGCAAGGGCGTATTGGGCGGCAAAGGGGGCGTCTATTTGCTCGACGAGTATCGGCGCGGTGCCTGCGGTAACATGCCGGGCTGTCACGTGACCGACGCTATGGCGGCGATCTGGGATGCTCTTGAAACGGGAGATGAGACGACGGCGCGGGCACACTTCTATCAGCTCCTGCCGCTGATGAACTACGAGCGGCTCTACGGAATCGCGATCTACAAGTGGATTTTGCAAAAGCGCGGGTTGATTCGCTCGACAGTTTGCCGGGCGCCCGTGCCCATCCTAGACGACGACGCGTTGACCGAGTTGGAGATCATTTGGTCGGGTGTCGCACCGCTCTTTCGAGGGTAAAGTGACTACTTACAAACAGCGCATCGAGCGCGACGGCTTTTGCGTTATCGAGCAAGTGATTCCCAAGGCACTAGTCGGGGATATATGCGCCGAGCTAGTGGCTGTGGTCGAGCACAATCGCCAGCAGTCCGACGCCAAATTGGCCGAAATTCGCCGCCGTGGTCACCGGATCGGCACCCCGGGCGTGGCCCAGTGCAAACAAGTCATCAATCAGGTGCAATCCTTTGCTCCGTACTTAGCCGACCGCCGACTCCTAGAGGTAATCAAGTCTTTTTTCGGGGATTGGGCGCGGATTTCCTGCACGGACTGCGTGGTCAATCACCCAGGTAATGCGCGAGGCTATTGGCACGCCGATTGGCCTTACAACTCCACCAACGCCTCGCACATCCCCGCGCCGTACCCAAACGCGGTCCTGCACCTTTCGACGATATGGATGCTCACGCCGTTTGCCGCTGAGACAGGGGGGACCTTCGTGGTGCCGGGCAGTCACCGCTGGCCGCGCAATCCCGCGGCTGGGGACATGCCCGAAATGGATCAGGACGCGCCCTATCCTACCGAGTGCCAGGTCGAAGGGACGGCCGGCAGCGTCTTGGTGTACGACAGCCGGCTTTGGCACGCCGTAGCTCCCAACCAAAGCGAAAGCGATCGCGTCGCCCTTATCGTGCGCTACGCTCCTTGGTGGCTGAACCTAAACCCTACGCTCATCGGTCGGCCTGAACACGAGGCCATGGTGATGGAGACCGGAGGTAAAAACTACGAGATGGAACCGATTGAGCGGGAGGTTTTTGACCGATTACCAAAAGAGGTCAAGCCTTTATATCACCATTGGGTTGAGCAATCTGCTCAGCCTGATGAAGCGCACGGGCACTGACACCCAAAACGCCGAGAAAGCCCTCGGAGTCGCGGTGGTCGAAGTCGCCGATGGCCTCCATGGAAGCGGTGTCCTCGCTGTAGAGAGAGTGGGGAGCGTCGCTGGCTGCGCAAAAGGCGACTTGGCCTTTGTAGAGCGAGACGGAGATGGTCCCGGTTGCCAATTGATTAAAGTGGTCGATGAGTTTCCAACTGGCTTGGGTCGCCGTGTCAAACCAATAGCCTTGGTATATTTGCTCGGCAATAAACCCAGAGATAACGGTGAAAATCCGCCGAGCGCGGCGGTCGAGAATGAGCTGGAGCAAGTAATCGTAGCACTGGCCGAGCAGTTCTAGGGCTGGCGCTTCATATACGCCGCGTGACTTGATGCCAACGAAGCGGTTTTCCACTGCGTGTAAGCCAATGCCGATCCCGTGCCGCCCAGCGATGGCGTTGCTCTGCTCAATGGCTGCGACCGGTCCGACGTCGTGGCCGTTGACGGCGATTGGGACGCCTCGTTCAAAGCGCACGGTGAAAGTCTCGGCGGCATCCGGCGCCTGCTGCGGAAAACAGCCCATGCCGGGCTCAATCAAACTGGCCGCGGTGTCTAAGGCTTCGAGCTGGCCGGCTTCGTGCGTCAGCCCGAGCATGTTGGCGTCTGTGGAGTAGGGCTTGTCTGGGGTGGCGGTTATGGGCAGGCCATGCCCTTGGCAGTAGGCGATCATTTCGCTGCGCCCGCCAAAGTTTTGCAAGAAGGCCGGGTCGCGCCAAGGGGCGTACACCTCGATGTGTGGCGCGAGCATTTGCGCCGCCAGTTGAAAGCGGACCTGGTCGTTGCCGCGCCCAGTAGCTCCGTGCGCCATTACCTGGATGCCGCGTTCCCGCATGTGGGGCAACATGCCAGCCACCGTTACGTGCCGGGCGATGCCAGTGGTGTTCCAATAGCCCCCCTCGTAGCGGGCCTGAGCTTGGACGAGCTGGATGCCAGCTTGGCAAATAGCCTCTCTGCGATCGTCGAGAATCATCTCAGTGGCCCCGCAGGCCTGCATCCGGCTCCGTATGTCTTCAATGCGCTCCTCATCGGGTTGACCCAGATCGGCGGTATAGGCGACGACTTCTAATCCTTGAGATTGAAGCCAATGGGTGATCGTACAGCTATCTAGGCCACCGGACGCGGCCAGCATGACCTTTTGGCCCTTTAGATCTGCGATGCTCATGGTTGCTCCTTTTGTGCTTTTGTGAATAGTAGATAATTTAATGAATAAAAATTATTAATCAAGAATAATTATTAATAAACACGATAAGTAACTCTCACTTTATCTTGACAGTTTTTGCCCGCAAGAATATCATTAACAAATGCTTATTGACGCGCATAATCACCCTAACTGGCACGGGTTTAACGCCGCCAAAATCCTGCGCAATATGGACGAGCAGGGCATCGACCAAATGTGGCTTTTCTCGTGGGAGGTCCCTGCAGATGAATACTCGCCTTCGTATCACTCGGTGTTGTCCCCTACGGGCTTGGGGATTCCCTTTGAAGATGTGCTAGCCGTCGGCAGAGAAGCGCCCGATCGCTTTGTCCTCGGCTACATGCCGCATCCCAAGCGGCCCGACGCCATAGACCGGCTCAAGGCTGCGGTCGAAATCCACGGCGTACAGGCCGCCTCTGAGTTGAAAGTGCGCCTACCGTTTGACGATCCAGACGCGCTGCGCCTGTACGAAGCCTGTGGCGCAATGCGTTTGCCCATTACGATCCATCTCGACTATCCAATCGACCACGGCCGCGGCGCTTACCCGCGCCCAAACTGGTGGTACGGTGGCAGCCTCGACGCGCTTGAACGCGCGGTTGTAGCCTGTCCGCAGACGGTCTTTATCGGCCATGCCCCTGGGTTTTGGGCCCATATTTCCGGGGATGATCGCTATGACAAGGAGAGCTATCCGAGAGGTCCGGTGCTGCCGAATGGGCGCTTGGCCCCGATGATGCGTCAGTACCGCAACTTATATGCCGATCTGTCGGCCGGATCGGGTTTGCGCGCGCTGCAAAGGGACCGGGACTTCGGCCGCGATTTTCTCCTCGAATTTCAAGACAAATTGCTCTTTGGACGGGACTACTTTGACACTAAGCTAATGGATTTTCTGAGCATCCTTGAGCTACCTGCGAAAGCCTTTGACAAGATCGCCTACCAAAACGCCGAGCGCCTCTTGTCTTCCTATCTAGATACGCCGTGAAGACGGCTGAAAGATAAACTATGGGGGTATGGGAGGCAGCGGGCCTGATGGCCCTATCCTTCGTGCTGTTGGCCAAATGCGCCGACTATCTGGTGGAGGGAGCCATTGATATTGCGCGCTACCTCCACGCTCCGCCGATTTTGATCGGCATCGTCATCGTTGGCCTTGGCACTACCGCGCCCGAACTGGCGGTCTCCGTGACCGCCGCCCTTAGGGACTCGCCCGAAGTGGCACTGGGCAATGCTGTGGGGTCGGTTATTTACGACGATGGCTTGGCTCTGCCCATGGCAGCGCTTTTTGCTACTACGGCCATTGCCATCGACCGCATCGTGCTGCGCTCGGCGGCGATTTTTCTCATCACCGTAGATATAGTGGCTTGGTACATGGCTTTCGACGGGACGCTGGCCCGGATGGAAGGTGGCGCGTTGGTGGGTCTTTTTGTCCTATACCTGATATACTCGTTCTGGGAGCAGAAGCGACGGCCGCGTGCCGAGATAGTCGAAGAGGAAGCCCCCTCGCGCAGCCTCTGGCTGGTCGCCTTGCTATTCGCCGGCGGTTTGGCTGGGGTGGTCGTCAGCAGCCACTTTATCGTCGAGGCCACCCCGGTGGTAGGGGAGGCGTTGGGGTTGCCGAATGTGGTCATAGGCTTGGTGGTTGTGGCCTTGGGCACTTCGATACCCGAGGTCGCCACCTGTATTGTCGCCGCCCGCAAGGGCCAAGGGGCTTTGGCGGTGGGCAATATCCTCGGGGCCGACATCCTCAATATCTGCTGGATTGCCGGCGCTTCGGCTCTGGCCAATCCGCTAGTGGTTCCGGCCAACGTGGTCAATTTCATGTTCCCGTGGATGTTGGCGATCGTGCTGACGATGCTAGGGTTGATGCGCATTGGCTACGAGTTAAACCGCTGGAAAGGCTTGGTGTTGTTGGCGTTGTGCATTGCTTATTTGATCGCGCTTTTTGCAACCAACCCCGGTGCGTTGGCTCCGGGCATTGAAAAAGGAGTGTAGTTTGGATCTAGGACTCAAAGACAAAGTCGCCTTGGTGACCGGGGCTAGCCGTGGCATTGGCAAGCGCATTGCCTCGGCCTTGGCCTCTGAAGGAGCGCAGCTTTGCATCTGCGCGCGCGGTGCCGACGCGCTGGCGGAAGCGGCCGCCGATTTAGAAGGTCGTGGAGCAGAGGTGGAGGCCATCGCGCAAGATGTGACCACATCGGAAGGCGCAATCGCTGTGGTGGAGGCTGCAAAAAGTCGCTTTGGCGGGCTCGACATTCTCGTCAACAATGTCGGTGGATCGAAGTGGACCCCCTTTGTCGAAATCGACGATGCCGAGTGGAACGACATCATCAACTGGAGCTTTCTTTCGGCCGTGCGAGTGAGCCGTGCAGCGATTCCCTTGATGGAAGCGCGCGGGGGTGGCAGTATCATCCACGTTTCTTCAATTTTTGGCCGCGAAACTGGTGGGCCTATCTCATATAATGCCGCCAAGGCCGCGCTGATCAGTCTAGGGGCCAATCTAGCCATTGAAGCGGCGAAAAAGAACATCCGCGTCAATACTGTAGCTCCGGGCTCTATTCTCTTTCCCGGGGGGAGTTGGGAGCGGCGGATGAAGGAAAATCCAGCGCAAATCCAGGCCTTTATCGACGCCAATATGCCCTTTGGCCGATTTGGCACCCCGGAGGAGGTCGCCGATGTAGTGGCCTTCTTGGCGTCCGACCGGGCGAAATGGGTGACCGGTGCCTGCATCAATGTTGATGGGGGGCAATCCAAGTCTAATATCTAATCCGCAGATGAACGCAGAGGTGGGATGATGTTGCTCGGGAGTTACCTAGTTTGAACGTCCCGATGTATTGGTTCGCCTTGGCGGTATGTGGAATCGGTTGGGTCTGTGTCGCCGCGGCCGATGACGTGGTGGCACTCAGACAACAGTACAACCAAGTGTCCGCCAGCATTGACACCTTAGTCCGCCTCTACGGGGGGGATAAACTGCGCGAATTGGCAAAGCGAAAAGAAGACAGCAGGCTACTGCCGGCCAATTCCAAACTGGTATTGATTTTCTGGGCCGACGACGAAGCCGAGCTGTTTCTCAATGGGCACCGGATCGGCGAGACGCGTTTGACCCCAATCCGAGTCGAAATTCCCGTTGTGTACCTGCTCAGGTCCAATATCCTACGCGCCCACTGCTGGGACACCGACCGGGTCGAGAGCGGCTTTATGGCCGGTTTGTACTTGCAAGACGGTCGCGGTCGCTTGCGCAAGGTGCTGGCTACTGGCGACGGTAGCTGGTGGGTGGACGGCCAGCGGGCTGAGCCGCGTTTTTACAACCACAGCTTGCCCGATATTCCCGGGGCCGAAGTCATCTGGGGGGCGACGCTGTTTGGCGAGGTCGAACTAGAGACCCAGTTCGACGCTGCACAATTGGCCCGCGCGTCGCGTCGTCGGCCGCTCAGAGGTGCGGTCGGCAACGTAGCGCACCAGCCCATGGAGACTCATATGGTCGTCAGCCGTCTGGTGCATCTGCAAAAGCAACGCGATGAATTGGCGCAAAAGCTCCACGCGCGCCGTAGCCCCACACAAGACGTACTCTACCAGGGGTTTGTCCGCGGACGGCTGGCTTTTTCCCTTGGGAAAGCGAGCAAATTGGCCGAAGTCGAAAGCATAGATGCGGCGAAAAAACTACTCGCTTGGACCGAGGCGTTGCCCGCTGTGCAACGCGAGTTGGTTTTCCCGAAGGAACAGGCCCTCAAAGGCACGAGCCACATCGTGCCGCAGCGCGCTGGGGCCGGCACAGCGCGGGGGGAAGCAGACCGCCGCCGAGATTACGAACCCCCGGCTGCGCGCGGTTCGGCCAAAGGCGAGGGACGCGCTACGGGATCGGGCAGACAGCAATCGTCCGCTCGGAGTATCCGCCTTGGCCGCAGTGCGCCGTGGGAACTGTGGGGGATTGCGACCGGCCTATTGTTCTATCTGGGGATGGTAAGTCGGCAGTGGTGGAAGCTCTTCAGCGCGAAGGGATAGACCTCTTGAACAACGAATTAGTATTAGTCAGTAGTATCCTGTTGGTGCTGGCTGGCGGTGTCACCATTAGCTGTTTGCACATGCGCCGGGCCCGGCGCATGCGCCGACACGATGCAGCGTACTATCTGAACTTGCCCCGCCTGCAGTACCTCGCTAGCAGTATAGGCTTGCTAACTGGGTTGATCGTCGGGGCGTTGGCTGCTTATTACCTCTTCATCAACCCACAGCCGGCCAGTGCCTTTGCGTGGATTGGCCGCTTCTCATACGTGCTGATCACTTGGTCGGCTGGCGGTCATCTGTTGAGCTTGGCACACATTAGCTTGCATCTCCGTCGCGAGGAGCGAGCTTGGGCGCGGCGCGGCGGTCCCGGCCCCAACACCTTGGGCCGCCAGAGAATGGAACAGCTAGCAGAATTACAGCGCCAGTCTGACAATTACAGCGACTGCAAGAGCAGGGACGAGGAGTTAGTGGACGAACTTGTGGGTTTTCTCGGCGACCCTTTGACGCACGTGCGCCGCGATCTGACGAGGATACCTCTATACGGCTACTTAGGCACGGTTTGCGGCATCCTGCTGACCGCGCAGGAATTGAGTCAGATCGACGAGGCGACCCAGACCTTTAAGGCACTCAGTGCCATGGCCGAGGGCTTGGTTTTGGCCTTTAAGACCACGCTCGTCGGTCTCTTAGCCTACTTGCCGCTGCGCAAGATCGCCGACTACTTGGTCCAGCGGCTCGCCCGGCAGGAGGACGCTTGGGTCAGGGAGAGGAATAGAAGATTGTGAGCCGCTATCTCAAGCGCCAAGCCGCCGAGCTCGAAGAGCACGATATTAGCAAGGAACTCTTTTTGGGCATTATGATGCTGATGTTGAGCTTGGGTATTATGATTCTCAACGTGACGCAACCGGTTTGGCGGGTACATCGCCACGACCCACAGTCTGGGGATCGGGTCGTGCTGTACACGAGCGCGGGCGTGGGGCTATCGCGCGATGGCTACACCATCGACAGTCCTTTGAGCGAGTGGGAGTTTCGCCGGATGGTGCGCCGACTCGCTGCCGAACCCGAAGCTAGTTTGCACTTGTTTCTCAAAGGGGGTAGCCGCGAGCGGCTGGCCAAACACGCGTCGTTTGCCGACTCGCTGCTCTCGACCGACCAAGCCGGAGAGAAGGTGCGCTCGGCGGTCTATGTCCACACTTGGTGAGCGTAAAGCTATTCCTTAAGTATCGCCAAGACGCCCGTGCCACCGGCCAACTCGTTGAGGAACGCGACCTGCACTCCGGCTTCGCCACGCGTCATTTCGTAGTCATCCCCCTTCCTGAGCTTGCCGTAGTGATCGACGAGGGCCTCGACTTCGCCTGGTAGTGTGATGGTTTGGCCGATGGGCGCGACTTGGGTGCCGGGGCTGTCGCGGCGGATTTGTTTAACCAACTCGTATTGCTTGCGGAACCCGCTGCCAAAAGGCCGGTGGGTTTTGAGATAGCCTTGCTCTACGAGTTGGGTCTCTTTGGCAGCGTAGAGATACACTGCGTTTTGCGCGGCCTTCTTGGCCTCGTCCAGTTCGGCCTTGGTCTGGGCCAACTCTTGCTCTAAGCGGCGGATGTGATCGCTCTGGCGGCGGATGCTGCTATGGGTTTCCAGCAACTCGCCATTGAGGCGGTCGGTCTCGGCGCGCAGTTGGGAAATGGTGTAGCGGTCCGCTTGCTTTTCCCTTCTTAGCTGCTCGATTTCGAGCTTTAACCGCGCATTGCTCTGCTTGTATTCGGTGGCCAGTTTACTCCAGTGCCGCAGTTCCTTGTTTAGCTTTTGCACGTTTTCGAGGAGCTTGTCGTTGACCTGTTGAGTGCTATCTACTTGCGCCCGCATGTTATCGAGCAAGCGGTTGGAGTCGTCGAGCGAGTAGGTCAGCGAGTCAATGGCGGCGTTGGCGCGGACCATGTCGCTTTGCAATTGGAGCAGGAGCATCTCTTGCTCCTTATTAGTGCAGGCAGCAAGGAACAAGGCGATGCAAGGGATGAGAATGCGTTTCATTGTCAGCTCCTTAAGGCGTTGGCGGTGTTCTGCGATATAGGCTATCAACTTGGGCCATAGTTTGGTTCAAGTCGTTGTACAGGGCGCTCAGGCTGCGGGCGAGCGCGTCGAGTTTTTGGACTGAGAGCGTTTGGGTCTCGCGGGCGGCGGCGATTTTGTCTATGATTGCCTGCTGATTGCGCTGCAAGGTTGCGGTTTGCTCTTGCAGGCGGGTCAGTTCGTTGTTGAGGGGGCCGAATTGCGCCTGCACGTTCGCCAAGGAGCGCTTGTGGGTATCGGCGAGGTTTTGATAGCGCAAGTCCTCCTGCCGGAAGCGTTCTTCGAGCTTGTGGTCCGTGTCGGATTGGTAGCGCAGCCGCTCTTTGCGCTCAGTGTCCATTTTGTTTTGTAGTGCGTTGTTGCGATCGATTTGAGTTGCTAGTTGGTTGCGGGTGCGCTTGTGGTGATCCTTTTCGTTTTGTAGGCGGGAGCGAATCTCGAATTCAGAGGCGGTCAGGTCGGCTTTTTCTTCTAGCTGACCAATAAGCCGGGTGCTCAGCTCGGAGAGGCGATTGTCGAACTCGTCCATTTGCTCCTCTAGCAGAGCGCGGTGCTCCTTTTGCCGCTCGTGATTGATAAAGAGCACTAAGCCCATGACACAGCCGACGACGACGGTGGTGTACGCGGCGAGGATCAACACGTGTTTGCGCTCGAAGGGGTCCGCGATGCGGAGCAGGCCCAAAAACCCGCCCCAAATCAAGAGGACACCTCCTAAAATTGCCGCGATGATGACGTTCACAGGGCCTCGAATAGGGCAATAGACATATTAAATGTAAGTATATATAAGTAATACAGCAGTCCACGAGGGCGCAACCAGCGCGAAAAGGAGGTGCTTATGCAGCGGAAAGTTGCGGCTATTGATGGCCGCGGTCAGGGGGTGTGTCTAGCGGAAACCATGCCTGCCCTCGGCCCCGGCGAGGTGAAGGTGCGGGTGGAGGCCTCGTTGATCAGCCCAGGGACCGAACTGGGGAGGGTGAGGGCCATGCGGAGAAACCCCCAACCCGACCGGCCACCGCGCCCCTTTGGCTATACCAACGCTGGCGTCGTCGAAGAGATCGGGGCTGGAGTAGAGCAATTCGAGGTGGGTCAGGGCGTGGCCTGCATGGGGGGCGGGTACGCCCTACACGCCGATTGGGTCTGTGTGCCGCAGAATTTGTGCGCGGCCATACCCGAGGGCGTTAGCTTTGCCGAGGCCGCGTCTGTGCATCTGGCGGCAACCGGATTGCACGCGGTGCGCCGCACAACTCCTTTGTACGGGGAAAACGGGATCGTGGTAGGGTTGGGTTTGGTCGGCCAGTTTACGGCCCAATTTGCCCAGCTAAGCGGCTGCCATGTCTTGGGAGTCGATCGCTTTGCGCGCCGTCGAGACATTGCCCGGCAGGTGGGCATAGAGCGCGTCGCTGATCCATCCGAACAGGATGTAGTCGAGCAGGCCGGGGAGTTTACCCAAGGGTATGGCATGGATTTTGGCGTCATTGCCTTTGGCGGCGAGGCCAGCGGTGCCTTGAAAACCATCTATCAGAGCCTAAAGCAAGCGCCGGATACGCATCGCATGGGACGCATTGTCCTCGTGGGAGGAGCGCAGGTGACGCACGGCTTTGGGTCAGCGCTGGGCAACGTGGATGTGCGGAGTGCGGCGCGCACCGGTCCCGGCTATCACGACCCAGCGTACGAGCGCGGCCAAGCGTATCCCGAGGTCTTCGTCGAGTGGCCGACGCAGCGCAACCTAGTCGAGTGCCTGCGCGCCATAGCCGATGGAAAGCTGCGCGTCCAACCGCTCTATACCCACGAGTTTGCGCTCGAAGAGATCGCCGCGGCCGTAGATGTGCTTGTCGAGTCGCCGGCCGAGGCGCTGGGAGTCGTGCTCAAACCGGCTCGCCGGTGACGAGGTTGCGCTTGCCCTCTGGATAGAAAGTAACCGGCGGCAGGTCGATTTTCTCGCCGGCGATCATTTGTTCCAACAGCGCGGCGACCCCGTCCACGGCTGGCCCCACTAGGGCCTCGCCCTTGGCGCGCGTGCCCAAGGCGGCGGCCGGGTTGTCGATGGCCTCGGTCTGCACGCGCTCTGGTGCTAGGTAGAGCATGGTCGAGGTTTCGAATTCGTCGGCGTGCCCAGGCAGGCGTCCCCGCTCCATGTGTTGCTGCACGTAGTCGGGGTCATATACGTCCCAATAGGACTGGAAGCGGAGGTTGACGCCTAGTTTTTCCCGGTACTCGTCGATGCGGCGCATCATGGGTTTGACGTTGCCGCCGTGGCCGTTGAGTACCAAGATGTTCTCAACGCCAGCGCTCACGAGCGAATGGCAGACGTCGAAGACGTATTCGCAGAAAATTTCCGGTCGCACGGTCAGGGTGCCGATGTGCTCCATCCAGTGCTCGGAAACGCCGATGCCCACTGGCGTGGCTACCACCACTTGGGGCAGGAGCTTTTTGGCCGCGTGCTCGGCCATATAGCTGGCGTGGAAAGTGTCGTGGATCATGTGCAGGTGTTCGTTGTGCTGTTCGGTAGCGGCGGTGGGCACGATGGCGGCCTTAATCGTGCCCGCTTGAATTCGCTCGCGAAATTCCTTGCGAGTCAGGTCGCCAACAAAGACGCGTTCGTCAGCCATCGTAGTAATCCTCCTTTGCGTTGGTTGGGGAGGGTAGCTTAACGGCTGTCCATTCGTGCGTCAAGTGGCTAGGGTGTTCGGTTGACCGCGAGAGAAAAGCACACTTGAATTCACTATATCAACAAGGGAGCCATTATCGCCAATCCTTTCGCAGAGTGGAATAAAAACTTCGCGCTCTTGGCCGTAGCTGTGGCCGGGACAGGGGTGTTCTTCGGGGTGCAGTTGACCCTGTTTAACAACTTCATCGTCGAGCGGCTGGGTATTGAGCCACACGAATTGGGCTACGTCGAGGCTCTGCGCGAAGTTCCCGGTTTTCTCAACGCGTTCTTTCTGGCACTGATCGTCCGCTGGGCCCCGCCAAAAGTCGCGGCGGTTTCACTGGTGGTGATGGGCATCGGGCTTGCCGCGTACGCAGAGGTGTCCTCGGTATTCATGCTGGCGTCGTTCTCGCTGGTGTGGAGTTTGGGCTTTCACTGTTGGCTCCCGCTAGAGCAGAGCATGGGCTTGGCCTACGGCCCAACCGCGGATAAGGGCCGCTGGCTGGGACAATTGCGCAGCATCAGCAGCTTGGCTTGGCTAGCGGCGATTGGCGTGTGCATGGTGGGGCTGGAGTTTTTGCGCTACGAGGGGGTCTTTGTCTTGGCAGGTGTGTGTACGGCTATGGGCGGCTTGGCCTTGTTTTGGGTCGATAATAAGGCCGCACCTGCAGACGAGAAGCGCTTGGTGCTCAAGCGGCGCTATCTGCTCTTCTACGCCCTGAATTTCCTCCAGGGCCTGCGCAAGCAGATGTTCATCACCTTCGCCATTTTCGCCCTCGTGAAAGTACACGGGATGCCGGTGGAGACGACTATGGTGCTGGTGCTGATCAACCAAGTGCTCATTACCTTGACGGCTGCGTGGATGGGCCGCTTGGTCGATCGCTTTGGCGAGCGGCGGATGCTCACGCTAAGTTATAGCGTGTTGGTCTTCGTCTTTTTGGGGTATGCAATCGTGGAGCACCGACCGAGTCTGTACGCGCTCTATTGCCTCGACAACCTCATTTTCTTCGGCGGAATCGCGCTTACTACCTACGCGCACAAGATTACACCCCCAGACGAACTCAAACCCACGCTCTCCATGGGGGTGACCATGAACCACGTCGCCGCCGTGGCCGCACCCTTAGTCGGCGGCTACGTCTGGCTCTTTTTTGGCTACGAGATCATTTTTATTAGCGGCGCACTCATAGCCCTTGTCTCGCTGGTAGTAACCCAGTGGGTCGATCCAGATAAGCAGAGCCGCATACCCATTTAATCCATATAGAAGGGAACATACCATGAAAATCGGCACCCGCATGCCCCCATTTTCCAATCAGATCGGCTTTGACGCTTATGCCGCGTGGTTAGCCGACAACGGTTTTGGCGCTGTCGATACCCCGCTTTTGACTCGTCAGATCGCCCGCACCTGCGAGCGACTAGGCTTGGCTATCGGCTCCTCGGACGGTGGCGGCCAAGTCCTTACCCGAGACGCGGCCAAGCGCCGCAAGGGTTTGAGCGAGATCAAGAAGAGCTTGAGCGCGATTGCCCGGCACGGCGGCCACACGCTCTTTACCGTGCTCGGCCCAGACGACCCTAGCATGTCCAAAACTGAGACCTTTGAGATATTTGCCAAAGTCTATCCCCGGGTCGTGGCCCACGCCGAGAAGGTGGGCGTCAATATCGCCATCGAACCTTGGCCGGGTGGACGGCCCCACTACCCCAATCTGGGCTGCTCGCCCGAGAGCCTGCGCTTGATTTTTGAGGCGTGCCCGTCGCCACGGTTAGGCATCTGCTACGATCCCTCCCACTTCGTGCGCCTGCAGATAGACTATCAGCGGCTCTTGCACGAGTTTGGCGACCGCGTGCGGCACGTCCATCTCAAGGATACCGAAATCATGCCGGAAAAGCTCTACGAGTCCGGCAACTTGGGTGAGGCATACAGTTCGACTTACGTGTGCGGCGAGGGCTGGTGGCGCTATACTATCCCTGGCGAGGGCGAGGTGGATTGGAACTTTGTAATACGCCGGCTCGAAGACGCGGGTTACGACGGCGTGCTCTCGGTGGAACTCGAAGATCACTACTTCTGGCAGACGCCCGAGTTGCAACAGGAAGGTTTGCTGCGCGCCAAGGACCATATTGAGCCGCTGCTCAGAGGATAGCAGTGGGTGCCCTGCTCCTCGTGCTCCTGCTGTCGGCAGCTAGCTATGGGCAGAGCCACTTCGTCGAGGTAGCCCGCGAGTTAGGCATTGACTTCGTCCACCACAACGGGGCTTCGCCGCAAAAGCGACTGCCCGAGACCAATGGTGCTGGCAGTGCCTTTCTCGACTGCGATGATGACGGAGATTGGGACTTGTACTTGGTCAACAGCGGGGACATGGAGCGGGGGCGGGGCACCGCCTTTAACCAGCTTTTTCGCAATGACGGGCGCGCCTTTGCACGGGTAGATGGCGCAGCCGGTGCACTCGGCACCTCCTATGGCATGGGGGTGACCGCGGCCGACTACGATGGGGATGGCGACCCAGACCTCTATCTGACGGCGTGGGGGCCGGATCAGTTCTACCGACGCGAAGAGGGTGGCTATGTCGATGCGACGGATGAGGCAGGTCTCGGCCACGCGGGATGGACGACTAGCGCCGTTGCGTTCGATTACGATCTCGACGGCGACTTGGACCTCTTTGCCGCGCAATACGTCCGTTTTGTCTTAGGGGAGCAGCCTTGGTGTGGACGCGAGGATATGGGGCTGCGCTTCTACTGCGATCCACGAGTCTTTGCTTCTACTCCCGACATCCTTTATCGCAACGAGGGCGACGGTACTTTCTCCGAGGTCAGTCGCCAAGCGGGTATCGAGTACAAGGGCAATGGGTTGGGCGCAGTGGCTGGTGACTTCGATGGGGACGGCGACCCAGACCTGTACGTGGCCAACGACTTGACGCCCAATTTCCACTACGTCAACCAAGGCGACGGCACCTTTGCCGAGACTGGCTTGCTGGCCGGGACCGCGCTGAGCGCAGACGGGGCGAGCCAAGCGGGCATGGGCGTCGATGCTGGCGACATAGACCAAGACGGCGATCTCGATCTCTTCGTCACCAACTATCAGTTGGAAAACAACGGGCTGTATCGCAACGATGGCTCGTTTTACTCCGAAATCAGCTTTAAAGCCGGTCTCGGCGACCTCAGCCTGAACTACCTTGGTTTTGGCACGGGATTCTTCGACTCGGACAACGACGGGTTCCCCGACTTGTTCGTGGGCAACGGCCATGTCCACGACAATATCGAACAGTACGACGAATTGGTGACCTACGCGCAACAGGCACAGCTCTTTCGCAATGGGGGCGCGGGCGTCTTCCGCGAAGTGACGGCTGAGAGCGGTCCGGCTTTCGCCGCCTTCTACGTGGTGCGCGGCTCCTCCTTTGGGGACATTGACCAAGATGGCGACTTGGACATTGCCCTCGTCAACAACGGTCGCCGATTTGCCCTGCTGCGCAACGACGGTGCCCGAGGAAACTATCTCGCGGTCTCGCTGGAGGGTCGGCAGAGCAACCGCGACGGCATCGGTGCCCGCCTGTATCTATGGGCCGGTGGACGTCGGCAGCTCAGGGAAGTAAAGGCAGGATCGGGTTTCCTCTCGACTAGTCAGCGCGCTCCCGTATTTGGATTGGGAGCAGCCAAGCGCATTGAGCGACTGGAGATTCACTGGCCGGCCGGGGGGGTGCAAGTGCTCGAAGACTTGGCCGCCAACCAGCGGTTGCACGTGGTGGAAGATTGACGGACGACAAGTTTGCACAACTGCTCAGGTTGATTTCCCAGTTCGTAGTATATACCTTTGATATATGCCAATAAGGAGGATTTTATCGTGCAACCTAAAATTGCTAAGCTCTTTATGAACGGTCGCAGTCAAGCCGTGCGGCTGCCTAAAGAATTTCGTTTTGCAGGGTCGGAAGTATTGATTAGCAAAGAAGGCCAGAATATCATCCTCTCACCCCGTCCGCCGTCTTGGGATGCCTTCTTTAAGGAGACTCCGCTTCCTTCCGAAGATTTTATGGCGACTCGTGAAGACCTCCCGCCCCAAAGCCGCGAGGATCTGTTTTAGGTGTACATGCTGGATACCGACATATGCATCTATATCATCAAAAAACGACCGGCTAACTTACTGGAGAAATTCAACGCAATTCCTCCCAATGATCTCTGTATTTCCACGATCACGTATGCGGAACTGCAATACGGAGTCGAGCGGTCTTCGTCAAAAAAAATGAATCAGCGCATTTTAGTTGATTTCGTCTCCCACCTGGAGGTGCAGCCTTGGAATGTGGAAGCGGCTCGGCAATACGGTAAAATCCGCACTAGCTTAGAAAAAAAGGGCAAGCCCATCGGCAATATGGACTTGCTAATCGCTGCGCATGCCCTGAGTCAGCAGTGCATCCTAGTGAGCAATAATATGAGAGAGTTCAGCCGGATTCGGGGATTGAAGTGTGAAAACTGGGTCTAAGCCGCGACCGAATAGTGCCAGGTAAAGGGCTAAGATGACTGAAAAAATTCCTGCCAAATGGAAAGGAGAGATTGTCCGTCCAGATGACCCGAGGCTTGCTAAAGGCCGCTCTGGCTATACATGCCTTGGCTGTGGCGCGGAGCTTACCCTTAAAGGTGGCAATGGCGGGACGGGGAAGAATGGAAGGAAGCTACCAAGCCGGTACTTTTCTCATCCCCCAAGCAAGTCTTGCGACACCCATAAGATCATCCAAGCATGGGTCGAGTCTGTATTGCTACGTGAGATGATTAGGGGATTGCCTCCGCACCCTGGCCTAATCGTCCCTGAAGGCGGCTTTTTGGTGAAGCGTGCTAAGAGCGAATATAAGGATGATGGCCTTGGTAGGCGGTATGATGTACGTCTTGAGGGTATGCCTATGTATAGGCATGGCGACGAACAGGCATGGGCTAAGAACTGGTATCTGAAACCGTGGGGCAAGAGCAAGAAACTGACCTCCCAGTGGATGGCCCTCAAGGAGGAGACAGAGGAGGCAAATGAACGGGGAGATAAGATCGTGAACGCCCTCAAAGCAATGGGAAAGACTCGTCCTCCATTGTTCTTGACAGATGAAGAATGGAGGGACCATTGGGCACCTCCGCCTTATGTCCATCCTGCCTTTTACGATAAAAGGGCTATTGCTGACTTAAAGAAAAGGGTTGGCAAAGACGGGGCAAAACGTCTAACCGCCAGAACGCCGCAGAACCCAAGAGAGCTTATCTTTGAAATTTTCTATAGCAACCCGAAAAATGACGACTTCAAGAAGCAGATGAAGGAGGGTAAGCGTCTTGCCCTTGAAGTAGATGCCAAGAAGTTTGCCGCAGGCGACTTCACGCTGGACAGGCTCATAAAATGCAGTAAATGGCTATGGGCCGGTGATACACCCTAAACCACACAGCGGCGAAGTCTGCAGGTAGGCGATCATGTCCGAGAGTATGAGTGGAAGTATAGCAGGCGTCATATCAGCTTGCGATATGAGATGGGTGGTCCAGGTGGTCCATCTATGGTGGAGTATCATGGTCGTCCTCTGAAAAGCTATGAATGAGGCTGGAGGTGGTACTCTATGGTCCTTGTGATAATGCGGTATCTCAAAAATCTGCTAAGGAGCTAGTAAAATGATCGGATTTGCTGTTGTAGGACTGGGCATGGGGCGCAATCGCGCCCGGCAAGTGGCCGAGACCGAAGGGGCGGAACTGCGCGTGGTCGTCGATCTTAACGAGGACTTGGCCCGCCAAGTAGGCGAGGAAATGGGCTGCTCGTGGTGTACAGCCCTCGAAGACGCCTTGGGGCGGGATGATGTGGATGTCGTGCTGGTGATGACCCCGAGCGGGCTGCACGCATCCATCGGCGTCGAGGCTCTCAGAGCTGGCAAGCACGTAATCACCACTAAGCCGATGGACGTCAGCACGAGAGCCTGCGACAAGCTGATCGCCGCAGCCGACGCGGACGGCCTCTTGCTCGGGGTTGATTACCAAAGCCGCTACGTTGACAATAACTATCGCGTCGCCGAAGCCCTCAAGCAGGGCCTATTAGGCAAGCCCATACTCGGCGAAGTGCGCTTTAAGTGGTTTCGCTCGCAGGAGTACTTTGAACACGGCGGCGGCTGGCGCGGCACTTGGGCGATGGACGGAGGTGGATCGCTGGCCAACCAGGGGTCGCACCTGATCGATCTCCTGCTGTGGTTCATGGGCGTGCCCAAGACTGTCTATGGCGAAACGGCGATTGTGAACCACGACATTGAAACCGAGGATATTGGCCAGGCCATCTTGAATTTCGAAAGCGGAGCCAAGGGAGGGATCTTGGGCACGACGACCTTCCCCGCAAGCCCCTACTTTAGCGCCGAGGTCCACGGCAGCGAAGGGGGGGTGCTACTGGACGCCGTGCTGTCGGGCGAGATGCGCGTCTTTGGCGATGGACTGGAGGAGAAGCTACTGGCCATGGACAATCCGCTGACCAATGTCGTCGAAGACGTGGTTTCGGCCTTGGAAAATGGGACCGCCCTGCGGGTGGATGGCCGCGAGGGCCGGCGCACGGTGGCGCTGTTGGAAAACATCTATCGCTCGGCGCGGGAAGGAAAGGTGGTGGATTACCATGACGGATAAAGTATGCGCTGCCCTCGTTGGGTTGGACAATCCCCACAGCCGTGGTTGGCTGACCTCGCTGCAACACTGCGAGGCGGTAGGTCGCTTGGTCGTCTGTACGGCCGAAGAATGCGCTGATGTCGATCAGGTGTATGGCAACCTAGACGCGCTGCTGGCGGACGAGAAGCTGGGATTAGCTATTGTATGCACGCGCAACGACCGAGCGCCAGACCGCATCGCGCAGCTTTTACAGGCCGGCGTGCCGACCATTGCCGAGAAACCGGTCGCTCGCACGGCTGCTGACATCGCCCGTCTCAACGAAATCGCCGCCGCAAAGCAGGTTCTGTGGGCGACGGCCTTTTTGAACCGCTGTCATCCGATTGCCGACAAGGCGCGTCAACTCGTCGCCGCTGGTGTCTTGGGCCGCATCGTCTCCATTGAAGGGCGGATGGTCACCAGCACCGTCCAGCAGCGCAACCCGGACCACTGGCTCTTTGACCGCGCACAGGCGGGCGGGGGAATCCTGCACTGGCTGGCGATCCACACGGTCGATCTGATTCGCTATATCAGCGGTCTAGAGTACAAGGGAGTCAGCGCGTACAAGGCAACGCTGAGCGGCACTGGCATCGACGTCGAGGACGTGCTTGCCGCTTCGTTCCGCATGGACAACGGCGCGCTGGGCAGCCTCCACGCTGGCTATGTCCTGCCGCGTCGCTACGGCGATATCTACTTGTGTTTCAGGGGGACTGCAGGAGATGCAACTTGGGTGATGCAAGACTGGGACGGGCGCGGTGACCGGCTCATCGTCCAGAGCCAAGCCGAGGGTTGGACCGAGGACGAGTACCACCAATTCGACCTCTCGGTCGGCGAGGCCCCCGGGTACGGTGGAGCGGCCGGATTGGGTTTCATTGCCGACTTCGTCTCTGCTAGCCATGGGCAGGGTACTTTCATCACCAATGGCGACGATGCTTGGCAGGCTATGCGCTTTGTCGAGGCGGCGTACGGTGCGGCTGAACGAGGCTGCCAACTCGAACTGTAAGAATTAAATGGTTAGATCAACCTAATGTGCGCCAAGAAAATAGCTTCTATCCAAACCTTTGAACTGTCGCCTCCACCGCCGAGCGAGGAGGGGACTCGACCGCTGCGCGAGCAGACGTGGCTTTGGGCACCTAAGCAGGCCACGCCAATGGATAAATTCGCGCCCGAGGAGCGGATCATGCCCAAGCCGGGCGGAGCGATTTGGGTCAAGGCCATCGCCGAGGACGGCACCTTTGGCTTGGGCCGCACGGATTCAGGCCATGCGACCCAGCCGATCATCGCCGAGTGCCTAGCCCCCCTAGTCGTCGGGCAGGAGGTGGGGGCCATTGATCGGTGCAACGATCGCATGTGGCGAGGGACACTGTCCTTTGGCAATGAAGGGCTTACGGCGCGGGCGGTTGCCGGAGTCGATCTGGCGCTATGGGACTTGTGGGGCAAAACCCTCGACCAGCCCGTCTATCGGCTGGCCGGAGGCCCGCAGCGCACCCAGATGGAAGTCTATGCTACCGGCAACGATGTGGATTGGTACTTGGAGTTGGGTTTCAAAAAGTTCAAGCTGGCCCGTCCGCACGGGCCCGTTGATGGCCAAGCCGGAATCGACGGCACGGTCGAACTAATGGCCAAGTGCCGCGAGTTAATCGGCCCGTCCGCCGATTTGATGCTCGATTGCTGGATGACCTTTGATCTCGACTTTGCCGTGCGTCTCTGTGAGGCGCTCAAGCCGTATCGGATGCGCTGGATGGAGGAAATGCTGCTGCCCCACGACTGGGAGGGGCACCGCGCCCTGCGCCAGCGCGTGCCTTGGCAGACGCTGGCCGACGGCGAGCACTGGTCCACTCGCCATCCCGGTATGAGGGCTGTTCAAGAGCGGCTCGTCGATTTGATCCAGGCTGATATCTATTGGATCGGGGGCTTTACCGAGGCGATGAAGCTGGCTCACTACGCCGATGCGCAAGGCGTCCAGATGTGCCTGCACACTGGGGGCAACGACCCGTATGGCCAGCACTGGACAGCGGCGATGCCCAATACCCCGCTGATCGAGTTTTTCGTCGGATCTCTGCCTGGGGTGCCGTTGGCGGAATGCTATATCGGGACGCCTTCAAAATCGGGGCAGCGACACTACAAAATTCCGCCGGGGACCAACGTGCCGCAAAACGGCCTGCTTGGTCTGCCCAAGGGCCCCGGCTTTGGGATCGACATCCCCGAGGACTGGCTAAGGGAGGTGTAATCGTGAAAATCACCCAGATCGAAGAGTTTGTCACCGCAGTGCCGCATATTCCCTCAATTGAAAAGAGTCGTCCCGGACACTACTTGGAGCAGCCTATCAGCCTGATCAAAGTGCATACCGACGAAGGGATCTACGGAGTGGGCGAAGGGGGACGAGGCGGCTCGTTGTCCAGCTTGGAGGCCGAGTGGGTCGGCGTCGATCCCATACAGGTCAACTTGGGCGACAAGGGTGGGGCGATGATCATGGCCCTGTACGACATCGTCGGCAAGGCCCTCGGGGTGCCAGCTTGGAAGCTGATGGGATCCAAGCACTGGGACCGAGTGCCGGTGGGCTGGTGGTCGCCGCCGCTGGAGCCGCGCGAATTTGCCGCCATGGCTGAGGAAGGGGCCAAGCGAGGGTTTAAGACCCACAAGCTCAAGGCGCGGCCTTGGAACATCGTCGAGACCGTCAAGCTGATGACCAAAGCTGCTGGCCCGGACTACGGCATTATCGTCGATCCGAATTTCACTTTCGGCGATTTGAGCACCAGTCTGCGGTTGGCCGAGTCATTAGAGCCGTATAACATCGAGGCGTTTGAGGATCCATTCCAATACTTGCCGGGCTGGCATCAGTACCGCGATTTTCGCCGCCACACCCGCATCCGGCTCGCGCCCCATTTAGGCGATCCGCAGATGGTGCTGAGCGCGATCCGCGCCGAGGCGGCTGATTGCTTCAATCTGGGCGGCAGCCTCGAGAGCGCGCAGCTCTGCGCCGGCATGGCCGCGGCGGCCGGGATGCCGGTCTGGTTGCAGGTCGTGGGGTTGGGACTGGGCGTGTCGGGGGCGTATGGTACGCACGTCCACGCGACCATTCCCAATGCGACTATCCCCTCCGACAGCCTGCATTTCACGCGAGAGAACGACCTGATCGATGGTGCGCTGACGCCGGTCGATGGTTTCGTCGCCGTACCGGACGAGCCCGGGCTAGGTGTTGAACTGGACATGGAGGCTGTGGAGAAGTATCGAGTGGGGTAGGGCACCCTGAACCTCGGCGCGGGAGGCACACTGTGAAAAATTACCGCGAATTAGGGTATTTGCTTCAGGTATTGCTACTCTGCAGCATGATATTACCCGCAGCAGGCGAGGAACTACGGATTGGGACCAACGCGGATTGGGATGCGTGGCAGCGGCCCGGCAATGCCATCGAAATCAGCCGTGGAAAAGCTGCCCCCAGATTTGTGCGGCGAAATATCGACGCGGTCGCCAATGCTGGGGATTTCGGCGGTGGCATCCGCGCTGCGGGATCCAACAGCGGCGATGCTGGCAACCTGATTGACGGGAGCTTGAGCAGCTTCTGGGCTCCCGATTGGGACGACGATCCCGAGAACATGTACGTCGAGGTCGATCTAGGCCGCGTAGTTTCCGCGCGGCGCGTGGTCTTGCGGCTCAGGGAAGATGGGCCGCCGCTGGAGTTGTTTCAGGTCCTACTGTCCAATGGCGAGCGCTTTTTTGATTCGACCGGACTGCCCCTGCCAAGCATTGTGCGCTACAGCGACCGCGTCCGCTACAGCTTCAACCAGCAGCGGGAGTTGGTCATCGAATACGGCCTTAAGCCGCTGCAATTCATCCGCATCGAAGTGGATTTGCCCACCGTGGGAGCGGGGATTAGCTCGATTGCGGTGGAGGCCGTAGGGGACAATATCTCACTGGGGATGCGAGATCGCGGCGGTCAGGTCGATATCCTCAACGAAATCGGCACGCGGGCCGAAGGCTACGAGTCAACGGGCAATAGCAACGCGCTGATTGACGGCGATATTGTGTCGAGTTGGCGCTACTGGGGGTTCTCCCAACCGGGCGACACGGAATTCACCTTTGATTTGGGTGCCCTGTACTGGGTGGATCGGGTGCGGATTTTGGGGGATCTGGCCGGCATTGCGCCCAGCAGCGTTGACTGGCGCTGGACCCGGCGCAACGCCATCCACTTTCCTTGGTATATCATCTGGGGGTCGGACGGATCGCTGGCACCGGACGGCTCGCTGCGCTGGCAAGTCCTAGGGGAATTGCCCGAACACCCCCGTAACTTGCGCGATATCGTCCACTTTGAAGAGCAGTTCTCGCTCCGACCGATGCGCTATCTGCGGATGCGCTATCCGAACAGGCAGTGCTGCATCACGGGTACGACAGCCGAATTCCAAGTCTTTGGCGAGGGCTATCCCGCCGGCACCATCATGCAATCCCCGATCTACGACCTGGGGGCGGTGCGCAACGTCACAGCGTTGAGTTGGCAGGTCGAGACACCGGAGGGGACTCGCGTAGAAATTCGCTCGCGGACGGGCAACCTGTTGCAGGAATCCTATGTCTTCCACGACAAAAACGGCAAGGTAGTAACCGAAAGAAAGTACAACAAGCTAATCCCCAGTTTCAAAGGCCGGATTGATACCGTCCGTTCGCCCGGCGACGATTGGAGTATCTGGAGTCAGGCGTACGAGCGGTCGGAGCGGGGTTTTCTCTCACCGACACCGAGACATTTCGTCCAATTGCAAGCCTATTTGCTCAGCGACGACCCCATGCGGGGGGCGATCCTCGACGAGTTGGTCCTCAGCTACGACGAGCCTTTGGCCGCGGCAACGCGAGCGGAGATCTACCCTATTCAAGCCCAACCCGGGCAGCACACGGAATTTACCTATTATCTCGGTTGGGATGTCGATGCTAGCAGCACGGGTTTCGATCAGTTGCTCATGCGTTCAGGAGCAGACATTGAGCTTGGCGAGATTCGCTCGGCAGGACAGGTATTAGACGCGGAGGTCGCCCGAATAGATGGCGGATGGGACATCACCTTTACCGACCCTTTCGTCCGGGCCGGGTTGATTGAACTCGACTTCGCCAGCACGATATACCGCCAACAGATGCCCTTTGAGGCGTTCTTAGCCAGTGGTCGAGAAGAGCGGCAGATAAGGCAGCGGGTGGATGTGGGGGATGCCAGCGACGAGGTTGCCAGCGAAGCGATTGCCGTATCGCTGCCGGTCGGCTCTGCGTTAATTGACGGACTCTCGGTGTCGGCCGTGCTCGTGACCCCCAACGGCGATGGCATAGGCGATTTGTTGCAGATAGAGTTTGCCCTGTTGAACGTCCTCCAGCCCCGCTTACTGCACGTGGCACTCTACGACCTGAGCGGACGAAAAGTTCGGGTGCTGCACGACGAGCAGCAAACAGCCGGACCAATAACGTTGAGTTGGGACGGCCAGGACGAATTCGGGCAGTTGGCCGCGCCGGGAAACTACATTTTGCGAGTTGAAGTGCAAGGCGACGCACAGACGCATAAAACGACCAAAATTATCGCGTTGGCTTACTGAGCTTATTGGCCGGTACCGCTAGGCCTAGGATAAAAGCCGCCAATGTAGTAGGAAGTCTTGCGATGGATACGCAAACCGCTTATTTTTAATTAGATACAGCACCAAAGAGCCTATAGCTCAGCTGGTAGAGCACCGGACTTTTAATCCGTAGGTCCTGGGTTCGATTCCCAGTGGGCTCACCAAAAAACAGGCACTTGCGACTGATCGCAGGTGCCTGTTTTGCTTGAAGGTGCAAATAGCCGTTGATGTCGAACAGATAGCGCTGTTCGGGGGTCATTTACGTGTCAGCTTCCATCGGCAGCATGGTTTCTAGGGTAAAAGCCGCCGCGTGCTTGTGCCCTCCACCGCCGTAATCGCGTGCGATGCGACCCACATCCGCGGCCGCGTCTCCCTTGGAGCGCAGATTGTACACGACCTTGCTGTCTGGACGGACGAAGAACACCGCGGAAAAAGGATGCCCTTCGGCGAGGGCATTGCCGATTTCAGAGGTCAGAAACGTGGCATTGGTAATGGGGACGCGAAACCCACTGATGGTGGTCCAACCGTGGTACCGAACGCGTGGCCGGATGAGCCGGTGTTGGAAGCGGAGAATGGCTTGGCCTTCCACGGCGAGGGCTTGTGGCCCACGCACGGCGATTTCATCCCACACGGCAAAGTCGCGCGGGTACGAGGCGAGGGCGGCGTTGACGGCCTTGGAATCAGCCAAGGCCCACCGCCACAGGTCGCGGTCTTCGGTATAGGACACCAGCCAGGGGACGTCGTCAGCACTGACCTGAGAGCGGGGATCGAAAAAGTATTCCCAAGTCATGCGTGCTCCAGACTTGTCCTCGGCGAATACACAGTAGTCGAGCCCGGCTAAGGCGTGTGCAGCCGTCTCGTGATGATCCAAAACCAAGAGCGAGCGGGCGTGGTCGTGCATCTCCATGAGCTGTGCCCGCTCGTAGCTGAAGTCGAGGATGACGACATCGCGGTCAGCCGTAGCCGGCGGGTCGGTGTTGTATTGAACCGCTTTAAACTCGGCTTGTGGGTTGACGTAGCGCCGGTAGATCCACGCGGCACAGAAGCCATCGTTACAGCCGCCGTGGAACAGGACCAGCGGCTTCGACCTGAGCTCAGCCGAAGGTTTCATGAATTAGAGGTCCCTTCCTTGACAGGGATGAGAGGCGGGCGATATGTTTTTCTCAATATATCGCGTCCCCCGTACATCGGAAAGGCCAAAGTGGAACAGATTACTCCTGTGATCAAAGTGTATCTCAATCCGTATTGCCCTTGGAGTCCAGGCGTGCGGACGGTACTCGATAGAGCCGGATTACCATACGAGGAGCTGGATATTACCAGCGACCGCAAAGCCTTTGCGGAAATGGTCGCCAAGAGCCGGCAATACGCCTCACCCTGCGTCGAAATCGACGGCGTTATGCTGGCCGATGTCGGAGGTGCGGAGGTCGAGGCGTGGTTGCGGCAGCGCGATTTGCTATGTTGAGCAAGACCGGGGTGGGGGCGTTCTGCTTGATGGTCTTGTGTGCAGTCTCCAGCCGCCCGGCCCGAGCAGAGGCCGAGCCGCTGATTCTCGACTTGCAAATCGGGTTGACTTTGGTGCAAGAAAACAATGAGCACCTGTTGCAAGCCCGCATTGACCTGCTGCGCGGGCGCGAAGAGCTACGCGTAGCGCGAGCAGCGGGGTTGCCGCAAGTCGATGCCTCCTTCACGTATAGCCGCAATTGGCTGCTGCCTTCTTTTGTCTTTGCTGGCAATGCCGTCAGGATCGGCACGGAAAACAACCTCACGGGCGTCCTGAGCGTGCGCCAGCCGCTCTATTCCGGAGGCCGCATTCGCGCTACCGAGGACATGGCTCGCCGCCAATTTGCCATGCTCGGCGAAACCGAGAGGCAGACAACACAACTCGTGCTAGCCGAGGTCGAGGAGCGATTTTACGACCTGCTCCTAGCCGAGGAATTGCGCACCGTATCGCACTTGGCGCTGGCTTGGGCCAGACGCAATCTGGCCCAAGTGGAGGCCCAGGCTCAGGCTGGTCGGGCCGCTGAACTGGATCAGTTGCGCGCTCAGGTACAGGTCTCAAACATGCGTGCCGACTCCATCAGTGCAGAAAATAACCTGCGACTGGCCACGATGGCCTTCAAGGATGTCGTGGGTTTGGACTTGGACCAAACCATAAAAGTGCGGGGAACGTTTCGCACGGAGACGGTGCTCAATCTCGATGATCTGGACGGGCTCGTCACCTTGGGGCTATCGAAGCGGCCAGAGCTGGCACACGTCGAGCAGGAAATAGGCTGGCACGAGCGGAAGATCGCAGCCGATCAGGCGTCCACCCGGCCTAGCGTGGAACTAGTAGCCGCTGGGCAAACCCAGTTCCAAAGTGACGAGTTCGACCTAGCCGATCGGGAGTGGCGCAAAAGTTGGAATACAGGGCTAGTAGTGCAAATGCCGCTTTTCGACGGGCGGCTCACCGGGGCGCGCGTAGCGCAGGCGCGGCAGGACTTGCGCCGGATAGAGTTCGACCGGCAGCGGATCGCAAGGCAGGTGCGGCTGCAAATCCAACAGGCCTATTATGCCGTCGAGGAAGCGAGTCAGCGCATTGAGGCCCACCGCGATGCGGTATTGCAGGCCGAGAAGGGGTTAGAAGTCGCCGAGTTGCGCTATGCGAGCGGAGTCGGCACGCAACTGGAAAATCTGGACGCGCAATTGGCGCTAGTGGAGGCGCGCACGCAAAACGCTGTCGCGCGTCGCGACAAAGCGCTTGCTCTGATGCGGCTCGAACAGACCGTGGGCGTCCTCGGTGAATAGCCACAAAAACTTAACAGAAAGGGAAAGGCATCATGGACGATAGACAATACACTGTTAGAGCTTCGCACTGCGACCATCGGGCGAGCGAGGAAGAAATCTACGAAGTCCTCAAGCGGACTACCGATCCGCTGGAGCGCTCTTGGAAGAAGCTGGAAAAGGCGCAGCGGATCGTATTAAAATTCAATATGATCAAGCCGCCGGAGCGCATCGAGTACTTCGCTGGTCGCCGCAGGGAGTTGGTAGATGATGCCGTGGCCCGCGCGGTGCTGCGCTTACTGCGGGAGCGGACCACAGCCGAGCTAATCGCCACCGACACCTACCCCTATGGCAACGGCCATGTAACGCCCGACGACTTTAACTACCGCTATATTCTGGACGACTTTGGCGTCCGCTATGTCGATTCGAATTTGCCTCCCTTTGCCACGTACGACGTGCCCGGTGGCGGCTGCATGTTCGACCGCTATTTGCTCAATGCCATTTTTGCCGAGGCCGACGAGGTGGTATCCATCGCCAAGATGAAGAATCACGCCTTTATGGGCATTACCTTGACCCTGAAAAACCTCTTTGGCCTGCCGCCGATGATCCCGCCGGAAGGGCGGACGCGGTCGTATTACCACCATCTCATCCGGCTTTCCTACGTCCTGCCGGACTTGGGCATGATTACCAAACCCTGCCTCAACATCGTCGAGGCCCTCACTGGCCAATGGGGCCGCGAATGGGGCGGCGAGGGCCGGATTTGCAACGCTTTGATGGCTGGCGATCATCCGGTGGCGACCGATGCCTGCGGCATGACCCTGATGGGCCACGATCCTCACTCCGATTGGCCGACCCCGCCTTTCCGTCGCGACCGCAATCACCTGCTGATAGCTGCCAGGCACGGCTTTGGCACAGTGGATTTGAACGAGATCGATTTTGCCAGCGAGGTCGAGGCTCCACTGGCCGAATTTGACTCCGTATCTACGGACTCAGACGCCACGGTGGCCAATTGGCGGCGCACCACCTGCGAGCAGGGACTGATCTACCAAGAGGAACAGCGGAAGCTCATTGACCACTACCGAGGGGAGTTCATCTATATGCAGGACGGCCAGGTGGTGTGGAACGGCGCTGATCCGAGCAACCTCGGTAGCCGCCGCAAACTCAGCGGCGACAGGAAGGACAGCGCCCTTTGGCTCAAGTACGTTGATCCAGTAGAGGGGGAAGGGGAGCGCTTTGAGCGCTATAACGAGTGTTTGCGACTGGCGTCTTAACCTAGGGAGGAGCAGATGATTAGGGGCGACAAGGAACTGTACGTAGTCGGCGACCGCGTGCTCATCCGGATTGACGACATGGAAGAGCGCACGGCCGTGGGGCTCTATTTGCCGCCGACCGCCTTGGAAAAAGAGAATGTGCAAAGCGGGCGCATTGAAGAAGTAGGACCAGGCGTTCCCTTGCCGCCGAAAACCGATGACGACGGTGCACCTTGGGAAGAGGGGGGCGAGCAGATGCGCTATATCGGCCTCCAAGCCAAAAAAGGCGACCACGCCATTTTCCTGCGCAAGGACGCGGTGGAAATCAAGTTCGACGACGAGAAGTTCATCGTCGTGCCGCAGGCGGCGATTTTGGTGCTCGTCCGCGATATTGCTTGAGGGCCGTGAAGAGCTCAATCCATGACCCAAGCCACCCTCAGTCAAGGTCCGCTCCTCTGGTCTGGCGAACACTGGATTCTTTATCTGCGTCTGCCTGGAGCCGAAGTTGACAGCGGACAACTTAGTCTGTACAACGCCACCTACAGCCCCGCAGGTCAGGGAACGGTGGCCTATATCGACATTCCCGGCTCTGCGAGGCTAACCGCCGTCTGCACAGACAACCCCGACTTGGCCGATTTTATTACTGCCACCATGATTCGCGGCAGCAATAATCCATTCGACCGCGATCTACCTCAATGGAGAGCGACCTTTAGCCGCGCCGGCCGCATTGACCGCAATCCTTCTTGGACTGTCCAAAGTGAACACCACACCCTAACTGCCACTTGGGGGCAATTGGAAAGCCCTCTAGTCGGCCCGCCCACCATCAATCCCCATATCGTCTTCACGGTGCTGATTTTTGCCGCCGCCGGCCAGATGCAATTCGACGGCATGGCCGTACCCGGCCATCCCTATCCCCGCGATGCTTGGAGCAAGAGTCTAGGTCAAGCCCGTAGCTCTTGCTGCTTTGCGCTGGCCGAAACCATGGTGGCGGACGATAGGTGACGTAGCAATATTGCAGCACTACAATAGCCCGGATCGCTCAAGGCGGCCCGGGCTATTGTAGTGGAATGCTGTGATGGACTTAGAATTTAGAAAAACGACCCCTGCTTGAGAAACTCCACTGGCGCTTCCTCGCCCCAACCGCGCGTGTAGTAGTCCTGCATGGTCAAGGCCAACAGGATACACAGCCAGAAGAAGCCGGCGACCGCAAAAAGCCCGACTAGCTTGGGGCTGTATTTCACGTGCATGAAGAACAAGATGACCAGCGATGCCTTTACTAAGGCGATAATCAGGGCGACCGGGGTATTCAAAAAGCCCATGTTGACGAAGGCGGCAGCGACGGTGATAACCGTGCCGATCATCAGGGCGAAGAAGATCAGAAAGTAGATCTTGAGCGGGACGACGTGATGTTCAGAGTGATGTTCAGACATTAGTGGCGTCCAATCAGATAGAGCAGCGGGAAGAGGAAAATCCACACGATATCGACGAAGTGCCAATAAAGGCCGCTGATTTCAATCGGCGTAAAGTACTGCGCCGAAATCTCATTGCGCCGGACCTTGGCGATCATCCACAGCATGATGCCGACGCCGACGACCATGTGCAGGGCGTGCATCCCAGTCATCACGAAGTAAAACGAGAAGAAAATTTTGGCGTTGCCGAGCGTGACCTCTGGGAAGGCCGGGTCGTTCCACTGGAACATGCTGCCGGGGATGAGGTGCTCGTGCCATTTGTGGCTGTACTCGATGTACTTGACGCCTAAGAAGGCGCAGCCGAGAATGATCGTGGCGATGAGCCACCCCGTAATCGCGTTGCGACCGGCGTCGGTCTGTGCGGCGCGGACGGCCAGTGCCATGGTCAGACTGCTGGCGATTAGCACGATGGTGTTAAAGGTGCCCCAGAAGATGTCGAGGTGGTGCGAGCCAGCGGTAAAGGCTTCGATATAGGTATTGCGATACACGGTGTAGGCACCGAACAGCCCCCCGAAGAACAGGATTTCTTGGATGATGAACGCCCACATGCCGAGACTGGCGGCTTCGTATTGCTGCTGCGCCGTCTCGAACTGGTGTAGGTGATGGGCGCTATGTGCGTGATCAGACAACTTCATCCTCCTTAGCGCGTTCGGGTACGGCCTCAGTGCTTGGTGCCGCTGGTTCCTCCTCACCGTACGGATAGGCTTCCCAAGTAACTATCGGGATAGCTTCAAAGTTGTGGGCTATGGGCGGCGAGGGGATGTCCCATTCGAGGCCCTTGGCTTGGAACGGATTGGCGGGGGCCTTCTCGCCCTTGAACAGGGACCAGAGGAGATAGACGATGGTCAGCGAGAAGCCCAGCCCGAGGACAGTGGCACCCGCGGTGGACATGATGTTGAGGGCTTGCCATTCCTCGGGATAGGCGTGATAGCGCCGAGGCATCCCTAGGTAACCCAAGACAAATTGGGGAAAGAAGGTCAAGTTGAAGCCAGCGAAGACGAACATGACGCCGAGCTTGGCCGCTCCTTCCGAGTACATGCGCCCGGTCATTTTAGGCCACCAAAAATGCAGGCCGCAGAGGAATCCCATGACCATGCCGCCCACCATGACATAGTGAAAGTGGGCGACCACGAAGTAGGTATCGTGGAGATGGACATCTATGCCCAAGGTGGAGAGGAACAGGCCCGTCAGACCGCCGATAGTGAAAAGGCCGATAAAGCCCATCACGTAGAGCATCGGCGAGTCTAGCTTGACCGAGCCTTTGTAGAGGGTGAAAGCCCAGTTGAAAATTTTGATGGCCGTAGGTACGGCGATGAAGAAGGTGATGAAGGAAAAGACCATGCTGGCATAGGTGGATTGGCCCGAGACGAACAAATGGTGCCCCCAGACGAGGAAACCAAGGATGGCGATGGCCATAGAAGAAAAGGCGACGAATGAATAGCCAAAGACGCGCTTGCGTGCGAAGCAAGCTATGACGTCGCTGATGACGGCAAAGCCCGGCAGGATCATGATGTACACGGCCGGATGCGAGTAAAACCAGAACATGTGCTGGAAGAGTACTGGATCGCCGCCGTAATTGGGGTCGAAAATGCCGATCTTGAAGAGGCGCTCGAAGCAGACCAGCAACAAGGTGATGGCCACCACCGGGGTGCCTAGGACCTGAATCAAGCTGGTCGCGTAGTGCCCCCAAATAAAAAGCGGCAAGCGGAACCACGTCATACCTGGGGCCCGCATCTTGTGGATGGTGACCATGAAGTTGACCCCAGTCAGGATCGAAGAGAAGCCGTTGACAAAAACGCCGACTAAGGCTAAGGAGACGAACGAAGTGGAGTACGTACTGCTATAAGGCGTGTAAAAGGTCCAACCCGTATCAATGCCCCCCATGATAATGGCTAGCACGGCGAACAGCCCCCCGGCTGTGTAGAGATAGTAGCTGAGGAGATTCAGGCGGGGGAAGGCCACATCGCGGGCACCGATTTGCAGTGGGATGAGAAAGTTGCCCAACACCGCCGGGATCGAGGGGATCAGAAAGAAGAAGATCATCACCACGCCGTGCATGGTGAAGAGCTTGTTGTAGGTCTCGGCCTCGACCAAATCGCCTTTGGGCGTCATCAACTCAAAGCGGATCAGACTGGCAAACATGCTGCCGACCAAGAAGAAGACCGCCAGGGTTATCAGATAGAGGATGCCGATGCGCTTGTGATCTAGGGTCAGGAGCCAAGATTTGATCCCGTAGGTCTCGTTGAGATAGTTTCTCGGCTCGCCGTTGGCGCTGACTGCGTGGCTCATGGCTTGAATGACCTCGTTGAGATGTTCACTCTGCGGATTCGCTCAGGGATTTGATATAGGACGTGATTTGCAGAAGCGACTGCTCGCTGACCTGCCCTTCGAAGACAGGCATAATCGGCTCGTATCCAGCGACGATCTTGGCCGTGGGCTGGAGTATGGATTCGCGGATGTAGTCGCTATCGACGACGACTTCTTGCCCGTTGCTAAGCGTTACCGGCTTGTCGTAAATCCCGACCAGCGAAGGCCCGCGACCCGTGGCCGTGGATTTGTGGCAGGTCTCGCAGCCGAGTTGCTGGAACTGGCGTTCGCCCGCCTCGACCATGGACTCGCCGCTGGACGCCCCCATCAGCCAGTCGTGGTAATCCGCTGGCTCTAAGACGATCACCTTGCCGATCATACCCGAGTGCTGGGTGCCGCAGTACTCAGCGCAAAACAAGTGGAACTCGCCCGTCTGCGTGGCTTCAAACCACAGGGTCGTGTAGCGCCCGGGCAACACGTCGTTTTTGACCCGGAAGGCCGGGATGAAAAAGTCGTGGATTACGTCCTCTGAGGTCATGGTCAGGCGGACGGGCTGGCCTTTGGGTACGTGCAGGGTATTGATTTCTCGTTTGCCCGATTCGTGCTGGATTTTCCACATCCACTGCTTGCCGACCGCGTAGATCTCCAAGGGATCGGATGGCGGCCGCTGGAGCCGGAAGAAGACATCGGCCCCGAGCAAAAAGACAAAAAGCGCCAAAAAGAGTGGAACGATGGTCCAAGACAGCTCGAGGGCGAGATTGCCATGATTTTGCTCGGGCTGTTCATCTTCCGAGCGGCGGCGGTACTTGATGCCGAAGATAATTACCATGCCGAAGACGATCAGGCAGAAGAGCACGGTCAAGGCCAGCAAGAATGCGTACAGGGCATCTACTTGCCAAGCAATGGTGGAGGCTTGGGCGGGAAAAAGTGGAAAGTCGGACATGCGGTTCAAGGCTCCGAACTAGTTGAACTGAGGGTGATGCAAGTTGTTGCGGCGGTCCCGCTTGAGCATAGCGACGATAAATACAACGAGAGCGAGCACGGTAATCAGCCCACCGATGCGCAGAGAATTGCGGATGTAGAGACCGTATTTGCCAGTCATTGGGTCGTAGCTATAGCAAAGCAGCAGGAGTTGATCGACCGGATTACCGATAGCACCGTTGGCTGCTTCGACGAGGCCCCAGCGCAAGTCGCGCGGGGGATAGTCGATACCATACAAATAGCGCGCCAGCTTACCTTCCGGCGTCAGTACCATCAAGCCGCTGGCGTGAATGTACTGGTCGGTGTCTTCGTCGTATTCGTAGCGAAAGCCGACGGCAGCGGCTAGTTGCTTGATCTGGTCTTCCTCGCCGGTGAGAAAATGCCAACCCGTAGAACCATCGCGACCGCGGTAGTTTTTGCTGTACTCGGCCTTTTTGGCCGCAGCTAATTCCGAAGTTTCCCCGGGGTCGACGCTGATGGTCAAGACGTCAAAATCTGTGCCAATGCCAAAACTCAGCACATTCATTGCCCGCAAGAGACTATTCAGCACTTGGGTGCAGAGCATGGGGCATTCGTAGTACACCAAGGTGAGCACGATGGGTTTCTGGCCGAAGTATTGGCGCAGCGAGACGCGCTCGCCGCTGGAGTCAGTGAATTCGATATCTAAGGGAATCTGATCGCCCAATTTCTGGTCGATGCCGATGCTCTTTTGTAACTGCTGGGTATAGCTCTGTGCCCCAGTCTGGCCGGCTAGCAAAAGCGGCAGAGTTAGTGCCGAAAAGATCGCGCTGCGAGCGAATGTCGTTGTCGGTCTGCTCATGGTGTCGCTGGCGGAGCGATGAGCGGCATTTTGCTCTCGCTCACCAGATCAATTGCTCGCTCGATGGGAATGTGTACTACCTTCACTTGTTCGTCAATCCAGCCATAGGAGTTGAGAATTGCGGCCTCGTTTTGGGCCAACTCGAACTTTTGCTTTGGCGGGTCCACCTGTAGCCTCGGCGCGTCGCTGGCAACGCGGTTTTCGACTAGCGGCGGGACCGGATCGTCGAAGAGCGGCTGGTAATAGGCGAAGACCCTGAATAAGACGATCATGCCAATAAAGGAAGCGATGACCAACGCGGTGATAAAAAGGCCGGTCTGTGCCAGCGGCGTTATCCGCGCATCGGTCGTCTCGTAGCCGGAGTTGTTTTGGTCGTGTGCTTGTTCAGCCATGATTGCTTTCGCCGCTATAGAGGTCTGCAAAGCGGGGGTCGTTTTGCGCGATCAGGGCGCGCTTTTTCAGTTGCGCGAAGAAAAGCGCCAAGACGAGGCCACCGATGCCTATTGGAATGGCTAGGTCGAGCCAGTGTAGGGTGATCCCAGTGCTGTGGAAGCTCGGCCCCTTTTCGGCGTGGACTTTGGTGAAGGCCGGTGCCGTGATCCAGTACAAATCGACCAAGCGCATGAAGATCAAGCCGGCGGCAATAGTGCCGAGCAACTTGGTTTTGGACTTCATGGTGCTGGATATGAGAAAGAGAAAGGGGACGGCAAAATGAAACACCAGTAGCCCGTAGCCGACGTATTCCCAGCCGCCCTCCAGACGGGTTATGTACCAAGTGATCTCCTCGGGCAAATTAGCCGACCAGATGATGAGCAACTGGGAAAAAGAGGTATAGGCCCAGAGCATGACGCAGGCCAGCATAAAGGTGCCCAAGTCGCGCAGGTGCTGCTCAGTAATCACGCCCTGTAGCGGTTCCCGACGCGAGAGGGGGACGGCGACGAGGAACGTGAATCCCCAAGCCATCAGTCCCATACCTATGATGTAGATAATGCCGAAGATCGTCGAAAACCAATGCGGCTCAAGCGACATCAGCCAATCAATAGAGGCCAGCGTCGCGGTGAGAAAGAAGATGACGATGCCCGGACCACTCAGGATCTGCATGCGATGGGTCGGGTGTGTCTCCGTCGTCTGATCCTGCTGTAGCGACCAGCGGTTGAGCAGGAAGACGAACAGTCCCCAGATGGCGAAGTAGAACACGGTGCGCACAATAAAGAAAGGCTCGTTGAGAAAGGGGACCTTTTGCTGGAGGATGTTGTCTTTTTGTACGACGTTCTGGTGCGTCCACTCGTAGAGGTCGTGCAGGCCGAAGAAGAGGATCGGCAGCGATAGCAGGAACAGCAACGGCAAGGTGCGGGTCCCGGCTTCGAGCAGCCGCCGGACCGAAAAGCCCCAAGTGCCACCGCCGACGTGGTGGATCATGAGGATGCCCAAGCTGCCCAAGGGCAGGCCGATCCAGAAGGTAAAGGCCAGCAAATAAGAGCGGAAAAACTGTTCCAAAAACTGTTCCCCGGCCGTGAAATAGCCGACCGCAGTGGCAGCCAAACCGGCCAAGCCCACGACTAGCGCGTAGCGTTGGAGGTTGTCTAAATAGGGACGCAGGGCAGCGGACTGTTGGGTAATCGACTCGTTCATTGAAGTTGCCTTTGGTCCTCGGCCGGCAGTTGGTCGAATTCGAGGTTCTGACTTAGCTGTAACACCTTGATATAGGCGACGATGGCCCAGCGGTCAGCCACGGAAATGCGGGAGGCGTAGCTGTACATGACGCCAAAGCCATTGGTAATGACATCGTAAAAGTGGCCGACGGGTACCTCGCGCAGCCGCTGTTGATGAAAGGTCAGCGGCTGTTTGAGCCCGCGCTGGACGATCATGCCGTTGCCCGCGCCGGTCTGGCCGTGGCAGGGGGCGCAGAAAATGTTGTAGCGCTCTTGGCCGCGCTCTAGCAACTGGCGGTTAACGGTCACTCTATTCGGCAGGGTCTCCGCGAGTTGGCCTTGTATTTTGCCTTGGTAGAAGTGCTCGTCGAGCATCAATTGGCCCCGTGCCACAGTGCCGTCAACCTGTGCGCGGAAAGACATGCCATCAGCGAAAAACGCCGAGGCTTCTAGCGGCTCGTATTTCTCTTGGTCGTACATGGCCTGCCGCAGTTCGCAACCGGCAGTGCCAATCAGCAACAGCGCCGCTCCCAACAAGGCAACGAGCCGTCTGCTGGCGATGGTCGTTTCACTTTTCAACTTCGACAACCTCATGCGGATTCAGGCCGCGCAGAAATTCCTCGGTTTTTTCGCGGTCGAACTGAGTATCTTCGGCCTCGATGCTGAGAAAGAAGCGATCTTGGCTGGCACGGGCGAAATTGGGCGCGTTGAAAACCGGGTGATAGGGCTGGGGCAAGCCGTTGGCGATAAACATGCCAAAGGCCGAACTGAGCGCGGCAAAGAGAATGGTCAGCTCAAAGGTCACCGGGATGAACATCGGCCCGCTGTGCAAGGGCTTGCCGGCGATATTGAGCGGATAGTCTATGGCCGAAACCCAATAGCAAAGGGAATAGCCCGTGATGGCACCAAGCAGACCAAAGGCGAAAACCAGCCAAGGCAACCTAGTGCGCGGAAAGCCGATGGCCTCGCCCAAGCCGTGGATGGGCATGGGTGAATAGGCGTCGATCTTGCGATAACCAGCGGCAAAGGTCGCCTTGGCCGCAGCCAGCAAGTCGTCGGGAGATTCAAATTCGGCCAACAGGCCGTAGTGCGTTGACTCTTCGTGCTGCTGCATAAGTTCAATGGCTCACTTGTGGTCTCCGGAGACCAGCAGATTGCGGATCTCGTGGATGGAAATCATCGGTAGGCCGCGGATGAACAAGAAAAATAGGACGATGAACAGGCCGATGGTACCCACGTAGATGGCGATGTCCCAAATTGTCGGGTGAAACATGTCCCAAGAAGAGGGCATAAAATCTCGGTGTAGGCTCGTGACGACGATGATGAAGCGCTCCAGCCACATGCCGACGTTGATGAACTGGGAAATGAAAAATAGCCAGAACATGCTCGTGCGGAAGTGTCTAAACCACAGGAGCTGCGGCACGATTATGTTGCAGACGATCAAAGCCCAGTAGAAGGGGCCGTACGGGCCCTGCATGCGATTTTGCATCATATAGCCCTCAAAGACACTGGCGCTGTACCAGGCGATGAGTTGCTCCATGAAGTAGCCATAGCCCACAATCAGCCCGGAAGCCAACATGACTTTAGCCATGTTGTTTAGATGGCGCTCGGTTATGAAGTCGTCCAAGCCGTAGATGAGACGCATGGGGATCATCAAAGTCAGCACCATGGCAAAGCCCGCGTAGATTGCCCCGGCGACGAAATAGGGGGGAAATATAGTCGTGTGCCATCCGGGTATGAGCCCGACGGCGAAGTCGAGACTGACGACGCTATGGACAGAGAGCACGAGGGGTGTGGAGAGGCCAGCCAGCAGGAGGGACGCCATTTCGTAGCGCTCCCAGTGAATGGCCGAGCCGCGCCAGCCGAGTGCGAACACGCCGTAGATGACCTGGGCAATGCGGTTTTTGGCGCGGTCGCGCAGGCTCGCTAAGTCTGGAACCAAGCCGACATACCAAAAGACCAGCGACACCGTCAAATAGGTCGAGACCGCGAAGACATCCCAGATCAGCGGGCTGCGGAACTGCGGCCAGATGTCCATGGAGTTGGGATAGGGCAATAGCCAGTAGCAGGCCAGCCAAGGCCGCCCCGTGTGAAAGAGCGGAAACTGAGCCGCGCAGAGCACGGCAAAGATGGTCATGGCCTCTGCCGCGCGGTTGATCGAGGTGCGCCACCGCTGCCGAAAAAGCAGTAAAATCGCCGAGATCAGGGTGCCGGCGTGACCGATACCGATCCACCAGACAAAATTGATGATGGCCCACCCCCAGCCTATGGGGTTGTTGATGCCCCAGATACCCACGCCCTCAAAGAGCAGGTAGGGAACGCCTATCATGAAACCGTGCAGGAGTATGAAGCCCAAAGCAAAGCAAATGAACCAAGCCAGCGGGGTGTTTTTGGTCAGGACGATCCCACTGATCTTGTCGGTGATCGAGGTGTACGAGGTCTGGCTCGGGCCGAGTTCCGATACTGGGGGGCGATAAGGCGTTTTCGCAGCTTCGGACATGCTAAGCCTCGGCAATCTTGGGATTCGGGTTTTTGATACTTGCTAAGTATGTAGTGCGGGGTCGCGTGTTCAGCTCGGTGAGGATGCCGTAGTTGAGCGGCGATGCCTTGAGGGTGGAGACCTGACTATTGGGGTCGTTGATGTCGCCGAAGACGATGGCTTCGGTGGGACAGGCTTGTTCGCAGGCCGTGACAATTTCGCCATCGCCTATGGTGCGACTGGCCTTTTTGGCCTCAATCCGCGCTTGGTTGATGCGCTGGACGCAGTACGTGCATTTTTCCATTACACCGCGGGAGCGCGTGGTGACATCTGGGTTGCGCTGCAATTTTAAGCTCTCGGTATCGCGGTCGGCGTATTGGAGGAAATTGAAGCGCCGGACCTTGTAGGGACAGTTGTTGGCGCAGTAGCGAGTGCCGACGCAGCGATTGTAGGTCATGTCGTTGAGACCTTCGTCGCTGTGCGTTGTCGCTGCGACTGGACAGACCAACTCGCAAGGAGCGTTTTCGCACTGCATGCAGGGCACGGGCTGGTGTACGATCTGGGGGTTGTCAGGCGAGCCTTGGTAGTAGCGATCGACGCGAATCCAAGGCATTTCGCGGCCGTTGAGGACCTCGTCTTTGCCAACGATGGGGATGTTGTTTTCGGCTTGGCAGGCCGTTGCACAGGCATTGCAGCCGATGCAGGCTCCTAAATCGATGACCATGCCCCAGGCGTAGCCCGTGTACTGGTGATCCGTGCGGTTGTGCAGCGTCAGGTCATCGGGCGGATCGTGGACTCCCTCGTGAGCAAAATGCGGATGAGCCTGGTAGTAGTCCAGCGAGGCTTGGCGAAAGAGGTTGCGGCCTTCCATGCTGTGGTGATCTTGGGTGCAGGCGAGGCGATAGTTGTCGTATGAGCCGCTGACCTGTAGGCCGGTGCCGCTCCACAAGGCCGCCGTCGACCGCAGGGCATAGGCATTGAAGCCCGTGTCGCGCCCGACGCGGCCACTGCGCTGCTGGCCGTAGCCCAAGTGCAAGGTGACGACGCCGTCGGCTTGACCGGGCACGACCCAAACCGCAGCATTGATTGCGCGCCCGTCAAAGCGCAACTCGGCGAGGAATTCGCTCTTGAGCCGCAGGCGCTCGGCCGTAGCTGGGCTGACGAGGGCGGCGTTGTCCCAAGTGAGCTTGGTGATGGGCTTGGGGGTTTCCTGGAGCCAAGCGTTGTTGGTAAAGCGACCGTCCCACACCATGGGATCGGGCCGAAAGTGGATTTCGAGATCTTCTTCCTCGGGAAGGCTCCCGGTCGTTGCCGGCAACTGCAGAGTATCTAGCTCCACTGATTGGGTTTCGGGGCGCGTGCCCTCGACGAAGCCATCATGCAGTGCGCGACGCCAAGCAATCGCATCCAGCCCTTGGCCTTCCCAGTACTGGCGCACAATGTCGAGATCGGGGACCCCGGGCTGGCCGGTGAGGACCGCCAAGAGGTCGTGGGCTGATTTGCTCTTGTAGAGCGGGCGAATCAGCGGCTGGACGATCGTGGCGAGGCCGTCGTGGGCGCGGGTGTCGCTCCAGGCTTCGAGGAAGTGCGATTCCGGAATGTGCCAGTGGCAGAGTTCCGACGTTTCGTTGTCGTACAGGCCGAGGTGGACGCGGTAGCCGACTTTGTCGAGTGCCGCAGCAAAGTCGAGGTCCACGGGCGCGTCGTACACCGGATTGCCGCCGAGAATGAACAGGGACTCGACTCGACCGGCGTTCATGTCGGCGACTAAAGCGGCTAGCGATTCGCGCTGGTCAACCGACTCGACCTCAAGGGGTTCGGTGTAGTGTACGGTTGTGCCTGCGTTGCCTAGGGCGTGGTTGATGGCATGGGCCAAAGCGTGTACCGCAGGGGACTGTTGGTCGCCTGCAAGTACGAGGCTTTGGCCGGGATTGGCCTTTAGGTCTCCGACCAGAGCCGCAATCCAAGCGTCATGGGCAGAGAAGTCAGCGGAAATGCTCGGCCCCTTCCAATCGATGCCAAGCCCTTGGGCGACCTTTAAGGCCAAGGCTTCGATGTGCGCCGTGCCTAGGGCCAAGCGATGATCGGCGATGCTACCGGTGGCCGTTGGACTGCTTTCGACCGCATAGAGCCGATTGCTGGCCTTTGAGCCGTTGCGGACCCTGCGACCGGCCGCAAAATCCCGCGCGTGGCGGACATTGCCGGCACCGCTGTAGGTAAAGTCCGCGTCCAGCGATAGAATGACCTTGGCCTTGGCTACGTCGTAAGACGCATGCACCGGCTCGCCAAACGCCATTTGAGCCCCGGCTCGGGCGTTGTCGCGATTGACCGGTTCGTACTGGTGCCACTGGGCTTGGGGAAATTTATCCCGCAGGGCTTGCAACTGGTGCCCGAGGGTCGAAGAAGTCACCGTCTGGGTCAGGATGCGCAGGCCAACGCCGCCGTTGTCTTCGTGCGAGCTAAGACGCTGCGTCAAATCGGCTAAGAAGATGCTCCAGGCGCTGATGCGACCGGCGTTTTTGACTGTTTGCGACCGATCGGGATCGTAGAGGTCGAGGATCGCAGCTTGGACGAGCGCATTGGAGCCTCCGCTGCCGGAGGGATGCCCGGCGTTGCCCTCGATTTTGGTCGGTCGCCCCATGTGGCTTTCGACCAAAATGCCCATGCCAATACCGCCGAGCGAGGCGGCGGAAGCAAAGTACTGCGGCTTACCGGGGATGACGTTTTCGGGAGCCCGGACCTGGGGGACGATTTTTTCGCTGGGCTGGATCGTACAGCCCGAAAGCCCGCCTAGTGCCAGTGAGGCACTCATGAGCTTGAGGAAATTCCGCCGACTTACCGGATCCTTCAACTCGGCAGCTTGCTCGGGGAATTCGCGCTGGACCATGGCGGCGAATTCTTCGGTCTGAGCTAATTGGTCTAAGCTGCGCCAGTACTCTTGGCCCTGAGCGGCTTCGAGGCGGGAGCGGATGGCCGAGAGATCGATGTTTTTTCTGGTTTCCATGTTAGCGGTGGCAGATAGAGCAGTTGGTGAGTTGGCTGGTCTGCACGCCGTATTCGGCGACGAGTTGCGCGCCCAAAATTTCTTGGTCGGCTGGATATTGGTAGTTCATGTTAAATACTTGGTCGCGCGGGCGAATGTACTGGGCGGGATCGCGGTGGCAATCGAGGCACCACTCCATATTCAGCGATTCGGCCTTCCACATCAGGGGCATTTGATCGACTTGACCGTGGCAAGACTGGCAGCCAATGCCTTGGTTGACGTGGATGCTGTGGTTGAAATAGGCGAAGTCGGGCAGGTCGTGGACGCGATTCCACTCGATGGGCACGTTGTCGCGGAAGCTGGCGCGCACAGGTTCGAGGATGGGTGCTTCGGTCCAGATCTGCGAGTGGCAGGTCATGCAGGTTTCGGTCGGGGGAACACCGGCAAAGGCACTCTCCTCGACGGTGGTGTGGCAATAGCGGCAGTCGATGCCCATGCCGGTGACGTGATGCTTATGGCTAAAGGGAACGGGCTGATCGATGGGCACGTTGACTTGATTGACGAAGTAAATGCGATTGATATTGAGTACGATACCGAGGATACTGCCGACTAGGACGAGGCCAACGAGGATGCTGGCTTTGGAAGCCCAGTTAGCACTGCGCGGAAATACTTGAGCCATATTTTTAAGTTAGTTTAGCTGAGGTTGTAGAAAGCTGGCCTTACCTCTTCCGGCCAAAACAGTCTTGTAAATTAGGCCAGTTTAATTTGGTGTCAATACATAGGATAAAAAACCTGGGGCATTTGACTTTGGGTCTCTCGCATTATAATATGAATAGCGTCCCTCCTATAGCCCCCGTAGCTCAGCAGGATAGAGCAACAGATTCCTAATCTGTGGGTCGGCGGTTCGAATCCGCCCGGGGGTAGTTCCTTTCCTCAAAAACGGCTGTCTTCCAGACAGTTGCGGTCATTTGGTACAGGCTTAAGAGCGCGTACAAATGCAAAGTGCTAGGCCGTCGGCGAAGGGAATATAGCAGCTATTTCGGCCATGAGGGCCATGAGAATGCCAGAAACCCATCTATCAGCGAATTTTGCATTTTAGATGACAAAGCGTGAAGAGACGCTGCAAATCGCCGGCCAAATCGAAGCCATGCTCGTGGCCTTGGACCGGTTCTCCTCCTTTAGTCGGCTGCTCAAACCCGCCGAAGTGGAACCGCTGCGTTCCTTGCTGCGCTGTGCACATGCGTGCGCCGACAGATTGGTGGCCGGTAAACAGGCACAGCGAGCAGCGGACGAATTGATCGCGCAACACCAGCGTTGTTCAGATGTACTTCTCGCGGCGGCACTTAACGGCGATTGGGGTGGTGGTGCACCGGATTTACAAGGGCTGTTGCTCAACCGGCTGCTTGATGGCCGACATCCGTTTTTGCTCGCTTGCGAAAATCAGCCTCCAGCAGATGTTCCCGTCGCGTTGCATCAGGTTGCGTGCCGCGATTTGCAAAGTGCTGCGGTCTTGGCCCGTCCTCGCTGGGGAATATGGCTGCGGCTGGTCGGCGGCGATGTGGAGCCTTTAGCTCTCATGCCCGGAGATGGGGTGGAACCCGCAGCCGTTGACCAATTGAAAGAGCGTTTTGCCCTCAGCGAGGATTGGGCTGGGTTAGCAGGAGAGCTCGGATGCCTGATCCACGAGCATGGGCGGGGTTCGCTGCGCCGATTCCCGGCCTTTCGCCTCGTCGGCAGGGGGGACAAGCCCATCTTGGAACCTATCCGCCATTTCGCGGAATTTCCCCTCGGCTGGCTGGAGGGCAACGGAGCGAGGATCCAAGTATTAGAAGCAAACACGCGCCATTTTCTCGCCGGTTATCGGGCACACAACGCGCTAATCTGGGGGCCGCGCGGCGGCGGCAAATCGACGCTGATACGAGCCTTGATAGGGCAATTCTTTGATCGCGGTCTGCGCGCCATCGAGATCGATCCGTCTTGCTACCATCTGTTACCATACCTGTTTGCCCTCGTCAGGGGGCGTCGCCAGCGCTTTGTGGGCGTACTGGACAATATATCCTTGAGCCGGGGCGATAACAGTTTGCATCTACTGTCGAGCGTGCTCGACGGGGGGTTAGAAGCGTGCCCGGATAACTTGGTCTTCTATGCAACTTCCAACTACAAGGACCTAGTTGATCGGGAAGGAGAGCGACCGCAAGGGTTAGGCCAGATGCAGCTAGACGACGAGCGTCCCAATCTAGTCAACCAAGGCATTCAAGCCGAATTCTACGACCCTCAACAACTGCAACGCCTCGATCAGGAGCGGGCACTCGACGACCGTTTTGCCCTCAAGGTATTTCTCGACCTGCCTAGCAGACAGCAATATCACTCTATGGTATTGTCCTATGCGCATCGGGCAGGGATTGACCTGCCAGAAGAGAAATTATTGGCAGCCTTTGAGGTTTGGCGGATGCGGCACAACCACGATTTAGTCGGAGGCCGGACGGCGCGGGATTTTATCGTCGCCTACTTGCCGCAGTACTTGCGCGACAAGGACCAGTTAAATCAACCTTCGAGTAGCTCGATCTCGTAACCGTCGGGATCGTCGATAAAGGCCATCTTGCGGCCGGTAGGGAAAGTCTCGCGCCAATCGCTAGGCCATATTTCAATTCCGTTGTTTTCCAGCGTGTCGCAAAAGCCGATTAAGTCGGGGACCGCGATAGCGAGGTGCATGAGATCTTCGGGGACAGCGAGTTGGTAATCGGCGGAATAGGTCAGCTCTAAGGTGTGTTCATTGCCGGGCAGTTCGAGATGAACGATCTGATTGCCTGCGGGCGACTTATCGGAGCGGCTCCGAACTTCAAAGCTGAGATGGGTGCAATACCACTCAATAGAGCGTTCGAGATCGCCGACGCGGATGCGGGTGTGCAGAAAGCGAGCCATAGGGACATCCTTTCGCGAGTTGTGTATAATTTAGGGCAGGGGCTGCTGCACATGTAAGCAATCCCTTGCGCGGGTTGGAACGAGGCGTGTAGATTAATAGTTAGGGGCAAAAAAGAAGCAAAAAATGGTGCCGAAGAGAGGACTCGAACCTCCACGGGGTTGCCCCCACATGGTCCTGAACCATGCGCGTCTACCAATTTCGCCACTTCGGCAAGTGAACAGCAAAAATTAAGCGCAGGGCTTGCAGCCGTCAAGCCCGTTCCTTTGGTGAAATAGACAGTTATGGCCGAAATGGAAAGCGGTGCCAAGCGCGAGTTAATCGTCGTGCAAAATCGCAAAGCCCGGCACGACTACGAGGTGATGGGTCGCTACGAGACTGGCATTGTCCTGCGCGGTACAGAGGTCAAGTCGCTGCGCGCTGGGCGCGCTAACCTCAAGGATAGTTTCGCTGTAGTTGAACGAGGCGAAATTTTCCTACACAATGTACATATTGCCCAGTACGAGCGCGGCAACAGTTTCAACCACGACCCAGAGCGCGTGCGCAAATTGCTCTTGCACCGCAGCGAAATCCGCCGGCTGACAGGGAGGACGCAACAACAGGGCCTTACCTTGGTGCCGCTGAAGATCTACTTCAAGCGCGGCAGAGCTAAGGTGGAATTGGCGCTGGTCCGCGGCAAAAAGCAGTTCGACAAGCGCCAGACGTTGGCCCAACGCCAAGCCGACCGCGATGTCGCCCGGGCCCTTAAGGAGCGCCACCAGTGAGTTTGCCGGCGTCTAATCAGGCCGCGACGCGCTGTTCTAAGTGCAGCGGTGGAGGCCTGTACTATGACCCGATAGTCAAGGTGGGCCGTTATGGTACGCTGCGGCTTTGCGAGTGCGTAGAGTGCCGCTGCGGGGAGAGGGCACCCTACCAGTACTGGGACGACGATTCGCGCAACCAGTGGTGTCCCTGCCGTCCCTATCGCCGCAAAAAGACGGAAACCAATCGCCTGTTTCGTCAGGCCGATATACCCGAGCGCTACAAGTGGAAGTTCGTTGATGACTTTCGGATGGCGGCACCAGATGGGACGCCTATCAACCTAGCGACCACAGTCTATCTCCGCATTCACCAAGATCTAATTGATGCAGCAGAAGAGCCTAAGCGCGGCTATCTTCTCCACGGCAATCCTGGCACGGGCAAGACCTTGATGGGCTGTATTGCACTCAATGAACTCATGCTTCGCTGGACCAAGCCGGGCCGCTTCCTTAGCCTGTCGCGCACGTATTTTCAGAAATTGCGCGATACTTATTCAGCCGACAGCGAGCGCTATGGCCATACTTGGTCAATGCTCGAAGAGTTGTGTAATATGCCCTACCTCGTCCTAGACGACTTCGGTATCCAGCGGGGGACCGAATGGGAAATAGAAATGCTCTACGATCTCGTAGATGCTCGCTACGGCGACCAGCGATTCACGGTTGTTACCACCAACCAGCCCCTCGACCAACTCAAGGACCTAGCCAAGGGGCGCATCTATTCACGTCTAGTAGAGATGTGCCAACCGATCCCCATGGACGGCCCGGATTATCGGATGCATCTCAATGAGTGAGACGAGCTGGAAGCGCAGTGATGGACGCCAGCCCGATCAGTTGCGGCCGGTGCAGATTTCCCCGAGGTACCTGAAAACGGCGGCTGGATCGGCTCTGATCGAGATGGGCGATACAAAGGTGCTCTGCACGGTATCGCCCGTCGATGGGGTTCCGCCCTTTTTGGTGGGGACCGGCAAGGGGTGGCTAACCGCGGAGTACAGCATGCTCCCTGGCTCCTCTACGCGCCGAGTGGCTCGTGAACCCAATAGTCGGGCGCGCGAAATTCAGCGCCTGATCGGTCGGTCCCTGCGAGCGGTAGTGGATTTGGAGCAAATAGGTGAGCGGACGCTGTATGTCGATTGCGATGTCATACAGGCGGATGGCGGCACGCGCACGGCCTCAATAACAGGGGCTTATGTAGCTTTAGTAGAGGCGTTGCAGGCGTGGCAAGGCGCTGTGCTTGTAGATCAGGTCGCCGCTGTTAGCGTCGGAGTAGTGGGGGACCGTTCCTTATTGGATCTATGCTATGAGGAAGATAGCCGCGCCGAAACCGATATGAACGTCGTTATGACCGGCTCGGGAGGGATCGTCGAAGTCCAAGGCACGGCCGAGGGGCGTCCCTTTACCCGTGCGCAGGCCATTGAGTTACTCGACTTGGCGGCTGTGGGCGTAAAGCGCCTACTGGCTGTGCAACAGTCTGTTTTAAGCACACTTACGAGGGCTTAGGGGTTTGAGAGAAATTGCTTGACAGGCTTTGTGCCCCCGGCTAAGTTATACACAATCTTTAGTTTGAAGCATGTGTAGCTTTCCTTTTCCTCCCCACTCTAAATGAAGAGGATGGTTCCATGGCGGGTATGACTAAAGCTCCATTTTGGGACATGGAAGATTGCCTCGGGAGTTATCTGGCTGAAATTGCCCATTCCAAGCCACTCTCCCCAGACGATGAGGTCAATCTAGCGCGGAAAATCAAGCAAGGGGATGAGGACGCACGCAATCGCTTAGTCGAAGCGAATTTGCGCTTTGTGGTCAGCGTGGCAAAGGAATACCAAAATCGCGGCGTCCCCCTCGCAGATTTGGTCAGTGCAGGGAACATGGGATTAATCACAGCCGCCGAGCGCTTTGACGAAGACAAGGGGTTTAAGTTTATCTCCTATGCCGTTTGGTGGATCCGTCAAGCCATTCTACAGACGCTGGCTGAACAATCGCGTACGGTTCGCCTGCCGCTGAACAAGATCGGTTTGCTCTACAAGATATCCAAAGCGTCCCGCATCTTGCAGCAGGAGCGCACCGACGATCCCCACCCTGAAGCTATCGCCGAACAGCTCGATGTCCCAGTTGAAGAGGTCAAGGAGACCTTAATGTGCAGTCGCTCGATGCGGTCGCTCGACGCGGCCTTTCTCGGCGAAGAAGATCACAGTCTGCTAGACGTACTGCCAGACGAGCGGCAAGAGTCCCCTGAAAACCAAGTGATGCGCGGTTGTCTGCGCGGGCAGATTGACTCGGCTCTGAATAGGCTCATTGGGCGCGAGGCCGAGATTCTCCGCCTTTACTTTGGGTTGAATGGGGAAGAGCCTATGACCTTAGACCAGATTGGGATGCGCTTTGGGCTTACGCGCGAGCGAGTTCGGCAAATCAAGGAGAAAGCACTGCACCGTTTGCGGCACCCCAGCCGCTGCGATCATCTGCGCTCCTATAGCCGCGCTTGAAGATGCCCCCCACAAGGCTCCCCTGCTCCCCAATAGTCGCAGGAGTATGCCATGCCAGAAGATGCAGTTGAGGAGGATCTGCTAAATTCTATAGATGAAGTAGACGATCAGATCAAAAATTTTCGCCAGCGGGTGCGGGCCGTTTTGGACGCTGCCCAGGCCGGGGGAACGCGGCGCAACGAAAAGGAAGGGAGCGCGAGGTGATAAGCGGCGCGTAGATTTACCAAAGAGGGGATGGCTTGGCTGTCCCCTCTTTTAATTTGTCTGCAACCAAATGGAGAGGACCGAAATGGCTAAATGGGCAACAGGCATATTTACCTCTATTGACGAGGGCTTAGGGGCTGGATTGGATTCGGTGAAGGAACTAGGGGTTTCCACAGTGCATCTGCACGCGCCGGGCCGCGATTTTCGCACTGCAGAGAAAACTGCCGAAATCAAGGCTCAGTTCGCCGCGGCCGGGATCGAAATTAGCGTAGTTTTCGCCGGTTTTCCCGACGACGATTACACCACGCCGGAAATCGCCCAGCAAACGGTCGGGCTCGTGCCTTTAGAGCGCCGGGAGCACCGGCTCAAAGAGACTCTGGCTATCGCGGACTTTGCTGCTGCGCTAGGTGTAGATGCTGTTGGCATGCACTTGGGTTTTGTGCCGGAGGCGTCGGATCCGGATTTTGCCGCGGTCGTCGAAGTTGCGCGCACCGTGTGCGATCACTGCCGGGGGCACGGCCAGTATTTTCACCTAGAAACCGGTCAGGAGACCGCCGCTGAACTTCTCACCTTTATCGAAGCTGTTGATCGCCAGAATCTCGCGGTCAACTTTGACCCGGCCAATATGATTCTCTATCAAGCCGGCCCGCCGCTAGAGGCATTGGATCAGGTGGGACGCTTCGTTCGCAGCGTACACTGCAAAGACGCCGCGATTGAGCGTCGCACGGGCCAGCCTTGGTATGAGGACGCGCCGCTTGGCCAGGGCGACGTCGACATCCGGGCATTCCTTTTGAAGTTACGCGATTTAGGGTATGAGGGGCCGCTGACTATTGAGCGCGAATACGCCCCGGACCAAGTCGGGGATATCCGCGCGGCCCTGCAGCTACTCACCGACCTCCGCCGAGAGATTTTGGGTTGAGCGCGTCGCTGCGGAGTTGCTTGGATTTTGCAGTAGATGCGGCTTGGCAAGCCGGTAAGATCACTTTGCGCTACTTCCAGTCGGGCATTCAGGCCGAGTGGAAGGAAGACCTATCGCCGGTGACCGTCGCTGACCGCGAAGCCGAGGCCAAGATACGAGACTTGTTGGCCAAAGTCTATCCCGACGACGGGATCGTCGGCGAGGAATTTGGCCAAGTTGAGGGAAGCTCCGGAACGCGCTGGATTATTGACCCCATAGACGGGACAAAATCTTTTGTCCAAGGGGTGCCGCTCTACGGAGTGCTCATCGCGCGGGAAGGGCCGGATGGGGTTGATGTAGGCTGTTGCTATATGCCAGCCCTTGACGAGATGGTGTGGGCCGCTAGGGGCGAGGGCTGTTGGTGGAATGGCCGGCGGGCGGCAGTGTCCTCGGTAGCTGAGTTAGGCCAGGCCTGCATCTGCTATACGTCGTGGCCGAGCTTTGCCGAACAAGGCCGCGAACAGGAGTGGCAGAAGCTGGTCGCCAGCACTCGGCTGCGTCGGGGGTGGGGCGATTGTTACGGCCACATACTGGTGGCCACCGGTCGGGCCGAGGCCAGCTTTGACCCCATTATGAATCCGTGGGATTGCGGGCCATTGCTGCCGATTCTGCAGGAAGCTGGAGGCACCTTTACCGATTGGCAGGGGGTGCCGACGATATACGGCAAAGACGCCTTCTCTTCTAATGGGCATCTCTTCGAGTCCATCATAGGGCATCTGGGTGGCCACAGTGAGAAAGGCTCTTAGAAGCCGGATCGCCTTCTGCCTAGCGGTTGGCCGCGATGCCGTGGCGGCGACGTACCGCCACGATTGCACGACCGCGGCCCCAGCCATGGCCTTTGACTTTATATTTGCCATTTTCCCAGGCATTCTCGTTCTGACGGCCCTATTGGGATTCTTGGGCATATCGTCTGAGGATTTCATCAGAGTGCTCGAAAGCTTGGGCCTTGTCATCCCAGTTCCGTTGCTCGAGGCCGTCGAAGACAATATCAGCTTTCTCTCGTCGCAAAGTTTGTTTGTCATCGGGTTCTTGGGAGTCATCTGGCCGGCGTCGGCTAGCATGTCCACTACGATGATGGCGCTCAACCGAGCCTACGGCGTGCAAGAGCATCGGTCCTTTTACAAGCGGCGTATTCTTTCGCTCGCCCTAATCGTCATCTTGGGGATTTCTTTCGTTTTTTTCTTTAATCTCATTATATTCGGCGAACACGTTGAGAGTTGGCTGCGGGGCTATTGGACTTCCCCACACTTTTCTCCGTTGGTGGCCTTGTTGCGGCGCGCAGTGGTCGTGGTCGGCATGGTCGCCACTGCCGCCTGTATTTACTACATCATGCCGGCCGTGCGCCTGCGCTGGTGGGACGTGTTGCCGGGGAGTGTGATGTTTTCTGGGCTGGCCGGGGTCATTGCCATTGCTTTGGATTACATTGAGCGGTTTAGCTATTATAATATAATCTATGGCGTACTCGGGACTGCCATCATCCTCTTGCTGTCCGCGTACTTGCTGGCTTTTTCATTATTGTTGGGCGGTGAATTGAACGCGGTGCTCTATCGTCGCCGCCATTCATTTGACGCACACCCGACAGATTATTAGGTTGAGGTTTATAGCAGTAATGTCTTTGGGAAATGGAGGAACCAATGCACAAAAATTCAATCCTAATCGCACTCGTCGTCAGTGGGCTTTTGGCCTGTGAGGGCAAAAAAGATGAGTTAACTCCTTATATCCAGACCTTGCAGGGCTTGGAAAGCCATAGCCAACAGCTAATGCGCTATCAGGTGTACCTGACGACCGAGGGCATGACTTCTCAGGCCCACGACGTCAAAGAAGTCATGCAGACCTTGCTCGACGAGTTGGAGAAGGTCGAACTCGAAGACAAGCGCCTCCGGGCCTTGCACAATGCTATGAAACGGGCCTTGAAAGCGGCGATGCGCAAGCTGGTCGAGCCGGACTTCCCGACCTTTGTGCCCAATGCCCAAAAGAGCATTTCGGTCGTCGAAGAAGAATTCACCAAGATATATGGCAACCTAGAGCTTCTGTGGCAGAGGGCCGACAAGACCGAACCGTTCCCGCTCAAGTGGGAAGCCAAGCAATAGTTGAGTTCGCCGCCCGCTGCACTGCATAGAGCTCCTCCGGTAACAGGGGGAGCTTTTTGCGTTCAATGCTCGCGCAGCAAGAAGGGGTGAACAAACCACACGATGTTCATGTTGTTCAAATTGTTACTGGCGACGGCGATCGTATTGCTGTGTTACGCTGTGTACCGGCAGCTAAGGGGCGGTTCTCGCCGCGGCGCGTCCAACCAACGCAGCAGCATTGATCCGAGCCGAGTCGCCGAGGCCGAATACAGCATATTGGACGAAGAAGAGGTCGAACGCAAAGATCGTGGCTAAGAGAGCCAAAGGGCCAAGTCCCGCTGCACTGCTGGCCGAAATCGCCAAGGGGGATATTCGGCCTTTTTATTTGCTGCACGGGGACGAAGAATACGAGCGCGAAGCTTTGGTCGCGTCTATGATCGAAGCTTTGGTGCCAGCTCAGACGCGGGATTTTAATCTCGACGTACTGAGGGCTGAACGCTTGGAGGTACTGGATTTTTTTCAAGTCTATGAGACCTATCCCATGATGGCCGAGAGTCGGCTGATTGTGCTGCGCGATGCCGATGCTCTGACGACCGACCAGTGTCGCGGCTTGGAGCGCGTATTTGCAATGTCGGTGGAGACTAGTTGCCTCCTAGTAGTAGGCCAAAAAGTCGATATGCGGCGAAAATTCTTTCGCGAACTGGCACGCAAGGGTTGCGGGCTAGAATTTAGGCTGCCCTACGACAACCAAGTTCCGCAGTGGATACAGCGGTACGCCAAGCGTCAGGGGGTGCTGATCGAGCCTGCGGCCGTCCAGCTACTCAGCCAGTACGTAGGGGCCAAGCCGCGCGAATTGGTCAGCGAGATAGAAAAGTTGGTCAGTTTTGTCGGGGTGGGCCAGCCGATCACCGCCTCTGCGGTCGAACAAGTCGCTGGCATCACGCGCGGGGCTAGCGTGTTCGAACTCGCCGATGCCCTCGGCAAAGGGCAGGGTAAGCTAGCGCAAAAGCTGATGCAACAGTTCCTCAGCCAAGGAGAGGAGCCAACTCGCGCCGTAGCCATGGTCACCCGCCACTTCCAGCTTTTGCTCAAGGCTAAGGGGCTAATAGACCAGTCGCTACCGCGCGACAAAATGGCCGCTGAATTGGGAGTTGCGCCATTTTTTTTGCCCGGGTATTTGGAGCAGGCCCAGCGCCGTTCCACCGCTTGGCTATGGGCGACGTTGAGCGCCTTGAGCGAAGCCGATTGGCGTCTGAAATCGCAGGGACGACGCCAGGAGCATCTAGTTTTAGATTTGCTGGTGACCAAGTTGTGCAGGAAGCACTGAACTTGACAATGGGTAGTGCCACAATTATAATTGAAACACAAGGTGTTGTGTTTGTAACATATTGAAAAGTATAAACTAACAAGCAAAGGATGATCTATCGTGAGCGAACCTATCGTCTTAACCGATGACAACTTCAGCGCCGAAGTCCTCAACGCCAGCCAGCCCGTGCTCGTGGATTTTTGGGCGACGTGGTGCGGGCCGTGCCGAATGATCGCGCCGATTGTCCAAGAATTGAGCAGCGAATACGAAGGCCGGGCCAAAGTGGGCAAATTGGACGTCGACGCGGCTCAGAAAACAGCGGCCGAATTCGGCATCCGCAGCATCCCTACCTTGCTCATTTTCAAGGAGGGTAAAGTCGCCGACCAGATCATTGGTGCCGTCCCCAAAGGGCAAATCACCGAAAAGCTAGAGGCCTCCTTGGTCTAATTGTGCAGACGAGAGGCGTGGGGCGTTGCCTGTCTAAGCAGGAGTTTTAAGCACATGCCGTCTGATTCTTTCTGGAGGCATGTTTTTCGTCGTCTGCAAGAGCGCGTAAGGAGCGGTCGCAACGAGGAAGAGACTACTGCCTGCAAGCTCTTGCAGAAAGTGCCCATTTTTCAGGAACTAAGCGGGCGCGAGCTGCACAAGATAGAAGAAATGCTCTACGGGCCGCGGGATTGGCGCGCTGGGGAGGCGATTATCAACCAAGGAGACCCCGGGATGGGGATGTATATCGTCGCCTCCGGCCAAATACGGATCGTACAGATGGGCGACGATGGGTTTGAGAAGCAGCTAGCCACCTTAACCCGGGGGAATTTTTTTGGTGCCCAAGCCCTTGTCGATCAATCGCCGCGCCCCGCTTCAGCTTACGCCCTCCAACCTTGTAGTCTCCTCGTTTTTTGCCGCCCCGACTTACTCGAACTCATAGATATCAATCTCCCGCTCGCCTTGAAGATCATCGAAGGCTTGGCGCAAGCCATCTCGACCGACCTGCTTGAAGTCATAGAGAAACTCTCGGCGCAGTTGCGCGACTCTGAGCGCCTGTTAAAAGGGGCGCGGCGAGCGGGCAGTATTCAATGATGAATTGGCAAGTTAAAGTAGTACTCGCCTTAGTAGCCATAGTAGTCGGCGGATGGTTTGTATATGAGATTCGCGGCATCCTCACTCCTTTTGTTTTGGCTTTTATCTTGGCCTATGTCCTCTACCCAATCATCGATTGGATGGAGAGAAGGGGATTGGGGCGGGCTTGGAGTACTCTGCTCGTCTTTTCGCTCGTTTTTGCGGGGTTGGGGCTAGGCGTATTCAAGGCTGGAGACAAGCTGGCTGGAGAAACGGTAGATAGGGTTTTTACCATCGCCAACACCGGCGACAAACCTCTAATCATCCACGGGATGGCTTGGGAAGACGATGCTCGGGACCAGCCGTTTGTCCTAAGGGAGGAACACCGCTGGCCGCTCGAGATCGCCCCCATGGAGGAGTTAGCTTTTCTCCTCCGCTTTGTACCCAAGGACCAAGCACCGGCTGCAAACGCGCTCTTGATTGCGTACTCGCAGGGCCAAGATGAACACAGTCAGCGCATTAGCGTCCACGGCAATGGTGGTGTGGTCGCCGGGAGCCAAGCGGTAGGCAACCCGGGTTCCGTTGTGTTTTCGCGTGCCGATATTAGCTTTGGCAAGGCCGATCCCAACGTCTTGGTGGAAATCGGCGATAGGATCTTGGCGGAAACCAGCACCAGAGCTGCAAAAATTGAGCCCATGTTACAGCCCTATTTGGGGAGCGATTTCCGCCTCGCCGAGTTGATTAGGGAGCATGGCGAGCGGCTGATGAGGACCATGCTGGGAGGCACTACGCTGTTTATCGAGGGCGTGATCTCGGGCCTTACTTTTGTGGTGATCGTGCCGTTTGTGGCCTTTTTCTTTCTCAAAGAAGGACGGCGCTTGACGCGGTGCCTGATGGCACTGGTTCCCAACGCCTATTTTGAATTGTGCCTAAACCTAATGTACCAAGCCAATAGGCAGATAGGGAATTACATTCGCGGCCAGATTTTGGCCGTCCTCGTCGTATCGGTGCTGGCGATTAGCGGCTTGTCCATTCTTGGCGTCTATTATGCCCTACCTTTGGGGCTGCTCGCCGGGTTGGCCAACGTAATCCCGTTTCTCGGGCCATTGATCGGGATCGTCTGTTCTTCAATTGTAGCCTTGGCTACCGGCGGTGGCTTGGCAATGGTGGCCAAAGTGATCGTCATGTTTTTGGTCATTCAACTGATCGACAATGTACTCATTCAACCCACAATGGTGGCCAAAAGCGTCGAGTTGCACCCTTTGGTCGTCCTTTTTGTCGTCATGGTGGGAAGCCAGTTGATGGGAATCGTCGGAATGCTGATCGCCGTGCCGCTCACGGGCATCGCGAAAGTAAGCGGCCAAACCATCTACGAAGGGGTCAAGCAATACCGCTTGGAATAGGTTGACAAACCCATCTGTATTTTGCTTAACTACACCTTACATCTCGACTCTGGTACGAGGTACTTAAGGCCCTTTAAGGGGTAGGAGGAATAGATAATTGGGTAGTTCAATACACTTAGAAAGCACGGCGGTGAGCGAATTGGCTCAACGCATCGGGGACGCCCGCAAGCTCTACGGCAACGATAGTCCTTACGTCATCGGTGTGATGACAGCTATCGAATGGATAATCCAAGATGCCGAGGGTGGCCAAGGGCTCAAGCAAGACCTGCTCGCCCGTGTCCTAGAAAGCGAGGGAAAGAAACAACCATCTCGTCCGCTTCCCGGCAGTACAGAGAGCAGTCCCCCGCCGCACGAACGCCGCGCCTTAGCGGAAAACACCTGGACTCGTGGCATAGTCAAGTGGTTTAACAACGATAAGGGATATGGTTTTATCTCGACAGACAGCCATGTCGATGTCTTCGTCCACTGGCGCGATATTTCATCTTGGGACCGGACTTTGACCCAAGATGATGAAGTTGAGTTCATGGTGACTCGCACCGCCAAGGGATTCCAAGCCATCAACGTGATGAAGGCTGGCCAAGACAAGGCCGAAGAGGAGGCGGACTCGGTCGAGGCGGCCGAGACCCCCGACGAAACCGAGGAGGTCGAAAGCACCGACGGCGATGTCTCTGATGTCTCTGATGTCTCTGAGAGTGCAGACAATGTTCCGGACTCCCAAGACGACGAGGGCGGGCTGTAGGAGAAGATGGGAAAAAAAACGTCCGATATAGCCTGTTCGTTCTGCGGCAAGGGGGGCGACCAAGTCGAGAAGATCATTCAGGGTCCCTCAGTGTATATATGCAGTGAATGCATCGGCTTGTGCAATGAGAGGCTGTCAGAGGACGATAAGCACGAGCCTAGTCTCAATGGCCGTCCTTTGCCCAAACCGGCCGAAATAAAGGCCCATCTCGACGCTCATATTATCGGCCAAGAACGCGCTAAAAAGGCGCTTTCGGTCGCCGTGTACAACCACTACAAGCGGGTGCATTCCGGTGCTGGGGATGTCCAGCTCAGCAAGAGCAATATCCTGCTTATCGGCCCTACCGGAGTAGGCAAGACGCTTTTGGCGGAGACATTGGCGCGCGTATTACAAGTGCCCTTTGCCATCGTCGATGCTACTGTCCTCACCGAGGCCGGGTATGTGGGTGAGGACGTAGAAAATATCCTCGTGCGGCTCCTCCAAGCCGCGGACTACGAGGTCAAACAAGCCGAGCGCGGGATTTTGTTTATCGACGAGCTAGACAAAGTCGCCCGCAAGTCCGGCAATCCCTCCATAACCCGCGACGTTTCAGGCGAAGGCGTCCAACAGGAGCTCCTCAAGATCTTAGAGGGGACGGTGTCGGGGGTGCCTCCTAAGGGAGGGCGCAAGCATCCCGAACAGCCTTTGGTGCAAATAAACACCAAAAACATTCTCTTTATCTGTGGAGGGGCTTTCGATGGGCTAGATAGAATTATCAGCCAGCGCATCGGAACCAAGTCCATGGGCTTTGGCAGTTCCCTCGACGACCACGAGGAAGTGAGCGGGGCCAATCTGTTGGCGCGGGTCGAACCTGAGGAATTGATCCAGTACGGCCTGATTCCCGAGCTGATTGGCCGCTTGCCAGTGGTGGGCGTCTTGCATCCCCTGAGCGATCAGGTGCTAATGGACATCCTGCTCAAACCGCGGAACGCACTCGTCAAACAGTATCAGAAACTGTTTGAGATGGACGGTATTGCACTGCGGTTTGAGGAGGAAGCGCTGTACAAGGTCGTCGAACTAACCCAAGAAAAGGAAATGGGTGCGCGTGGTCTGCGGGCAGTTTTAGAGACCGTCATGTTTGAAATCATGTTTGAGCTCCCAGCCCGAGACGACATCGCCGAATGCGTCATTACCAAGGAATTTATCGAAAAAAAGGCCCCGCCCACCTTCGTGTACAACAAGAAGCGGGCTTGATTTCCAAACCGGGCGTTGAGCTTAACTAGGTCCCTTCTCTACTAGCGCGTTCGCTGGAGGAGAAGGGTTTTTTGTGAGAAAAGTGCCATGCACGCTAGATATTATCCATCGCGGGTGCTGTGGCGACACCAGCCTGTGGCCACAGCGCCCACCACGACTGGGGAAGTGGCCGTGCGAGGGCGGCTTCTCCACTTTGCCGCAGGTCGGGGGAGGATCGCAGACGAAAGTGGAGAGATGGATTTCGTTGCGAAAGAGCGGGTAGTAGAGATAAAATCTGGTGATATAGTTGAGCTGTATGGTATTGTAGAAGAAGGTATTATAGGCGCTACTCAAGTTCGATTATTAGCCCCCAGCAGTGCAGTATGGCACCAAGGAGATTGGTCGCGGTTCCACGCCAACGGACTGTGGGCGAATATGTGGGTGCGGGCCGCGGTATTAGACGCCGTCCGCGATTTTTTCAAGGACGCGGACTTTCTCGCGGTGGAGACGCCCACGTTGGTCTGCGCCTCGGCGCAAGAGGAACACATCCAGCTCTTCGCCACTGAGTACCAGGGTGACAAGGCGCAAAAGCAGTTTTACCTCGCCCCCTCGCCCGAACTGTACATGAAGCGATTGCTAGGGGTAGGTTTTGAGCGGATTTACCAAATCAGCCGCTCGTACCGCAATGGGGAGATGGGGCCGCAACACAATCCCGAGTTTACCCTAATCGAATGGTATCGGGCGTACGCCAGTTACGAGGAAATCATGGCCGATGTCGAGGATTTGGTTTCGCATGTGGCGAAAAGCGTCTTGGGGCGGTCGAGCGTGGTCCGAGCAGGGCGCGAGATCGACTTGCAGCCGCCGTGGGAGCGGCTCAGCGTCCGCAATGCTTTTGTGCGCTGGGCCGCAGTCGATTTAGATGCCTGTACAGATGCGGAATCGCTTTTTCGCCGTGCGCGTGCCTTGGGCTATGGCAGCGCTAGACGAGAGGATAGTTGGGAGGACCTATATCACAAAATTCTGCTGGAGAGAGTCGAGCCAGAACTGGCCAAACTAGGAGCTATCCACCTTTTCGATTATCCCCGGCAATTGGCCGCATTGGCCAAATTAAAAGAAGGTGATTCAGCCGTAGCCGAGAGGACGGAAGCGTATTTGGGGGGAGTAGAGTTATCAAACGGCTATACGGAGTTAAACGATCCAACTCAGCAGCGCGAGCGCTTTGCGCGAGGCGCGCGACCGGGGGGCGCACCAGCCGACGAGGCATTTCTCGCAGCTATGGAGCGGGGCATTCCACCGGCTGGTGGCGTGGCCCTGGGATTGGACCGGTTGGTTATGATCGTTGCCGGAGCGTCTTGCTTAGGCGAGGTGGTCGCCTTTCCGCTGGGGGATTAGTCGGCGAGGGCGGCTAGCTCTGTTTCGGACGCTAGCAGTCCATCAATTAGGCCGAAGTCGATTGCCTCTGCGGGCGACAGAAAATAATCGCGTTCGGTGACCAGCTCGATGCGCTCGAGCGGCTGGCCGGTATCTTGGACTAAGATCTGGTTGAGCCGGTCGCGCCATTCGACGATTTCGCGGGCGTGGATTTCGATGTCGGCCGCTTGGCCGCGGACGCCTCCCCAGGGCTGGTGCAGCATGAGCCGAGAATGAGCAAGGGCGTGGCGCTTGCCCTTGGTACCGCCGGCGAGGAGAATCGCGCTCATGCTGTACGCTTGGCCGATGCACAGCGTTGCTACGTCGCAAGGGACGTACTTCATGGTATCGTAGATGGCCAAGCCGGCTGTGAGGCTGCCGCCGGGGCTGTTGATGTAGAGCGAGATGTCTTTCTTGGGATCTTCCGAGGTCAGAAAGAGCAACTGGGCGATGACGAGGTTGGCTTCGTGGTCGTCGATCGGAGTGCTGATAAAGATGATCCGCTCCTTGAGGAGGCGGGAGAAAATGTCGTAGGCGCGCTCGCCGCGGCCGGTCTGTTCGATTACTACGGGTACGATGGCCATGTGCTATTCTGTCGTTAGAAGTAGAGTCTATTTGCTGATTAATGGACTATAGGCGATGCCCAATATAGTGTCAATGGGACATCGCTCAGGTTGGTTGACTGCGCTGGGTTAGCTCGGTAAATTTTACCTGCTCACAGCGCGTCGTTTCCAACCGAAGGTAAAGCCCTTAATCAATTGCAGGGCATAGTGATACAATTTTTTGAGTTCTATCGATTGGTCCTAGCTGGCCACGGGTGCGCGTGCTCGTAGGCATTACCGGCGGCATGGGGGCGGGCAAGTCTGCACTGGCGCAGATGCTCGCCGAATTTGGTGCGCTGCGGGTCGATGCCGACGAAGTGGCCCGCGAGGTGGCGGCAATCCCGGCGGTGATAGAGAATCTACAAGCAGCATTCGGCCGCGATCTGATCGGGCCAGACGGGTACTTGGACCGCCGGGAATTGGGGCGTCGTGCCCTGCGGTCGGATGAGTCGAGTCAGCGGTTAGAGGCGATTATGCGGCCGCCACTATCAGCCGTCATAGAGTGCCGGCTGGCGCAGGCTGTGGCGGAAGCTGGTGGCGGAGTCGTGGTATTTGACGCACCGCTGATATACGAGTGGGGGAACGAGGGGAACTTCGACCGGATCGTGGTAGTCGATGCTGAGGAGGAACGGTGCGTATCGCGGGTGCAACAGCGCAGCGGCTTGCCGGTGTGCGAGATTAGGCAGCGGATGGCCCGCCAGATGGATCCGCAAGAAAAAAAGACCCGCGCCGACTTTGTCATCGACAACAACAAGGGCTTGGACGCGCTCGCCGCGCAGGCGGAAGTGCTGTGGGCCGAATTAGTTGGCGTCGCACAGGAAAGAGATAGCCATGACAAATGAGCGTTTGCAGCGGACGTCGCTCTATGAGGTCGCCGTGGCCGAAGGCGGGCGCATGGCCCCCTTTGGCGGGTGGGAAATGGCGGTCCAGTTCGAGGGTATCCGCAGCGAACACTGGGCCGTGCGCCGAGAGGTTGGGCTGTTCGACATATCGCACATGGGCCGGATCGCCATTTCTGGGGAGGGAGGATTGGCTTTCCTCGACAGCCTCTTGCCTGCGCGGGTACGCGAATTGACCATCGGCCAGATGCTCTACGCGCCGCTGTGCAATGAACAGGGAGGATGCGTGGACGATCTGGTGGTGTATCGGCTCGCAGAGCAGGATTACCTCTTAGTGGTCAACGCGAGCCGGAAGGCTGTTGACTGGCAGTGGATTACCGCACGCGCAGCGGATTGGTCGGATGTGGAAATCGAGGACTTGAGCGATGAACAGGGCATGGTGGCGGTGCAGGGGCCACGGGCTGCCGCCCTGATTGAAGCACTCGCTGGACCGGCTAGCGTGGCGCTAGGGTACTATCGCTGCGCGGTGATGGAAATCGCCGGGATACGAGCCTTGATTAGCCGCAATGGCTACACCGGAGAAGATGGATTTGAGATCATGTGCCCGGCCGACCAAGTCGCCGCACTGTGGGCGAAGCTCCGCGCAGCCGGTGCCCGGCCTTGTGGACTCGGTGCGCGCGACACCTTGCGCCTCGAAATGGGCTTTTGCCTCTATGGCAGTGAATTGAACGAGCAGACGACCCCCTTAGAGGCCGGTTTGTCTTGGACTTTGGACTTAGAAAAAGAGGCAAATTTTGTCGGGGCTGAGGCGCTGAGGGCGCAACGCACGGCCGGAGGTTATCGCCGTCTGCGCGGCTTCCGCATGCTGGAAAGGGGCATTCCCCGGCCGGATTATCCGGTTTTCGACCAGCGCGAGGAGCAGGTGGGTATCGTGACCAGTGGGACGCACTCGCCGGTGCTTGGCGAGGGAATTGGGCTGGCCTATTTACAGCGCGGCGTGCAAAAAATAGGCACTCAAGTGTACATTGACATGAAGGGCAAGCGACAACCCGCCGTGGTGGTCAAGCTGCCCTTTGTGCCTTCAGCCCCTAAAAAGGACTGAAAGTCTTAATCGCTGCTTTTAGGCAGTGCAATGGAGGTACATGGGCGACGAATTTGGACCTAGCGATGACTTTGTCCGCCGGCATATCGGCCCTACGGACGCGGATATAACCGCTATGCTCGCGGCTGTGGGAGCCGACAGCTTGGACAGCCTTATGGCCGAGTCCCTGCCGGCGGCGATTCGGATGCAGGGTTCCTTGGCGCTGGGAGAAGGTATCAGTGAGTACGAACTGATGGGGCGGTTGCGCGAATTGGCCAGCCAGAATCGCATCCATCGCAGTTTTATCGGCATGGGCTACTCAGACTGCATAACCCCTCTGGTGATCCAGCGCAACATCTTGGAGAACCCAGGCTGGTACACCCAATACACACCCTATCAGTCCGAAATCGCCCAAGGACGGCTAGAGGCCCTGCTCAACTTCCAGACCATGGTCGGCGACTTGACGGGTTTTGCCTTGGCCAATGCCTCCCTGTTGGACGAAGCCACGGCCGCAGCCGAAGCCATCGCCATGCTACGGGCAGTGCAAAAGAAGAACGAGAGCCAGCGCGTCTTTGTCTCGTCGGATTGCCACCCGCAAACCATAGGGGTAGTCAAAGTCCGGGCCGAGTCGCGGGGTTGGGAGGTTGTAGTAGGCGATCACCGAGAATACGATTTTGCGACTGGGGCCTTCGCCGCCCTGCTCCAGTACCCGGCCTCAGACGGTGCGCTATACGACTACGCCGACTTCTGCGCTCAGGCTCACGCCCAGCAGACGCTGGTGTGCGTGGCGGTTGATTTGCTCGCCCTGTGTTTGCTGCGGCCCCCAGGGGAATTTGGAGCCGATGCGGCCATTGGGAGCGCACAGCGCTTTGGTATGCCGATGGGATACGGCGGCCCGCACGCAGCCTTTTTAGCGACGCGCCCCGAGTTCCAGCGGCAGGTGCCCGGGCGCATCATCGGCGTCTCCGAGGATGTCCGTGGCCAGCCGGCCCTGCGCATGGCCCTGCAAACCCGCGAACAGCACATCAAACGAGAACGGGCGACGAGCAACATCTGCACAGCCGAGGTCTTGCCAGCCGTGGTGGCGAGCATGTACGCGGTCTATCACGGGCCAGACGGCTTGCGGCGCATGGCTCACCGCGTACACCGCCAGGCGCGGGCGCTCGCCCGAGGGTTGGAAGGAGCCGGTTACCGAGTCGTCCACGACCAGTACTTCGACACACTGCGCGTTGAAGTAGGGGCACAGGGAGATGCGCTGTTGGTACAGGCGCGGGCCGAGGGGATGAATTTCCGCGATCTAGGAGACGGGCACTGGGGCATTGCCCTCGACGAAACGACTCACAAGGACGATCTGCAAGCCATCCTCACCTTACTGGGCGGCAAGTTGTCTAGCACAGTCGATGAGGGGCTTGCTTGGGGGCCTGATCACGTCCGCCACTCGCGCTTCATGGAGCATCCAGTCTTTGCGTCGCATCACTCCGAGACCGAAATGATGCGCTACATGCGCCGACTCGAAGCCAAGGATCTGTCTTTGGTCCACGCGATGATCCCCCTCGGCTCGTGTACCATGAAGCTCAATGCGACCGCGGAAATGATGGCGATCACTTGGCCCGAATTCGCTGGGCTGCATCCATTTGCGCCCGTAGATCAAGCTCAAGGGTACGCGGCAATTTTCGCCGAAATGGAGGGCATGCTGCGCGAAATCACCGGCCTCAAGGGCATTTCGCTGCAACCCAACGCGGGTTCACAGGGCGAATACGCCGGCCTACTCATCGTGCGCAAATACCACCAGACGCGCGGAGAAGCCCAGCGCAACGTCTGTCTCATTCCAGCCTCGGCTCACGGGACCAATCCAGCTAGCGCCGCTATGGCTGGTTTAGACGTGGTTGTCGTCGCTTGTGACGACGAGGGCAATATCGACTTGGCGGACCTGCGGGTGAAAGCCGACGCACACCGCGAGCGGTTGGCGGCCCTGATGGTGACGTACCCCTCGACCCACGGGGTGTTTGAAGAGGCCATCGGCGAGATCTGCGCGATCGTCCACCAAGCGGGCGGTCAGGTCTATATGGACGGCGCGAATATGAATGCCTTGGTGGGATTGTGCCAGCCCGGGGAAATCGGCATCGACGTGTGCCACTTGAATTTGCACAAGACCTTTTGCATCCCCCACGGCGGCGGAGGGCCAGGGATGGGCCCCATTGCCGTGGCCGAGCACTTAGAGGAGTTCTTACCCTCGCACCCCCTCGTCTATACCGGCGGGACTGAGTCAATCGGCCCCATTGCAGCCGCTCCGTGGGGCAGTGCCTCGATTCTGCTCATATCTTGGGCGTACTTGCGGCTGATGGGCGGTGCGGGTCTCACCGAGGCAACGAAGGTCGCGATCCTCAATGCCAATTATCTGAGCAGCCGCCTCGCGGATTCCTTTCCCGTGCTGTACAAAGGGCGGAACGGGCGCGTGGCCCACGAGTGCATCCTCGACCTGCGTTGGGCGCGGGAGCACGGCATTGGCGTAGGAGACGTGGCCAAGCGGTTGATGGACTATGGGTTCCACGCGCCTACGGTATCCTTTCCGGTCGCCGGAACCCTGATGGTCGAACCTACGGAGAGCGAATCCAAGGCCGAATTGGATCGGTTTTGCGAAGCCATGATCGCCATTGGCGGCGAAATCCAGCAAGTAGCCGCCGGGGAAATGGACCGCACCAACAACCCGCTCGTCCACGCACCGCACCCGATGGACATCGTGCTGGCCGACGAGTGGGATCGGCCTTATTCTAGGACCGTTGCCGCCCTGCCGGCTCCTTGGCTGTTGGAGCGCAAGTTCTGGCCGGCCGTCGGGAGACTGAACGACGCGCAGGGCGATCGCAATCTGATCTGTTCCTGTCCGCCTGTAGAAACGTATTCACAAGAGGAATGAAATGAGCCAAAAGCGTGCTTTAATCACCGGCATTACCGGCCAAGACGGTTCATACTTGGCCGAATTGCTGCTGGAAAAGGGCTATGAGGTTTTCGGATTGGTGCGCCGCAGCAGCACGGTCAATTTCGAACGGATCGGCCATTTGCAGGACAAAATCGAGCTGATCTCCGGCGATCTGTTGGATCAGAAGTCATTGATTTCGGCGCTGCAGACCGCACGGCCGCAGGAAGTGTACAATCTAGGTGCCCAGTCCTTTATACCGGTCTCTTGGGAGCAGCCCATGTTGACCGGCGAGATCACCGGCTTGGGCGTGACGCGGCTTTTGGAAGCCATCCGCGCCTGTGACGAAAACATTCGCTTTTACCAAGCCAGCACCAGCGAGTTGTTCGGCAACGCACAGGAATCGCCGCAGAACGAGCAAACGGCCTTCTATCCGCGTTCGCCTTACGGGGTGTCCAAGCTCTACGCGCATTGGATCACCATCAACTACCGCGAAAGCTACGGCATGTTCGCCTGCACGGGCATTCTCTTCAATCACGAGTCGCCGCGCCGTGGGCGCGAATTCGTCACCCGCAAAATCACGCATGGCGTGGCCCGCATCAAATGCGGGCTGGACCAAGAGCTGCGCCTTGGCGACCTGGCTCCTCGCCGCGATTGGGGCTATGCGGGCGACTTTGTCCGCGCAATGTGGATGATGCTCCAACAGGACGAACCCGACGATTACGTCATCGCCACGGGTACCTCCCGGACCATCGGCGAATTCTGCGAGGTCGCCTTTGCCCACGCTGGCTTGGACTGGCGGCAATACGTGGTCCTCGATGAGCGTTTTTTGCGTCCTGCCGAGGTATATACCCTCTTGGGCGATGCGACGAAGGCGCGGGAAAAATTAGGTTGGGAGCCCGAGGTCGGCTTTGAGGAAATGGTCCGGCAGATGGTTGACTGGGACTTGGAGCAGGTGGCCCATCAGTCGGCCTCAGTGCGCCCGGCACTGCGGCGATAGCGGTGGCTGAACTTGCGGATCTGGCCGCATATCGTCTGAATCGCCCGCACATCGCGAACTTCCAAATCGACCTTGTTGAAGAAGCGGCGCAGCACACGGCCGAAGTGGTCCGGCTTGTTGTTGTACGGGGTAAACTCTATCTCGGCAAGGGCTTGCAGAATCTGCGCGAACATTCGCTCGCGCTCGCCAGCCGTGGCCAGTTGCACGGGCGAGTCCGATGGTTTTTCGCTCACGGCCGCATACAGGCCATAGGCGAACAGGAGTACGGCGTGGGAGAGGTTGAGGGAGGGATAGGCTGCGGCTGTGGGGAACCTCAGCACTTGGTGGCAGATCTCTAGTTCCTCGTGCCACAAGCCGTCCCTTTCGCGCCCGAACACAAGGGCGATGCAGCGGTGATGTGCTTGAGAGGCTAGTTGGTCAATCAGGGGCCCCGGTGCGGAAGTAACCGTGCGGAAGCGGCCTTGTCGATGGGTGGTGCCGACGACGATGTGGCAATCGGCTACGGCCGCGGCGAGGTTGGGGAAGACTTGGCTGGTGTCGAGAATATCGCCTGCGCCGTGGGCAAAAGTGCGCGCTTCGGGCGTATCCCACGCTCCGGGATTGACCAAGGCTAACTGGCTTATGCCCGTGGTTTTGAGCACGCGGGCCGTAGCACCGATATTGCCGGGCGTGGCCGGCTCGACGAGCACGACGCGGATGTTGTCGAGAGGACTCATGGGGCTTGCCAAACTAAATCAAGAAGGATACTACGCGCCAATGCATGCAGCAGGTGAATTCACCCGCGTCCAATTCGCGGACGGTGTTTATTTGCATCTGCACAGCATTGGATTGTATAAGACGATCCGGGTGGATGTGTGCCTGAGCACGCCGCTGTGTGCGCCGCGACATTCGCTCGTGGCCCTGAGCAGCCGACTGCTGGCTCGCGGCACGCACAAGCTGCCCAATGTACAGAGCCTCAACCGCTTTATCGACGACCTCTACGGGGCGCATTATTCGGTGCAAGTTGATCGCTTGGGAGAGTATCAGGTCATTCATTTGTGTCTAGAGGTTATCGACGAAAACTTCCTCGGGGAGAAAGGGATACTGGCACGCGGTCTGACTTTTCTCCGCGATGTCTTGCGCGATGGTAACGGGTTCCAGCCCGATTGTCTAGAGCGGGAAAAGCAACGCCTTGCGCGGCAAATAGCCGATGGCTTCAACGACAAACTGGGCTACGCACAAAGGCGGTGCAGCGAAGAGATGTGCCGGGGCGAACCCACGGGCCTGTCGCCGCTGGGCAATCCCGCGGACTTTGCCGCCGTACAGGCCGATGAACTGTGGGCTTTCCACCGCGAGCGGACGGCTGCTGATCGCTTAGATATTTTCGTAAGCGGCGATGTACGTTTGGAGCAGATTCATCCCTTGATGGAGTCGCTCTTTACTTGGAAGCGCGCGGCAAACCAGCCCCAGCCTCCGCCGCAGCGCCCGCGCCGTGCTGAGCTGCGGCGCGAGGTTTTTGAATGCCAAGCGGTACGAGAGGCCAAAGTAGTGTTGGGCTATCGCACGCAGGTTGCGTATGGCGCAGACGGTACAGACGACTATCCGGCTTTGGCACTCCTAAACCTGATGCTGGGTGGCGATGGTCCATCGCGGCTGTTCAAGCACCTCCGCGAAGAAGAGGGCTTGTGCTACTACATCTCATCGCATATCGAGGCATTGAGCGGATTGCTCTTTGTGGCCGCAGGCATTGAGGCCACAGCCTACCCCAAGGTTCGGGATAAGGTGGAACAGGAACTCCAAACGCTGCGCGCAGGAGCCTTTGATTGCCGCGAAATCGAAGCAGCTCGTTATTTGGTGCGAGCTCGTCTGTTAGGATTGGCCGAAGACCGCGAGGGCTTTTTTCGCTATCAATTGCGCGAGGGACTGATAGGGGGCAACCAATCCCCAGAAACGCTATGGCAGCGCATCGAGCAAGTCGGCGTCGAAGACTTAACCCGCATGGCCGGCGGCATTGTAGCGGACACGGCCTTTTTATTGCACGGGACGTGAGAACGTGATCGCGGATGCGCTATTGGGGGAAGGGGTGTACCGCAGCCACTTGGGCGGCCTCGATGTATGGGCAGTACCGCGGCCGGGCAGTCGGCAAAAAGCGGCTGTGCTGTACATAGACTACGGTTCGGTCGATCTGCATTTGCGCGCCCGCGACTCCAGGCAGGTACAGACCACGCCGGCTGGCACCGCGCACTTTCTCGAACACCGCCTTTTTGCCAAACCTTACGGCGACATCACCGAGCAAATCAGCCGTCTTGGCGGCGACGTAAACGCCAGTACCAGTTTTACTTCAACCATCTTTTCTCTGACGTGCATTGAGCATTTTGCCGACCATTTAGCATTGCTCTTTGAACTCGCGTTGGACCTGCACGTCCTGCCAGACGGTGTCGCTCAAGAGCGCGAAATCATTGACCACGAGCTACAGATAAGCTGCGACGACCCGGAGTGGATCGGGTTTTTACACGGCCTTGAAGGGCTGTACCAGAATAGTCCCTTGGCCTGGGACATGGCTGGCACGCGGGAGAGCATCGGGCAGATTGACGAGGACATGCTAACTCGTTGCCACGAGGTGTTTTATCGGCCCGAATACATGGGGCTGTACTTGTGTGGAGATTTCGATGTAGAGGCCACTTACGCGGCCGTCGAATCTGCTTTGCTAAAGTACAGCCGGCCGCGCTCCGCATGGGATCGAGTAGAACGCCCCGTGGTATTGCCCACTCCGCAGCCGCTCGGGGCCTTAGCCCTGCCGGTCAGCCGGCCCTATACCTTGCTGTTTTTTGGCGATGACAAGGCGGGCCAGTCGGGTCGCGACTTGCTCTTGCGAGAATTGGCCTTAGAACTGGCCTTGGACATTGCCTTGGGGCCAGCGAGCGATTTTTTTGCCGCGCACTACGAAGATGGCCTAATCGACGGCGATGCCTTTGGAGCCGAGGTCTATGCCGAGCAGACGTTCTGCTTTTGCACAGTGGGCGGATATACCCAGCAGAGCGACCGGTTGTGCGAGAAAATAAACGCCGCATTGGCCAGCCTAGACGAGCGCGCTGTGGCGGCGGACTTGGGCCGCGCCAAGCGCAAAGCCTATGGCTTGCTGCTGCGTGCGTGGGAGCAAGCCGAGGAGGTGGTCGATATGCTCTGCTCTGCTGCGGTTAGTGGGGCGGCCCCTAGCGTCTATTTTGATGTCCACGAACAGATTGCGGTCGGCGATATTCTCGACGTGCTGGAGAGTTGCTTGTCGCCGGCGCACCTGAGCGCGATGCAGTGCAGTCCGGCCTCAGTGTTGAGGCCGCTTGTGCCTACCGGACGCGCGGAGTAATGGCCGACAAGATATATCGCTATTGGATCTCGGTGCCGAGCGGGTTGGAAGCGGTGGCACTCGACGAGTTGCACGAGTACGCGCCCGAGGTGCAGCAGGTCGATGTCGAACCGGGCGGGCGCGTGGGGCAGATTTTCTTCACGTACAAGCGCAGCCCGGGGCGGCTGCTACAGTTGCGCTCGGCCATGCAGTGCGCCGGTTTAATTAGTCAGATGCACGGCGTTACGGTAGGGCGACCGGGTCTTGAATACATCTGCAAACGCATCGCTCGCTGCGATCTGACTCCTGCTAAAAGCCTCGCTCAGGTCCAGTCTGCGGCGATTGATACCCACGCTTTTGCCTTGAGCGCGACGCTGCGGGGCCGGTACCGATTCAGTGCGGCCGAGCTAACCGCAGCCGTGGCGGCGACTTTGCGCGACAGGCACGGATTGCGCTTAGGCAAAGGGCCGGATCTGCTGCGCCTTCACTTACAACTGACCGGACGGCGTGCCCTGTTGGGGTTGCGGCTAGGGGAAGGCATAGGGCCGAATGCGGCCATGGCGTATTGCTTGGCCCGCTTGGTGGCTATACAGCCGGGGGCATGCGTCCTATGGGCGCGCCGCGACCTGCGCGAATTGGCCGTATTGCAAGAGGCGTTTGCGCCGCGCTTGCTAGTAAGTATCCCAGCGGACCTAATCGCCGCGCTGGATCATCTGCCTTTTGTGGGCGAGTACCTCGATTACGCGTTCAGCTTGGCCGGAGAAAACCCTGCCGCTGAGTTGGCCGAATTGGCGCGGGTGTTGCGCGCCGGTGGAATCGCCGTGGTTCAAGTGGCTGATTTTGATCTCTTCATCGCCCTTTTGGAGGCTGAAGACTATCCTCTGGAAGTCTTGGCCGACTTAGAGATCCACGAGCGCGGGCGGGCGTATCGGCTGGTCGTTCTCGAGCGTTTGGCCGAAGAAGAGGCTGGACTCTTACAATTGGAGCAGTGGAGCTAGCCCTGATCCGATAGAGAACGGGGTAGGGATTTGCCATTATTGCGCATCGGTCGAGTTGGTCAGATATTCATTGGATTGAATGCGCTTCTTCCAAGTCAACAGCTTCTGAGATGGACTCATGTCGGCACCTAGATCCGCAGCAGCCTTTACCCAAGCACAGCAGGTCATTCCCGGAGGCGTAAACAGTCCGGCGCGGGCTTTTGGCGCGGTGGGTGGTGGCCCTCGATTTATAGACCGGGGGGCTGGTTCGCGGATTTTTGATATCGATGGCCGCGAGTACATTGACTACGTGTGCTCTTGGGGGCCACTCATTTTCGGCCATGCCCATCCTCGCGTCGTAAAAGCCGTGCAGGAAGCCTGTGCAAAGGGGACTAGTTTTGGTGCCCCGACCGAACTGGAAATCGCGCTGGCCGAGCGCATTGTGGAGATGGTGCCCTCCATCGAAATGGTGCGGATGGTCAGTTCGGGGACCGAGGCGACGATGGCGGCGGTGCGCTTGGCCCGCGGCCATACCGGCAGAGACAAAATCGCCAAATTCGAGGGCTGCTGGCACGGGCATGGGGACAGCTTCTTGAGTGAGGCTGGGTCTTCGGCATTGACCTTGGGGGTTCCCACCAGCCCAGGTGTGCCGCAAAGCGTGGTTGATTCGACCTTGACGCTGCCGTATAACGACGCGGCTGCCGTGCGCGCGGCTGCGCGGGAAAATAGCGGGCAGATCGCTGCCATCATCGTCGAACCAGTGGCCGGCAATATGGGAACCGTACCACCGCGCGAGGGTTTCCTCCCCGCGCTGCGCCAAATAGCCGACGAAGAGGGGATCGTCCTCATTTTTGACGAGGTCATTACCGGGTTCCGCGTCGGCCTGGGTGGGGCGCAAGAGCGCTATGAGGTGATGCCCGATCTGACGTGCTTGGGCAAGATCGTCGGGGGCGGCTTGCCAGCTGCTGCATACGGCGGCAAGCGGGAGATCATGGAAAACGTATCTCCGCTGGGCATAAAGGTCTCGCAGGCCGGCACCTTATCGGGCAACCCGCTCGCCATGGCCGCAGGTTTGGAGCAACTGACCATGCTGTCCGAACCCGGAGTCTATGAAACGCTGGAGAGCCGCTGCGCCGATTTGGCAGATGGCATGGCTGACAACCTGCGGAAGCTGGGCTTGAACTACGCGCTAAACCGGGTCGGTGCCATGCTCTGCATGTTTTTTACGTCGCAACCGGTGGTGGATTTTACCAGCGTCGAAACGGTTGATCTGGCGCGCTTTAAGCGCTATTTCTGGGCTTGCCTAGAGCAGGGCCTCTATCTAGCGCCCTCCCAATACGAATGCATGTTCCCCTCGCTCGTCCATGGGGAAGGGGATATCGAAGAAACGCTCCGCATTCACTTTGACGCGCTCAAGGCCATACATTGAGCGCGGCGAATCCCAATCGGCTATGGATGCTCTCTTGGACAGTCCTCTGGATCGGGGGATGCGCCGACGGCGATGTCCGCGAGGACGAACAGGTCCCTGAATCCGAACCCTCGGGCCGCAGCGAAATAGTCATTTTAACGCCGGCTGACTCTGTGTCCACCCCAGCCGGAGCCAGTGATGCTAACGATGCCAATGATGCCAGTGACGCTAACGACGCTAGCGATACCGGCGACGCTAGCCCCGTATTTTTTGATCCCGACGGCGAATTCACCGTTCAAGTCGGCGTCTTTCAGGACGCGAAACGCGCCGATCAGAAGGTGCGTGAATTGAAGGACGCGGGCTATCCGGCCTATAGCGTACAGAGCGATGCTGGCGTGCGGGTGCGGATCGGCTATTTCGCCAACCGCGCCGACGCTGATCGCTTTGGCCGCATTTTTGCCAAGGATCGCGGTGTCGAGTATTGGATAGATCAGCGCGCCGATGAGTAAAACTCGCGTACTGTGCTGCGGCACTTTTGATTATCTGCACCCAGGCCACCGCTCCTTCATCGCGCAGGCGGCTGCGCTGGGCGACGAACTGTTCGTCGTGGTCGCCCGCGACGAGAACGTCCGACGCATCAAGGGGCACTATCCCGACCAATCCCAAGATGAGCGCAAAGCTGCGCTGGCGAAGCTGCCCGAAGTCACCGAAGTCCGCCTCGGCCACGAAGGGTGCAACTTTTTGCGCATCGTCGGCGAGATCGCCCCCAACATTATTGCCCTCGGCTACGACCAAAGGAGGCCAGCGGGCTTAGCCGAAGCCTTTCCCCAGTGCGAAATCGTCGTGCTCCAGCCCCATTGTCCCGAGCAGTTTAAGTCATCCTTCTTCCGGAGTCGGGAAGGCCGGACTTGAGTCCCTTGCCTCAGCTCATCCTCTGGTATGGGCGCGAGACGGCCCCGGACTTACCGGAAATGGTCGGCTATCGCCTGCGGACGTACCAGCCGGGCGACGAGGAGGGCTGGCTGGCTCTATTGCAGGCCAACGGGGAGTTGGGTCATTGGGATCGACAGCGGCTAGAAGACGTCTTGGCAGGAACTCGAGTCCAACTCTTCGTCGAGTGCGAGGGGCAGATCGTCGCCTGTACAGGTTGCAACGACCGCACCCGTGAACTGCGGCCGTGTTGGGAAATAGGTTGGGTTGCAGTTCACCCGGACTTTCAGGGGCGCGGCCTAGGCAAATTCATCGTAGCAGCGGCGGTGGCCCAAGCCAAGACGCTAGGCCCTCGGCCCATATACTTGCTGACCGACGACTTCCGCATTCCGGCTCTGCGCTGCTATCTCAAGCTGGGCTTCGCGCCCAATAACAGCCATCCATCCTACCCACACCGGTGGGCCGACATTTTTGCCTGTCTGGGGGCGGATTATCAGGCCCTAAAGCCTGGGTTCGTCCTCTCAGATTAATCCATATAACCCAAAGCTCGCAGCCGCTGGTGCAAGAGGGCGCGGTCCGTGGTCTGGTCAAACTCCGCTTGGACATAACTAGAAGCTGCTCTGAGTGCTGTATATGCTTGGTGGTACGGGCGAGTATCGAGTGCTGGGAGCGGTCGCTCGCTAAACGTCTCGACCAAGGTTTCGCGCTGGGTTGATTGATCACAGGTGAATTTGGCGCTGGCGTTGAAGAGGGACCATTGGCGGCCTTGTTGAGCGGTTGGGCCGGGGTCGATTTCGGCTACGTAGTACTCGGGTGATGAAGGGGAGCGGATGTCTCGGGCAAAGCCTCGGTAGCAGTGATCTAACTCCAACAGGGACAGGAAAGTAGGGAAAAGATCTACGAGGGAAATTAATCCGCGCCCGACGGGTTCTTCCGAGGGGAGTCGGTAGTACTGAGGCACCCGCAGCACGTCGTTGCACAGAGTCTGGCCGTGATAGGGTTCGTCGTCCCGCCAGCTCTGGCCGTGGTCGCTGATGATGAAAACGGCCCACGCGCTTAGGTCCAAGGCGGCCAACAGCCGAGCTATATGCCGCTCAAAGAGCTGTTCAATGGCAGCGCGATAACGCGCCTGTACCTCGCCAATGTGCCCAGCCGCGAGCAATTGTCCCACTTCCCCAAAGGCCAGCCCGTCTGCGGCACCATAAGGGGGATGAACGCTCCAGTAGTGAACGAAGAGAACGGTTGGCTCGCGACGTTGTAGCCAGCCGACGAGTTGCTCGTCGGTGGGCAAGGGAGCGATGTGCTTGGCGTAACTTAGGCCGGTAAAAATGTCCGGGGCTTCTGAAAACGCGCCGACCGCATAGCCAGCTCGACGGCAGAGGTCGAAAAGGTCGGCAACGCCCTGCCGCATAGCGGGGGAATGCTGGCCTTCGATGCCGTGTTCAAACGGGTATAGCCCGGTAAAAATCGAGGTGTGGACCGGACGAGTTGCCGAAGAAACCGAAAAGCAGTGCTGGCAGAGGTGAAAATCGCGCATCAAAGCAGAAAATCGGGGCGTGCGTACAGCCGCACTGATCCCGGGGGCAAAGTCCAAGCGCAGGCTATCGACCGAAATCAACAGCAGGTTCATGGTCGGCGCTGGACGATTCTGTTCTTTACGGCGTTAGAGGGTTTGAAGGTCGGGGTCTTGCGCTTGGGGATTGCGATGGTCGCGCCGGCTTTGGGATTGCGGCCAGTACGCGGTGCGCGCTCCACGACCTTGAAGGTGCCAAAGCCACGGATTTCGACGTGGTCGCCCTTTTCCAAAGCTTGGGCTATGGCTTCGATGAACCCCTCGATAACGGCCGCGGTATCTACTTGGGAAAGGCCAGTACTCCGGGCTAACTGCTGGGCGATTTCGGCTTTAGTCATCTGTTTTCTCCGTTGCTATTACTCGGCGTCAGCGCAAGAGGCCCCGCGCCGAGATGTCCCATATTTTCTCCACGCGCCCCTTGCGGACGGCGACAAAGTAATTGTGCAAAAAGGTCGTCGAATCGGAATAACCGACGAGCAATTCGATCCGCTCACCCAAAGCCGGGCCGGCCTGACCTTCTACGATGTCGAAGATCCCGTGTTCGGCAGACAGGCCGCGCAAGCGCAGATCGTCTCGGCCCAACACCTCCGGCGGCTGGTGGCCGGACGACAGCGTCTTAAAGCCAGCATCGACGACGACTCGGTCAGCCGCGCGGCTGGTGATCGAGGTGAGTACCGTTAGGGCTGGGGTGAGCGCTTCGACGTGACATTTCCGGCGATACATGACGTCCATGAACACGCCGCCGCCAGCTTGGAGTTCAGTGACCCCGTCGTGGAGGGCACTGAGCTCGTACGAACCCGTGCCACCGGCACTGACGATTTCTACCTGTATCCCATTTTTTTCCAGTAAGTTACGAGATTCTACTAATATATCCAGTGCTTGGTAACAGGCCTTTTGCTTGGCCGGCAGTGGCCAGCAGTCGAGCACGTGGCCCTCGTAGCCCATCAGGCCCTTGAACGTCAGCCCAGGTTGGTCGCTAATGGCCTTGGACAAGGCGAAGAGAGGGGGGCCAGGCTCCACACCGACCCGCTTCATGCCAATGTCGATTTCCGCGACCACGGGGATGCGGACGCCCTCGTCGATGGCTGCGGCGGCCATCGGTTCGACGACGGCGATATTATCGACTGCGGCAATGACTTCGGCTTGGTGTTGCAGGCGGGCTAAGGCGGCGAATTTCACCGGGCTGACGATCTGGTTGGCCAGCAGGATGGAGGGTACACCATGCGCGACCATCCACTCGGCTTCGCTCAATTTGGCGCAGGTGATGCCGCAGGCCCCGTTGGCCAGCTCGATGTGGGCTATGGCCGGAGATTTGTGTGCCTTGCTGTGGGGCCGCCATTGCTTGCCATTGTCGCGGCAATACGCGGCCATGTGCTGCACATTGGATTCAAAGCGGTCGAGATCAAGTAGCAGTACCGGGGTTTCTAAATCGCCAATTGCTTGGCCGGGCATGGGGTCATTCACGGCGTAGATAACCTCCAGTTGCCGGGGTTGAGTAGGGCTGAATCCGCGACCTCGATTGCGCGCACGGCCGCTACTAGATCGGGCGGCAGAGGACCGGCCTCGACTGCGCGGATATTGGCTTCGAGTTCGGAGACGCTCGTGGTGCCGAAAATAGCTGAATGAGCGCCGGAAGCAAAGGCCGCAAAGCGCAAAGCTAGTTCAGCCAACTCTATACCTGCGTCCTGCGCTAGCCTCAGCAGGGGGGAGACCAACGGGGACAGATCAGCAAGCGCGGCCGGGAGCGAGTCGAGCCGATGCGACAGGACGCCTTGGAGGAAGATCGAGCGCAGGAAGATGCCCGTACCCTGTGCTTGGGCGCGGGGAATTACCTTGCGTTCCATCCGGCGGTCGAGCGCGCTATACGGTATCTGCATCGAGCAAATTAGCTCAGGATGATCTAAGGCGTCGAGCGGAGCCTCTTCGCCGTACGTGGTAACGCCCCAATAGCGCACCCAGCCGCGTTGGCAGTACTGCGCTAACAGGTCTAGCAGTTCTGGGGTTGCAAAGCGCGTGTCGAGGCTGTGCAACTGCACGAGTTCGAGCACATCGACGCCGAGCCTCTGCAAGCTCTGGCGCAGCGACTGTTCGACGGACTGACGCAGCGCCTGTCCGGTCAATAGCCCTGCGTTATCGGCATCTCGGATGGAGAGCTTGGTAGCAATCAAGGGCTGACACGTCAGTCCAGCACACGCACGGCCCACGAGACTTTCACTGCGGCCGTACTCCGCGGCCGTGTCGATGTAGTTGATGCCTAGCTCCAAGGCGCGGCGGATCAACTTAATCACGCGGTCATCCGGCGGCGGCGGCTGTTGGTCCCAGCCGTACGCTATGCCCAATTGCACGGTGCCAAGTCCCAAGACCGACAGGCGCAAGTTCGTGCGGCCTAGGTCTGCGTATTGCAAGGGGATGCTCCAGTGGCGAGGGTGGCGGCCTTGACGCTCCCACCGCAGGTGTCGAGAAGATGCTGTGCTTGGGCGCAATCTAGTTGGCACAACTCCATGACCAGCGCCAGTTTCAAGCCTCCTTCAGCCGCTTGCAGCCGAGCGGCGGCCACTTGCGGCGAGGCCCCGGTCAGCGTCGCAAATATGCGCTCAGCGCGGTCGCGCAGCTTGGCATTGGTGGGTTGGAGATCGACCATGAGGTTGCCGTAGGTCTTGCCCAATTTCACCATCGCGCCAGTGCTGATCATGTTGAGTACCAGCTTGGTTGCTGTTCCGGCCTTCATACGCGTCGATCCAGTAATGACTTCCGGGCCGACCTCGGGAACGATCTTGATGGACGCGACAACGGACTCGGCGGCTGTGGGGTTACACGTAAAAAAGATCGTCGGACAACCCCGTTGCGCTGCGTACTCCATGCCGCTGATAACGAAAGGGGTTACGCCGCTGGCGGCAATGCCCATGAGCACATCGGCTGACCCTAACCCTCGCTTTGCCAATTCGTTAAGTGCAGCCTCGCGACTGTCTTCCGCACCTTCTACGGCTTGGTACAGGGCAGCTAGCCCGCCAGCGATTAAGCCCTGCACCAACTGGGGGGCTGCGCCAAAGGTGGGGGGGCATTCAGCCGCATCCAATACGCCGAGCCGACCGCTGGTGCCCGCGCCGAGGTAGAACAGGCGGCCTCCGTTCCCAAGCTGGCTGGCGACCAAGTCAACTGCCTCGGCGATAGGGGCCAATTGCGTGGCGACCGCGGTTGGCACGAGGGCGTCTTCCCGATTGATGATCGCCAGCATCTCTAGCGTCGAGACTTCGTCGATGTGTTCAGTGGCTGGATTGCGCTGTTCGGTTTGCAGCTTGGACCAGTTTCCCATATTGAATCGCCTAGCACAGATGAAATGAACTGGACACAAAATAGACAGCCAAGCCCGGCGAGCAAAATTGTCAGGTCAGGGGAAAGGGTTATATTTTTAGTTTAACCTTCTATTAAACACAAGGATAAGGACGCGGTATGACGGAAGAATTGGCCAAGACGTACGATCCCGTGGCGATTGAAAAAAAATGGTACGATTTCTGGGAGGAAAACGGCCATTTTAACGCGGGGATCAACCCAGATAAGCCCCCTTACAGCATAGCAATTCCCCCGCCGAATGTGACGGGCGAACTGCACATGGGCCATGCGATTCAACACGCTATCCACGACTTAGTAGTGCGGTGGAAGCGGATGCAGGGCTTTGAGACGCTCTGTCTGCCGGGCACGGATCACGCGGGCATTGCCACCCAGATGAAGGTCGAACAGGAGCTTTTAGAGGTCGAGGGCAAGAATCGCTACGACTTGGGGCGCGACGCCATGCTCGACCGGATTTGGCAGTGGAAGGAAAAATACGGAGACGCCATCTACCACCAGTTGCGCCAACTTGGGGTCAGCTACGATTGGCGCTGGGAGCGGTTCACGCTCGACGAGGAGTACGTCGAGGCCGTATTGCAGGCTTTCGAGCATTTTGCGGAAAAAGGGTGGATTTACCGTGGAACCCGCATGATCAACTGGTGTCCGCAGTGCCGCACCGTCATTTCCGACCTAGAGACCGAAGAGCGCGAGGTCGCCGGCCACTTGTGGCACATTCGCTACCCGGCCCGGGAGGGTGAGTTGCAAGTCGTGGTCGCCACCACGCGACCAGAGACCATGCTCGGGGACACAGCCGTGGCCGTCCATCCCAACGACGACCGCTGGCGCGAAGCGATTGGCCTGCAAGTCGAACTGCCGCTGACAGGTAGAGTTATTCCCATCGTAGCCGATGAATACGCCGATCCCGAACTGGGTAGCGGCGCAGTCAAGGTGACCCCCGCCCACGATCCCAACGACTACGAGCTAGGCTTGCGCCACGACCTAGCGCAAATCCAAGTCATCGGCTTTGACGGGGTTATGACCGAAGCGGCCGGTCGCTTTGCGGGGTTGGATCGCTACGCGGCTCGCGAGGCCGTCGTGGCTGCGTTGGAAGCCGAGGGTCTGATAGAAAAAATAGAGGATCACGAACACGCCGTACCCCACCACGACAAGTGTGGCACAGTCGTCGAACCCCTGCCGATGGAGCAGTGGTTTATGAACATGAAGGAGATCGCGGCCAAGGTGCGGCCCGTGCTCGTGCGGCAGGATATTCAATACGTGCCCGACCGCTTTCGCCACTATGCCATCGAGTGGTTGGATCAAATACGCGATTGGGCTTTGTCGCGGCAGATCTGGTGGGGGCATCGCATTCCCGCTTGGTATTGCACCCATTGCAGCGCCGATGGGCTGAGCGCCATGGGCAACCTGGACCGGGAGCAAGCCCTGCGCGAGGGCAATTTCAGGGTTTCGGTGGCGGCCGGGGCCAAGCCCGTGGTTAGTGTGGCTAAGCCAGAGGCCTGTCCCGAATGCGGTGGCCGAGATTGGGTGCAAGACCCCGATGTACTCGACACGTGGTTTTCTTCCGCGCTGTGGCCCTTTGCCACCCTTGGCTGGCCGCAGAGACGCGACGCACTGGATTACTTTTATCCCACGGATTTGATGATCACGGCGCGCGACATTCTCTATTTGTGGGTTTTGCGGATGGCCATGACCTCGCTAGAGTTCGTAGAGCAAATTCCCTTTAAGACGGTGCTAGTGCACCCGACCATTCTGACTCAAGACGGCCGCCGCATGAGCAAGAGCTTGGGCACGGGCCTCAACCCGCTCGACTTGGTCGCGCGCTACGGTGCGGATGCGACCCGCTACTGTCTGTTGGCACAGGCCGGAGCCATCCAGGATGTACGCTTTGATGCGGCCGTAGAGAACAACCAAGTGCAGGCTTCGGCCAGCGCGGAGGCCGGCCGCAACTTTGGCAACAAGCTGTGGAATGCGACTCGCTTCGTGCTGATGAACATCGACGGATACGAGCCCGGCCCCTGCGAGCGGAGTGAGTTGGCCGACCGCTGGATCTGGAGCCGGTTGCAGGTAGCCGTGCGCGAGATGACCGAGGCCATGCAATCCTACCGCTTCAGCGACTTGACTCGGGCGATTTACGACTTCGTCTGGCGCGACTATTGCGATTGGTATCTCGAATTGGCCAAGGTGCGCTTGCAGGGAGGCGATCCCCAAGCTGGGCGCACAGCCCAAGAGCATCTCGTGCGCGTGCTCGAAACTGCCCTGCGGCTGTTGCACCCCATTATGCCCTTTATCACCGAGACCTTGTGGCAGGCTTTACCCCACGGCTCGTCGATTAATAGCATCATGATCGCGGATTGGCCGGAATGCGATCCTGCGCTAATAGACCAGGAGGCCGAAGCGCAAATGCAGTGCCTGCAAGAGGTAGTGACCGGGGTGCGGATCATTCGCGGCGAGATGAACGTTCCACCGGGCCGCAAAGTTGAGGTCTTGATTTCGGCTACCTCGGACGAGGTCGAACAAACCCTGCGCCAAGCCATACCCTATATCGCGCTGTTGACCCGGGCCGAATCCGTGCAAGTCGGCCAAGGGCTCGTCCGGCCGCCAGCTTCGGGTAGCGCGATGACGGCTGCGGCCGAGATTTTCGTGCCCTTAGAGGGATTGATTGACCTAGATGCAGAACGGCAGCGGCTCAAACGAGAGATCCAAAAGATGGACGGTCTGCTCAAGGGCCTAGATGCCAAATTGGCCAATGACCGCTTCCTGACCAAAGCGCCGCCCGAAATCGTCGCACAGGAGCGCCAACGCCAAGCCGAATACCGCGCCACCCAAGAGAAACTAAATGCCAGCCTCAAACTCGTCGAAGCCTAGATGGCGTTTGATTACTTCACCATTCAAGCTCTCGCACAGGAGCTACAGAGACGCCTGCAAGGGGCGGTCATCGAGCAGGCCTATGCTCAGTCCACAGAACTAGCCTTGGCGGTTGACGAGGGCAATTGGCTGTACGGTGTGAGCGGCCGAGAGGGCTTGCTCTGCCTGCGGCACGAGGCTTGGCCGCGGTCTTGGCGAGCGGGCGATGGTCCGGAAAAGTACTTAGTGCGAGCGCGGATCGTGGCCGTCGAAACCGAGCGTCGCGAGCGCATCTTGCGCTTGCGCTTAGAGCGTCGAGACCGCGACGGTCGCCCGAGCTTTGGCGTCTTAGTGTGCGAACTCATTCCCAACAAGGTGCGGTTTGTTCTCCACCGCCAAGCCGATGGCGGAATTTTGGGCTGTTGGGCAACGTCCAAGGATAAGTCTCCCGTAGGCAAGCCGTACCAACCACCCGAGCCATCGGGCCGACTGTTGCCCGGCACGGACCAACTCAGTGCGTGGCGCGACCGACTGGCGAGTGCGGATACAGCCTTGGAAAAGACGGCGAGGCGCTGGTTGGCTGGAGCGGATGTCTCAGTGGTGCGCGAGCTGATCTTTCGCAGCCAGCAGGGTGGGGGAGGCGAGCCGATCACAGCCTTGTGGACCGCGGCCACGGAGGCGTACGCCAGTGCGGTGGCTGGCCGTAGCTATGTATGGCAAGAGGCGGGCCGGGTTCATTTTTCCGCCTTTGAGCCACGCCGTTTGCAAGGCACCTACGAGCAGTTTGACGCGGTCAGCCCAGGGATATGGGCGGCGTACCAGAAGGAGCGGGCACAGCGCCGGACACAGCAGGCGCAGCAACAAATTCGCCGCCGACTGAGCCAGACTCTGAAAAATGCCCGGCGGCGTTTGGCTGCCATGCAAGCTGAATTCGACGAGGCTGCGCGCGCCGAAGAATACAAGCGCAAGGGGCATGCGCTGTGGGCCAACATCGGGCAGCTATCCGGTCGGCCTGCGCAAGTAGAGTTGACCGATCTCTTCGATTCAGAAGGGGGATCGACCCTGCGTATTGATTTGGATATAAACCGCAGCTTGGCGGAAAACGCCGCATCCTATCTAAAAACCGCGCAAAAATACGAGCGCCGCCAACAAGCCCTGCCGCAGCGCCTCTCCAAACTCAAGCGTCAGTGCACCCAATACGAGCATTGGATTGGTGCGGTCGATGCCGGTACTTGGGAAGCCGACGCTGCGCTGCAGAACTGGTTGGAGAGCAAGGTGACAAGTACCGACAAAACGGCAAGCAAGCAGCCCCAAGCCCATCCCCGGCGTTATAGGACCTCCACGGGGTGGTCGGTGTGGGCCGGGCGCAACAACAAGGAAAATGACGTGCTGACGCACAAAATGTCTGCCCAAAACGATCTGTGGTTTCACGCCCGGGGGTACGCAGGCTCGCACGTCGTCCTGCGGAGCGAGGGTCGCAAGGAAGCCCCCAGCAAACAGACTATTGAGGAGGCCGCAGCCTTAGCCGCGTATTGGAGCAAGGGTAAAACGGCGAAAAAAGTATCCGTGGCGTACACCTTGGTAAAACACGTCACCAAGCCGCGTGGCGGTGCGCCTGGGCAGGCGCTGTTGCGCCGCGAGAAAACGATCATCGTGGAGCCGGCTTTATTAAAAAAAGAATCAATTAAATAGTCCCATAATCTATAATATGTTAAACAAATCACTAATCTTAATCACCGGACCCACTGCCACAGGCAAAACAGAAATAGCCCTTGAAGTAGCCCAGCACTTGCCCAAAGTGGAGATCATCTCGGCCGACTCGCGGCAAATCTACCGCTACATGGATATCGGCACGGCTAAACCAACCGCTGAACAGCAGAACCAATGCCTCCATCACTTGCTCGACGTGTTTGATCCCGAGGAAAACTACAGCGCGGGAGCGTATGCCCGAGCCGCACGGCACATCATTGAGCAGGTCTGGAATAGAGGGGGCCTTCCCATCATGGTTGGAGGGACGGGCTTGTACTGGCAGAGCGCCTTAGACGGATGTTTTGAGGACGAAATCGAATACGCGCCAATACGCGCCGAATTGCAAAAGCGCCTGCATTGCGAGGGGCTGGCATCCCTATACGAGGAACTGGGCCGTCGAGATCCGGTCGCACACGCGCGTTTACAGCCGGGCGACGCGCAGCGGATTCTGCGGGCATTAGAGGTAGCTATAGGTGGGAAGGGCACGCTCAGTAAGCTCTGGCGAGAGCGCAAAGAACGGCCCCTTGTGCGGCAGCCGCAAATGATCAGTCTGACCATGGCGCGCAGCCGACTCTACGAGCGGATCGACCAGCGAGTCGAGCAAATGGTCGAGCAGGGATGGGTCGAGGAAGTCCGCTCCTTGCGCGAAATGGGCTACGACCCAAGCGACAGCGCCTTGGGGACTTTGGGCTATCTCGAAATGTGCAGTGCGCTGGCCGGGCATTGCCCTTGGCAGGAGGCCATCGAACAGACCAAGCAGCGCACTCGTCACTTGGCCAAGCGACAAATAACGTGGTGCCGCCGCGACCGCCGCCTACGCGAATTGGACCTCGATGTATGGGGTAAGGTCGGCGTCGTTCAGCGCATCGTCGGCGAGTGGGAGTATCGATGGGGTCGTGGGGCGGGTTGACAGCGGTTGGGGCCTCGCCTTACCTTAGGCGCAAAAATTAGCGGGAGTAGCTCAGGGGTAGAGCGCAAGCTTCCCAAGCTTGATGTCGCGGGTTCGATTCCCGTCTCCCGCTCCATCATCCGCCTGGCCAACTTGGTCGGGCGGATTTTTTTATTTCTTTCCAAGGTATTGCCGTCGGTCCAATATCCATATACCTTTACCGATAGAACGTCTTGCCCCACACTATGATACGTAGATTAATTGCTTAATTCACTATGGTTGTCGTAAAACAAATTGAGCCCGGTAGTCTCGGCGCGCGCGCGGGATTTTGCATTGGTGATCGCATTTTGCGCATCAACGGCGAAGAAGTGCGCGATTTGATCGACGTGCAGGTCAACAGCGCAGAGGAAGTGATCTGCGTAGAAATCGAGCGCGGCAAAGAATTATACGAAGCCGAAATCGAGCGCCAGAGCGGCGAGTCCTTAGGGCTGGTCTTCGAGGATATGCGCTTGCGCAGTTGCAACAACAAATGCGTCTTCTGCTTTATCCACCAAATGCCCAAGGGCATGCGGCGCAGCCTGTATTTTGAGGACGACGATTTTCGGCTCTCCTTTCTCCACGGCTCGTACGTGACCCTGACCAATGTCCGCGAAAGCGATATCGACCGCATCATTGAACAAGGGCTAACACCGCAATACATCTCAGTCCACGCCACCGATCCCGAGCTGCGACAAGTCATGCTCGGGCGCACAAAAGCGACCGTCGATATCAACGAGCGCTTGCGCAAACTCGCCGCCAATGGCATTGAAATGCACACCCAGGTCGTGCTTTGCCCAGGCTGGAACGACGGACCGCACCTAGAGCGCACCGTAGTCGATTTGTCTGCGTACTATCCCGCGGTTCGTTCGGTCGCACTCGTGCCCGTGGGGCTGACCGATCATCGGCACAAGCTTGCCCAACTCGATCCGGTGACCCCGGCCAAGGCCGCTGAGTACGCAGATACAGCCGAATTGTGGGGCTCGCAATTCAAAGCGCGCTTTGGCGAGCGGTTCGTCTATGCGGCCGACGAAATTTTTCTGCTGACGGGTCGGCCCATGCCAGGGGCGTCGTATTACGATGCGTTTCCTCAGCTAGAAAACGGCATCGGCATGGTCCGTTCCTTTCTCGACACTTGGGACGAGGCCAGCAAGAGACTACCAGTACACACGGCCGAGGCCATGCGGATCGGTCTGCTGACTGGCCGCTTGGCCGAGCCGATCCTCGTGCCCCTAGTGGCTAGGCTGAACGCCATTGAGAACGTACAGATCGATCTCCTACCGGTAGATAACGACTTTTTCGGTCGTGGGATCACGGTGTCGGGCCTGCTGACCGGCCGCGATATGGCGGCGCGTGTGCGCGATGGAATCGAGCGGGATTTGGTCTTGCTGCCGCCCAATTGCATCAATGGCGAGGGTTTGACACTAGACGACATGACCGTGCCCCAACTTGCGGGAGAGATAGGCGTCCCCCTCGCGGTAGGGGGGTACGACTTGGTCGAATCACTTGAGCGCATTTGGACCGATCAAGGCGTGAACGTGCAAGGAGAGGGGCGACAGCTAACCGAATTGGGTTACTACATAGGGCGCGAAAAATGAGCAGCCAGACCGTCGAAAGCCATCGCCGGCCTATCGTGGCGATTGTCGGGCGGCCCAACGTGGGCAAATCGACCCTGTTCAACCGCATCTTGGGGACTCGATTGGCCATAACCGATGGCCAGCCCGGGGTCACGCGAGATCAGATATTCGCTGCGGCCGAGTGGGGAGGGCGCTCCTTTACTTTGGTCGATACGGGGGGCTACATGCCCAGTGCCAAAGATGCACTATCTGTGGCTGTGCGCTCCCAAGCGGCAAAGGCTCTAACAGAAGCGGATATAGCGATTTTTCTATGCGATGGGACTACGGGTTTGACCGACCTTGACCAAGAGATGGGGGCCATGATGCGCAGCGGGGGCGGGAAGTGTTTGCTGGCCGTCAACAAAGTCGATGAGGTGGGGGCGGTCGCGTCGCTTGATGAATTCTACCGGCTCGGCTTGGGGGAGCCCCTGCCGGTTTCAGCCGTGACTGGGCGGCGTTCCGGGGACTTGCTCGATGCACTTATTGCGCTCTTCGATGAGGCCGAGGCGTATGGGCCAGAATGGGACGAGGCGGCGATTCGAGTCGCTTTGGTCGGGCGTCCTAACGTGGGCAAATCCACGCTGATCAATCGCCTCGCCGGCTATCAGGTTTCCATCGTCCACGACCAGCCTGGTACGACCCGCGACCCAACGCAACTGCGCTTGACTTGGCAGGACAGCCACCTGCAGTTCGTGGATACTGCAGGTTTGCGGCGGCGATCTAAGGTCGATGATCCAGTGGAATTCTACAGTACACGCCGGGCGGCCAATAGCATTGATCAAGCCGATGTAGCGGTTGTGCTCATAGACGGTGCCGAGGGGTGGGTCATGCAAGACGCTCGCATCATGGAGCAAGTGATAAAATCTGGCTGTGGTTTGGTAGTGGCGATCAATAAGTGGGATTTAATCGTCGAGAAAACGGTGGCCGAGTTCCGCAGCGAGTTGCGCGATCGCTATCCTTTTTTGCGCAACTATCCAGTGCTGTGCATATCGGGCTTGACCGGGCGGCGGGTTCACAAGTGTCTCGAAGTGGTGGCCGCGGTGGGCAATAAGCGCCGGACGCGGATTCCCACCGCGCGCTTGAACAAGATCATTCAGCAGTTTTCTGGCGAGTACCTAGCGACTCAAGAAGGCCGAGATATCCGTCTGCTCTACGCAACCCAACACGCGATTAACCCGCCGGCATTTACGATCTTTACCAATTTGCCCCGCTCCGTGCCGGGAAATTATCGACGCCACATCGAAAATCGACTGAGGTCGGAGTTTGATTTCGAGGGAACGCCCTTGCGCATCGCCTGGCGTCATCGCAAAGGATACAGGGAAGTGCGATCGTGAAAAATCCATTGCAAAACAAGCTGTATTACAGCATCAGCGAAGTCGCAGAACTCACACAACTACAACCCTATACGCTCAGGGCGTGGGAGAAGGAGTTTGTGTGTTTGCGACCGCGTCGCGCGCGCGGTGGCAAAAACAGGGCCTACAGAGAACGCGATATAGGGATCATCCTGTTGCTCAAACGCCTCCTCTATGAGGAGCGCTATACGACGCAAGGCGTAAAGAAAAAGCTCAAAGACGAACCCGAGCTCCTGCGTCAGGTTGGCGAGCAAGTGTCTATTTTGCTTGCCCAACAACAGGACAGTCCCGCGCCAGCAGCGGCGCAAGCCAACGCCGAGCCTGTACAGGGCCGGGAAGCCGCATTGAGAATGATCGAAGAGACCAAAAAAGAACTGCGCGAGATATTGCGTCTCCTCTAGCGTCGACATTTGGCTAGGGCTGTTAAGTCTTCTTGCCTAAACTAATATAATTCCATATTTTATAATCCCGAGTGGGCGTCATAGCCCACTTTTTTGCTTAAGGGGGAAAAGCGCGTATTTCCGCCGTAGATAAATTCGCATTAAAGGCCGATATAGTAGCTCTTGTCGAACCCATTGTCCGCGAGCACGAGGCCGAACTCGTCGATATCGAACTCAGCGGAGCCCACGGTAATCAGCTAGTCAGATTATTGGTTCACAAAAATTGCGGCGTAACGCTGGCCACCTGCGAGTCAATCAGTCGCGAAGTGGCCGATCTTTTCGACATAGAAGATCCCATTGCCGGACGCTATCGGCTCGAAGTTACTTCGCCCGGATTGGACCGGCCTCTAGAGACCGATGGGGATTTTACCCGCGCCCAGGGCCGGCTGCTAAAAGTCGTACTCACGTCCGGTCGAGCGGTCAAAGGTCGGCTGGTCGCTTGGGAAGCTGACCAGATTCAGCTCGACAGCCCAGCCGAGATCGTGGCACGCGCCAATATTGCTAAAGCCAACATCGAACCAGAATTGTAAGCAGCGAAGGTCGAGCAAAAGACATGAACAACGCAAACATTGTCGAAGCCTTGGGGCAGATTGCCCGCGAAAAAAACGTCGATCGGGAATTGGTGGTACAAACCCTTGCCGACGCCCTAATTTCGGCCGCCAAAAGGCACTACGGCAATACCGAAAATTACGAAGTTGACATCGACGCGGTCCAGGGCAAGATGGCCGTGTATGCCCGCAAGACCGTCGTCGAAGAAGTGGTCGAGCCATCCATAGAGATTCTCCTCGCCGATGCCCGCAACATCGACCCTCATGCCCAACTGGGTTCCGTGCTGGTACAGCAGCTCAATTTCGCCGACTTTGGTCGCAACGCCATACAGACTGCAAAGCAGATTCTCATTCAGCGGGTCCGCGAAGCCGAGCGCGAGCGAATATACGACGAATTTATCGGTCGGGTCGGTCTCGTCGAATCCGGTACTGTGCAACAAATCAGCCACGGCGATATCATTCTCAACCTTGGTCGGGCCGAGGCCGCCGTGCCATACAAAGAGCAAATCCGCCGCGAGCGCTACCGCCAAGGCGATGCGGTGCGAGGCTATATATACGAGGTACTCAAGTCGAGCCGAGGGCCTCAGGTCTTGCTTTCTCGCACGCGGCCCGAATTCCTCAGGAAGCTCTTTGCGACAGAAGTGCCGGAGATAGCCGAGGGCATCGTCGAGATTCACGGCGTGGCCCGCGAGCCGGGGGAGCGAGCCAAGATTGCGGTTAGCAGCAGCGACGAACGCGTCGATCCGGTGGGGGCCTGCGTGGGGGTGAAAGGATCGCGGGTGCAAGCCATCGTCCGAGAATTGAGTGGCGAGCGCATAGATATCGTTCCTTGGATCGACGAGCCGGATATATTCATAAGCCGCGCTCTAAGCCCAGCCACCGTAGTGCGCTGCATTACGGATTCGCGCCGTCGGCACGCGGTGGTGATCGTCGAAGAGGAGCAGCTATCGCTGGCCATTGGCAAGGGCGGCCAAAATACCAAACTCGCCAGCCAACTGACGGGTTGGGGGCTCGATATCATCACCGACGGGCAATACCAAGAGCGCCGCGCCAAGCAGGAGAAGTACCAGCAAGTATTCCGCCAGATAGATGGTATTAGCGAGTTGATTGCCCTGAGTTTGACCACGTCCGGTTTCGACTCCATCACCGCGATCTCCGAGGCCGATACAGAGCTGTTACAGACCGTGCCGGGCCTAGAGTTGGCCGAAACCGCCCAAGGGGTAAAGGTCGCTGCCGCCGCATACCTTGCCGAACATGGTGAGGTCGATATTGAAGCATTGATCACCGCTGAGGAAGAAGCGGCTGGGCAAAAGAGTGAAGAAGTGCTTGCCGCGCCCGCTGTGAGTGGAGAAGACGAGACAGACCAAAGGGCTGAGTAGCTGAGGGAATAGTTTTGGAAAAGCGCCGGGTTTATCAAGTAGCCAAAGAACAGAAGCTGTCCAGTGATGCGCTCATATCCATGCTCAAGGGCATGGATATGGAAGTTAAAAGCCATATGAGCGTACTTACGCCCGAGATGCTGGAGGCCATCGACCGCAAGCTGGCTGAAGAAAAGAAAAGCTCGATAGAGGAAGTAAAGCGGCAGAAGGCCAAAGAGGACAGCCGCAAACAGGCAGATAGCTTGAGACCCGAGCGTCGTCGCGAAAGGGGGGCGGCGACTCGCAAGCAGGGCGTCGAAGGGCAGGCCGAGGAGCGCGCCGTGCCCTTGCCCGACAAGGACGAGGGAGGGCGTCGTCGCGGTCGCCGGCGTGGCAAAGGGCAGGATAGCTTAGAAAGCATCCGCGAGGGCTTGGGCGAGAAGCGAGAAGTAACTGCCCAGGCCAATTTGCCCGGGTCGCCGCCCAAGCGCCGCCGGGGGAAGCGGCGCAAAGGGGCACCCGATGCTAAGGAAGTCCAAGAAAGCGTGCGGCGGACCTTGAGTCAGCTCAACGAAGGGCGGGTGCGCCGGCGCTACGAGCGGGGCCCGCGCGAAGACGGTGCCGAGGAAGGCGGTGAGATTCGCCAGATCAAGGTCAGTGAGTTTATCACGCTCGGCGAATTTGCCGAACAACTCGGCGTCAAGGTCAGCGAAGTAATCGCCCTGTGTTTGCAGTTGGGTACCATGGCGACGATCAATCAACGCCTCGATATGGACATCATGCAGACGCTGGCCGATGAGTTTGGCTTTGAAGTGGTTCCGCTGGAAGCCGAAGAAGCCGAATTGGATGAGATTGTCGAGGAGGAAGAAATCGGCGAACCCGAGCCGCGTCCGCCGGTTGTCACCGTCATGGGCCACGTCGATCACGGTAAAACCTCGTTGCTTGACTACTTGCGCGAAAGCAAGGTGGTCGAGGGAGAATCTGGCGGCATTACCCAGCATATCGGGGCGTATGTGATCAACATGGAAGATGGTCGCGGCGTGACGTTCCTCGACACCCCAGGGCATGCGGCCTTCACGGCGATGCGGGCGCGTGGTTCAAGAGTAACGGATATTGTGATCTTGGTCGTGGCTGCCGACGACAGCGTCATGCCGCAAACCATTGAAGCGATCGACCACGCCAAGGCCGCGCAGGTTCCCTTAGTAGTAGCGATTAACAAAATAGACTTACCTACGGCCGATGCAGACAAGATCAAACGGGAATTGTCGGAAAGAGGGGTTTTAATCGAAGAGTGGGGAGGGCAGATTCCCTGTGCCGAGATCTCCGCCAAGACCGGACAAGGCATAGACCACTTGCTGGAATTGCTCCTCATTGTGGCCGAGTTGCTTGAGTTGCAGGCCAATCCTTATAAGAAAGCGCGTGGGACGATTGTTGAAGCCCATCTCGACAAGGGGCGGGGGGCTGTGGCTACAGTTTTGGTGCAAGAGGGAACGCTGTGCGTCGGCGAGCCTTTTATTACCGGCGTGCATAGCGGCAGGGTCCGCGCCCTGCTCGACGAGCATGGCCAGCGAGTCGAAGAAGCAAAACCCTCCGTACCCGTCCAAGTGCTCGGGTTGCCCGGGGTGCCGCAAGCTGGAGATACTTTTGCTGTTGCCAATTCCGAGCGCGAGGCCAAGGACCTCAGCCAGCGGCGGCATCTCATCAAGCGCGAGCAGGATCACCGCAAGCTGCGCACAGTTACGCTCAGCGACTTACACGATCAGATCCAGCAAGGCCACATTCAAGAGTTGCGGGTGGTGGTCAAAGGCGATGTCGATGGGTCGGTCGAGGCCATTGCCGAAGAGCTGGGCCGCATAACCCACGAGGAAGTGAGGGTCAACGTCATTCACAGCGCGGTGGGGGCCATTTCAGAATCAGATGTGCTATTGGCGGCGGCTTCTAACGCCATTTTGCTCGGTTTCCACGTGAACACCCAACCCTCGGCCCGCGACCTCGCCGTGCAGGAGGGCGTGGAGATTCGCAACTACCGCATCATCTACGAGGTCATCGAGGATGTGCGAGCCGCCTTAGCTGGCCTTTTGGCTCCAACGACCGAAGAACAAGTGGTTGGCCGGGCCGAAATCCGCCAAATTTTTACTTCGTCCCGCACGGGGACGATCGGCGGTTGTTTGGTGCAAGACGGCACCATCGCCCGCAGTAACCAAGTGCGGGTTTTGCGCGATGGCCAAGTCGTCTTTACCGGAGAGCTTACTTCGTTGCGGCGATTCAAGGACGATGTGCGCGAGGTCTCTGAAGGCTTCGAGTGCGGCATGGGATTTGCCGGATTCGACGACATCGCAGAAGGTGACATCGTCGAATCCTTGGTTATGGTCGAGACCGAGCGGACGCTCTAAGGGTAGTCGATCTGTTTTGATCGTTATGAGCTGTGCAGTGCAACTCTACATCGGCGATAGCCATTCGCTCAAAGACAAGCGGCAAGTCCTCAACAGCCTCAAGGGGCGCATCCGCAACCGCTTTAACGCGGCTGTGGCCGAAGTAGATGACCATGCGCTTTGGCAGCGGGCAGTGCTGGGGGTTGCGGTAGTGAGTTCGGCCGTTGAACACTGCGACGAGATGCTGACTAGAATCGTTAACTTCGTCGAAGGCGACCCCCGAGTGCAGATTCTCGACTACCAAATGGAAGTACACTGAGCACAAGTGGCCTCCCCCCAACGAATTAGCCGAGTGCGCGGGCAGTTGCTGCGCGAGCTGACCGACATTGTAGGACGGATGAAGGATCCTCGGTTGCAGCTAGTCCAAGTAGTGGATGTGGAACTCTCCGCCGACATGAGTTATGCCACGATTTTTGTCAGCACGCTCGGCAATGCAGACGACAAAAAGCAGGTACTCCAAGGGATGCACCGGGGATTGGGTTTTATACGCCGAGAAATCGCCCAGCGCATGCGCTTGCGCTACGCACCCCAGTTGCGGGTTGCATACGACGACACCACCGAGCGCGCCGTGCGCTTGACGGCCCTGATCGATAGTCTTGGTGGAGCGCCGCATGGTTGATCTGGCTCTGACCGGGGTTTTGGTCATCGACAAAGCCAAAGGCCCCACTTCGCACGACATAATCGCCTCGCTCCGGCGTCTGTTGCAATTGCGGCGCATTGGGCACTGCGGCACGCTCGATCCCTTGGCCAGCGGCGTCTTGGTCGTTTGCTTGGGGCGCTATACCCGGCTCAATAGGTGGCTCAGCGGCGCAGATAAGGAATACGAGGCCGAGATTTGTCTGGGAGCTGTGAGTGCTACGGGCGATGTCGAAGGGCCGATCCGCCACCAAGCCAACTGCACGCCTCCCAACGTCCAAAGTGTGGCCCAAGCTCTGCGCGACTTTACGGGTGCCATAGACCAAGTTCCGCCAGCGTATTCAGCCGTAAAGGTAGCTGGGGTGCGCTCGTACAAGCGGGCGCGTCGCGGGGACGAGGTCGTCCTCAAATCCCGCCGAGTGCATATTCACGCGATGGAATTGCTCGGCTACGATTTTCCTAGACTAAGGGTGAGAATCCATTGCTCTGCAGGAACATATATCCGCTCGCTGGCCGCCGACCTAGGGTGCGCCTTGAGGACAGGTGCTTATTTAGCGGAATTGCGCCGACTGCGCGCCGGAGGTCTCGGGCTGGACAAAGCCCTGACGTTAGACCAAGTAGCTAGTCTGAGTAGAGCGGGCCAAATTGAAAAGGCCCTCGTCCATCCGCGGCTGGCCTTGAGCGAACTGGCGGCCGTGGAGCTGAACGAAGGCAATCTAGCCGATTTCGTCCATGGAAAGGTAATTGAGCATCCCACTGGCGCAGGACCGCGCGAGGTTTGCGCGGTTTTTGACGCAGCACAAACCTTGTTTGGTCTCGCACGGTGGGAGAAGGGGGCATTGCGGCCCCTGTGCGTTTTGCGCCAACCTTAGATGGAAGGTGCTGGCATTCATTTTTCCGGTCGCGTCACGCCAGGCCAAGGACGCGGTAGAACACTGGGGTTTCCCACGGCGAACTTGCTACCCCACGGCGATAACTCTTTGCCGCAGGGGGTATTTGCCGCCGAGGTACAATGCCCCGGAAGTGGGATTTTGTCGGCCGTGGCTCACATTGGCCCTCGGCCCACATTTGCCGAAGAAGCGCTAGTCATCGAGTTGCACATACTCGATTTTACCGGCGACCTCTACGGACAAACCCTACAGGTCGCCCTCGTAAAAAAGCTGCGCGACCAACGCGCATTTGCCTGTCCAGACGAGCTGGTAGGACAAATTCGCAAAGACATTAACCAAGCACGCGCCCTATTCGCTTCCAAGTGCTGAAGGCGGAAAGCGCGGCGTGAAATACGGAGGTTGCCGTTGTCGATAACAACTGAGCGCAAGAAAGAACTGATCGAGAAGTTCGGGCAAGAAGGCGGTCCGGGAGCCACCCCGGTGCAGATTGCCATTCTCACCGAGCGCATCCGGCACTTGACCGAACACCTCAAAGACCAGCAAAAAGACTTTGCCACGCGGCGAGGTTTACTTGTTCTCATAGGCAAGAGGAGGCGATTGCAAAGCTACTACCAAAAGAAAAAACCGCAGGAGTACGCGGCGTTGATCCGCGAGTTGGGATTGCGCCGTTAGCTCGCACTAAACGACTCACTGCAGTGCTTGTACGAGTGCCGCTCAGAATTCAAAACCTCAAAGGAAAGAGCAAAAAGATATATCTAATGACTAAACTCGAACTCGAAATAGGCGGGCGGAGTCTGTCGATTGAAACGGGCAGAATCGCCAAGCAAGCCAATGGGGCCGTGTGGATACAATACGGAGAGACCGTAGTACTGGTAACGGCCTGCCGGACCAACACGCCGGAAGATCGGGGCTTTCTGCCCTTGATCGTAGATTACCGGGAAAAGGCCTACGCTGGCGGCAAGATACCGGGCAACATCTTCAAGCGCGAAGGGCGCCCCTCCGAAAAGGAAACCCTGAGTGCCCGGTTAATTGATCACCCTATTCGGCCGATGTTTCCCAAGAAGTTTCCCTATGAGATCCAAGTCTATGTTTCGGTGCTTTCGTACGATGGCGAAAACGACGCCGATGTCTTGGGTTTAATCGGGGCTTCAGCGGCTTTGAGTATCTCCGACATTCCCTTTGCTGGCCCTATGGGAGCCGTGCGAGTCGGGCGCATCAACGGTGAGTTTGTCGCCAATCCGACTTCTACCCAGCTAGATGAGTCCGATCTCGAAATCATCGTCTGCGGTACGGCCGATTCCATCGTCAGCGTCGAAGGGGGTGCCCACGAGATTGCCGAGCAAGATCTGGTGGATGCGCTGGCCTTTGGCCACGAGTGCATCGCCGCACTGGTAGAGCTACAAGAGCGGCTGGTTGCTGAAGTCGGCAAGGAGAAACTTGTCGTCGAGGTCGCAGAATCCGATCCCGAACTGGTCAGCGCCGTTGCCGAGTTGGCGCAAGAGCGCATCGCCGAGGCCAACAGAAGCCCGCGCAAAGAAGAGCGGCAAGAGCGCATCGACGCGATTAACGCCGATGTCTTGGAGGGGTTGGCCGAGCGCTTTCCAGACTCGGAAAAGCTCATCTTAGCCGAGCTAGAAGCGCTGCTCAAGGCCGACATGCGCACTATGATCCTCAAGGATAAGCGGCGCATCGACGGCCGCGCGCTCGATGCGGTGCGCGACGTCACCTGCGAGAGTACGGTGTTGCCGCGGACGCACGGCTCGGCACTGTTTACGCGCGGACAGACGCAAGCGCTCTGCGTGGCGACGCTGGGCACTAAGCTCGATGAGCGCATGGCCGATGATCTGCAGGGCAAGCGGTTTAAGTCCTATTACTTGGATTATAACTTTCCGCCGTATTCGGTCGGCGAAGTGCGCTTTGAGCGCGGGCCGGGACGTCGGGACATTGGCCATGGCCATCTGGCCGAGCGCGCCTTAGAGCCGGTCATCCCCTCGGTCGAGTCCTTTCCCTACACAATTCGCTTAGTGTCCGATATAACCGAGTCGAGCAGTTCTAGTTCTATGGCCACGGTGTGTGGCTGCTCGCTCGCCTTGATGGACGCTGGCATTCCCGTTAAAACTGCGGTGTGCGGTACGGGCGTGGGCTTGGTCAAGGAAGGGGACGAGTACGAATTGCTGACCGACATCCGCGACGCCGAAGATTTTCTCGGCGACATGGACCTCAAAGTCGCTGGCACCAAGGACGGGATTACCGCGATTCAGATGGACATCAAGATCCAGGGCTTGCAGCTAGACATTTTCAAGGAAGCCCTCGACCGAGCCAAAGAGGGCCGGGACAAAGTCTTGGCCCTTATGGATGAATGCCTGAGCGCGGCGCGGCCCGAGCTTTCGCGCTGGGCACCGCGCATTGAGTTTGTCAAGATTGACCAGAGCAAAATCGGCGCGGTCATCGGCCCGGGTGGCAAAACTATCCGCGAGATCGAAAAGACCGGTGCCACGGTCAATGTCGATGAAGACGGCACGATTACCATTGCCTCGGTTGAGGCGGGGCCAGCCGAAGAAGCACGGCGCATGATCGAGGGAATCACGGCCGACGCCGAGGTTGGCAAAGAATACGACGGGGTTGTCAAACGGGTCATGCCCTTTGGGGCCTTCGTCGAGATTCTACCCGGCAAGGAGGGCCTGTTGCACATCTCCGAGTTGGCGCATCGGCGCGTGGACAAGGTCGAAGACGTCGTTGGGCAAGGGGACACGATAGCCGTCAAGGTTCTCGAAATCGACACCGGCGGCAAGATGCGACTTAGCCACAAGGCCCTACTAAAGAAGTAAGTGTTGGTCTTGCGCTAGACGAAGAGAAGGCTATCGAGTATAGCTCGATAGTCTTTTCTTATTATATAATGGTATATGGATAAGCAAATGGAGTTGATTCAGGTGGCTGATATCGGTCGCTACGAGGGCCGAGAAGTGGTGCTGCGCGGTTGGTTGTACAACAAGCGCTCGAGCGGCAAACTGCATTTTTTGCAACTGCGCGACGGCAGTGGTGTAGTGCAATGCGTTGTTTTTAAGGGGGATGTCGAGGCCGAGCTATTTGAGCAGTGCGATCACTTGCCCCAAGAATCTTCGCTCGTAGTCCACGGTCAAGTGCGGCAGGAAGCGCGCTCGCCCATCGGCTATGAGGTGGGGGTCCACCACCTCGAAGTCGTGCAAGAAGCTGAACCATATCCTATTACACCCAAGGAACACGGCGTGTCCTTTCTCCTCGACCACCGCCACTTGTGGCTGCGGTCTTCTCGTCCGGGGGCCATTCTCAAGATCCGCAGCGAAATCGGCAAAGCCTGCCGCGACTTCATGGAAACGCGTGGCTTTGTCCTCGTGGATGCGCCGATCTTTACCCCCGCAGCCTGTGAAGGGACCTCGACTCTGTTTGAGACCGCGTATTTCGATGACACGGCTTATTTAACACAGAGCGGCCAGCTCTATATGGAAGCGGCCGCCATGGCCTTGGGCAAAGTTTATTGTTTTGGGCCGACGTTCCGCGCTGAAAAATCTAAGACTCGCCGGCACCTGACGGAGTTTTGGATGATCGAGCCAGAGATGGCGTATTGCGATTTAGAGGGTGCGATGGCCTTAGCCGAGGACATGGTTCTATACGTGCTCGACCGCGTGCTCGACCGTCGCCGCGAAGAGCTAAAGCTGCTTGAGCGAGATACCACCAAACTGGAACAGGTCAGCCGGCCCTTTCCGCGCCTGACCTACGATGAAGCCGTCGAGCGTCTGACAGCCTTGGGCAGCGACATCGCATGGGGGAGTGATTTGGGCGGGGACGACGAAACCCTCCTCGCCTCCCAGTTTGAGTCGCCGATTTTCGTCCACCGCTATCCCAGTGCAGTCAAAGCATTCTACATGAAGGAAGATGCCCAAGACCGCCGCTTAGCTCTGTGCATGGACCTGTTGGCACCCGAAGGGTACGGGGAAATCATCGGGGGTGGGCAACGCGAAGACAACCTCGCTGTCTTGCAGCACAAAATCGCCACGCATCAATTGCCACAAGAAGCCTTTAGCTGGTATCTCGACTTGCGGCGCTATGGTTCGGTCGAGCACGCTGGCTTCGGCATGGGAATCGAGCGGGTGGTCGCTTGGTTGTGCGGTGTCAAGCACGTGCGCGAGACCATTCCATTTCCGCGCATGATGCAGCGTCTCTATCCATGAATGTCTTATAAGGATGATTATGTCAACTAAAACCAAAAAAAGTCAATACAATTTCCAAGCCATCGAAACCAAATGGCGATCCCATTGGGAGCAGGAGAATACCTATCAAACACTGGGGCCGGGAAACCCCGGCTTCGATGACAACAAACCTAAGTGCTACATTCTCGATATGTTTCCCTATCCCAGTGGCGCGGGGTTGCACATCGGCCATCCCAAAGGGTATATCGCCAGCGACATCTACAGTCGTTACAAAAGGATGCAGGGATTTAACGTCCTGCACCCGATGGGATTCGACAGTTTTGGCTTGCCGGCCGAGCAATACGCCATTGAACACAACATCCATCCGGCAACCGTTACTGAGCAGAATATCGATGCTATGCGCAGCCAGTTGCAGTTCCTCGGGCTGTCGTTCGACTGGACCCGCGAAGTGGTTACGTCGCAGACGTCGTACTATGGCTGGACCCAGTGGATTTTTGCCCAGCTATTCGATAGCTATTTCGACACAGGCGAAGTCTGGGAAGATGGCAATGGACGCCAAATAAAGGGGCGAGCCAAGCCCATTGCCGACTTAGAAGCCCAATTTGCGGCTGGCAGGGCCTTGTCGGCCACAGATCGCCAAGTACTGGGCACTGATACAGCTTGGTCCGCACTGACCACGGCCCAACAGCAAGCCGTGTTGAACAACTATCGACTGGCGTACCAGCAAGAGGCCGTTGTCAACTGGTGCCCGGGCTTGGGTACTGTGTTGGCCAACGAGGAAGTGACTAATGAAGGCCGCAGCGAGCGGGGCGATTTTCCCGTGTACCGCAAACCGTTGCGACAATGGACGATGCGCATAACAGCCTATGCCGAGCGGCTCTTAGAGGACTTGGACTTTGAGCTGGAGGACCGCAACGGCGCGCCCTTTCGGCTCGACTGGCCAGAACCTATCAAACGGATGCAGCGCAACTGGATCGGCCGCAGCGAAGGGGCTGAAGTGAGCTTCGATGTCCTCGACCCGCAAAGCGACGCGGTCGCTGGGCAATTGCCCGTGTTCACGACCCGTCCCGACACGCTGTTTGGGGCGACCTTTATGGCGATTGCCCCTCAACATCCGCTGGTGGATCCCGCCGGGGAAGCCTACCTAGTTCCCAACGCTTGGCCGGAGGAGACGCCGGAGCCATGGAAAGGGGGAGGGGACTCCATCCGGGAAGCGGTAGCCCAGTACGTAGCTCAGGTTGCTGTCTCCACGGCGGATGAAACCAAGGAAAAAACGGGCATCTTCTCTGGCATCTACGCCCGCAATCCGGTCAACGAACAAAAAATCCCCATTTTCGTCGCCGACTACGTCAGTATGGACTACGGCGCGGGAGCCATTATGGCGGTGCCGGCTCACGACGAGCGCGATTTCGCCTTCGCCACCGCCTATAACTTGGACATTATAAAGGTAGTTACTGGAGAGGAAGGACGAGTTGAGGGGTGGTATGCTGGGGAGGGGACTGCGATTAATTCGCCTCCCGTACTGAAGGCGGACGGCTCGCCTCCAAGGCGAGGCGGTGATAATCCATATACCATTAACGGCTTGGCAACGGTTGAAGCCAAAGCTCAGATAATTAATGCACTAGTCGCCCAAGGGCGAGGCCAAGCCGAGGTAAACTACAAACTGCGCGACTGGACCTTCGCTCGGCAGCGCTATTGGGGCGAACCTTTTCCACTGGCCACGCACCCCGACGGATATTCCGTCGCGGTCGAGCCTCCGGTGGTACTGCCGGACCTAGAGGATTTCAGACCGGAAACCTCCGACGATCCCACCCAACCCGTTTCACCGCCGTTGCACCGGGCTGGAACGGAGTGGACGACGGTGGAAATTGACGGGGTGGCCTGCCAGCGCGAACTGAATGTCATGCCCCAATGGGCCGGTTCTTGCTGGTACTATCTTCGCTTTATCGATCCGCACAACGAAGAAGTCTTCTGTGACCCGGCTAAGGAGGGCTACTTCATGCCCGTTGATCTCTACATCGGCGGTGCTGAACACGCAGTGTTGCACTTGCTCTACGCCCGGTTTTGGCACAAGGCCCTCTACGACTTAGGCCACGTATCCACGCCTGAGCCGTTTAAGAAGTTGTTCAACCAAGGGATGATGACCGCGGATGCCTTTCAGGACGAGCGAGGTGTATATATCGACATCCGCGAGGTCGAGTTCCGCGACGGGGAGCCTGTTGAGAAGGGGACGGGAAAGGTGCTACGCCGGTCTTTCGGCAAAATGGGCAAGCGCTACAAAAATGGGTTGCCGCCGGAAGAGGTCGGCGAGGAATTTGGCGTGGATACTCTGCGGCTATACGAAATGTACATGGGGCCGCTCGAAGCGAGTGCGCCGTGGAGCATGGAAGGCATTCGCGGGATGCAGCGCTTCTTGCAGCGCGTGTGGCGCAACTTTGTCGATTCGGACCGACGCGTGAAGATAGGAGAGAGTGCTGCGTTGACGACGGATCTGGAACGCAAGCTGCACCAAACCATCCAGAAGGCAACCGAGGACATCGAAGGGCTGCGGTTTAATACTGCTATCGCCTCCTTGATCGAGCTAAACAACCAATTGGTGTCTTTAGACGAAGTGCCACAGGCCGTTGCCAAGCCCTTCTTGATCCTGCTCTCACCCTTTGCTCCGCATGTTGCCGAGGAAATCTGGGAACTGGCGGGCTTTGGGAGGGGAGATCTCAGTCGTCAGAATTGGCCTGAGTGGGATGAATCCAAGGCCGCCGAGGACATGATCGTAGTACCCATTCAGGTCAACGGCAAAATGCGCGGACAAGTCGAAGTGCCGGTCCGCATCGGAGAGGAAAAGATAAAGTCCTTGGTGCTCGACATGGAGATTATACAGAAATACGTGGCCGATGAAACGGCGATAAAGCGGTTCATATGGGTGCCGGATAAAATTGTCAATATCGTGATATAGAATTGTGGCTGTTCATTTGAGAATAATCATTAATAATAAACATCCTATAAAAATTAATATGTAAACAAAAAATGAAAGAAAAACAAACACAACCTACATATTTCGCTCTTGCGGTGGCATCCTTCTTATTGGCGGTCGTGTTGCTGTTCAACATGCTGAGTCCTATGGCCGTACTAGTTACTAGAGAACAATTTGATCGGCTTCTCGTATCCGATCAAATTGAGTATCTGATCGTGCAACCCCAAGGATTTGCTTGGCAGCTTACAAGAGCCGTCCGCGTCCAAGGGATCAACGGCGAGGCGGTAGCCAAGCGAATCGAGCTAGCCGAGCCCGACTCAACCGTGGCCGAAGACTGGCGACAAAAGGGGGGCGCAGTGCGTCAAGAACAAGGTGCCTCGTGGTGGGGAGGTGTGGTTTTCATCGCCTTATTGCTCGGAGTGGGAGGATGGCATATCTGGTCCCAAATACGGCTAGATATCAAAGGGGGAGGAGGACCGCGCCGCCGCTTGCGCGACTTGGAAACCGCGCTCAAACAAGGCAAAATTACCCAAACCGAATTTCGGCAACAAGCCGATCGGCTCTGGGCTGAGTTGTGAAGATATATGGCGAGTAATATTCGCGTTCTCGACGAAAGTCTCATTGGGAAAATAGCCGCTGGCGAGGTTGTAGAACGGCCAGCTTCGGTCGTGAAGGAATTGGTCGAAAACTCGATCGATGCGGGGGCTACTAGAATCCGCGTGGAAATCAAGGCCGGTGGCAAGCAGTTGATCGTCGTGACCGACGATGGCTCGGGCATGGACAGGGAGGATATGGCTCTATGCGTGCGCCGTCATGCCACGAGCAAAATGGCTTCAGTTGCCGATCTGTTTCGCATTCAGACGCTAGGGTTTCGCGGCGAAGCCCTAGCCAGCATTGGTGCGGTAGCACACCTAGTCATAGAATCGCGAGCGAAGGAAGATGAAGTGGGGACGCGCTTGGTTGTAGAAGGGGGAATAGAGCGGGAGATGCACAGTATGGGCCGAGCGCGTGGCACGACCATCGTGGTAAAGAACCTGTTTTTTAATACACCAGCCCGCCGCAAGTTTCTCCGCTCCGTCGATGCGGAAGCTCGCCACGTGGCGCAAACCATCATCCATTTAGCCGCTGGTTATCCGGCCCTTGGCTTTGAATTCTTGCACCAAGATCGCCAGGTATTGAACTACGCCCCGGTATCTCGTCGGGAGCGGGCTGCCGAGCTGTTGGGCATCCAGACTGCTCCCGACGCCGAACTATTGGATCTCGCATACAAGGAAGAAGGCCTCAAAATCGAAGGGGTTTTAGCCGGTCCCGAACACTGCGGCCGAAGCAAGAGCAAGCAATACCTCATCGTACAGGGGCGTCCCATTTCTTCGCGATTGATAGCCAACGCCGTACAGCGGTGCTTTGAAGGTTTACTCCCCGAAGGCCATCATCCGGTATTCATGCTCTGGATCGATATGGACCCAAGGAAAATCGACGTCAATGTCCATCCGACGAAACGGGAAATTCGCTTGGCTAACGAAGGGCAGGTCATTACCGCTCTTGAGAGTAGCGTCCGACAGAGTTTGCGCCTGCCCGACACGCAATCTTTTGTCTACGACAGCAGTGCTGCAGGTACTGAGCCAGTTTTCTCACTAAAGCGAAGTGAAGCAGTGCGCGTGGGAGAACCAACGTCGCCAGTATTGCAGAGGGCTACGTCCGCAGTGCCTGAGTCCGCAGAGTATGCAGATGACCAGCTCACTATGGCCTTGGTGGCTCCAGCCGCGGCCAAAATCGCCGTGGCCGAAGACGCCGCGATGTGGCAGGTCCACAACCAATATATCCTCGTCGAGGTATTCGACGGCTTGCTCTTCATTGATCAACAGGCTGCGCATGAACGCGTCAACTATGATCGAGCCATGGCGCAAATGGAGGGCATGGCCGGCGAGAGCCAGCAATTGCTCTTTCCTATACAACTAGAAATGGGCGCGGCGGATTTCGAGGTTTTCAACCAAGTGCGGGATGATATTGCCAAGCTAGGCTTTGCGGTGCGGGATTTTGGCGAGCGGACGGTGTTGGTGGAAGCCGTTCCCGCCGAACTGGACCGCTTCGGCGAAGGCGATGTTTTTTATCAGTTATTGAACGACGTGTGCGACGGCGAACATTCGGGACAATCTTGGCGCGAAGCACTCGTCCTGGCTTATGCACGCAAAGCGAGCATCAAGAAGGGACAGAAGCTGAACACCGAGGCGATGGCGCACTTGATCAACGAATTGTTAAAGGTTGACGCGCCGCATATAAGTCCGACAGGCAAGCCAATCATGGCAAAGATGAAATTGAGCGATATGGAGCGTTTATTGCGAAAATTATAGTTTTTTTAATTTTATTCATCATACTAACGATAACAGGCATTATCAATAGTATAAAAACTAGGCGAATCCCACGTGAAATGCGGCGGCAAAATGCCGCGAGGTTCGCTATATTTGTGATACTGCAAACTTTAGCCCTGTGAGCATTCAATGAGCCAGACTCTCAATCCAGTCGTCCGCAAACTGACGCCGACACCAGCGTTGGTCGCGGACGACCCTTTGGAACAATTTCTCAGCGGCCAACTCAGCGAGCGCACGCGGCGTGCGTATTACGCCGATCTCCAGCATTTCTTTGCATCCATTGGCATGGAACTAAATGAAGTGTCGCTCGCCGTCTTGCAGTCAATCACCTTTGAGCACGTGGTCGCCTTTAGAAATCAGCTCGCCAGCGAAGGCTACAAGCGCAGCAGCATTAACAGAAAATTGTCTAGCCTGAAGTCGTTGTTCAAGATGCTGGTTGCCTTGGGCCACATCGAGAAGAATCCCACTGACTCTACGTTGGTGCGCGGCTACAAGGTAGATGAAACACTGGCTGGCAAAGCGCTTTCCAATCAGGTGCTGAACAAAATCCAGCAAGCCATCGCCGAAGAAAAAGACGATTTGGTCCGCACGCGCGATGCGGCGATGTTTCACTTGCTCACGTTCGGCGGGTTGCGCCGCTCTGAAGTGGCAGGCGTCGCTTGGGAGGATATTTCCTTGGAGGGCGTCTTTTATATCCTGCACCTGCCCGAGACTAAATCGGGCGTAGCTCAGGAGATCAAACTACAAAACGTCGTCTTACATCATCTTGAACTATACAAAGAGCAATTACAGGTAAAGGGCTTGCCGGTCGCCGGCAAGGTCTTCATCAGCCTGTCGCGCAACCAGTCTCGGGGTCAGCCGCTGACCGACCAATCGGTAAATCACATCGTCAAGAAGTATGCCCTGCGCGCCGGTCTCCCCCAAAACATCACCGCGCACATGTTCCGCCACACCTGCTGCACTTTGGCGATTGAAGGCGGAGCCAAGCCCCAACAGGTGCAAGCCCATTTGCGCCACAAGGATCTAAAGACGACGATGCGCTATTACGAAAACCGCGAAAAGCTGCTCGATAATGCGTCTGATTATATTAAGATTGGTAGTTGATTGTTTTTTTATTTTTTGTTTACATAAAAAATTTTATAGGAAATTATATTTTATTTGCTTGCGATTCAAAATCGCATCTTGTCTCGCCGACGTACGGATCCATTCCAAAAGACGATAGCTTTCGGCCACCTGCTCTAAACTCAATAACGGCTGGGCGCGCCCTTGGATGCAGGCGACGAAATTGCGATAGTACGCCGCTAGATCGTCCGCTTCCCACGCCCAAGGCCAAGACGTATCGACCATTTCGTCCTGTGCATACGAGCGGACTCGCAAAGTCGGAGCCACAGCCGGAAAGTCCATGAATGCAACCGAACCTTCGACGCCGTTGCGCATCCGCAGCAGCGCGACCGACACGTCCTCCATCCGACCAAGATGAAAGAAGTTGCGCATCCTGCTGTACAGCACATCTACCGGTCCCCATGCACTCAACAATAGGTCGCATACGTCCAAGGCCGCTTGGTTGCAGATCGTCTCGCGACCAAGCGAGTGGAATAAAGCCGAATCAAAAGAAAGCTCCAGAGAATAATGCGCTATGCCCTGTTGAGCGGCTAAAGCCGAGCAAAGATGCGTATGCTTCCCCAAGGACAGTACGCACACCCCAGAATGGCTCAGCTCCTGTACTGGATGGGTCGCCATAACGTGCAGACCGGCCGCTAAGGCCACGCCGATCCAATGCGATTTATCTTCCACGTGCAACAACACCAGCCCATCTATCTTCTGTTCCAAGACTGCGGCACAGTCGGCTTCGTGTATGAGCTGGATATCGCGACAACCCTGCAAGGCGTCCCGATGGACGGCGATCTCGCGAGCATGGCCTGCCACGCCGAGCGTCATCATGGTTTTTTGCTCGCCTTAATTTGCTCTTGGAGCCGGTTGCTAAATGTCCGTGCCGCGTACTCCCCGTCCAAGCGCAAGAGATAATCTATCGCTACCGTCTCGGCGAGTACCGTGATATTTTTGCCGGGGAACAGCGGTATGAAAACCTCGGGTACTTCGACACCGAGGATTATTACCTTATTATCTTCAAGACCAAGGCGTTCGTAGGCGTATTTTTCGTCCCAATCGACGAGGTTGACCACGACCTCCACCCGCTTCTGCCGCCGAGTCCGCCACGCGCCAAACATCTTTTTTACATCCAAGATACCAATCCCGCGAATTTCGATGTGGTCTTGGAGCATTTCCGAGCTACAGCCTACCAAAATGCCTTGGGGCTTGCGATTGATGATGACCACATCGTCGGCCACCAACCGATGTCCTCGCTCGACTAAATCCAAGGCGACTTCACTTTTGCCAATGCCGCTGCGACCGCGAAAGAGCAACCCTACCCCAGAAACATCGACCAGCGTCCCGTGCATGGACATTTGGGGCGCGAACATCTCGTCGAGATAAAAACGGACGAGATGGGTAAACTCGGCCGTGTTGAATCCAGACTTCAGAAGTGGTACCGCGCACTCATCGGCGAGCTGTCGTAACTCGGGAAACATGCGTCCCCTACCGGTCCAAACCACGCATGGAATATCAAATTGATATATGATTTTGAGCGCCTGCCGCCGTCCGCCTGCGGACAAGGTGCGCAAGTATTCTGCTTCCGTATTGCCCAAAAGCTGTAATTGATCCAAAGTAAACAACTCAACAAAACCCGTCAGGGCCAAGCCGGGGCGATGGATATCGCTGTTGTTGATGGTTCGCTGTAGGCCCTCAGCACCAGCGATCAGCTTCAGCCGCAGTTGCTGCCCATAGGTGGCGAGCAAATCCTTGATCGTCAGTTCACTCATCGCTACTCAAACTTTCGAAGATGCGTCGATACCCTTCGTAGCGCGCCGACGCGATGCGACCAGCTGCCACCGCCGCCCGGACCACACAACCGGGTTCGTGTAAGTGGCTACAATCGCCGAATTGGCACTGGCCGCGCAAGGGTTCTAATTCGGGATAATACGCTGCTAGTTCAGAGGATTTTACCCCCCATAAGCGGAGTTCTTTAACCCCTGGTGTATCGGCCACATAGCCACCTTGTTGTAGCTTAAACAAATGCACGACCGTGGTCGTGTGCCGGCCCCGGTCGTGGCGCTTCATTATTTCTTTTGTCTTTAGTCCCAACCCCGGCTCAACACCGTTGAGCAAGGTCGATTTGCCAACCCCAGATTGGCCGACCACGGCCGTGCTGCGGTTGATAAGGGCTGCTTTGAACGCATCCATGCCATCGCCTCGTAGAGCACTGGTGCGATAGATTGGATAACCAAGTGCTTCGTAGGGTGCCGTCAGCGTGTCCACCGCTTCACGGGAGACTAAATCGACCTTGTTGATGCAGAACACGGGCTGGAGATTCCCCTTTATGGCCATGACAATCGCTCGGTCGATAAAGCCGCGGCGGGGCTTTGGTTGACTGGCGGCCACGACGATGACCAATTGCTCCATATTGACAAAGAGGATCTGCTCAAACGGGCGCGTTCCACTGGCCCCACGCGAGAACTTGGAAGAGCGGGTATGCACTGCTTCGATGATGCCCGTCCGTTCGGCTGTCGGCACGATATCAACCCAGTCGCCGGCGGCGACTGGAGAGCTAGTCTTGCGGTCTCCTGCCTTGAGGCGGCCTCTAATTTTGCACTGCCAGTGGCTTTGCTCGACCTCGACGAGGCACTGTAGCCCAGAAACTCTGATGATCCGGCCCTGCATGTGCGACCAGCCCCTGCCTACTCCCCTTTGGCGAGGCGCTCGGCTAGGTAGTTGGGGTAGCCGAGATTGTCGATTTTCTGCTGGGTCAGCTTGACTGGGTATTCGACGCGCTGGAGTTCGACCCATTGTTCGTCGGTATCCCACAGGGTGTACGCCGACCGCCAGTCCCCATCGCGCGGTTGGCCGACGCTGCCGACGGAGACCAAGAATTGGTGATTCCCTACGGCGGCCGTAGCCGAGGTCAGCGGTATGGGATTGTCGCGCATCTTGCAGTAAATGCGCGCCTCATGCGTATGGCCGACAAAAGCCAAGGGCCATTTGAGGTGGCTCATGCACCAAGCGACGCGATCGTACATGAGGAGGGGTTCCCATTCTTCGGGCTTGAGGGGATTGGCGTGGGACAAAGCCGCGTTGTGCTCCACGCGCCGAAAGACCCCTTGCCGCAAAAAATCGCGTTCTTCCTCCCCCAACATCTCGTAGGCTTGGTAGAGCGAAGAACGGGCCAACAGATTAAAAGATTGAATGCCCACCGGCTCTAGCATCGCTTGGTCGTGGTTGCCCAATACGATTTGGGCCTCTACCTCCTTGAGCCGATAGATACAGCCCAAAGGATCGGGACCGTATCCCACGATGTCTCCCAAACAGATGATGCGCTCGGCACCAGCGTTGGCCACAGCGATTAATACGGCCTCTAGCGCTTCGAGATTGGCGTGAATATCGGCGAGTACTGCGATTTTCAAGGGGCACCCGCCTCAGTTGAATAGTGCGCTGATGGACGTTTCTTCGTGGATAGCGCGGATGGCGCTGGCAAAGAGCGAGGCTACCGAGCACACCTGCACCATAGGGGTGCGGGCATCTACCGGCAAGGGGATCGTATCAGTAATGGCTAAGGCTTGGAAGTTGGACTGATCCAGCCGCGCTATCGTCTCCTTGGTTAGAGTGCCGTGGACGCAACCGGCATAGACTTTGCACGCCCCGCGCTCCTTGACCGCGGCAGCTCCCTTGAGGATGGAAGCACCAGTAATGATCGCGTCGTCGAAAAATACGACATCTCGGTCGGCTACGTCGCCAATGACCCTGTTTTCCCCGGCCGCTTGATCAACGACGACGAGAGGCAACCCCAATCGCTGGGCATAGGTTTCGGTGACCTTGGCGCGGCTGATGTCCGGAGCGGCCGCGACTAAGTTAGCTCGGTCGAGGTCGGCGTAGTAGGAGCATATTGCCGGGACGCCGCTTAGTTGATCCACTAGAATCCGGCTAAACCCCATAGTCTGCGGGCTATGTAAAGTCATGGTGAGAATGCGGTCCGCCCCTGCCTCGGCGATCAGGTCGGCCACTAAGCGACCCGTCACGGAAATTCTTGGCTCGTCTTTGCTGTCGGCCAGCGCATACGGATAGTAGGGCAAGACCGCGGTGATGCGACCGGCCGAGGCGTATTTTAGGGCGTCGAGGGCTATGAGCAACTCCATCAAGTAGTCGCTAACGGGCGGACACGAAGTTTGGATAAAAAACACATCGCGTCCGCGCACGTTTTCGCAAATCTTCACCTTTATATTTTCGTTGCTAAAGTCGATAAACTCGATGCGCCCTGGCTCAAGGGCCAGCGACTGGTAAATGCCCTCGGCCAATGCGGGATTACTCCGCCCGGCGAAAACCTTGATATCTGCACGGCCCATCAACAGGTCCTTTAGAACATGGCTAGTGCCGCTCGAGCTTGTGCGGCAATTGGGTACTGGGCAAATGTGCGACTGACCTGTTCAAGTAGGGCCTGTTGCCTGTTGCTTTGGCCGGCCAACCCATATATGCGGGCTGCTTCCATCCGCGCCATCGCCTCGCGGATAGTCCCGGCCTGCTCGGTGGCATACGTTTCGTAGTGCTCAGCCGCGGCCACAAGCTGCCCTTCGGCTTCAAGGCAGGCACCTAGACCGCTTTGGGCGGCATAGGCCAACACATCTAAAGGCTCGTAGTTGTCCAAGTAGGTCTGGTAATAGCCCCGGGCCTCAACATAACGGCCCTGAGCGTAGTGGAGATTGGCCAAGAGCACGGTCCCTTGGGCTGCAGCTAGGGTCCCGGCATAGGAGGACACCAACTCCTCGGCTAGGCGGATCGCTTCGGTCAGTTCTCCGCCCTGTTCGACCATCAGCACATCGCCGAGCAGAGCCGCAGCTTTGCGCCGATCAGCCTCCTTGGACTCGATGAAATAATTGATGGCCACAATGACCGCGATCACGGCAACGGTCCCACCGACAAAGAGACGGGCACGCTCTTTGACGTATTCGACCGCTTCCATGATCCATTCGACGAACTCATCTTCGCGGAGTTCACTCTTGCTTAGTTTACGACGTTCACTCGACATAAAGGTATCGTGTCTCCATTGCTTTGGGTTCGGGTTTCAATAGACGATAGCGCTTTCCAATTTGTACTCGGCCAAGCGGTCGCGGCCTGACAAAAAGCTCAACTCGGCCAAAACGCTGATGCCCACAACAACCGCTCCTAGCTCTTCGAGCGTTTGACACGTCGCTACCAAGGTGCCTCCGGTGGCTAAAACGTCATCCACGACCAAGACCTTCTGCCCCGACGCGATGGCATCCGTATGGATTTCTAAGGAGGTCTCGCCGTATTCGAGGGAGTAATCGCGACTCAGCGTGGCCGCCGGCAGCTTGCCTGGTTTGCGCACGGGCACAAAACCGCATCCAAATTCGAGTGCTATGGGCACCGCGAACACGAATCCGCGGGCCTCTATGCCGACGACTAGGTCCACTTCGGCGTCCACAAAGGGTTTGAGCATAGCTTGGACCGCAGCGGATAAACCAGCAGGGTCTTTGAGCAGCGGCGTGATGTCTTTGTACGAGACGCCGTCTTGCGGGAAGTTGGGAATTTCGCGGATTAGGTTTTTCATTTTTGTTTTACATATGTTTTACATATTATATATTATAGAACTTAAAATAGTGCGTAAATAAACGGAGCCACCGCCGACCCTTGGGTCGTGACTATTAACAATCCCAACAGAATCAAAGTGAAAAATATCGGCCCCAACCACCACTTTTTGCGCACCTTCATAAAATCCCACAACTCAGCTAATATACTCAATTTACTTACCATCAACTAGTCCTCCCATTCAATCAAGCGGCTCACAGACTCACCGTGGTGAATAGCTTTGATGGCATCCCCCAACAATCGGGCCACGCTCAGCACGGCGATTTTGCGCCTTGGCTTGTCCGCAGGTAAGGGAATAGTATTCGTAGTGGCGAACGCTTCCACCGAGGAGGCATCGATCCTCTCTAAGGCTCGTCCAGAAAAAACGCCGTGCGTACAGCCAGCCAGTATGCGGTGCGCACCTCTTTCTTTCAGCACCTCGATCGACTTCATCATAGATCCCCCCGTCAACACCTCGTCGTCGAAGAGCAAGGCATCGCGGCCGGCGACCTCACCGATCATATTTTTGATTTCGGCTTTTTCGTCGTCCGCGTGGCGGCGTTTGTCCATAATGGCCAGCGGCAAGCCGAGTCGGCGCGCGTACGCGCTGGCTTCATCGGCACTCCCTACGTCGGGCGACACCACCACGGCGTTGCTGAGGCCCTTCAGCCGCATAAAATTGCACAGTAAGCTCGTCGCCCACAGTTGGTCCACCGGAATGCGCGAGAACGCTGCGATTTGCGAGCTGTGCAAGGTAACTGTCAAGATCCGGTCAGCCCCGGCGGCTTGCAGCAAGTCGGCGACGAGGCGGGCGCTAATAGAAATGCGCGGTTCATCCTTTTTGTCGGAGCGCACATACGGATAATAGGGCAACACAGCCGTGATTCGGCGCGATGATGCGTACTTGAGCGCGTCGATTAGTAACAGCAGTTCAACAAAATGATGATTGACCGGAGATGCTGAGGTCTGGATGACGAAGACGTCGTCTTCGCGTACGTTCTCCTCAACTTTAACCTTTATATTGTCGTTTGGCGCACGGACGATCTGGCGGCGAGCGGGCGCGATGTCTAAGTAATCACATATTTCTTGGGCCAGTTGTGGATTGCTGGAGCCCGATAATATTTTCAAGTGATTTTTCATGCTCTAATCCCAATTGTAACATTAAAGATCGACCCAAACTAAGGCAAGAGGCCCGTCTTGACAGCCCGTTGGTGCAAAACTACCTTGGCAACTTCCCGCCGCTTGTCGGATAAAAGGAAAGGCCTTATGGCGCGCGTAAATATCATGCTGCCGGACGATCTGCTCAAACGCATCGACCAGGTTGCGCAGCAAGAAGGCGTAAGCCGCAGCAAACTCCTGCGCCTAGCCTTTATGGCGTACTGCCAACAACGGGAAGCAACGTATGAGTACCAGCGAAAACAGGCCGCTATTGAACACGGAATGGCGCTCCAAGACAGCTTGCGCGAAAAGGCATTGCCTTGGGATCCTCTTAAGATCCTGCGCGCGGAAAGGCAAGCGCGGTGATTCGCTACGCGCTAGATACCTCCGTTATGCTGAAGTGGTTTTCTTCAGCGCACGATATGGATACCCACAAGGCCCTTGGCCTTCGCCAAGAGCAGCTAGCGGAAAGAATCGCGCTGACCGTGCTTGATCAATCTATATATGAACTAGCCCATGTCCTCAAGGAAAGCCGCCAATTCGATCGCACCCATATCGACGACGCCTTGGCCAGCTTGGAGTACATGCACTTGGATATTGTGCCCTACAACGCCGAAATTACCCGCAAAGCCACTCAAATCGCCTTTGAGCATTCCATTAGCATGTACGCCGCCGGTTTCATCGCCTTAGGCGCCCATCTCCGCTGTCAAGCCGTGACCAGCGACAGCGACCTGTACCGCAAAGTCTCTTCCCTGCCTTGGACCGTGCTTTTGGCCGACTTGAACTTCTGACTCCTTAGACTTTCTCAAGCGCGCGCGCTATATCGCCGATGAGCTCATCGGCGTCCTCAATGCCCACGGCATAGCGCACTAACTGGTCGGTGATACCAATAGCCAGTCGCTCCTTCTCACTCAAATCGTAATAGGAAACAGTAGCCGGATGTGAGACCAGTGTCTCCACTCCTCCCAAGCTCGGGGCGAGATAAGGAACGGCTAGCCGATGAACGAAATTCCGCGTCTGCTCGGGGGTGCCGTCGATCTCAAAGCTGATCAACCCGCCAAAACCGCGCATTTGCTCTTTGGCGACGCGGTGATCGACGTGGCTTTCGAGGCCCGGGTAAAAGACCTGACGAATTTGGGGATGAGCTTCTAGGAACAGGGCTACTGTCATGGCTGTATCATTTTGCCGCAGAACGCGTAATGCGAGAGTCTTCAACCCCCGGATCAACAAAAACGAGGTGTTGGGGTCAACGATCCCGCCAGTGATTCGTTGGTATTCGCCAATGGCCTCGACTAAAGGAGCCTTGCCGCAGATGGCACCCGCCATCAGATCGTTATGCCCACCGAGATATTTGGTGGCACTGTGGATGACCAAATCAACCCCGAAATCGAGCGGCCGCTGATTGACCGGCGTGGCCAAGGTGCTGTCGATGATAACCTTGAGACGCCGCTGTTTGGCAAAAGCGACGAGTTGTTCCAAGTCGAGGACGTGCAAATGGGGATTGGTCGGAGACTCGGTAAAGATCAAGCGGGTCTCCGGGCGCACCGCAGCCACCAACGCATCCATATCGCCGGGCTTAACTATGGTCGATTCAATGCCGAATTTGGCCAAAACCTCGCAGAATTTGGCCGTCATGCGGTAGCAATCTTCCATCAGCACCAAGTGTTGCCCACTGCGCAGCATTGCATAGAGCACCGAGGTAATCGCACTCATGCCCGACGGAAAAAGCAAAGCGGCTTCGGCGTTTTCTAAGGCGGCTATTCGACGCTCGGCTGCCCGCTGGGTCGGATTGCCATAGCGCCCGTATTCATAGAGTGATTTTTCGCCAGCCTTAAAAGCGACAAATTCATCTAGATCGGCAAAAGTATAGGTGGCCGTCTGGGCAATGGGGTCGATGAGGGACTGGGCGAACTTATCCCGTTCCCCCCCCCCGTGTACGGAACGGGTCGATTCTCCGACAAAATCATCGCGGTTCATTGTATTTGCTCTTTCAGTGGAGGGCCGTAGCCAGCGTCCGCTGCTCAATGGCCTCAAGGACAGCCCGATGTACGGCTTCGTACTCAGCCTCGACCTCAATGGGCAGGTTGCGATGCTGTGGTTCGACGTGAAATTCCCGCAATTGGTCTTCGTGGTATTTCACTTTGAAATCTGGAAACTTCAGCCCGTGCGCCGTAGATATTACGATCACTCGACTCTTGGGCTCGACGCGCCCGGCTGCAATCATTTTCTCTAGCGCAGCTAAGGCAACGCCCGTGTGCGGACAGGTAAAAAGCCCATTGTGGTCGGCCCTTGCACAGGCGTTAGCTAATTCGTCTTCCGTAGCCTCTTCGACGATACCGTCGAAGTGCTGCAAGGTGCGAATGGCCCGCTCCCTGCTTACGGGATTGCCGATCTTGATGGCGCTGGCCAAGGTGTCGCGGGCCGTTTGCGGCTCAAAGGTGCGGAATCCGTCGAGATAACTGAGATAGAGCGGATTGGCCTGAGCGGCTTGGGCGACAGCAAGGCGCGGCAGCTTGTCGATAAGACCCATTTGCCTGGCCTCGATAAACCCCTTCCCCAAGGCACTGACATTGCCCAGATTGCCGCCCGGGATAACGACCCAGTCGGGGACCTCCCAGTGAAATTGCTGTAGCAGCTCAATCGCGATAGTCTTCTGCCCTTCAATGCGGAGCGAATTCATCGAGTTGGCCAGATAGATTTGGTCGCGACGGCAGATTTCCTGCACCAAGGCCATGCACCCGTCGAAATCGGTGCGCAGGGCAAGCGTCAGCGCACCATTGGCTATGGGCTGGATAAGCTGAGAAGTGGAGATCATGTCTTTGGGCAACAACACGATTGCCGGAATGCCAGCGGCCGCACAATACGCAGCCAACGCCGCCGAGGTGTCCCCGGTTGAGGCACAGGCTACCGCGGGTATAGACTGGCCCTCGGCAATCATCTGGTTGACCATGGAAACCAATACGGTCATGCCTAGGTCCTTAAACGAACCCGTGTGGCTATTGCCGCATTGCTTTATCCACAGATCTTTCATGCCTAATTCGGCTCCCAAGCGCTCGGCCCAGAGCAGATTGCTTCCCCCCTCGTACATAGAAACCACATTCTCGTCTTCGACGAGGGGGCAAACCATCTCTTTCTTGCCCCAAACCGAACTCCCATATGGATGCACCGAACTCATGTAGCGCTGATCAAAGAGCGCCCGCCACTCGCCGCCCGAGCGCCGCTGTAAGGGTTCTAGATCGTGGCGTACTTCGAGCAGCCCTCCACACTTTTGACAGTGATAGACTATTTCGTTTAGCGGATAGTGCTCGTCCTCGCAGTTGATACACTGGAACCAAGCATTATAGGAATAGGGCATGCCAACTCGCTCTGTTGGGGTGGCTTCGGGCTTGTTTAGCCAAAAAGGGCATCTATTTCGTCCTCGTTTTTCAACTCTTCTTCATCGCTCGTCGGTTTTCTTGCATCCTCTTGCTCCTCGCCGCGCAAGACCTCAATGTTCTCATCGGTGTCGTCAGGCGCAGCTCGGATGCTTTTCTCGGCATCAGCACCGGAGTCGTCGGGCGCAGTGATTTCTCCTACAACTTCCGCATCGCTGGTAGGCAAACCTGCGTCTTCTACCTGGCGCTGTAGAAGTGCCTGTGTCAAGCTGGCAAAATTTTCTTGGACTCCCTCACCGGCAGCAAGTGCTGGAGCATTCTGGCGCACGAATTCGACGACGTGGTCCAGCCCGGGAAAAGCATCGTCAAAAACCGTCAGATAGGCTCTTATTTTTTCGTCCTGTATCTGGCTCTTGACGTATTCGAGCCATGAATGTCCAAACAGCTTGGCCAGCGACTCCAAGGCTTCAAGTCGCTCCTCAGCATCGCGCAGTTCATCCGCGTTCATCCTTGCTACCCCTAGATATTGAATATTCAAAAAAGTAGCACTAACGTGGAACCTCTCTCTTTTTGGGGCGTTTAATCCGTGCGAGCCATTCCGGTCATGGTTCGTATCCCTCCCAGCGGCTAGGGTGCCCTTGGGGTGCCCTAGCCGCGACTTATTCTAATTCAATCTCTGTACTACAATGTACCCCATGGGTAATTCCACGACTGGACTTATTTCGCCAATTTTCAGTTGCACTACCACTTCCTCAATTTCAGGCATGAGTTCACCCGGCCCAAAAAAACCCAAATCCCCACCTTGATTGGCATTGGGTGCGATGGAAAGCTGCTGCGCGAGTTGGGAAAAATCGGCTCCTTGAGCCATTTTTTTGAGGATTTCCCGTGCGGATGCTTCTGTTTCGACTAATATGTAGCGCGCCCGCATCTCACCGGCCAGCATCGCCTGCACCTCTTCGATTTTAGCCGTGATTGCTTGGGCTAGGTAGGGATCCTGCGCCTGATCTTTAGCTCTTTTGTAATACTCAAGTGCTTCGGCATAGCGTCCGGCTCCGGCGAGGAGGAAGGCGATATTGTTGTAGGCTTCTACATTGTCCGGCGACAACTCCGCCAACTTTTGGTATTGTTCGATAGCTTGATCTACCGAGTCTTTTTCCGCGTAGTAATATCCATATAGGCGATAGGCTTCCGCGTTTTTGGCATCTAGTGCCAAGGCTCGGTCTAGGCGTTCGCGCGCCCTTTCGCTCTGCCCGGCCTGCATGTAGAGATAACCGAGGGTGCTGTGGACTTTGGTTGAGGACGGGGCCAGAATACTCGCTTGTTCGACGTAAAAAATAGACGAATCTAACTGGCTCATAGCCAAGAATGCCTCTCCCAACGCCGAATATACTGGTAGCTGCCTAGGGTCTTCAGCGAGCGATTGCCGCAGCGATTCGGCTGCCTGTTTATAGCCGCCGGTCTGCATGTAGAGGCTGGCCAAGCGATTGAGAAACATCGCGCTGCCAGCACCCAGTTCGTGCGCCTTTTCGTATTCGGCTAACGCCTGCTTAGGCTGGCCCTGCGCCAAGAGGGAGTCTCCACGCTGGACCGCTTCGACGATGGCTTGGCCACTAGCCGGAACTGCGATCCCGATTACCGCAGCGATTAATCCTATAAACCTCATACTTCCTCGCATCGCGTGCCGAGCTAGCGCAGTTGGCGCAGAACTTCCTTGGTAATTCGCTCGACGATATCGCTTTCTCCTTCCACCTCACAAGACGGCAGATCTCCAATTCCAAAGCGATTTCTCAGATTCGTGAGATCTTCCACGTCTTTACCCCCCAGCGTGCGGATACCGCCGAGTTGGTGCGCCACCAAGGCGATATGGGCAAAGTGTTCGACAGTCTCCATTTTGAAATGGGCGTCCATGACGTGTTGGCCCACGGTTACCACTCCGTGATTGGCCATTAAAACGGCGTCGTATTGCCGCAAAAGCGGCTTCATCGGCTCGACGATATCGGGACCGCCGGGAGTGCCGTAATCCGCGAGTGGAATGCCCCCGAGGCTGACGATGACCTCGGGCAATACGCACTGAGTCAGCTCAATGCCAGCAACGGCAAAACCCGTCGCGGTCGGCGGGTGTGCGTGGACGACGGCGCGGACGTCGGGCCGCAACTTGTAGATTTCGAGGTGCATGCGGATTTCCGACGATATTTTCATCGATCCCGCTACCTGTCGGCCCTCCATATCGCAGGTAGCCAGCATGTCTGCACTCAGATAGCCCTTGCTCACTCCGGTCGGAGTACACAGCACTAGGTCATCCTCTATGCGAACGCTGATATTGCCGTCGTTGGCTGCTACGTACCCTCGCTGATAGACCCTGTGCCCTACTTCGCATATTTCTTTTTTTATTGCATACGCCGAATTCATAAGGCAACCTTTCCCATCATCCGCAGTCGGCGGCTACCAATCCACAGCCAGCCCAAACCAGCCGGCAAGCACACATTGCAGACAAAAATCAGGATACTGGCTACAAAAGCAGGTTGTGGCTCTAAGCCGAGGCTGCTAAATACCAGAATGGCCGCGGCCTCGCGGACCCCTAGATCCAAAAACCCCAAGGGCAGCAGGGTTTTCAGGGCAAATATCACCGGCACCGCCAGCACAACCGCTGAGCTGGCGGCCACACTGGCGGTAACCAAATAGAAAAATTGCGCCATGAATACCACGTTGAACAAGACGGATAATCCGGCGATAGCCCCCCATGCAATCGGCTCGCTCGCTTTCCAGCGGCACCAGCCCCAATACAGCAGTACGCCGAGGATGCAGCATAGCAACAGCAAAAAACCCCTGAGTTGGGGCCATAAAGTCCACGCGGCTACCGCCCCCAAACCCAACGTGACCGCGGCCGAACTCAACTTGTCCACTGCCGTCAGCAGCGCGGCCTTGGCCCGGCTCCGCCCCAAGAAAACGCCGCGGCCCAACTCGCCCAAACGGCTCGGTGTCACCAGGCCGAGGGCAGCACCACCCAGCAACGAATAGAGTGCATCGCGCCTGGTGGCCTCAGGGATTTGGTCGCGCAACAATAGCTGCCACTTCATCCATTGCACGCCGATGCCCACTAGGGCAATGGCCCCGCAGATGAGCACTTTATCCCTACCGACCTGTCCAGCAGCTGCAAGCAACTCAGCCGGTTCAAGGTACCATGCAGCCCAGCCCAGTAGAGCCGTTGCCAAGATGATTTTTGCCCCAATTACCATGCAGTTGCCGGGAGGTGGATTAGGGATAAGGCAGCTTCCGTGCTCTCATGCGGCCGGGGAATGATGCTGAGCGCGACTATTTCACCTGCACTCGCTGCGGCCACGGCACCAGCTTCGATAGCTGCGCGCACAGCGGCCACATCTCCGCGGACGATGACCGAGACTAGCCCACCGCCTACTTGCTGCCAGCCGACTACCTCAACCTCAGCGGCTTTGACCATCGCGTCTGCCGCTTCGACCATAGCCACCCAGCCGCGAGTTTCAATCATGCCCAAGGCACATCCCATTGGCCTGTTTCGCTCTTGTTTAAACGGCAGAAGATAGGCGACCTAACACCTTCCGTCAAAACGCAAAAAGCGTTCCCCAACGTGATTCTTCTGGGCCTCAAGCCTTAAAAAGGAAGGTGATGACATCCCCATCAGCGACGACGTAATCCCGGCCTTCGCTACGCAATTGTCCGGCTGCTTTCAGCGGTGCCCATCCCCCCATAGTAATTAGCTGCTCACAAGAGGCCAGTTCGGCGTGAATAAACCCCTTCTCCATGTCCGTGTGGATCCGTCCGGCTGCACGTGAAACCTTTTCCCCACTCGGCAACTGCCAAGCCTGTAGCTTGCCGTTGGCGAGCGTGTAGAAAGTAAGCAGATCCAGCAACTTGTATCCGGCCTGGACTAAGCGCTCTATCCCTCCATGCTCCAGCCCCAATTCCCGGACGAATTCTCCTCTCTCCTCTTGACTCAGACCAGCGATCTCTGCTTCGAGCTGCGCCGAGACGACCAGCACTTGGTCCGCTCCATAGCATTCGACTAGCCGATCCACCCACGGCCCCGGCACGCCAGCTTCTACTTCCCCGACATTGGCCGCATAAAGCACCGGCCTTGCCGTTAGCAAGCTATACGCAGCGAGCGCGTCCCTTTCTTCTGGGGTCAACCCCATCGCCGCCGCGCCCATTCCGCGCTGCAATCCCTCTAAGACCTTGGCGCAGGCCGCCAGCTCGTGCGCGCGCGTGCTACGCGGCTCAGAGCGGACCACTTTGTCTAGATGGGGCACGGCCTTTTCCATCACCGCCAAATCAGCCAGCAGCAACTCCGTTTCAATGATCTCAATATCGCGCAAGGGATCAATCGCCCCATCCACATGGCTTATTTGCGCGTCGTCAAAACAGCGCACCACGTGAACTAGGGCATCGACATCTCTGATGTGGGCGAGGAATTGATTGCCCAACCCGGCCCCTTCGTTCGCGCCCCGCACCAACCCGGCAATATCGACAAAGCGGATGTTAGTAGGCGTTGTAGATTGCGGCTGAATGACCTTGCTTAGCCGCTCCAAGCGCGGATCCGGCACTTCGACGGTGCCTACATTGGGGACCACTGTGCAAAATGGGTAATTAGATACCTCGGCCCCATCTCCTGTCAGCGCATTGAAGAGCGTTGATTTGCCAACATTGGGCAAGCCGATTATGCCGATGGAAAGAGCCATACCTCATATCGCAAATAAATTAAGTCCCTGTAAGTCAAAAGCTCACAGGGACTTAATTAGTGGTCGGGGTGGCCGGATTTGAACCGGCGACCCCCTGCTCCCGAAGCAGGTGCGCTAGCCGGGCTGCGCTACACCCCGACGTGGGCAAACAAAAGCTGCAATCTCTATACTACTATAAAAATGGTCGGGGTGACTGGATTTGAACCAGCGACCTCTTCCACCCCAAGGAAGCGCGCTAGCCGGGCTGCGCCACACCCCGACTCAATTATCCGACCATACTCTGGCGACAAAATGGTGAGCTAACCAGGATTCGAACCTGGGACCTCCGGTTCCGGAGACCGGCGCTCTATCCAGCTGAGCTATTAGCCCCTAGCCTAGACGTTCTTCTTGTGCCGATTCTTGCGCAGTCTCTTCTTGCGCTTGTGCGTAGCGATCTTATGCCGCTTTCTCTTCCTGCCACAGGGCATCTTTTCTATCTCCTGGATCTTTATCCTCTGCGTTTTCCCCATTGACGCGCGCCCGCAATTCCTTTGAGGGCTTGAATGTCGGGGCCTTGCGACCGGCGATTTTTACTTCGGCACCCGTGCGTGGATTGCGACCGGTGCGCGGTGCACGCTCTACTACTTTGAAGGTGCCAAAACCGCGAATCTCAATGTGATCTTCCCGTTCCAAAGCCTCGACTACGGATTCAATAAAGCCATCGACCACAGCCGCGGTATCCGTCTTGGTAAGCCCTGTTCCCTCGGCGATTAGACGTACGATATCAGCTTTCGTCAAGACCGCACTCTTATTCGGATGGGTTGAAATTGCGTAACTATCACGCCAACAGACAGTTTTAAAGGATATGGCACGGCTTATGCCCTGTCAAGGCGAGCGGCACTCTCTTAGTTTTTGCCGAGTACGAAAACCTCTTCGAGGACAGAGAAATCCACAATCGACTTGAGGATAACCCGCAAAAAGACCGGGGCTCGTTTCTCTTGATTCACCGCCACCACCGTGCCAATCGGTATGCCCTTGGGATATCGCCCGCCCAACCCCGATGATACAACTAAATCGCCCTCCCGCACCAAATTGCTCGATTCGACGAATCGCAACCGGAACTGGCCGTCGATCCACGAGACGATGCCTTGGGCGCGCGTCGCTTGGATCAAAGCACTCACTCTCGTGCGCATCAACAACTGCACGACCGAGTCCGATCCGCCGACTTGGGCAATGTGACCGACGAGCCCTTCAGGTGTCACCACGGGCATATCCTTATCTGCGCCGTGGTCGCGACCAACGTTGATGACGATCGCGTCGTAGATGTGGTCGGGGTCGCGGCCGATCACCTCGGCAGAAATAACGCGCGTACCCCCGTCTAGAGGCCGAAAGGACAGGGCTTTGCGCAGGCGCATATTTTCCCATCCAGCTTCCTGGAGCTGCATGTTGTCAAGGGCTAGAGCTACGTTTTGAGTCAGGAGAAAACGGCTCTTCTCCTCGTTGCGAGTAGAGCGGATGACGCGCGAAAATAGTGCTTGTCCTGATGCTGCTAAACCGGCTTGGCAGCGCTCGGCGATATAGGTCTTATAGGATGTAGGTAAGCCCATCAAAACCAAGGCGCAGGCAAAGGCTAGTCCAATGACGATGAGCTCTCGAGTATTGACCATAACTCAGTTAGAGTAGAACTTGGCGGTAGTTATCAAACTCTTCGAGAATGCGGGCATTGCCTCGCACCACGGCCGAGAGGGGGTCTTCACTGTCGACATACGTAGGCAAATTCGTCGCCTCAAGCAGGTGTTCCCTCAGCCCCCGCAGCATGCTTCCTCCGCCGCAGAGCACCATGCCCCTATCGAGGATATCTGCCGCCAATTCGGGGGGCATCCTCTCCAGCACTCGGCGCACGCTAGCGACAATTTGAGCTACGGAACCGGATAGGGCTTCTCGTATCTCAACGGAATCTACTTGCATGACTTTGGGTAGCCCGGCTACAGTGTCGCGCCCGCGCACCGGCATACTCTCTTCTGTTTCCAACTCCGTTGCCGACCCGATTTTCCACTTGATGCTCTCAGCACCTTGGACGCCAATAAGCAGGTTGTGCTTTCTGCGCATCCACTCGGAAATTGACTGATCCATAGCTTCCCCAGCCACCCGCAGCGACTCGTGTTCGACTAGACCTGAAAGGGCAATTACGGCAACCTCCGTCGTCCCGCCACCAATATCGATAACCATTGAGCCGACGGCTTGGTGAACGGGCAATCCCATGCCGATAGCTGCGGCCATCGGCTCGCTGACCAAATGGACTTCTCTGGCCCCCACGCGCTCGCAGGAGTTTCGCACGGCCCGCTTCTCTACTTCAGTGCTGCCTGCCGGGACCGCTACCACGATCTTGGGCCGCACGAAAAGTTTGTTCTTTTTTACTTTGCGTATAAAGCTGCGAATCATCTCTTCGGTAACTTCAAAATCGGCAATAACGCCGTCTTTCAAGGGACGAATTATTTGAATCCCAGCGTTTTCACGCCCCATCATTTCCTTGGCCTCTGCACCGACGGCGATAACTTTTTGGGTGGAGACTTGGCGGGCGACAACCGAGGGTTCGTTGAGGACGATTCCCTTGCCTTTGACATACACCAAGGTATTGGCGGTGCCCAAGTCTATCCCTATTTCATGCGAAAAAAAACGCGAAAAAACGCTCATCTTGTATCTCCATCCAAAAAGTTAAATCTCGACTCTATAAGCCTTGGTATTGAGCTCCCCGGCATCGAGAGCATCCGTTGGTATCTATCTATAATAACCAAGGTGATTTGGATTTGCCAAATCATCCGCCCCCTTATATTTTCTAGCGCTAGCCAATTGTGAACACACTGCACGCAATTTTCAGGGAGGTAGCCCATTCCTATGAACAAGGCCGCGCGACATGTACTGCGGAGATTAGGTACCGACACTAGCTTGGACCACGAGCGTCAACAGCGCCTTTCGCGTGAGGTCCAAGAAGAGCAGCAAAAACGCCGGGAACAAGGAGCGGACCAAGATACTAGCTTCGAAACCATTCCCGAAGAAATGCTGACCGAGTCGGAAAAGCGCCACGAGAAGTATCGCCGCCAACAGGCCATGGCCGGGCGGTTCACCCCCGCTGCCGAGCGCCTGCCCATTATGACGGCTGAAGAGCGGGCCGCCCACAACAAGGATCGCCCCAAGCGGCATCAGACCTCGTTTGAAGGGCCGATTGAAAAACTAATCGAGAAGTACCAAGACCTAAAGGAAGTCCAACGCCACCTGACCTTGGGGCAATCCATGAAGTACGAGTTTACCAACGACGGTCGCGTCCTCGACAAAGAAGGCAATGTGATTTTCGATGGGGAAAAGATCGTCAGCAAACCCTAGGTTGGCGCGCTTTCCTAATTAAGACGCACAAGTGGCTTTGGCCGCGGATGCCTCTGTTATTTCGATTTCTCATCGGGTTTGGCCTGTTGGGCATTTGTGGCTGCAATCTCAATTACTATTGGCATCTGGCCCGCGGCCAAAGCCGCGTGGTGTACAAGCGCATTTCAGTCCAAGTTCTCCTCGCCCGCCCCGATTTAGCCGAACAAACTCGGACGCAACTGGAGCTGATTCAAGCCATTCTCCGCTACGCCGAAAGCGTGGGTCTGAAAACAGACGATCATTACACGACCTTCTACGATACGGGCGGCGGTCCGATCAGTTGGAATGTCAGCGCTTCTCCGCCCGACCGCTTCTCGCCCTATACTTGGGATTTTCCTTTCGTCGGCGAGGTCCCCTACAAAGGCTTCTTCCGCCGCGATTTGGCCGACGAGCAGCGCGATGCCCTCGCCGCCGCAGGGTACGATGCCATTGTCCGCCCGGTCAGTGCCTACAGCACCTTGGGATTTTTTTCCGATCCGATTCTCAGCCCAATGCTCGGCTACGCGCCCGATCAACTAGCCGATTTGATCCTCCACGAACTGACGCACGCCCTTGTCTATGCCCCAGGGCAGACCGATTACAACGAGAGCTTGGCGACCTTCGTCGGCCGTCAAGGATCCCTGCTCTTCTTGGCGCAGCACTTCGGAGCCGATACCCCGCTTTTGCAACAGGCCGAGGTGCGCCGAGCAGACGCGGCGCTCTTTCGGCACTTCATGGCTGAGACCGTCGCGGCGCTCGATAGCCTCTACTCACTGGAGCTGCCCCACAGTGTTGTACTCCGCGACAGGCAGGTCGTTTTTGCCGAGCGCCAGCGGGATTTCGCCCTCATTAGACCGCAGTTCACCCACAACTATTACAATGGATTCCTCCAGTGGGAACTAAACAATGCGCGCCTCCTGTCTTATCGTCGCTACAACACCAATCTAACGCTCTTTTCCGCTGTTTATCGAGCGCGCGGCGAAGACTTGGCCAGTGCCTTGGAAATTTTTGCGGCCTGTGCTGAAGACGACGACCCTTGGCAGTGCTTACGCGTCAGGACAGAGCCTGAAGGGGAGATGGACAGTGACAAAACTCGCGGACTTAGGGGTTAGAAAATCAACGAGGAACCCCTCTTAGCCGATTTTTTGGGTCCGAATGGTAGCTAAACACCTCTTGACAATGCTCTTGCTGACGACCCTAGCCTTTGGGCCAATTGGGTGCGCGGCTAGGTTGCAGTCCGCGTTAGTGGGATCGCTGATCGAGGATGTCAGTGCAGCCACCGCTCGCCACGACGACTTGGATTTGGTCGCCTCGGGCGTGCCTACCTTCTTGCTCTTATTAGAAGGGCTGCTAGTGGCCAATCCGCAAGACCCGCAATTGCTCTTAAGTGCTGCTGAGATATATACTTCCTATGCCACTTTGGTCGAAGTCGATGATCCTGAACGGGCCAAGCATCTGTACCACCGGGGCAAGGTGAACGGCCTCAAAGCCCTCGCCCTGCGCCTCAGTCAACCAGACTTACTCCAAGCACCGTATGCTGAATTTATCCGCGTCACTGACGACTTAGAGGCTTCAGACCTGCCGACCGTGTTCTGGGCCGCTTCGAGTTGGGGAGCTTGGATTAGTGCCAACATTGAATCCATGGCGGCACTGGCCGAATTGCCCAAAGTCATTAAACTCATGCAGTGGATCGTGGCCCAAGACGAGACCTTTCAATACGGGACTTCCCATGTCTTCTTGGGATCCTATTACGCAGCCCTGCCGCCGATGTTGGGCGGCAACCCGGAAAAGGCCGCCGAGCACTTCGACCGAGCCGTGGCCATCGGCAAAGGACAGGTGCTCATGGTGTACGTAGCCAAAGCCAAATTCTATGCTCGGAGCACTTTTGACCGGGCGCTATACGAATCCCTGCTCAACCAAGCCCTAACCAGCTCGGCAGACGCCGTACCGGAGCTTACCTTGCAAAACATCGCCGCCCAAAGACAGGCGCAGATCTTACTGGACCAAGCCGATGATTTCTTTTAAGGGACTTTTCGCGGTCGTTGCCGCACTCATAGCCAGCTCTGTCGCGGCCCAACCCAATCACCTCCTCAAAATTGCGACCCTCGCCCCGGAGGGTAGTAGCTGGGCCACTGTCCTCCGCACCATTGATGCAGACGTGCGGCAGGAGACAGATGGCAACGTAGGGTTCAAAATCTATCCCGGTGGCGTTCAAGGCGACGAGAAGGTCGTATTGCGCAAGATGCGCATCGGCCAGCTTCACGGCGGTAATTTTGGCGGCCAAGGCGTCAGCCAGACCTTGCCCGATGTCCTCGCGCTGCAAATGCCCTTTCTCTTCGACAGCTATGCCGAAGTGGATTACGTACTCGAGAAAATGGATGCCTTTTACCGACAGGGATACGAGGGACGGGGCTATATCTTTCTCGGTTGGGCCGACATCGGCTTTGTCCACATTCTCTCGCAGCAACCCGTAGCTACTGTCGAGGACATGCGCGCCCAAAAGGTATGGCAGCTACCCGACGAACCGCTTACCTCCGTGCTTTTCCGCTTAGCCGGCGTCACCTCGGTTCCCCTGAACATCCCGGACGTCCTCCTCGGGTTGCAGACTAACCTAATCGATGTGGTGTACGCTTCGCCATCGGCGACCATTGTCCTCCAATGGTTTACCCGGGCAAAATACGTCACCCAACTGCCCATCAACTACACCCTAGGCGCACTCTTGATCGACAAGCGAGCTTTCGACAAAATTCCCGCCGAAGATCGCGAACACATCCACCGCATAGCTCGGCAGCGCATGGCCGCTCTGAATCAGCGCAACCGCCGCGAAAACGACGAAGCCATGACCGTGTTACAGGCCAACGGCCTGTCGCTGGTCGAGGTCAACCCAAACGATGTAGAGACCTTTAAGGACCTCGTCACCAGCGCCGAAGCCGAACTCGTGGGCCAAGCCTTTTCCCGTGAGGCCCACGAGCAAATAGCGCGACACCTCCAAGACTCTCGCCGGACTTCCCCTTGAGCGGTCAGCACGTCCTCCACCGCCTTGAAACCGGCTTCCTCGTCCTTTTGGTCGCCTGCCTGCTGGCGCTGACCTGTGGTCAGATTCTCGCGCGCAATCTGTTTTCCATCACCTTCTTGGGCACCGAAAGTCTCGTACGACACCTCGTGTTGTGGATTGGACTAGCCGGCGCGTTGGTGGCCACCCGGCTCGACAAACACATCCGCATTGACGCTGCGTTGCGCCTGCTACCCGCCCGGGTGCGAGCTATTGTCCTGAGTGGCGCGGACTTTTTTGCCGCCGCGCTTTGCTCCTATCTAGCCTATATCGCTGGGCGCTTTGTGCTCGATGAACGCGCATTCGGCACGACGGCTTTCTTTGCAGTCCCCGCTTGGATCGCCCAATTGTGCTTTCCCCTCGTCTTTGGCCTGATGGCGCTGCGCTTTCTCTTGCAGGGTATGCGCCGCCTTCGCACTCCGGCAGATCGCCCGTGAGCAGCCTCATAGCAACCCTAGCCGCCCTAGCCGGCGTCCCGCTCTTTGTGATCATCAGCGCGATGGCCCTTTTGCACTTCTCCATCGCCGAGATCGATTTAACCGTCGTCTTCATCGAGATGTACCGGCTAGCCGAAACGCCGACCTTAACGGCTATTCCGCTCTTTGCCCTCACGGGTTTTCTCCTCGCTGAAAGCGGCGCAGCGTCTCGGCTGGTGCGATTCTCTCAAGCTTTGCTAGGCTGGCTGCCGGGAGGATTGGCCATTATGGCCATTATCGTCTGTGCCCTCTTCACGGCTTTGACCGGAGCTTCGGGGATGACGATTGTCGCGCTCGGCGGACTGCTATTGCCTGCTCTGCGCCAGCAGCGCCTGCCCGATTCATTTTCCCTCGGACTAATTACCACTTCGGGCAGCTTGGGATTACTCTTTCCACCGAGTTTGCCGCTGATCATCTACGGCATTGTATCCGAGACGCCGGTAGATCAGCTTTTTATCGCGGGTATCGCCCCCGGCTTGCTTTTGGTAGGTGCCCTGTCTTGCTACAGCCTGTTCCAAGGTCGTCGCAATGCCGCTCCCGAGCGTCCTACCGGATGGCGCGAATTACCGCGGGCCTTTGTCGCTTGTAGTTGGGAGCTTCTGCTGCCGGTGGTGATTTTCGGGGGGATCTACGGAGGCTTTATCGCCGTCAGCGAAGCCGCGGCCTTGAGCGCCCTGTACGCTCTAGTGGTGGTAGTGCTCATTCGCCGCGAGGTCCCCATTGGGCAACTGCCGAAGATCATCTGCGACAGCATGGTACTCGTCGGCGGCATTTTTGTCGTCTTGGCCGCGGCCATGGCCTATACCAATTACCTCATTGATGCGGAAATTCCAACGCGCTTGCTCGCCTATATAGAGACTCACATCAGCAGCCGCCTGCTCTTTTTGATTCTCCTCAATGTGTTTCTGCTAGCGGTCGGCTGTATGATCGACATGTTCTCCGCCCTCCTCATCGTGGTGCCCTTGATCCTGCCCATCGCCGAAGCATACGATGTACACCCCATTCACCTCGGGATCATTTTCTTGACCAACTTGGAAATCGGCTATTCGACGCCGCCAGTTGGACTTAACCTCTTTATTGCCAGTATTCGCTTTGAACAGCCCGTACACCGGCTCTACCGAGTTTCCCTGCCTTTTCTGTTGATTTTGTTGGCTTGCTTGGTCGTGATTACCTACTGGGCTGATTTGAGTTTGTTTCTCGTTGAGTCTTAAATTTTTTGTTTGTTTTGTTTACATATAAATTTTTATATAGCATTTTCTATTTTGCTGATCACGTGCTGGCCTGCTTTCTCTATATCTTCAGCTCCGAAATCGTACCCGAGCGCTTGCACGGCCACCGGACCAACCTCGAACTGCTCGTCCACATCGCTACTCGGATAGAGCAAAAAGGCCCGGTGCGTGCCGAGTTGTACCGCATAGGCGACCACCTGTTGCACATCGCTTTCTACGGGGCCATCGGCCTTGTATTTTGCATCTATTACCGCCAGTGGCTGCCCGGTTGCCGCTGAAAACAGAGCCATGTCCAAGCGAAAGGAAAGCCGCTCCGTTCCCTTCAGTCGCGTGTGATACTGAGCTTTTAGTTCGACCTTGTGATTGAGCTTGTGGTCAATAAACGCCGTGCAAAACCGCTCGAATAAGGTTGGCATGTGCAACAGGTACGCCGGTCCTTCCTCGGCCCCCACCCCCCAAGCCGGACTGCGCTGTTGCAGCAAGGGATAACACAGTGCGTGCATGGGCTGGTAGTCCTCGTTTAGCCGGTGATACGCTATGCCGAGGCAATCTGCGGGGCGAATATGGCGGTAATTTAGCTCGCTCAGCGTCCACCAAGCTCGACCGACCATCTGCCGAACGCTCTCGCGGCGGAAGGCAAAGCGCCGCAGGCCGGACAGCGCGTTGGCCAAGATGCGATTGTGGATGATATCGGGCGTGTGCTCGGCAAACCGACAGTAGGAATGGACGCCCAGACCGCTGCGTTGGGGGTACATGCGCCCCCGCACCCACCGACTGAGGCCCTCGCGAGTTTGGTAATCCCAAAACAGCCCGCGCCGCACCCGTTGCAAGACTTTGTGCGCGAGTACCTCGGCCCAAAACTCGTAGATATCCCCCATCGTGGCCGGGGCCTTGTGCTCACTGATTTTGGGCAACTGATAGGCGTACTCTAGCATGGACATGAGCAGCGAGCAGCGTATCTTGGGATTGATTTCCAAGGCGGCATCCGCGCCCAATGGCACCACGCCGACATAGCCCCGCGATCTGAGCTGATAACACTGGCCATTGAGCGGGCTAGGGAAGCCGAACTCCAACTCTTTTGGATATTGGGCGTGCAGGTGCAGGGCCTGTTCGACCGCAAGCTCGGCAGCCGGTATCGCCGCCACTTCCTCTTCGATCAACTCGTAGCGTCGCACGCTCAATCCTGCAAACGCCCGGCTACCTTGGACCAGCGAAAGCGCGCCATCTGGTCCGGGCGATCAAAAAACACCTCCTCCAGATACGGCTCGACCTCGCCTTGCCAAATGTGTGCCAGCGCTGTTGCGATATCGGCGACCATGAAGAAAGAAATGCCCAGTTCGCAGTCCTCGTCCCCGATGGATTGATTTACTTCTTTTACTAGCGCGACCAATTTCTCCGGGGGTATCCCCCTGTTAGCGAGATAATTTGCCAAAAGCTGGTAGTTGGGCCACAGCCGGACAAAGCTGAATCGCCGCCGCATGGCTTGGTCAACCAAGGCGATTGACCGATCGGCCGTGTTCATCGTGCCGATGAGATAGACGTTGGCGGGGATCGAAAATTCGGGGCCGCCAGCAGCCAAGGTGATCGGGCGGGCGCGGTATTCTAGCAGGTACATTAGCTCGCCGAAAATGCGCGCGAGGTTTGCGCGGTTGATTTCGTCGATGATCAACGCGCAGGGCTTTTCTCCAGCTTGGCGTGCCTTGGCGCAAAACCGCCGAAAGTGCCCGGCGGCCAATTCGTAGTGCAGTGCGCCCTCTACCACTTGGGGTCGAATGCCCTGGACGAAATCCTCATACGCGTACGAAGCGTGGAATTGCACGAGTTCGCTAAAACCGCCGTCATCCACCAAATAGCGCGCTAGGCGCTCAGCCAAGTACGTCTTGCCGGTGCCGGGCGGGCCGTATAGGATGAGTTGCTGCTTGCGCCGCCATTGGTCAATCCAGCCCTTTAGCTTTTCCGCACTGTAGCCGGTCTCCGCGGTGAAGGCCTGGGCGTCGTAGCTTGCGCCCGCACGGGTGCCGCCGCGAGCGTGTCTTTCTATAGCCTCTTGTATCTGTTCCATTCGCCGCTCTATCTCGCTTTCTAAAACGACCGGCTGCAATTGCTCGACCTCAAAGGGCCGGACGCGCAGGTGCAGACCCGTTTGACGCAAAAATTTCGGTTGAACGGGCGCACAGCGATACACCCTCAATACGGTCAGCCAAATGTCCCGCTCAATCCCCGCCCGCCATGTTTCGACGGCTTGAGCCGTCCACGGCGTCAGCTCGGCCGCCAGTGCGCTGACCCAAGCGGCATTGGGTAGCTTGAAGTAACCTACGGGCACAGCCAGCGAATTCACCAGTCCATGCTCTGCCCAGCGCTCGGCTTGCTCTGCGTCCCTAAAATCTTCCGGCGACCACCCAGTGTCTGCCTTGCCTGTGGCGTAATAACACGCGGCCTCGCTTTCCCATAAGGGCATGGCTTTTAGCAGCCGCGTGCCACGAATGATCGCCATTGTCTCGCCCGCTGCCAGTGCGGCGACCTCGGGGCCGGGACGACGCAAAAGTCGGTCGTACGGCCCGGTCAAAGGCTTGTCTAAGCGCAGGCGGATCGATTTCAATTGCGCCATTGTACGTATCCTCTATGCAAGATAATAGGTTTGGGCCGCTCTTTTCAAAAGCTGGGCCTTTTTTATTTTTTGCTCTCCCTCAAGCCCCCAAGGTCCCTTGATCCACCGACTCTCTCTGACCATATCCAAGTTAGCGCCTAAACAATGGGTGGGCTTGCTATTGGGTATCGCGGCCCTCCTTTTAGGCTTTGCTGCCCCGTTGACCGCGCTACCTATCCCCGTGCAAAACGCCCTTGGCATCGCCCTTTTTGCCCTGTTCTTTTGGACTACCGAACCCATACCCATCGCGCTGAGTTCGGCGGGGGTGCTCGTCCTGATTCCGGTCGTTGGCCTACTGAGCTTTGAGCAGAGCCTAGCCCCTTTCGTCTCTAAGACGGTGTGGCTCGTCCTCGCCGGCATGGCCCTGAGCTTAGGGGTGACCAAAACGGGCCTCGGAGACGCGCTGGCATCTTGGCTCCAGTCCCGTCTGTCGCAACGCCCCTTCTTCCTACTCTGCCAATTGCACCTGATCGGGTTAGTGACGGCTTTCCTAATCCCGTCCGGAGTAATCCGCGTCTTGTTCCTGATGCCAATTGGCATCGCTCTCGTCGAGCGTCTGCCCATCCGCCCATCGCCGCATCTCAAGGCCGCGGTGCTACTCTCCCTGCTTTGCAGCACGTATTTCGGAGGCTGTGGACTTTTGACCGGCTCCGTGCCCAACTTGGTACTGGCCGGCCAATACGAAAAAACCCAAGGCACACCCATATTTTGGGCCACTTGGCTGTATTGGATGTTTCCTGTCATCGGCTTTTTGCGCACGTTAGTATCGCTCGGCGCGATCTGGATGCTTTTTGGCCGCCACCTCGACGGCCATGTCATCCAGCAAGTCCCTTCCTCTAAGAGCGCACCGCTGACCCGTGTCCAGCGGCGCGCTCTGTACATTCTCCTTGCGGGCGTGGGCTTGTGGGCCACGGATCTCTTGCACCACATCCAGCCCGTCTATATTGGCTTGGGTCTAGTGGTGTTGTTCCTCTGGCCGCGTGGGGGCCTGCTCCGTTTTGGCGACTTGGTCAAGGTGCGTTTCGCGCTCCTAGTTTACATTGTCGCCCTGCTCACGTTGGGCCACGCCTTGGACGCGGCCGGATTTAACCATCTGTTCATCGCGGCTTGCAGTGAGTATCTGGCGTTGGAGGAATACGGCTGGCTGGGCAAGCATCTGTCGCTTTGTTTGATCGCCCTCCCTCTTGATTTCCTGATGGATATAGCCGCCGTAGCCGGCGTAGCAACCATCCCGCTGATGGAGTTAGGGGGCCAGCATGGGATCTCGCCGCTATCGGCAGCATTCAGCGTAGCCATGGCTACGACCTTGGCCTTTTTGCCCTACCAGTCAGCACCTTTCATGGTGGCCTATGGTTTTCGGCAGCTCTCCATGCAGCAACTCGTCCTCGCCCAGGGCCTTATTTCCACAATATCCTTGGTCCTGCTCTGTCCGCTCAACTTGCTCTATTGGCGGTGGCTAGGGCTAATTTGACGCGCATTGGCGTTTATGATGCCTAATGCTTATGATAAATCACGTCATGCCTACAGTCATCGCCAATGTCCTCGCCCAGCGCTACGCCAGTCAGGCGATCCAAGATCTGTGGTCTGAACGCGGTCGGATCGTCCTCGAGCGCGAGTTGTGGATTGCCATTCTCAAAGCACAGCGCGACCTAAAGTTGGACGTACCCGCCGCAGCCATCAGCGCCTACGAGCGCGTCAAGGATCAAGTTGATCTCGAATCCATCGCGCGCCGCGAAGCCGTTTCGCGACACGATGTCAAGGCGCGCATCGAAGAGTTTTGCAGTCTTGCAGGCTGCGAGCACATTCACAAGGGTATGACCAGCCGCGATCTGACCGACAATGTCGAGCAGTATCAGATCCTTCGCTCCTTGCAGCATATACAGGCCAAGTACGTGGCCCTCCTCTTGCGCCTAGGCCAGCGGGCGCTGCAATGGAAGGAACTGGCAGTCGCTGGCAGGACCCATTACGCGGCCGCGCAACCCACTACGCTTGGCAAGCGCCTCGCCATGTTCGGCGAGGAGATGCTAGTCGCCTTTGACCGCCTCGCCGAACTCGTCCAGCGCTATCCCCTGCGGGGGTTAAAAGGCGCAGTCGGCACAGCCGTTGACCAACTGACCCTGCTCGACGCCGACGCTGACAAGCTAGATCAACTCCAAGGCCGAGTGCGGCACCACCTCGGCTTTCAACGGGAACTAGGGGCCGTCGGCCAGATTTATCCCCGCAGCCTCGACTTTGAGGTGTTAAGCTGCCTTTACCAACTCGGAGCTGGTGTTGCCAATCTGGCCCGGGTGATTCGCCTGATGGCTGGCCACGACATGCTCACTGAGGGCTTTGCCGCCGGACAAGTCGGCTCTTCGGCTATGCCGCACAAAATGAACTCCCGCAGCAGCGAGCGCGTCAATGGGTTGCAGGTCGTCCTCGGCGGCTACGTCCACATGCTAGGCGCACTGGCCGGCGATCAGTGGTTTGAAGGGGACGTCTCCTGCTCGGTCGTGCGCCGCGTAGCCCTTCCCGATGGATTCTTCGCCTTTGATGGTATGCTCGAAACCACGCTCCATATCCTCGACGATATGGGCGTTTATGAAGCGGTAATTGTCCGCGATCTCGACCGCTACCTGCCCTTCCTCGCCACCACGACGCTGCTGATGGAAGCCGTCCAACGCGGTGCCGGCCGCGAACAGGCCCACACCGCTCTTAGAGAGCACGCCCTAGCTGCGGCTATCGACATGCGCGAACGAGGCCAAAGCACCAGCGAATTGGCGCATCGCTTGGATGCGGATCCTCGCTTTCCGCTTAGCGAAGAAGAGATCACCGACACAATCTCCCGCAGTCGTCACCTCACGGGCGCAGCCACCCAGCAAGTCGAGCTTTTCGTAGGCCGGGTAGAGGAATTGGCCGCGGCTCATCCAGAGGCACACGCCATCGAAAAGGGGCGGCTGCTCTGACCTCTATGCGATACAAGCGAGTCCTACTCAAGCTGAGCGGAGAAGCCGTCTCTGGCACGCACGACGTGGGCTTCGACCCTGAATCTCTAGAGCACATTGCCGACGAAGTCCTCAACTTGCACGCCTGTGGGGTCGAAATATCCATCGTCATTGGTGGCGGCAACATATTCCGCGGCACACTCGCCAGTCAGTGGGGTATTGAACGAGCTGAAGCCGACAACATCGGCATGATGGGGACGGTGATCAACAGCTTGATGCTGCGCGGGGTCCTCACCTCTAAATCCGACGCCGAAGTCCGGGTGATGAGCGCTATTCCCATCAACACGGTAGCCGAGCCTTTTATTCGGCTGCGCGCAATTCACCATCTAGAAAAGCACTACATCGTCATCTTTGCCGCCGGCATTGGCAACCCGTATGTCACTACGGATTACACCGCGGCCCACCGCGCGATTGAGACGCGATCCCAAGCCCTACTTTTTGCCAAGAATCAAGTCAGCGGCATCTATACTTCCGACCCCCGCACTGATCCCCAGGCGAGGCGTTACCAGAGAATGCACTACAACACCATCATCCAAGAAGACCTCACTATCGTCGATCAATCCTCCGTCCTGTTGGCGCGCGATCATCAAATGCCCATGCACTTTTTCGACTTCTCTGACAAGGGAACTATAGAGCGCATCTGCCGAGGCCAAGACCTAGGCACCTTGGTGACGGATGTGGATGAAGACATCATAGAATAAACAAAAAGACCGTCCCGATTCGGGGACGGCCTTTAGAATTCGCAGGCAAAGGAAAATCGGTGGTCGTTGTATAGGTCCAAACCGTCACGATTAGCGTAGTCTAACAACAGCCCAACCCCCCGATACTCCAATCGAAACCCTAATCCCACACTCAATAACACCCTGTCGTCGCCGTCGGACTCGTGTCTGAACTTGTGTTCTCTCCCCGCCCGCAGCACCAACCCCTGCGGTAAGTAAGCCTCCCCCCCTATCATCCACCCATGTTGAAGATGAAGAAAATTCAATTCCCTCCTTGTCACATCGAGTCGCATATATTGCACTGACAGCAACGCCTGTGTCCCCACCCGATAGCCAGCCCCCACATGCACATCTATCGCTGTTGGCAATTTGCTATCCTGATACACGTTTTTTAAGAACAAGCCCATCTGCGCCCCAGGAAACGGATTTTGCCACAACAAGCCCACATCTACTCCTGATGCCGTTGCTGTCTCCCCCTCGTAATCGAGTATCGGGTTGACGATCGAAAACAGATACTTGGCCGAGATTCCCACATATAGCTGACTCAGGGCCTGATACGACAGCGACACAAACGCCCCGTTCTCGCTCACCAGCGACGAGCCAATCCGCTCATAGCCCAAACCCAAGCCCAACTTTGCATTTAGTGGCATGCCAAATGATGCCATATACCGCCCTATCTCATACTCCTTTTTTATCCCCCCATCCGTATATGTCACCTGCCGCCGCATCAGTTGCCCCAACCCCGCTGGATTGATAAACACCGCATCGGAATTGTCCGCCACCGCCACCAAGCTGTTACCCAGCCCCAAAGACCGAACGCCGGAACCCAAGTTCTGGATATTGACGTACCCGGCACTCGAAGTGGCTAGTAAGGCCACGCAGAGGATGCTAATTCCAATTTTCACGAGACCTGACTCCTGCCCTCAAAACAAAAGGGCCGACCTAAAGCAGGCCGGCCCTTTTGCATTCACCTAAAGGATGGACTTTAGAATTCGTATGCGAATGAGAACCGATGAGCGCCATTGGTCTCGGTCAAATCCAACCCAATGTCATACGCATAGTCGAACACCAACTGGTTCCACTGATACCCCAATCCCGCATTCAAACCACCGCCGGCATCCTCCT
>JAJEGS010000055.1 GCA_022819745.1 Candidatus Latescibacterota bacterium | reverse complement strand
CTTGCATGAGGGCTTTCTTTAGCATATGAATAAGCACGGTGCGGCTCCTGTATTTAGGATTTAAATGCAATCTTGGGCGATTGCAAATAAAACCTAAAGCAGGGCCGTACCACAACTTACATTACTGTCGTGTACTTAGGTCCCGCCCTTTTCCACGATCCGTTCCCAGCCCGCCATGTTCACCTCGTGGATCTGCGCCACCGTCAGCTTAGTTAGGCCCAGCAATGCCAAACTGCGCTCCAAGCTCTGCAAGACCGAATCGCGCCGGTAGTCAAATCCTTCCGGCCTAAACCCGACCTTGGTCGCCAAGTAAAAGGGGCGGCGCTCCCCTGCTAGTGCCTTGCCCAGCAGTTCTTCGCTCGCCCCGTAGAGCGGTGCTGTATCGATGTAATTGCAACCCAAATCCAACGCACGCCGCACAATCGCCCAAGCGTTTTCCTCGGCGCGCTCCGGCTCCTCCTTGCCCCCCAAGTAGGCCCCGCCCAAGCTGACTGCGCTCACCTGCAATTCCGTGCGCCCAAATCGCCGATAGCGCATAGTTGTTCTCCTCGTAGCGCTGCTCCCCTATCCCTCCACCGGCTCCAACCCCAGCAACACCAAAAGCCAAGTGTTGTGCCAGTAGGCGCTGTTGATATAGGGGTTTTTCGCCGACGGCCAGTTCTTCCAATAAGTCTGATTGTGCGGGATGCGGTGATACCACTGCACGATGGGGATGGACGGCAGCTCGGCCAGCCAGATTTCCATGGCCTCGCGGAAGAGCGTCTGCAACGCCGGGTCGTCGGGCGCAGTCTGCCCCATCTGATCGACCAGCGCGTCAAACTCCGGGTTCGACCAGCGCCAGAATCGCTCGGAGTGCGTGCCGGTGGGCCGGACGAAGCGGCTGTGATAGAGCCGCAAGGTGAAGTACGGATCGCGCACGCTCGCGCCATTGCCCATCAAGAAGGACCGCGCCGCGCCCTGCGCCATCCGCGAGAACGCATCGGGCGTCATGCGGAAGTCGGCGTCAAAACCCGCCCGCTCCAACTGCGCCACCAAGACCGGTGCTAAGTCCGTAAAAATATCGAAAATGTCGATGACGATCTTGAGCCGCTCGCCCTCTTTGGTCCAGAAACCCTCAGCGTCCTTGCTCCACCCCTTGCGCTCCATAATCGCCGCAGCCTTGGCCGGGTCGTGGACGCCGATCTCGTACTTTTCCACCAAGTCTTGAATCGTGTCGGTGTATTGGCGGATGGGCGGGAAGTCCGGCAGCGGCAGATGCGATTTGGTCCCAGCTCCCTGCCAGCCAATGGCCACCAATTGATCGCGGTCAATGGCGTAGTTGACGGCGCGGCGGATCTCCGGGTCGTCAAACGGCGGCTCCAAATTGTTAAACCCTAAGCACACCGGCCACCAGTCGAGATACCCGAGCGGCAGCTCGCGCCCGGTCCAAGTAGAGACGTTGGGATTGGCGTCGAGGATCGACTGGATGTTCGGCGGTCGGATATCGAGGCAGGTATCCATATCGTTGGAGATCAAGTTCTGCACCCGCTTGGTCTCTTCCATGTGCGTCAGGTAGATGATGCGCTCCACCGCCGGAGGCTGGCGAAAGCCCGTCTTCTGCGCCCACCACCCCGGGCGCAAATCCCACACCCGCTGCGCGGGTACGGAAATGAAAATTTCGTATGGGCCACTAGCTACGGGCCAGCCCTTTTCTTGGTCGAAGTTGTTGAACGTCTGCGGATCTTGGCCCTCCCAAATGTGCTTGGGTACAATGGGGACGCCGTTGTCAAAGTTGTTGGTGAAGTAGCTGAAGACAAAGCGCGGATTGGGCTTGGTCAGCGCGATTTTAGCCGTGTGATCGTCGGTCGCCACAGCGCTCTTTACCCACGTCTGCATATCCGTGGAAAAAGACAGATGCGGCGCGTTGTCCTTGAGCATGTTGATCGTAAAGACCAAGTCGTGCGCCGTCCACGGCTGCCCATCGCTCCACTCGACGCCCTTGCGGATGCGGATGGTGACCTCGGTGTAGTCGTCGTTGTACTCGTGCCCAGTGGCGATCCAAGGGATAATGTTGTCGGCGTGTGGATTGTAGGCGTTGTAGAAGTACAGCGGCTCGTATTGGAAGTTCCAACCCGTCTTGGAAACGCCGGTCAGCAAAAACGGGTTAAACGAGTTGTAGTCCTTGATCTGCCCGCTACAGTCCTGCAAGCTCGAACAGTCCATGACCAAGGTCCGGCTCCGCGGTACGTTCTTGTGCCCTCCGTCCCCACAGCCGACCAACAGCATCCCCACCAAGCACAACAACAGACCCTGCATCGCATCTCTCCGGAAAATTATTTCTGCGCGTCGGCCGCAGCCGAGAACACTTCGTTTAGATCGCCGCTTTCCAACACCGATGACTCATCGTGCAGAAAACAAGCCACCGCCCGCTCGGCTTCTGGCCGGTAAAACGGCGGCGCAGCCGCACACTGCGCCATAGCTTGGGGACAGCGCAGCACATAGCGGCAGCCAGTAGCCATCTCTTCGGCCTCTATATCCTCTATATCGACCACTTCCTTTTCTTCCACCGCTTCGTCGATCCACTCGCGCCCCGGCTCGGGCACCGGAATCGAGTGAATCAGCTCTCGGGTATAAGGGTGTTGTGGATCCTTGATCACTTTCTCGGTGTGGCCAGCCTCGGCCACGGCCCCGTGGAACAGGATGACGATATTCTCGCTGACTTGGTACGCGGTCGTCAGGTCGTGAGTGATGTAGATGAAGGAGATGCCGAAATCGCGATACAGCGCGTGCAGAGTGGAGAGAATGGTAGCGCGGAGCGAGGCATCGACCATGGACACCGGCTCGTCGGCGATGATCAACTTGGGCTTGAGCAACAGCGCGCGCGCAATGGTGATGCGCTGGCGCTGCCCACCCGAAAGCTGGTGCGGATAGCGGCCCAATGTTTCCTCGGGCCGCAGCCCGACCGCGCGCAGAGCCTCGCGTATCTTGTCGTACGCATCGGCCTTGGACGCGGCCAACCCGAATTTCCGCACTGGCGTCGTCAGGATGTGATCAATTTTGTAGAAGGGATTGTACACCTCAAAGGGATCTTGAAAAATCGCCTGTACGTCCTTGCGGAATTGCTGCCGCTCCTCCTTTTGCAGGTCGTGGACATCGCGGCCTTGGTAGCGCACCTCACCAGCACTGGGATCGAGCACCCCGAGCAACATGCGGGCGATCGTGGTCTTGCCGCTACCGGACTCGCCGGCAATCGTGGTAAAGGAGGGCCGGTCGGCGTCAATCGATAGGGAAAAATCGTCAACAGCTACCGTCTCGATACTGGGCCCGAAGCGCTGGCCGCCGCTGCGGAAAACCTTGCGCAGATGGCGCGCCTCAAGAAGCGGGGGCATCGGCGTCCTCCTCGTGCAACAAACACGACGCTAAGTGGTCGGGGGCGACTGTTTTCAAGGTAGGGATGCGCTGGCTGCACTGGGGCATGGCTTGGGGGCAGCGCGGGTGGAAAAGGCAGCCCGACGGCGGCTCCAACAACGACAGTCCGACCCCGGGAATGCCCTTAAACTCGCCCTTGGTCTCAAACGAGGGAATGCTAGAAATCAGAAGCTGAGTGTAGGGGTGTTGCGGGTTGTGAAAGATCTCCTCAACTCGGCCCACCTCGACCAGCTTACCGCCGTACATGATGCCCACGCGCTCGGCGAACTGCGCCATCAATCCCATGTCGTGGCCCACCAAGAGCACGGTGGCGTTGAGCTGGTGCTGTAACTGCCGCAAGGTCTGCATGATTTGCCGCTGCACCACCACGTCGAGGGCGGAGGTCGGCTCGTCGGCCAAGATGAGCTGCGGATTGAGCGAGATGGCTTGGGCAATACAGGCCCGCTGCTTCATGCCACCGCTCAGTTCGTGGGGATAAAGACGGGCCACTTCCGGCTTCAACCCGACCTTGTCCAACAGCTCGATCGCGTGCTCCAATTGCGTGGCCTTGGGCAGCGGGGATTCTTCAACCGCGTGCTCGCGCATCGTCAGCATCAGTTGATCCCCGATCCTCATCACCGGATTGAGCGAGTTCATCGCGCCTTGCGGCACCATCGCGACCCGCTTGAGCCGGGCCTGCCGCACTTGCTCGCGGTTGAGTTGGACTAGGTCGGTACCGTCGTCTAAGGTCGCGCTGCCACCGGCGATCAGGCCCGGCGTCTTAATCATCCGCAACAGCGCCAAAATCAACGTGGTCTTGCCGCTGCCGGATTCGCCGACTAGGCCAAAGCGCTCGCCTTTGTACAGGGTCAGATCGACCTTGTTGACGGCACGAGCAATGCCGCGCCGGGTCTCGAAGTGGACCTCCAAGTCGCGGATGTCCAGTAGGACCTCTTTATCGGCCTTGCTCATACGGCCTTGCGCTGTTTGGGATTGGCCAGTTCGTCTAAACCCGCCGCAGTCATCAACAAGCCGACGAAGATCACGCCAATAAAGAAGATCGGGATCGCCCACCACCACCACATGCCGCGAATGAGCGCGCTGAACGTAATGGCCCAATAAATGGTCATGCCGACCGTTGGATCGTTCTGCGGCCCCAAGCCGAGCGCTTCCAGCCCGATCGACGAGAGAATGGCCCAATTGACGGCATTGGTGAAATTGGCCGCGAGATAAGGCAGCAGATTGGGAAAAAGCTCCTTCCAGATGATCTCGCCGTTGCTCATGCCGTTGAGTTTGGCCATCTGCACGTACGCCCGCTCGCGCATGGTCAAGACCTGCGAGCGAATCGTCCGCGTGGGCCACATCCACGCCAGCGAAGCCACCACCAAGGCCATGATGTTGACGCTGATTTCCTCGCGGATCGTCGAGGCAATGGAGACCAGCACCACCAAGCCGGGCACGGTCAGCAGCGTATCTACGAGGCCGCGGATGACCGTGTCGATTTTGCCGCCCATATAGCCGCTCGTAAAGCCGAGAAAAATGCCCAGCCCGAGCCCTACCGTGCCGGCCAACAAACCAATCCGCATAGTCAGCGGCACCCCCACCACCATCACGGCGAGCAAATCGCGGCCAGAGTCGTCGGTGCCAAAGGGGTGTTCCAGCGAGGGCGCTTGCCGCGGCGGCGTGGCCAGCGGCTGGGCCAGCGAGGTATCGACGAAGATCGACCCCAAGATCCCGAAGAGTACCACCAACAGAATCATGCACAGGCCGGCCGCGAGCATCGGGCTTTCGCGCAAGTAGTAAAGAATTTGGTCTAAGCGGTGCATGGCTAGTGGTGTCGGCTATGGGAAATCCGCGGGTCGAGCAGCGGATAGAAGAAGTCCATCAGCATGGTCACCAAACCGATGGACATGATGAGAATCAGCACTACGCCGTTGATAACCGTATAATCCGAGGCCTGGATGGCCTGAAAGAGTACCGTACCTATCCCCGGATAGGCAAAAATTACCTCGACGATGACTTGGCCAGCGACCACGTTGGCCAGCGACAGCCCCAGCGCCGTGAGCTGCGGCAGCAGGGCGTTGCGCAGGCCAAATCGGAAAAAGATCGTGCGATTGCGCAGGCCATTAGCCTCGGCCAGCGTGATGTAATCCTCGCCCGAGGTCGTGACCATCATTCCCCGCATCCCCAGCGCCCAGAAACCGACCTGCTGCAAGACAATGGCCAGCGCCGGTAGAATCGAATGGTGCAACACATCGAGGACAAAGGCGGGACTTAAGATCGCCAACATACCGGGCGAGTACCCGCCCGAAAGCGGGAAGAGATCCAGCTTGAGGCCCAATATGTAAAGCACAATTAGCCCCAGCAGATAGGGCGGAATCGCCGACATGGTCATCAGCGGCACCGCCAAGTTGCGCATAAAGCGCGGTGCCGAAGGCCAAGCCGACAGCGCCCCCATGAGCGTGCCCAAGGCAAACCCGATCAGCACTGAAACGATCATCAGCCCAATGGTCCAGGGAATGGCATTGCCAATGATCTGCCCGACGCGGGCCGGATAGTTGGCCAGCGAATAGCCCAAGTCGAGCGTAAAGGTGTCGCTGAGAAAGTTGAAGTATTGGACGTGGAGCGGTTTGTCGAGGCCGAACTTGGCCTGATAGGCCTTGACCATGGCCTCAATGCCGTCTTGGCGCAATCCTCCACTAGCCGCGAGTTGGCCGAGCTTCTCGCGAATGGGATCGCGGCCCGTACCCAGCCGTGGCACGAAGAAGTTCACGCTCGCTGCCGCCCACACCACAATCAGGAAAAGGGCGACCCTTTTGACGACAAAATTCCAAGACATGAGTTATATACGGGTGAATTTGAAAAGACGTTAAAGCTAGGGAATAAAAACCACCGCGTCAATTGCCCCCATCCTGTACCACCACCACCTCATCCACCGACAAATCCTCCAACCGCGTCACCGCGCCATCCGGCCACCACACCTCCACGCGCTCCACGCGCTCGGCTTGGCCCAAGCCAAAGTAAAGACGCGCGTCGCCGTGGCCCAAGTAACCCGCCGCTCCACCAACTGACCTTACCTGCGTCCGTCCACTCGCCGTGATTCGCACCCAAGTGCCGACGACTTCTGGGTCGATTTGCACCACGAGATAGCGACCAGCGCGCGTCTCATTGCGCAAGAGCGTTGGGCTGTCGTCGATATTGGTCGTGAACAGATCGACATCGCCGTCTTGGTCGTAGTCGCCGCTGATAGTTGCGCGGCTCGACTTTTGCACCAGCAATCCGGGTCCAGCTTCTTCCACCGCAGCGAACGCACCTGCTCCCTCATTGGCGAAAAGCTGATTGCGCTGGGCGTATGTGCCCCCAGCGCTGGTGTGATCGACTTGGGGATAGATGTGGCCGTTGGCCACGAATAGGTCGAGGTCGCCGTCGAAGTCAAAGTCGAAAAAGCGCGTGCCCCAGCCGAGATAGCCCACGGTCGGGGCCGCCAAGCCGCGCTCGGCAGTAGCGTCAATAAAGGTTCCACCGCCCGAGTTCAAATAGAGCGTATTGGTCTCGCCATAGAAATTGGTCACGTAGAGGTCGAGATCGCCGTCGCCGTCGCAATCGCCCGCATCTACGCCCATGCTGGCCTCAAGTTCGCCATCGCCGTTGTACGCCACGCCTGCCTCCAAGCCGATGTCGCCCAAGCGACCACCGTCGTTGCGGAACAGCACATTGGGCGTCTCGTCGTTGGCCACGAACAGATCGAGGTCGCCATCGCGGTCAAAATCTGCGGGCATTACGCCCAAGCCATAGTGGAAATTGGCCGTGGCCACGCCGGACGCGGCCGTGATATCGGTAAAAACCCCACCGTCGTTGCGGTAGAGCCGATCCCGCCCGCCTTCCATGCCCTGCGGGCCGCAAAAAACCCGCAGCCCTCCCAAATAGATACAGGGATCCTCTAACTCCGGGTCTTGCAGCACCGGCTCAATGTCGAAGACCACGTAGTTGGCAACGTAAAGGTCGAGGTCGCCGTCTCGATCATAGTCGAAAAACGCCGCGCTCGCGCTGAAATCATCGCCGGCAACCCCAGCCTGCGCTGTGACCGAGGCAAAGGCACCATCCCCGCGATTGCGATAGAGCGCGTTGCCCCCGTAGTTGGTCACATACAAATCGCGCTGCCCGTCGCCGTCGTAATCCCCCACAGCCACTCCCATGCCCCAACCGCGATCTTCGACGCCAGCTACAACCGGCACAAAAGCTCCACCATCGTTGCGGTAAAGCACATTACCTGGCCCCACACCATAGTTGGCATAAGTCGAGCCGTCCACTACATAGAGATCGAGATCGCCGTCGCCGTCGTAGTCGAAAAACGCCGCGCCGCTGCCAGTGGATTCGAGGATGAAGCGCTTGTCGGGGTCGCCGTTTACGGTGGGCTGCTCTAAACCAGCTTCCCGAGTCGCATCCACGAAGAAGGGATCGGCCTCGGCGCTGGCGACGAGCAATAAAAGGACGAGAACCATGCGTATCCGTAGATGGATGCAGATGAGCGCAGAGGGGGAAGGAGGTTGAGGGACACTTGGAATTTTGCGACGCTGCATAGGCTTAGCGGGCGCAGCGGAAGCCTATGGTGTTGCCCTTGATATACGAATGCGAGTCCTTGGTGTTGGTCCGCTTGTTGCACTGAGTCAAGGTCGGGCCGTTGACCCACGATCCCCCGCGCAGGAACTGCATTTTCTCGCCTCCTTGCGTCCACTCCCACACATTGCCGCCCATATCCAATAGTCCAAAAGGACTGGCTCCACTCGGAAAGGAACCCACCGGCGCGGTGCGCCCGTACCCGTCCTTGTCGCCGAAGATATTGGCGTGTCCTTCCACAAACTCCGCCCCCCACGGGTACTTTAGCCCTTCAGCTCCCTCACAGGCGAATTGCCATTCCTCCTGCGTCGGCAGGCGCTTGCCCGCCCACTGGCAATAGGCCATCGCCCCGTACCACGACACCTCAATGACCGGATGCCGCGCAAACCCTTCTTTGATCTTGTACACGCCCTCCTCTTCCACTAGCGCCGTATATCGACTCCCCAACTCCACCCAGTACATGCCTTCCACCTTGGCGTTGCCCTTCTCAGTCAGAAACGCTGCGTACTCCTCGTTAGTAACCTCGTACTTATCTATGTAAAACCCGTGATTTTCCCTCTCGATCTTTACCATCTCCCCACCCTTGAGAGAGTCGGCAGCGGCTTGTCCCTCCTGAGCCAAAGCCGATGCCGCAACGGCAACATACAACGCGATTCCGCAAAACACCTGCATCATTTCTGCTCCTGTCCATCCAGCGCGTATTCCCGCACCATTTTGGCAAATCCATCCTCTGCAAAACTCGGTCCAATCCGCACCCCATCCCCGGCCACGGCTGCCTTTACCTCGTCCTTTGCATTCCCCAGCAACACCCCGATTCCCGCCGCGCGCAACATGGGCAAATCGTTATCCGCGTCCCCTACCGCCAAGACGCGCTCCGTACTCCCTCCTATCCGCTCGGTTAGCGTCCGCAGGGCCACGCCCTTATTCACGCCCCGGCGCATAAATTCCACCCGATCGGGAATCGCCCACGCTATATAGACCCGATCTCCGCACAGCGCTTTGATATCGGCGATGTGCTGCTCCCGCCGCGCCGGATCAACCTCCAGCATGAGCTTGGGCGGCACGCCTAACTCGCCGCTCTGACAACGCGCATACAAATCGCCGTCGAGCACCATGCCCGGCCCTCTGAGCGCTTCGAGGTGATCTATGGGCCGGACGTGCCGGTACTCCTCGGCAAACCCAGCGTCCGTGCGTTCAAACAGACAGTACATCAGGTTTAGCCCCTCGACGCGCCCGTATTCGACTATTTGGGCAAAGGACTCCTCGTCCAACCGCTCCTCGTGCAGCACCTCTCGCTCCGCCCCTTCTCCCGGCCCGAGAATCACCGAGCCATTATAGCCAGCCATGTAAAGTGCCCGCGCCAGTGTTGGATGGGGCTCAAAAGGGTGTTGGATGCGCAGGATGCTGCGCCCAGTGACGCTAGCTATGGGGATGCCGTTCTCAATCAGTTCCTCGAGCGTCGCCGCAGCCGAAGCTGCCAGCCGCCCTTCTGCGTCGAGTATTGTACCGTCGAGGTCAAAAGCCACTAAGTCGGTCATCATTCCTCCTGTTGTAAAGTTTGCAACCGCGAGCGCGCGTGGGCCAACCGCTGCGCCTCGCTCGCGTCGTCCTCTGCCAAAGATGCGTACGCGCGCCACTCGGCCCGCGCTTGGTCGGGGTCTAATCGCTCGTAGGTCGAGGCGAGGTGAAAGCGCCATAGCGCCCGCTCGGGTTCGAGCCGAACGGCCTCCTCACCGGCCTGCACGGCCGCGGCGAGCAAGCCCAACTGCCGATAGACATCGCCCAAGGACGCGAAAAGCTCGGCGTGCTGCGGATGCGCAACCGTGGCTTCTTTGAACACCTGCACGGCCGCCCGCAACCGCCGCTGATGCACGTACAGTCCACCTAATTTCAAAGCTGCGTCCCCTTCCGCGCCGCCCAACTCGATCGCGGCCTTAAACGCTTCTTCCGCCGCGTCGAGCGCGCCCATGCGGCTGTGGACGATGCCAATGCTTACTTGGGCAGCGGCATTGCCGGGCTGTCGATTAGCAAACTCGGCAAACGCGGCCAGTGCCGAGTCCAGCCGCCCTTCCGCGCTGTGGATCAAACCGAGATAGCGATAAACGGGGTATAGGTCGGGATCGGCGATTCGCGTCCGTTCAAACTGCGCCAGTGCCCCCACGCCATCCCCTTCCTCCCAGAGCAGCCGCCCCAGTTCGTAGTGTAAGACAGCTTTCTCACCATCCCCGTCGCGTGCGGCCAAACCTTCGGCTGAGCTCAGGTCGAAGCCCTTGACGAGCGCGGCACGGGCCAGTTCCCTTTGCCCTGCCTCCCTGTAAAGCGCGGCGAGGTCGGCCCGAATCCCAGTGTCGTTGGGAGCAGCATCCAGCGCCTGATCCATCAGCGTACGCGCCTCCTCGTCACGCCCCAACCGCGCCTCTACTCGCGCTAGCTGGTAGCGCACTTCCGTCTGCTCAGGCGCAAGCTGTAGGGATGCGCGATAGGCCGCCTGCGCCGCGTGGAGATTTTCTTGCAAGTGGCCGAGTGCCTGATAGGCATGGCCCAACCGCGCATAGATCAGCGCCGACTTCTCGCCCCGGCGCACGGCGTCCTGATAGGCGCGCAGCGCCCCGCTATAGCGTCCCTGAGCGGCTAGGCTAAGCCCCAGTTCGGCATAGGCTCGCCCGTCGTCGGGACGCGCCTCCACTAGACTGCGGTAGAGCGCGGTCGCGTCTTCGTACGCACCGCGCGCCGTGTAGAGTGCGGCCAAGGTAAAGGTCGCCTCGTGCAGCTCGGGATCGAGTGTCCGCGCCTGCGCTGCTAGCCGTTCGGCCTGCGCTAACTCGGCCTGACTCAAGCTCCGCAGCGGCCGGTCACCAATCAGCTCCTGCGCTTGGCGGTACGCGGTCGGAGCGTCCGGTTCAGTTACGCACCCGGCCAACAACAGCGCGATTGCAGTCAGCCCCTTCACTGCGTCTCACCTTCGGCTGAGCTCAGGTCGAAGCCCTCCCGGAGCAACAAGTGCTGGTCGGCCTCAACGTCCCGATACTCGTCAACCTGCCCGCTGGGCCACGCCACCTTAATGCGATCAGCCCGCACCTGTTGCCCCAAACCAAATTCCAACTCCAAGCTGTTGCTGTTGCCGAAGCTGTATCCAGAAGCCACTTCCTGGTATTGCATCAGATCGCCAGCATACACCCACACTTTGGCACCGATTCCGTCGCGATTGCTCTCGACCCCTTCCAACTCCAGCACCAAGTAGTGATTGCCAAAGCCCTCGCTGCGGTAGAACGCGTTGGGCCACTGGTCGCCCGGCTGAGCACCACCCACGGGCGCATAGAGGTCGAGATCGCCGTCGCGGTCGTAGTCGGCAAAGGTCACGCCGTGCGATTTGCCCAAGTGCCCCAGCCCGGCGGCTGCCGTCGCATCGACAAAGGTGCCGTCGCCCCGATTGCGGAAAAGCACATCCGGCTCGCGCCGGCCCATCTGCGGTCCGCCGTTGCCGAGGTAGATATCTACCCAGCCGTCGTTATCCACATCGCCGGGAACGCCGCTCATCGTGCCCAACGCTCTCCCCAGCCCGGCGGCTTCCGTCACATCGGCAAAGGTGCCGTCGCCCCCATTGCGAAAAAGCACCGGCCGGTCGCGCTCGCTCGTCGATTTTCCCGCGACTCGATCAGCCAGCACCACCGGGTACTGACTCCAGTTGCCCACGAAGATGTCCAGCGCACCGTCGTTGTCGTAGTCGAGAACGAACGTTATAAAGCCGTCGATGTACTCGGCACTTACGCCGGCCGCAGCCGTCTGATCGACAAAGGTGCCGTCACCACGATTGCGAAAAAGCACATTCGGCTCGGTAAAATTGCACACGTACAGATCGGGCCAGCTATCGCCGTCAAAGTCGCCCCACGCCGTGCTCAACGCCTGCCCCTTGTGCGCCACCCCAGCGGCTTCCGCCACATCGACGAAAGTTCCGTCGCCTTGGTTGCGATAGAGCACATTGGTCGAGTCCCCAGTCGCGCCCGTGCCATTGGCCACGTAGATGTCGAGGTATCCATCGCGGTCAAAGTCGCTCCACGCCGCGCAAAAGCTCGACCCCGGATCGCCCGTGCCCGACACTTCCGTCACATCGGCAAAGACGCCCCGGCCGTCGTTTTGGAAGAGCGCATTCACGCCGCCGCCAAACCACCCATCGCGCGTCACGTACACATCGGCGTCCCCATCGTTGTCGTAGTCGGCCGTCTGCACCCCGATCCCGCCCTCGGGTAGCACCAATCCGACCGCCTGCGTCCGCTCGGCAAAGCGCGCGCCGTCATTGCGGAAGTACGCCAACGCTGGATGGCCGATTACTACCAAGTCGAGATCGCCGTCCTCGTCGTAGTCAGCCCAAGCGCTAGCGCGACCACCGTCGAATTTATCGACCCCAGCCTCGGCGCTGATCTCGCTAAACCGCCCGCTGATGGTTCCCTGCGGCACGGCATCGGCAAATTCCCCGGTCGCCGACCACCCCAAAGCCTCCTGCAACCACTTCCGATGCCAGCGCAACTCCAACGGCTCGGGATGCAACGCTATCGCCTGCTGCAAGATCGAATCAGCGCGGGCGTAATCCTCCTGCCACAGCGCGGCAATCGCCGCCCAATAGAGCGATTCATATCCCTCGGGATTGACGGCCAATGCCCGCTGCAAATAATTTTCCGCCTGCTCAAACTGTCCCTCTTCGAGTGCCTCTTTCCCTCGCCCCAAAAACGTCTCCAACACCAAAGACCGCGCCGCCGTCAACTCAGGATCCAAGGTCGTCGCTTGCTCCAGCAATCCCACGCCTTCCTCTATCCGCCCCTGCACGAGCCGTACCCTCCCTAGCTGCCAGTACCCCTCGGCAGCGTCAGGTTCCAGCCGAACGCAATGTGCAAAGGCGCGCTCGGCTGCCCTGAGCCGATAGCGCTCCAGCAAGTCCAAGCCCCGGTAGTACGACTGGAGGAACGCCTCGGAGCGACCGGCCGGCTCTTGGCAACCACTTAGGACGAGGATAGAAAGGGTAGTGACCAGAAGAATTCTCATACTAGAAACAACATCCGCCGTCTTTTGCCTGCTGTCAATTTCTAGTACGTTGTTACGTCTCTTTTGACATCCCTCACCAATAGAAGGAGCACCCATAATGAGATGGACCCTCTTCCTCGTCGCTTCCCTCTGGACGGCCTCGCATAGCACGGCCGAAGATCGCCCTCGCCTCGTGCTTGACGGCCAAGCAGCCATGCTAGTCGTCGATTTAGGCGGCGGCTCCATTTCCGACTTCCACCTCAAAAGCAATCCGCTCAACCCCCTGCAATGGGATTCGTGGTCCTTCGGCGACACCCCCGACCAAGCGCCACCCATAGAGCCGCGCTCCATGGGGCACTTCCTCTGCCTCGACCGCTGGGGACCAGCCACCGAAGCCGAGCAAGCTCACGGCATGGGCTGGCACGGCGAGGCCACGCGCGTGTGGTGGAATGTGGATGAGGACGCCCACACAGAGGACGGTCACCTCGCGGCTCAAATGTCGGCCGAGTTGCCCTTGGCCAGCCTCAAGGTAGTGCGCTCGATTCGCATGGCTCGGGATCAGGCCGTCTTTGCGGTCGCCGAGGCCGTTACCAATACCCGCCATTTGGGCCGCGTGTACAACATCGTCCAGCACCCGACCATTGGACCGCCCTTTTTGGACGAAAGCACCCGCGTTGATGCCAACGGCACGCGCGGCTTTATGCAGGAAACGCCCATGCCGACGCCCGAAGACCCAGAGGTGCGCTGGCCCTCTGCACTCAAAAAGGACGGTACCGAGGTCGATATTCGCCATCTGACAGATGACGCCTCCCCAGCAGTCGTCTCGTACATAATCGAGGAAGAATACGGCTGGACCACAGCCATCAACGCCAGCAAAGGGCTACTGATCGGCTACATCTGGCCAGAGGAAGAATACCCCTGGTTCGACGCCTGGCGGCACGTCCGCGACGGCAAGCCCTTTGCCCGCGGCTTGGAGTTTGGCACTACGGGCCTGCACCAACCTAGCCCGGTGTTGTTGGAAAAGGGCCAGATTTTCGGCCGCTACCTCTTCCACTATATCGACGCCGACGAGACCCAAGTTTTCACCTACGCCAACTTTCTTATGGAAATTCCCTCCGACTTCGCCGGCGTTGCCGATGTCGAATACGCCGAAGGGCAGCTCGTGGTGCGCGAGGACGGCGGTCAGGGCCGAGACCTGACGATGGAGGTGGGAGAGCTTTTTGCGTGGTGAAATGACAGTTGAATCCGCCATCCGCGAAGGACAGATACTGACTGGCCCGCTGTTCAGCGAGCCGATGCGAGTAGTAACCGTTCGCGCAAACGGTACTGATTACCTAGAGGCCGGCCTCGTCGGCCAACGGTCCGAGCAGTTCCGTCAGGTCACGCTCTCTTCCGCTGATATTTCCAACCTGACTATCGCCGACGCGGCTCTTTCCTACGACGGCGACGGGCAGCTTTTGCGAATCGGCCTCCAAGCTTATGCGCTCGGCATCGCCTACGAGTTCGATCCCTATTTCGGGCTTTCCATCTCGCGCGTCGATCCGCTGCCGCACCAGCTCGAAGCGGTGTACGAGCACCTCCTCAAGCTACCTAGTGTGCGCTTCTTGCTCGCCGACGATGCGGGTGCAGGCAAGACCATCATGGCCGGCCTCTTGATCCGCGAACTCAAGCTCCGGGGCCTCATCGAACGAGTGCTCGTCGTCTGCCCTGCAAACCTCGCATTCCAGTGGCAGCGCGAGCTCAAAGAAAAGTTCGACGAGAAGTTCCTAGTGATGAAGGGCAGCGACATCCGCGATCAGTTCGGTGTCAATCAGTGGCTGGAGCAAAAGCAGATCATCACCTCGCTCGACCTCGCCAAGCGCACCGAGATCTTGCCCGGCCTGCAACAGGTGCATTGGGATCTAGTGATTATCGACGAAGCGCACCGCATGTCAGCGCGCGACGAGACCCACAAGAGCCAGCGCTATAGGCTGGGAGAATTGCTGCGCGACAGCGCCGATCACGTACTGCTGCTGACCGCCACGCCCCACAAGGGAGACCCGCAGAACTTCACGCTATTTCTGCAACTGCTCGACCGCGATGCTTACGCCGATGTGAGTTCGATCCGCGAGGCTATGGAACGGAGGCGAGCGCCCTTCTATCTGCGGCGCACCAAGGAGGCGATGGTGTACTTCCCGGAGCGCCAGACGGACGGAACATGGACTGCGAAGCCGGTTTTTACGAAACGCATCCCGCACACTGCCGAGTTCGCTATTGGGGGTGCTGAGTTCGAGCTTTACCAAAATGTCACGCGGTTTGTGAAACGGCAGAGCGCCCGCGCCGCAGCACAGGGCGACGACCCGCGTGCTCGGGCGGTTGGTTTCCTGATGTCGCTCTACCAGCGGCGCCTCGCCTCCAGCACCTACGCCATGCGGCGGTCGCTTGAAAACCGCGCTCGGCATCTGGAGGAAGGTCTCAAGCGCGCCCAAGAGTTGGTGAAGACCGCACCGCCGGACCTTCCCGACCTGGAAGAGTTGGAAGAATTGGAAGACGCCGAGCGCGAGCGTCTAGAGGAGATGCTGGAGGCCATCACGCTGGCCGGCAATGCCGAGCAGATACGCGAAGAGATCAGCGAGCTTCTCCAGTTTGCCAAAGAGGCCAAAGCCGTCGAAGACTCGGGCAGCGAGGCGAAGCTCGGACATCTTCGGAAGATCATGCAGGAGGAGGGATTCTTCGACCGGCCCGATCAGCAGCTGCTGCTCTTCACCGAGTTCAAGGACACCCTCGACCATCTGATGGAGCGCTTGCAAGCCTGGGGCTTCCGCGTCGGCTGCATCCACGGCGGCATGAAGCCCGGCTCGCGCGATGAACCGGGTAGCCGACTCTACACCGAACAGCAATTCCGCGAAGGTGCTATCCAAGTCTTAGTGGCCACTGAGGCGGCTGGGGAAGGCATCAACCTTCAATGCTGCCATATCCTCTTCAACTACGACATCCCCTGGAACCCGAACCGGCTCGAACAGCGCATGGGCCGCATCCACCGCTACGGTCAGCGGCACGATTGCCTGATCTTCAACTTCGTAGCGACCAACACCATTGAGGGGCGAGTGCTCCAGCGATTGTTGGACAAGCTCCAAGAGATCCGCGACGCTCTCGACGACGACGCAGTATTCAACGTGGTCGGCGAGGTCCTACCGTCCGCCCATGTGGAGAGCGTACTGCGGGACTATTACGCGGGAAAGTTGGGAGACTCTGACCTTGAAGAGCGGCTCTTGAAGGATGTAGATGAGGGCCACTTCCGGGACATCTGCCAAACGGCGCTGGAAGGTTTGGCTTCCAAGAAGCTCAACCTCGATATGCTCGTCGAGCGCCGGGCCAAGGCTCAAGAGCGGCGCGTCGTGCCCGAGACCATTGCGCGATTCATCGCGGAGTGTGCCCAACACGCGGCCCTAACTCTGAAGCCGGTGGGCCACTTGGCGCATACCTTCGATCCAAGACACACGCCGTCCAAGTTGAAGGAATACGAGCACAATCCAGACTGGAAACTCCCGGAGTTGACGATGCGCTATCCGCGCTTGTCAACGGACCGCGACACAGCAGAGGAGCACAACCTCGAATGGGTAACCCCAGGACATCCCCTATTTGAGGCTTTGCGCCGACACAGTCTCAATCTCGGACAAGACACCTTTGCCAAGGGTGCCTGTTTCCATTCCCTAGCGCACGCAGAACCGGCACGCCTCGATTTCTACCGGGCGCGGGTCGTAGATGGTCTCGGAAAGGTGATTCACGAACGGTTGTTCACCCTAGAGTTGACGGATGATGGCTCTCCCTGCCTCCGCGAGCCGGATGTCCTTGGCAATCTCAGCCCTACTGTTACCCCAAGCGACCTGCCGCCAGTAGCTGCTTTGCCAGAAGCGACCGCTTGGCTCAACGAAAACGCCTTGGTGCCTTTTATCAACGAGGTTCGCACCGAGCGTCTGGCCGAAGTCGAGCGCATTGCCGATCACGTCGAACTGTCCTTGACGGAGGTCATACAGCGGGCCGATGAGGAGATTGGCCGCGCCGCCGAGGAGAAGGATAACAACGTAATCGGTGCCGAGGGCCGTCTGGCACAAGCCGAAGCTCGCCATGCCGAGGTGATGGCGCGCCGCGACCGTCGGCGCGATGAGTTCAATCGACAGCGGGCGCTGACCTTGCAGGGCGTCGAGCGGCTCGCCAGCGTCTTGATCCTGCCCCATCCCGAACGCGAGACCCTCGATGTCCGGCGCTTGCGTCCACATCCTGAAACCGAGATGACGGCCATGAGGGTGGTCATGGAGTACGAGACCGCGCAGGGCCGTCAGGTCGAAGATGTCCACGAGAAAAATCTTGGGTACGACATAACCAGCCTCAACCCAGCGTCCGGCGAGTTGCGTCTGATCGAGATAAAAGGTCTCGCCGCTGCCACCGGCAGCATTCTGCTGACGCCCAATGAGCGTCGCGTCGCCGAGGATCGCCGCGAATGCTACTGGCTCTACGTGGTGACCAACTGCGCCAGTGCCCCAGAGCTTCAGGAGCCGATCAAAGATCCAGCTCGGTTCCCGTGGCACGAGGTCATCAAGGTGGAGCATTACTGGCTGGACGTGAACGCAATGACCCAGCCGATAGAAGTGCGAGAAGATGAAGGGCACTACGGAGCGAAGAGCGGATCATGAGGCCGAGAAGATGCACGACTTAACCGGAGGTCTCATTGGAGTGGTTTTCATCAACAGGAGGGTCTATGTCCCTACCTGACTTTACCGCAACGGGTGATCTTCCTGTTGGCGTCCACAAGGCTTCGCTCACCGAAACGGTCAGCCGTTTTGGAACCGGATCTCATCGACGTAAGCTGCTTGCCATTCGCCTCGAACGCATCTATCAGATCGCGGCGCAAACTGGATATCTAGCTCGATTCGTCGTATTCGGCTCGTTTATTACTGAAAAATATGAACCCAACGATGTGGACGTCTTCATGATTATGGATGATAATTTCGATATGGGGTCCCTGGCGGCGAAGCTCAGCTTCTGTTCTATCACGGAACGGCCCAAGATTATTTTGGATGTAGTGTATTCTGGATTCGCCGCTTGGCGGCCATCGGTGGTGAAGAAGCCACCATCGAAGATTGGCAACTCAAACGCGATGGCACTGAACGTGGCATCGTCGAAATCACGGGGAGATGATCATGATTGCAAACGATCGAGAACTCGACGTCACCCTTGGACGAATCGCGCATTTCCAACGTCAAATAGCCCATCTACGCACTATAGAAACCCATCCTGAAAATTACCGAGGCTCGGTGTCGGGATTTCTCGCCGAGGTTGACCGAATGCAGTTGGAGGTTCGAGAATACCTCAGTATGCACCCAGCCGAACTGGAGCGGGGATAAGCTCTGTCCATTGATGACGCTGGACCAAAGGCTCAGCTAAGCCAGATGAAGAGATTCTATCTGTTGTGGTCAACCAAACGAATTTTTCAGACACCGTCTGAAGAATTGGAAGGGGGAGAAAAGCTCCAGACACCGTCTGGAGAATCTTCTCTGGCCAGCGTCGTCTCACGCATTTCACTTCCTTGATCCATCTATGTGCGACTACTATCGGTCAAGAACAGGCGCGGCTTGCTGCTAGGAGAGAAGCCATGAACGAAGGGATGCTTGACCAACAAATATTGGACGACATCATACGGCGCATTGTAGAGGTGGCGCAGCCGGAGAAGATCATCCTCTTCGGGTCTGCTGCTCGTGGCGAGATGAATCGCCACAGCGACGTCGATCTCCTCGTCATTAAGGAGGGCGGTAACGCCCGGCGTCTCATGGCGGGAATTTACCGGAATCTGCGCGGTGCCGGTGCCGCAGTCGATGCAATCGTGGTGTCTCCGTCGGATGTCGAGCGTTACAAGGACAGCCATGCGCTGATTATCAAGCCGGCACTGAAGGAAGGAAAGGTGGTGTATGAATCAGCATGAGCGCTTCCCGCCTGATGATCCGCGGGAATGGCTGAACCGAGCCCGGAGCAATCTGGCCCTAGCGAAGAACCGCGTTCCCGATACCTACCTAGAGGATTTGTGCTTCGAAGCGCAGCAGGCCGCAGAGAAGGCCATCAAGGCGGTGATGATCGCACGTAAGATCGAATTTCCCTATGTGCATGATCTGGCGCGGTTGTTATCGCTGCTGGATGCAGTTGGAGAGCCCATACCGGAAACAGTTCGCAGGGCGGAGGAGTTGACACTCTACGCTACGGAAGGACGTTATCCGGGATTGACCAACCCGGCAGTCGAGTCCGAGTACACGGAAGCACTAGCCATCGCCGAAGCCGTCGTCCGCTGGGCCGAGGAACGCATCGGATGATCCCCCGCGAATGCAAGCGTCTCGCCGAAGTCGATTTCCCCATCGCCGAGGTGTCGAGACATGCGGCGCGGGAGAAGTCGATTCGCCACGGCCACCCCTCGACGCTGCACCTATGGTGGGCGCGGCGGCCGTTGGCCTCGTCGCGGGCGGTGTTGCTGGCGTTGCTGCTACCGGATCCGTGCGACGCGCACTGCCCGGAGGACTTTAAGCAGCAAGCGCGGAGGATTCTGCGCAAGGTGCGGCAACCACCGACGAATGACGCGGAACTGCGACAGGGGTTGCTGTCGTTCATTGCCAATTTCTCCAACTGGAAAAATGCTGCGGATCGCACCCATCTCGACGTGAGCCGGGCGCTGGTGAAGGCGGCGCATGGCGAGGAGCCGCCGCTTGTGGTGGACCCGTTTGCGGGCGGGGGTTCGATTCCGCTGGAGGCATTGCGGCTGGGCTGCGAGGCGTTCGCCAGCGATCTGAATCCGGTGGCGTGCCTGATTCTCAAGGTGATGCTGGAGGATATTCCGCGGCACGGGCCGGGGCTGGCAGAGGAATTGCGCCGGGTCGGCGGCGAGATTAAGCAGCAGGCAGAGCAAGAGTTGGCCGATCTGTATCCCAAGGACCCGGATGGGGCGACGCCGATTGCCTATTTGTGGGCGCGGACGGTGCGCTGCGAAGCGCCCAACTGCGGCGCGGAGATTCCGCTGATGCGTTCGTTCTGGCTGTGCAAGAAGGCCAAGCGCAAGCGGGCGTTGCGGCATCGAGTCGAGCGGCGCGAAGGGGAGCCACCGAGCGTCGAATTTGAGGTATTCGAGCCAAAGGCGGATAAAGAGGTGCGAGGCGGCACGGTGGCGCGGGCGCGGGCGACCTGTCTGTGCTGTGGCGCGGTGCTGACGCCGGAGCGAGTGCGGGCGCAGCTTGCAGCCGAGCGGGGTGGTGCGGATGTAATTTTCGACGCAGAGGGACGGCGGACGGGCGGGGCGCGGATGACGGCGGTGGTGACGCTCAAGCCTGGACAGGTGGGGCGGCACTATCGGCTGCCGACAGACGCGGATTACGCAGCGGTGCGAAAGGCTCAGGAGCGGGTAGCGCAGGTTCTGGAGGAATGGGAACGAGGTGGGGAACTGGGGCTTTCCCCGGTGCCGGATGAGCCGTTGCCCATCGAACGGCAGAGAGGGAATTCAGGCTTCCGTGTATTGCTCTATGGAATGAAAACTTGGGGCGACTTGTTCACGGAGCGGCAGAAGATGGCGTTGGTGGAGTTGGGGCGGTTGACAGCTTCTGGAGAGATACATCGACAGGCTCTTTCATTGGCTTTGACTAGAGAGGCCAACGCCGGATGTTCGCTCTGTAGATGGCATACGAGCGGGGAAAAGCACGAGGGAGTCTTTTCCCGCCAAGCGCTTCCACTGGTCTGGGATTATAGTGAGGGCAATCCGTTTTCTGATTCAACGGGTGGATATGCTGGTGCCTTAGGCTGGATTGCCAGAGTGGCCGAGGTTTGGCCTCAGTCTGACACCGGCCAAGTGCAGCAGGCCGATGCCACTGACCACCCACTTCCCGACCTATCCGCCAGCGTCTGGTTCACCGACCCGCCTTACTATGACGCGGTTGCCTATGCAGACCTATCCGATTTCTTCTTGGTGTGGTTCAAACGTGCATTGCCGAATGATCCGCTGTTACAGAACTCCTTCGATCCGAAGAACCCTCTCTCGCCCAAACAAGAGGAAGCGATTCAGGATCCTTCGCGATTTGTGAATGGCATCGCAAAGGACCACAGCTTCTATGAGTTGAGAATGGCGGAAGCCTTCGCCGAAGGGCGTCGGGTGCTGAGCGAAGACGGAATAGGCTCCGTCGTCTTTGCTCACAAAACCACAGAGGGGTGGGAGGCGCTGCTCTCTGGCATGATCCAAGGTGGCTGGACCATCACCGGGTCGTGGCCGATTGCGACCGAGATGGGGTCCAGACTCAACGCACGCGATACCGCCGCCCTCGCCACCAGCATCCACCTCATCTGTCGCCCGCGTCCCGAGGACGCCCCCATCGGAGACTGGGCCGATGTCCTACGCGAACTACCGATCCGCGTCGCTGACTGGATCGAGCGTTTGCAGGGCGAAGGCATCCGTGGTGCCGATCTGGTCTTCGCCTGCATCGGCCCGGCGCTCGAAATCTTCAGCCGCTACCGCGCCGTCGAAACCGCCGAGGGCGACATAATCGGCCTGCCCGATTACTTGGAGAAAGTCTGGGAGGTCGTCGGCCGCGCCGCACTGCAACAGGTACTCGGCACCGCAGAGGCGCAAGCGCGCAACGGCCTGTCCGGCGCACTGGAAGAGGACGCCCGCCTGACCGCGCTCTTCCTGTGGACGCTCCAGAGCACAACTCCTGTTACAGAGAATCAGGAACAAGAAGACGAGGCCGACGAAGAAGCTGTCGCCAAGGCAACAGCCACGGGATTTGCTCTCCCCTTCGACGTGGTGCGCCGCTTCGCCCAGCCCATGGGCATTGACCTCGACACCTGGACCGACCGCATCATCGGCCAAGAAAAGGGCATCGTACGCCTACTACCAGTATCCGAGCGCGCCAAAAAGCTCTTCGGCGAAGACGGCGCTGCCGCCGCCGCCACCTACATCGAAAGCGACCCACACTCCAGCTTGCAACAAACGCTCTTCCCCGACTTGCAGGACGGCGCACCCACTCTCGTCCGGGAGCCTCGCCCACGCTACGGCGAATCCTCCGACGACCACCTCGCCGCAACGCTTGGCGACACCACCCTCGACCGCGTCCACACCGCCATGCTCCTCCAATCCAGCGGCCATGCCAACGCCCTGCGGACGCTAATCGACGCCGAGCAAGATCGCGGCCCCGACTTCCTCCGCCTTGCCAACGCCCTATCCGCCCTCTATCCTCAAGGCTGCAACGAAAAACGCCTCCTCGACGCCATGCTCTTAGCGGTGCCGAGGTAGCCGGACAGCAGACGTAATAACTACGGAGAGAGACATGACCACTAATCCCGAACTGCTCAAGCGCATCACCGTGCGCCCGGATGTCTTTGGTGGCAAGCCCATTATTCGCGACATGCGAATTTCGGTGGAACTCATCCTGAGTCTGATTACGCAGGGCGTAACGATGGAGGCCATTCTGGAGGATTACCCCGAACTGGAACTGGACGACATTCGCGCCTGTACTGCTTACGCGCACGCAGTTATCGCCAAAGATTCACTGGCCGCCGTATCGATTGCGGATTCGTGATTTTGCCCACCGTTCGCTGGCAGGTGACCATATCCATGAGCGTGTGCCTGTCCGGTAAGCCCGGAGAAAAACAACGTGGACCCTTGGTATAAAATCGTAACGCTCCGTAAAGAAGTGCGCGAAGGCCGCTCGTTCAGCCCAGACGAGTTCGCCATCGCCCTTGAGCAGATCGTAGCCCAAACCGCCCCCGCAGATTACCGCGATCCAGCGCAGTTCTTCTCGCGCACCTGCTTCACCCGCGCCCTGAAGGAACACGCCGGCATGGTCCTCCGGCGACTTTCCGGCAAAACCGAGAACACAGCACCAGTCCTCACACTCGTCACCCAATTCGGCGGTGGTAAGACGCATACACTCGCTTCTCTGTACCATATCGCCAACGCCGGTTCGGATGCCGCCAAGTTCCCTGGCGTGGCAGACCTCCTAAACGAAGCAGGAATTGCAGAAGCTCCTCCCGCCCGCGTCGGCGTCTTCGTCGGCAATGCCTGGGATCCTGCGGAAGGTCGAGAGACACCTTGGATCGACCTAGCCCGCCAACTGGCGGGTGATAAGGGCGTCGCTGCACTCGGTGATGCCGCGAAAACTACGCCACCGGGAACCGGAGCACTGGCCAATGTATTCGCCGCTGCGGATGCGCCCGTGCTGCTGCTGTTCGATGAAGTCCTCAACTTCGTCAATCGCCATCGCTCCATGGCCGAGCCCTTCCACGCCTTCCTACAAAACTTGACCGTCGCCGTCGCTGGCACCACTCAAGCCGCAGCGGTCATCAGCCTGCCGCGCAGCCAAGTCGAAATGACCGATTGGGATCAGCAGTGGCAGGACCGAATCACCAAGGTGGTGCGCCGCGTCGCCCGTGACCTAATCGCCAATGACGAATCCGAGATCAGCGAGGTAGTGCGCCGACGGCTATTCGAGGACCTCGGCAACGAGCGCCTTCGCAAGCGCGTCGCCAAAACCTACGCGGACTGGTGTTTTGAACGTACCGCCCGCCTGCCCGCCGAATGGCTGGCGGTCGATACCGCGACAACAGAAACCAAGGCAAGAGAATTTCTGCGGGGCCGATTTGAAGCGTGCTATCCCTTTCATCCAGCGACCCTTTCGGTCTTTCAGCGCAAGTGGCGTGCGCTCACCCAGTTCCAGCAAACCCGAGGCGCTCTGGCCATGCTGGCACAATGGATTTCCTGGGCCGCACGAGAGCAGTTCTCCAAGGCGCGAACCGAGCCGCTGATTACGCTGGGGTCGGCACCGTTGGACGTGCCCGAGTTTCGCGCCGTGGTTTTAGGTCAGTTGGGCGAGTCGCGGCTCGATGCGGCGATTGACGCAGACCTCGCCGGGACGACGGCCCGTGCCAGACCTCTGGATGCGGATGCCACGGGAGCACTGCGCGACATCCACCGCCGCGTGGGCACGGCCATCCTGTTCGAGTCCTCCGGCGGACAGATGGACAAGGTGGCCCATCTGCCGGAATTGCGCTTTGCGCTCGGCGAGCCCGATGTCGATACCACGACCATCGACAATGCGGCAACGGCTCTCGAAGGATCGGGATTCTTTATCCGCAAGGTCGGTACGGACGGCTATCGCATCTACCACCAAGCGACACTGCGCAAGGTCGTCAGCGACCGACGGGCTTCGCTCGACGAGACTACAGAAATCAAGCCAGCGATCCGCAAGTTCGTCGAGGAGCAGTTCAAACGCGGCGCAACCCTGCCGACAACTTTTTTCCCGCAGGACAGCACCACAGTCCAAGATTCTCCACGCCTCGCCCTGATCGTCCTCGACCCCGATGAGGAATGGATAAACGGCAATCAGGTAGTCGAGCGCATTGGCCAGTGGACGCAGGAGCGGGGCACTTCGCCACGGCTGTACCCAGGTTCGTTGGTCTGGTGTGCGAGGAAGCCAGGGCGCGAACTGCGCGACAAAGTCGAGCTATGGCTTGCCTGGAAACGCGTAGCGCAAGAGGTGTCCGAAGGCGTCCTCGGCTCAGAATACGACCGCGCCGATCTCTCCGAGATTCAGGCCCACGTTCGGGACGCGGAGGAAGCGGCCAAGGACGAAGTATGGGCTGGCTATCGCTTCGTCGCGCTTGCGAACACTCAGGAAGAACACCGGCTCAAGATCATCGACCTCGGGGCCGGCCACGCCAGCGCCAGTGAAACGCTCTGCGGACGAATTATCAGCGCTTTGAAATCCGAGGCCCTGCTCAACGAGAACGTGGGTGCGGGCTATATCGACCGCCACTGGCCACCGATATTCAAAAACACCGGCGCATGGCCACTCACAAGTCTGCGCCAGAGCTTTCTGAACGGTGCATTGACGCGGCTGATTGATCCCGATGCGGTCCTGCGTCAGAAGGTCGTTGAGTTCGTGGCGAAGGGAGAGTTCGGCCTAGCCTCCGGTGCCAAGGACGATGGCGGCTTTAATCGGCTGTGGTATGAAGAGTCGGTCGCAGCAGAGGAAGTGGCGTTTGAGGAGAATGTCTTCTTAGTGACCAAAGCCAAAACCAAAGAACTCAAAGTCGCACCCGAAGATTCACCTCAGACGCCACCAGAACCCGCGCCGAGCTTAGAGCCAGCACCCCAGCCAGAGCCTGAATCAGGACCAGCACCGAGTCCAGACAATCAAAAGACAACGCTTCGGCTTACCGGCACCGTACCTCCCGAAGTCTGGAACCGGCTAGGAACCAAGCTGTTGCCCAAGCTGCGCGCCGGAGAAGACCTTAGCGTCGGCATAGAATTCACTGTGTGCATCGATTCGCAATTTGCCCAGAACATGGAAACCGAGCTACGTCAGGTTCTCGACGATCTAGAACTGAAGGATCAGGTGCGAGTCGAACGTTCCTAGCCCCCCCGGCCTACTCTTCCTCCCGCGCCACCTTCCCCTTGATCACCCACTCGGCCAGCGCCGGCCATAGGGCGTGAACCATCGCCAGCAGCCTGAGCCGCCTCGGAACGTAGAGCTGCCGCCGCCGCTTCTGCATCCCTCGCACAATCGCCTGCGCCGCCTTCTCCAAGCTCACCGCCTCCGCCCGGTGTTCGCGCGATGCAGCACCCAACGCCTTCCCGTCTTTCCCCAGTGCGCGTTGCCGCAATTCCGTCCCCTTGAGCCAGTGCAAGAGCACGGCCATCACCCCCACCCCACTCTCGGCCACCTCCATCCGCAAAGCATCGCAAAACCCCTGTAGCGCGTGTTTGGACGCCGAGTATCCCGTGTGCAGCGGCACCCCCACCTGCCCCTGAATGGACGAAATAGCTACGAATAGGCCCTTGCTTTTTTTCAGATGCGGCAGCGCCGGATGCACGCAGTGCACGGCCCCCAGATAATTCACTTCCATCAGCTTGCGGAATAATGTTACATCCTCAATCGCGGCAAACTCGGTCCACATGCTAATACCGGCGTTGGCGACCAAGTAGTCTATGCGCCCAAACCGCTCGATCGCGGCCTCCACCAGCCGCCTACCATCCTCGGCTATGGCGACATCCCCGACGACAGTCAGCACCTCACTCCCCAACTGCTCGCACTCGCGGGCAACGGCCTCCAATCGCTCGGCATTCCGCGCCAAGAGAACCAGCCGCGCTCCCTGCTGGGCGCACTCCACCGCCAGCGTCGCGCCCAAGCCCGCAGAAGCACCGGTGATAACAACGGTCTTATTGCTCAGACTTCCGGCGCGCACTCCCAAAAATCCCATTCTGAATGCCGAAAATATTCTGGGGATCCAGCGCTTCTTTGGTCTTGCGCAGGACCTCGATGCTGTTTTCGCTCTGGATGTGCTGGACAAAGCTCTGCCGGATTTTGCCTATCCCGTGGTGGTGGGACAGCGAGCCGCCGTTGTCCAAAATCGTCTGCCGTAGCGCGTGCTCAATGTCGTGATAGACTTCAATGGGATGCTCCAATCCCCGCCCGGAAAACCCCATCGTAAAGTAGATGCACACCCCGGTGTGATAGGTCTGCGTCACCCGGTACGCCAAGTAGGGCCGCCCGGCCACGCCGCGCGCGCTACACTGTGCGGTCAACTCCGCTTGCACGGCCTGCGTCACATCGTGGATGCGGGTCCAAGGCACGGAGGTCTCAAAGGTCTCGCCCAAGAAATCGAACTGATTCAAAAAGTCGCGGATATAGGCAATCCCAAAGGTCAGCATATAGCCGCGCCGACCGTTAGTGGCACCAGCGCTCTTCCCGCCGTGGGCCTTGGCCAGCTTGAAGATCGTCCGCTTCTGATGCGCGACCTCGGCGCGGGTCCCCTCCATGGCGATCGTACACGCCGCCATTTTTAGCGGATCAAACCCCATCAGCTTAAATAAGGCGAACTTCTGCACTTTTTCTTTGAGGTGCTTCACAGGAGAGGGCGCGGCCTTGAGGGCCTGTCCGAAGCGGAATTCTTGATTGTTGACCAGACGAATACTCGCCGGCAAAGTCCCGGTTTGGCGCAGTGCCTGCAAGTACTCCACGCCTTGGGCGAAGGACTTGAACACCAGCGAACCGTATTCGCGCACTTCCGGCAGAGGATGGATCTTGAGCACGGCCTTGGTGATGATGCCGAGGTTGCCCTCCGAGCCAAAAAGCAACCCGCGCGGCTGGATGCCGGTCGAGTTGCGCGGCGTGGTGTGCAGCGTCTCCACCGCGCCGGTCGGCGTCACCAAGGTCGCTTCGAGGACGATATCTTCGATATTGCCGTAGCGGTTTTTCTTCATGCCGCTGGCATTGGTGGCAATCCAGCCTCCTAGGGTCGAAAGCTCAATGCTGTCGGGATCGTGGCCGACGGTGTAGCCCCGAGCGGCGAGTTCTCGCTCCAACTCCTTGCCCGAAATCCCCGCTTCAATGCAGGCTTGCAGGTTGTCCTCGTCGAGATCGACGATCCGGTTCATCCGCCGCATATCGACCGAGGCGAAGATGCGGCCGTCGTCGGTGGGCAGGGCCAGCGCACCGCTGACGTTGGTGCCGCCGCCATAGGGCACGAGACAAACATTGCCCTCGGAGGCGAGGCGTACGATGGCGCGCACGTGATCTTCGCTCTCTGGATAAAGCACCAAATCGACCACTCGCTCCAAGGCGTCGCCGTAGAGCAGGCGATAGACCTCATCAACGCTGAGCTGGCCGTGGCTGTGGATCAGCCGCTCCTCATCGTCGAGCGAAACCCGCTCTGCGCCGAGCGCGTCCTGCCAAGCAGCGACGAGATTCTCGTCTGCCCGCGAAGGCGGCACCTCGTGGCTCTCTTTTTCGACAGCAATCTCGTCGGGGTCAATCGGCACCTGGAGCATCTCTTCGACAAACGGGATGAAATGCAGCATGGTGAAGCCAGCCAACGGATAGCGGCTGCCGGTCACCCGCACGGTCTTCGGCCCGTCGAACTCAAAGCGGGTGTCCGTGTAGCCCCATTTGTGCGGATGGCGCTCTCCGTCGGAGAGACCGTAGCACGCATCGGCCGCGGCTTGGCGAACAACGGCCGCGGCAACGGCGAAGACGGCGACGGCGAGGACGACTTCGAGCATAGCTCAATCTCCTAGTACTAAAAGTGGTCAGTAGCTACTACTACAGCCCCTCCTGCACGTCCTTTTTCCGCACTTTCCATATAAATGCGTCGTAGTAGTAGTGGATCAGGGCAAAGGAACTGAGCAGCGAATAGCTGAAGAGGTCGAAATTAGTGTTGAAGCCGACTATACCAAAGCCAAAGTCGCGCACCAAGCCCTCGCTCAGCGCGTGAAAGACGACGGCATAGGCTGCGCACAGCAGAAGGAAGAATTTGACGCCCCCCTTGCCCGCCACGTAGCGCAGCAGGGCCGAGTCGCCGCCCGTGCGCTCGATCTTGTGGCGGTTGTAGAAATACACCATGACGATGTACTGGATCCCGTGCATGATTCGGTGCGCCACCGCAAAGACGAGCAGATAGGCCGTGGTAAAACTGGTGAAGTACCACAGGAAATAGCTCGACAGCAGAAAGGCGTATTTGAGAGGATTGAGCGCGTAGCCGCGCCAAGCGCAATAGGCGATGTGTCCCACGTAGATCAGGCCGTAGGCAATGGCAATAGTCCACGAGACCAAGTGTACCGTCGTTACCGCTTCCGCGCTGATAGGCAAGTGCCACTCGTGCAACATCCGCACCCAGACCGTGGAAAAAAGCGGCGACACCACGAGCATGTTGCCAAAGAAGATCCAATTGAAGGCCAAGTCGAACTTAGCAGTCGCAGGCGTGCCGGCCTTAGCCTTGAAATCGTACACGCGCGCAAAGCCGTATTGCTGCATCAAGCTGTGTTGGTGATCCCACAAAGTCACAATCAACACCAAGCTCAACGGCGCCCATTGGATCAGGCCATAGGCAAAGGCGACCAACACTATCGGCCCGAGAATGAACCGCTCCTTGAAGCGGGCAAACTCCGCCGGCGAGCCATAGACGCGCAGCCAAGTGACGAAGTGGTGCGGAATAGTCACCCACAAGGCAATGGCCGCCAGCGCCGCCCCCGGCAGGTAGTGCCCCGACACGAGCGCAAAGCAGACCGCGGCAAAGGGCAGGCTCACAAACCAGATATAGTCCTGCCGGCGATCGACGATATAGGCAGGTTGCAGGACGATTGAACTATTCGCCATGAGAAGTAGTGGCTAACAGGGCTAGTGCCACAGCGTCCGGGCTGAAGCGAATTTCATTGGCGCGGCGCTGGCGCAGAGACGCGGCCAACTCCTTGACCGCAGCTTGGAGTTGCGCCGCCGCCCAATCCGCCTCGACCTGCTCGCGGATCTCGTCCAGCGGCGGCAGTCGGTCCGGGCGACGGCGCAACACCTGTAGGACAATATAACCATTATCCGTGGCAAAGGGACCGTGAAAAGTCCCCTCGTCGGCGAGCAGGGCGCGGCTGACCGGATTGTCGCCCTCTAGCGCACCGCTGCCGTAAATCACGCTGACGAAGCGATCAACCAGTTCAGTCGTATCGCGACCGGCGCACATCCGCTCGACAATGGCGGTGCCCTCGGTCTCGTCACGGGCGAGAAGTCGGCGCACCTCCACCTCGGCCGGCGCGGTGTAACGGAGCTTGTGCTCTTCGTAAAACAGGCTCAGGCCGTTGGGATTGGGCGGTGGCACCTGCGCCTGCAGCGCGTCCTGCAAGCGCCGCGCAAGCTGCACCTGCCGCAGTCGCTCCAACTCGCGCTGCAAGTCCGGGTCGGCGGCGAGCGCAAGCCGCGCGGTTTCGAGCGGGACCAACACGCGCCGCCCGACCTCGCGCCGCAGCACCTTTTCGCCCTCACCCTGGCCCTTTAGCAGTTCGCGGGCCTGAGCGACCGTTAGCACCCCACCGTCGTACTCGGCCACAACCGCTTCCGGCGACCCCGTCAGCCCATCCGGCTCGTAGCGCACATTATAGCGCACGTGCAGGGTGTCGTAATAAGCCAATAACTGCCGCCCTAACTTCTCCCGCAGCACCAAGCGCTCAATGGTCTCCCGCTCCTGCTCAAAGCTGACCGGGTGCATGTCCGTGAGCTTGATGATAAAGTACCCATCGGCCACCTGCATCGGCTCGGAGATCTCCCCGACCTGCATGGAGAAGGCCCTTTCAGTCAGGGCGGCGTGCGAGGCCATGGTATCTCCCCAGCGGTGATAGCCCATATCGGCCTGACGCTCTAGAATCCGCGAGTCCTGCGAGTGCCGCATCGACAGCTCCTCAAAGTCCGCTCCCTCGGCGAGCGCGGCCAAAATCTCCGGTAGTTGCTCTTGCTCGCGCACCATCAGCAGGCTGAAACGCACGCGGCGATTGTACGGGCTGCGCTGGAAATAGGCCCGCAGCTCCTCCTCGGCGACTTCCGGTTGGACGATCCCAGCGCGTTCGTACAAAGCCTGCTGCACCAGCCGCGCCTGCACCTGTGCCTGCCATTGAACAAACTCCGCGCTCTCGCCCAGCCCCCGCCGCTCGGCTTCCTGCACGAGCAGCGTTTGCTCGACAATGGCTTCCAACAACTGCTCAGCCCCGTACTCCGCCCGCAATTCCGGTGCTACCCGTGCGATGAATTGGCGATAGTCCGCCACCCGAATCGCCGTTTGCCCTACCTCTACCAAGACGGCATCTTCAGTGGCCACGGCTGGGCCGTCCTCAGCGCAGCCGCTTAGGCCAACCAGCGCCGCGCAAAGCGCCGTTCCCACCCAGCGCTTATTCATGCTGCCCGCTTTCTTTCATTTGCTGGATCGCCGCTAGCTCCCGCTTGCTCTCTTCTACCTTTCCCGACTTCAAGTACGCTACCGCCAGCTTCTGCCGCGCGTCGAGCCAGTCCGGTCGGGCCGCTACCGCAACGGTCAGCATCTCGGCGGCCTTGGCGTAGTCTCCAGCGCGCGCGTGCAGCAGTCCCAAAAAGTAATGAGTCTCCGCGTCTTCCGGCTCTAAGCGGCGCGCTTCGGCGAGGCTGGCTAGGGCCTCGTCAAAGTGCTGCAAGCGCATGTACGCCTGACCCAAATTGTAGTGCGCTTTGACGTATTCTGGGTCCAAGGCCAACGCGGCTTGATACTCGGCGACAGCCTCGGCGAATTGGCCTAAGCGCAGGTAGAGGTTGCCTAGGTTATTGCGGTAACGCAAGCTGTCTGGCGCGAGGCGCACGGCTAACCGATACGCTTCGGCTGCTTCAGTCAAGCGGCCCTGTTCGGTGTACAGCAGGCCCAGTTGCGCCCGCGCCTCGTGATCGTCGGGTGTATTGCCCAGCATCCGCAATTGGTCGTCGATTTTGTCGAGTTGCTGGTCGAGTGCCCGAAACTGCGCCAGCACTTCAGTGCTCTCTTCGCGGCGGCCGAGCCGCTTGAGGGCATTGGCCAGTGCGAAGTACCCCTCCTTGGACAAAGAATCGAGCGCAATGGCGCGACGGGCAGCGCGTTCAGCCGCCGCGTACTCGCGCCGCTTGAGTTCCACCTGCGCCAGATCGACGTACGCGGCGGCGTCCGTGCTGTCCAACTCGACCGCACGCATCAGGGTCACCGCGGCCCGCTCAAAGTCGAGTTCCTTCAGGCGCGTCCGGCCCAAGAGCCGGTAGAAGGAGGCATTGGTCGAATCGCGGTATAGACCCGCTTGCAGCAGCGTTTCCACCTCGCCGTACTCGCCGCGCAAAAAGTAGATGTAGCCGAGGTCGTAGTAAGTCGTCAGATGACCGGGATCTAACGCGAGTACCCGGCGGTGTTCTTCAATAGCTTGGGCGTAGTTGAGCTGTTTGACGTACATGGCCGCGAGGTTGTGCCGCGCTGATACGTGCGTCGAATCCAGCGCCAATACGCGCTGATAGGCCGCCATCGCGCTGGGGTAATCGAGCTGGCGCACATACGCGTTGCCGAGATTGTAGTGGATTTTGGCGGAATTAGGTGCGAGCGCAGCGGCCTGTTGGTACGCGTCGATGGCCTCGGTATGACGTCCCTCGGAAGCGAGAGCAGTGCCGCGCGTGAAGAGCACCTCGGCGTCCATAGCCGCACCAGGACGCACTTTTTCCTGCGGACTTTCCTCCGCGCAGGCGTACAATGCGATGCAAATTAGCAACGGCAGTGACCAGTGGCTAGTCCCTCTCAACCGAGGCGGAACGGTGTGGGCGCTGACCACTGACAAAATCCTCATCGCGCCGCTCCTTCGACGAGCAAATGCTCTTGGTTGACACCTAAATCCGCGTATTCCTCGACCCGGCCACTCGGCCAATAGACGACCACGCGCTCAATGCTGGTGGCCGTTCTTAGCCCAAAGTGCAGTTGCACGTCGCTCTGCGAGAGGTAGCTGGCCCCCGAGCGCACTTCGTCGGTCTGCACCCGCCCGCCGCTTGAGACTTCGACGCGAGTGCCAATGCCAGCGCGGTTGCTGTCGCGGCCCTCTAGCCGCAGGCGCACCCAGTGGCCGCCCGCGCCGTCGTTGCGCATCAAGGTCGGCTCGGCGGAGACATTGGCCACCAGCACGTCGATATCGCCATCGTCGTCGTAGTCGCCAAAGGCCGCGCCGCGACTGACCCGTTTCAACGACAAAGCACCTCCGTCCTCTACGTATTCCTCAAAGCGACCGTCGCCAGCGTTGAGAAAGAGCTGATTGCGCTGCGGGAAGGTCGCGTTCTCGTATTGCTCGACATCGCTTTCCAAGTGGCCATTGGCGATAAAAAGATCGCGGTCGCCGTCGTTATCGACATCGAAAAAGCGCGTGCCCCACGACAAGTAGGCAATACTGCTCTTACCCAATCCAGCGAGGAAGGTCTCATCGACAAAGCTGCCATCGCCGAGATTCTTGTACAGCGTATTAGTCTCCCACTGAAAGTTGGTGACGAAAAGGTCAGGGTCGCCGTCGTTGTCGTAGTCGCCCATGTCAACGCCCATACCCGCTTCGACATCGCCGTCCTCGTTGTACGCAACCCCGGCCAGCAGCGCTTCGTCCGCAAAGTGGCCAGTGCCGTCGTTGAGATACAAGAAGTTCAAGGTCTTGTCGTTCGCTAGGTAGAGGTCAGAATCCCCGTCGAGATCCACGTCGCCGAAGACCACGCCTAGCTCCTTGCCCTCGGCACTGCCCAGCCCGGCTGCGGTCGTAATGTCGGAAAAAGTACCATCGCCCTCGTTCCGATACAGCACATCAGTCACTCCGTCAAAGGCCTCTGGGCCGCAATAGAGTTGAAGCCCGCTGCCGCCCTCGGCGCAGACGCGGTGATTGGTATAGGAAAAGTTGTGGTAATTGCCCACGTACAAATCGACGAAACCGTCGCGGTCGATGTCGGCAAACGCAGCACTCGCCCCCCAGCCTTCGTCGCCCACTTGGGCCGCGCCCGTCACATCCGCAAACGTTCCATCGCCCTCGTTCCGATACAGCACATTAGCTCCGAAGTTAGTCACGTACAGATCGAGGTCGCCGTCGTTGTCAATATCGCCGACCGCGCAGCCCATGCCATAGCCCGTGTCGCCGACGCCGGCGTGCTCCGTTACATCGGCAAAGGTGCCGTCGCCTCTGTTCCGGTAGAGCGCGTTTTGCGGCGCAGGATCGTATTCGGTCCCAGGCACGGCAGCCCCGTTGATTAGATAAATGTCGAGGTGGCCGTCGCCGTCGTAATCGAAAAAGCCGCCTCCAGGGCCGACCGTTTCAATGACAAATTTCTGACCATTGGCCCCGTTGACGTGGACGAAGTCAATGCCTGCTTCTTGGGTGGTGTCGTGGAAGCGAGGGTTGGCGTGGAGGGGGACGGAGAGGAGCAGGAGCAAAAGGAGCTTGAGCATGAAGTGAAGAGCTAGGGAAACTGTTGGTAAAAATCTCGGCGCGGCAGACATCGCGTGAACACTACGGTATCATTTTCCAATCGAAAGCCGACTCTGTAGGGGCCGACTCGTATGCGGAAATGGTTTCCACCAGCACGTAGTTTTTTAATATTACTTGCTTCTGCAAAATTATCTATTCTCTCGATTTGCTCTATCGCCTTTTCAATGCGCTCTCTAATAGATTGATTTCTAATACGACTGATATCCCTTACAAAACCGTTGCTAAATTCGACCTTCATATTTTACTCTTGACCCCTTAAAATTTTAAATACCTGCTCTCTGGAAGCGAGTCCTGTCTTTGCTCCTTCTTCTATTGCATTCACCATGGCAATATCTTCAATAACCTCCAAAAGCTCTTGCAAGCCTTGGGCGACCTTTCTCACGACCTTTTTTCTTTTTTCTTCGTTCGACAGGATCTCAAGGGCTTCTCGGGTAGGATTCCTCAGGTTTAGATCTGTATCAACATATCCTGTATCAGCATATATCCACCAAGGATACACCCTTTCAGGGTCTGGTTCTCCACCACTCAAGAAGCTCTCCAGTGATTTTTTTATTTTGTCGTACTTGTGCTCGTGATCCTTTTTGGAACAATACACGCCAAACCAGATACGGCCATCGTTATTTTTACCATGAGCCCCAACGTCTATCTGAGAAACTTCGTTTAGTTTATAGCTTAGGCCATTTTTTCCCACTTCCACATCGAGAAAGTCTAGACCCTCCGATTTCAGTTCAGATTCAATCTCGCTCCATATTGCCTCGCGTATTGCTTCAAGCATAACATTATTCAAGTCATGGACGAGAACTAGGTTGTTGTCCTCCAAACAAAGTTGCTTTAGGGCATCCATATATTTCCCCCTAGAGTCTGTACGTGTAAGTTTCCGAACGAGCTGTATATATTGCGCTATTGCATCCCGCAATGTGGATTTGTTTTCTTCGCGTTCTTGGCAATGTTCTAGCCAAGGAATAAGACATTTGTAGGAAATGGTAATAATCTTTTTAGGGCTGAGACCGCCGGTACTAAACGTGGATGGCTTACGGCCATCAATCGTGAGGTATAGTGGATGTATCTTGCTGTAACCCTTTTTCTTCAATGTATCGTAGTACTTCTGCAATTGTTCGGATCGGTCTGGAGCCTCGATTTTGTTTTCAATCATGATTGCCTGTCGGCTCGTATCATTGATAATCCGAATGTCGATGTAGTCACGTTCCCGCTCGACTTTTGCACCCCAGAGTTCAAAGTCCTCTACTCCAACATGCTGCAAGAAGTCCTTCAGGTTTTCTCTGGTCTGACCCCCCTGCTTACTGTAGTTGAGCAGTTCGTAAAGAAATCGGGAGTGGAGGTACACTTCGTCTTTTTCTTTACGTAAAACAGAGAATATGTTGAAAGGATCCGGACACCCGGCCTCATACTTCTTATAAAGCTGAGCTGCTTCTTTCAATAAGTTGTGGTAGTTATCGCTCATGTCTCATCCTCTTGGGAACTGCTATTGAACCTAACTATGAGCTTCTCCAGCGTCAAAAGATCCCAGACGGCCCAATGCCTCGGCGATAAGCTGGTAAGCCCGCTGTCGGATGGCGTCGGGAAAGTCGTGGTCGCAGTCGGGGTGGACCACTTGGAGCGCCTCGCCGGCACCGTATAGATCGTACACTGCCCGAGCAGTTTCGACCACTGAATCAACACTGCGCCAGCGGAAGTTGGAGTCGTCCAAAGGCGCGGAGATGAAGCAAGGGCGCGGCGCTAACGCGGCAATCATATCGTGGAAGTCGAAAGGAATATCCGCTAGAGCGTAGTCCTTTAAGCGCGGCATGTAGCGATCGCTGGTCCAGCCCGTGATATCGCCGTTCATATAATCTTGGTAGGAATCGAGGCCGCAACTGGAGACGACAACGGCAATGCGCGGGTCGAAGACAGCAGTATAGATCGAGTTGTGGCCGCCCAGCGAGTGGCCGATGGAGGCGAAAGACTCCCCCGCGACAAAAGGCTGTTCGGCCAGCAGATCGAGGCCGCGCATATTGTCCCATATCGCCTTCATGGTCCCCGACTGATAGCCGAGAGCACGCCAGTCGGGGCGATAGTCGGCCAGCAAGGGATAAGCCGGAGCTAGGGTAACAAAGCCAGCCTGAGCCAGTTCGCTGGCGTACGCGCGGTTGGCGCGACCGCCCAAACCGACGACCACCTTGTGGCCGATGCGGTCGTCCGTAGGATGGAGGCAAAGCACGGCCGGAGCCAGAGATTGTAGAACGGCATGGGGAACCAGCAGATAGGCTGGTACCCGACAGTCCGGCTCGGAAACATAGGTAATGAGACGGCGAGTATAAGAACCGCAGTCCACTTCCTCGTCGACTTGGACATCGAGCGGCCCGCGCTTCTCCGGTCCGGGCAGAGACCCCATGATCTGCTGCATGGCCTCCAAGAGAGCAGGACGTTGGGCTTCCCAAGCATCCCGAGAGGAAGGCGGGTCGGTGAGACGCAGGCTGAAAAAGGTGGTCATAAGCAGTCCTAGTCAGAAGTATAGAAATGGGACAGTGTGGCGAAATTGAGCCTTTTTGCCTACGCCATCAAAAGTCCCGCAGCGCAACCGGCCAAACCTCGGCTGCAACCGGCGGGCGCGGATGAGCAGCCGAAGGGGCTGCCCCCCAATAGCGCACGCCGATAAAGCTAAAAGCCGCATACCACAGCAGCGCAACCAAGAGCAGAACACCCATCACCCAGCGGCCCGCGCCGGACGGACGGACTACCTCCACATCCGCAGAAATCCGGCGGCTGCCCAAGAAAAGCGCCGTACCCACCGCCACATACGCAGCCGCGCCGACCGCCAGCGATGCACTCGCCCCCCACTCCATGCCCAAAGCCACGGCCCCGACCGATCCAAGCACTGAGAAGAAACCATTGACGGTCCACAGCCAAGGGACGATTCCGGCGCGTTGTGAACCACCCAAGCGCAGACAGGCCGGAAAACAGGTGCCTAACAACATTCCAAGCGGCGCAACAAGAGCCAGCGTCAACCCAACGCGAGCAGCCAGCGGCCACGCCAACGCTCCAGCGAGCGCGCCATCGAGCAAGAACCCATAGAGATAGCAGACGAAACCGACGCCCACGCCGACCAACCCCAATCCCCGAGGGTGCGCGAGCGGCCGGCACCACCCGCCCGCGAGGCTCCCGGCCCCCGTGCCCAGCAACAGCCCGAAGAGCGCAACAGCCAGCGTCAAGGTCGGATAGCCGAGGAACAGGCCAAAGCGCTGCAAAAGATGGATTTCGACCATCATAAAGCCCACGCCCAACCCAGCGGCGAACAACGCCCACAGCAACGGAGGCAGTCCAGACGTGCTCCGCTCGCGCATACTCGGCGCACCAAGCGGCACCAACATCACCAGCGCGCACGCCAACAGCGCACCGACCAACAGCCGAGTTAGCTTGGAATCCAGCCCGCGAGTAGCGTCGTAAAAAAAGGGCCGGTCGTCAGTCGTCGGCGAAATATCGAGTGCAGATGCAGCGACAAAGTCCGCCAATGTAGCCCCGCGCAACGCCGCCAGCGCAGGCCGTTCGCGCCTTCCGGGCGAGAAGTACGCGTCTAGACCCAATTCCTCCATGACCGCGTGTAGCTGCGTCAATTGCTCGGCCGTATAGGGCTGCTCTTGCACCAGCAACAAGGGACGGTGCGCCTCTTGTCGCGCTGGGTCGCCGCGAGCACCGTTGACGACGACGAGATGGTCGAGGACCGCGCTCGGCTCGTGGCCGCGCTCTTCCCACAGGTCACCTAAGGTGGCAACCACGCGCAACATCAGCGCGTGATTGTGAACTACGAGGGCCAGCCGTCCCCCCTCGGCGAGGTGATCGAGATAGGCGGCAAATGCCTCGCGAGTGAACAGGTAATTCTCGGAGAGCGCGTACCCCACCAAATCGGCCGCCTCGGCATACACCAAGGGCAGGGCAATTAGATCGTAGCGCGCCTGAGAACGCTCCAAATAGTTGCGGCCATCGCCAATGTGCAACTCCACCCCCTCCAAGTCGTACAAATCGCCATTGTACTCTCCGTATGAGCGAACCAGCGCAGCGATCTCCGGGTTGATCTCTACGGCTTCGATATGCCGCCAGCCAGTCATCAGCGCGTAGAGCACATCGGCACCACCGCCCGGCCCGATAATCAGGGCGCGCTCGCGGCGCGAAAAGTAATAGGGGAAAAACGCGGCCTCGCGGCGCACGAAAAACAGCCGCCGGTAATCCCCGGGGAAGCGGAACATGTACGAGCCAGCCCCGCCATCTACATACAGATTCAGGCCCGTATCGCCCGTGCGATCGACCAAATCGGTGCGCGCGTACGCGCTCCAGCTCGTAGCCTTCACTTCCCCACGATGGCGCTCCGCTCCCAAGGCGCGGAACATAGGCTTGTCGCCGTCCTCAGCGAGGGCACTGAGATCAATGAGTTCGCGTTGTTGAGTGCTGTAAACGACAAGCCCAGTCGCTAAAATAATCGGGCAGGTCCATACCCAGCGATTCAAAAAGAAAGCCGCGGCAACCAAAGCGAAGATACTCGCGCCCAATAGGGCACCGACGCCGCCCAGCCATTCGAGGGCCGGCACCACGTAGAGAATGCCCAGTGCTGCGCCGACCAAGTCCCAAAAGTAGAGAACTTGACTTTGTTGATAACGCGCCCGGAAGGCGAGAGCAAGGAATGCGCCAGCGGCGATAAAGGGAAAGCCGGCGATGCCGACCAGCAGCAGTAGCGGCATTCGAGGAAACTGTGCTACGGCAAACGCACCGCAGATCATGCTGACGCCACAGCCGACCGCCCAATAGCCCAAGTGGGCGTGCAGCCGCTCTTCTCGCACGTGTAGCACTGCACTCAACGCGGCCCCAAGCCCCAAGCCGCACACCGCTCCTGAGACCACTAAGAACGTATAGTGATAGTGCTGCAAAAAAGAAAACAGCCGGACGAGGCCGATTTCATAGCCGATGACGGCCGCGGCTATCAGCCCCACGCCGAGCTGTAGCCGCCGCTCAGCGCTCACCTTGGGCCTCGCGCTGACGTAGCTTGGCGAGCATCTGCTGTGCCTTGCGGTGTTCGGGGTCGGCTTCGACAGCTTTAGCAAACGCCGCCACCGCGCGCGCCTCCTCACCGGCCAACAGGTACGCATTGCCCAAGTTGTAATGGCCTCGGGCGTATTGAGGATCGCGGCGCAACACCTCTTGGTACGCAGCAATGGCCAGCCCCAATGCTCGGCGGCGGAGGTAGATGTTGCCCAAGTTGTTGCGGGCGTCCAGATGACCCGGTGCCACAGCCAAGGCCGCTTGGTACGCTTGGCTAGCCGCCTCGTAGCGACCAATCCGCGCATAGACCACACCCAACTTGTAATACGCGTCCGCGTCGTTGGGGTTGAGCACCACGGCCGTTTTGTCGGCCAGCAACCTTTGGTGCTCCTGCTGCAACGAGTGGAAATAGTCGAGGAGCTTGCGGCCGCGCACGGCCTCACCGCGCCGCAACAACGCCTGGGCCAAGTGATAGTACACTTCCTCGCGATCCGGGTCTGCCTTTAAGGCCCGCTGCAAAAGGGGTATAGCCTCGGCGTCCGCACCCTCCTGCAAGAGCAGGATGCCCAGCCGTCCCAAGAGCGCGGCGCTGTTCGGAGCGTGCTCAAGCCCCTGTTGCAAAGCGGCACGGGCAGCATCCACATCCTCGCGCGCCATCCAGATCTGGGCCGTCAACTCATGTGCTTCAGCGCGCGTGGGCTGCGCTTGTACCACACTGGCGAGCTGCGCTAGCGCAGCTTCGTATTGCGCCTGGGCAAAATGGATCCGCGCCAATTGCAGCATGAGTTCCACTTCCCCGGGCAGGGCCGCAAGACCTCGGCGCAAAACGTCTATGGCCGGGCCGTAATCAGTCTGCCGCGCGTGCAAGCCGGCCAAGTTGAAATAGGCTTGAAGATAGCGCGGCGACAGTGCGATGGCGCGCTCGTAGAGCGGCACGGCCGCGGCCAAACGCTCTTGACTCAGGTGGATGTTGCCCAGCACGTAATGCGGCTCAGCTAGGGTACTGTCGAGTGCTATCGCTTGTCTCAGCGCGGCGACCGCCTGTCCCAGCGCCCCTCGGTCGGCGTAGAGCTTCCCCAAGCCCACGTAGGATTGGGCTGCGCCCGCGTCGAGTTGCAACGCGCGGCGATAAGCCACCTCCGCCTCGTTGTACGCGCGCTCGCGCACAAGCGCTGCGGCTAGCTCAATGTGAACGTCGGCTACTTCCGGCTGGATGCGGGCCGCAGCGCGCAACTCGGACAACGGGGTTGCGGGCGGCAGAGGTGCGCGCGTCTTTTCCGGCAGGACTAGGGGCGCTTCCCGCCAAAATCGCTCCAGATCCTCGGCATCACCGCCTTCGGGCACGGCCTGCGCGATAATTGCATCAGTCTCCTCTTGTGGCGCTCCCGCATCCGGTTCGACGACCCGCAGCACTTGCCCAGCGCGCACATCCGTTAAAACTTGGCGAATGCCCGACGGCCATGCGATATCCACCCGCTCGGCCTCCTCACTCGACCCCAGCCCAAAGAACATCCGCGCGTCGTTTTGCGACAAATAGCTCGCCGCGCTGCGCTTTTCCGCCACCAGCGTCCGACCGTCCACATGCACCACCACGCGAGCACCGTACCCATCGCGGTTGCTCGTCCGCCCCTCTAGTGCCAGCGCCAAGTAATGCCCCGCTTGGGTATCGTTGCGCCAAAGCAGCGCGCGCTGACCGGTATTGACTAAGAAAATATCTAGGTCGCCGTCGTTGTCGTAATCGGCCACGGCCGAGCCGCGCCCGACCAAATCCCGCGTCGGCGCGGTCACGCCAGCAGCCATACTCACATCGGCAAAGCGACCACGGCCATCGTTGAGGTACAACTGATCGCTTTGGCCGTACGCGGCCTGTGGGTCAAACCGATTGATGTCTTCGTCGATGTGGCCATTGGCCACGTAGAGATCGGGATCGCCGTCGTTGTCGGCGTCGAGGAAGTTGATGCCAAAGGCCAGCTTGTCCAAGCTGTTGGCCGCGATACCCGCGGCCAGCGATTCGTCGGCAAACATCCCGTCGCCCGCATTGCGGTACAGCGTGTTGCTCTCCCACTGGAAATTAGTCATCGCCAAGTCGAGATAGCCATCGCCATCGCCGTCGGCCACATCCACGCCCATTGTCCCCTCGGGCTTGCCGCCGATGTTGTACGCCACGCCAGCCACCAGCCCCACTTCGGCAAAACGGCCGCCGTCGTTGCGCCAGAGAAAATTCGGCGTGGCATCGTTGCCTTGAAACAAATCGGGATCGCCGTCGAGATCGTAGTCGAAAAACACCGCGCCCAATTCGCGGCCTTCGCGCGTGAGCAGCCCAACCGCGTCTGTCACATCCACAAAGCGACCACCGTCATTGCGCCAGAGCGCGTTCCGCTCCCCAGGGTATTCGGTAGGAGCCAAGTGCCGCCGCGGCCAGCGCAGTGTTCCCTCCTCGCTCAGCTCGCCGCGCTCAAATTCGTAGTGCAAGTAATTCGCTACGTACAGATCTAGGTCGCCGTCGAGGTCGTAATCGGCAAACGACGAGCCAGTTGACCATCGCTCGTCCGCCCCAATCCCGACCGCATCCGTCACATCCGCAAAGACCCACGCCTGCGCCGATCCTTCGTTGCGATAGAGCCGGTTGCGGCCAAAGTTGGTGACGAAGAGGTCGGCATCCCCGTCGTTGTCGTAGTCCCCGACCGACGCGCCCATACCATAGCCCGCGTCCGCCACCCCGAGGTTTTCGCCGACCTCGGCAAAGTACCCGCGGTCGTTGCGATACAGTGCGTTTTGCGGCGGCACCGCCGAGACGTAGCCGGGCAAATCCGCCCCATTGACCACGTACAAATCCATCCACCCATCGCGATTGTAATCGAAAAACGCCGCTCCAGAACCAATCGTCTCCACCCCGTATTTGCGCCCAGAGCGGCCGCTGGTATGCACAAAATCGATTCCTGCTTCCGCGGTCGCATCGACAAAGCGCACGACGGGCGCGGACGGTGGATCGCTCACAGCACAGCCGCATACTAAGGCGACGATGTACGTTGAAAGTCTGCGTGGGATCATTTTGATTGATGCAGAATTACCTCCTGCCCACAATAACATAACTAGCACTTCGCAAATTTACACCGCACTATATATTTATTAGGATAAATAATAATTTCCACTAGGAGGCCTTCTTGTTGCATCGTTTTCTCTCGTCGTTCACTATTCTACTCCTCGCCTGTACCTCTCCCGAACCCCCGCCCAGCCCAGACGTACTCGCCCGCGTCGGTGACGTCACCATCGAGCGCGACCGCGTCGAGCGCGCCGCCGCCCGGCTCTTTCCCAAAAACGCCCCAAGCGACCTTCAGCGCCAAGCCCTTGAGCGGCTCATCGACATTGAGGTCTTGCTGTTGGCCGCTCGCCAAGACGGCTTGGAAAACGACTTCCAAGTCAAAAGCAAGGTCGCGCAACGACAACAGGAACTCATCCTCGACGAAATGTACCGCCGCGGCGTGGTCGCTGTCGCCGAGGACATAAGCCGCGATGAGGCTCGCCAGTACTTTGAGCAGCACCGCATCGGCCAGCAGCGCCGCTTGAGCCGCATCCTCGCCAGCGGGCCAGCCGCCATTGACCGCGTGCTCGCCCGGCTGCGCGGTCCCGACAGCTTTGCCGCGGTGGCGAGCGAACTCTCCGACGACGGCAACACCGCCCAGCAAGGCGGCGACCTCGGCTGGAAGAGCCGCCTCGATTTCAAAAACTACGTTCTGCGCCGCCAGATATTCAGAGCCAAATCCGGCGAGATCATCGGTCCTGTGCAGGAGCCAGACGGCTTCTCGGTCTTTGTCGTCACCGACGAGCGCGAAGTGCCCTTCGAGGACATGGCCCCCGCCGTCATCAAGGCTATGCAGGAGCAGAAGCACGCCATCGCCACCTTTGAATTCCTCGAAGGACTGGCCAACCGCGCCGACATCACAGAACGGCGCGAGACCTTAGAGTTGCTCTTGGCCCGGCTCAGCGAAGCTGGCGAAGAAATGCCCACGTTCAAAAAGGGGGAGACCCAGCTAGTACTGCTCGAACTCGACGGCGAGCCGTGGACGCTCGACAACTTCATGGCGGCTATGACCAGCGAACGCAACCCGGCCGAGATCCGCGAATTAGACGACTTGCGCCGCTTCGCCCGTCGCCTCTATGCGCTCAAGGTCCTGCTGCCCCGTCACGCCCGCGAAATAGGCATCCACGAGGCCGAGCGCGTCGCCCAAGGCATTGAAGCCACGCACCGCCAAGCGCTTATCGAGCGCATCCGCCAAGTCAGAGTGCTTGAAACGCTCAAACCGTCCAAAGACGAAATTCGCGAGTACTACGAGGCACACAAGGACCTCTACGTGCGCGAGGAGCGGATCTCGATCCTCGAAATCCTCGTCGATACCCGCGCACAGGCGGACTCACTGCTGGCCGCTATCGAACGCGGCGGCGACCTTGGCGAGCTAGCCCGCCGCTACTCGCGGCGCAGCACCCGCATCCGCCGCGCTGAAGGGCGCATCCAGCTTTTGCGGCCCGACAAGTACGGCAATTTAGGTTGGGAAGCCAAAGACGCCGAGGTCGGCCAGGTCGTCGGCCCGGTCAAGACCGCGCAGGGCTTTACGGTCTTCAAGGTGCTCAACAAGGTGCCCAGTCGCCAGCAGAGCTTGGACGAGGTCTGGGGCCGAGTGCGCTCTCACGTGCTGCAAGATCTAACCCAAGAGCGCTTCGATGCGTTGCTGATAAAGCTCAAAAATCAGTACGCCGACCAGATTCACATCTACGAGGACCGCCTGCATTGAGAATTAGGAATTAAGAATTGAGAATTAGGGCTGGGGCCGGGAATTCCTAATTCTTAATTCTCAGTAAAGATCGTCCCCCCCAAACCGCATCTTCCCCTTTGAAGCCTCCCCAAAGTACTGCTCCACCTTCTCCTGGGACCGGGGAAAGTACCGATTCAATTCTTCCACTACCGCTTGCACTTTCTCCATATCCTCTCCCATATCCAGCAAGAGCCGCGCGTACAAAAAGAGTAGCTGCAAGTTGCGTCGGTCCACTTCCATCGCCTTCTCTAAATGCGCCCGGGCCTCCTCCAACCGTCCCTCATCGGCTAGAGCCGTACCCATCAGCAGATTGGCTTCGGCTCCCTCTGGATACAGTTCCAGCAGCACCTGCGCCAACTCCCGCAAAGACGTGCCCTTGAGCTGCGGCTGCCCCCGTGCGTGCGTGCGGTCCAAAAGGTGCCCGTACTCGGTTGTACGCTGCCGTTCAAAAAAGGCTAGCACCGCACCGACAATCGCGACGACCAAGAGCAACTTAAGCGAGCGCAAGTATCGCATTTGGTTTAGCGCACGAGGGTCATCCGCGCCAGATAGCGGACGCCACCCATCTGCGCCGAGACGAGATATACTCCGCTGGCAGCCTCCCGCCCGCCCTCGTCGCGCCCATCCCACGTTAGCTGATAGACGCCGGCTGGCTGATATCCCCTAAAGAGCTGCCGCACCGTCTGTCCCAAGATATTGTACACCTCAATATCGACTTCGCCCGCCTCTGGTAGCGCCACTGATATCGAGGTTGAAGCGTTGAAAGGGTTGGGAAAATTGAACACCCGCACGGCCACAGGTCGAGCCGACGGACCGGGGACTGGGATCACGAGACCTGCCTCGGCGGCCAATTCAAGGCCAGCCGGCGGTAGCCCGCTGGGCACTCGCGCTGGCACGTGAACCGCTATCGTCGAATCGGTCAGAGCGTGCATGAAGGCCAACAGGTCTTGCTTCTCTTCGACGCTCAGGCCCAAGGGGACTAATTCGGGATCGATATTCTCGGCGGGGACGGAGGCTTCGTCGCCACCACCGCGATCGTAGAACTCGATGACATCTTCCAATGTCGCAAGAGCGCCATCGTGCATGTAGGGAGCCGTCTGCACAATTTGGCGCAAGCCCACCACCCGGAAAGCACCGATGTCGCTGCGGTTGCCCGTATTGAGGAATCGGCCTTCGTCTCTCCCCGTCGGACGCGGGGTACCAGTGTTGGTCGTAGCCGACGCCCGGCCCGGCCCAATCTGTTCGACTCCTTGGGCGCGAAAGCTCGAATCCGTAAACAGCGGGCCGCTGTGGCAGTTGACGCAGCGCGCCTTGGTGTGGAAGAGCTCAAGCCCGCGCTTTTGCGCCGCCGTCAGGGCCTCGTCATCGCCCGCCACGTAGCGATCGTACGCAGTGTTGACCGTGTTTTGCTCGCGCTCAAACGCGGCGATGGCCCGACCAAAGGTCGAGCGCGTGATAACCGACTGCAAGGGCGTCGGGTCGTGGGCGCAACCGAGGCGCGGCAACTGCCGGGCCACGGAATCGGCTTCGGCCGGGAAGGCTTGCTCAAAGAGCGCAACGTATTCGGGAATTCCCCGCAACCGCGCCAGCACGCTATCGACGGCCATCTCGCGCTCATAGGCATCGCCGCGCAGCTCCACGCGCACGATGAGCGGCCGCAGCGCTTGGGCCTCTAAACCGCGGTCCTTGCCGTCCCACAGCATGAAGCCCTTGGTCGAGGGCAGGCCCGACTCATCCCCGTTGTAACCGACGTTAAAGAGGGTCATGGTGTGTCGCGGCTCAGTAATGATGGTATCACCGGTAATCGCCGAAACTCCGGGAACCCGCCTTGGCCCCAAGCCCTTGCCCCCGACACCCACCGCGAGCGGTAGGCCGTCGGCCATGCCAAAGGTCGGCAGGTGGCAGGTGCCGCAGGCCGTGTCCTTCTCGCCGCTGAGGATGGGGTCAAAGAACAGCAGGTGTCCCAACTCGACGCGGTCGGGATTGTAGGGATTGTTCTCGGGATAGGGCAGCGGCGGCAGCGGTTGGAGACCGAAGCGCTGCCGCAAGTCGTCTTCCTGCCCCAGTGCGCTTGCGGCACTGGCAAACAGGGCCAGCGCAACGATGACTGCTATAGGCATCTGTTTATTCATCGTTCCTCCCTTTGAGCCAGAGTAGCGAGGAGTCTTTTATCTCGCCCCACGTCTTGCGGCGCAGCACCGTACCCGTGCCCATCTTGGCGCTGGCGGCGCAGCGAAACCCCACGTCCGGGCCTTTGAAGTTCGGGGCATCTCGCGCTCGGTACGAGGGCCGCACGTGGCTGGCGTCAATCGCGTACGAGCCGCCGCGCACGGCCTTGACCCCAGTGCTGTCCGGCCCCGCGGGATTGACATCTGGGCCAAAGACGTAGTAGCCCGGATGGTACCAGTCGTTGGTCCACTCGAAGACATTGCCCACCATGTCGTAGGCCCCAAAGGGACTGGACCCATCTCTCGTTTGGTAGCCTTCCCTGTTGGAACCATCGAAAAAGCCGACTGGGTTAGTGCTGAGGATAGCCCCAAAGCCGCCCTCAAACGGATCGCCGCTTTGGAAGTAATTGGCGCGAAAGGCATCGAGGCCGTCGCCCCAAGGATACTTGCGGCCGTCGTCGCAGCGAGCGGCGCGTTCCCACTCGGCTTCCGTGGGCAATCGCTTGCCAGCCCACTGGCAGAAGGCCGCGGCGTCGTACCAAGTCACCAGCGTAATGGGATGGTTTTGCCGCGCAGCCGTATTCTGTAGGGTCCACTCTGGGAGCAGCGCGCCCGTGTCGCGCTGGTACTCTCCCCATTGCGCCACCGTGACCTCGTATTTGTCGATCAGGTACGCGTCGAGGTAAATCTCGCGCACGGGCTGCTCGTCAAAGGCTTCGCCTTCCATGCCCCGGGGAAAAAACCCATCCGGTACTAGAACCATGGTGGTGGCCCAACCCGTGGGCAGGACGACGTTCCGCTCGACTATCTCGTATTGGGCACAGACCGGCAGGGCGATCAGCGCGCAGAGGGCAATTCGACCAATCATATTGGCACATTCTCCAGCAAGGAGTTGATTCGGCTATTAGTAAAGTAAGATACAAATAGAGCAGAAATTCCGCTCCGGCCTGCGGGCAGTCCATTTGCCTTGCTCTGCGCCGCAGGTATTTTTAACATATATTTTTTTAAGTGAGCGATTGGGACGTTCATCCTCTGCGATACGTGCACAAAAGAAGGCACTTATGAATTTTCGCATGGCCCTAGCCACCATCTTGGTCTTGGGCAGTAGCTATCCCCTAGCAGCCGACCAGATACGCTACGACTCGGCGCGCGACTGGCGGCAATGGGAAGATCTGCCCTTGGGCGCGGTGGAGTTGACGCCATCGGGCTCGATCCAGCTAACCCGGATTGAGAAGGGAACCGACGCCGTACGCGATTTGGCCGAATTCGGTGGTGGCATCCGCAACGCGGGATCCAACCTCAACACCGCTCGTTTGGCCATTGACGGCAATCCAGCTACCGGCTGGGCACCCGATCCAGAGACCGATCCGGACGAGTGGTTCATCGAGATTGACTTGGGCCGCGCAGTCTCGGCCAAAAGCGTCACTTTGGTATTCGACGCGGAGGCTCCGCCCTTTGAACTTTTCGACCTCCTGCTTTCGACCGGCGAGCCGGAAACCGACTTTATCGCTGCGCCTATCGAAGGTTCTCTAGTCTATCGCGTCAAGGAACGCATCAAGGAAAACAGCCGCCATCGGGTGACGTACCAAATAGAGCAAATCGACGAAGAGCCGATCCAATTCATTCGTTTCGAACCGTTGCTCATAGTGCCCGATGCCCGCCTCGTCGAAGTCGAGGTCGAGACCATCGGCGACAACATCGCCCTTGGGCTGTTGGAACGCGGCGGGGCCGTTGATATCAACATCAATCTCGCCAGTAACGATCTGCAGCCTTTAGGTAAGGCGAGGGCGCTCTTTGACGGCGACTTGTACGAGCGCTGGCGTGCTGGCACGGCCTCTAGGGGCCTCACCGATATCCTCGCCCACATGATCCTCGACTTGGGGGCGGTCTATTGGGTTGATCAAACGCGGATTATCGGCGGCGTGGTCGTGCGCTCTGGGTTTGGCGGCGGCATTACCACTCGCCACTACGTTCACCGCCGACGCTGGGACTTCCGCTTCTACGAGTTTATGACCTCGGACGGCTCGCTTTCGCCCGACGGCACCCGTCTATGGACCAAGCACTTTTCCGGTGCCTCGCCTGGCAGTCAGACCTCCAAGGGCCTAGTCGACCACGACTTCGACCTGCTGCCGACGCGCTTTGTCCGCATCTTCTGGAAGTACTGGGACACCAGTTGCTATTCCTTGCAACGGCTCGGCGAGGTGGGCGGTGCCAGCACGATCCCGGGCTGCGGAGCTGGTGGGACCACCGACGAGATCCAGATTTTCGGCGAGGGTTTTCCGTCAGAGGTCGATTTCCGCTCGCCTCTGATAGACTTGGGCGCAGGCAAGAACCTCAACGCCGTGGAGTGGAGCGGCGACGAGCCGCCCGGTACGCGCATTGAGATTCGCACCCGTACCGGCAATGAGGTCATCGAGACGTACACGTTCCGAGACAAAAACGGCAAGGAAGTTACCGAGCGGAAGTACAACAAGCTCATTCCCAGCTTCAAAGGCCCGATTGACACCACTCTCGCCGCGGGCGGCGATTGGAGTGCGTGGAGCCGCATTTACAGCTTCTCAGGCGAGGCTTTTCTCTCGCCCTCGCCGCGCCGCTACCTCGAAATCGACGTACGCATGACCTCGGATTCGCCGGCCGTGGGCGCTTCTATCGACCATTTGGCCATCAATTTCACCCAACCGCTCGCCGGCCGCGTACTCGGCGAAATTTTTCCTCAGCAGGCCCTACCGGGAGTACTGACGGAGTTTACCTACTACTTGCGACCCGAAAATGCCAGCGGATTCGACCGCCTCGCCGTCGAGTCGGACACACCGGTGCAATTTACGAGCGTCGCGCACAATGGCAACGCACTCGACGCGCAGATAGACACCACCGCAAGCGGTTTCCTAGCCCATCTGCCCAACCGCATCCGTACCGACCAACTCATTGAGCTAAAATTCCAATCCTCAGTATTCCGGCAATCGACGCGCTTCGACGTCTTTTTGCAGGACAGTCGTCAAGACGAGAGCGTGCGGCAGCGCGTGGACCCGGGCGACGCCACCGACCAAATCGAGAGCAACACCAACATCGTCAGCTTGCCGGTCTCCCAGGAGTTACTCGCCAGCATGTCCCTCTCTTCCGAGGTGATTACCCCCAACGGCGACGGGATCAACGACGAACTGACACTGGAACTCGCGTTGGTCAATGTGCTGGCGCCGCGCCCCCTGCGATTGCGCCTGTACGACCTCACTGGCCGCCCGGTGTACGACCGCAGCGAAGACAGCCGCGCCGGTCAACTCGATCTCGTTTGGGACGGCCGCGACAGTCAAGGTGATTGGGTGGCCCCCGGCCTGTACGTGCTCGAAATCCTCGTCGAGGGCGATGCCGGCGACGAGAAAGTGCAAGCGCTCATTTCAGTAGCTTATTAAGGGGTTCAGCAAGGAAAAAAATCTTGACAAGTAAGCGCATGTTTATTCTATTTACCGGTCATTATGAGAAAATGGCCCAACCATCGCTGGCGAAAGGAGGTTCGCAGTACCAACCGCTACACTGTTGAAAAACCTCATAATTTCATTTCGCCCGCTAAAAGCCTTGTGGCGGGTCTTTTCTTTTGATTTTTCACGCATCCTTTCAAGGAGGGTTAACAATGCGCAAAATCCTAGCTTTGAGTCTAGGCACATTGCTCGTCGCTGGTGCTGCCTTCGCGCAGGAGCCGGCTGAAGTACCGCTCTATTTCGCCGTGGGGATCCCCAGCAACGCCCTGCCCACCATTGATGGCGACAATTCCGACTGGGCTTGGGTTGACCGCAGCTTTGAGGTCACCATTGAAGACATGAGTCCGCTGACCGGCGGTGCCGACGACGCCGATGACCTGTTCATCGACCTCGTCATTGGCTGGAGCGATGCCAACAACCGCGTTCACGCCATGATTCACGTCCACGACGACTTCCTGATCGTCGATAAGAACCCCACCTGCACTTTCCGCGACGACAACTGCGAAGTGCACTTCGATCCCGACAACCAAGGCGGCGGCCCGTACTCGGCACCCAACGACCAAGACTTGCAGCCGGCCTACCAGATGTGCCTGAGCTTCTCCGAGCAGTTCTCGCGCGTTCAGATGTACAACGGTGCGCTGACCAATTTCGAGCAGGACGCCCTGAACTTCTGGTGGACCCACACCGACTTCGTCGAGGCCGGTCACGTCAACCAAGGCCAAGAGTACTACTACGAGTTCAGCGCCGAGTTGATGGACCCGATTTCGATCAGCGGCGGCCCGGACGCCAGCACGGTGTGGACGCTCGCGGCCGAGCAGACCATCGGCATGTCGATCTCGATTGACGACGCCGACGAAGGTCTCAACGCCAACGGCAACGATCCAATGGCTGAGGACTGCTGCGAGAACGGTTTCTGGTGGCAGGCCCAGTACAGCATGGCCGAGCAGTTTATGAACAGCGGCGGCATGCCCGACGTTTTCCTGACTCAGATCGCAGAAGTCACGTCGGTCGAGGAAAGCTCTTGGGGGCAGATCAAGTCGCTGGTAGGCGAAGAACTCTAAACCAAACTCTACAATCTTCGTCTTACAGTACATTCGCAAGGGGAGGGGAATCGATTCCCCTCCCCTTGTTTTTGTCTATGGGAATAAGAGGCGACGTGCGCTATGTTCAAAGGGCGATTTAGGCTGTTGACCTGCATTCTGTTGGGCGTTAAAGCGGCTGGTGCTGTGGAGGTGTGGACCGCGGGAGGCTCTGGCTTTGCATGGGACGATGTTGGCGAACTAACCGGACTCACCACCGACGCATCTGTCCTGCTCCCGGCCGTGGTGGACTCGACCACAAATGCCGTTGAGCTCCTCACCCTGAAGCGGCGCGGTGGCAACATCTCCTCACCGCAGTCGCGCGAGGATCTGACCGGCCTGCTCACCGATAGCAATGCCGAGACCTTCTGGCGCGTCACCCGCGAGCGACGCCCCGACGGCACCTCCATGCTCATCGACTTAGGCGCGATCCTGCCGATCAACCGCATTCGCTTTCAGGGCAACCCCGACATTTTCCTCCGCGCCTATGAGCTTTTTGTTCACGACGGCGACCCCGCGCAACTGCGTGAAGACCTGCCGATCGCTTTCATCAACCAAGTCAGCGCCAACCTTGAACAGGATGAATCGGATATCGACGTTCGCATTCCCCTTCAGTTCGTGCGCTTCATCCGCCTAATTAGTCGCTCGGGCCAAGAGTTTATCATCGAGGAGGTCGAGGTGTTTGGCGATGGCTTCGCGCCCACCGGCAGTTATCTCTCCGAAGTCATCGACCTCGGCGAGGCGGCCAACTTTGGCCAAATTCGCCTGCCGACCCGCTTCGACCCCTTGACTAACGTGGTATTGCAGACGCGCACGGGCTCGGTGCCCGACCCCAAAATTTACCATCGCAAAACCGAGATCTTTGAAGGCGAGGATCGACAGGAAGAGCCTATTCTGCCGATCGGCTCGCCCGAGGCGGCCGACGAGTACGACGATCTGACCTCGTCCGACAAGGGCGCGATCATCGACAACATCGACGAGTGGAGCCCTTGGTCGGCACCATACGAGGACTTCTTTGGCGATCTACTCTCGCCGGGCAACCGCCGCTACGTCCAGTTCCGCCTGTTGTTTTCGTCCGAGGATGCGCGCCAGTCGGCCTTTGTCGATTCGCTTTCCTTTGACTATTCGATCCCGACGCTAGCCGAAGAACTGACGGCCGAAGTCACTCCAGCGACAGTCACCCTCGGCGAGAGCAATACCTTCGACTACTACATCCGCTCGACTTTCGGTGAAGACAACGACGGATTCGACCGAGTGGAAATCCGCACGCCCTTCAAGGCGACGGTCAATAGCGTCGAGCTAGACGGAGTGCCTGTTGCCTTTACAGAAGAAGACGTACAGGACGAGAGCATGCTGGCCATCCAACTGACCGATGACCGAGTGACCGAATCAGGCCAGCTTTTGCGCATCCGCTTCGAGGCCATGGTAACCGTCTATGGCACCACTTTCTTCGCCAAGGTCTTCGACAGTCAGACCGGCGAACTCGGTCAAGACGTAGTGCCCGGAGACGCCTCTCCCGCAACTCAAGCCGACCGCTTGTCCATCCAAGGCGCGTTGCGCCAAGAACTCGTCCTCGAATTGAAGGCCGACCCGCCGGTATTTAGCCCCAACGGCGATGGGATCAACGACCAGCTACAGGTGTCCTACATCTTGCTGCGCGCCCTCTCGCAGGTGCCCGCCGACCTAATTGTGTACGACCTCGCGGGCCACCCGGTGCGCAACTTGCAAAAAAGCGGCGCGCTCAACGGACCGCAGCAAGTAACTTGGGATGGCTTGGACGAAAGTGGTGCCACCGTACCGCCTGGACTCTATATCCTGCGTCTTTCCATTGAGACAGATACCGGCTCTGAGGACCGATCGTTACTGGTGGGACTAGCGTACTGAGCGCAGCCCGCAGTCAGCCCGCTACGGCACATCAATGAACAGGCTAAGGAAACACGGCTATGACAATCACTCGCGCACTATGCCTCGTTATAGTGTTGGGTAGTTTTGCCTTTGGCGAGCGCATCTCGTTTGACTCCCGCTCCACTTGGCAAGAGTGGAAGTATCCGGTCGGTGCCGTAGAACTACAAGCAACTGGCCGCATCCAGCCCGTGCCCGTGCGCAAAAACATCGATGCCGTGCGCAATGCCGAGGACTTTGGCGGTGGCATCCGCAACGTCGGCAGCAACGCCCGCGACGCGGGCCGCATCATGGATGGAAATCCGGCGACGAGTTGGTCGCCCGACCCGGCCGACGGCATTGAAAACGCCTATATCGAACTCGACTTGGGCCGCTTGGTGACGGCCTCCGAAATCGTCATTACTTTCGACAAGTCCGCCCCCCCTTTTGAGTTTTTCACCATCCTGCTGTCGAGCGGCGAGCAGTTTTTTACCAACGCCTTGGTGCCTGTAGAAGGCACTTTAGGCTACAGTCTCTCCAAGGGGATTGGCTTCAATGAGAGCTACGAACTCGTCCTCGACCCCCGCCAGCGAACCTTGGGCTTGAGTGCGTCCGGCTCGGACGACATTGGCGGCGGCTTTGTCGATGGCACTGTCCGCGAGTTCAAGGAATCCTCGGGCCTAGTCCGCACCATCCGCATTGAGCTGTCCAAGTTCGTCGAGGGTGCCGGCCTAGCCGAGATTTCGGTCTCTACTATCGGCAACAACATCTCCCTTGGGATCGTTGAGCGCGGTGGCAATATTGATATCATCACCGACTTGCAGGCCGTGCTCTCCGGTGGCGAGAACATGGTGGACGGCGACATTGTCACCAACTGGGGCATGCAGACTTACCACCAGACCCAGACCGGCTTCGATATCTTCAATCGCATCATCTTCGATTTAGGAGCCCATTACTGGATTGACCAGATTCGCATCATCGGCGAGCCGGCTGGTGCCCCATCGCGGATTCGCAGCCGCTACGCCAATTTCTTCTGGTATCAGCTCCTCGCTTCCGACGGCTCGATAGCCCCGGACGGCACCTTGAATTTCCACGAAATCGCCTTTGTTGACGACAGCCCGCTGAACGAGACGACGATCCGCAACTTCGACCATCAATTCGAGTTGCAGAAGATTCGCTACATCAAGCAGTATTTCCCCTCCTCCCGCCACGGCGGTGAGCGCACCGGCACCCACGGCACCTACCGCCTCTTCGCCCTGATCAGCGAGTTTCAGATCTACGGCGAGGGCTTTCCGGCCGAATTGCAGCTAACCTCGCCGATCCTCGACCTCGGCGCAGCCAAGGCCCTGACCTCGGTCGAGTGGGACGCCGAGATTCCGCCCGGCACGCGCATTGAACTGCGCAGCCGCACCGGCAATGAAGTCGTCGAGAATATTCACTACTTCGACAAAAAGGGCAAAGAGATTACCGAGCGGAAGTGGAACAAGACGCCCAAGAGCTTGCGTGGACCGACCGAAACCACGATTTCCGTCGGTTCGGACTGGAGCGTCTGGAGCGATCCGTACGTGGCTTCGGGCGCACTCTTTAACTCGCCCTCGCCGCGCCGCTACGCCCAACTCGACCTGCGTCTGATTTCCGGCGACCCCAACGCGGCACCGTCAATCAATGCCCTGCATTTGAATATGGAGAATCCCATTGCCCTCAAAACCCGCGCCGAGGTCTTTCCCAGCCAAGTCGAGCCAGGCGTCAAAAAGGACTTTACGTACTTCGTCCTGCCGACCTTTGGCGGGCGCTCGCAGGGCTTTGACCGCCTGACCATGACCGCGTCTGTGCCCGTTGATTTTACCAGTCTGAAGTTGGGCGATGAGCCGGTGGAGGTCGTGCTCACCCCAATCGCCGAGGGGTTTGTCGTCGATCTACCGACCACGGTTCGCCGCTCGGAATTAATCGAGCTTTCGTTCAGCAGCACCATTTACCAAAATCAGACGCGCTTTGATCTCTTCCTCGGCAATAGCAACCTCGGCACGGACGTGCGCCAGCTAGTTGACCAAGGCGATGCCAAAGCCGACGTGCCGAGCGAATCCGTCTCAGTGCAATTGCCGATCAACGACCTCTTGCTGGCCAACGTCGCCCTTTCGACGCGCGTACTGACGCCCAATGGCGATGGAATCGGCGACGAGTTGGCCATTGAATTCGATGCGCTCAAGCTGGTGACGCCGAGACCCATCCGGGTCCACATCTACGACTTGGCTGGCCGCGAAATGCGCGTCCTCGACAGCGGCGATGGGCTCGCTCGGCGCCATCGCTTCACTTGGAACGGACGCGATGACGCAGGTGTACTCGTGAGACCGGGGACTTATCTAGTGCAGATTGAAATTGCCGGCGATTCCCAAACCGAGACGGTACAGCGGATCGTGCCGGTGGCCTACTGAGGGGGACTGCTTTTGCCACCTTACAGCAAACGAGGAACAGCGATGACCCGTGCCGCACTCGCATTAGCCCTCCTAGCGATGGGATACAGCACTCCAGCCACGGCCGCGGAACGGCTCAAAATAGGCGGCGATGGACTGGAGTGGGAGAGCAACTCGATCGTCTTCAACGCACTCGAAGTCACCGACGAGGGGGGCCTTTCGCCGCTGGAAGCCGATCCAGAGGAAAACATCCTGCCGCGCATCAAGGAACTCGGCGGCTGGGCGACCACTTCGGTGCGCACGGCTGCGGCGCGCTCCAACCAGATACTCAACGAACTCATCGACGGTGACTACAAAACGGGCTGGCGCGTGTACACCAACCCCAACGGTGCCGAACTCGAAGTCGATATGGGCGCGATCTTCGTCTTGCACCGCATCCGCCTGTTGCGCGGCGTCCTCAACGACGACGAACGCTCGCTGCGCGGCTACGAGTTTTACGCCAACGACGGCGATTCGCTCAACTTCATCGGCGGTAATCCCGTGTACGCGCTCATCGCACAAGACCGCTCGCACGGCCTACCCGAGCTGGATCTGAGCTTCCCGCCGACCAAGGTGCGTTTTTTCAGGCTGCGCAGTACGGGCGAACGCGGCTTCCAGATGGGAGATCTTGAGGTTTTTGGCGTTGGTGTCACGCCCTTTGCCCAGTACATATCGCAAGTGATCGACCTCGGCGAGGCGGCCAACTTCGGACCGGTTGATGTGTATGGCCGCATCGACGGCACCGCGCAAGCCCAGTTCAGCACTAAGACCGGCTTCGTTGCCACGGACTCGCTCTACTTCCGCCAGACGGGCATTCCCGGCGAATTCGAGGAAGTGGCCCTAGCGGATTTCGACCGCACACTCGATCCCTCGTACGCTGGCATCGTCCTCGAAAACGATCGCGACTGGAGTGCGTGGTCTCCACCCTACGCCGAACTCCTCGCATCGCCGATCAATTCGCCGGACAACCGGCGCTACCTCCAGTTCCAATTCAAGCTCCTTTCGGGCAGCTTGCTCGACAAAGCCGTCATCGACTCAGTGGTCTTCAACTACACGGTCCCAGCCCTCGCCGATTCGGTCATCGCCGAAATTAGCCCGGCCACAGCGACCCTCGGGCGAGAGAACGAATTTACCTATCACCTGCGCTCGATCGTCTCAAGCGGCAACCGAGGCTTTGACACCCTTATCATCCACACTCCGTTTGCGGCCCGCGCCACAGGCGTGCGCGTCGATGGGGTGGAGGTTGACAACTTCACCACAGCGTCCGATTTGGGCCGCTTACAGGTGAGCTTTCCCGACCAACGCATCACCCACAGCGGCCAAGAAGTCGCCGTGCGCTTTGCCAGCTTGGTCACCGTCTCCGGCACGGAATTTCGCGGCGAGGTCGCCGACAGTCAGTCCGATGCGTTTCCTCAGCGGGTCGTCTTTGGCGATGCGGCCGAGGAAGCCGCCGACAACACGCTCGTCGTCAGTGCCCGCATCGACGATGAGCTTTTTACCGGCGTTGTGTTCTCGTCCGCGGTAATCACGCCCAATGGCGATGGCATCAACGACGAGATTTCCCTCGACTACATTCTGCTCAAGGCGACTCACGAAGTCGAAGTCGAGGTCGTCGTGTACGACTTGAGCGGCCGGCCGGTGCATCGCCTCTACCAAGCCCGCGATCGCTCCGGTCCCAATCAAGTTAGCTGGGATGGCCGCAACGACGACGACACCGTGCCGCCGGGGATGTACTTACTCCGCCTCAAGGCTGCTACCGACGCTGGTATCGCCACGCAAATGCGGAGCATTGCCGTAGTGTATTGACCTATATGGCCGGGCCATCTCGGCCGCCGATCTTTTCACCGCGCGGCTAGCCGCGCCAAGCACAAATGAACGCCTAAGGGAGGGTTGTTATGCGCAAAATTATGTTCTGGGGGGTTGCCCTGCTGGTTCTAGCTGTTGCAGCGTCCAGCGTCCAAGCAGCAACCCCGGGGCGCGAGCGCGGTGCTACCTCGCAAGTTAGGATCGAGGGCTTCGACCCGCTGATTCCGACCATGCGCAAGTGGTACGTGCCCCAAGATCTCTACTACATCTATAACTGGGGAGGCTACAAGTACACCAACTACGCCAAGGAACCGTATCAGCGCTACGTCAACACGCAGCTAGAGGGTACGGGACAGTACGATATTTTCGGCAACTGGATCACCCGTGGCTGGCGCATTTACGAGTGGCGTCAGCAGCAGCCGCTGGCTTTTGGCAGCTCGGTCTTCAAAGACGGCCGCTTTGGCTCTTGGTTCCAAAACCTACTGGTTGCCGCCGACTCCAAGGGCCAGTACTACTCCGCTCTGACCGTCGGCGATTACATCCGTACGACCCTGACCCCGCTGACCTTCAGCCGCTCGCGCTTCAACGGCGTCCAATGGGACTTTGCGTCCGACAAGTACGAGGCCACCGTGCTGCTGTCGCGCGTCAATGAGCCGGTGAGGATAGCACAGGGGTCCAACCGAGTACAAGACACGGACTTCACCAACTTCATCGGCCTGCGCGGCACCGCCCAAGTCGGCGACTTCATGGGCTTAGGAGTCACGTATGTCAATACGAACTTCAGCTCGGCGAGCAGCAATTTCTCGGAAAACTCGCGCGCCGGCTTGCTGACCAGCAGCCAGAATTCGGGCAACGTCACCGAAATCGTCATCCGCATCTCTGACGACTCGCCCGGCGACGCCTCCGGCGCTTTGTTCTTTTCGTCGAAAATGATCGTCGATGGCCAAGAGACCTCGGTCAATCCCACTATTGAGGGTGGCCGCCAGCGCGAGGGCTTTCTCGAAGCCCTCGAAGAGGCACCTATTCTCCTCCGCTACCGCGTGCCCGACCCGCTAGTGGTGCAAAAGGTCAGCTTTGCCATGGTGCTCTCCAACGACTATCGAGTGGAGATAACCTCCAACTTACAGACTAATATCAACGGCCAGCCCATTTTCTTGCCGGTCACCCGCTCCGAAGGCAATGTGCGCGACAACACCAACCAACGCGTCGTCCGCTTTGACTACGGGCTACCCTCGGCCAACCAAATCGCCAGCGTCGATTTGACCATCGAGGATATATGGGGCCTAGAGGTGCGCGGCGAATTCGCGCGCAACACCCAGTTTCAGCGCTATCCCAATATCAACATCCAGAAACTGAGCAACCTCAAAAAGAGCGATCGCACAGCCGATGCTTGGTTCGTCAACGCCACGCGCCGCACTGGCCGCTACTTTGGCTACGGCGAGGTGTTCAGCATGGACTACGGGTACACCACGCGCGGGTACATCACCGACCAAAACGATGTGGTAGATTACGAAAATCAGCGCCAGAACTGGTTCGAGTACATCGACGATAACGACGATCAAGACCAACTCGTCGATTGGCCGCGCTATGGCGGTGCGGGCGGCGACAACGCCGTCTTCCCCGGCCTCGACGAAAACAACGACTTGCTCTCGGATTTCAACGAAAACTCCAATCTCACCCCGGACTACGAAGAGCCATTCTTGCGCCACTACATTGACCCGCCAGACTTCCTCTTCGGCGTCGATATGAACCACAATACCATAGTGGATCGCTTTGAAAACGACGACGAAGCCGACTATCCCTACCGCAAAGGGCATCGCGGCTGGAACGTGTACGGGGGGGCCGAGATTTACCCAGGAGTCAATCTCACCGTAGGCCGCAATCGCGAGTGGCTGATCGCCGGCGAAGAGCGGTCAACAGCCCTGTACGCCTTGCTCAGCGCGGTGCGCGACATCTCTAGGACGGGCAAGTTTGAGGCCTTCCACATGATCAAGTCCGTTGAAGACAACATCGCCGACAACCTGCTGCAATGGGTGCAGCGCCCCGGCTCCATTGGCGGCTTGCAACCTTTTGACGATCCCCTAATCACCGGAAACACCCTCGTCAATCAGAGCTTCGTCGGCTACAAGTACACCCGGGGCAACCTGACCTTTGCCAACAAGTTCCGCCTCGATCACTTCAATCAGCGCGACGAAGCGGCCGAGCGCCTCCGCGACAGCGCGTTCTACGGCGTGATCAACAAAGCAGACTATCCGTTTTCCATTGGGCGCAACATCACCTTGATCCCGCGCTGGAAAAACATGTGGCGCAAGCGCACCCAACCGCGCACCGTCCAGCTCGAAATCAACGAGTTGAGCGAAATTTTCTCCCTGTCCGCGGTGTTCCCAGTGCTGACTCGCAGTCGCGTCGAGGTCGGAGTGGAGGCCATTATTTTCCGCAATGCCGTGGCGATTCCCGACCCATTGCCGCCCGAGTACATCGACGACTTCATCGGCAAGGTGTTCACCGTGCAGTACACCAATCGGGTCCAGTACCAAGGATACAGCGTCACATCCAACGTTGGCTTTCAGGTCAACGACATCAACTTTGCCAACCTCACCGACCAAGACGTGAGCAACACCATTGCCTTCATCGAACTCTATGCCGGGCTAGAAGAAGAGCGCTTGGGCGGTCGGCCAGCCGAAAGAAGGGGATGGAGCTTCTAAAGCCGCAGACGGTCATCTTGGCCTTGGGCTTATGGGCTTGCGCCGACGCGCCGCCAGAAAGCGCGTCGGCGATCTTGGCCCGAGTGGGCGAAGCCGAGATTAGCGAGCGGGATTTTGCTGCGGCGCTAGAAAAGCTCCCCGCCAGCAGCAAAGCCCAGCCGCTTGCGGATTGGCGTCGCCAATTTCAGGCCCTCATCGACAAAGAGCTGCTGCTGCTCGAAGCACATGCCCAAGGGCTAGACGAAGCGGTCGCCGATGCAATGGCAGCTTGGGAGCGCCAAGAACGGGTCGAGGCGTTGCTCGCACGCGAGATGGGCGAGCAGTTGGCTTATACGGAAACAGAGCTAGCGGAATTCTTCGCCGAATCGGGCGCGGGCCGCGAAATTCGCTTGCGGCGCTTGCCCGTGCGCGTGCGGGCCGCAGCCTTGGCGGCTCTGAGAAAGGCACAAGAGGGATTGGATTTGGACGGGGAGTGGAGCGAGAGCGGATGGCTCAACGCACTCAACGCGGGCGACGCGCGCACCGCCGCCCTATTCCTGCAGGAAGTGGGGACCGTTGAATTGGTAGAAACGGACGGACAATTCTTAGTGGTAGCCGTTGCTGCCGAGCGCGAAGTCTCGTTGGCAGATCGCCGCCCGCTGGTGGAAGCGGCCTTAACTCGGCACAAGAAGCAACAGGCGAACTTAGCCTATCTAGAGCAGTTGACCAGCCAGCACGCAGTGCAGTTAGACACGGCCGCGTTGCGGCAGGTCGCCGCAGGCGTGGCGCGGCCGGAGGTGCGGCTGGTCCGCAGTACTGCGGGCGACTGGAGCGTCGGGGACTACCAGCAAGCCCTCGCCCGACTCGGGGCAGACGCTGGGTCGCAGCCGACCGATGTCAGCGCCCTCGGATTCAAGGTGACGCGAGCCTTTGTCGCCGACCAGATTCTACCGCAGGAGGCGCACAAACACGGTCTGGATACCGAATTGGAATCGCGCCACGCCCAAGTGCGCCAACAGAAGCTGATCCAAGCCTTGTGGGAGCGAGAAATTTACGCGCACATCCAGCTTGACCCCGCGCAGGTGCGCGCCTTTTACGAGGCAAATGCACAACGCTACGCCCGCTCAGGCGCGCTCGGGCGGGAACTACAAGCGCAAGTTGCGCGCGATCTGCGCGACGCCCAAGCCGTGCCCTTGTTCGACCGCTACATCGCGCAACTGCGCGAAAAATACGCTGAACTCGTCGCCGTGGAGGAAGGGCGGTTGGGGGAGTTTGTCTCCCGACGCAGACAAGCTGCCAACCCAGTTGAGCTATGAGTTTGTCAGAGAGGAGTGTTTCCATGTACGCTTGCAAAAAAATTTCCATCCTCGTCGCTGTGGCCCTCTTATTGGGCTGCGGCCATTACCTAATTCCCGGGCGGTTCCAGCCCTTAGAGGTGGCCCAGCAGCAGACCGATATTCAAGGGTCAAGCATGAAAATCCTCGACGACGGTACGGTCACCTTCGTCCAGAACCGCCTCGAAGTGTCCGTGCGGCCCATGGAGGACGAGGAGATCAATCGCCAGTACCCAGCCCAATCTACCAACGCCAGCGGTCCGGCCGACGAGCTACCATCCAACCCGTTCACCTATGGCAATTGGATTGATCCGCGCACGGGTAAGGCCCCGCAGCGCTTGTCCATTTTCAAGATCACGGTCAAAAACTACGAATACCCCAAAGTTAAGTTCGATCCACTGACGGTGACCGTGGAGTCAGCCAATGGGCGGCGCTATTATCCTTGGGGGAGTTATGACGTAGAGGAGTATTTCCGGCGTTTCCCAATAGCTTTCAACGGCTTGGGTTATTTGCGCTTTGACGAACGCCGCGATATCTACAATAGAGCCAGATATCCAGACGACGATTTTTGCTTTTCGGGACAAGAGGTCGAAGGCTATGTGGTCTTCTCCAAGATCCACGATGATGTCGCCGAAATCGCCTTCCACATTCCCGAGTTCGGGTTGCGCTACAACTTCCGCAACGAACCCATAGAGACCATCGATCTTAGCTTCCGCTTCAAGCGCGACATTAAGAAGGTCAAAAACATCGACAAGTTGGCGGCCAATTAACCGGGCCGGCCAAGCTGTATAGCCTAGGGGCAGGCTCCTCGGCCTGCCTCTTTTTCTGTCTGGTGTCTGCACACTTTCATCAATGCTGACCAAATTCCTCCTATCCACCACCGCGGCCTTCTTTTTGCTATCAGTCGCGGCCTTTGATCCAGCCACCATTTCGCGCTGGATTGAGCGAGCCATCGGCTGGGAGCCACTGCGCGAAGCCCCAGCAACCGACGAAGCACCCTCACTGCGCGAAGCCGTCGCGCAAATAGACGCCGCCGATCTAGAGCGCCACCTCCACATCCTCACCGCGGACTCATCCCGCGTCACCGGCTATGCAGGAGCCGCGAACGCAGCCCGTTATATCGAGGGGGAATTCCGCCGCCTCGGCCTCCAAGTCACCAGCGAATTCTTCCCCCTTTCCGTTCCCCTAGATCGCGGTGGTCGGCTGCGCTTGGTCGGTTCGGACGAAGCCATCCCCATCTACGGGTTGTGGCCCAACCACGTGCGCTCACCGTCCCTGCCACCGGGCGGCGTCTCCGGGCACCTCATAGACTTGGGGCGCGGTAGCTTAGCCGAGATGGATGGGAAACGGCTAGCGGGCAGTGTCGCACTGATGGGATTTGGCTCGGGCAACGCCTACGTCGAAGCGCGGGCCTTGGGCGCGCAGGCTATCCTGCTGTACGACGATGGCCGCGTCACGCGCAGCGAGGCCGCGGAAAAATTCCTCCAAGTGCCCGTGGACATCCCGCGCTTTTGGGTGGAAGCGGCGGACGCGGAAATCCTGCGGCAGCAAGCGCATAGCGGCGACACCCAAGTGTATCTCGAAGCGCGCATGGACTGGGAACAGGTCCAAGCGCGCAATATATTCGCCGTCCTCCCCGGCTTGGCCGAGAACATGCCACGCGGTCAGCGCCGTGAAACCCAGCAGTGGGACGAGCAAATCATCGTCCTGCAAGCGCACTACGATGCGATCTCGGTCGTCCCTGCGCTAGCTCCAGGGGCTGAGAACGCGACTGGCATGGCTGCGCTGCTCGAAATCGCGCGCTTGCTCGTCGCCGAAGGCACTCGCTACACCGTGCTCTTTTTGGCTACCCCCGGGCACTTTCAGGGCTTGGCCGGGGTCAACGATTTTCTCTACCGCCACGCGCGCAAAAGCGTGCATTTCCTCGACCAGATCCCGCCGGCCGAGCGCATCGACTTCCGCCTTTTCGTCGGCCTCGACTTGGCCAGCCATAGCCCCCGGGTCGGCAGCTTCACCATGGGCACGTTCTACAACTCAGCTTGGCGCAACGACGACTATCAGAAGAACCTGATGGCGCACTACGCCTCGCGCTTTGCCCGCTATAACCGCGAGATTTTCGCCGACTCAACTCGCTACCAAGACGCCGTAGCCCCGCAGAAGCGAGTGTGGAAAAACTTCATGCCCGTGCGGCTGGCCCTAGACAGCGAGGCCGCGGCCTTCGTGGGCAAGGAGGCGCTCTCTTTCGTCACGCCCAACCAACTGCGCCAGCGCGTCGATACGCCCCTCGACCGGCTCGAATTCGTCGCGCTCGACAACCTCGCCGCACAGACCCGCACCATAGCCGGGCTGATGCTCAAGGCTGCCTCCGACCCGGACTTTTTCAACGACACCAAGCTGACCCTGCGCGATTGGGGCCACAGCCTAGAGGGCAACATCTACTGGTTCGACCGCGACGTGAATTTCGCCGTGCCCAAGGCTCCGGTGCCCAAGGCCCTCGTCACCTATCTCCAGCCCGGCCCCAACTCTGTGGCCGGCGTGCGCACCCTTATGGCCACGCACGGAGACGAGAACGGCTACTTCAAGTTCGACATCGTGCGCAACCGCTTTGCCAACCGGATCCAAGCCTTTGAACTCGACGAATACGGGCGTATTGTCTCCGCGCCCGACCTCGGCGAAGAAGGCGACAAAACCTATCCGGGCACCCAGCCGTATGGCTGGTGGGAAAACCGCATGTTGCAGGTCCTGTTTCGCTGCCGCGCCCTGAGCTTTTTGGAGGTAGTCGATCCGCGCTATCTATCGGCCATGGACCGCGTCAATGTCCTCGGCACCAACGACGCGCCGCCGCGCTCTTTTTCTCTCAACTACATCGAAAACCAGAGTGCAGCGCAGGACCGAGTGGTGCAGGCCGGCGTGGTGTTCGCCGAGCCGGGCACCCGCGTCAAAATCCTCGCTGGCGAGGGAGCCTTTGGCGGCGAGAGCGCGCTCGCCGGCGTGCGCTACATGCTCACCAATGCGGACTCCGCCCTGTTCGCCGACCTCGATCCGGCCGGCGTCGATCTGGCGACCATTGAGCAGGCACAGGGCGCGGGCTTCCCAGTCGAACAGGGCCTCATTCCCTACCCGGCATTGCAGGCGGCCCGCGACATCTGGATCATCGACGAGGCGCGGATCAAACAAATGGTGCGCCACGGCATCGTCCTCGAACAGCTACAGGCCATGCACGAGCAAGCGCGGGAGGCCCTGATCGAGGCCGGTGACAAACTCGCGGCCTTCGATTACACCGGCTACCAGCGCGCCGTGCGCCGCGCCCTCGGGCTAGAGGCCCGCATCTACCCGGAAGTCAAAGCCACTGCCAACGACGCGGTGCGCGCGGTGATTTTCTATTTCGCGCTCCTGTTGCCCTTTGCCTTCTTCTGCGAGCGCTTCTTCTTCGGCTTCCCAGACGTGCGGCGGCAAATCGCCGGCTTTGTCGGCATCTTTGTCTTCGTATTTCTGATTCTGCGCTTCGTCCATCCGGCCTTCAAGCTGAGCACCTCGCCGTACATCATCTTCCTCGCGTTTGTCATTCTCGCCTTAGGTGTCCTCGTCATCTTCATCGTCGTCACCCGCTTCAAGGCACTTCTACAACGCCGCAAGGGCGCAGCCGCAGGCGTACACGAGACCGACGTAGGCCGGATCGCCGCAGGTTTTGCAGCCGTGCTGTTGGGCATCTCTAACTTGAGCAAGCGCCGCCTGCGCACCGCGCTGACGGCCGCGACCCTGACCTTTCTGACTTTTACCGTCAATTCCTTTACCTCGGTCAAGTCCAGCCTCGACTTCTATCGCCTGCCGCGCGACACCCCGCCCCTGTACGAGGGCGGCCTCATCCGCGACCGCGCCTGGCGCGGCATGCAGGATTCCATCTTGGACTACGTGCAGAGCGCATTTGGCGACCGCGCCTTAGTGGTACCGCGCGCCTGGTACTTGTCGCCGGTCGAATCCGAACGGGCCTATATCGACTTTGCCGCCACCGCGACCGGCGCAGCCAGTTTCGCGCACGGCTTGGTGGGCTTACAGCCAGCCGAAGCCGAGGTCACGGGTCTCGACACGCACATCTCGGCTGGCCGCTTCTTCGCCGCAGGCGATGACAAGGCCGTCATCTTGCCCGACAGCCTAGCCGCACTCGTCGGCATTGGCCCCGAGGACGTGGGCACGGCTTCCATCGCGCTCTATGGCGAGGACTACCAAGTCATCGGCCTGTTCGACAGCGCGGCCCTGAAAGAAGTCGTCGATCTCGATGGCGAGCGCCTGACGCCGGTGGATACGGTCAAAGACGCCGGTCTCATCACCCGCGAGAGTACCGAAGATCCGCGTGCCTTGGCCGCCACCGCGGTCGAGACCTTCAACCACCTCGAAGTAATCAACACCCTGTTCTTGCCCTATGAGCGCGTCCGCGCCATGGATGGCCGCCTGCGCTCCATCGCCATTGCCGCGGACGCGGGCGACCCAGAATTCGTCCAGCGCGTAGAGTCCTTTATGTCGCGGGTGGCACTGACCCTGTTCGTCGGCCAAGGCGACCGCGTCGTGGCCTACAGTTCGATCGGCTCCACCGAAATAAGCGGGGCCGGTCAGCTTTTGGTGCCGGTAATCATCGCCGCCTTGATCGTACTCAATACCATGATGGGAGCCGTGTACGAGCGCGTGCGCGAAATCGGCATCTACAGCGTCGTCGGCTTGGCCCCCAGCCACATCGGCCTGCTGTTTTTGGCCGAATCCACGGTCTTTGCCACCTTTGGCGCGGTGGTCGGCTACGCCCTGGGCCAAATCGCCCATCTGTTCATGCTGCAATACGGGCTACTCGCTGGCCTGACGCTCAACTACTCGTCGCTCTCCGCAGTGTGGGCTACGGTCGTAGTCATCGGCACGGTCTATTTATCGACCTTGTATCCAGCGCGCATGGCGGCCAACATGGCCGTCCCAGACGTGACGCGGCAATGGCAATTTCCCCCGCCCGTCGGCGACCACTGGCGCTTTGACTTCCCCTTCACGGTCGGCGGAGCCGAGGTGCCGAGCATGTATGTGTATCTCAAGTCGGTCTTTGCCGCCTATGGCGAAGGCTCGATCGGCGACTTCATCGCCCGCGACGTCGAACTATCCGTCACCACCGACGAGCCGGAACCGTCTTACGCCATCGCCATGCGCACTTGGCTGGCGCCCTACGACCTCGGCATCAGCCAGCAGGTGCGCCTGCAGGCGACTCCCACCGGCGAGCACCACATCTACAAGATCGAGACCCACATTGAGCGCCTCAGCGGCGACGTGGCCTCTTGGCAGCGGATGAATCGCAAGTTTCTCAACGTGCTGCGCAAGCGATTCCTCGTCTGGCGCACCCTGTCGCCGGGGATTCGCCAAGGGTATCAGGACGAGGTGGAAAAGGCGTTTGCCGGGGCTGGGCAGCTTGCTGCTCGTCCTTGACAAGACTCCTCCACAAAAATAGACTTAGCTTAACTTAGCTATTGGAGGATTCACCATGAAGAAAGTGAACATGCACGAGGCCAAATCGCAACTTTCGCGCTTAGGCAAGTTGGCTTGGGCGGGGGAAGAAGTTGTCATCGCCAAGGCCGGCGAGCCGTATTTGCGGTTGGAACCCTATCGGGATCGCCTGGAGGAACGTCAGCTTGGTGGGCTAGAAGGAAAAATCTGGATGTCGCCAGACTTTGACGATCCCGATGAAGAACTCATGGACCTGCTTGAGAACTCGAAAATTTTCCCAGCTACAGATAAGAGTTAGCAATGTCGCGGCTACTGTTGGATACCCACACCTTTTTGTGGTGCCTATCCGATGTTGAGCAACTGGCCGAAGATGCCCGTGCCACCATTGCCGACCCGCACAATGACGTCTTCGTCAGTGCCATCACCGGATGGGAAATCGCGGTCAAGCGGGCCAAGGGTCGCTTGGTCGCGCCAGACAATCTGTCGGTGTTGGTTGAGGAAAGGGGCTTCACTCACCTTCCGCTGACGTTCCATCACGCTGAGCAGGCCGGCCGCCTCCCGATGCACCACCGAGATCCATTCGATCGGTTCCTGATTGCCCAAGCCCGAATCGAAGGGCTGCTCCTCGTGACCCGGGATGGCCACATTCGGCAATACGATGTGGCCATCATGGAGGTCTGAAGCACCAGACAGCCAACATGACCGCACGCGCCTTCCTCATCGGCTTGGGCCTCGTGATCCTGATCAACATCGGGGCCCCGTACAGCATGTTCATCCTCAAGTCCTCGCAGTGGGCGATCAGCTACCTGCCCTTGAGCGTGGTCTTTCTCTTTACCGGCTTGGTCTTTCTCAACGCCACGGCCAAGTCGCTGCTAAAAGTGCGCGGCCTAGGCACCAGCGAACTCGGCCTCATCTTCATCATGTCCTTAGTAGGAGCCTCGATTCCCACCTGGGGCACCTCCACGTACATGATCGCGGTCGTCGCCGCTCCCCAGTACTTCGCCTCGCCCGAGAATCAATGGCAGAGCAAAGTAGTGCAGTACATCGAAGAATGGCTGGTGCCCAACGACGCGATTGCCCTCAAGTGGTTTTACAACGGCCTACCCGCCGGCGAGTCCATTCCTTGGGGCGCTTGGATCGTGCCGCTTTTTTGGTGGACCAGTTTGGTGATGGCCATCTTCTTTTTGTGCCAGTGCATGGTCGCGGCGCTGCGCAAGCAGTGGGTCGAGTACGAGCGCCTGCCCTTTGCCCTGATGGAATTGCCCCAACAGCTCATCGCCCCACCGCCCGGCTCTAACTGGCCCAGCTTCGTGCGTCAAAAGGCGTTCTGGTTCGGCTTTGCCCTGCCCTTCTGCATGGTCATGTGGAATGTGGTTACGTACTTTACCCCGGCCTTTCCACCCATCCCGCGCGATCTGTCCGATCCCATCCGCATTGGCCGCGAATTTCCCGCCATCAACACCAATATCAACTGGGCCATCGTCGGCTTCACGTACTTCGTCAATCTCGACGTGTCGTTCAGCATGTGGTTTTTCACGGTGCTGACCATGTTGCAACAGGGCCTGTTCAACCGCTTTGGCTACACCATTGCCGGCCGCGACGTGTACACCCTCGGCCACCCCGGCATCGGCTGGCAGTCGTTCGGTGCCCTGATCGCCCTCGTCATCGGCATGCTGTGGATGGCGCGCGGGCATCTCGGCGCGATCTGGCGCAAAGCCGTGCGCAACGATGCGGACATCGACGACACCGACGAGCTGATGTCCTACCGGATGATCGTCTTTGGCGGCGGGCTGGCCCTGCTCTACATCGCCTTCTGGATGTGGCGGGCCGGCATGAACTCGCCCACGGTCGCGCTCTTCATTTTGGCCACCTTGGTCCTCTACGTCGGCATCACACGCATCATCATGGAAGGGGGCTTGCTCTTTAGCCGTGCGCCGCTAGTCGGCCAAACCTTCGTCGGCTACGCGCTCGGGCCGCACGCCACCGCACAGAGCAACATCGCCATGGGGCTGTCCTACGGCTGGCACCACGAGCTCAAGGGATTCTTCATGGTCGCCGCAGCCAACAGTGCCAAAGTGTCCGGCTACATTCGCGGCAACCGCCGTTGGCTGAGTTTTTGCATCCTTCTCTCGGCGCTAGTGGCCCTCGTCGTCTCCATGGCCTTTGCGCTCTACATGGGCTACTCCTTTGGCGCGTACAACTACGGGGGATGGATCTTCGGCACGGGTTCGCAAGTACCCTATGTGGAAAGCCTGCGCAAAATCGACCTCAAGGCCCCGGATTGGACGCGGTTGGCCCACCTCGTCAGCGGCGCGGGCGCAATGGGACTGCTGACCTTTATGCGCTATCGCTTCTCGTGGTGGCCCCTGCACCCGATCGGCATGCCGGTCGGCATCTGCTCCTACCCCATGACCATTATCGTCTTTTCGATCTTTGTCTCCTGGCTGGCCAAATGGGCTATCATGCGCTCGGGCGGCATCGGCCTCTACCACCGCGCCCAGCCCTTTTTTATCGGCCTCATCCTCGGGTACTTCACCGCGATTGGCCTGTCCTTTTGCATCGATATGATCTGGTTCCCCGGGCAGGGGCACCCGCTGTACGGAAACTAGCACATGGCCCAAGACGACCAAAAAACACCCGAGCTGATTCCCTCGGACCTCCAATTTGAACCGGGCTTCAACCTCAAGACCTTGTGGGCCGCGCTGTTCGTCGGCTTCATCATGCTGCCCGGAGCCATCTACTTGGGGTTGGTAACCGGCCAGAGCATGGCCGGCGGTGCCGAGTGGGTGACGCTCATCCTCTTCATCGAAATCGCCAAGCGCTCCTTTGCGCGCCTGCGCACCCAAGAGGTGATCATTCTCTACTGGGTGGCTGGTGGCCTAGTCATGATGGGCGGCAAGTTAGGCACCGGGGCCGAGCTGTTCGGCGGGCCTTTTGGCGGGCTGATCTGGGACCAGTACTTGATCCAATCGCCCCAAGCCGACGGCTTGCACCATCACATCCCCGATTGGGTGGTGCCGCCGCGCGGCTCGCCAGCCCTGGAGGGGCGCTCCTTTTTGCATCCCGCTTGGTTCAAGCCCATCGTCCTGCTGCTGACCGTCATTGTGATGCAGAAAATCAACAGCCTGTCCTTGGGCTACGTGCTGTTCCGCATCACCAATGACATCGAGCGCCTGCCGTACCCACTGGCCGCAGTGCAGGCCGGCGGCGCAACCGCTCTCGCCGAGAGTTCGGGGCCGAGCCAAGGCTGGCGGTGGGAGGTCTTTAGCGTCGGGGCCTTTATCGGCATTATCTGGGGGCTGTTCTACGTAGTCATCCCCACGATCTCGGGCATTTTCTTTACCGAAACCGTGACGATCCTACCCATTCCGTTCATCGACCTGACCGTCTCCCTCAAAGAAATGCTGCCGGCCAGCATCATGGGCATTGGCACGGACCTCGGACACGTCATGGTCGGCTTTGTCTTGCCCTTTTGGATCGTGGTCGGCTCCTTTGCCGCGGCTTTTCTCGTCAACATCCTCGTCAACCCAGTGCTCTACGCGTACGACGTGCTGCACACTTGGGAGCCGGGCATGTCGGCAATTCCAACGCAGATCGCCAATTCCTTTGACTTCTGGCTCAGTTTCTCCATTGGCGGCGCAGTCCTCGTGGCCGTGATGGGATTTGCCATGGTCGGCAAGACCCTGTGGACTCTGCGCGGGGTTAAGCGCGAAGGCGACGACGGAGGACTACCCGAGGGCCGCGGCGACATCCCCATCCCCCTCGCCTTGGGCATCTGGGCGATCAGCACGCTCGGCTTCGTGGCCTTGGTGTGGTATTTGGTGCCGGAATTTCCTTGGTGGATCAGCGCGTTCTTCGGCTTTGTGTGGACGCCGATTTACTCGTACATCGGCGCGCGCATGATCGGCCTGACCGGCTCGCCGCAGGGGGCGTCCTTCCCCTATCTGCGCGAAGGCTCCTTTTACCTGTCGGGCTATCAGGGCGCGGCCGTGTGGTTCGCGCCGATCCCGCTTTTCCAGTGGGGATACGAAGCAGCGGCCTTCAAGCAACTAGAACTGACCCGCACCCACTTCGGCAGCATTGTCAAGCTGGCCGGCGTAACCTTGCTGATCATGTTCGTCTGCTCGTTTATATTCTGGTCTTTCATCTGGAAGCTCGGGCCGATTCCCTCGTCTGCCTATCCCTACGTGCAGAAGTTTTGGCCCTTCCACGCCACCATGCAGGCGTTCTGGGCCAAGTCAACGCTCGCCGAGGGCGGCAACGAGCTGATCAGGACCATCATTCGCTGGGAATACGTGCTCACAGGTGCTCTGGGCAGCGCGGGGATTTTGGGCGGGCTATCACTCTTGCGCTGGCCGGTCGCCCTGTTCTACGGATTCATCGGCGGCGTAGGCGCGTGGCCGCACTTTCTGCTGCCCAACTTCATCGGCGCCCTGCTGGGCCGCTATCACCTGCAGAAGCGCTTTGGCGAGGCGCGCTGGCGGGCGTACGCGCCGATTCTGTTGGCCGGCTATTCGTGCGGAATGGGATTGGTCGGCATGTCGTCCATCGCGCTGGCGCTGATTTCTAAAGCGGTGTCGAGTATTGTGTTTTAGGCTTTGGTCTTCTATAAAGTTACCCGTGCGTAACATCAGATTGTTGTAAAATGCCCCCTTTTTTGTACGTGCAATGTACGAAAAAGGGGGCATTTTCATTCATTATTTGATAGATCGGAGGAGACCGCCCGCGAACTGCGGGTCGCCATTGACTTGCTGGCTAAGGCCCGGGTCATTGCCCCCGTCTTCCACAATACCTGTTCCGGGGTGCCCCTCCACGCCGAGGTCGATTGGAAGACCTACAAACTCCTCTTTTTGGACATCGGCCTGATGAACCGTCTGTGTGGCTTAGACTGGCTAGCTCTGAAGGAGTTGGACGACCGCCGACTGGTCAATGAAGGAGCCATAGCCGAACAGTTCGTCGGGCAACACTTACTCTACTTGGCCGAGGGTCGGGAAACGCCCCGGCTGAACTACTGGCTGCGGGAAGGAAAAAGTGCCAACGCCGAAGTCGATTACGCGATTGCCCGGGGAGCTTGGATCGTGCCGGTCGAGGTCAAAGCGGGCACTAGCGGCACCCTGCGCTCGCTGCATCAGTTCGCCTTGGCCAAAGGGACGCGCCTCGCAGTGCGCTTTGACCTCAATCCGCCCACCGTCCAGCCGATCCGGCACCAAGTGAGCGGAACGCGACAGAGCGTGGAAATGACCTTGCTCTCACTGCCGCTTTACTTGGTGGGACAACTGGGCCGCCTGCTGGATCGGCTCAGACAGGAGCGATAAGGTGGCGGCAGCGGGTGGCCTTGAGTTGGATCGCGGATGGGCCTCGAGGATTTTTTGCGAGTGAAACGGACTTCTTATTTCTCAAAAAGGAAACGTATCATGGAAACTATGTGTTGGATAAATCAGCTTGATTGGACAGAGATTGCAGTGGATTGACGGCTTTCAAGAAATCAAATGTCTTAAAATCACCAACATTCACAGTATAAAGTCCTGCTATCCCATTGTCTTTCAAAGTAGCCGCTAGGACCATATCGAACACTTTCTTGCGCGTTGTACCACTTTCCAAAAGTTCCAAGAAGGTCTGAATCTGTGTTTCTCGTTGATGAATGATTGGGATGCCCACATCCCTATAATCCCGGACGACGCGGATCGCTTCGACTATAGACAGCGGCTTTTCAACGCGCTGCCAAGTTACAACATGCACAAACTCTGATAAGACTTGGGTAGGCAGGCAGATCATGTGTTGTCCCTTGTGATCGCGTTCATTTACCACCTTAGTGACAAATGCGGCCGCCTGTTTATGGAATTCCGAGTCTGTATTATGGGCATAGACAAGCAAGTTGGTATCAATGGCAAACACAATCAGATTGTTCGCTCGTTATACAATTGATCGCGGTCTGCATGGACCTCTGCACCTAAACTGAATTTACGCACAGTGAACATTTTTTTTAGTGCAGGCGAGGTCGTTTCTATGTCCTTTTTGAGAGACTGGAGAATGATCTCAAGCAAATGAAGGCGCTCTTCGACCGGTGCTCCTTGAATTTCCCGAAGCATTCTGGAATCGATCATTTTTTATTTTCCTTAAGCGGCAAGCCATGCTCATTGACTGACAAAGAAAACTTAGCACGAAGCCCCTCCTAAAACAACCGAGATCTACTGGAGCAGCGGTCTTGATCGGCGTGGGACACTGAACGCCGAAGTCGATTACGCGATTGCCCGGGGTGCTCAGATCGTGCCGGTCGAAGTCAAAGCGAGCACTAGCGGCACCCTGCGCTCGCTGCATCAGTTCGCCTTGGCCAAAGGGACGCGCCTCGCAGTGCGCTTCGACCTCAATCCGCCCACCGTCCAGTCCATCCGGCACCAAGTCAGCGGAACGCGGCAGCGCGTGGAAATGACCTTGCTCTCACTGCCGCTTTACTTGGTCGGACAACTGGGCCGCCTGTTGGACCGGCTTAGGCAGGAGCGATAAGGTGGCCAGTCATCAGTGCTCACTAGTCTCTTGGTCTTGGACTATCGGCGCATTTCAGGGGCTTATGGTGCGGACGATACGCCCCTGCGGGTCAACCACGTAAATCGGCTCTCGCTGTTCGCCGTGTGCATGAGTGGCCGGGGCCGCGATCTTGGCACTTGCCTTTGCGGCAGCACCGAGGGTATATGGGTCAGCCTGCGTGACATCGACGTTGTAGCCGAGGTCAGCCAAAGACTGAATCGTGATTGCGCTCAGCGCTCCTCCTCCTGCCATGAGTTCGCCCCAGAACACGGAAAATCTCCAGTGCGAGTCATCTCTCCTAGCGTCCCCCGATTTATTTTCTACCGGTACCTTCGCACCGGTGTAGTTCCGTCCACCCGCATCGTTAAACGCGGCAATCGCCAGCGGACCGTTGAAATGCGTGTCGGCACCCGTATTAAAAATAGACGGATTCTGCAGGAAGCCGAGATCATACCAGATCGTCCCGAACCCCAGAACATGTGTAATCTCGTGCAATGCTATGTCCCTAGTAGCTAAATAATCGCCCAGAGATGCAGTATTGAACGACATGCATCCTACTACGGGCAGATAGGAGATCTCGCGCAACACAAGTGTCCCAGCCCACCCGGCGAAATCGGCGTCGGGGTCGTCGTCCTGGGTTATATAGATCCGCAGGTCGTCTATTCGCTCCCCAGCGGGAATCCTATACGAATGATCGCCGCACGTACTCGAAAATCCCTCAGTAAATGTATAGTCCGGTAGGTCCTCTCTAATAATCGACATCCAGCGCCGGGCCGCGTCTTCGATAGCCCTCTTCTCATGTGCAGTGTAGTCGGCGAGAAAAACCAGTTCGATGTCGAAAGGGGACTCGCGGGACAACGGATCAGAATAAACCGTAACGCCCCTGTTTTCGAAGAGAGGAATATGATCGTTGACAGAAGAGGAGTTCAGAGGGTTTCCCAGAAGAGACAGGTTGGTCAGGTTGGTCAAACCGGCCAGCGGCGAGATGTCCGTAATCTGGTTGCCATCAAGCCACAGGTCTGTCAGGTTGGTCAAGCCCGAAAGCGCCGAAATGTCCGTAATCTGGTTGCCTCGAAGGCGCAGGTCTGTCAGGTTGGTCAGGTTTTGCAGCGGCGACACGTCCGTAATCTGGTTGCCACCAAGAGACAGGTCTGTCAGGTTGGTCAAGCCCGAAAGCGCCGAAATGTCCGTAATCTGGTTGCCACCAAGAGACAGGTCTGTCAGGTTGGTAGCGAACTCCAAGCCAGTCAAATCGCGGATGCCCACCTCCCCCGGGGATAGGAAGGTCAAGAGCCTCATTTTACCCTTAGTAATCATCGCACCGCTCGCCTTGCCTAGCCTTTCCGCTAGCTTTTCCGCAATCGCCTCTCGCAGGTTGGCGTCGGGGATGGTCGCCGGCGTTGGGTCGTAGGGCGTTGGATCAAACTCTACCGTAACCCCTCGGTCCTGCAAGGCGGGAATATAATCGTTGATGGAGGAGACGTTCAGGAGGTTGTTATCAAGCCTCAGCCATGTCAGGTTGGTTAAGCCCGCCAGCGGCGACACGTCCGAAATGGCATTGCCGTTAAGCCCCAGCCATGTCAGGTTGGTCAAGCCCGAAAGCGCCGAAATGTCCGTAATCTGGTTGCCACCAAGCCACAGCCATGTCAGGTTGGTCAAACCGGCCAGCGGCGAGATGTCCGTGATCGGGCTGTTCCCAAGCCCCAGCCATGTCAGGTTGGTCAAGCCCGAAAGCGCCGAAATGTCCGTAATCTGGCTGTCATTAAGCCACAGGTCTGTCAAGTTGGTCAAGCCTGCCAGCGCAGAAATGTCCGAGACCTGAGTGATGTCAAGGGACAGCTCTGTCAGGTTGGTAGCGAACTCCAAGCCGGTCAAATCGCTGATGTCCGCATTTACCGTGCGCAATGTGGTCAACTTCGTCATTTCACCCTTGGTAATCGTCGCACCTTCTGCCTTGCCCAGCGCCGCCGCAATCGCCGCCCGCAGATTGGCGTCGGGGATCGTCACGGGCGTTGGATCGTCGGTCACGGGCGTTGGATCAAACTCTACCGTAACCCCTCGGGCCTGAAGGACGGGGATATAATCGTTGATGGAGGAGACGTTCAGGAGGTTGTCATGAAGCTTCAGCCATGTCAGATTGGTCAAACCGACCAGCGGCGACACGTCCGTAATCTGGTTGCCTCGAAGGCGCAGGTCTGTCAGGTTGGTCAGGTTTTGCAGCGGCGACACGTCCGTAATCTGGTTGATGTCAAGACTCAGCCTTTTCAGGTTGGTCAAGCCCGAAAGCGCCGAAATGTCCGTAATCTGGTTGCCACCAAGCCACAGCTCTGTCAGGTTGGTCAAACCGGCCAGCGGCGAGATGTCCGCAATCTGGTTGCCACCAAGCCCCAGCCATGTCAAGCTGGTCAAGCCCGAAAGCGCCGAAATGTCCGTGATCTGGTTGTAATGAAGAGACAACTCTTTCAGATTGGTAGCGAATTCCAACCCGGTCAAATCGCTGATGCCCACCTCCTCCGGGACTGATGAAGCCAATAGAGAGCCCAAGACCGCCATTTCACCCCTTGTAATCGTCTCGCCCCTCGCCTTGCCCAGCGCCGCCTCAATTGCCTCTCGCAACTTGGCGTCGGGAATGGTCACGGGCGTTGGATCGTCGGTTACAGTCCCGGTCAGATGAAACTCTACCGTAACCCCTCGGTCCTGCAAGGCGGGAATATAATCGTTGATGGAGGAGACGTTCAGGAGGTTGTCATCAAGGTCCAGCTTTTCCAGGTTGGTCAAGCCCAAAAGCGCCGAAATGTCCGTGATCTGGTTGTCTTCAAGATACAGGTTTGTCAGGTTGGTCAAACCGGCCAGCGGCGACACGTCCGTAATCTGGTTGTCGCTAAGCCCCAGCCATCTCAGGTTGGTCAAGCCCGAAAGCGCCGAAATGTCCGTGATCTGGTTGATATAAAGATACAGCCATCTCAGGTTGGTCAAGCCCGAAAGCGCCGACACGTCCGTAATCTGGTTGAAACTTAAGTCCAGCGTTGTCAGGTTGGTCAAGCCCGAAAGCGCCGACACGTCCGTAATCTGGTTGAAACGTAAGTCCAGCGTTGTCAGGTTGGTGGCAAACTCCAGCCCGGTCAAATCGCGGATGCCCAACTCTTCCGCATCTAGGCCGGTCAACGCCCTCATTTCAGCCACGGTAATCGTCGCACCGCTGGCCTTGCCCAGGGCCTCCGCAATCGCCGCCCGCAGGTTGGCGTCGGGGATGGATACCGATTCCGACCCGTCCGCGACGATCACACGGACGCCAGGCGAGCAGGAGTAGGGTGTATCGCCCTCGTCGCTGACGCTGGCTACACAGGCCCCGTAGTAGTAGGTGCCGGAAGTAGAGGAGGCCGTCAGGATGATGAGCTCGTCCCCACTGGTGCTAGACGCGGCAAGACTGCCCACTTCGTCGGTGCCCAAGAGCATATCCTGCATGGAAATCATCGCATCCTGAGAGCGGTAATACGACAGGACGAGGTTTTTGAACTCATCAGTCCCTTGGTTTTGCACCCTCGCCCTTAGTATGAAGGTCTGCCCCGGCGTCGGGGTGTTATCGCTGACCGAAGCGGAAACAATCAGAGCCGCGCCGAACAGGCCGCAAAAGGCACAGTCGTCGTCCGTGGCTTTGCCTGCCAAATGCTGTCCCGCCTGCACCACTAACTCTACCGGAGCCATGCCTGATTCAACCCGAAAGGCCGGATCCGCATAGGGGACCAACCCCTCACCCGACACGATCAACCCATACACTCCCTCAGCAGGCTCGCCGACGCCGGACACATCCGTCATAACCGAAGCCGTCCCACTCGCCGAGACACCCGCCTGCCCATCAAGCAGCACCATCCGCCCCGTCTGGCTCTCCGCCACCACCGTCATCCGGTAGATATACACCCCCGCTCCTACTGCCCGCCCAGCCCCATCCACCGCGCGCCACGTCGCCGTGTGAAAGCCCGCCGGTCGTTCCCCATCCACCAACGTCGCAATGCGCTGCCCGAGCAGGTTGAACACCTCCAGCCGCACCGGGGCCGCAGCGGCCAGTTGATAGGGAATGATCGTCGAGGGATTGAACGGATTGGGATAATTCTGACCCAAGGCGAACCGCTGCGGCAGCGCCGAACCGCCCAACGCCGCCAGCGGCAACGCGAAATACCCGGTGCCATCGGTCGTGGCGCGGGCGATGGCACCGGGTCGCAGGTCGCTCATATCGAAGATCCGCACCTGCGCGTCGGCGACCGGCTCGCCAGAGTCCAACCGTACCCGCCCCTCGATGAGAGGTGCCGCGTTGACGCCGACGAAACAGATTAGACCGATGAAAACGCTCATAAAAAATTGCATGAGATATCCTTTATTTGAAAAAAGGCACTCCAAGTGGTGTGTATAGCTCTTCATTTTTCACCCCTCACCTCAACCCCCACCTTCGTCCCACTCTCCACAATTTGCGCCCACGTCTCGTCCTCCACGAAAATCCCCTCCACCTTCCGCTTCTCCGCCATCGCCCGCTCGCTGTCCCCAGGCATCAAGATAGCCTCGACGCCCGGTGCAGTAGCCGCGGATTTGACAAACTCGATATACGTGTCGGCCTCGGCGAAATAAGCGTCTAATCCCACTAGCTTTTCCACATTGAGCACCAACAGTAATGCCCCGTTGCGGAAGCGCCGATCCTGGCCTATGCAGCCGGCCCCAGCCAACGCACCGGCCAACAGCTCGACTCCCACGTTGAGGCCGTAGCCCTTGTGCCCGAGACTACCGCCCAAGGGCAGGATGGTACCGGGCGGATCGGCGTACAAGGTGTTGGGATCGTTGGTCGGCTGGCCCTCGGCGTCAAGCAGCCAGCCGTCGGGCACCTCGTCCCCGCGATTGCGCTGCACCCGCACCTTACCCTCAGCCACCGCCGACGTAGTCATGTCGAGGACAACCGGCGGGCCGCTGCGCGACGGAAACCCCATGGCGATTGGATTGGTGCCGTGCCGGGCTTCGCGCCCGCCCCACGGAGCCATGCGGCAGACCGGCGCGCCATTGACGAACATCAGGGCAATAGCCGTGTCCTCGGCAATGCGCTCCACGTAGCTGCCGAGGCGGCCCACGTGATTGGCTTGGCGGACGGAGATAGCGGCCATGCCCGTGGCCCGCGCCTTCTCCAGAGCCATATCCACGCCACGACTCATCGCCACCTGCCCAAAGCCCCAATGCGCGTCGAGCACGGCGAGCGTCGGAGCCTCGTGTACGACTTCGACAGCCGCGTCTGGCACGATGTCGCCCGCTTCGACTTGGCCCAAGTACTGCGGGATGCGGATGACGCCGTGGGAGTCGTGGCCGACGAGATTGGCCTCGACGAGCAATTCAGCCACCACGCGCGCCTCGTCAGCGCGCATACCTGCCGCGGCAAAAATGGAGGCGGTGGTTTCGGTCAAGGACGCTGGAGAAAAGACCGGCATTACTCTTTCGCTCCGCTGGCGATCCACGCGCGGATGATCTCCACCTGCTCTGCGGGTAACGGATTGCCCGGCGGCATTTGCTGACTGACGATCTCGTCGTCGCCGCGCACCTTTATCAGCAGGTACGACTTATTGGGATTTCCCGGATCGACCAGTTTGAAATCGGGCCGCTGGCCACTATCGACGCCGACGATGCGAGCGGCAAAGTCGCCCTCCAGCGACAAATCGGCTGCGGGCTCCCCGCCGCTGTGACAGCCCGAAAAGGCGCAACTAACCGCAAATACTTCGCTGACCTCTGCAAGCGTAGCTTCCGTGCGACTGCCCTCGACAGCACTCTCGTCCGGCCCCACCGTCGAGTCCTCGCCCCCACAACCAGCCCACAACAGGGCCGCGGTCAACATCAGCGACAGGCGCCTAAGTCGTAGCAACATATTCCCTCGTAGTAGTTGATGTTTGCGCAGTACAGCGCGGCGCAAGTATATAAACCACCTCTTGGGGGGTCAATCGCCCGCGAGGTGACATGCCCTCGCTAAAATGTTAAATTGGCAGGCTGTTCGCGCTTTTCCACCACTGGGAACACAGGAGTACACATGAATCTGAGTTGGATTGACTACGCCATCGTCCTCGTCTATGTCGGCGGCACCATCGTCGCCGGCACGTTGGCGCGAGGTGCCATCAAAGGCATCTCCGACTTCCTCGTCGCCGGCCGCGGCCTCAAAACCCACATGGCCGTCGCCACGATGGTCTCGACCGGCCTCGGGCTAGTAACGGTCATGTACATGGCCGAGGAGGGCTTTAAATACGGCTTCGTGCCCTTCGTCTTTGGCCTCATGGCCCTGATCACCACCCTGATCATCGGTCGCACTGGCTTCATCGTCAGCCGCCTGCGCCATCTACAAGTGATGACCGTGCCCGAGTTCTACGAACTCAAGTACACGCGCGGCGTGCGCCTACTCGGCGGCATCATCCTCACCCTCGCCGGTACCCTCAACATGGGGCTGTTTCCCATCCTCGGCAGCAAATTCGTCGTTGGCTTCACCGGCCTCGACAAGGAATACGTCAACTACGTCATGATCGGCATGTTGCTCATCGTCGTCTTCTACACGCTGATGGGCGGTATGGTCTCGGTAGTGCTGACGGACTTCGCGCAGTTCGTGTTGCTGTCGCTGGGATTTTTCTTCGGTACGTATATCATTCTCAATCACCCGCAACTCGGCTGGGACAACCTCGTCCAAGCCGTGCAAGTCCACAAAGGCGATGTCGGCTTTGACCCCATAGCCAACCCCGGCTACGGCATCTCAATGATCTTGTTTCTATTCTGCGTCGGCTTGGTCGGCGTGGTCTGGCAACCCGAAATGATGCGACCGCTGAGTGCCGAAAGCCCCAAGGTGGCCCGCCGCGTATTCTGGATCGCCGCGGGCACAGTCATGGGGCGGGCGATGGTACCAATGTTTTGGGGTATTGCGGCGCTGGCCTATTTTGGCAACCCCGAGCTCGATCCCCACTACGCCATGCCCGAAATGCTCGGCAAAATCCTGCCCATCGGCATCGCCGGCCTGCTCATGGCCGGGATGTTCGCGGCCTTCATGTCCACCCACGACAGCTACCTGCTGGCCTGGAGCGGCGTCATCGTCCGCGACGTGGTATCACCGATCAAAGCCATGCTCGCCAAGTCGAGCGGCGAGCGCGAAGCGGACGGCACTTGGGGCGGGCTGTCGAGCGAGCGCGAGATCTACTGGACCCGGGCCATCGTCGTCATCCTCGCCGCCTTCTTGGCCATTTTCGGCGCGCTCTACCAGCTTCCCGAGACGGCCTTCCGCTTTATGTATGTCACCGGCACCATCTACTTCGCCGGCTGCGTCGGTACCGTGGCTTTAGGGCTGTATTGGAAAAAGGCCAATACCCCGGGTGCGTACTGCGCCCTGATACTGGGCGCGCTGGTGCCGCTCAATTTTCTGATTATGACCGAAAATCAGCACTTGGTGCCCGAGTTTATGCTGCCGTTGGTCGAAAATTCCAACCTCGTCGGGATTACCAGCCTAGCCTTGGGCGGCCTCGCCATGCTGGTCGTGGCCTCGCTCACCCAGCGCTCGCACCCACCGCGCCCTTTAGACTTTAGCAATATGGAGTAGTGCAGATGGACGTCGAAACTTGGAAAGCCCTCTGGCAATTCGTCTTTATCGCCGCTAGCGTCCTCTTTTACGGCATTGTCATCGCCGTCGCCTACAAGGCCTTTGGCGACGTGGTCAAGATGATCCGCAACATGGCCGCCGGCCGCGGAGCTAGCGAAGCCGCCGCAGATTCCCAGCACGAGTGACGCAGCGCACCCTCTTAGGAGTTGCTCTGGCGTGCCTGTGGGCCGCGCTGTGCCACGCCGAGGTGCAGTTTGTCGAGGTAGCAGCCGAGGCTGGAATCACCTTTCGCCATCAGAATGGAGCCAAGGGGCAAAAGTATCCAATGGAAACCATGGGCTCGGGCACGGCCTTTTTCGACTACGATGGCGACGGGTGGCTCGACCTGTACTTCGTCAACAGCGTCGGCCCAGGCGCGCTCTACCACAACGCGAGCGCCGGTCAGTTCGCCGATGCGACCGACCAAGCCGGCGTGGCCAATTCGGGCTACGGGCTAGGCTGTGCCGCGGCCGACTACGACTCAGACGGCGACTTGGACTTGTACATCACTGCCTACGGCCCCAATATCCTCTATCGCAACGAGGGCACTAGCCGGTTCGCCGATGTAACCGACGTGGCCGGCGTGGCCGGACCAACGCTAGTCAATCCAGCGATGAGTACCGGCGCGGCCTTTGCCGACTACGATTTAGACGGCGACTTGGACTTCTTTGTCGCCAATTACGCCAAGTTTCGCTCCGAGATACACGAGCCCTGCCTCCGCTCCGGGATTGCGGTGTATTGCGGCCCGGAGGCCTTCGAGCCGCAGCGCGATGTCTTTTATCGCAACGAAGGCGACGCCACCTTTGCCGATGTCACCGACCAAGCCGGGTTACTACCGGATGCCGCCAAGGAATTAGGGGCCTTTTTCATCGACTACGACGCAGATGGCGATCTCGACCTATACGCGGCCGGAGACCGCACCCCCAACTTGCTCTACCGCAATGACGGCGGCCGCTTTGCCGAGATCGGTGCTTTGGCCGGGGTCGCTTACAACGACGCGGGCAAGCCGCTGGCCGGCATGGGGGTTGACGTGGGCGACTACGACAGCGATGGCCGGTTTGACTTTTTCGTCACCAATTACCAGTGGGAAACCAATAGCTTGTACCGCAACCTCGGCAACGGATTTTTTGCCGACGTGACCTTTCAGTCCGGGCTGGGTGTCCCCAGCTTGCAGTTCCTCGCCTGGGGCACCCTCTTCATCGACTACGACAACGACGGCGACCGCGATCTGTTTGTCGCCAACGGCCATCTCGACGACAACATCCACCTGTTCGACGCCGTGACGTATGAGCAGCAAAACCAACTCTTCCGCAATCAGGAAGGACGCTTTGCCGACGTGAGCAATCAGGCAGGACCGGGCTTGCTGTTGCAGCAAGTGAGCCGAGGTGCGACCATGGGTGATTACGACAACGACGGCGACCTCGACATCGCAGTAGCCAACAACAACCAGCCTGCCGCGCTCTTGCGCAACGACGGCGGCAATGCCCAGCACTATTTGAGCTTGCGGTTGGTTGGGGACTCCGTCGGAGCCGAGGTCCGCGTCGCCGCAGGAGACTGGGTGCGGTGGGACGTGGTGCGCGCCGGATCGAGCTACATGTGCCAAAGCGCACTGCGCCCCTTTTTCGGCTTGGGAGACCGCACCCGCGTCGATGAGGTAGAAATCCATTGGCCCAGCGGCGCTGTGCAGCGTTTACAAGACGTCGCAGCCGACCAGATCCTGACTGTGTACGAACCTTGATCGAGGCGGCATTGCATGAGCACACCCTAGGTATTGTATTTATACCCCGTCCTTAAAAGAGGAGACCGCATCATGCAAGCCCTTTCCACCTTTGACGATGCACATCACGAGCTGTTCTTGGATCAAGGCTACGTGCGGCTGGGCAAAGTCCTGTCCCCGGACGAATTGGTCGCCTTGCAGCAGCGCATCGACGACATCATGCTGGGCCGCGTCCGCTACGAACACATGCGCTTGCAGGTCGTCGAAGAGGACGGCGAAGTGCGTCGCACTATGGGCAACGAGGTGCAGACGCTCGCGTATCGGCGCATCGACGACCTAGAGCAAGACCCGCTCTTCCTCGCCTATATACAGAACCCCCTCTTCCACCAGATCACCCGCCGCTACATCGGCGAGGAAGTCTCGGTATTTCGCTCAATGTTTATGAACAAACCGCCCGAACTCCGCCGCGGGTTGCCCTGGCATCAGGACGTGGGAATCGGTTGGCGCATCGACACCAATCCCATCGTCACGGTGTGGACGGCGCTCGACGACGCGACCACAGCCACTGGCTGTATGCAGATCGTGCCGGGCAGCAACCAGCACGGCATCATCAACGAGCGGCACTTTCTCCCCGCCGAGCAAGAAGCCCAATACGCGCCCCCGGAGGCAGTGATCGACTTGGAAGCCGAGGCAGGGGAGGCCATTCTACTGCACAATTTCCTGCTACATCGCTCGGGGCCCAACTCCACCGCGTCGGCCCGCCGCGCTTTCAGCGTAACCTATATGGACTCCCAAACCCGCTCCCGAGAGACCGGCCAAACCTTTCCCGTGGTCTTCGGCACCCAGGCGCTGGACCCGGCGACGGTAGATGGCAAACCAGCCGAATTGGTCGCCAAATTTCACGGCTAATTCCCTCGCGCTAGCTAATGTCAACAACACCCGAGCAGACCGTGCCCAAGGAGGCAGACGCAGTACCGGCTTTTACTGCCAAATCCGTGCTAGTCGGATGCGCCGGAGCCTTCAGCGTGTCGGCCGGGGCCGCCTACGGCACCCTCTATTTACACGGCTCCTTTATGGCTCTGGGCACCAGTATGCCTGGAGCGGTGTTCATCCTCTTCCTACTGACCCTTTTTATCAATCCCCTGCTCAAGCTCGTACACCCGAGTTGGGGGCTCAATCGGCGCGAACTGCTAGTCGTCTATGTTATGATGGTGATGGCCTCGTCGATCCCCACCCTCTTCATCGCCAAGTTCCTCAGCGCCATTAGCTACCCCTTCTACTACGCCACCGCTGAAAACGAATGGCGGGAACTGATCCATCCCTATATCCCCGACTGGCTGATGGTCCACGATGTGGAAACCGTCCGCAAATTCTACGAGGGCAGTGGACGGGACGAACCGATTCCTTGGGAAATATGGCGTAGCGTCATCGGAGTGTGGACGCCTTTTATCTGCGCCCTCTTCCTGATGATGATTTCCTTCATGGCGATTCTGCGCAAACAGTGGATTGAGCACGAGCGACTGATCTATCCGCTGATGCAGGTGCCGCTGGCCATGACCGAGGAAGGCGAGGACGACCAAAAGCTAAGCCCCTTTTTCAAAAATCCCGTCATGTGGGCTGGTTTTGCTATCCCCGCGCTGTGGGGCACGTTGCACGGGCTGTACAACTACTTCCCCGAAACCATCCCCATCGCCCAAAACGTCGATCCCGTGCGCATGGACGTGCAGGTTTTCCGCCGCACGGCCGACCTGTATGTCGCGCTGCGCTTCAACATCATTGGCTTCTTCTACTTTCTCAAGACCGATATCGCCTTCAGCCTGTGGTTTTTCAACCTGCTCTCTTTTGCGGTGCGCGGCATTTTTGGCATTCTCGGCGTGGTCAGCAGCGAGACGGGGGGGGCTGGCCACGCGGTGCGCGATCCTTTTTTGGCCTACCAGTCGATGGGCGCGATTCTCGTGCTCTTTTTAGGCGGCATCTGGACGGCGCGCAAGCATCTGAGCGGCGTGTGGCGCAAGGCTTTCAAAGGCGACGAGAGCATTGACGACAGCGACGAAATCCTCTCCTACCGCGCGGCCCTGATTGTGCTGACAGTTTCTTGTCTGGTGATCGTAGGTTGGCTGTGGCTGGCTGGGCTACCGCTGGTTTTCGGGCTGGCCATTCTCTTCTTGGGCGTCGTCATCATCTTTGGCTATTCGCGAGTGGTGGCCGAGGGCGGGCTTTCGGACGGCTCGCCGCCGGTGGTACCAGCGGGGATTCTGGTGTCTGCGGTGGGTTCGTCGGTCATCGGAGCCCAAGGCCTAGTCGTGCTGGCGACGACCTTCCTGTGGACCACCGGGCGCAATTTCGTCATGGTCTCCTGCGCCAACAGTCTGCGGCTGGGCGAGGAGTTGGGGCGCAACCGCCGGCCCCTCTTTTGGATCATCGTCTTGGCGCTGGTCGTGGCCGTGGGTGCAGCTATCTGGATGGTGATGCTGCTCAGCCACAAATACGGAGCGATTAATCTGTGGATTTGGGGCGGCGGCAACTACAGCTATGTGGAAAAGCTCCTCCGCACGCCGACCGATTTCTATGGCTGGGGCTGGGTCAATATGGGGATTGGCGCGGCCATTATGACCGCGCTGATGGTCGCGCGCTGGCTCTACGTCTGGTGGCCGCTGCACCCGCTGGGCTACGTAATTGGGCCGATCTGGATCATGGACCACTTGTGGTTCAATATGTTCATCGCTTGGGGAATCAAGGTAATCGTGCTCAAATACGGGGGAGTGCGGCTCTATCTGAAGACGCGGCCCTTTTTCATGGGAATGATCCTCGGCTATTTCACGCCCGGCGGGTTCTACCTGATCGTCGATCACTTCACCGGCATGACTTGGAACGTGATATTCTGGGGCTGAATTTAGTGTTTGCCCCTCGCCATCTAGCGCGTCGCGAAAAAAACAGCGAGTATGACTAAAGAACGCACAACGGGCCCCGATCGGCTACTGCTCTACGGCACCGTAACCATCTCCGGGGCAGCAGTGATGATGCTGGAACTGCTGGGCACGCGCATCATCGGCCCCTTTTACGGGGTCAGTCTCTACGTGTGGTCTTCGCTCATATCGGTCGCTTTGATCGCCTTGGCGCTGGGCTATTACCTCGGCGGCTTGGTCGCCGACAAACAGACGCGCTTTCGGCTTTCCTACGCCATCGCACTCGCCGGGCTGACGACGGCCGCGATTCCGCTTGTCAGCCGCCCGATCTTGCTGTGGACCAACGATCTAGGGCTGCGCGCTGGAGCCTTTACCAGTGCCCTGCTGCTTTTTTCCCTGCCGCTGACCTGCCTCGGGATGGTGGGGCCGCAGGTGATCGAACTAGCGGCGCGGCGGCGGGCAGGCGTGGGCATGGCAGCCGGCTCGGTCTTTGCAGTCAGCACGGTCGGCAGCGTGGTGGGCACCTTGCTGCTGGGCTTTTTCCTGCTGCCGGCCCTTGGCTCGCGGGTGATTCTCTACGCAGTCAGCGCGACCTTGATCCTGTTGGCGCTCATCGTGGCCCTGTACGAGCGACGGTGGGGACACGTGGGGATAGGACCGATCGCAGCCGCGGCGATTGCGGCCGGCGCAGGGCTATGGCTCCAGACCGACCCAGAGCCGACCGAATACGGGAATTATCGCCTAGTCCATCAAGCCGAAAGCCACTACGGCTGGGTGCGGGTCGTCGATGACCGCGCCCGCCGAGTGCGGTGGATGCTGTCGGACGCTTCGGTCATTAGTGCGCTGCGGCTCGACACGCGCGGGCCGGTACTCAGCTATCAAAAAATCATCGCCGCCCTGCCCCACTTGCACCCGGAGGGGCGCAACGCACTGCTGATCGGCCTCGGCGGAGGCTACATTGCCATGGCATTTGCAGCCCAAGACATCGACACCGACGCCCTAGAACTGGACCCAGAGGTGGCCAAAGCCGCGCAGCAATACTTTCTCTACGAGCCATCGGGCGCACTGCTAGTCGGCGACGCCCGCTACGAAATCCGCCGCTTGGACCAGCAATACGACTTCATCGTCCACGACTGCTTTACCGGCGGGTCTGTGCCCAGCCACCTGCTGAGCGTCGAAATGCTCCGCGACCTTGATCGGCTCCTCAAAGACGATGGCCTCTTAGCTCTCAACTTCGTCGGCTTTACCGAGGGCCCTGAAGCCGATGCCGCTGCGGCCGTGTACCGGACGCTGGGCGAGGTCTATCCGCACCGGCTGGCCTTCGTCACAATACCGGACGCGGCATTTAACGACTTTGTCTTCCTAGCTTCGCGGCAACCGATTTCCCTAGCTTCTCAGGCCGCGTGGCTCGCAGCGCACGAACATCCCATGCCCGCCGAGGGTGACCTCATCACCGACGACTACAACCCGCTTGAACGGCTGCAAGTGGCCAAAGCCGAGCGCTACCGGGCCCTCTTGCTAGAGCGCATGGGGCCGATGCTACTGGCCTTCTGACACAAGGAGCGTTGCCGTGCTAAAAATTCTCAAGGTGCCTGTAGAGCCATTGACCTCCTCGGCTTTTGCCCCTTTCGGACAAGTCATCTCCACCTTTGACGAGGCCAGACCCGAGGAGTAGCCCGTGGACAAGGTGCGCTTGGCCCTCGTCGGCTGCGGCGGTATGGGCACCCGCCATCTGCACGGCCTCAAGCAGCTAGCCGACTCCCCCTTCGACGCAGTCGAACTGAGCGCGGTCTGCGACATCAGCGCGGAAAACGCCGAGATGGCCGCCGCCGAAGCCGAGAAACTCCTCGGTGTCCGCCCCAAGGTCTGCACCAATATGGAGGCGATGGTGCAGCAGGTACCGGACTTGGAAGCCGTGGACGTGGTAACCGATCCTTCGGTGCATCACACCGTCGTCTGCGAGGCCCTCGACTTGGGCTTGCACGTGCTAGTCGAAAAGCCGCTGGCCATCACCGTGCGAGCCTGTCAGCGGATCCTCGACGCAGCCGCGCGCAGCGAGCGCATTGTTTCCGTGGCCGAAAATTTCCGCCGCGACCCCTCGGCCCGCATCGTGCGCCACCTACTCGACACCGGTGCCATTGGCACGCCCTATATGGGGATGTACCACTCGCTCGGCGCGGGCAATTCCATCTTTATCACTCCTTGGCGGCACCGCCGGGAGCTGGGCGGCTTTATCCTCGACATGGCCGTACACTTCACCCACATGATCCGCTATCAGTTGGGCGACATTGCCGAAGTCTATGCCGATGCGCGGATGATAGAGCCGGAGCGGCAAAAATTGGCAGCCATGTCCATGGACTACGAATTCTACAAAAAGCGCTTCGCCGCCATGCCCGAGCGCATACCCGCCGCGGCCGAGGATACGACCCAAGCGATCTTCAAAATGGAGAGCGGCGCGACCCTAAACTGGCTCGTCGGGATCGCCGGCCACGCGGGCGCGCACCGCGAACTAATCATGGGCACCGACGGCAGCATTGACGGCTTTGGCGTGCGCGGAGGGCGCATAACGCTCGAACGGCGCAACGCCGAGCCCTTGAGCCAAGAGGACATCCTCGCGTCTGCCGAGGGCGCGGGACTGACATTCGACCCGCTAACTCGCTACCTGTTTCCGAGCGGCGTCTCGGCCGGCGACCCACTCGTCGATTTGAAGTTGATCGCGTACGAGCTACACGAAATGGCGGAGGCCGTTCGCGGTCAGCGCACCGTCGAAGTGGATGGCCGCTGCGGCCTGAAGGACGTGGCTGCGCTCTACGCGGTCTTCGAGTCGTGGCGAGCCAACGGCCCGGTGGCGCTCAGCGCGGTCGAATCCTGCCAATCGTACGCTTATCAAGCGGAGATAGACGCCGCCTTGGGCATCGACTAACCACGCCAACGAGAGGAGATTGCCATGTGGAACCTCGTCAAAATCCCAGTCGAACTGCTCGTACCCGAGACGTTTGCCCCCTTCGGCCACGTAATTCGCACCTTTGAGGAGCGCAAGCCGGACAAGGTCAAAGGCGGTTACGCCACCAACGCGTACCCAGTCCTCGCCACGCCCGGCCCCGAGCCCAAAGATGGCCCCGGCTGGTACGCGCCCCATCCACAGCGCGTACCCATCTCCGAGGGGCTGGAGCGCGCCCATTTTGCCTTTCACACGGATGCCGGCCAGTCGTTTTACCCCAGCCTGCACTCGCCGAGCGTATTTCTCGTCGGAGCGATCCAAGACGACATCCAAGCCGAGGAGCTGCGCGCTTTTTACTCGGCGGGCGACGTGGGCGTCTGCTTACACCTCGGAGTGTGGCACACCATGCCCATCTGCGTCGAGGGCCACGACGTGTATCAAACCACCCGCGGCGACCAAGATTACCAAGCGCACTCCGTGGAAATCGACTTCGACTTGGAGCGCGGGCAGTCCATTGTGCCGGATATGGACAATTTCAAAGGGAGTTGAGCAAATGGGACAGGACCACTTGAAAGGAAAGCGACGAGGCCATCAAAAAGAAACGCCAATAGGGCCGGAAGCCCTACAACCATTTACAATTTTCGCACTCTGATTTTCTGATTGTCGATGATGATCAGGTTATTACACCAATCAGATGCAGGTAGACCAGTTAGCAGACGCGAAAGGGCATTTTGTGTTTGCTCTATTGTCGTTGGCCAAACGCGCAGCCGGACAATGCCTCGATGGTGGCCAAGTGGATACATACGGGCATCAGCAAAATCCTCATCGTATGTGACGATGATCGCTTCATTCTCCTGAGCCCAGCGATATAGGAACCCGTCGGAACGACCGCGAAAACCGAGTTCATTGACATGTTGAATCTTCCAATGAGGACGCTGATTCCTCAGCCAGTCCGCTGCGACCAGTGGCACATTCTGATCGAGTAAGATCGCCAACCGCGATTCATGCACGTGCAATTACTTGCTCTTCATCTATGACTGCCGCTGCATATTCCAAAGCGGCTTGCACCATCGCCTGAGTCAGTTCGGGGTAGGCTTCGACAATCTGGTCAACCGCGTATCCACCAGCCACCATGCCCAAGATATTTTTTACCATGATACGCGTACCGTTAATTGTAGGCTTCCCCGAACAAATCTCTGGATCTACACGGATAAACTCATTCATCACGTTACCTCTATCTCTGCGAGATTGCCTTCACCTTTATTGGTTAGCTTTAATTATAGAGCACAGGGACTACTCGGCAAAGTCCCGGCCGAACTAGCGGCGACCAAGATTACCAAGCGCACTCCGTGGAGATCGACTTCGACTTGGAGCGCGGGCAGTTGTGCCGGACATGGACAATTTCAAAGGGAGTTGAGCAAATGCGACGAGTTGGTTTTCAGATGCAGGTTAAAAAGGATCGAATCGTCGAGTACAAGGAAGTCCACCGCAACGTGTGGCCCGAAGTCTGCACGGCTCTCACGCGCCACGGCTGGCACCGCTACTCGCTCTTTATGAACGAAGACGGCCTCGTCTTTGGCTACTTTGAGACCGAGACGGATTTTGCCACAGCCCTCGACGGCTTTCTCGCCGAAGAAGCCACGCAGCATTGGGGCGAAGCCAACGAGGGATTAGTCGAAATACCGGAGGGCGGCCCCAAAGACGCGCTAATCGAACTAGAAGAGGTTTTCCATCTCGACTAGCGTTAGGAGCAACTTTGTCGGTGTAAACCGGGAAGCGGTTTTGGCGGGAACCAAGCCTCAGCCAACGGAATAGGAAGATTACAATTACAAATGGCAGATCGTGTTCTCCAAATCTTGGTACCAGACATCGAACGCTTGGCAGCAACAACGGTTGCCAAATATAGACTTCCCGGCATGGCGCTCGGCGTTATCCGCGATCGCGAACTCGCTTGGTTCGGCGGGTTCGGCGCAGCGGATCTCGATTCGGGTAAAAAACCTACTGCAAGCACGATTGCCCGCATCGCCTCAGTGACCAAGACGTTCACTACAACTGCGATTATGCAGTTGCGGGATGCGGGGCAACTCAAGTTGGACGATCCACTGGCACAGCACATTCCCGAATTTGCTTCGGTTCGCGCTATCGACGGCGATGTTGACGGTGTGACGCTCCGACGATTGTTGACACACCGCTCCGGCTTGGTCACCGAGTCGCCGACGCACGGTTGGAATGATCTCCACTTCCCCAGCCGCGAGGAGATGCTTGGCAAACTGCCAGAGACGGGGATTGTCATCCCGCAAGACTCCGCTTTCAAATACTCAAACCTTGCATTTGGGTTGCTCGGCGAAGTGGTGTACAGGGTCACCGGCACGCCATACATCGAATACGTCCACGCCAATATCATTGAGCCACTCGGCCTAGCCTCCACGGTCTTCGATCTGACGGACGAATTGCGTCCTCACTTCTTTGTCGGTTATAACCCGACGCCCTACCAAGACCGCCCTGAACGCGCTCCTTACGCCCACCTGAACGGGATTTCAGCGGCGGGTCAACTGCATTCCACCGTTGGCGACTTGGCAAAGTGGGTATCGTTCCAATTCCAAACCGACGGCGGAGACCGCCGCGGGGCACAGGTACTCAAGGGATCAACACTGGTAGAGATTCAACAACCGCAATACGTCGAGCCGGACTGGTCGGCGGGACAATGTCTAGGCTGGCGCGCAACCCGCATCGGCGACCATGTCTATCACAATCACGGCGGCGGGATTCACGGCTTTGGAACACAGGTGTGGTTTAACATTCCGCGGAAAACCGGCGTGGTTGTTCTCATCAACATGTGGCCCCCACACGGAGGTCTTGAGATTGCACAGGAAGTACTTGAAATGGTACTAAATGCCGACGAAGCAGTGCCGCTTGTACCCGAGCAGCCAGCGCTTGAACCAACACCAGAGGCATTGCGACGCTTTGTCGGTTATTATCGCGCCGAGCCGGGCATCGATGTGGACCTTGAGGTGCGCGACGGCAGCCTGCGGCTTGTGGCGCACGGTGGGTCTGCGTATTCCCTACATGCCCCGGCAGTCCTCGAACCAACGGACAAGGAGGCGGAATGGCTTGTTCGAGAAGGTCGTGCAGCCGGAGAAATCGCCCGCTTTAAGTTTGACGACGATGATCGCGTACTTAGCTACGAGTTGGGGGCCTTTGTATTCAAAAAGTTGGTGTGACGAGGCGGCCCCTCTACTCAATTTCTGTGAGAATCGCTTTCAGTCGTTCCGGATAGTTTGTCAAAATTCCATCGACGCCGATCTCAATGTAAGTTCGCATATCTTCAGGAGTATCTGCATAAAAGACATGCACAACTCGTCCTGCCGCATGTGCCTTTTGCACAAACTCCCGAGTCGTGATGTCCCGTCCCGGCTGCATCGTCCGCAGCTCCATCTCTACCGATTTGCGGATATATTCCTCTGGTGTGCGATTCGCGCGAAAGATTCGGCACTCAATTTGCGAGTCAATCCCAGCAAAGATTCCAACGCTTTCATCGCTGCACGCCAAAATAGAAGCCTCTACCATCTGAAACTCGCGCAATGCCTGTGCAACCTTGCGTTCATAGTGACCGTCTGGATTGCCCCCTTCTTTGAGGTGGACATTGAGCCTAACCTTCCCTTGTACGAGGTCTAATGCTTCCTCCCACGTTGGCACGCACTCGCCCTGAAACTGTTCACCAAACACGCTTCCGGCGTCAAGGGCTTTGATCTCACTTAATGTGAGTTCGGCAATCGCGCCCGTGCCATCTGTCGTTCGATCTACAGTTGAGTCGTGCATGACAATTAGATGGTCGTCCTTTGTCATGTGGAGATCTAGCTCAATCTCATCAACGCCAATTTCCAACGCCTTCTGAAAGGCGATCAACGTATTTTCGGGATAGTTTCCCGACGCACCCCGATGAGCAACATTAACAACCATTTTTTATGCCTCCTCGATTAGCGCCATGAAATTACGGCGTGCTGCAGTACGGCACCACCACAAACGCCACCCCAGTAGGCGAGTACCGAGGATTTTCATAGACCGTTACCAGCATACCAGCGGCGACTTCTGCAATCTGCTGCACTCGTCCCGAAGGCCAGCGCACGCGTACCGCATCAGCTCGTTGATGTGCACCTAAGCCGACGAGCAAGGTCGCGCTGTTCTGGGCCGAAAATCCCTCGCCGGCCCGGTGCTCGCGCAGCAGCGTCCTCCCGCCAACATCCACTTCCACTTGCACGCCATACCCATCGCGTACACTCCACTCGCGCGAAACCTCGTCGCGGTCGTTGCCCCCCACAAACCGCAACGCGAGAATGTGCCCCGCCTTGCTCCGGTTGGCAAACAACTCGCAGAGCGGCTCATTGGCATTGACGACAGCCAAATCAATGCGCCCATCGCGGTCAAAGTCCAAGGTGGCGAAGGCACGGCCATCCGCAGGTGAATCCGTCGCCGACAGGCCCGACACGTCGATAAAGTCGAGACCTTCTACATTGAGAAAGAAACGGTTGCGTTGGTATCCACTGAGCGAGGCCCCAGCGTCGAGCCGCGCCCCCACGTTGTACGCCCCATCCGTCCGGCCATGGCGCACGACCGTGCGCCAAAACAGACTTCAGGTATCCTCCGGGAGAGCGACTTCGGACGGCGGAGTGTAGTAACCGCTCAGAGCGTAGATGTCGAAATCGCCGTCGTTGTCAAAGTCCAAAAATTGGCCGCCCCAACCCCAGCCGCCGTCTTCCACCGGCGAGTCTGCGACGAGAGTGAAACCCTCACTGCCGTTCCGCAGTAGGGAGTTGCCCCGAGCCAAAGGGGCAAACGCCGCACCCGCCTGCCCAGCGGCTTCCGTGATGCGGCGACCAGCACTGCTGTGCATGTTGGTCACGTATAAGTCTTGACGGCCATCTCCGTCGTAATCGGCCCAACTCGCGCCCATGCCAAAGCCCGGATCCGCAGCCCCGCTCTCCTCGGTGACATCGACGAGGGCACCGCCGTCATTGCGGAGCAAGTTATTAGCGGCAAAGTCGTTGGCGAGGTAGAGATCCGGGTCGCCATCGCGGTCGTAGTCGGCCCAAGTCGCCTGTAACGTATTGCGCCATACGGCAGCAGTTGGCTCAAAGCGTCCGTTGCCGAGGTTGCGCAACAGGACGTTGGGCGGCCCAGGCGCGTCGTAGATGAGATGGCCGATGCGGTCGCGGCTCAGGCCGTAGAGTGTGCGAGCGTGATCCGCAGGCAGGAAGTCGGCCAGCAGCGCGCCGCCCCAAGAATCAGCTCGGGACGCAGAGGGAACCGCGGCGAGCAACATCCGCGCGGCATACGTGGAGAAGTACGCATCGAGCAGACCGTCGCCGTCGTAATCGGCCGCTGAGATCGAAGCCACGAGGAACGGCAAGACGCCATCGCCCAAATCGCGGGAGGCGAAGTGCCCATCCTCGTTGACCATGTAAAGGCTCGGCGCAAGCGTGCGGCCGAGGAAGACATCCGGGTCGCCGTCGTTGTCAAAGTCGGCGAAAAGCGCAGCGGCCGTGTGGTGCTCCACATCGAGGCCGTATTGGGCTGCGCACTCGGTAAACGTGCCGTCGCCGCCATTGCGCAACAGCATGTTCCGCCCCTGACGCACAGCAATGTACAGGTCGTCGTATCCATCGGCGTCGATATCCACTGCGCTGATGCCGGGATGGCGGTCAAAGGCTTGGCGGGTGAAATGGCGATGCGGCGCGACAAACGCAGAGTCGCTAAACGACTGGCGCACCAGTGCGGCGTGGCGCGAAAACCTAGCCCGGTCGCGATCCTCGTCGCGCGGAAGCGCCTCGTCGAGGACTTCGGCAAAAAGCGCGTGCTCCCGCGTGAGCACCTCCAACGATTCGGTCTCCCAGCGCTGAATCCGCCAAGCACCATCTTCCCCCTGCTGCCATTCGAGCATCAGCCGAGCCAGTATTTGCGCGCGAGTGCCGTCTTGTGTCTGCGCCGAGGCGTCGAAGCGCAAGTGGGCTTGGTAAATCGTCTCTTCCGCGTCGAGAAAATGCCCGGTCTCAATGTGAAAGGCCGCATAGTCGATGGGATGCACCTCAGCCAAGAGCGAATTCCACAGTTGAATGTCTGAACCATGGAACTGCTCGACGGATGCAATCCGCCAATGCTGACGCTTAATACCCAGCGCCGGGACAACTTCGGTCGCCTCCCCCGTCTGCCCCACATCCGCAACATCAACCGCGTCGGCAAAAAGCGCGCGAGCCGGTACCGCGGGCAGTTGACCTTGGTACATCCCCAAGGCGAGCAGCGGCAGAACCTCGCCACTCAGATGTTGTTGCACCGCTTCGCTGCGATCAATAGTCGCCAAGAGCCGATTGCGTTCCTGCACCTTTTGCAGTGAGCGGACCGTACCGTATCCTCCGAGAACGGCAAGCGAGCCAAAGATGAAAGCGACGAGCGCAATGGGAATCAGCGGCAGCCGAGGACAACGCCAAACGAGCCAACCGCCACCAAAGAGCAAGGCGATCTGAAGGACGATGATACCCTCGGTGCCAAGCGAATGCGCCGGAAAAAAATGCGCAAGTCCCAGCGGATTGAAAGCCAAGCCACTGAGCAGCAGGGCCGCACCGGCGAGGCGCACGGCGGCGCGCGGGCGATTGGTCACCGGTCGCATCCTTCGCCTAGCAGATCAGAGGTCAACTCCAGTCGGTACAAGGCGGCTTTACCCCGCTGGGTGCAGTTTTTGTCACGGCAAGACAGCATAGTATATTAGACGCCGAATAGCAGATTGGCATAAAAAGGAGGTGTCCCCTGTTCGCTGAAATCGCCCGCCACGCTCTCGATCGAGTGCCCTTGTCCATCATCTTCGACGATTCCACGGTGCTGGTCAACCTCAACTATTTCTTCCTCCGCGACCGCACTATCGCCGAGGGCCGTCCCCAGCGCTGGGAGGACGTGCCAGTGGTCCATCCTACATCCTTTACCCGCGAATTTGCCGAGTGGTGCCTGGCAAGCGGCGTCCGGGGCAAATTCTCAGTAGTGCCCTGCCCAGCGGCCCTAGGGCGCATCGACGAGGGACTGCCCCTCTTCAGCAAAGCCCAGCAAGACGAATGGCTGGCCATGTGCCGCGAGATCATCGTCCCCGCCTTCGACATCACGCCCGAGATGCTCACCCACACGTTCGTGCTAGACCCCAAAACCTTGCAGCCGCTGCCCTCTAGAATATGGGAGCAATACGATTGGGCCGCGCTGCCCGAGGATCAAGAGGAGTTGGTCACCGAGTACATCGCCCAAGCGTGCCGCATTCTAGTCGCTGTGGGCCTGACGCCCCAAGGAGTAACTTCACCGGGCGGTTTCGGCGGCCGCACCTTGCCCTTTTACGCCCGCTGTGCTGGCGAGGCCGTGCGCCAAGTCACGGGCAACCCCGTGCCCTACTTTTTTCAGCGGGTCTCTAGGGAGGATACAGTAGAAACCCCCGTGTGGTACCCCGATCTCCAAACCGGCCAAGCCACCGGCGAAATCATCGCTTCCACTGGCGACTGGACCGGCAGTTGGACCGGGTATGGCGAGGTCGATCCCGACAAGTACATCACTCCCGACTTGGAGGGCGGCCGCCTACCGACCCTCATCGACGCAGGCGAACCGGCTGTGCTCATCAGCCATTGGCAGGGGTTTTATGGACTACACGATGCAGACCGGCGCGGCTTTAACGCATTCAAGAAGGTGGTGAGCCGCCTCGCCGAGCGCGATCCGAGGGGAGAGCGCACCCAATGGCGCACCTGTAGCCAGATCACCACCTATGCCTGCGCCCGCGCAATGGCCGAGATCGCAGTCGAAGGAAACACCGTCCGCCTGGATTTGCCAGTGCAGACCCCTAACCTAACTCTGCGCCTAACTAATAGAGAGGTGCGCTCAGTCCGGGTAGATGGTCACCCATTAACGAGAGCTGCGAACCGCGCTGCCTTTAAAAGCGACACTTTCCTGTTAGAGGACGGAGCTACTTTAGTCGCCTTTGACCCAGCCCAACGCCAAGTGCTAGTAGAAGTGGAATAACCAACTTAACACGGAGACTGCAACCATGAACTCACGTCCCCAAATACTCATCGCCTGCAACAAACACGTGCGCGAACAGTACCTCGCCGCGACCGATTTCGCACGCCTCGAAATCTTCGCCGACTGGGACTGGTTCGAATGCGAAGGCGGCGGCATTTACGACACCAATGCAGACCCCGAAAGCGCCCGTGCGCTAGGCGAGCGGCTAGGTAGCTACGACGGCTTGGTCGTCTGCCACGGCTGCCCGACAATCGATGCCGCAATCTTGGATCAAGCCCCCGACCTAAAAATCATCGGCGAGTTGGAAGGCGACCGCTTTGCCAGCCGCATCGACGTCGAGGCCGCTTGGACGCGGGGCGTCTGCACGGTCGATACGACCAACGGCTCGTCGTATCCAGTGTCCGAGTGGGCCTTGGCGCTCATCATCATCTCCCTGCGCAACGCCGGTGCCCAGTTCCGCCGCCTCATCGCCGGCGACGTGAGCCCTCGTCCGCACAGCGACTTTGGCTTTATCCACGGCGATCTGACCGGCAAGCGCGTCGGCCTGATCGGCTGCGGGCACATTGGCCGACGACTGATCCAGTTTTTGCGCCCCTTCCAGAACGAAGTGTGGGTGTATGATCCCTATCTGGCGCGGGAGATGGCCGACGCCGTCGGCTTCCTCAAAACCTCACTGGACAACGTGATGTCTCAATGCGACGCCATCGTCTGCCTAGCCCCACACACCCCGCGCACCGAGCGCATGATTGGCCAACGAGAGCTAGACCTAATCCAGCCGGGCGCAGTATTCGTCAATGTGTCGCGCGGCAAAGTGGTGGATTCAGATGCGCTGGTTCAGCGACTCAAACAGGGCGATATCGTCGCCGGTCTTGACGTGTTCGACCCGGATGTGGGCCAGGACAACGCCTATGGCGACAAGGAGATCCTCCACCTCGAAAACGTCTTCGTCACCCCTCACATCGCCGGCGTGACCGAGCAGAGCTATCCGCGCTTTTTCGAGCTAATGGTCGATGAGCTCGACCGCTTCTTCCACGGGCACGAAACCCTCTTCGACCTAACGCCGCGCTCCATCGCCAACCGCCGGGGTAGTGAGAGTTGACCATGCTGACCCCACTCCAATATACCGATCACCTAATCGAAATCGCCGGTCCCCAAAGGCGGGCCATGGTCGTGCGCCTGCGGGAACTGGCCATTGCCTGAGTATGAAACCGCTTCTAGGCGAGTAATCCCCGCAGGTAGGCGACGGCCAGGCCAATGGCCTCGAGGTCGCTCACCGCATTGCCCTGGCCCTCGAAGACGATGGACATATTGCCGTTGAAGTCGACTTGGCGGAGAATTTCGACAATCCGCTCGTAGTCGAGCCACTCCTCCCGGCCGTGGTCGATTTTGTATATTTTGGCTCGCACATAGGTGGCGTGGGGCGCGGTCTGCTCCATGAAGTCATAGAAGTCGACCGCGGGATCCTCGTCCCCGGAGGGTGCCGCGCCCGGCGAGCCTTGCCACCAGCCCGTGTCGAGGATGAAGGTGAAGTTTTCGCGGTTGACATCGCGCAGTATTTTGAGAATATCGTCCCCAGTGGGCGCGATGACCGGGGCGTGGTTGTGGAGGCCGACGAATATGCCTTTGCCGGCGGCGTAGTCGCAGACCTCCTGGAAGCTGCCAATGGCGTCCTGCCACAGGACGCGGCGGTCTTCGGCTGCGGCGGGGATGCCGCCGCCGAAGAGGCGGACCAAGGGCGCGCCCATAAAGGCGGCCAGATCAATGCCCTCTTTGACCTCGGCAATGCGCCGGCGGCGTTCGGCTTGGGGCAGGGCAACGCCCTGAGGGCGGCCGTCGATCTGCTCGACGCCGACAAAGCCGCGGCCCACGCCCAAAAAGCCAATGGGCAGGCCGCACTGCTGGCAGAGGGCCTTGATGGAGCGCAGATAGGCCGGGTCCCGGGCGCGAAAGCCGCGGAAGAGCTGAAAGTCGACCACGTCGAGGTCCCAGGCGCGGATCTGGCGCACCAAGGCGGCGATGTCCAGCCAGTTGCGCGGGTCTTCCTTGTCGGCATAGGGCAGGTCTTCGGCGACCCGCAGCATGGCGTTGCAGCCTAGTTTGATCATGCGATGTCGGTGTGTCCGGGTGCATCGGGCAAAAGTCGCCCATGCGCTCGACCTTGACCGAGCGCCCAAAAAGATCCTTATAATACACTACACAGAAAAGTTGAACCATGCATCTGATCGCCCCGACAGCAACAGTACAAGTACCAGACTGGGTCGCATACCCAGATCGCGACTGGGTGCAAATCACGCCCGCCGAAGCCGGTCTCGATACGCGGAAATTCGCCGCTTGGCTGGACGGCCTCGATGTCAGAGGCGCGAGCTTTGGCGGCGAGGATCACCGCGGCGACCAGTACGGCACCGTGCTCACGCGCGGCGGATACCTAGTACACGCTTGGGGCGACCCCCACTATCGGCATCAGACGGCCTCGGTCGGCAAGGCCCTAACGTGGGTGGCGCTGGGCGCGGCCGTTGCCGACGGCCTCCTCGACCCGGACGAGCCGATCCACCAAACGTGGACCGGAGCCGGGCAGTTGTCGCATGAGCACAAGTACCTAGATTGCGGCCACCACCAAAAACTCACTTGGCGCCACTTGATCGGGCGACGAGACGAAAGCCTGCACTGGGGCGGCTTCCCCTTTGAAATCGGCAACCGCTGGCGGGAGCAGCGCACGGGTCTCGAAGAGCGGGACGCAGTTCCCGGCATCCCCGAATGGGCCCATTGGACGGGCGATCCCTTCTACGACTGCTACGCCCACGCCGAACCGGGCACTCAAGGGCTGTACAGCAGCGCCGGCTTCTGGCGGTTGGGCCAAGCGCTGACCTACGTTTGGGGACGCGACCTCAAAGACGTGGTCCAGGAGCGCCTGTTCGACGCCATTGGCATCCCGTACGAGCGCTGGGACTGGCTCGCCGGCGGCGAAGTAAAAGAGCGGAAATACCTCTATCCCACCATTCCAGACGCATACACCTACCTCGATCCACCCTATGAGATCGGCGGCCAAGTCGTGCGCAGCGGCCCGGGTTGGGTGGTCATCAGCGCCTCGGATCTGGCGCGCTTCGGCCACCTCAATGCCACCCGAGGTATATGGAAGGGTGAGCGCGTCATCAATGATGCCTGGCTGCGCGGCCACGGCGGGGGCAATAAGAGCGGAGCCAGCGGCGAGTGCGAGCACTTCACGGCCATGGGCGTGGTGACGACAATCGGCCTGCCCGAGTACAGTCACGGGGTCGAGACCAAGAGCATCCTCCCCGACGACTTCTTCGTCACAGAAGTCCAGCCGAGTTCTCAGAAGAGCTAGAGGAAAACCTCAGTCGGCGGAATCGAGACAGTAGAGGACGGAGTCTTCGCCTATGGATGGGAGGGCGGAAAAGTCTCCAGCCAGCGCGGATCGTAGTCGCTTTCAAAGAGCCAGTCGAAATGATCCGGCACAATGTGGGCGCGGTCCGGGCGCAGTTGGCACCGCAGCCGGGGGAAGAAGTCCATCAGGGCATCGCGCTGGTTCTTGGGCAGGCCGCCTGAAACCCCAGCGGCGATCCACGAAGTGCCCATGGCTTTGCGGGGCACGGTGTCCTCGTTCTGCCAAGCCGAGTGCAGTCCAGCGCTGCAGAGCACCAGAATTTGTCCCCGCCGCGCCACTGCGGGAATAGGCTCGCATTCGAGATAGGGCCTCTCGCCCAGATCCGGGATGTACTCGGGGAAAGCAGCCGCAGTCGCCGGAACTGGAGCCGGCCGCAGGCCGTGTACGCGAGGCAGTTCGGCTTTGTGCTCGGGCCGGAGGACCCGACTCCAGTGCTCCATGATGGAGCGGTGGCTGCCGGGTAGGATGCGCATGGCACCGCGGTGCGCGGGCACATCGTTGAGCCAGAACCACAACTCGGCCCGCATCCGGCGAGGGGTGGCCTCAAAATCCTCCAGTGTGGCCTGGATATCCACATGGCACCCGCGCGCCCACTGCTCGCGGAGATCGTCGTACGGCGCTGAGGCCGGAGCCCGCTCGTGGGGGGCCAAGCCCCACCACAGATGGACCGCATCGGCGCGCAGCAGCTTTTTGGCCACTTCTTCAAAGTACGGGTGCTGGATAACTTCGACGTAATCCGGATCCTCGTACGGTGCACCGCCGTTGTCGCGCAAGCGATCCCACGCCGCCTCTGCTCGGTCCAACTGCTCGGTGGTGAAGGGGCTATCAATGGTTACGGCACCCTGCTCTTCGTACTGGGCCAATTGCTCATCGGTGATCATGGGCATCCTCAATTATTTTGGCCAAGCATAGGGCATTGTCAATGGTGAGTCAATATCCCGCCAAAGAGACTTGATCGCGCCGTCCGGCTGGGGTTAATTGCACCTGTTGACGCACGGATTGGCGCTGTAAGGTCAAAAGGTCGCAGCGCCAAGTAAGAGACGAGGAGGACGATTATGAGCAAGACCCACGAGGTGATTTTCTACACCGACGGCCGTCATTCAAGCGTGTACTTGTACGAGCCGCCCATGGGGGTCAAGCAATACCTAGAGCCTATCGACGAACTGGTCGACCTCGGCATTGACACCATCACCTATGCTGTAGGCGATTGCAGCGTTTTGCTCTACGCCACCAAGGTGGGCGAGCGCTGGGGGCACAACGTCGATCTGACCGACCACGATATTTGGTGGCGGGCGGCGCACAACGCCAAGCTGATGATCGAACAGGGCACGGACCCGCTCATGCTCGTGTGCCAGCGGACGCAGCAGCGCGGTTTCCAGTTTCTGCCCAGCCTGTTGTTGAACATGATTCACACACCGCACGACCGCGTCACCAATTGCCGGGTGGCCGACTTCACCACCGAACATCCCGAATGGCAAGTTGGCGACGAGCCCGAATACCCCGAGGCCCGCTTCGACAACCCCAACCGGCTGTCCTTTGCCATCCCCGAAGTTCGGGCGGACCGGCTGGCAGTAATCGCCGAACTAGTCGGAGATTACCCCAGCGACGGCATTGAGCTAAACATGTGTGACTACGCGCCGTTTATCGGCCGCGGAGAGGTCGCCGAGCACACCGAGACCCTGACCGAGTGGATGCGGGAAATACGCCGGGTCTGCGACCGGGCCGCCGCAGAGCAGGACCGTCCCAAGCGATTGGTGGTCCGCATAGGCGCGACCCTCGACGGCAATAAGCGGATGGGGATGGACGTGGAGACCTGGATCGAGGAGGGGATCGTCGACGCACTGATCTGCATGCAGGTCGTCGGTGGTTTCGCCAACGACACCACTGGATTGCGGGCCGTTGTCGCCGCCGCCGAAGGTAGGGATGTGCGGGTCTTGGCAGGTATGGAATCGACCAATAACCCCGAGCTTTCCCGCCCGACAGTGCGGGCCGCTGCAGCCAATGCCTATGCCGCTGGGGTCCACGGCGTGTTCTTCCACACGTATTACCCAATGCCCAAACGCTATCCATACGATGACGAGGCGGCTGGCAGGCTGCGGTTTATGGGGCATCCAGACTTGCTGGACAATCTCGACAAGCGGTACCGGCTCGGCATCCCTATCAATCCCAAGTCAGCCCCTACCCATGGCCTAACCGAACAGCTACCCGCCGAATTGCCGTGCGGCGATCCAGCGCGGCCGTTCACGCTGGAAGTGAGCGACGACGTGGCCAGCCGAGACCGAGCCGACGAGTTGTGGCGCTGCGAGTTGCGCCTGATGTTGCAGCACCTGACGTACGAGGATCGGATCCGGCTGAAGTGGAATGGCGATGAAATACCCGAGACCGCGTGGCGCAAGGCCGACTGGACCTACCAGTTGCGCCCCAGACCGGATTACGCAGTCAACGGGTACCGGCTGCACATTGATCTCAAGCAGATCCAGCGCCTGCCCCAGCGGGGGATAAATACGGTGGAGGTGGAGGTCGTGGAGAAGGACGCCCAGCTCATTCACCCGGTGACCTTAGTGGATGTGGAACTGGTCGTCGAATATCTGCCGCACCGCAATGCGCTGCGGGACGACGAGGAGTACTTTGCCTGAGTTGGCCCATCGCGGTCGCCATCGAGCTAAGGCGGTAGGCGCACATGCAGTGCTCCCGGCTGCTCGACTTTGACCGCTAGGCGTGGATGCGTGTAGGGCGAAGGTGCAAAACCGACTACGGCAGATCTTCCTTGAAGTCAGTCGTTAGATTTCTCGAAGCTTTGGCCTCGTTTTGGAGGCGACGGAGAACTTCCTCGCTCAGAGAGCCTATCACTGCGAAATCGCTTGGAATTCTGCTGGCAATTTTTTCGATGTCCGCTCGAATCGTCCTTCTAAGAATTAAGGCCGTCTCCTTGCTTATAAAAGGATGATCTCCTAGGTGTAGGCGAACATCTTGCCCTACATTCTTCCTAGCATCTGAGCACATAACAAAAAGGACTTCGTTATCTTTATTGGGACTGGAGAGGATTATGAAGGGGTGGTATGGATGGTGGTTTGACTTGAGAATATGTCCAGCGCGAAGAATGGGACGGTGTATCATGCCAGCACTTTTTCTAGCCACTCACTCGTCCTTTCTAAGTCCATGATTTCGTCGATCTCCTCCTTGCTCTTGCCTAGTGCATGGAGGATGTTTTCAAGAGAAATAGATGTCGCTTGGACGAGGCCCTCTGGGTCTGGCCGTTCCCATTCGGGGAGGCTGTGTGTATATGCAATGAGTCCATCAGGTCCCCAAATGTCTAAGCGTCCGTAGTTTTCCCAGATGTGCTGGATAATTTCTAATTCCGATTCGGACATACACCCTATGCCGGGGTCGCTTTTGAATCCTATTTTGTAGTCGGCCAAGCTCTCAATATGTTGCCTCCATACAGGGTGATTTTTCGGATCGTCTTCTTGGTGCATCAAGCGATACGTGTTGCTAGGAACGGGTCCAAACTTCATTGATACCCAACTATCAGTAGAGATGCTACGTCCTTGCTCATTCAGTGATTCCCGGTCAGCCAGATATACCAGTTTGAGCACTTTGATATACTCCAATGAGCCGCCGGCCAACGATAGAATGCGAGCCACTAGTGCAGTGGCCTTTTTTTCGTCAAACATGATTTTCTCTCCTAGTCCTTGAATGTATTGTAGCGGCACGCTCTTTGTCAAAATCCGCTAGAGACCTTCCTCCTAGGTATCCTTCCTGCGAGGGATACTATTCCCCCGCTCAATCAAACGGCGGGAAAAAAGGTCAGATCCGTGCCGAAGTTATCCATCGCCACCACTTCGTCGCCGCGCAGCCGCGCGCGGATGGCGCTGTCCCGCCAAGTCAGGGTCGTCTCATGGACGGGTAAGTCAAACGCAAAGCCGATCCAGCGTCCTACGGGCGGATGCTCGATCACCGCATAGCCGTCGCGCAAGACCGGATGTTCGGCACCCTCTACGTTGAATTGGTCGCCAGCGAGCCAAGGCGGCAGACGCACGTGCAGTGCTCCCGGCTGCTTGACTTTGACCGCTAGACGCGGATGCGTATAAGGCGACTGCACTGCGAGGGCATCGGTCTCGCAGTCGAACAGCATATCCACCCAATGCCCCGCTCCATCGCTGCGCACCACGGCCTTGTACGCCGCAGCCAGCGAGCCTACGGACCCACCGACGATATCGATATTAAAGCCAATGCGCGGCTTGTTCGACTGCCAGATGCCCAGCGGCTCGTGCCCGTGGGGAGCCGGAAAACCAAAGCCGCCGCGCAACCTGTGCGCCACCTCGCGCTTGCCGTCCACCCCCTCGGGATTATCCGGCTCGACGATAAACGAGACATCGCGCAATTGCGACGGCAGCAAGTGGCTGCGCAATATGCGCTCGGCATCGGCGTAGTACTCGGGATAACCCCAGCGCCCCAAGATGAGCGCGGTCTCGACAATATCTCCGGTATTGTTGGCCTCGCCCCGGCGACAGAGCGTAGGCCGGCTCGACACCTCAATGGACCAGCCGATCTGATCGCGCAAATCCCACAGGCCGTTATCGTAGAACCGCTTGACCCGCTCCATCAGCCCGGCGTCCCCCGTGCATTCGGCTAGCTGCGCCAACGACGACATCGCGCAGGTCGTCGAATGCACATGCGAGCCAAAGCGCTCAGTGGCAAAGGAGCCGTCGTCGAGAAAGAATTCGCGCACGGCCTTGTCCTTGAGCACGGTAGCCAAATCCAAGGCCGGTTGGTACCCAGTGGCTTGGTACAATTTGACCAGCGGCCCAACGGCGCGCGCCGGCCCTTGGATAAAGGTCCTCTCGCCGGAATCGCGAAGGCGCACTGGCGTGTCGCGTTCGAGACGGACGCGATCCCACTGCTTTTTGGGCACCCAATAATCGAATAGCAAATCAATGCTGGCCGCGGCCAATTCCATAGCCCGATCGGACTTGCGGAAGGCTGTCAACGCGTATAGAGCGTGAAATCCCTCGCGCAAATTGTGCTCTTGCAGTTCAATGGGATCGCCCTCGCCATTGAGGTGCTGGCCGATGCGCTGCAAGGGCAGCGGTGCCCGGCTGTAGGAGAAAAAGGCCGCGCGGGCGTGCTTGTCGATCACTTCTTCGTCCAGGTCCAAGCCCATAGCGTCTTCCGCCGCCAGCATAGCGTTCAAGAGGCGGCCCGGCATGTGCCCTTCCATGCTGCCGCCCAAGAAGGCTTCGGGCCGCACCTGCGCTCCGCCGTAGGGTATATCGGCGTCATCGGCGTTGAAAGCCCGGCTCATGGCCTGACAACCCAATCGAATGGCGTCGCCGATATCAGTGGTGTTTACGTCGCGCAGTTGTACCATGGCCTTTCCTCAAGTACCGATGACCAAACGCACGGCCTCGACGGTCCGATCCCCCATGACAAACGGCTCGCTCGGCCCCCCATCCACAAAACCCAAGTCTTTCAACCAAGCGCCTTTCTCTTCGTCCTCGACGCAGAGCCGCACCCAACAACGCTCCCCGGCCCAGTCGATGACCGCCCGCATCACATCGGCCCAAACCCCTCCGTAACGACCGTGGACGAAACCATCCACCTGACAAGCGCCCTCCTCGTCGGGCCGCGCACTAGCCAAACCCACCAATCGCCCATCTCGGGTGCGGGCGGCAAACCAAGCGCCAGCGCCTTGTTCAACTAGCTTGGCATAGCGCGGGTACAGCCCCATACAGGAATTCTGTTCGATGTAGCGGGTCGAGTACAATGCGACGTTGGCGTCGAGCACCCACCAATCGTGCGGCGTGACGATCAAGGGGATCATGGGCACGCGCTGAGCTGGCGACCCCGGCTCAATCCCAACCACATCACTAGCCCTAAAGTAATCCACCAGAAAAGACTCTGGCGATTCTCCGCTGGCGATTAAAGCCCAGATAGTAGAACCGGACATCTTGCGCCAACCCAAGCGGTGGTAAATGCGAGCCGCGACCGGGTTAACCGTGCCCAAGAACAGAGCCTGTCCCCCCGCAGCCAAAAAGTCGTCGCGCGCCGCCCGGCACAAGCGGCTGGCAATACCCTGGCCGCGACATTGCGGCGCGGTCGCCACCTCGCCCAAACCACTCAGTTCTGGGTTGCCCGCCGCCGTGGTCAAATGGCTGCTGCCGACTGTGCGTCCCCCCTGCTCCAAGAGATAGAACGTATCGCGGTTAAAGTCGCGTTCGTCACCGGCGTACGCAGGGCGATCGGCTTGGTAACCATCCCCGAAAATCCCATCCCAAAAGTCGATCAACTCCCCGGTCAGGCCGGCGTCCAGAGGAGGCGTTTCGACGCTTATCTGCACGGGGTTAAGCCGGAGCCTTCCACTTCTTCAATTGCCTCTTCCACACCCTGTCCAACTCGCGGCGCACCACCTGCACGTCCTTCCAGCGGTCGGGGAAAACCGACAGATGGTAGCCGCCGGCAATCTGCTCGGGACAGGCGAACATTTCCCGGCCCGGCTCGGCCGCTTCCAGCCAGCAGGCCATAACCTGCTCGGCAAATTCCAGCCAATCGACAAATTCGGGAATAATCTTGCCCCTGTGGTCAATAGCCGGAATCATGGCGTGGTGCCCATTGAAGGGCCTGAAGTGAAACTGCTGCGCCAACTGGATCAGATCGACTCGCTCGGCCAAGCGCTCCCAGTAGGGTGGCGACAAATGCTTAATCACCGCCGGATGGGAAAAGTCCCACGTCATTTTTAGCGGCTTCTTCTCCGCCTTCTCGTAACCAGCGGCCAAGGCATAGGTTTTCTCCGGCGTTTCCGTGCAAGTATCTCGGTGCATCTCCACGGCCACGTCCATCTCCAAGTCTTCGGCCGCATCCATCAAACGCCGCGCCACTTCCACGGCCCGCTCGGTGAGCGTGTCGTGGTCGAGCATTTGCACGTTGACGCAGCGCGCTCCCGCCGCCTTAATCTCGCGCAACTTGGGCCTGATCTCGCGGATGCCGCCCAAGTCAGTGGTACAGGCAAAGACCAACCCCGAGGCAGCGACCTCGTCCGGGGTCACCATGAAGACCCGCCCCACAAAGCCGTCGAAGCCAGCCTTTTTTATTTTTTTGAGCTTTTTGGCCGCGCTCCACTCGCCCTTCTTGCCGCCGTATCCCATCAGGGAACCGAGGGAGCACATATGATAGATTTTAGGACGCTTGATTTTCGCCATGTTCACCCTCCTTGGAGTGATTGTACTGCTGCGATAGGGGCCGCTAATATATCGCCCGTATCCACGGAAACCAAACCGCGTAGGGGCCGGTATCTGCGTCTATCTGCGTCTATCTGCGGATACGTTGCTTTTAAGCAAACGACGGGAAAAAGGTCAGATCAGCGCCGAAGTTATCCACCGCCACTACCTCGTCGCCGTGCAGCCGGACGCGGATGGAACGAGTTCGATGCTGCAGGACCAACTCTTCTTCAGCCAAAGCAAAGCGGATCTCTATAGGAGTGTTCAAAGGAGGTTGGGCAAAGAACAGGAACCCGCTGTCTATGCGCGGCGGTGCGGCCCCTTTAACCGCTAAATCAGACGGCGCGACCCAGCCGGGCAGGCGTACCCACAACGGCCCCGGCTGCTTAACCTCGACGCGCAGGACATCATGCGTATAAGGAGATTCGACGCGCACGGCCTCGGTTTCGTGGTCAAAGAGCAAATTGACCCGGTGCCCCGCCGGGCCGCTGCGCACCATCTCCCGGTACACCTCGCACAAAGACGCCACCGCCCCGCCGACAATATCCATATTGAAGCCAACAGTCTCGGCCTCCACCGGCTCGTGGCCGTACGGCGCTGGAAAACCAAAGGCTCCCTGGTGCCGCTGGGCCATGTCGCGCAAGCCGTCCACGCCCTCGGGGTTAGCCGGTTCGTCAATGAAGGAAATATCGCGCAGTTGCGACGGCAGCATATGCCCCCGCACAATGCGCTCGGCATCTTGGAAGTACTCGCTCCAGCCCCAGCGCCCCAAGATCAGGGCGGTCTCGACGATGTCTCCGGTATTGTTGACCTCGCCGCGGTCGGGCGGCGCATCGGGATGAGTACTTTCGACGACCCAACCCAACGGGTCGCGCATGGCCCACAGGCCATTATCGTAAAAAGCCTTGACGCGCAGCAGCAGCACCGCGTCGCCCGTCAGATCGGCCAACTGCGCCAAGGACGACATGACGCAGGTGACCGAGTGCGTGTGATCGCCCAGCAACTCCCGGTCGTGCCCGCCGTCCGCCGTAAAAAACTCACCCGTAATCTTCGCAGCCAATTCCAAAGCCAACTCCAACGCCGGCCCATAGCCCGTAGCCCGATAGTACTTGACCAAAGGCCCCAAGGTCCGAGCTTCCCCCGGTATGAACAGACTCTCCCACGCCTCCAGTCCCAACCCCTGCAGCACCGGTCGATCCCAGCCCTCGTCCGCGCTCCAATAGCGGCGAAACGCCTCAATACTGGCCTCAGCTAGCTGTCGCGCCCGGTCCGAGTCGCGGTACTGCACCAGCGGATAGAGCGCGTGGAAACCCTCGCGGATATTGTGCGGGATGAAATGGACCAGCGGACCGTCCAACTCGGCCCGATTGAGCGGCATGGCGATGGGTCCGCTGTACGAATAGAACGCCGCGGCCGCGTGTTTTTCAATAGCCGCTTCATCCACTTCGACGCCCACCGCATCCTCGGCGTTGAGCAAGGCATTGAGATGGCGACCGGGCACATGCGCCTCCGAGTGCGCGGCACTGAAGCGCAATTCAGCTTCGGGACGCACGCGCGAGCCAAAAAAGGGAATATCGTTGTCGTCGGCATTGAAAACGCTCGACATGGTGCGACAACCCAATTCAATGGCGCTGCGCACATCCGTGGTATTGACATCTTGTAAACGAGTCATGGTCATCTCCTGTTAAAATTATCGGCCAGTGAGGAACGTTATGCGTGGGTCTTGCATCGAATCGGTTCCTCCTCTTCTATTATTTATCCCTCAGATTGGATCATCCTCATGCACCGACTCAACCTCCACCAATTTAAGACAGTTCTCGCGTTTGCCCTACGACTAACGATGTGTGCAGGCGTCGCCGCGTCGGCACAAGAAGAAGGCGAGGATAACACCATGTCCTGGTCCATGACGCTAAAAGCGATCCGCGTCAGATTTCCAACAGTCGCTCAAGTCTCGACTGATACGCTACAGGTCTGGCTCGACGAATCTCCGCAGCGGAAAAATCTCCTGCTGCTCGACGTGCGAGAACCCGAGGAGTACGCCGTCAGCCATCTGCAGGACGCCCAGCCAGCCCCATCGAAAGAGGAAGCCCTAAAAGCCCTCCAAGGAGTATCATCGGACCAGCGTATCGTTTTATACTGTTCCGTGGGGTACCGCTCGTCGGGACTTGCCCAATTTCTAATGAAAAAGGGATATACAGAGGTCTATAATCTGGAAGGGTCAATCTTCGCCTGGGCAAACGAGGGGCGATCTGTCTATCGAGGAAAAGAGCGGGTACAGGTCGTCCATCCCTATGACAAAATCTGGGGCAGATTGTTGAAGAAATCGCTGCGCAAACAGTAGCAGGCCGCGCATGTTACTGTTCTACCCTTACTCCTGTCGCCTGATGAATTGGCCCAATAGCGGCACTGCGAAGGAATACTTGCCATGTCGATTCTTGTACACCAGTCCTTGGGAGGCAAGGGCGACGAGCATCTGATTGACATGGCTACTGCTGAACGGTTTGTCCAAGGCCCGCTTGGATTCCTCGACCACTTCTTGGACCGTGAACTCATCGTCGCAACTCTCAAGCCGAGAAATTACGAACAGCAACGCCCTCTGCCGATCAGATGCACGAGCCCATCGCCCGGCAAAGAAGTCTGTGTCGAGTTTCTGTTTGATCTCCGCAGCGGGAACCGACGCGCTCTCCCCCTTATCGATCATCGGAATGAACGCGTCGTACACCTCCCTGCAGATGAACTGGATGAAGTAGGGATAGCCTCCGGACATGTTGATTATCGTGTTGACGGAGTCGTCACTAAGACGCACCGGGCACTCAGCATCTTCTACCGGTTCCCGAATTGCCTCCTCGCTTTCTGATTCGTTGAGACTCTGCAGAAACACGACTCTAAACATTCTCTCGGAAAACGTCCGCGCTTCCACCAGCTTGGGGAACAACGTCGGAAGGCCGGTCAAGACTAGCATCAAAGGCAGGCCCTTTCTCTGCAGAGACTGAAAGCAATCGAGTAGCAAAGACAGAGGAAACTGGTCCTTTGCCGACTGGTCGGCGAGGTTTTGTGCCTCATCGTAGGCAAATATGATCCCGCGTACTTTCTGCTCCTTCGATAGAGCACGCCACGCGATTTCCAGAACCCCCTTGATCTTGTCGAGCGACAGACCGGGGATGTGGTTGTAGATCTCTATGAGGGCTTGGTAGGTAAGGGTTCGCGAGACTTGGTCTGTGTCAGCGACAAATCCGACGCGACGTACCTCTTCGGTTTCCACGACTAGGCTCGAGGTGACCGGAGATAGGTCTGTGCAAAGCCGGATAGCCATGTTGTGCTCGCTGATACTTGTGGACTCGGAAAGATCGGTCCCTACCCACACCCATCCTCGGCTCATCGCCAGAGGCTTGAACGAGTCGAGGAGCACCGTCTTTCCTACTCCTCGAAGTCCTGTCAGGACCATGTTTTCCAGAATCGTATTTTGACCGAGCAGGCGACGAAACTCTTCACGCTCCTCATGTCTCCCGGCCAAATATGGCGGGTGGTGACCGGCACCTGGACGAAACGGGTTTGAGAACTCAGCCACGTCGATATTTACCTCCGTAAAGTCAATAGACTAAATTTATATAATAATATTAATTTAGTCAATCAAGTAATCATAAATTAATAAATGTCTTAGCTGTAATACGCCTGCCGACGCTCCAACTACTCACCCCAGAGGCCACCATGTCCGACACCCCCATCTCCATCGGCTCCAACCACCAACTACTGCTTGATTTGGAGCATCCCTTATCGTAAGCTCAGTTTATTGAACACAACCTATTATGAGGCTCGGCCAAGCAGTGAAAAAGGATACGACCTACCGGGCACGGCCCGCGCCATCGGCATTTCCTGTTCCCCAAGAGAGTGAACGGCCCGTTATCTATGCAGATCGCGTAGGGGAGTATTACGTGGAAAGGAAATCCGACGAACACCGCAAAAATCACGGTCTATATCTCACGCCAATCCCCGCCGCGGATTTCATGGCCGGGCGGATCAAAGTGAGCGGGCCAAAGCTGCGGGTCCTCGACCCCGCAGCAGGCGCAGGCATTCTCTGCTGTGCGGCTGTGGAGGCACTTGTCTCCCGCGATTCAAAGCCAGATATCATCGAACTGGTCGTCCATGAAGTCGATAGAGACCTGATCGCGCCGCTACAGGCCGTTCTCGACTATCTTGTCGATTGGTGCCACAACCGTGGAGTGACGGTCGCTGTGCAGGTTGAGGAGACCGACTTCATCATGGCGCACGCCGAAACATTGCGTTCGCTCGGCGAACTCTTTCCCTATCGGTCGGTAGCCGAAGACTTTGATATCGTTATCTCCAATCCGCCCTACTTCAAGATCAGCAAGGCTGACCCGCGTGCGAGCGCTGTTTCCACCGTAGTTCACGGCCAGCCAAACATCTATGCGCTCTTTATGGCGGTCAGTGCCATACTACTGCGTGAAAATGGAGATTTCGTATTTATCACACCTCGAAGTTTTACGTCCGGCCCTTACTTCAGGCAGTTCAGAAACGTTTTCTTTGACATGATCCGACCAACGGAAGTCCATGTGTTCGGCTCTCGACGCGACGCCTTCAGTCGGGACGAGGTGCTACAGGAGAACGTCATTGTCTCCGGCACCCGTTATAATCTCCGGCGTTGGGACAAGACCGACTCGCCGTTTGTCATTTCATCAAGTCGCGGGGTCCGTGATATCGGTGAATCCGACCGTCGCGAGATTCCGTTAAACACGGCTCTCGACCTCGATTCCACAAACAAGATTCTCCGCTTGCCGATCTGTGAAGGAGATGACGACGTGTTGGCGCTGGTGGATTCATGGCCGGAGAGCCTCCGCAGCTTCGGCCTAGATATCTCGACCGGCCCCGTAGTCGCCTTCCGTGCAACGGAGTTTATAGACAAGGAAGGCAAGGTGCCGGATAGCCATGTCCCGCTCCTGTGGATGAACCATGTACACGCCATGCAGGCCACTTGGCCGCTCAACAGACACAAGCCAGAGTACATCAAGCGTTCCGGCACCGAGGCACTTCTGCTACCGAACAGGAATTATGTGCTCATGCGCCGCTTTAGCGCCAAGGAAGAGGCACGCCGGCTGACCTCGGCTCCCTACATCGCGACGGAATTTGCGACCCCCAAGGTCGGATTCGAAAATCATCTCAACTACATCCACCGGCCTGGAGGCACGCTCGCCGATGACGAAGCATGGGGGCTGGCGGCGCTCTACAACAGCCGATTGCTCGATACATGGTTCCGTGCGGTCAACGGCAACACCCAAGTGAGTGCCACCGAACTGCGTGCCATGCGGCTTCCTCCACACCAAACGATCATCACGCTTGGTCAGTGCGTGAAGCATCTCGCGGACCCTATGAAAGGCCTAGATCGGCTTGTCATGGACCTGATTGCCCATCCCGAGTTGGAGGAGGCAGTCGTTGGCCAGCATTGAAGAAGCTAGGGAAATCCTCAAGGCACTCGGCATGCCTCTGGCGCAGCACAACCAGATGTCGGGCTTGACACTGATCGCCCTGTGCGGGCTGACGCCCGATGCCCCTTGGTCGGACGCAAAACGGGGAGCGTGTACCGTCACCAAGGGCATCATGGATCACGTCAAGGCGCACTACGGTACCGAATACGCACCCAATACTAGGGAAACTTTTCGCCGTCAGGTGCTCCACCAGTTTGTTCAGGCGCGAGTCGCCGATTACAACCCGTTTGAACCCGACCTTCCGACCAACAGCCCGCGTGCTCACTACGCTATCACAGAAGCGGCCTTGGAATCCGTGCGTCACTATGGGACGAAAGGTTGGGATTCAGCCGTGGAAAAATTCCGCCACGAGCAGGGCACTCTTGTAGAGCGCTACGAGCGCGAACGGCTTCACACCATGATTCCGCTCAAGCTAGCCGATGGACAGGAGCTTCAGTTCTCCCCAGGCAAGCACAACGAGGTGCAAAAAGCTGTCGTGGAAGAATTCGGTCCCCGCTTCGCTCCCGGTTCACGCCTGCTCTATGTCGGCGACACTGCCAAGAAGGACCTATACGTGGACGAGGAGAGCCTTGACGAACTCGGCATCCCGATCACCGACCACGGCAAAATGCCGGATGTCGTGTTTTACGACGCTGAGCGAAACTGGCTGTTTCTCGTCGAGGCGGTAACATCACACGGCCCCATGTCACCGACGCGGATCGTCGATCTGGAGAACATGCTTTCCGAGTGCTCCTCGGGTGTCGTTTATGTTAGTGCCTTCCCGGATTTCGGAGAATTTCGGAAGCACCTGAAGAATATCGCTTGGGAAACGGAAGTATGGCTTTGCGACACTCCTGACCACATGATCCATTATGATGGCGATAGATTTCTCGGTCCCAGACAATGAACTCGGACGATCTATGGGCGCACAAATCAGGATGATGGGCTTCCAACGATACTATCTTTAATACTCACTGACCGTTTCGCGGCACGGCCCATCGAGGAAAGGGCCTGCCAGCAAAATATAGGTCTTCATACCCCCACCCACCCCCGAGGCCACCATGCCCGACATCCCCATCACCATCGGCTCCGACCGCCAACTACTACTTGACCGCCGCCTCATCAACGACCTACAAGACGCCCGCCAAGTCCTCCACCAGCCCATGCGCCGCAACGCCGCAGTGCGCATCGACCATCCTTGGGAAGAAGGCGGCCTCGCCTACGCCGTGCTCTTCAAAGACGGCGACCGCTTCCGCGCCTGGTACCGCTGCATCCCCCACGCCGACAACAACAAAACCGACCGCGCCTGCACCGCCTACGTCGAAAGCAGCGACGGCATCACTTGGCACAAACCAGAGCTGGGCCTAATCGACTTCCAAGGCTCGACGGCCAACAACTTAGTGATCGACGATCCCGACCTAGTCAACTTCTCCCCGTTCCTCGATCCACAAGCCCCGGATCAAGAGCGCTACAAAGGCATCGGCCGGCGCGGTGCCATTTACACGGCGACCTCGCCCGACGGCTTCCACTGGCGCAAAAACCCCGAACCCGTGCAAACCGAAGGCCCGTTCGACTCGCACAATATCGCCTTCCGCGACCCGTGGACCGGCCAGTACGTCATGTACACCCGAGGCATTCGCAATGACGGCGAACTAGGCCACGGTGCCACCCGCGCCTTTAAGGAAGGCGTGCGCTGGATCCGCCGCGCCACCTCCGACGACTTTGTCCACTGGAGTCCGCTAGAATCTATCGACACCGGCGACGCGCCGCTGGAGCACATGTACACCAATTCCTGCGTTCCCTACGAGCGTTCCCCTGGCCTCTACCTGATGTTCCCCTCGCGCTTTGTCAACAGCCGCAGCCCCACGCCCGGCTGGCCGTACCCCGGGGTCAACGACGGCGTGCTGATGAGCAGCCACGACGGCCTCCACTTCGACCGCCTCTTCCCCGAAGCCTTCGTGCGCCCAGGGCCCGACCCCGGCAATTGGCACGACCGCAGCGTGTACATCATGCGCGGCCTGCTGCGCACCGGACCCGCCGAACTGTCGCTCTACATGACCGAGAACTGGCGCATGCCCACCTCCTGCATCCGCCGCCTGACCATGCGCCTCGATGGCTTCGCCTCAGTGCAAGCGCCCTATCGCGGCGGCCAGTTCACCACCAAGCCCCTGATCTTCAGCGGCGATCAGTTGCGGCTCAACATGGCCACTTCTGCGGCCGGCAGCATCCGCGTCGAAGTCCAAGACGAAAACGGCAAGCCCTTCCCCGGCTTGGCGCTGGCCGATTCGCCCGAGCTTTTTCAGGATCAGACGGACTTAGCGGTGGAGTGGGAATCGGGCGCTGAGGTAGGCCCGTTGGCGGGTCGGCCCGTGCGCCTGCGCTTTGTGATGTACGACGCCGACTTGTACGCACTGCGCTTTTGCCGCAAAGAAGAATAGGAGACAAAACCCATGTATCAATCAGTAGATGTCGCCGCCATTTCCTTCCGGCCCAAAAAATTCGACCTAGCCGATAACGCCGACCGCTTGGAGGCCATGTTCCGCGCCGCTGCCAAGGGCGGAGCCCAACTGGCCTTGGCACCCGAAGGAGTGCTGGAGGGCTACGTGGTCATGGAACTGATCACGGGGGAGGAACCGGAAGAACGGATGCGGGATGTGGCCGTCACCACGCGCGGCCCGGTCATCGGTCGCTTCCGCGAACTAGCCCGCGAGTTGGGAATATCTCTCGCCTTTGGGCTAGCCGAGCGCATCGGCGACGATGTGTACAACTGCGCCGTCTTCATCGACCACCGGGGCCGTCTGTGCGGCAAGTACCACAAAATGCAGTTGGCCGAGGGCTACCATCCCTCTTGGTGGTACAACCGCCTCGGTGCCCATGCCCACGCCTTTGACACGCCGTTTGGCCGCTGCGGCTTCCTCATCTGCAACGACCGCTGGAACCCCGACATCGCCCGCATCCCGGTGCTCGACGGGGCACAGTACCTGCTCATCCCCTCCTACGGCTCCCGCTCCAAGGAGCAAGATCGCGCCGTGTTGGCCCGGGCGCGCGAAAACGGCGTCGCCATTGTCGAGGCCAACGTCGGCGTCACCTTGGTCATCAGCAAAGGAGAAATCGTCGCTCTGTCGCGCCGGGTAAGCGAAATCACCCACGCCACCATCGAAGTCCCAGCCCCAGCTTCGGCGCGCAACCGCAACGCGCAGGAACGCAGCTTTTTGCAGTGGCGACAAACGGAAATGCGCCACCGCTACAAACAAGGAGAGGCCAAGCGCGCCCGCTCCGGCCCGCACGACCCCGACAAGGTCAGCCACGACCAAAGGGGGCGCTTGATCGGTTGAAATAGCTTAAAAACGGTCTCAAAATCCCTATTAGCTGTCGCCCGACGGCAAGGTATCCGCAGATGAACGCAGATAAACGCGGATGTGAAATGACGTTGAGTGGAGCGCAGCTAGAATTTTGAGACGGCTTCTTACTGCACAAAGGCCCTCTTCCCCACAATACCCTCACCCTGCGCGATGTCGTAGCGCGACCCGGCCGCGAGCTGTTCAAGAGCTTCCACCGTCCCATCCGGCCAGCGAATTTCCAAGCGGTCAATCTTCTCAGCGGTGCCCAAGCCAACGGTCAGGCTCATCGGACTGTGGCTCAGATAAGAAGATCCCGTGCGCACCATGAACACCTGCTCTTGTTCGCCCACCCGAGCCGTCACTTTCGCGCCAATAGCGTCCCGATTAGGTGCCTTACCCGTCAGATCAAGCTCCACCGCGCGGCCAGTCGGCCCCTCGTTGCGCAATAGATAAGCTGGACCTCCATTGGTCGTCAGCAGCACATCCAAGTCGCCGTCTGCATCGATATCGCCGACGGCTAGCCCTCGCGCCACCACTGGCTTGAGAAACGGCCCGCCCGTCTGCTCCGACACCTCGACCATCCGCCCCTCGCCGGTATTCCAAAACAACTGCGGCGGTTGACGGTACTCGATCTCCTTCTGCGTCGAGTTGATCTCTGGCTCGATGTGCCCATTGGCCAAGATCAGGTCTTGGTACCCGTCGAGATCGTAGTCAAAAAAGCGCAGCCCAAAGGTCAGCGGCTGCAGCGTTGCCTGCATCAGCCGAGCCTTGCCCGCAGCATCGACGAAGACCGCGCCGCCGGCTTGGCGATAGAGCGACAGCGCCTCGCGGCTGAAGTTGCCAATAGCGATGGAAAGCACGCCGTCGTTGGCGACCGAGGTAATATCTACGCCCATCCCCGCGCGCGCCCGCCCGGTCTCGTCGTAGCCAATGCCCGCGGCGAGACCCCGCTCCGCAAAGCGACCCCCGCCTAAGTTTTGCAACAGGAAATTGGGCTGGGTGTCGTTGGTGACCACCAAGTCGATGCGACCGTCGTCTTCAAAGTCAGTCATGGCCACGCCCATGGACTTGCCCTCTGGTAACAACAGACCGGCCTCTTCGGTTATCTCCTCGAAGCGGCCCTCGCCTAGGTTGCGGTAGAGCCTCGGCGTCGAGCCGGGGTACTGCTTTGGCGTGGCGTAGGACTTTCCCTTGCCGTCGAGCGTGGTGTATATGTCGGTGCTAGCCGACCAGCGCACGTAGTTGGTGACCAACAGATCTAGCCAGCCGTCGCCATCCACATCGACCCAGGCCGCGCCCGTGGACCACTCGGGATTCTCGTTGCCCGCATCGTCCCGCCAGACCGCGCCCGCCACGCCCGCTTCTTGCGCCACATCGACAAAGCGGCCCGCGTCGTTGCGCAACAGCAGGTTTGGCCCCAAGGTCGTCAAGTAAATATCCGGGTCACCATCGGCGTCGTAGTCGGCAATCGTCGCGCCCATGCCATAGACCGAAAAGTCTAGACCCGCGCGCTCCGTTGCGTCATCAAAAGTGCCGTTGCCGAGATTGCGGTAGAGCTTGCCGGGGGCCTTTTCGCCTCCCCAGCCTTCGCTGTTGACCAAGAGCACGTCCAGCCAGCCGTCGCCATCGTAATCAAAAAGCGCGCAGCCGCTGCCCATGGTCTCCGGCATCCACTTATCGCCGCGCGCCCCGGTCTCGTGCCTGAATTCGAGACCAGCCTCTCGCGTCACATCGACAAAGCGCACCACAGGAGCCTCTTTCCGCCCGCGCCCCACCGCATAGTCGGCAGCCGGTTTGGTGTACTCAGGCTTCGGAGCCGGTTCCGAAGGCTCTTCCGGGCCGCAGGCGGCTAACATCAATGCGCCGACCGAGAATCGCCAGATCGCGCTATGAAATGTTGGCATAAAATTTGCATCTATTGCGTACTTACTCGTCATATCTCTTCCCATTAAACCTTAGCGGTGTGAAAGGTTGATACACAGGTGTTTGCTAGAGTAACCGACACCTTAAAAGAATGCAATCGGACTAGCTCGACATGAATCGCAGCGAAGCCTACATCGCCGACGAAAAATTGACTTACCTGCTGCACGACGACAGCAAGAGCGGTCTATTCGCCCTACTCGGCTATGGCGACCACAATGTCGGGGACTTACGCAGTGGTCTGCTGGTCATTGTCAAGACGCAACCGCTTGTCGAACGTATTGCAACTGAGCACGGCACCAAATACATTATCCTTGGATATATTAACACACCCTCATACGGCCTGTTTCATCTTCGCACTGTGTGGTTTATCCGCCACGGCGAGACCGAGCTACGTTTTGTAACGGCCGTTCCACAAAGGAGTTAGTCTATGAATACCCTAGCCGAACCTCTTGCCGAACCCCTAGCCGAACACCGGAAGGCTGTCCTGACAGCCGATCAACCCGAAGCCGAACTGATCGCCGGCGATGTCGGGGTCGTGGTTTTCATTCACGGCGAAGGAGCCGCTTACGAAGTGGAGTTTCCCAACCACGCCGTCCTTACCCTAGAAGCCGACCAAGTGCGGGCACTAGGCATGGAAGAAATTCTCCACGTGCGCCCTCAACCACCCTCCCCCAGCGGATGAACGTGGATCTTGAGCGCCTCGCGGTTGTCGTGCGGATGCTCTAGCCGGTAGCGGCGCGTCAGCTCCTGAGCCGACTCGTCGATCTGATAGTACTGGTAAGCCTGCTCGGCGACGAGGGCCTCATCCTCGCGGCCGAGGGCGCGCAGCGAAAGCATCCGGTGGTAGTGAGCGACGCGATCTTCCGGGTCAATAGCCAGCACGCCATCGAGAGCCTCCAAAGCCTCCTCAAAGCGGCCATCGAGGTAGAGCACCCGGCCCAAGTTGCGCCACGTAGCACGATCCTCGGGAAAGTCGCGCAACACTCGGCGATACGCCTGCGCCGCAGCTTCGTAACGACCATCCTCCTGCAACACCACGCCCCAAACCCAAGCCGTCTGCCCGTCGCCGCTAACCAACGCCTCGCAGTCCTCCAAATGCTCGTAGGCCCGCTCCAAGTGACCGTCGCGCACGGCAACCTTGGCCAAGTTGCGGCAGCCGTCCAAGCGCTCCGGCGCTAGCTGTTCCACCGTCTCAAAGGCCCGTGCTGCTCCTTGGGTATCGTCTTGAAGCAGCAAGCCAATCCCATAGTCGTTGAAGCGCATCCAGTCTCCCGCATCCGGCGCACCCTGCGCGGACGGCCCTCCCACCACCAATTCCACCTCGCTGCGAGCGATCTCAGTTACCGGCAAATCCGGCACTTGGTCGAAGCGGCGGAAGCCCTGGCGATTGTTGTTAAAAGCAAATTCCGTATAGGCGCGGTCGAACTTGCGCCACAAAAGCCGCGCCCGTAGCGTCAGCTTGCGCCCCGCGTAGTCCTCGGGCACCTCGAAGCTGTAGTGGGCTACATCCGCCGTACCCGGGCCAATGGTGCGCACGTACACGGCGGTGACGATGTCCTGCGCATTGCGCCGGTGGATAGCTTGGCCTTTTGCATCAACCATCAGCGCCTTGTAAAAGTGCGCCCCTAGATCGACGTGCCCGTCGTCTTGCACCGCCCCGCTCAAAGCCAGCACCGTATCGTCGTCGCTCACCACCGAGACCTCTAGCCAGCCCTCGTTGGAATCGTTAGTCCCGCCCGGGAAAGTGTGCCCGACGCCCTTGTTGCGCACCACCACGTCGAATGTGTACTCGCCGCCGCGCACCAACGCTGGCTGACTCTTGTCCAGCGCGTAGTGCGCTTCTTCTTGGTGGTGCAGCGCGAACACATCGACGCTGAGCTTTTCGTCTTGCAGAAATTCCTCAATCCGCGCGATAGTCTCCTCGTCCCCGCGGATGAAGGGCAGGGCCGTGTTGACCGCCAAAAAGCGGTGCGACTTGACGTACCCATCCCGCGCCGACACGTCGCCGCCAACCGCTTCCTCCAGCGGCATGTGGCAATCTTGGCAAACCCGCTTAACAGCAGGCAAATAGAAAGTCCTAGAGGCGTTGAGCGCCACGCCGCTGTCGTGCCAATTGTCGTATTCGTTTTGGCCGCGCAGCCAGCGGTAGCCATTGACGCGCGAGTCGAGACTGACCTTGTGGCAGGTGGCGCAAAACTCAGAGGTGCGGAAGAACGGCTTGAGCATCTGCTTTTTGTGGACGATGGGCCGCGCCTTCAGCGCTGTGTCGTGCACGAAGCGGCCCACGCCTTCTTTGGCATTGGCGAACAGATAGGGGTCCTCCTGCTCGTCGGCGATGTTGTAGTTGCCGTTGCCGGTCTGGTCGTGAATCTCGTCGATGGCGTGGCAGCCCAAGCAGGTCAGCCCGGCTTGGGCCTGTGGCGAGGCGCGGTCGATCTCCTCGGTCATTTTGCCGGCCAGCATCAGCGCCGGATCGTGGCAACCCGAGCACCACTTGGACTTGACTTTGGCCTCCTCGCCCGCCAAGTCCTTGTAATAGGCGATATGCGCGTCAACCTCCGCATTGCTCTCGGTCGAGTTGCTGCGCATGTGGTTGATCGTCGCCTCGTAGAAGGGGTTGTTGAACGAGGCAAAGCGGTGCGCCGAAGTCGCCCACTGTTCGACGATGGCCGCGTGGCAACGAGCACACGTCTCCGAACCAATCGGCTCGTTGACCACAAAGCCGTACTCGTCCATGTCGCCAGCGAGTTTCTCCGGCTGCGAGAGATCGCCGCGCGTGATGATCCGCGAGGGCAGCACATCGCCAGTCGTAGTAGTAGTAGCCGCCGGGAAAAAGGGGCTTTCAGCCGGCACGAAATTGGCGGGGACAAACTCGTCTGGGGCAAAGTCAGCGACCTGCCGTTCCTTAGAACCCGGCCCGGTGTGCTTGCCAGCGGCGAATGCCTCCTCGGCCGCCTGCGTGTACTGCTCGCCGCTATAGCTCAACCCGTGTAGCACCACGGCTAGCGCCAACAGCCCAACCACTGCTACGGGCACGACGCGATAGCTCCGCGCAGAGGGCTTCCACAGCGAGAGGCGACGGTGCGCCAAGTAGAAGAGAGGAATCAAAACCGCCGCGGCCACATGGCTCCAGTAGGCCACCGGATTGCCGCGATTGCTCGCCGCGCTGAGGATGAACAGCCCGCTGATAGCCAGTACTATGCCTAACGTCAGCGTGGCGATGCCAGTGTAGATGGCCCGTTTGCGGCTCTTGCGCCACACCGCCGGTAAGTGCCAAGCCACAAAGCCCATCGCCAGTACCACCAGCACCAAACCGACGCCCGTATGCGACAGCACCATGCCTTGGTAAAACTTGGGCAGGGAAATGTCAGTAACGGCGAAGTAGGCGAAATCGAGGGCGTCGGCCAGCCGATTGGTCAGCAAATAGAGCGTATCGGCGACCATGAAGACGCCCAAGGCCACCACGGCCAGCAAGGTCCGTTGCTGGCGAGTGCTCAGGCGACTCGGGGTTTTCTTTTGCATGGCTTAGCTAGGCAGAGCGCGCATGGCCGGCGGGATTGCCGGGTTTCCTCCTCTAAAGATAGGAGGTACGCGCGATCTCTGGTAGGCAGCGACCGGCGGGGATGCTTATGCCCACTGCCCCTGTAACCAGCCGACGACCTTTTCGACCATGACCTGCGCGTGCTCGCTAAAGACGTGGTCGGCTCCGTCGATGACGACGAGTTCGGCGTTGTCCCTAGCTCGGGCGAGGATGTCGTGCGAGTCATCAATCGACACCACGTCGTCCTCACTGCCGTGCACCAACAGCCAAGGCACTACAATCTCGGCCCCACGTCGCACCACGGTGTCGATTTGGGCCATGTCGTCCATGTAGGCTTGCGAGAGCGGGCAGTCAGGCTCTTCCCACATGCAGCCCTCGTCGGGCACCTCCTCGCCAAACTCGCGCTCGGCAAAGGCATGCGTATGCACCATGCCTGCCAAGGAGACGAGGAGGTGAATGCGCTCATCGCGGCTGGCGCGCAAGACGCCGACCGCCCCACCCATGCTGTGGCCGACATAGCATACCGAGTAGCCGTCCAAGGCGTCGAACACTGCGCCGAGGTCTTCGACTTCTTTGGATACAGTCGCGTCGGCAAAGCGGCCCTCGGACGCGCCGTTGCCGGCGAAAGAAAAGCGCAGCGCGTGGATGCCAGCGGAAGCTAATCCCTCGGCGAGCGCTACGACAAAGGGGCGGTCCTTGTTGCCGGTCACGCCGTGCCCCAAGACGGCGATGTGCCGCGATCCCTCCGTGCCAGCGTGAAAGGTGTAGTCCAGTACTTCGCCGGACGGATTGCAGATTTTTCCAAACATAGGGTTACTCCTCCATAGGATTCTATCGTTGTTGTTATGTAATACTCAGCGCAGCTATCAGCAGCTACAGCTCAATTGCGGTCGCGCACCGTGATGTCGCCTACAGAACGCGGTATTCGACAAAGCCGGAAGTGGACTTTCCAATTCGCGGCTACCTTTACAAGCGCACTTCCTTCGTCCTAGTTACTCGACGCCATCACTCTGCGTTTCCCTCAGTTTCGCCAGATCCCGCCGGATGTCTTCAGCAACTTCCGCGACCTCAAGCGCTACCCGGGGCTCGCGACCGAGTTCCTGCTCCAAAGCCGTCGTAAGCGGCAACAGAAGGTTTACCGACGGCGACGCCTGAATAAGCTCGACCATGCGCTCTGGCCCGACCTTGATGCTGAACATCATCAGCACTTCAAGACCCCCCTTCGAAAGAGAGTCGAGATATGGGAGAATCGTCAAGACCGCCGTGATGTCTCGCTCGCTCGTGGATAAGTCCCCGCTTGCAAGAGTCGCCTTTGCCCTGATTAGGTGAGCCGAGCATCGATTCTCCGACGATTCCATGTGGCATATATCAAGTAGCCGACCTGCCGCCTCAATGGCGACTTCGTACCGCCGATACTTCAACTCAAGATCCGCTTTTATAAGAAGCGCGTACTCTGTCGCCCTACGAAACGCAGGAGATTCTCTATCTCCGAATCGGCGCACCACCTCGTCGAAGGAGGCTAGCGCGTCCTCCGGCCGGTTCAGGACGCTGAGTGTGAACCCTTTTCTGACAAGTGCCTTTGCAACTGGTTCGAGCAGGTCTGGCACATCACTGTCGTCAAATCGGTTCACTACCTCGTCATAGGCGGCCAGCGCTTCCTCCAGCCGGTCTAAGTCGTCGAGTGTGTTCCCTTTGAAGACGAGAGCTGTCGCAATCAATTTGAGAAGGACCGGCTCATCGCTGTCGCCAAACCGACGTACCACCTCGTCGAAGGTGGTCAGCGCTTCCTCCCGACGATTCGACACACCGAGCATGACCCCTTTGGAGACAAGAGCTGTCGCAATCAATTTGAGGAGGACCGGCTCATCGCTGTCGCCGAATCGACACACCACTTCATCATAGACAGTCAGTGCTTCCTCCAGCCGATTTAGGTCGCTGAGTGCATGCCCTTTGCCAGCGAGGGCCTGTGCAACTGGTTCAAGAAGAACCGGCTCATCGCTGTCGCCGAACCGACGCACCACCTCGCCGAAGGCGGCCAGCGCTTCCTTCGGCCGGTTCAACACACCGAGTATGGCCCCTTTGGAGCCAAGAGCTGTCGCAACCGATTTGAGAAGAGTCAGCGTCTCACTATCGCCGAATCGGCGCACTACTTCGTCATAGGCAGTCAGCGCTTCCTCCAGCCGGTTCTGATTCGTCAGAGCAACCGCTTTATCGAAAATCTCCTTCGCGGCCAAAAACTCAGCCTGTTCGTTCGCATCCTCGCTACTTTGGTCCCCCCGACGGGGATGCTGTTCCACACCGACTGACGTCTTGCTCTCCACATTGGAAGGTACAGAACCCTGCTCGAAAACCTCCGTGAAACCTTCGGGAATCATCGCAAGTAGTTCTTCGCGATGTTCGGCTAGTGACGGCAACCTTATCATCTGCACAAGTGCGATCTGGGCCAGCGATTTCATCTCCCCGTCGAAATTTCCTGCCTCGCGGGCGATGTGAACACCGATATCCTTCAGTTCAGTTCCAGAGTAGTACGACTCCATGAATTGAATAAGTGCCTGAATCAGGGAATCCTGTCCGCGGGAGCGCCGCAGCAGATAATAGATGTTGTAGAGGCGCTCGGTCAGGTAATACTGTTTGCGCCGAGCAGTACCACCCGAAACCTGAACGACGCCCCGTTCGATGAGGCGGGTGAGTTGGGCACTGCACTTACTCGTCTCCAGCCGAGCGCGGGCCGCGATCTCCCTCGTAGTCGCTGGCTTCCACAGATCGGCGAGTACGAGATAAACTCGCCGCTCCTGCGCTGGGAGTGATTCGATATGGCCCTTGAAGTACTCCGTATGGTCATCGACGAGGTCGAGTAGTTCGTCCATGAGTTCGGGAAAGGAACGCCCCGCGCCGAAGCGAGCCACGATGGCGATTAGACGCGGGCTACCGCCGGTGAGAATCTCCAGCGATCGAATAGTCTCGGGTGGAGGATATTTACCGGCCACCGCTTCCCACAGCACGGCGCATTCGTTGGTGTTGAGCGGGCGCAGCAGCAATACTCGGAACAGGTCGTATAAGGCGTGGTCCGGGCGGTCAATCTCGTCGAAGCGACTGGTCGCGCTGGCGAGCAGGATAATCCGCGGCTCGTTCTGGAGGATCTTGCGCAACTGCCAGCCCGCGTCTGGGTCCGCCATGTCTCTGAACATCATATTTAGATTCTCGACCATTAGTACGAGCCGCTTGCCCTCCCGATCCGAGAAGTCGAGCAGAGCACCTATACAGCGTTCAGTAAGAATTTGGTCGTCCTGAATGGTACATAAGTCTTCGTACGTTCGGTGCAGATCGGGAGCATCTTCCTTGTGAGGCACTTGGTCGGCTAGGCGGGACAGACATACCAACCAGAACTCTCCGGCGGTGGAGACTTCGTAGCTCTCCTCGGCAAAGACTATCGGAAAAAACCCGGACCGTAATTCGATATCCCGTTGCACCTCGACCGCAACGCGCAGCAGCAGGCTCGTTTTCCCGCTTCCGCGCGGGCCGATCACGATCTGATGCGGGTTGGCGCTTCCTGTACATTCGCGCAGCATCTCGACAATTGATTCGAACTCGCCCGTCCGAACACAGAACGAGAATACCAGTTCGTCGTCGGTGAGAAACCCTGGGTTAGACTTTCTAATGGTCATGCTATCGCTTAGCCCCTCGTTTTGGCTTAGCGGCAGGCTATGGGCACGAAGTGTCGGCCGTGCCGAGCATGCCACCAAGCTTCGAGCAGACCCGATACAAACCGGTAATCTTCCCCTTGTCTCGCCAGATAGCCGTCATGTTCGAGTACACTGAGAATGTCCTTGATCGAGACCGGGTCGGATTCAGCTTGGAAGTACTCATAATATTGATTGATGGCATCGCTATGCAGCAGTCCGTCATTGACTGCGGCCTCGGTCAATATACCTAAGGCAACCGGATAACTTTTGTCCCCGAGAACCATTCGCAACCGGCTCTCGTAGTGTTCTAGATCCATCTGGCCCCGAACACCCAGCATCTCGGTAGTGTACACGCGATCTACATCTTCTAGCGAGGCTTCCCGCCGGTTGGTCCGACGCAGATGTTCGTAGAGATTATCGAAGAACTGCTGCACGTGGTGGGGAATCTGACACCGCAGCCGGCGGCACATGTTCTTGCAAATGTCGGGAGAGAAATCGAGGTCGTAGGTCGCCGCCAGCGCCATGAGACAGGCGGTGGCGGTCTCATCATCCCAAGGCTTCAGATCGAAGGGAGAAAAGATGTTCGCGTGGGCGCTGAGTCCGGCCTGTTGCAGGATCGGCTCCAAGCTCACGCTACCGGAGAGAATCAGGCAGACCCGACTTCGATGTTCTTGACCGTTCTTGCGCAGCCAACTCAGGAACTCGTCCACTGCCTGCTTTCGCTCTGGCGTAATGAAGTAGTCGTCCCCCTTGAGCAGGCGATTGACGAGAATCGGCAACTCGTCGATAGCGAGCACTACCGGCCGGTCATCTTCGGCCAAGGCCGCGAAGACCTCGTCGCCCTTTTGCTGCCAGTTTCCGGCGTCGATTCCGGCGCGCAACTTCACCTGTACCTCGGAAACGGCTAGCGTATCGACTCGACCGACGGCTTCGCGTAGAGTGTTGGCGAGCCAAGATTTGAGCTTGTGCTCCACGCCCTGCACCGACTTTGACCGAACCCCGATCTCGGCGATGGCGTCTGCTGGAGTGCGAGCACCCTCCAGATCAACAAAGATCGGCTCGAAGCATCCCTCGCCCTTTAGGCGACGCAGTAACTCACGAACCAAGCTCGTCTTGCCCATCCGCCGTTGCGCGGTCAGTAGCGTATGGGTTCCGTCTTTTACCCGCTCGGTGAGAGCTTCGAGTTCGGCATCCCGGTCAAAGAATTGATCCCCATCGACCCAATTCCCCCCTGCCTTCCTGAGCATCATGATTACATCTCTTTTCCCAACGATATTGTTGCCAACGATATTGTTGCCAACAAATTTGCTGGAAAGAGTAAGTCTTGTCAAGTCGGGGTTGTCAACAAAAGCGCAGCGCGGTTAGTACCGGCGCGGATATTTGCGGTACATAGCCATGCCCAGCCAGTAGGCCGCTCTAATAATACCGCCTAACCGCACCTGCACCTCCCTCATAGAACGGAGGCTAGGGGATAGCTCTCAAAAACTCACAAGTCTGCCGCGCCACCACCAATTCCTCGTCAGTGCGCAGCACGTAAATAGGCACTCGGCTCGACTCAGCGTGCAGGCTGCCCTCGCCCTGAACGCTCTCGTTCTTAGCCGCATCCATCACCACCCCCAAAAATTCCAAGTCGAGCAGAATCTGCCTGCGCACAGCAGCCGAGTACTCGCCAATACCACCAGTAAAGCTAATCGCGTCCAGCCCACCCATCTCCACCACAAAAGCCCCCAACCAATCGCGCGCCGACGTCACCAACACGTCTATGGCCAAAGCACAGCGCTCGTCGCCGCTTGCCGCACCCGTTTCAATGTCGCGCATATCGCCGTACCCGCAAAGCCCCACCAAGCCGCCCTCGTTAGCGCACTGCGCCAACACCTCGTCCCACGGTCGGCCCTCGTTGCGCATCACCAAGTCCAGCGCGTACGGATCCAAATCGCCAATGCGGTTGTTCTGCGGCAGGCCACTCTGCGGGCTAAGCCCATGCGACGCCCCCTGCGAAACTCCGTCCTTTACCGCGCACAGCGACGAGGACCCGCCCAAGTGCATGTTGACGTGTTTGAGATCGACGCGCCCTGTCAGTTCCACGACTTTCTCGGCGGCATAGCGATGGCTGGCCCCGTGGAAGCCATAGCGCTGGATGCCGTACTGTTCATACCAAGCGTAGGGCACGGCGTACATTTTGCGCCGCTGCGGCATTGCGCCGTGGAACGCCGTCTCAAAGCACCCAACCCGCCGCGCCTTCGGAGCCACCTTCGCAAACTGCCGAATCGCCGCCACGTACGCAGGATTGTGCGCCGGAGCCAGCGGATAAAAGTCCTCCATCCGCCCGACGACGTCCTCATCGAGCTCGACCACCCCAGAAATAGCGCGCGCGTGCACAGCCTTAAACCCCACGGCATCCAACTCCTCCACAGACCCCAACACCCCACCCTCGGCCAAGCGCGCGAGGGCCTCGTCAATCGCGCTGGCGTGGTCGGGCAGATCCACGGCCTGCTCAACCTCGTCGGCCCCGCCGATCTCAAAGGTGTGGACCGAGCCTTGGCCCCCGATCCGATCCATGCCGCCCCGCGCCAAAACCACCTCCTCGGGCATGGCAAAGACCTTGTACTTAAACGAGGTACTGCCGAGATTGGAAACTAGGATTTTCATCTTAGGGCCGCGCCGGACTACCGTCGGGCAAGCGCGTCTGCGTCCACCCAATGACCTCGTCTGCACAAGGATACTTGGCTGCCAAATCCTCGTCGATGTCGATCCCCAATCCCGGCCCGTCGCTCGGATACATGTACCCGTTGCGCACCTCGGGCAGCCCCGGAAACATCTCGTACACGTGCTCTGCAAACCGGCACCACTCTTGGATCCCAAAGTTAGGTGCCCACAAGTCCAAGTGCAGGTTGGCCGCGTGCCCCACCGGCGAGGTGTCACCTGGGCCGTGCCAAGCCGTGCGCACCCCGTACATCTGCCCAAAAGCCGCCACATTGCGCGCCGGCGTGATTCCGCCCATCTGGCTGACGTGCATGCGCATGAAGTCGATGAGCCGTCCCTCGATGAGCGGCGTCCACTCGTGCGGATGGTTGAACAGCTCGCCCATAGCCTGCGGCGTCGCGCACTGCTGGCGGATGTGCCGGAACCACTCGATATCTTCGGGCGCGAGCGCGTCCTCCAAGAAGAACAGCTTGAACTCCTCCACATCCTTGGCAAAACCCACCGCCTCAATTGGGTGCAGCCGCTCGTGAATGTCGTGCAGCAGTTCCACCTCAAAGCCCAGTTCTGCGCGGATGTGCGCAAACATCCGCAGGTGGTTCAGCATGTACTCTTTGCGGTTGTAATACGCGCCTTCGGGCGCGCCCTCGGGCTTGACCAAGGTCGATGCCTTACCGCCGTACCCGCCCATCTGGCAGCGGATGTAGCGATAGCCTTGCTCTTGGAACTGGCGGATGCTATCGACGACAGCCTCGGGCGTATCGCCGCCCGCGTGGCCGTACACCGCAGCTCCCTCGCGGCACTTGCCGCCCAAAAGCTGATAAACCGGCATCCCCGCCCGCTTGCCCTTGATGTCCCACAGCGCCTGATCGACGCCAGAGATGGCGTTGTTGAGCACCGGGCCGTTGCGCCAATAGCCGTTGACCATCAACAGCTGCCACGTTTCTTCGATGCGATCCACGTCGCGGCCGATGAGGAAGGGCTTGAAATGCTGTTCGATGGCCGTATGCACGGCGTGGAAGCGCTGGGTAAAGGTCGCGCAACCGAGTCCGTACAGGCCGTCGTCCGACGTAATAATTTTGACGATGACCAAGCGGGAGCCGGCCGGTTGGGTGAGAATGGTTTGGACGTCTTTAATAGTAACGGGCATACAGGTCTCCTTGTTAGTAGTGAAAATCAGGGGGTATTCTGCACACTGGCCCGCATTTTTGTCAAGGGCGTGCCGTCCTTGTCGGGGCGGGCGGCGACGGTTAGCTTAATCCCTCCATGCACTGGCTACAAGCACTCATCTTAGGCCTAGTCCAAGGTCTGACCGAATTCCTGCCCATCAGCAGTACAGCTCACCTGCGAGTAGTGCCTCACTTTCTCGGCTGGGACGATCCAGGCGCGGCGTTTTCTGCGGTGATCCAACTGGGAACGCTCGCGGCCGTATTCGCGTACTTCACCGCCGATGTCAAAAGACTGGTCGTCGCCGTGCTGCAAGGGGTGGTGCACCGCAACTTCAACCACAGTCCTGACTGCCGCATGGCGTGGTCCATTGCCGTGGGCACTGTGCCCATTGCCGTGCTCGGCCTCGGGGGACGCGACTTTATCGAGACCGAGGCGCGCCAACTCCCCCTCATCGCCACAAGCTTGATCGTCCTCGCGCTGTTCTTGATACTGGCCGAACGCGTGGGGCGACGCGAGCGCACCATGCAAGACCTCGGTTTCTGGTCCATCCAGCTCATCGGCCTGTGCCAAGCTCTCGCCCTGATTCCCGGGTGTTCGCGGTCTGGTTCAACCATCATGGGCGGGCTTTTCGTGGGTCTCCAGCGTGCAGACGCTGCCCGCTTCTCCTTTTTGCTCGGCCTGCCAGCCATTGGCGCCAGCGGCCTCTTGCAACTATTCGCCCTGCTCGAAGGAGGCCTAGGTAGCGCTGGGCTGCTGAGTTTGGTGCTGGGGATTCTCGCCGCCGCCGTCAGCGGCTATCTGTCCATCGGCTTCTTACTCCGCTTCCTCCAGCGCCACGGCACCTACTCGTTTGCCGCCTATCGCATCCTGCTCGGTGGCCTCATCTTCTACTCACTGTACGGCTAATTCCAACGGAGCTATCCATGTATCCCAACAACCTGAAAGCGCGTTTGCGCAGCGGCGAAATCCTCCTCGGCACCAGCCTGTCGGCTCCCACCCCACACGTGGCCGGGTTGATCATTTCCACCGGTCCCGATTTTATCTGGGCCGATACCGAACACATGCCCCACGCCACCGAAGCGCTCGACTCGATCTTAGTACTGGCGCGGATGCGCAGCGTCGCACCCATGGTGCGCGTCGCGTGGAACGACCCGGCGCTCATTAAGAAGGCGTACGACGCGGGTGCAGTAGCCGTGATGGTGCCGCAAGTCGATACGGCTGAAGAAGCCGCCGCCGCAGTCGAAGCCGCCCGCTACGCACCCGAAGGCCGGCGCGGTCTCTCACCCATGTGGACCCACATCGCCGGTGCTGACTGGAACGAGGTCATCAAAACCGCCAACGAGGAAACGCTCGTCGTCCTCCAACTCGAAAGCCAACGGGCCTACGACAACCTGGACGAGATCAAGCGCGTGCCCGGCATTGACGTGATTTTCGTCGGGCCGTTGGACCTGTCAGCGACCGTGGGGACGATCACCGACACCGGGTCGCGGCAAGTGCAGCAAATCATGCGCGACGTGCCGCAACAGCTAGCGGACACAGGGATCGCCGTGGGCACTACGCTAATGGACGTGTCCGAGATCCAAGAGAAAACTCGCTGGGGATATCGATTCCTCAACGTCGGCAATGCCCTCCGCTACGGCGTACAAGTCCTCGCCGATCACCTAGCGACCTTGCGCGCCGACCCACGCGGCGACCAATAGAGGCGGGTGGAGATAAAAAATTTGGACTCTGCCAGAAATGGTGGTATTTTATCTAGCAGTATCTACTCTTTCTAAGGAGGTGCCTTATGAAAAAGCAGATGCTAATGGCCGGCGTTGCTCTCGCGTTCGCGAGCGCGGCTTGGGCGCAATGTCCTCACGGTGCCATGGAGCTTATGGGACCGGAAGACGTAAGGGTTAGCCTTGCTAGCCCTCAGTCCCAGTTCGTGCTGGTTGAGTGGGAGGAGGTCGAAGACGCAACCCGCTACGCGATCTATTTGCAGGTTTTCGACCCCGATGAGATCGAAGTCGAAGCCGGTGGAGAGATCGTTGAGCCCGCCGAAACACAGCCCAACTTTGTGCCGTGGGGCCATGTGGAAGCCATGCCTGCTCAGGGTCGGTACAGTATGGAACTTCTTCCAGAACTGTCGAATCCCGAGTCCGTGGTTTATGGCGTTTCCGCGGAGGCTGAGGTCAACGGCCGCTGGGTTGCGTCGCCGATCGTGCCCGCGCGCTGGGTTGCCCCTCAGATAAGCACGGCTGTTGAGGCCGTGACTTGGGGTCAAGTCAAAGCGACAGCCGCCGAGTAGTGCGTCTGTTCCATCAGACGTACGGACCCCGCTGAGCGCACTGTTCGGCGGGGTTTTTTATTGGTGAAAGTTCATTTAACCACCCATCCTAACACCGGAGCATACTGTGGAATCATTGCTAGCCAATCCTCGGCTCAGCCGCTTTGACCCGCTTGCGCGCATTCTGTGCTACGACGATTTCGATGCAGGACTAAACGGCTGGACCGGACTGATCGGCAATTACGAAGACTCGCTCGACACCATGCTACCCGACTACCAAGACCTGCGCCCTCCCATGTTGAGCAACCTGACGATGTGGGACACTGGCACGGCTGGTTCGATGGAAGGCACCTATGCTCTCAAGCTGGCCACCCGTCCGCAGGCCGGCGGCCTCTCCGTAGGCATCAAGCGGCACACCTTTCGGGCACTGGGCCAAGTGCAGTTGGAGTGCTATTTCGCGTTCAAGCCCGAAGCGTCCGAACTCAAGCTCGGCGAAATGGACGTCCGCGCTTGGGGCGTGCTCTTCGACGTGCAGGACGGCAACCCCCAAGGGCGGCGTTGGATGCCTCACTTGCGCTACCTCAACGCCGAGAGAGGACAACGGCAAGGACGCTGGCAGACTAAGCCCGCCACTCGGTCGGTACAGCCCATTGGCGGCAGCGGCAAAACCGTGTCGCATTTCCACTTGGGGCCAGAGGGCTGGGAGAATGTGCCGGGCGAGCCGCAGCTTTTGTGCTACAACGAAATCGCCACCAAAATGAACTGGCACTATCTGCGCATCGGCTTGGACCTCAAACGGCGGGCTTTCACCGGGTTTCAGTGCAACGACCAAACTTTTGGGCCGGAGGGGATGCACTGTATTGAACTGCCGGCCATGGCCAATCTGTGGTGTATGCTCAACGCGGCCTTTTGGGTCGAAGCCGACATGGATAAGCGGGCCTTTCTCTACATCGACTCTGTGTTGTTATCCGGGGAGTTTGTGCAATGAGTATGCGACAGAGCCACACCGTCGTCGTAGAACGCAATCAGCGCTGGGAAGGCGACTTTATCACCGAGCCGTACGAGGTCGGCTGGAGCCACGAAGCCATTTTCTTCGTGCGCATGCTCCGCTTTGAAGAAGAGGACTCGCAGCCCAACTCTTTGATCGACGCCGAGGTACGGGTGCAGATATCGCCCGACGGCATCCACTGGTGCGACGAAGGATCGCGTCTGAACTTCGTCGCACAACACGTACTCGACAAGCCGTCCTTTGTGCGGGTGTCGCATTACGGCGGCTGGCTGCGCCTAGCCGGAACAGTGAAAGACGGCCGCGTCTGGGCACTCGTCCATCTGGCGCTCAAGGCATGAGGCAAAGACGTGAGGTAAGCGCGGCATTTCTACGTCACTATCGCCCCAACAGCATTGAAAGGAACTTGTCTTTATTCGACGGCTTAGCTTGACTTAAGAGAGTGCATGGATTCAGGCGACAATGCCGATGAGGACAGTAAGATGGCTAAAATAGAAGGCTTGCGAATAAAAAATTTCAAGGTGCTCAAAGACGTTACGCTGGGCCGTCTGTGGAACCAACCTAATAGCCAACCGCTTACCCCCATAACAGCGGTGATCGGTAAAAATGGCGTGGGAAAGAGCGCCTTGTTCGATGCGTTCGGATTTCTAGCCGATGCCCTGAAACTCGGCGTTGAGGAGGCCTGCGACGCACGCGGGCGTGGCGGCTTTGAGAGGATGCGGACGCAGGGGGAAACAGGCCCCATCGAGTTCGAAGTGTGTTACAGGCAACAGAGGAACGCCCGATCTATTACCTATCAGATCGCCATTGGGGAGGACAGATTAGGGCGTCCTTATGTTGTATCAGAAATCATGAAAGAGAATCTGAGAAATGATCAATCACTCTTTTTTCTTTTTCTGGTATTAGGCGTAGGCGCGGTTTGGAAGGGAAAGCAAGCAGGTAAGCAAATCGATGAAACATCAGAAGGATTCGATATTACCAAGTTAGATATGTCGATAAAGGAAGGGGAAAAACCCCAAGATGCCGAATGGATCAGATTGGAAGACCAGCGCAAGCTCGGCATTGCCACGCTTGGTGCCCTGAAACAACACCCGCGAATTTCCGCTTTTCGCCGCTTCATCGAGGGATGGTATCTCAGTTACTTCACTCCCGACGCAGCCCGCAGCCTACCACTGGCCGGCCCACAGAGCCGTCTCAACATCCATGGCGACAATCTCGGCAACGTCGTGCAATTCATGGAGCGCGAACATCCACGGCGTTTTCAGGCTATGCTAAAGAAGATTGCCGAAAAAATTCCGGGCATACACAAGATCGACACGGAAAGAACCAATGACGGTCGGTTGCTGATTAGGTTTAATGACAAAGGATTCCAAGAGCCGTTCTATGCCCAGCAAGTTTCCGACGGGACGCTCAAGGTATTCGCCTATCTGTTGCTGCTCGAAGATCCGAGCCCGTCCCCATTCCTCTGCATTGAAGAGCCAGAAAACGGCCTGTACCATAAACTCCTAGAGACCCTAGCCAACGAATTCCGCGAACACGCTAGGGCCCGTAGCGGTTCGCAAGTTTTTGTCACGACGCACCAGCCATACTTCGTCGATGCTTTAGAGCCGCAAGAAGTCTGGATTTTGGAAAAAGGCGAAGACGGCTTTTCGACGATTCGCCGGGCAAGCGACGATCCCATCGTGAACAACATGGTCGAGGAAGGGTTGCCGTTGGGTGGCCTCTGGTACAGCGACTATCTCGACGCGAGGTGATTGGATGCACTTTGAGGTACTCGTCGAAGACCAGTCCGGTAAAAAGGCACTCGACATTCTGATTCCAAAAATCATCGGCAACCAACATACATGCAGGGTCATTGCATACCGAGGAATCGGCCGCATCCCCAGAAACCTCAAGAGTGGCACCGAAGCGAACAAGCGCATTTTGCTCGACCGACTTCCCAGTTTGCTCAGAGGGTATGGGAAGACATTTGCCGACTATCCCCCTAACTATCCAGCAGTGGTGATTCTGGTTTGCGACCTAGACGACAAGTGTCTGAAAGAATTTCGCCAAGAACTCTTCTCTGTCCTAAATGCGTGCAATCCCAAACCAGAAACCCGGTTTTGCATCGCCATAGAAGAAGGTGAAGCCTGGCTACTCGGCGATATTCCCGCGATCAAGGCAGCTTACCCGAAAGCCAAGGACAATGTCCTGAGTCGTTACAAAAACGACGACATTTGCGGCACATGGGAACTCTTGGCGGACGCAGTATCCCAAGGCGGCGCAAACGAGCTAAAAAAGAAGGGGTGGACAGCAATCGGCCAAGAAAAGTCGATATGGGCAGAGCGCATAGCTTCACACATGGACGTAGCTATCAACGCATCGCCCAGTTTCTGCTACTTTCACAAGAAGATTCGAGAGCTTATCTGAGGAAGATCAGCGCGTGCTCTTGCCAGTCAGCACGAACCACACCGTTTGCAGCATAATTTTGAAGTCCAACCTGAGCGACATGTTCTCAATGTAGTATAAATCGTACTCCAGCCGCTCGCGGGCAATGCCCACCACGTCCTTGGAATCGAGGTCGAACTCGTGCTTGGATTGCGCCCAGCCCAACAGGCCGGGCTTGACGTTGAAACGCCGCATGTACAAGGGAATCTGCTTCTTGAATTGCTCGACGAAAAACGGGCGTTCGGGCCGTGGGCCGACCAAGCTCATGTCGCCGCGCAGGAAGTTGATGCACTGGGGAATCTCGTCCAAGTGCAGGGCGCGCAGCACTCGGCCAATCGGGGTCACCCGTGGGTCGGCACCCTTGGCCCACACCGGCCCGGTCTTTTCCTCGGCATCTATGTACATCGAGCGGAATTTGAGCATCGCAAAGGTCCGGCCCCCCTCGCCGACGCGCTCTTGGCGAAAAAACACCGGCCCCTTGGAGGTCAGCTTAATCGCCGCGGCCACCAATAGCCACAACGGGGCCAAGCCTGCGAGCACGACAACGGCCACCACCACGTCGATGAGCCGCTTGACCGTCCGCTGCCAAGCCGGCATCAACTCGGGCGTGAGCTCCATCAGCGGCACGCCGTAAATCTGCGTCGTGCGCACGTGGCCGGTCACAATGTCGTACAGGTCGGGCGTGATGCCAAAGAAAACCGGTAGCCCCTCGACCTCCTCGACGATCTGCATGATCTCTTCGTGCGAATTGGCTTGCAGGGCGATGAGCACGGCCTCAATGCCCTCGGCCGCGAGGATGGTTCGCAGATCACTTACTGCACCGAGCACGGGCAGGCCGTCAATAGCCGCGTGATCGTTCTCGCCGTGCGCCCGCACAAGACCCACGATCTCATACCCCTGCGCCGGTGCCGCACGCAACGCGCGCAACAACCGTACGCCGCGCGCGTTCACGCCCACGATAGCCGTGCGCCTAAGGCCAATGCCGCGCAGCAAGAGCTGCCGCTCAAAGCTGCGCACTAGCACTCGCCCACCCGCTACCAGCGCGACCATGCCCAGCCAGTAGAACAAGACCAGCAATCGAGTAAGGCGGATGTCGCGGTCAAAGGTGGCGACCATGGCCAGCAAGATGCCCAAGGTAACTACCTTGAGGACCTCGTATATTTCGTCGAAGCGCGAGCTAGACAGAGAGGATTGGTAGAAGCCAAAAAACAGGAACAGCAGCAGCCAGCAGCCGCTTATCAACGGCAGCACATCCGAGTAATAGCCCAGCGCATACCAGAAAGTCGGCCCATCCACAGCGTCTGGATAGAGCCGCTCGTAATTGTGGCGAACGATCTCCAGTCCGCCGCCGGCCAACTTCATCCAAACGAAGAAAACCGATGCCAAACTAACGGCGACAGTGTCGCTCAACAACAGCAGGACGATGCGTTTCAGGCGCGACATAAACGCTCTACCTCGCGGGCTGCCAGACGCGGTGGCGGCGACCCATCAGGAAGCTCAGCAGTCCCAGCAGAGTACCCCAATTGGTGGCGGTGAAATAGGCCGGCACATAGAAGAGCCAATACCGCCCAAGCCATTCCGGCAGCAAGAGGCCCAATGCGGCCAAGCCGTAGAAAGCCACTTGCAGCGCGAGCAAGACACCGTAGTACTCGCTCACGGCCAATGGGATATTGACCGCGAGCACCACCAACAGCCACACCGGCACGAGCCAGCGGAGCAGCTTGTGGGAAAACATCTGAAACGCAAAAAAAAAGTGTGCGAACGGATTGAGCACGCCAGCTTCGGTCCACAGCCCGTAGAGCGAGCGCGAGACAATGCGGCGGCGGCGGCGGAACTCGTCGCCAAAGCGACCGCTGCTGTACTCGGTGGCAACGGCCGTTGGCTGGTACGCAATGCGAAAGCCGCGCCGCCAAGCGTGCAGAGGCGCGACAAAGTCGCTGATAATATCGCCGCGTAGCTCGACGAATAGCTTGCGCCGGAGCGCGTAGATCGCCCCATTAGCGCCCAGCGCAGAGCTGAGCAAGCTCTCCCGGCGCTTGAGAAACTGCTCGTAGCGCCAGTACAGGCCTTCGCCCTTGCCTGCGCCTTGCTCGTCTGGATTGGCGTATTGCAACTCGCCACAGACGCAGCCGATCCGCTCATCGGCAAAGGGTGCCAACAACCGCTTGAGCGCATTGGATGCGTACATGCTGTTGGCGTCTGAGAACGCGAGGAACTGCCCCCGCGCCAAGCGCACACCCGCGTTTTGCGCCTCAGTCTTGCCACCGCGAACCTCCTGCCGGTGCAGCCGCACCCCGCGCTCGGCGAATTCAGCGGCGATGCGGTCGGTGCCATCGGTCGAGGCGTCTGAGACGACGATGATGTCGAGCCGCTCAGCCGGGTAGTCCATAGCTAGCGCGTTTTCCAACTTGGCGCGCAATACGCCTTCTTCGTTGTGCGCGGCAATGATCAGCGACACCCCAGGCCATTCGCTCAGTGGCGCGTACTTGGGCATCTTGCGGCCAGCCGCCAAGAGCCAGAGCAAAACCGGGTAGATCAGATAGGTATAGACGACGAGGAATAAAGCGGCCCAAAAAATGGCGACGAGCATGGGATTCTAACGGTAGAAGGTGTATCTTATCTCGTTATATTTTCGTCATTTGTATCCATTTATGCAACCGTGTACCGCGCGTTGTCCGGGATTGGTGCCAGCGTTGGGAATCTGCGGACATTATCTGGCTAGCACCTCCTCGTAGAGCGCCCAAATGCGAGCCGCCACCCGGCGATAGTCGTAGCGTTCCTCGGCCTGTCGGCGGATCGCCGCGCGGTCGTAGCGGCCGTATTCGTCCAGCACCGCGAGGATGCCCGCCGCCAAGTCCTCCGCGTCGCCGACCACCACTAGCCGTCCGATCTCCTCATTGACGACCTCCTCTGGCCCACCACAGCGCGTGGCGACCACAGGCAGGCCACAGGCCATGGCCTCCACCAGCGACGTGGTCAGACCTTCGCTAAAACTGGGCAGGACAAACAGATCGGCGGCGGCCATATAGGAGGGTAGCTCCTCCCAAGGTACCGCATCCTCAAACGACACATGTTCGGACAGGTTCAAGTCGTTGACTTGAGGTAGGAAAGGATCGGCGGTCCCGGTCGCAGGGTGGCCGCCGACCAAGGTCAACGAGACATCACGGCCCTGACTGCGCACTTTAGCCAATGCCGCTAGCAAGACGCGCAATCCCTTTGCCTCGACAAATCGGCCCACATAAAGTAGGTGCCATCCCTCTTTATCGGGCTGGTGCGACCCGGTCGCCGAAAAGAGCCGGCAGTCAACGCCGTTGGGAATGTAGCGCACCTTATCGGCCGGGACGCCCAATTGCACGACCTCGCGGCGCAGCTCTTGGCTGACGACAATAACGGCCGCGGCTTGCGTTAGGGCCTCAACGATCAATTGCCGCCATTGGGGCTTGAGCTTGGGCAGGATCTTAATGTCTGAACCGTGGACCGTGATGACTACGGGCCGGCCGGTTTGTGAACCGTACTCAACAGCGGCTCGACCGTCGGGATAGGCACAGTGCGCGTGGATGATGTCCGGCACACCCGCAACAGCGTTGCGCAAAGCCTTGAGGTGAAAACGCCACTGCTGAGTAAAAAAAATCCGCCGCGGTACGGCGAAGCGGCGGGGATGTCGGACCTCGATTCCGTCCACCACTTCGCAGCGTGGGACATGGCGGTAGGCACTCCACAACCCAAATCCCGGCAGGGGAAACCAAGGCACGGGTGCCACTACCTCTAGTTGACAATGATCTTGGAGGAAACGCGCCTGATTGTGGACAAAACTTCCAGAGAGCTTAGATATGACGTTGGGGTAGAGGTGCGATAGCAGCAAAACTTTCACGATTGATCCTCGCGTTCTTCAAGCGGCCGGTTCTAAGCACGCGCGTCCGCGTCGAGCCGCTGCACGGCGAAGAGCATGCCGATGCAGAACCAAAACATGTTGCTGGGCAGGTCGCCATTGAACGTCTGATTGACCTGGAAGGCGACAAACGTGGCGATCAAGCCGATGGCTATGGCGCGAAAATAGGAATCCTGCATCTGCTGCAAGCGCCCCAAGCTCAAAAAGAACGTCTTCCCGACAAACCAGACAAAAGCCGCGAAACCAACGATGCCTAGTTCGCCCAAGATCGCAGTCACTATAGTATGCGGCTCTTTCACTAGGGTCCAGTGGGGATATCCGGGCGGCGCGTATTGGGAGAATATTACCGGAAAGGATCGCCAACCAGTGCCCAAGAACGGATGGTCCGAAAACATGTCGAACGAGGCCATGACGAGATGAACGCGCGCCGTACTCGAAGCCCGGCCGGTCGCGCCGAACTCATCAAACAAGGTGAAGATGGAGGCAAAGCGCTCGAAGATGTACTCGGCATAAGGCACGAATTCTTTGAGGCCGAACACCAGCAGGATAAAGGCAAAAACTCCAATAAAAAAATAGCGCAGCTTGCCGCTCAACCAGAGGATGACGAGCACGCCGGCCAGCGTTGACACCCAGCTAGAGCGGCTAAACGAGGCCAACAGACCGCCAAAGCCGATGACGACCGCCAAAGCAAAAAGCACGCGCTGGCCCCTAGGCAGTCGATGGTTGAGCAAGACGGCCAACAGCGGCAGGACGCCGCTCATTACAAACGAGGCAAAGATGTTGGGGTTGTGAAAGGCCCCCGTCGCCCGCGGCACGTTGCCGCCCAAGGCGGTGATGACCTTGGCCGGCAGGTGGAATTGGCCGGTGATGACCTGATAGGCCCCCATCACCGAGCCCGCTATCGTCAAGACCACTAGCGACCATAAGACCGCGGACACAGCCCGCCTAGAGTCGAGCGTGATTTGCACCATGTAGGTGAAGAGCACGAGGGCGCAAATCCGCAAGAAGCTGACGGTTGCATCTAGCTGATTGGGCGTGTACGTCAGCGACACCGCAATAGACGCGAGGAACAAAAAGAGCGGCACCTTAATCTCGAAGTCGGGAAAGTGCATGCGCTGCCGCAGACAGATATTGGCGGCCAAGCCGAGGACCATCAGCCCGAAGGCCAAGTGAAACCCCGTCAGCAAGAAGATCTCTTTTGAAGGGCCGGACTCGCCGAACAGCCGACCTGTGCTGTCAAGACCCGTCGTCAGCAACAAAACTGGGACGACGATCCACGGCCTCAGCATCAGGCCCGCGACAAAAAACGCGACGCAGAGCGCGCCGAGGAGGAGGGCCGGGAGGAATTCGAAAACGAAGATGCTGCCAGCGACCACCGCGCCTTGGAAAACCAAAAATGCCGCAAAGTAGCGGCGGTCGAGGGCGAAAGCCCACGGGATCTTAGGGGCGGGGGCCGTCATAATTTACGCGCGAATAAAGGCGAGTACTTCATCCCGCTTCTCGGCCATGCGCTCCGCGGAGAGGGCCTCTAGGTTGAGGCGCAACAGCGGCTCGGTATTGGAGGGCCGCACGTTGAAGTGCCAGTCGTCGTAGCTGACCGAAATCCCGTCAAGACGCTGGATGTGACCGTCCTGGTAGCGGTCGGCTAGGGCTGCAATTTTGGCCGCGGGATCCGCGACTTTGGAGTTGATCTCAGAGGACGTGAAATACTGGCGCTCCAACGGAGCGAGCAACTCGGAGAGCTTAACCCCGCGCTGCGACAGCAACTCCAGCATTACCAGCGACGGCACGATACCGGAATCCGCACCAAAGAAGTCGCGGAAGTAGTAATGACCGCTCAGCTCGCCCGCGAAAACAGCTCCTTCCTCAAACATTCTCGGCTTGAGAAACGAATGGCCGACGCGCTCGATCAGCGGGGTGCCGCCGGCTGCTTTTACGAGGTCGGGCACGGCCCACGAGCAGCGCACGTCGTACACGATCTTGGCCCCGGGGTCGCGCTCTAGCATGTAGCAGGCCATCAGTGCGGTCGCAAAGTCGCCGGGTACGAAGCGGCCCCGGTCGTCGATGATGAAGAAGCGGTCGCCGTCGCCGTCAAAGGCAAAGCCGACGTCCGCACCTTCGGCTAGGACGCAGTGCTCCAAGTCGGCGCGGTTTTCCGGCTGCATGGGGTCGAGGCCGTGGTTAGGCAGATGGCCATCCGGCTCTAGGTACATGCCGATAAACTCGATGGGCAATCGCTCGTACACCTCTTGCAGAATCGGCCCGACCATGCCGTTGCCCGTATCGGCCACTACCTTGAGCGGCTTGATCCGGGCCAGATCCACCAGACTCAACACCTTATCGATAAATCCCGGCGTCACATCCTCAGCCCGAACCACACCCTGCCTCCGACCCTCGCCCCAGATTTCCTCTGCCACGAGGCGGCGCAAGTCTTGGATTCCGGATTCGCCGCTGAGCAGATAGGGCATTTGGCGCACCATCTTGAAGCCGCAGTATTCGGGCGGGTTGTGCGAAGCCGTCACCATCGCGCCCGGGCGGTCCAAAATGGCGCAGGCGTAGTAGTATTGATCGGTACCGACCATGCCAATGTCGATGACGTCCGCGCCCTGATCGACGAGGCCGCGCAAGAGGTGCTCTTTTATGGCCGGACTCGAAAGGCGCATGTCGCGCCCCACGACGACCTCCTCGCACCTTAGCAGGGCCACCAAGGCGCGGCCTATGGCGTAGGCTACTTCTTCACTCAGGGGGTCGGGATAGATGCCGCGGATATCGTACGCTTTGAAGATGGAAGGATCGACCTGCACGCTCAGACGAAGCGGCGCAGGGTGATGTCGAGCGCGCGCACTCCACCCTCAGCCGGTTGGTGCTGCACCAGAATCGGGCTTTGGTACGTGCCCTGCAGGATGCGATCCGCGCCAGTTCCCGCGCTGTCTGAGACCAGCAGGCGGATGTGGCGCTTCAGGCGCAAGATGCGCTGGGCCGGCGTCGAGAGCACCGAAACGATGCGGTCGATGACCGACCTTCCCACCGGAACTTGGTCGAGCAATTCGTTGTAGAAGCGGAGGGAATCATAGGCCGCGTACGCGTGCATCTTGCCGGGGATGGAGGCCGGGTGCCGCAGGAGCCGCCTACCGCGCTGGAACACGTAGCGCAGCGGATCGCTGAGGGCTTGGGGCAAGTCGTTGCGCATCAACAGAGTCTCGTACTCGTTGACGGTCATGCCGACGTGCTTTTCCTCCGGAGCGAGGCGAATGTCGATGCAGCCTTTGTCGATGCCGGACTGCCGCAACCGCTCGGCGAGCGTTTCAAAAAGGCCGTAGCGCGGATCCTTGAGGTTGAAGGCGTCGATCGCATGGCTGCCACCCACCGGAATCTCCACTCGACTGCGCTGCACGATTTCGGTGCGATTGTAGGCCATAACCGCGGTGTGCCGGCTGCGTACGTAGTGCTTGTAGATGCCGTCTAGCTCAATGAAGTACACCGGCTCCTCGGGACGGTGGATATAGGTCACGCAGTTTTTGAGACCCGCGGCGATAAAAGTCAGGTGCGAGTCGGCGTTGACCGGCTCCCTTTCCTTTTCGCCCTCGCTAAGCTCGTCGCGTAGTTGCATGCGGTCGTGGAAATAGCCAGCGTTGTAGGGAAATATCTTCTGGATGGCGCGGATAAATGGATCGATCTGCTTGCGACTGTGGCCCAAACGCCTACTCGTGCCCTGCTCTATATAGCCGGCCGTGGTGTGAAGCGAACAGTACGCGGCTTTGCGAAAGGGCCGCAGTTCATCGCCGACTTGCTGGCGGATCAACTCGGCGATGTCGATGACTGCAAAGCGGTGCTGGGGGCGGATGGTTAGGTTGAGTTCTACTGGTTGTGGAGCCATATGTATAAATCCTGAGTCGCGTTTGTATCGGGCACCAATACACACTATCTTGCTGCTAATAAAAATACCTTCTAGTAAATGCCCACGCAACCAATTCCTAATTCCCATGAAAACCTTGCTAATCATGCGCCATGCCAAGTCGGCTTATCCTCCCGGAATAAGCGACGATTTCGACCGTCCGCTCAACAAGCGCGGCCGCGCGGATTTGCCGCGCATCGCCCGCCTACTCGCAGCGTACGGCCCGCGTCCCGATCTCGTGCTGGCCTCGGCCGCACGCCGAGCGCAGCAGACCGCCACCGGCCTAGTCGAATCCCTCGGCCTACCGCCAAGTGCCCTGCACTTGGACGACGCGCTCTACCTCGCGCCCTCCAGCACTCTGGCCCAAGCGGCGGCCGGCTTGCCAGACAGCGCGCAGACCGGCCTCATCATTGCCCATAACCCAGGGATGGAAGAGTGGATCGGCGAACTGACGGGCGCGCACATCGCCCTGCCAACTGCGGGCTTAGCCGCAGTTGCATTGGGCATCCACGCTTGGGCAGAAATCAGTCGCGGCCGCTTGCTCTACTTCGTGGTGCCGAGACTCGTAAAAGCCATAACCCAATGACAATGAACAGTTGACGAATGTCGCGGGGATGGCTTATTTTTCAACAACTCACCCGGAGATAACACGCATGAACCTGTTGGACATTCTGTCGCTCGAATCCATCATAGTTGACCTCAAAGGAGAATCCAAAGAGGAAATCATCACCGAACTGGTCAACTCGCTTCCAGTCGGCGACGCGATCACCGACCGCGACCAAGCATTGCAAGCCGTACTCGACCGCGAAAAAATCATGAGCACGGGCATTGGCGACGGCATCGCCATCCCTCACGGCAAGTCGGCCGCGGTGACCGAACTAGTCGCAGCTATGGGCACCCAGCGGCGGGGCATGGATTTCGACGCCCTCGACGGTGAACCAGCCTATGTGTTCTTCCTGCTGGTCTCCCCGACCAACATCTCCGGCCCCCACATCAAGGCACTGGCGCGGATTTCGCGCTTACTCAAAAACGAAGAGTTCAAAAAGAAGCTCATCGACGCGAATTCAGCCGAGGAAATCATCGCCACCATCGAAGCGGCCGAGCGCGATATTCCCGCTGCGAACTAGCGCGGCCCCTTCCCCATCTTGCAGTTTCTCAATCCCGCGGTCCTTCTCGGACTAGTCGCGGCCGCCCTTCCCCTAGCCATCCACCTGCTGCATCGAGGGCGTGCCCAACCCCATCCTTTCAGCGACTTTGCCTTTCTGCGCCAGCTACAGCAAAACCGCATGCGGCGGCTCCAACTGCGCCAGTGGCTGGTCCTCTTGCTGCGCACGCTCATCATTGTGCTCATCGTCTGCGCTTTTGCTCGCCCGACGTATCAGGCTGGCAGCGGATGGGGAAGCGGAGATCGCCCGGTGGCCGTTCACGCGCTCTTGGACTTGTCGTACAGCACCCGCTACCAACGGCCCTCTGGCTCCCTGTTCGACCAACTCCAGCGTCAACTCGGCGACCTGTTGGCCGTTTTACCCCCGCGCGATCAAGTGACAGTGCAGCCTTTTGCCCAACGGCCTCACACCCCTTTTGCCGGCGACCGCTCCTACTTAGCCGAGCGCATTGCCGAACTCGCGCCGACACAAGAGGCGACCGACTTGCGCGCGGCCTTGTACGCAGCAGCCCAACGCTTTGACCAAGAATCCGCACTCGCAGCGCACGAGCTTTTTCTCTTTACCGATTTGGCCCAATACAACTGGGATCAACTCGACGACTCGGTCCCGTCCTTTGCCGGTGCGCGCGTCTATGTCGCTAGTCCTCGCGCCCAGACCCGGCCAAATGCTTACGTCGAGCGGGTCGCGGCTCCGAGCTGGATGCTCGCTGCCGACGCCAAAGTCACCTTGGAAACCGCCATCGCGCACAGCGGCGCGGGCACGGCGCTCGACCTGTTTGTCGATGGCCAGCGCGTGCGCCGCCATAGTGTGGATCCCGGAGCACCGGGCACGACCCAAGTAGCACTCAGCTTTTCGCCGCGACGGCCCGGGCGGTTAAGTGGGCACATCGCGCTCGCCGACGACGCACTCGCACTCGACAACCGCCGCTACTTCACGCTCGATCTGCCCACCGCTATTACCGCGCTACTGTTGGGCGAACAACCCGAAGACGCGTACTATGCGCGCCGGGCACTCGGGGCGGCAGCCCTTTCCGATCCAGTCGTAAAAATCCGCACCGACCTTTTTGCCAACCTCGACGCCAGCACCCTCGCCGGAGTAGATGTCCTCGTACTCTGCACCCTCGCGCGGCTGAGCGCGGCGCAAAAGGCGGCCTTAGACGAGTTCGTCGCCAGCGGCGGAGGCGTAGTCCTCTTTCCCGCGCCGCAGAGCGATCTCGGCTACTACAACCGCGACCTCTTGCCCGGCCTGACTCCGGGGCGTTTCAAAAACCGGATCGGCGCACCCGGCAATACAGCCAACTATCAAGTCTTAGACGCGGACGAGCCGCACCACCCACTTTTCAACGACCTCATCGCCAGCGACGGCGATCAGCCGCGTTTCTACGCCTATTTCGCCATGGTCACTGCGCCCGACCTTTTGCCTTTGGTCCGCTTCAGCGACGGACAACTCGCCATGGCACTAGCCTGGAAGGAGCAGGGACGCGTCGCGCTGGCAGCGTTCCCCATCGACCCGGCGTGGAACGATCTGCACCAACGCGGACTGTTCGCCCCCCTCCTGCACCGTCTAGTGCGCGAGTTGAGCCTACCGCCAGATCGCCATGCTGCTTACTTGGTGGGAGAAACGGTCTATCGCCGCTTGGCCGATGTGCCAATGGAAGCGGTCGTAGAAGCCGAGACGCCATCGGGCGAGCGCCTGCGCTTAGAGCCGGAGCCCGTCGGCGGCCAATACTTGTGGAAAATTCCCCAAGTTGGCGAGGCCGGCATTTGGCACCTGCGTGCTGCGGGCGCAGAGGTCGACGCGTTCGCCGTCAACTTCGACGCCCGCGAATCCGCGCTCGCACCCGTAGTACCCGAGTACGTACGGAGCGTTTTCGCGGACGCAGAAGTCCATTTCCTCAACCCGGGCGACGACCTGCGCCTCGCGGTCTTGGGCAATCGCCACGGCCGCGAGCTGTGGCGCGAATTCCTGCTTTTGGCCCTCGGCCTCCTCCTCGCCGAACAGTGGATCGCCCGCGCCCAGCGCGACGTTCCAGTGCGCCAAGCGGCATAAAGAGTTATAAATCAAACCCTAAATCGGCACCTATGTAAGATATGTCCTACCTGTGAACGCGAGCATACAGGTGATTCTCATTCGCTGCGGCATTGACAGAGTAGATACCGACCTGCCCCTCGCGGACCGCCGCTTCCTAGATTCGGATCTTCTATGTTGGAGATGATGCGGCGGGGGGCCGGAGCACGTCTTTTCAACATCAGCCCAAAACAATACGGGTTTTCAGACAGCCTCTAATAAAAATTAAGCTCGGGGAGGCATCCCTCCCCGAGCAGTTAGATTGATGTGACGCGTTGCCTATGGCTTTGTGAACCCCGCCGGCGGCCAATCGCCGGTCCAGCCTTCAGGCCGAGCAAGGTGGCCGCAGTGGTTGCCAAGAATCTCATATCTGCGGTCTCTGCACTCATTAGGGGTTTCACCAGGAGGACATTTCTGAGTAATATTCTCCATTACTTCTGTCCGCATAGCCCGAGGATCAATACTACAGTTATTATCAAACCCATTTGGGCTTGAAGCCTCACATATTGTAATCCAATCATCCAAGTTGGCGCAATATACATCTAACTCCACAGAAGTAGTATGGTCGCCACTGACGATAGCATCGCTAAAGGCCGCCGCATTATCCCACTCCAGCCCGTCAAGGTCGCAAAACCTCATGCCTGCGCCACCCTTGCCATACGGCCCCGACCACCGGGCACAACCATCTGAAGAACCATCATATTCTTCGCATCGGTAGTAGTAGTTGCATCCCAAACGCCCAAATTCCCCATTGGCGCAGTTGGGGGGAGAATTGGCAGGCATCGGCCCAGTGCCGCAGGTGTTGCCTCTGTGACCCGTGGTGTGCGACCTCGCTGAAACGAGCGGTTCCGGCGTCTCTTCTTGCGAAACAAACTCCACGCTGGACTTTGTCGTAAAAATAGTATTCGTTGTCGGTTCTTGGGGGTCTTGCTCCCCTGGGACACTGCGGACTGTCTGACGGGTTGATCCTTGGGAGTCTTGCTCCTCTGGGGGACTGAGGAATGTCTCTCCGGTTGAAAACTGCAAGTCGAAACATTCTTCTGCTTGACAGATCACATCCAGCAGGTAGGGTCTATCGTCAGTGGGCACTTGTCCTGATGCCTCCAAGGAATCGCGCTTGACCTGATCAACGTTGACTGGCCAGATAGCCTTTGCCCCCTCGTCCAGCATGGGACGCGGATCGTTCCTGTTGTGGATACTCTCGAAGTCGATGTATCCAACTGCATCCTTTTCCCCAATCCTGGCTATCTGATAGACCAGATCGTTTTCATAGAGAACATAGCGGCTGTTTTGAGGGTCGTCCCGATACAGCCAGTCTACATCGCCGCGCCAGATGCGAATATCCGGGATCTCAGTACCTATCAGCTCCGTTGTGGCCATACATCTGCTTCCGTAAGCATAGAGAGAAAAATTGGGACGCCCAGGGTCGCCAGCCTCATAAACCAGCTTGCTAGTCGGGCTATATTCAGAAATCTCTACGGTTGTGCCTTCGATGTAGAGCCTGAACTTTCCGTGGAAAAATATCGTCCAAGTAGAGTCAGCCGCGTCCATCCATTCGTCCGCGCCACATTCCCACACGATATAGCTTATCGGCTCTCCCTCTACTGTAATTTTGCCTGCACTGGTAGGATTTGTCGGGATTTGATCGCCGCAGCTAATCAAGACAGTGAATGCTGCAATAAAGCCAATTAGCATAGCCTGTTTGGACATCTTTTCTCCCCTTTGAGTGAGGTTGCGTTTGAAAAATGGTCCCAGAAAAGAGAGTCAAACCCTCAATGCCAGAAGGCACAGATTTCTGCAACCTGCGTACCTAAAAAGTGATGTATCATAAGGATTTATGAGTGATGTATCAGTGATGTTCTATGTCTTTTCGATGATTTATCGGTGAGTCTTACCCAAAAGCCATAAATACTATGCTGTTAGCCTGATTCCCTGCTCAAGTCCCAATGTAGGCGGGTATTTCCTAATGCAGAATCGAGTAACACTTTGGGAGATCACTTCGTGAATCGTGAAGTAGGTCGGCTAACCCATCTTCAGAACTAAGATCGCATTACAATTGTACGCGACCTACCAGTGTTGCGTCGGTGCTCAATTTATACAGGTATAGCTTGTAGTTATACGTAGCACCCGCCTGCGTAAAAATATCGTTGCCACTACTTCCCCAAGGGCCAAGAAGAGCCAGTCGGCTTGTCTTTGTCGCAGGCAACAACTGACAAAATGAGCATTAGAACGATGTTGGAGAATTTATAGATGTATGGAGGTACGTTCTCCTCAGAATGTGGTTTGAAATGGTGCCATAGGAGCGGTCGAACCCTCACACCAGAAGGCACAGACTTCTGCAACCTGTGTACTTAAAAAGAGATTAATTATGATAGGGATTTATGAGTGATGTATCGGTGAAGTTTTGTGTATTTCGGTGATTTATTGGTGAGGTTTTCCCCAAAAGCCATAATTGACCCCATAAGGGCCTGTTGCGTATCGAATTCCATTGTATCATTCAGTGGGCGACCGACGGCGGTATCCCGTATCTCTATGAGGTGATGAATTGAAAAACGCTGACGAGCGAGACCAACAGATAGAGGTAGAAGCACTACGGAACCGCCTCACCAAGCTGAGCGAGGCCAGCCTCCGCATCAACGAGAGCCTCGACCTAGGCACGGTATTACAGGAAATCCTCGACAGCGCCCGAGCACTGACCGACGCCCAGTACGGCGTGATCGTTTACTTGGACGAGAAAGGGCAGGTGGAGGACTTTCTGTTCTCCGGCCTGACGGCCGAGGAGAGCCAGCAGTTAGCGGAGATGCCCGAAGTGTTGAAGATATTCGAGTACCTAAGTACCCTTCCGGGACCGCTGAGAGTCCCGGACTTTGTCCGCTACATCCTGTCGCAGGGCCTGCCCGAGTTCCGCCCGCCCACTCAGATGAGTGGCTTCCTCGGAGCCCCGATTCGCCACCGGGGCGAGGATGTGGGCAACATTTATCTTTCCAAGAGAGAACGCGGCCAGGAGTTCACCCGCGAAGACGAAGAAACCCTGGTCATGTTCGCGTCCCAAGCGGCGCTGGTCATCACCAACGCCCGCAAGCACCGCGATGAGCAGCGGGCTAGGGCCGACCTGGAAACCCTGATCAACACCTCGCCGGTGGGGGTGGTAGTCTTCGACGCCCGGACTGGCGAGCCGGTGTCCTTCAACCGTGAATCCAGAAGGATTATGGGAGACCTGCGCACGCCAGAATGCCCCATCGAGCAACTTCTCGACATTCTCACCCTACGGCGTGCGGATGGGAGCGAGATAGCTCTGGATGAGTGCCCCCTGGTGCAGGCGTTTAGCATCGGCGAGACCGTCCGCGCCGAAGAGATCGTATTTCAGGTGCCCGATGGCCGGTCGGTGACCACGCTGGTAAACGCCACGCCCATCTGTTCGGAGGACGGCGAGATCGAGTCGTTCGTCGTCACGCTACAGGACATGACACCGCTGGAGGAACTGGGGCGGCTGCGGGTCGATCTCCTCGGTGTGGTGAGCCACGAGTTGCGCATCCCACTGAGCTCCATTAGAGGCTCTGCCACCGCCCTGCTGGACGCCGCAACCGATCTAAACCCCGCCGAGCGCCAGTTCCTCCAGATTATCGTCAATCAAACCGACCACATGGGCGAGCTGATCGGCGACCTGCTCGACGTGGCACGCATCGAGACGGGCACGCTGCCGGTTAGCCTCGAACCAGCGACGATCATCAGCTTGGTGGACCGAGCCAGAAATACCTTCCTAAGCGGCGGGGGCAAGAACGACCTCGACCTCGACCTCGCAACGGACCTACCCTTGGTCATGGCAGACCGACAACGCATCGTCCAGGTCCTAGGCAACCTCCTGTCCAACGCAGCAAGGCACTCGCTGGAGTCGTCCGTCATCAAGGTGATTGCCGTGCGGGAGGACCTCCATGTGGCGGTCTCCGTCGCCGACGAAGGCACTGGGATCTCCGCCGAGCGGTTGCCGCACCTGTTCAAGAAGTTTCCCCGTACCGACGGACAGAACGAGGGGAGCGGAAGCGGCAGTTCGGGTCTTGGCCTTGCCATCTGCAAGGGGATCGTGGAGGCGCACGGTGGCCGCATCTGGGCGGAGAGCGACGGGCTGGGCCAAGGCGCGCGGTTCACCTTTACCATCCCAGTGGTCGAAGAGGCCGGGACGGACGCAACAACCCAGTCCCCTCGGCGCGCCACCCGCTCGCGGCAGGAGGCGAACGAGGAAGTCCGCATTCTGGTGGTGGACGACGACCCGCAGGCACTGAAGTACATCCGGGACACCCTCTCGGAAGCGGGCTTCACTCCACTAGTGACCCCTGACCCCAAGGATGCGCTCTGCCTCATGGAGGAGCAAAGGCCCCACCTGGTCTTGCTCGACTTGGTGCTACCCGACTCCAACGGAATCGACCTGATGGAGGCCATCCTCCGTATGGCCGATGTGCCGGTCATCTTCGTCTCCGGGTACGGCAAGGATCAGGTCATCGCCCAGGCCTTTGAAAAGGGAGCTATCGACTACATCGTCAAGCCCTTCTCGCCGACTGAGCTGATAGCAAGGGTCAGAGCAGCCCTACGCAGGCAGGCGGGTCCGCACCGGGTCGAGCCGTCGGAACCCTATGTGCTGGGAGACCTGACTATTGACTATGCCGAACGCCGCGTGACGGTGGCTGGCCAGTCGGCACAGTTGACCGCCGCCGAGTACGAATTGCTCTTCGAGCTTTCGGTCAACGCCGGAGGGGTGGTAACTCACGACCAGTTGTTGCAGAGGGTTTGGGGGCCGACCAACTCCGGCGATGTGCGAGTGATCCGCACCCTCGTCAAAACACTTCGCCGCAAGATCAACGACGACGCCAGCAGCCCCACGTACATCTTTGCCGAGCCTCGCGTCGGCTACCGGATGCCCAAAGGACAGGAACCGGAACAGGAGACAAAGTGACTGTCGTATCGCCTAAGTGGCGATGAGTTGACCGCTACTTCACAATTGAAAGGAATTATAGATGCTGGTTGTTTAGATTTGCACAGACGAGCGGCTTGACGGGGATCGGCCTTAACGGTACCATAAATTTAACCCCTAGGAGGAGAGCAATCAGGAGATGGTGGAACGTTCGAGAAAGATGCAAGATGATTACGGCGTCTTTACGCTCGACATGCCCATAACCTCGCGCGTTTGGCAGCCCCAGATCGAAAACGCGAGCACGCCTGAGGAGATTATTGACATCCTCAGACGGTTCAATCTCGATGCGATTGCGGATCGCCTCACCGACCTCCGAACGCTTGTCGAGGATGATCCTGAAGAATCCCCCATGGAGCTTGAATCACTGCGATCATTGGCCACTTTCCTTATGAGTGAGATACGCGAACGACAACTGCCCGCGCCAGAAATCGGTGTCACCCCAGACGGATTGGTAGAAATTGCATGGTCGCTTCCCCCCCACAATGGTATCCTGGCCATGGACTTCCTGCTCTCTGGGCAAATTCAGTACACTGCCATCTCTGCACCGGCCCAACATGGAGTCGAGCGAGAGACCGCTAGCGGAACGGCGACTAAGGACGAGATTATGAAAAATGTCCAGTCGTTCATCTCGCTTCTAGGGCGGTCCTGTCTCGATGAATAACCAGCCGCTTCCCGATAACGACCACATCTCGCGGTACTGCAAGCCATCGCACATCGGCCAGAACGGAATGCTGTTACCGGCCGCCTTCTTGCCACGGAAGGGCGAAAGATACCTCTCGGTCAACTGGCTTGAGTACTTCGATAAGGCCGACTTGGGTGATGCTATTGAGGAAGTTCGAGAGGTGTTTCACCGCAAGGGTTATAAAGTTAAATCGAATGGTCGGTTTGCGGTGCTGGAGGTCGGGGCTGCCAAAGCCGTCGGGGATACTCTATCCATAAAGCATTTGCCCTCTATCAACGACGAGTCCCACGCCGGTATTTTTGGCGATATTACAAGTGCCGCCGCTACAGCACTTGCAATGCTGGCTGGTCAAAACTTATATCCCGCTAGATAAAAAATCTCCGAATCTCATCCGCCCGCATCCAACGCGCGAAAAAACTCAAACGTATAAATGCCGTGGTCGTGCCCATCGGCCCATTCAATGCGAATGCCGTAGCGCCCGACGTAGCTAACCCCCTTCACCTCAGCCGTGGCCGACACGGCTTCGGGCTGCAAGAGCGTCAACCCGCCCTCGCTCGCGTCGCGCACTTCCCGACAGTGGGCGCAGGGACAATCGCGCCGCAACCCCTCCAAACTATAGCGGCTCTCGCGGCCATCGCTCCACCCAATGACCAACTCGCCGGCCCGGCCATCCACGGCAATGTCGCGCGGCCTCGCCTTATTCAACGCGGCTCTCCCACCACCTTAGCACTCAGCTCGTAGGGCGCGGCCGCGGTGATCTCCACTTCGACGAAAGAACCCACCGGAGGCGTACCCTCGGCGATTACTACTTGGCCGTCGATTTCCGGAGCGTCGCGTTCCATCCGCCCATAGCACATCTCCCCCACGCGCGCATCGACCAAGACCTGCTGCCGCGTGCCAACAAGCCCGTCGTTTTTCTCCGTGCCCACGCGCTCTTGCAGTTGCGTCAGGCGGCTGTAGCGCTCCTGCTTGACCTCCTCGCTGACCGGGTCGCCGAGCGCATACGCCGAAGTCCCATCTTCCGGCGAGTAGAGAAAGCCAGTCGCGTAGTCAAAGCGCGTCTCGGCCACGAACTCCAGCAAGGCGGCAAAATCGTCCTCGGTCTCGCCGGGAAAACCGACGATGAACGTCGAGCGCAGCCCAGCCCCCGGCAGCCGCTCCTGCAATCGCGCCAACAAATCGAGCGTCTTTTGGCGCGTCGTCGCCCGCTTCATGCGCTTGAGCACCGGGTCGGAAATGTGTTGCAGCGGCATGTCGATGTACCGGCACATCTTGTCGCACGTAGCGTAGAAGTCGATCAGTTCCTCGGTCCAAAACGCCGGATAGGTGTACATCAAGCGCATCCACTCAATGCCCTCCACCTCGGCGAGCGCTTGCAAAAGGCGCACGAGCTGCGGCCGGCCGTAGAGGTCAGCCCCGTAGCGCACCGAGTCCTGCGAGACCAACACCAGCTCCCGCACCCCCTCCGCGGCCAGCCGCTCGGCCTCGGCCACGAGCTGTTCGATTGGCTCGCTCACGTGCCGCCCGCGAATGGCGGGAATGGCGCAAAAGGCGCATTGGTGATCGCAGCCGTCCGATATGCGCAAGTACGCCCAGTGCTTGGGCGTCAGCGAAGTCCGCGGCAAGCTGGCCAAGTACCCAGGCCGCTGGACGCCCAACACATCGTCAACGTGGTGGACGATGTCAGCTTCATCCGCAATCGTCAGCAGCTTGTCGGCCTCCACCAATTCCTGCGCCAGCTCCTCGTAGTAGCGCGTCGATAGACACCCCGTGACGATCACCCCCTCGCACTGACCCTCTTGCTTGAGCCGATGCGCGTCCATAATCGCGGCGAGGGACTCCTCTTTGGCCGGCTCGATAAAGCCGCAGGTATTGACCACCACCACATCCGCTTCTTCCGGCGCGTCCGTCATCTGATAGGCATGGCCCTGCAAAAGCCCCTGCATCCGCTCGGAATCGACCGTGTTTTTCGGGCACCCCAAGCTGACTAAGTGAACTTTGTGAGGCTGGTTTTCGCTCATATAGCAATCCTACATCGTGTACAAGGTGATCCGCAGATGGACGCAGAATAGGATGCATAAGACGATCCGCCGCAATCATGCCGCATTGCTATCTCATCCCTCGCCAAAGGCTTCGACGTTGAGCGTTCGACTGAGCTCACGCCGAAGTCTCAGCCGAAACGCGCTGCGCGTATGCAATGGCCGCGCACACCGTGTCATCGGTTATTCCCTCCACAACCTCCACCTCCCCAATCCGCCGCCCCAGCACAAACCGCAACTGCCCATCTACCCGCTTTTTGTCGGCCTTGGCACAGGACAAAATCCGCTCCGCCTCCACCTCAGCCAACCCCCCAGGCACCCCCAACCGCTCCAGTAACGCATCCTGCCGCTGCCGTTCCGCTTCGGGCCAAAACCCCTCGCGACAGGCGATTTCTCCGGCGGCGATCAAGCCCAAAATTATCGCCTCCCCGTGCCGGTAGCGGCTGTAGTCCGTGGCGGCCTCAATCGCATGGCCAATGGTGTGCCCGTAATTGAGAATGGCCCGCAAGCCCTGTTCCTTCTCGTCGGCAGCCACCACCTCGGCCTTGATCTCGACATTGCGGCCAATGAGCCAGTCCAAGGTCTCCGGCACCAGCGTCATATCCACGATTTCCTCCAAGTGCTCCTCCAAAAAGGCGAAGAGCGCGGCGTCGCGGATCAGCCCGTGCTTGACCACCTCGGCCATGCCCGCGATTCGCTCCCGCCTCGGCAGCGAGTGCAGCGCATTGGTATCGACTAAGACCAAGCGCGGCTGGTGAAAGGTGCCGATCAGGTTTTTGCCCAGCGCGTGGTTGACCCCCGTCTTGCCGCCAATGCTCGAATCCACCTGCGCGACAATGGTCGTCGGCACCTGTACATAGGGCACGCCGCGCAAATAGGTAGAGGCCACAAAGCCCGCCATGTCGCCGACCACGCCGCCACCGAGCGCCACGACCCAAGCGCCGCGGTCGAACCCGGCCGCAATCATCTGCGTGAAAATGCCCTCGGCCCCGTGCAGGTTCTTAGCCTCCTCGCCCCCGGCATAGACAATCTCCAACACCTCAAACCCAGCAGCGCGCAAGCTGGCGGCCGCCGGTTGCAGGTATCGCGCGGCCACAATCTCGTCGCTCACTAGCGCGACCTGCCGACCCAAATCCAAGTCGCGGCAGCGCGGTCCTAATTCTCCTAAGATATCGTGGCCGACGAAAATGGGATATGCAGCCCCCGGGATGTCTAAGTCAATTCTTTGCATAGCTCTCCAACAAAGCGAGAAGTTGCCCGGCTGTGTCCTCAGGCGTCTGCGCCTGCGTAGTGTACAGCTCGATGTGAGCTTGGTCGTAGTAAGGAGCGCGCTCGCGGAGCAGGGACTCTATCTTGGCGCGTTGCGCCTGCGGGTCCAACCCGGCGAGTAGGGGCCGATCATTACGGTGCCTGACGCGGGCGAAAATCGTATCTACGTCAGCCTTGAGACATACCAAGATGCCAGCGCAACGCACGGCCTCGACGTTGTCGGCGCAGGTGATCGCCCCACCACCCAAGGCCACTATGGCATCCGGGCGCTGGCAGGTTTCGAGGACGCAGTCGCGCTCTAGCTGGCGGAAGTGCGCCTCGCCTTCGTCGGCGAAAATCTCCGCAATGGTCTTGCCGACGCGCTGTTCAATCATCCGGTCGGTGTCCAAAAAGCAACGTCCTAGCTGCTGCGCCAGAATGCGCCCGACCCGGGTCTTGCCCACGCCCATAAAACCCGTCAAAAATATCGGCCCTTCCGTCACGACCCACGTCTCACATTCTTTCGAGCGTCTCAATGCCGAGCAGGTCGAGACCCTGGCGCACGATGCGCGCGGTCAGCAGTGCCAGCAGCAGCCGACTCGTGCGCACCGGCTCGTCCGCGCGGAGAACCGGGCACTGCTCGTAAAATTTCATAAAGGCGTCGGCCAACTCGTAGAGATAGTTGCACAGCACGTGCGGATAGCACTGGCGGGCCACGGCCGCGACCACCTCGGGAAACTGCAACAGCTTGATGGCGAGCACACTCTCGGCCCTCTCGCCAATGATTATCGCGCCGTCGAGCGCACCTTCATCCACGCCAGCGCGGCGGAACATGCTCTTGATGCGGGCATACGAATAGAGCATGTACGGAGCGGTGTTGCCGTCGAGAGCCAGCATCTTGTCCCAGTCGAACACGTAGTCCGAGGTGCGGTTGAACGACAGCTCCATGTACTTGATGCTGCCAATGCCAATCACGCGGGCGATCTGCCGCCGCTCGGCCTCATCCATGTCGGGATTCTTCTCGCTCACTTGGGCAAAAGCCCGCGCCACGCCTTCCTCCAACACATCCATCAGCTTGACCACGCCACCAGTTCGCGTCTTGAACGGCCGGTTATCCGCGCCTAAAATCGCGCCAAACTCGTGGTGCTCCAAAGCGGTCGTCTCGGGCGCGTACCCAGCCGCCCGCGCCACCGCAAAGACCTGCTGCAAGTGAAGCGACTGACGCGCATCCACGATGTAGAGGATGCGGTCGGCAGCGAGCGCACCAGCCCGATAGCGCACGGCCGCGAGGTCGCTCGTCGCATAGAGATAGCCGCCGTCCGACTTCTGCACGATCACCGGCGTGATCTGGCCGTCCTTGTTTTTGAATTCCTCCAAAAAGACGCACTGCGCGCCGTTGGATTCTACGAGCAAACTCTTGTTCCGCAAATCCTCGACCACGCGGGGCAACTCGTCGTTGTACGCGCTCTCTCCCTGCACGTCTTCGGGCTTGAGGCCGACTCCTAGCGCGTCGTATATGCGCTGGCCGTGGGCGAGCGATTCGTCGATGAACTGCTGCCACATCCCCAGCACGTGCGGGTCGCCGCCTTGCAGCTTGACCACGTATTCCCGCGACAGATCGGCGAAGGCTTCATCTTGGTCAAAGCGTTGCCTCGCCGATTGGTAGAATACTTCTAGATCGGCCAATTCCGTGACTGGATCCGCAATCTCGTCCAAGTGGGCGATGAGCATCCCAAACTGCGTCCCCCAGTCGCCCACGTGATTGTGGCGCACGACCTCGTGGCCCGAAAATTCGAGGACGCGGGCGATGGCGTCGCCAATGACCGTGCTGCGCAGATGGCCGATGTGCATTTCCTTGGCCAAGTTGGGATGCGAGTAGTCGAGTACGACCTTTTGCGGCGCGTCCTTGGGCACGCCGAGTCGCGGGTCGCCCAGCACGTTCCCCAACTGCGCGGCCAGCCACTCGCCCTTAAGCTGGATATTGATAAAGCCCGGTCCGGCAATATCTACGGACGCGGCCATATCCTCCAGATTCAGTTCCTCCACGACCTGAGCGGCGAGCGCACGGGGATTGGTCTTCAGTTTCTTGGCCGCGGCCATCACGCCATTGGCCTGATAGTCGCCAAACTCCGGGCGGGTCGCCGGGCCGACGAGAGCCGGTGAATCCACAGGTGCGCCCGCTCGGGCCAGCGCCGCGCTAATGCGCGTTTCTAATGATTCGGTTATCATGCGCTATCTATAAGTTGTTGGTCTTTATTCCCAGCGGCCTAAGCAGGAAAATGCTCCAGTGCGGCCGCAATCATCGCCTCGACCGGCGGCTCGACACCCGTCCATATCTCAAACGAACGCGCACCCTGCCAAGCGAGCATACCCAAGCCGTTGATCGTCGGCGCACCAGCGGCTGTGGCTTGCCGCATGAGCACGGTCTCCAGCGGGTTGTACACAATGTCGGCGACCAGCATGTGCTCGTGCAGACACGATGGGTCCGCCAGCGGCGAAACGTCGTCGCGGGGGTGCATCCCCAGCGCCGTGGCGTTGATGAGCAAACCAGCGTCCCCAATCGGCCCAGTCTCCGTCAGCGACCCGACCCGCACCTTGCTCTCGCTGTCGAGATCACCAGCGAGGACTGCGGCCTTTTCCACCGTGCGGTTGAGCAACAGCACCTCCTCCACCTCATCCCGCGCCAGCAGCGCGTAGAGCACGGCCCGCGCCGCACCACCCGCCCCGAGGAGCGCGACCTTGGGCGGCAGCGGGTCCAAACCACCATCAGCCTTGAGGCTCTGCACGATGCCAAAGGCGTCGGTGTTGTACCCCACGAGCCGACCATCGCGGTTGGCAATGGTATTGACCGCGCCAATGCTCTGGGCCTCGGCGGAAATCTCGTCCAGATGCGCCATGACGGCCTGCTTGTGCGGCACCGTTACATTCAGCCCAACCATGCCAAAAGCACGCATTCCGGCGAGCGCTTGAGACAAGGCTGTGGGAGCGACGCGAAACGCCGCGTACACATAATCGAGATTCAGCGCCCTAAGCGCGGCATTGTGCATGGCCGGCGACGCCGTGTGTGCGACCGGGTCGCCGATGACGCCGAGCACCCGCGTCGTCCCGGAAATCACCCCAACAAATCCTCAATAAAGCAGTTGGCAATCTCAAAGGACTCGCGCCACGATACGTTGTAGAGCAAGCGGATGGCGAGTAGGCCGCCACACAGCATCACAGCCGAGCACACAAAAAGCCGAAAAATTCCTCTCATATTTAATCTCCTCCAATAGATTGTACGGTCTTAAAAAAATCGGGCCAGATGGGCGTCAAGCAATCGCTGCCTTGGATGGCCAACTCCCCCTCGGCCAACAGCCCGGCCACGGCAAAAGCCATAGTTAAACCGGGATCGCCCTGACTGTCGAGCTGGCCGCCCTGGAGCAGGAAGCCGCCTTTGATGACGAGCCCCTCGGGAAACTGGCCAATCCGCGCATCGAGCGAGCGCAACGCAGCGCACAAATGCTCCACATGCAGCATGTCTTCGATGTCGCGGATAACCGTCGTCCCCGTCACCTGGGTCGCCAAGACTGCTAGCAACGCGATCTGGTCGGCGACTTTAGCGGCCCGCGACTCGGCCACGCGCGTAGCCTTCAACTGGCTGGCGCTCACATGTAAATCGAACTCGCTTTCCCCAAGGTCTTCCGCAGTAATCTCCGCCCCAATCTGCCGCAGCAAATCCAAAAACGCCCGCTGCCCAGGACGAATAACCACGCGCTTGATGGTCAGCTCCGACCCCTTGCGGCACAGCGCAGCCCCCATGAGCGGATACGCCAACGCGAGCTGCCCAGGCACCTCTACGTCAACGCCCCGTAGCGCCTGCCCACCCTCTATCGACAGCAGTTTGCGCCGCTCGACGGCGACCCCGCGCTCGCGCAATAAGCGCTCCACGCGGCTGCCGACTTTCAGCGCGGTCGTCCCCTCGGCAAAGAGTGCGGCCACCATCGCGCCCAGCGCTAGGGCGTCGGTCGGCGGAGCCTCGGAGAGGACGAACCCTTTGGCCTGCTGCCCCCCAGTTACAAAAGTGTCCGCGCGCTCCTGTTCGACGGCAAACCCAAGCTGGGCCAGCAGGTTGAGCAAGGGCCGACACCGCTCCGCTTCCGCGCCCAACTTCACCTGCGAGCGAAACGTTTGCCCGGCGAGCAAGGGAAGCAACAACAGCGCAGTATCCCCCAACCCCTCTAAGTCGAGCGGTTCCGCTGCCTCCTGAAACCCCCGCAGCCCAACGCCGCGCACTACACGAGCGCCTGCGCGTTTGGTAATGTCAACACCTAACTCGCGCAACAGAGCGGCCACCCGGTCAGCGGCAACGGGCACGTGGCGGACGGTACTATTCCCCTCACTCAGCGCGGCCAACACGAGCGTGCGCTCGGCCGGCTCCCGCTCTCCGGGCACCGAGACCTGCCCCACAATTTTCTTGACTGGGGTTACAGTTGCTGCCATAGCCTAGGGTCTCCGCGCCACGTACCCGAGCCTAGCCAAAATTTCCAACGCACGCGCCGCGCTCTCCGCACTGTCAAATCCCAGCCGTATCGTCCCCCCCTCGCCCTCGCGCACCTTCATCACCTCAATATCGTTGATGTTTACCCCTTGCGCCCCCAGTGCCTGCCCGATCTCGGCGATGACACCCGGCCGATCCTCGGCTAGCACCAAGATCTCGTGTAGCACGTGAATAAACCCCTTTGAATCCCTCGGAATGGACCCCCGAATCTCGTTGGCAAAATCGAAATCCGCCTTTAGCTCCTCTTCCTCTAGCCGCCCCCTCACATCCGCGAGCGCGGCAATATAGCGATCGATCATCGCGCGGATCTCGTCGGCATTGGTCGCGCAGATATCCTCCCACACCGGCGCAAACGGGCTAGAGGCAATCCGCGTCAAGTCGCGGAAACCGCCAGCCGCCAACGGCAGAAAGTGATCGCGCTCGGCATTCAGCCGCCCGACCATACTCACCAGCGAGGTAGCCATCATCTGCGGCAGGTGGCTGATCGCGGCCACCGCTCGGTCGTGTGAATCAGCGTCCAGTTCCATCACCCGCGCCCCGACCTGCCGCAAGAGCGCAGTCAATGCTTGGTAGCGGTCAGCCGGCACCTTCTGGTCGGGGACCAAAATGTAGATCGCATTCTGGAAGAGGAACGGATCGGCCGCGGCCACGCCCGCCTTTTCAGACCCGGCCATCGGATGGCCACCGACAAAGTACACTTCGTCGCTGAAATGGTCCTGGGCCGCCGCGACAATGCGCCGCTTGGTGCTCCCCACATCGGTAACGAGTGTCCCCGGTTCGGCGAGCTGCCCTACCTCCGCAATCAGCGTCAGAATCCGCTTGATCGGCGTGCAGATAAAGACCAAGTCGGCCCCTTTGAGCGCCTGCCCCAGCTCGTCGTAGCCCCAACCCTCGTCGATCACGCCCAACTCCAGCGCACGGGCGATGGTCGCAGGGCGGCTGACGCCCACAAGCTGCCCGCCAAAGCCAGTGCGCTTGAGCGACAAGCCTATGGAGCCGCCGATCAGGCCCACGCCGACGATGACTGCCCGCCGGAAGAAGGCTAGCTCTCCTCGCATTCGAAGTAGGTGGTTAGTTCGATGAGCAGCCGATAGAGGTCTTCTAGGGCCTCGTCCTTCATCGGCCCTTGAAGTCCTTGATTGTAGGCTTTGGTCTTGGCGATCACATCGCGCTCGCGCTCGGGATCGCGTATTGGTTTTCCCGCGGCCTTTTTAATCCGCCCGATCTCGTGTGCGCACTGCATGCGCTCGTTGAGTAGATCAATCAGTTGCCGGTCGATACCATCAATGCGTTCGCGCCAGTCACTTAGCTCCATAGTTACTCCCTTACCGATGCCCCATAGCCCGGCGGACCGCGTCCATGGTTGCGTCAACGATTGGACGCAACTGCTCCACGCCATTCCTGAGCACCTCGTCAATGTATGCAGGATCCTCCGTCAACTCCCGATAGCGGGCCTGAATCGGCTCGATCTCGGCGATGACCACTTCGACCAATTCCTTTTTCAAGTCGCCGTACCCCTTGCCAGCAAAATGCGTCTCAATCTCGTCGTTCCCCTGACCAGTCAACGCCTGGTAGATCGTCAGCAGATTGAACAGTCCAGGACGGCTCGGATCGAAAACAATCCCCTGCTGCGAATCGGTCACCGCCCGCATAATCGTCTTGCGCACCTTATCCGGGTCATCGAGCAGACCGACGCTGTGGTACTGACCCTCGGCCGACTTGGACATTTTCGCGGTCGGATCGTCCAGCCCCATAATCCGCGCACCGACCGTGGGAATAACCGGCTCGGGCACGGTGAACACTTCGCCAAATTGGCGATTGAAGCGCTCGGCAATGTCGCGCGTCAGTTCCACGTGCTGTTTCTGGTCGTCGCCGACGGGCACCTCGTGTGCCTGATAGAGCAGGATATCGGCGGCCATCAACGTCGGATAGACGAACAGCCCCGTGCCAACGCGCTCGCGCCGCGCACCCACCCGATCCTTAAACTGGGTCATCCGCTCCAGCCAACCCATCGGCGTGATACAAGTAAAAAGCCAAGCTAACTCAGTGTGTTCGGGAATGTGCGACTGCACGAAGAGACGGCACTTTTGCGGATCGAGGCCGCAGGCAATGTACAAAGCCACAGCCTCGCGCGTACCGCTATGCAAAGCCTCCGGGTCGTACGGCACGGTGATCGCGTGCTGATCGACCACGCAAAAGATGTTGTCGCGCTCCTCTAGGTTGACCAGCCAATTGCGGACGGCCCCGATATAGTTGCCGATGTGGATGTGGCCCGAAGGCTGAATGCCCGAAAATACTCGCTTTTTCACTCGCCTAACAGCTCCCTCACTTTAGCCCCGATATCGTCTTCGCGCATCAGGGATTCGCCGACCAAGATCGCATCGACACCGGCATCGGCGAGCCGCTCGACATCGCCGCGGTCCTCAATGCCGCTCTCGCTGACGACGACAGCTCCCTCCGGCATCTGATCCACAAGCGCGAAGGTAGTATCCAAGGTGGTCTCAAAGGTCCGCAGATCGCGGTTGTTGACGCCGATGAGCCGGGCACCGGCCGCTTTGGCCCGCGCCAGTTCCGCTCCATCGTGGATTTCGACTAGCGCGTCTAATTCCAACTCGGTAGCTAAGCCGAGGTAGTCGTCGAGCTGGCTGGAGTCCATCAGCGCCACGATCAGCAAAATGGCGTCGGCACCGATGACGCGGGCTTCGTAGAGCTGGTATTCGTCGATGGTAAAATCCTTGCGCAACACCGGCAAGCCCGCGACCGCCTTAGCCATCTGCACATAAGCATCGCACCCTTGAAAATACGCCTCGTCCGTCAATACCGAAAGACAGCGCGCACCATGAGCGGCATACGCATCGGCGATCCACTCCGGGTCGAAGTCAGCGCGGATGACGCCCTTGGACGGCGAGGCTTTTTTTACCTCGGCGATCAGCGCAATCCCGTCCGCAGCTAGCGCACCTTGGAAATCGTCCGGCGTGGATGTGTCGCGAGCCTGCGACCGCACATCGGCCAAACTGCGCTGGCGCTTGCGATCGGCGACAAACTCGCGCTTGTACGCGGCTATTTCGCTTAGGATATCTGCCATTTGGTTCGTGGCTAGGGCAGCTTCAACAGGATCGTTACCAGCAAGCCTACCAGCGCGATAAAGGTGCTTAGCTGGATGCCGACAACCCAGCGCGTCAACGTATCGATGCGCTGGTTGACGGCGTTGGTGTCCTCGCGCTGTCGGGTCTCGATACCGTCAAGGCGTCTCTCGATGCTGTCGAGCCGCTTGTCCATCTGCTGCACGGTTCCGGTCAGCGCGTCGGGACTTAACTCGGTCATAATCACTTCTCCTTTAACTGGGCCGGGCACTTTCGCACCGGCTGATTGTGAGCGATGATGTACCTAGGAGTTGCTTACCTCAACCAGCCGGTCCAGAGCTTGGCGCGCCTTGCCCGAGTCAATGGACTCCCGGGCCACTTCGAGGCCAGCGGTTATATCCTCAGCCAGCCCGCCAACGACCATCGCCGCCGCCGCGTTGAGCAGCACCACGTCGCGCTGCGGCCCTTCCTCGCCATCGAGTACCCCGCGTAGGATGCGCGCATTTTGGTCCGCGTCGCCGCCTTTGAGCGCCTCGGCTGGGACTGTCTGCAAGCCAAAATCCCCCGGATGAATCTGACGCGTACTGACCTGCCCGTCTCTAAGCTCGCTGACCTGCGTCGGCCCCGTCAGCGTAATTTCGTCCAGTCCGTCCGAGCCGTGGACCACTAGGGCCCGCTCCGATCCCAACTCGCGCAGCACCCCGGCGAGCGCCTCGGTCAACGCGCCGTCGAACACGCCGAGCAATTGCCTCTTGGCCCCAGCCGGATTGGTCAGCGGCCCCAAAATGTTAAAAACCGTGCGGGTCGCTAATTCCCTGCGCGGGCCGACGGCGTGTTTCATCGCCCCGTGCAAGGCTATCGCAAAGAGAAAGCCAATGCCGACTTCGTCGATGCACTCGCCGACCTTTTCCGGCGAGGCTTCGACGTTGACCCCTAACGCGGTCAGCACGTCCGACGAGCCGCACAGGCTCGATATTGAGCGAGTCCCGTGCTTGGCCACGGCTAAACCGGCACCGCAAGCGACAAAAGCCACCGTCGTAGAGATATTGAAGGTCCCCGAATCATCGCCACCCGTGCCGCAGGTGTCGATGAGATCGGGGCGCACCGTTACTATCGGCGTAGCTTTCTCGCGCATGACTTCGGCACCGCCGGCGATCTCGTCGATAGTCTCTCCTTTGATCCGCAGAGCGACGAGAAACGCGCCGATCTGAGCGTCCGTAGCTTGGCCACTCATAATCTGCTCCATTACCGCCCGCATCTTAGCGCGGCCTAGGTCTGCCCCGGCGATCAGGTCTCTTATAGCTTCTTGTATCATGTTGCGCTCCTCATAAGCGAAGAAAATTATCCAGTAGTTGTTTGCCTTCTATGGTCAAAATCGACTCAGGATGGAACTGCACCCCTTCGAGGGGCCATCGCCGGTGCCGAATTCCCATAATCATCCCATTCTCATTCGCGGCCGATACTTCCAAACATTCGGGCAAACTCTCCCGCTCGACAGTTAGCGAGTGATAGCGAGTAGCGACGAAGGGGTTTTGCAGGCCGGCGAACAGCGTGCGGCCATCGTGCTGCACCGGCGTCGCGCGACCGTGGACGATCTCGTCGGCCCGCACCACGCGTCCGCCACAAACTTGGGCGATGACTTGATGGCCCAAGCACACGCCCAAAATGGGGATCACACCAGTCAACCGCTCGACGAGTGCGCACGAAATTCCAGCTTGATCTGGGCCGCCGGGACCAGGCGAAATAACGACGCGCTCAGGTGCGAGCGCAATCGCCTCATTGACCGTCAATTCGTCGTTGCGCAAGACCTTGGTTGCCGCCCCTAATTCCTCTAAATAATGCACCAAATTGTAGGTAAAGGAGTCGTAGTTATCAAGTATCAGCAGCATGGTTATGCGTTGGCGGAAAAGGCCGTAGAGATGGTTTGGTAGAGACGATTCAATAGGGGCGATTCGCGAACCGCCCCTACAACATCACCGCGCCAACTTCCCTATTACTTGGGCGATCAGCCGCAAGCCCAAATCGTCCTTGAGCGTCAAGATCGACTCCGGGTGAAACTGCACGGCCGCCACCGGCAACTCGCGATGCTCTACGGCCATGATGACCCCATCGTCGGTCTGCGCTAACACCCGCAAGCACTCGGGCAGCTTCTCCGGCACGGCGTAAAGCGAGTGATAGCGTCCGGCGACAAATTCCGTGGGGAATCCGTCGAAAATCCCTTCGGACGTACAGCGAATCGTCGATTCCTTGCCGTGCATCGGGTAGGAAAGCACCCCTAGCTCGCCACCAAGGCCCTCGACAATGCCCTGCAATCCGAGACACACGCCAAAAACCGGCAGCGCGCGCCGCACGCACTCGTTGACCAGTTCCGGCACCCCGAATTCCTCGGGCGTACCTGGCCCCGGCGAGATAAAGACCAAATCAGGATCAAACTCGGCGAAGACGCGCTGGGGGTCGCGCAGCCCCCGCGCGCCGCTGCCGTCGCGCGACCTCGCAGCGCGCACCGTCACCACCTCCGCTCCCGTCTGCCGCACGTAATCGCCGAGCGTATGCACGAAAGAGTCGCGGTTATCGACGAAGAGCACCCGTTTGCCCTGCCCCGAAGTCGCAATTTGAGTGACCTTATCCTTAGCATCGTCCGCACCGATCACCGCGTTGATAAAGGTCTCGGCCTTGGCCCGCGTCTCGCGCTCCTCAGCGTCGGGGTCCGAGTCGCACAGTAGCGTCGCCCCGGCCCGTACTTTGGCGATGCCGTCCTCCAAGTGTACAGTGCGGATGGTGATCCCAGTGTTGATCTCGCCGCTAAAGAGCAGCATCCCAACGCAGCCGCCGTACCAGCGCCGCGCCGAGTTTTCCAGTTCCTCGATCTTCTGCATGGCCGCTGGCTTGGGCGCACCAGTAAGCGTCACCGCCCACATATGCGACAGCAGGGCGTCGAACCCGTCGCAGTCGTCCTTCAATTCGCCTACTACTTGGTCCACGGTGTGAAAAACCTTCGAGTACCTTTCAATCATCCGCCGCCCCACTACCCGCACCGAGCCTTCCTTGCAAATCCGCGCCTTGTCGTTGCGATCGACATCCGTACACATGTTCAGTTCGGCCTCGTCCTTTTTTGAGTTGAGCAAGTCGCGGATCTGTTCAGCGTCTTCCATCACAGTTTTGCCGCGGCCAATGGTCCCGGCAATCGGACAAGTCTCGACCAATGCCCCATTGACCCGCACGAACATCTCGGGCGAAGCGCCAATCAAATACTCGTCGCCTAAGTTGATGAAGAACTCGTAGGGGCTGGGGCTCGTGCGGCGGATATTCTCAAAGAGGGCGTTCGGACTGCCCGCATAGCCAGCGCTGAGCACTTGGCTCGGCGTCACCTCAAAGAAGTCGCCACGCTCGGTCCCGGCGATGACTTCGCGCACCTTGTCGGCGTATTCCCCGGGAGCGTGGTCACACGTAATCTCGGATGCTGCGCCGCGCACATAGGGCACGGCGTCCGTGCCTCGCTCCATGCCCTCGGTTGATAACCCATCGGCGGCAAACTCATAGCAATAACGCCGCGCCTGCTCCTTGCGGTGATCTACTACGATCAGTTCGTCTGGCAAAAAAAGATGCAGATCGGGCCGGTCTTCGCGGCGCGGGTGGCGCAGTTGGAGCGGCTCAAACTGGAGTACCAAGTCGTAGCCCAGCGCCCCGTAAAACCCCAAATGATTTTCGCCTTCGGCTCGCATCTGCGCCACCAGTGCGCGCAGGACGCTGAAGATCGTCGGCTGTTTGGAGCGCTCCTCCTCGGGGAAGTACTCGGGCATGGGAGCCACCGCGCCTTTGAGCTGTCCATCGGTTAGCTCCAACTCCGTCACATGCTCGTGCTCGGCGAGGCTGCCGCGAAAGGTCTCCAGCAACATCTCGCCGCGCCCGTTGAGCGCCCGGAAGGCAAAGGCGCGCTGACGCGCCACCAGCTCCAGCGGCGGATCGACGAAGCCAATATCCCAGCGACTATACCGCCCTGGATACTCGTAGCCGCTGGCAAAGACAGCACCTCGGTGGGTATTGAGCCGTTCGAGCAGTGTCTCTAGCGGCCTTGCTATGGGCAATTCCTCGGTCTGACGCTTGACTTCGACGCCGCCAGCCGTGCGAAAAGTTTCCGCGTGAATGGTCATATCGTTCTCCAAGAACAAAAAAACGCGGACACCCGAGGGCGTCCGCGTTGGATTGAAAATTCATCTCGTCGCAGTCTAGCGGATGGACGCACCTCTCTCCCTACTCGGGGAATACCAAGCGCACCACCAGCGACGAATGTGAGGCGAAAATTTCATAACGGGCAGAAAGTAAAGGGACCGCTAGCACCTGTCAAGCTGTGCAGGGAACTTTTGCTACGGCAGGGGACGTATGACCACCCGGCCTCCATCTACGACTTGAACGGTCAACTCACAGCCATAAAGCAAAGACATGCCAACAAGAGGATCACAGTCTGCCTCGTCCACAGCAATCCGTCTCGGCCTGCTATTCCAAGTGACAGTGGCCTCGTAGATATCGAAGAGGCTGTCACGACCGTCAGCCAGCATAGCCCGCCCCCGCCGACGCCAGACAAGGCCCAATTCCTGAGTAAGGGATGCAGGAAGCGTCAGGAAACCATTGAAACCTGTATCGACAACCGCATCAATCGCGCATTCCCGATCTTCTGGTCCTCTCACCTTTAGCGAGATGATGGCCTCTCGGTATGCCGTAACATGGCCGGTTATCACGCACCACCCGCCTGTTCGCGCGGTCCAAAGCGGCGGACATACCGGGATCCGACGCGCCTTGTCCATATTTGTGCATCGAGTCTGCGGGCAAGAAGCCGATCGGATGCAGCCAGTTCGTCCTGATCAATTTCATAAGCTCCCGTCTCAATGTCGATGACCACGAATTTACCTTCGTCGTCAGGTTCAACATGGGGACTTATATCTCGCTCATAAATCTCATCGCCACGGCGAGCAAACTCCTCTTTGCTGTACCGAGGTTTTGATACGGACATGTTATTCCTCCTTGCGATTGCAGGGAACCAGAATAAGATGCTCAGCGAACACTGTCTATGGTAGATCGTCTACTCTTTATATGTAGGAGATTCGAGAGTCATTCGCAAAGTCGTCGTCGCAGCCAGCGATGAGTATGTTGACCTCCTTACGGCGGCTGGCCTGGGTACTGTTCAAAGTTCCCCGATTCGCATTTAACTCAACAGCTTCTCAGCGAATCAACGCCAACTTAGCCGTTTGAACCACATCGCCAGCTTGCAGCACGGCCCAATAGACCCCGGAAGCCGCCTCTACACCCGCATCCGTGCGACCATCCCAACGCACGCGATGCGCCCCGGCAGTTAGCCAGCCATCGGCTAACACGCGAACCGGCTGGCCCATCAAATTATAGACGGCAAGCCGCACGGGACCGGCCTCGGCAAGAACAAAGGGAATGGTCACTTCGGCGTTGAACGGCGTGGGAAAAGGATCGCCTAGGCCGAATTCAACGACAGATCGAGAGGATCCCAAAAACTTCGCTCCTGCAATCGCCTTGGCATTGAAAGGCTTCCACAATTTCACATCCCTTAATTGCCAATGAGTAAAAGAGCTCGTGCGGTTCTGGTTTGTCCTATTGCGAAATTCGATCACATTCTGACCGGAATTTAGATCTATCTGGCTTAAAGTGGTCCACCAAGATCCCCAATCGTTGCTTACTGGAATCCAACCATAGTCCTTACCATTGACCAGAATATCGACCACGGCATCATTTTTGAGAGACCATGTCATCGCAACATCTTCACCTATTCCCTCAAAGCTAAATTTGACGCTTTTGGGATTTTTAGTAACTGTGGGCGGACTGTAGCCGAAGAGTCCTCTGCTCGGAAGCGGCTCTAACTGTTCGCCTTCGATTTCAAGCCGCTTCGTCCCCGACGCCCCATTCGAGGTAGTAATCCGCACATTGCCGCTCTGAGCCTCATCTGGAACCTCGACGACAATTCTGCTGTTGGACCAACTCACATACTCCGCAGCAGAAGGTCGTACGTTAGAAGCAAATGAAATGTATCCCGTACCGCGTGTAGTACCAAAATTACCACCTGTTAGCGTCAGGCGATCCCCTGTTTTTGCTTGCGTCGGCGAGATTCTAGTCAGATACGGACTCGTTATTTGTAGGCGGATGGCATTACTGGTGCCTTCTGACGTTCTAACGGTCAGGTTGCCAGGGGGAGTATTGACGGGAATGCGGAACCGTATCCTACTACTTGACCAAGAGGTAAACGCAGACGAAGGAATCGTGACCGAACCAATCCGCACGGAACTGCCTCCCCGCGAGGAGCCGAAATTCTCCCCGCTTACGGTAACAACAGTATTAGTTCTTCCGGTCTGCGGGGAGATACTGCTGATCCAAGGAGAGGTAATTGTCAGCTGGGCCGAGTCTCTTCCGTTCGAGGTTACAACCTGCACATTGCCGGTACGCGCTCCAGTCGGCACTCTCACTTGGATCTCGGTATCACTCCAGCTAATATACTGGGAAGAGTTGGGTTCCTTACCTCCGTGGAAAATCACCCGGCTCGTGCCTCGATTCGCACCGAAAGTCGTCCCACGGATGGTTATGATTTGATTGTACCGCACCCGACTGGGCGAGATGGAAGTGATTTGCGGAGATGCGGAAACTTGCATGATCGGCAACACGAGTTTGCCGTATCCGCTGTCGTTGTCCCTTCCCCGAGTTCCTATGTCAACCGTTGCCTCAATAAGCGCATCCCACAATTGAGTGCGCGAGTACGATGGGTTGGCCGACTTGATTAGAGCCGCCGCTCCGGCGACGTGAGGCGCAGCGGCGGAAGTCCCGGTATAGCCGTAAAAAAACTCAGACTCTCCATAAGAGACTGTCGATACTCCACTAGGCGCGACGAGTTCGGGTTTGAAGCGACCATCGGTGGTGGGTCCACGGGAGCTGTAATCTGCAATCCAACCTAAGTCGTAGTAGTCATAATGGACTGCACCAACGCTCATGGCCCCTCTGGCGTCCGCGGGACTCCCGATACTGTTCTCCGCGATCGAATACTCTTCAAAATCGTGATTAAGCGACCATATTTTCACCCTTCTAGGCCGAGCATCCTCGCTACGAACAGAAATTCCATATTCTCCTGATCTGTCTGCTTCGATTTCGATCGATTCTACAGGGATGTTGCCACTGAACCCCCCTTGATAATCGATACTTTGCGCGACGGGTTCGAGATCGCCAGAGGAGTTCACAAAATTGAGGTATAGGTCGTAGTCCTGCTGGGAGATAGGCCAATCGTTCCAAGTTAAGAAAATTCTTATCTCATCCCCTTTCTCTGCTTCAAACGCTAGCACCTCGTCTTCCTCGCTAAAGTTATGCCAACTGTCAGAATCGAAATCAGACCAGAACCCATAGTAATGGCTCTTTGCATCATTGCCCGCTGCATTTACCCAGAGAATCCCATTATCTGCGGCGTCATTTACAATGTCGCAGGCGAGTCCTCGCCCGTCGCCAATTCCTGTTCCAAACCAACCCATGGAATGATTGATTATGTCGATACCGTCCCGTATGGAGTGGTCCTTGGCGTTTTCAAGGTCAACTAAATCCCCCACCTTATAGAGATAGAGCTCGGCTTCCTGGACCATATCGTGGATAATCTCGGCACACGCCGTACCGTGGACGCTCTCGCCTGCGTAGATTCCTTCATTCGTATAGTCGCGATATCGCCAACGTGCTGGCATGTCTCCAGACAGTTCGTCCGCCCTCTTAAATCCTCCATCAATAACGGCCACCTTGACTCCTTGGCCTCTCACACCCTCGAAGTAATTATCATACGCTTTGATGGACCACCCGCCTTCGCTCCAAGTCTCTGTCTGTTGTGAATGCGGCCGATACGGCCTGCGGACAAAGCGAACCCCCGGCAGTTCCGAAACCGCCAGCAGCGACGACGCCGGGACCGAAACCCGCATCAGACCCTTGGACTGCGCCAGAACCCGTCCACCAAGCGCAGCTAACGACGACGTATCAATCGAAGCCGACGCTTGGCCAAGATATGGAACCAAGATGACGACGACAGTGTCCTGTAAATCACGAGTCGGCTTGGCCGCCCCCGGCGTTGCCAGTTCCCACAGCGAACTCTGTATCTTGGCAGGGCCGTCGGGTCTGTCAGGTGTGTAGTCTATGTTCTGTCCCCAGAGGGGTATATAGCCAAGGACGCCTAAGAAAAGGGCGGTCATAATTCTACAACGATTAATTGATTTCACTGTCGATCCATGTTTCAGGGTGAGCGTATCTAGCAGGCGGAATGCCGACGCGAGTTAGCGGCGGCTTATAATACGCCCTCAAAACGAGACGTCAAGGAACCTTACGGCAGGCACTATTCGGCTCAGCGAATCAACGCCAACTTAGCCGTTTGAACCACATCGCCAGCTTGCAGCACGGCCCAATAGACCCCGGAAGCCGCCTCTACATCCGCATCCGTGCGACCATCCCAACGCACGCGATGCGCACCAGCATCCATCCACTCATCGGCCAACACGCGAACCTGCTGCCCCATCAAATTATAGACAGCAAGCCGCACGGGACCGGCGGCAGCAACGGTGAAGGGAATGGTAACTTCCGCATTGAACGGCGTAGGAAAAGGATCGCCCAAGCCATCCGGCAACTTGGACAAAAGCCGCGTCCCCGCAGCGAGCTTAGCACTAAACGGCTTCCACAACGCCACATCCTTCAACTGCCAACGGACGAAAGATGCCGCGCGGTCTTGGTTGATGACATTGCGGAATTCGATGACGTTTTGCCCAGACTGGAGATGTGTCTCATCGAGGACGAGATACCAAGTCCGCCAATCCTCCCCAGCTATGAGCTCCGCATACCTTTGTTCGTTGAGGAAAATAACGATCTCGTCGTTGCTTATTTCCTTAGTCGAAAACTGACACAGGACATTGCGGTTGATCCCCTCAAAACCAAACTTGACGCTTTTGGGATTTTTGCTAACCGCAGGCGGACTGTAGCCGAAAATTCCACTACTCGGCAGCGGCTCTATCCACTCGTCGCCAATCTCCACTTGCGCGGCCCCAGTAACCCCATCGGCGGTAAAAACCTGCACCCCACCACTGCGAGCCTCGGACGGAACGCGGACGACGATGATGCCGTTAGACCAAACCGCATAATCGTCGGCCTCGGCTTGCACATTGGGATTAAACAACACGTACCCCGCGCCGCGCTCTTGACCAAAGTTGCCGCCAGTCAGCGTCAAGTACTCGCCAGCCTGCACTTGCGGCGGCGAAAGTTGCGCCAAGTACGGACTGGCGATTTCCATGCGGACGGCATTGCTGGCACCTTCAGCCGTCACAACGTTTACATCGCCCGAAGGCGCATTGAGCGGAACGCGGAACCGTATCGTCTCATTCGACCAAGTCTCGAAAGAAGACACCGCAACCGAATCAATCCACACAGAACTGCTGTCCCGCGCGAGACCGAAATTGTCTCCGTCAATTTGTATGAGGTCGTCGGTCTTAGCTCCCGCATCTATGCGCGTGTGATTGGTGATCTCCCCAATGTAAGGCGACGCGACGACCACCTGCACACTGTCGCTGCCGCCGCCAGTTATCACCTGCACCTTGCCGGTGCGAGCGCCAGTCGGCACGCGCACTTGGATCTGCGCGTCGCTCCAAGCAAGATAGTCGGAATCACTCGGCTCCTTGCCCGCGAAAAAGACCACTCTGCCCGTCCCTTTGGTATCGCCGAAACCTTGGCCGGCGATGATAACTGTTCGACCGTATTGAACGCGGCTAGGCGAGACGCTGGCAATTTGCGGCGCGGGTACTGACAGCACGAGTTTGCCGTATCCCGTGCTGTCGTCCTTGCCCGGTGCCCCCACATCGACGGTGGCCTCGACGAGGGCCTGCCACAGATCGTCGCGCGAGAGCAACGGGTTAGCCGATTTGAGTAGAGCGGCGGCACCAGCCACGTGGGGAGTCGCCGCCGAGGTACCTCCAAACAACCTCTCCACACCGTAAGAAGCCGTTGTCACGCCCGAAGGCGCGACGAGGTCGGGCTTGATCCGGCCGTCGGCGGTGGGGCCACGCGAACTGTAGCTCGCCACTGTTCCCAAATCCCACTGGTCGCGGTTAATCGCCCCAACGCTCAGCGCCCCGCGCGCGTCCGACGGAATCCCCAAGCTGCCAGTCGGAACCGGATATTCAATGTCGTGGTGCCAAGACCACACCCGTAGCTTCTTAGGCTCGGCCTCGCCGACGCGGACCACGGAAATGCCATACGTGCCCGCTCGCCCAGCGAAGTATTCTATAAACTCCACCGGCGCACCGCCTTCGCCCTGAACATCAGTGCTTTTGCTGACCTCTTTGATGTTGCCAAACGCGTCTTGATGGTAGAGATACAGGTCGTAGTCCGCCGTGGTGATGGGCCAATCGTCCCAAGTTAGCGTTATCCTGATGACGTCGCCGATTTCAGCGACAAAATTCACTGCGTCGTCGCCAGCGGCAAAATTGTGCCGATTGTCGTCATCGCTATCGCGCCAAAAACTCGCGTAGTGCTTTTGGGCGTAGTTGCCGACGGCGTTGACCCAGAGAATGCCGTTGTCGGCCGCGTCATTTACGATGTCGCAGATGATCCCGCGCCCATCCCCAAACCCCTCGCCCACCCAAGTCGCCGAGTAGTTTACAACGGCCACTCCGTTTTGTATGCAGCGGTCTTTGGCATTCTCCATATCCACTATATCCGCAACCTTGTACAGATAGAGTTCGGCTTCTGGGGCCACGTCGTGGATGATCTCGGCACACGCCGTGCCGTGGGCGTCCGTACCGGCGTATATCCCCGTGCGCGTATAGTCGCGGAACCACCGACGCACCGGCATATCTTCGGGCAATCTGTCAGCCCCCTTAAATCCGCCGTCGATAATCGCCACCTTGACCCCTTGGCCCTTCGCGCCGGCAGCGTGTTTTTCGAGAGCGCGGATGAGCGCTAAACCCTCGCTGATGGTCTGTTGCGCGTGCGGACGGCGGGGCCTGCGGACAAAGGCCACACTCGGCAACTCAGACACCGCCCGCAGCGATGCAGCCGGTACCGACACGCGCATCAGGCTCCTAGACTGGGCCAAAATTTTGACGCCAAGGTCGGCAAACGTCGTAGTGTCAATGGTGGATGCCAAACCCGCTGCGGGCACCAAAATGACGACCACGTCTGAGCCGTCCGCCGCGCGAGTCGGCTTGGCCGCCGGGGACCTAGCTAGTTCCCACAGCGCGCTTTCTATGTTAGGAGGGCCGACGGGTTTAGTCGGTGCAACGTCGAGGTCTTGGCCCCACAGGGGCACTGCAAAAAAGAAAAGAAGAAAGGTATGGCGCACGGAGATTAGGGCCGGCGAGCTTTGTACGACTCGTGTGTGCCCTGCGCCCCTAGCTCTTGCGTGCGCGACAAAAGCGCAAGTTGCTCGTCGTCGGCCAAGGGCGTGAACTGCCGGGCTATGGCCGCATTCTGCCGCAGTTTTTCCAGCGAATCCATCCCAGAACACACAGTAGCCACTGGCAGACTCATGGCGTAGCGTAGGCACTCTGCCGCCGTCGCCACACCTGTTGCGAGGATCGCTTCGGGCGTACCCCCCAAGGTCTTCATGGCAATGACCCCGATGTTCCTTTCCACTGCGAGCGGCAGCACCTGCTCGACAAAGCTGAGGTAGTGCGGGTCGAATACGTTGATCGGCATTTGCGTGGCATCCCAAGCAAAGCCGCGCTCGATCATCTCCACGTGCAGAGCGGGCAAAGTATGGCCGGTAAAGCCGATATAGCGGATCTTGCCCTCCTCTTTGGCTTTGAGCGCGGCCTCTAACAGGCCCCGCTCGTAAATCCGCTCTGGATCGTCGGGCTGTTTGATATTGTGAAACTGCCACAAGTCGATCACGTCGGTTTGCAGCCGGCGCAAGCTCTCTTCGAGATGGGCAATCGCCCGCTTGGGATGGCGGCTCGTATCCTTGGTCATCAGGAATACGCGGTCGCGATAGCCGCCGCGCAGCGCCTTGCCCATGCGTATCTCACTCGCGCCGTCGGAATAGCCCCAAGCATTGTCGAAGAAGTTGATCCCCTCGTCGATGGCCGCGTGCATCAAGGCGATGGCCGCTTTCTCCTCCATGTTGCCGTGGCGGGCCATGTGCGCGCCGCCCAAGCCGAGTAGAGAAACAGCTTCGCCTGTGCGGCCCAAGATCCGCTGGGGCATGTCGCGGTGGTTCGGCGCAGCACTTATGGAAAGGCCGGCGGCGGCCGCGGTCGAGAGCTTGAGGAACGTGCGGCGGGAGTAAGGTCTATCGTTCATTGGGTATGGTCTCCAGTGGCAAGGGGATGCAGTCTCGGTGTACTCAATTGTCCAGACCAAGGGCTTTCTTCACCTCAGCAGCGGAGTACACCTGCTCCTCACCGTTTCGGACGCGCTGCAGGACTTCGGCAGCGAGATAATAGTCCTCCATGTCCTCAAGACCCCGTTCGATAATCTCGCGTAGGCAGACATCCTTAGTGCGCCCCGTTTGCGTCGCTAGGAAATCAAGCCGTTGTTCCGCGTCAGCAGGAAATTGAATCGATATCGCCATGTTTTGGTCTCCTTCTGAAAAAGTCGATCAAAGGATCCGAGGGACTATATTGTCGCACGAAACCGATCTCCATCCGGTGACACCGTCGCCGCTGCGCGGCAAGGTCATTGAGTATCTGGATCCGACAGAGCCAGTAGCTGAAGAGGCTTGGAACCTGCTGAAGTGATTGTTCTGGATACCTATCCGTCGCCGGGCGAAAAGTACTGTAGGAAAAGAAAGGATTTCTGAGTTGGCGAAAGAAACTCTTCCGACGAAAGCACTCGGGGATCTTTCAGGAATGGCCCCGGGAAATCCTATCCACCCTATCAAATACTGCGCTCCATTCCATGCGTCTTGTCCTAGATATCTAGAGCATCTTTGCGGAAAGAGGGGATGACTATACTACCTCAGCCATTCCGAGATGAAATTGGTCCGATCGTTGTAGGTTAATTCATCTACCTCAATGGAAGATTGCTCACACATAGCTGGCAAATCTGCCTCGAATTGCCGCCACCTAGCTATAATCGCCCGCCCCCTGGGATCGTCCTTCTACCAGAAGCAGCATTCAACCAGTCGCGTACATGCGTTATGACTTTCTCAGGCTTGTTGCCATGGGAACGAATATCATGCCCGGCTATGTCGGATATAAAGGCTTGGTATCGGTATTGCTCGCGATCCAAAACTAGGCAGACCTTTCCTTTCTGTCGCTTATTCCCAAAGTGCTTTGCACCTAGGAATACGCCCAATTCCAAGGGCATATTGAAACGAGGGGTCTGTGTCTGGTCGTCAAGTTCTGTGCGCGATATATCGTGGACACCAAACCGGCACTCTGCAATGATTTTCTGTATTTTGTTGAAACGCACATCGCCGCTATCGTCTTCCTCTAGCGCACAACGCGGGATAAAGCCGCAGTCAAATATGGCAAATAGAAGAGCATTTCTGAGTATCAAATACTCCTTGTCAAACGGACAATTGATAAACACGTTCCCAGCATATCGTCTAGTATCCATCACGCTTATCTAGACTTGCGAGGTTCCGACCTAGTCTTCTTGACACTGTCAACCGCCTTTTTAATAGTGGATATTCTTATCGTGCCCCTTTTTGGTGCCTGCTGTACGACACGCTTTGTCTTCGTCATTTTTATCTCCTTGAACGAGTTATACCTTTAGTAAGGACAAGTCGCCGATCGTCGTCAAGCCCATACAAGGTAGTCCCACTTTGGTGGACGGACCCTAGATGCAGCCAGAAATGCCCTATCATCCCCGGACCATCCCCTCCAGTAAATTATCTCCAGTAACCAACTGTATCGCCGTCGCTAGCAAGATCCCATACACCAGCCTATTAAACCACAAATCGCTAAATCGCTGGAGCAAAAACACGCCCAACTTCACCCCGACGTACGCCAGCGGTGCCAGCAGCAACGTCGTCTTAAAGATATCGGCGTGAAAAAGCCCCAAGCCCCAGTAGGGCGGCAGTTTGAGCAAATTGAGCATGGCAAAAAAGATGACCGTAGTGCCGACAAACATGTGGCGCGGTAGCTGCTGCGGCAGCAGGTAGATGACCACCGGCGGCGCCCCGGCGTGAGCAATCGTCGAGGTAAAGCCCGAGGCCGCGCCCATCAGCACACCAGCGAGCTTCCCTGGATGCTGCTTCCGCACGGCCCCGACAATCGCCGCCCGCCCGAACTGAAAAGCGACAAACAGCAAGGCCAAGCAGCCCAATCCCACCTCTAGAACGCGCTCGTGCTGACTAAAGTACCCGAAAAAAAAAGCCCCCGCGCCGATCCCCAAGGCGGAACCGGGCAGAAGCCGTTTGACGCTCGTTTTGTCGAAGGTGCGGCGATAGTGCCGGACGGCGAATACATCGCAGGCGATCAACAGCGGCAGCAATAGGGCCGCCGCGTCCGCCACCGAAACCGTCAGTGCCAAAAGCGGGGTGGCCAAAATGCCGATCCCACCGCCAAAACCAGCCTTAGCCACCCCCATCAACAACACGGCCCCCACCGCGCAGACCCAGAACGCGGCCGGGTAGGTCGGCAGCACTACTCGCCTTCTACGTGGGTTACTTCGATATCTAGGTCTTCGCGATTGCGCACGTGATCGACTTGGCCGTCCTTGACCCACACCACGCGGTCGGAGACGCTGAGCATCTTGTGGTCGTGGGTCGCCGAAATGACGGTCACACCGGAATTCTCGTTCATCTCTTTGAGCAATTCGATGATTTCGGTGCCCGTGCGCAGGTCCAGATTCCCCGTCGGCTCGTCGGCGAGGACGACGGCTGGGTCGTTGGCCAAGGCGCGGGCGACGGCCACGCGCTGCTGCTGGCCCCCCGAAAGCTCGTTGGGCTTGTGCGAATGCCGCTCGCCAAGGCCCACCTTGCCCAAAAGCTCCATGCCCTTGTCGCGGGCCTCGTCGCTGGTCAGACCGGCGAAGACCATCGGCAAGGTGACGTTTTCGAGCGCGGTCATCACCGGGATCAAGTTAAACGACTGGAAGATATAGCCGATTTTGCGGCAGCGCAGCCAAGCCAGTTCATACGCGTCGAGCTGGGCGACATCCACCTCGTCGATGTACACCTTGCCCTCCGAGGGCTTATCGAGACCGCCGACCATATTGAAGAAGGTGCTCTTGCCCGAGCCTGAAGGCCCCATGATCGACAGGTACTCGCCAGTGTAGATCTCCATATCGACGCCGCGCAGGGCGTGAACCTCAATCTCACCCATCAAGTAAGTTTTCTTTACCTGTTGGGTCCGTACTACCGTGCGTTTTTCCGCTTCTTGTTCTTGGACAGCGACCTCGTCCGGGGCGGTTTCGGTCATTTCAGATCTCCTCTAAGGAATCAAGTGTCGGAGCGCATGGCCTCGACCGGCTCCATCTTGGCTGCGCGGTACGCCGGCAACATGGCACCGATCAGCGAAAGCAAGGTTCCCACCACCAAGGCGTAACCGGCTGATTCAGCGATGCCGCTCACTGGGAAATAGGTGAACGTGTAACCGCCGTAATCGAGCAGAGCTAACCCCAGCGTCAGCGCAAAACCAATGACGATCCCGGCCGAAGTCCCTGCCAACCCCTGAAAGGTCGATTCGAGCAGGAAGAGCTTGACGATAAAGGTGTCCAAGGCCCCGAGACACTTCATGGTGCCAATCTCGCGGAACCGCTCGGTCACCGACATCAACATGGCGTTGGCAATACCAACCACGCAGACCAACAGCGAGAGACTGATAAGCCAAGTTTGCTTGGATTGCTCTTCCTCCATGCGGGCCTTGGCCTCTGCAGAAGCGTCGCCAGCCTCGGTGACGCCGGTCTCAATGCCGTTTTTTTGCAACAGCAAGTTGATCTCGCTTTTGTCCGCGTTCCGCAGGCTGCTGATGATTTCGTTGTTGCTCCACACCGACATTAAAAAGGCTATGGCCAAAATCACGCCGCTGGTGGTGATCAGCGAGCGGCCAAAGCGAATTTTCAGGCTGCGAAAACTAATTTCTACTGCTTTACTCATCGGCAGCACGATCTCCCGACCGCCTGCCAAACGCCTTTCAGACATAGTTATTCTCCCAGCATATGCTCGCGTTCACAATACGTAAATAAAGGTAAAAGATCAACACTGCTCTACTCAACTCCCCGTCTGAATCTCCACGAGGGGCAAAGGCGCGGAGTCGTGTGCGCCGCGATCGGCAACCATCTCGGCAAAAGCGACCGGCACCATGCTAACGCGCAAATCCCGTGCCCCCCGCGACTGCACCGGCTGCTCCAAGAACGACGCCATGGCGCTCGGAGTGAACACGAGGTGCTCAATGGCAAAGTCGTCCACCAATGCCTCCAGTTCGCCAACGTGGCCGACCACTGGGCGACCAGCCAGCGGGCAGCCCCGCTGTTGGGAGCCATCGCCCACCACGCCGATCAGATCGCAGTTGACCATACTCGTGCGTTCTAACTGCTCGACGAAATGCACGGCAACCGCATCCGTTCCCACCAACAGGGTGCGCAACCGACCCTCGCGGCCGCGCTGGTACAGGAACCAACGCGCGGCCAAGCGCCAACCGGCGATTAACAGCAAGTTGCAAAACCAAGCCGCGACCACAGCTAGCCGCGAAAAATTGTACGCCTTAAAGAAGAACACCAGCATCACTATGCAGGCAAACCCCAGCGTCACCCCCACTACCGACCACGCCACCGAGTAGCGGCGGCGGTCGTACAGGCCCGACGCGTAAAACGCCAATAGCCAGACCAAGGTCGAAGCGCCGTACACAGTAGCCCATTGCAAATCCGAATACGGAGGCGGCACCAGCCAGCGCGTCGGCTGGACGTCGAGGCCGAATAGATTGCCGACTTGCTCGATGCGGTAGATAAAAGGCACCAGCTCTTGGTGGTAGCGCACCGCTAATCCGAGCTTTAAGCCGCAGAGCACTAAGCCAGCGTCGATCAGCGGCATGGCCAAGGCGCGACCCGCCCGGGCGAGGAGGCGGAACGTTCCGTACAGGGCAATGCCCACCTGCAAAAGCCACAGTGGGAAGAAGCGAAAACGCCGCGCCATGTGTTTGTTGACAAAAATCGACATGGCACGGCTCTTGCGATAGAGAATTCGCAGAGGCACCCCCCGGCCACTCTCGCCGCGAAAGTGAATGATCGAGGTTGTTGGCACGTAGTAAATTTTCCAGCCAGCTTGGTGGAAGCGATAGCACCAGTCGATGTCCTCGCCGTACATGAAATAGTCCTCGTCGAGCAGGCCGACTTGGTCCATGGCCGCCTTGCGCACCATCATGCAAGAACCGGACAGCACCTCGACCTCAGCCGTCTGCTCGGGATCGAGATACGTCATGTGGTAGTGGGCGATGAGCGGGTGCTTGGGAAAGAAGCGGCTCAGGCCCGACATCTTGCAGAAGGCAGCCAAAGGCGTCGGAAAGCCGCGGCGGCTGTCGAGCTGCAAGGTGCCGTCCGGGTCGAGGATTTTGCACCCGCAGGCTCCGGCTTCCGGGTGCGCGTCCAAGAACTCTACCATCGTGCGCAGCGCATCCTGGCGCACAATGGTATCGGTGTTGATCAGCAGCACGTATTCTCCGGTCACCTGCCGCAAGGCCACGTTGTTGCCAGCCGCAAAACCCACATTGGCCGCGTTGCGGATCAGCTTCACTTGCGGGAACTCCTCGGCTACCATGTCAGCACTGCCATCTACCGAGGCATTGTCAACGACGAATATCTCCACCGCTAGCCCTTCGGCTGCTGCGAGCACAGAACTCAGGGCCTGGCGGGTCAGGTCTCGGGTGTTGTAGTTGAGGAAAACAACGCTCAGTCGCACGATTTAGTACCTCGGTGGCGACCCATGAGCTTGTAGCCGCTGAAGTAGAGAATCTGCTTGGCAAATAGTAGGTACTCTTGCAGGTCCAGCTTGCTGGAGCTGAACTGGCGATTGCGAAAAACGAAAGGCACGGACCGATGCTGCCGATAGCGGCCCTTGACCAAAATTTCGAGCAGAATTTTGTAACCCGAAGACGTGAGCACTAGATCCTGTATCACTTGGCGGCGCAGACAGAAATAACCCGACAGCGGGTCCTCGACCCCGGTTAGCAAGCGAGCCGCACCTACGCCGACTTGCGAAATCAGCTTGCGGTGCCAAGCCCACCGTTCGACCCGGCTGGTCTCCCCAAAGCGGCTGCCCATGGCAATGTCGCATTCGCGCAGGCTGCGGATGAGTTCGGGCAGGATCGCCGGGTCGTGGCTCAAATCGGCGTCTATCACTCCGAGATGCGATCGCGCCGACTGCGCAAAACCCGCCATCACTGCCGACCCCAAACCGAGCTTACCCGGCCGATGTACCACCTGCATGGGATAGCGGGCCTTCAGCGACTCGGCCACCTCGCCGGTGCCATCGGGCGAGTTGTCATCTACCACGATAAGCTCCAAATCGATATCCGGCTCTTGGCCGACGACCGCGAAAATTTCTTCCGCCAGAAGCGGCAGATTTTCCCGCTCGTTGTACGTGGGCGTTATCAGCGAAATCTGCACGATATCCATGAGGATAGGCTAGCGGGCAAATTGGGGAAAGTCGCGGCGAAAAAGCGGGTCCGCAGCGAGGCATTGCAACCCCTCGACAAAGCTCAGGGGGCGGCGGCCGAGCGCGGCTTCCAGCGCGTCGGTGCGCAAACCAGAGCGCAAAGGACGCTTAGCTGGCAGCGCGACCGCACAGGTCGGCACCGGTTCGATCAACGCACCGTCGGTACCAAAGAAATGGGCTATCTCCCGCGCCATCTCCCAGCGCGTCATAAAGGTCGCGCCGCCGACGTGGAACAAGCCCCGAGCCTCTTGGCCGCACAGGGCCACCAAGGCACGGGCCAGATCGCGGATATAGGTCGGGTTGCCCCACTGATCGGCAAAGACCCGCAGGGGCTGGCCGCTAGACAGCGACCGCAGCACCCAAGTGAGGAAGTTGGACCCGGCCTGCGGGACATAGCCGTACAGCCACAGGGTCCGCACGACTAGCGCCCGCTCCATCTTTTGCAATATGCCCTCGCTTTCGAGTTTGAGTTGACCGTAGCAAGACAGCGGATTGGCCGCATCCCCTTCGCCGTAAGGGCCGCACTTGCCGTCGAAGACATAATCTGTAGAAACGTGGATCAAGCCAGCGCCAATCGCGTCGCAAGCCGCAGCCACATTCTCGGGAATATCGACGTTGGCTTGCCGCGCGGCCCGCACGTCTTTTTCACAGCCATCGACATCGGTCATGGCCGCGGCGTTAATCACCCAATCTGGAGCCAGTTCGGCGACGAGTGCGGCCACAGCTTTGCGGTCATCTAGATCAACCTGGCGATAGGGAATGCCCTCGGCAGCGGGCCGGCGACCGCAACCCATCCACTCGGCTTCCCCTGCCAAGGAGAGCAGCGTGCGGCCCAAAAAGCCAGTGGCACCTGTCACCAAAATTTTCATAGCGGTGGGCCGTACAGCAATAAGGCTCGCGCCCACGAGCTATGCGCTCGGGCGGGCGACTGTGACAGACGCGGCTCGGCGGCCAAGGCGACCACCCGCTCGGCGCGGCCCTGTCGCCCGTAGAGTTGGAGAGCGAGAGCTTTGCCGTGGTGCGATAGCGGATCGAGAGCAGCGGGACGATCGTACGATTGCTCCATAAAGCGCGCCACCTGCTCGGCGGCGGTAGCAAACCGCGCCTCCCCACTCCACTCGCCCAACTCCCACAGGGCCAATGCCGCCAAGGCTTGATCGACGAGCAGGCCAGCGCTGCCTTCGCCGTCTGAGTCGCAGACATGCCACACCCGGCCGCGGCCGTCGATACAGTGGCTGATGAGCGCGTCGCCAGCCTGCATAGCCACCTGAGCAGCGCGTTCGTCGCCTAAAGTGGTGGCCGCAGCGAGATAAGCTCTTATCAAGGCCGCCTGACGGTCGGCGTAGAGCGTGGGGTCGGTCCACCAAGTGTCGGCCATGACTTGGCGACCGCGGAACACACCTTCGGCTTTGTCAAAGAGTGTACCCTCGACAAAGCCGAGCAACGCTCTGGCCGACTCGGCGTAGCGGGACTGGCCAGCCTCCAGCAACAGGTGCAGCATGGCCGCCTGATCGAGCGCTTCTCGCTCGCCTGCAGGCGCGCTCCAATCCGGCGCATACGAGTACGCGCGAAAACCTCCGCTATCCTCAAGCGGCGAGGCAAGAACCGCATCCAAGCTGGCCAAGGCCATCTGCCGCGCCGGTGCTGCACCCCGTGCCTCGGCATAGGTGAGTAGGAAGCGCAACGTCGAAGTTTCGAGAAACTTGGTCGGACCGCCGAAACCGCCGTGGACCGAGTCAAAAACAGCCGCGCACGCGCGGTAAACAGCATCTATTGCAACGGGTTTCTCAACCTTGGGACGAGCGGCGCGCTGCACCTTGGCGACGATTACTTCGCGCTTTTCCTCGTAGGCCGTGTGCAACCGACGCAAATAAGGCTCGACGTTGGCCGGCGGAATATCCACAGCCCGCGCGAAAACCCGCCCGTCCGGCAGGGTCACCACTAGAGCCGGCCAACCGCCGCTGTCGTAGCGCCGAGCAATGTCTGGCCGCTTGAATGGATCGACCCGCACGCTGACGAATTTCTCGGCGACCAATTGACGTAACGCTGGCGTCGGCGCGGGGAACAGGCCCTCGCATCCCGGAGCTGCCAAATACACCAATATGGGATTGTCTTCGCTTTGGGCGCGCACGAACAAAGATTCGTCCCAAGTGCTCCAAGGCAGCTCGCCATCGGCCCACTGCCACTCGGCCAAAGCGGGCCGCTCGCTGCGAGCCGCTTCTTCTTGCGGTGGCTCCTCGGGGACGGCGCATCCAGCCAGCATTAGCAGTGCCAGCAGCTTGGCCTTAAATTGACACATCTCTTTTATATTCAATGAGTTCGGAACATTTACAAAGGCCGCTTAATGTACGGCATGCCCCTGTGAGCGTCAAGCAGGTTCCAAGGGGCGGGCTTTTTGTCACGGGTAGTTTGGCCTATGTTTTGCTCCTTACATCTAGAAACTATGAGGAGCAAGCTATGAATCCACTCGAAAAAGTCACCCTCGGCAGCAGCGGCCTGCGCGTCACCCGTCTCGGCTTGGGCTGCGCCTCTATCGGCGGCCTATACGGCGACATACCAGACGACCAGGCCGTCTCTGTCGTACACCGCGCCCTGTCTTTGGGACTAAACCTCTTAGACACCGCACCGCTATACGGAGCGGGCAAAAGCGAAATCCGTCTCGGCAAGGCCCTCGTGGGCGTGCCGCGCGACAGCTATGTGCTCGCGTCCAAAGTGGGGCGCGTCTTGGTCCCAATCGAGCAAGATCAACAGGAGGGCATTTTCGATGGCCCGGCCTCGTATCAACCCGTGTTCGACTTCAGCTACGACGGCGTCATGCGCTCCTTTGAAGACAGCCTCAAACGCCTAGGCGTAGATCGCATCGACATCCTCCACATTCACGACCCGGACAACCATTGGCAGGAAGCCATCGATGGTGCTTACCCCGCGCTCGACAAGCTGCGCGGCGACGGCGTCATTCGCGCCGTCAGTGCGGGCATGAACCAATGGGAAATGCTGGCCCGCTTTGCCCGCGAGGGCGATTTCGACTGCTTCCTCCTCGCCGGGCGCTACAGCTTGCTCGACCAAGGTGCGCTCGGCGAACTCTTGCCGCTGTGCGTGGAAAAAAACATCGGTATCATGGCCGGCGGCACGTACAACAGCGGCATCTTGGCCAAAGGCGCGCGCCCGGGCGCGACGTACAACTACCGGGAAGCTCCGCCCGAAATCGCGGCTAGGGCCAAGTCGCTAGAAGCCGTGGCCGCTCGCCACCACGTCAATCTCAAAGCAGCGGCCTCGCAATTCGTCTTCGCCCATCCGGCCATCACCTGCATCATCCCCGGGACGCGGCAGCCCGAGCGGGTGCAGGAGAACTTCGACTTGCTCACGCAGGAGATTCCCGCCTCGTTTTGGGCCGAACTCCGCGACGAGGCCTTAGTCCGCGACGACGCGCCGCTGCCGTGAGTTTGTGCATTGTTGGTTTCTAAAGCTGGAGAAAACGCAGCACAAACGTCGGCACCACCGGGTCGTGCCACACCACTTGAAAGCGGTCGCGGTACTCCTCGATAGCCGGAACCAAATACTGCCCCGTCTGCGGAAAACCGAGGCTTTCCAGCACCACGTAATCAACCTTTTCGCGCTCCATGTGGGCCAGCACTTTTGCTGGCTCGTCAAAGGGGAAGCCGACGCAGCGCCGACCCGAGACGATGTACATCCAGTAACCCTTGCGGCACAGCACGATGGCGTCTTCCGACGCGTTGGTTTTGAGCCATTGACCGGCCTGATAGTAGCGAAGCCAAGGCGGAGGATAGTCAGCGGCCGCGTAGTCAGCTAGGCGTTTGACGCCGCCAACTTGGCCGATGATGCATACTAGAAAGCAGCCCCACACCACGAGCCTGCCGACATGACCTCCGGCTAGTCCGTCGAGAATTTGCAAAACGGCCCAAACCCCCAACAAGACGAGCACCGGCACAATCGGCACCAGAAAGCGGTCTCCCGGCCAAGGCCAGAGCAACACGATCCCCATGAAGAAGGCTGAGTAGAGCAGGAGCAGCAGGTGTTCGCCGCGCTTGATGCAGAGTACCGTCCCCGCAACGGCGAGCGCGATCAGCAACAACGGTGCGGGGTGGAAAATCGTCTCAGTGCCATCAAAAAACGGCACTAGCGTATTGGGCAATTCCCCCGTCAGATAGCGATGCACATGGCCAATAAAGCGCTCAACGAAGCCACCCACGTTGAGCAATCCTCGCTCTGGGTGGTAGGGATTGACCATGAAAAGCTGCTTGATATAGACGCTGCCGCCACCTACCGCTTGATTGCGCAATGTCCACGGCAGCCAGTAGACAAACGCCGCGCCGCTAAAGAGCAAACACCGCCGAAAATCGCGCCGGAGCAACAGATAAACCACCACGGCTGCCACCAGCGCGATCCCAGCCGTGCGGATGTAGTACGCCCAAATGGTGCAAGCGAATCCGCCGACGAGCCACCAGTTTCCCTTGATACCCTCGCGCCTAACGCCCCGTTCGACGAGCCACAGTGCCAAAAGCGAGAAAGTCAGATAGGGCACTTCGGACATGACTTGGTGTGCGTAGTGCAAAAGCAGCGGGCCGTAAACTGCGCCGGTCGGCCCGTGCGTCAAATAGCTCTTGCCGAGCACAATGCTCAGCGCCACCACCGCTAGGCCGGGCAAGACGCCCACCCGCTCCTTGGCCAATTGGTAGAGCACCCCCATCCCCAATGTAAAGAACACCAGCACCCAAACCTTCATCGGCACCCAATCGCCGGGAAAAGCCCACGCCAAAGGAGCTAGCAATAGGGGAAAACCAAAAGGATACTTGGTCGCCGGCTGAGGATCGGGCGAGTTGATGTGCAAAAGCCCCTCGCCTTGGGCCAGACTGCGCGCCAGCGTGATGAATTCGGCGTTGTCGCCGCTGAGGGAAAGTTTGGCGTCGAAAGTCCAGATCCCTAGGAGGAATGTCGCCGCGATAATAAAGAAGGGGGCCTGTGGCGTTTCTAATAACCCGACTACGCGCCTACCTATATTCGCTTTGGGAACCTGCGACCCGGACTTTTGGGACGTAGCCTTCTTTTTTTTGCGAGATGCTTTCATGGAATAGTAGGTATCCGCGAACCGTCTGTTCTACGCCCGATCTTAAAAGGTAGAAGAAGCAAGTAAAACAAAACGAGCGCCACGCCGTCTAGAATTGGGATATACCACGGCCACGGGGCGAAGAAAAACGGCGACTGGGTAACGGGCGGTCGGCTGAGGAACATGTAGTTGCTCCCCAGCGCCCAATTGACGCCGAACGCGACAATGGCCAAGAGATTGAGCAGCACAAAAACGCGAATGACCGACTTGGAAGTCGGTCGCATACCGAGGCCCCAAGTTGCGAACAGCGCACCGGCGACGATGCCGCCGTGGGCGATGAAATACTGAAAGAAGCGATACGCTGGATAGTCAGCTACGAGCGGCGGCGTGACAACGGCATTGGTCGCGCCGGCGAGTCCCCAGAAGTAGGCGATTTCATACGCCGTCTGCCAGCGGAAGATGAGTGCGGCAGCAACGGCGAAGACGGTGATACTACAGACGTGCAACGGCAGATACCACCGCACAAACTCGTACGCCCCGACCATCGTCAAGCGCTGGCCCCAAGGCAGGATCTCGTTGAGCAAGAGCACGCCCGCGAACGCGCCGCAGATGGCTTGAGTCGCCTTGGCCGAATTGAGCCGCTTGACGACGATGGTCAAGAGGATCGGCAAGGCCAGCGTCGCACCCATCGCGGCGATGTGGGAAAGGCCGAGAAACTCGAACTGGCTGGACATGGCGTCTCATCGCTCGCACTCGGACAATTTGCAAAACCGCTTTTCAGTACTTCTCATCGACAAAGTGCAACTTGCTGTGCGGCGGACGCTGGTACTCGCCGTGCGGCGGGCGCGGCGGCAGCTTGATCTTTTTCGGCATCACATCTTTATAGGGCAGTTGGCCGAGGATGTGCGCGATGCAGTTGAGACGCGCTCGGCGCTTGTCGTCGGCCTCCACTGTGTACCAAGGCGCTTCGGGAATGTCCGTGTAGAAAAACGCCTCGTCTTTGGCCTTGGAGTACTCGACCCACATATCCCGCGATTTGAGGTCTATATCGCTGAGCTTCCAGTGCTTGAGCGGATTCTGGGCGCGCTCTTGAAAGCGGCTTTCTTGCTCTTCCTCGCTCACCGACAGCCAGTACTTGAACAAGATGATCCCCGAGCGCACCAGCATGCGCTCGAACTCCGGGCACGAATGGAGGAATTCCCAATACTCCTCCTCGGTGCAAAAGCCCATCACCCGCTCGACGCCGCTGCGGTTGTACCAACTGCGATCGAAGATCACTATCTCGCCGGCAGCCGGCAGGTGGGCTACGTAGCGCTGGAAGTACCACTGGGTGCGCTCGCGGTCCGACGGCGTGCCCAAGGCCACCACGCGCGCGCCGCGCGGATTGAGCGGCTCGGTAATGCGCTTTATGGTCCCGCCTTTGCCGGCCGTGTCGCGTCCCTCAAAGACGATCACAACCCGCAACCCTTGGTCCTTGATCCAGTGCTGCAACGTGACCAATTCGTGGTGCAACTTGGTCAATTCGCGCTCGTAGTCCTTCCTCTTCATCTTTGCTGGTTTGGCAGTTTTCTTGGTTTTCATTCCCAATCTCCATCGCTTGCAGTTCGCCGTTCAAAAAAACGTACACAAGGCCGCAACGCGAGAAAAATCGGTCCCGCCCCATCTTGCTCGACCCCGACCAGCCGCGTACCTTGTCGCCCACACCGCTAAACCAACAAGGACCCTTATGAGCCAATCACCCCGCCCCAACCTGCTCTACATCCACTCCGACCAACACAGCCCCTACGTCGCTGGCTGCTACGGCGATCCCTTAGTTGAAACCCCCCACCTCGATGCCCTTGCCGCGCGCGGGGTAGTGTTAGACAACACCTATTGCCCCTCGCCGATTTGCGTACCCTCGCGGATGTCCATGCTCTCGGGCCGCTACCCCTGCGACAACCAAGTCTGGACCAACAGCCACATCCTCGACTCCGGTATCCCCACCTTCGCCCACGCCATGGGTGCCGGCGGCTACCACCCCGTTCTCATCGGTCGCATGCACTCGGTTGGGCCAGACCAACTGCACGGGTACGCAGAGCGGCTCGTCGGCGACCACGGCCCCAACCAACCCGGAGGCCAAGGCGTCGATCACGGCCAACTTTCGGGCACGGCCGGGCCGGGCCGCGTCAGCCTGCGCCTGTCCGGCCACGGCCAGAGCGCCTACCAAGTCCACGACGAAGACGTCACCGCCGCGACCGTTGACTACCTCAATCGCCTCGGCGTTGCTAAACGCGCCGGCCAAGCGGCTGAGCCGTTTTCGCTCTCGGTCGGTTTCATGCTGCCGCACCAGCCTTTTGTCGCCCGCTTGCAAGACTATCGCTACTACTATGAAAACATCACCCCACCGCAAACCCCCGAACCCTTCGGCGACCACCTGCATCCCCACCTCAAGCACTGGCGCCAAGCCTGCGAAATCGAGGAAGTCAGCGAGGAAGAGACCCGCCGCGCCCGCGCTGCCTATTGGGCGCTAGTCCACCGCATGGACGTGCTGATCGGCCAGATCATAGCCGCGCTGCGGGAAAACGACTTAGAGGAAAACACCCTCATCCTCTACACGTCGGACCACGGCGAGCAGGTCGGCGAGCACGGGCTGTGGTGGAAGCAAACCTTTTACGAGGACTCGGTTAAAGTGCCGGCCATACTCGCTTGGCCCGGACGCTTACCCGCAGGCACTCGTTGCGACCGAGTGATTTCTTCACTCGACCTCAACGCCACCATGCTCGACGCCTTGGGCTGCCCGGCCTTGCCCCACTCGCGGGGCCGCAGCCTACTGCCCTTGCTCGCGGATCCCCAAAACGCCGAGTGGGACGACATCGCCTTCTCCGAGTTCTGCCAAGATGCGGCCGGGGCCGGCGGTCCTTTCTCAGAAATGGGCATTTTCCAGCGCATGATTCGGCGCGGGCCGTGGAAACTCAACTACTACCACGGCCAGCCCTGCCAACTTTTTAACCTCCAAGACGACCCACGCGAGCGCTGCGACCTAGCGGCCGATCCGGCGCACCAAGAAACGCTGACCGCCCTCAAAACCGAAGTCCTAGACGGATGGGACCCAGAGTGGATCGCCGCGCGCATGGCCGCACTCCGCGCCGACCGATCTATCCTATCCGCGTGGGGCCGCACCGTACAGCCCCCCGACCAGTGCCGCTGGAAGCTCGACCCGGCCATGGATTACCTCGACCCCGAACAACTCGACGACAGCCAGCGCAGTACCAACAAATGACCCAGTAGGGCGGCTGGGGCCAAGACCGTCGGCAGCCAGACATAGGGCGCGTAAGTGGCGAACGTGCTATCCGGCTCGTTGGTGAAGACGCGGAACTCCGTCGGCATAGAGAGGGCCGCGATGACAATTGCCTCGGCCAGTAGCATCAACCCAAGCGCATTCCAAACCCATATCGCGTAGGACCCCACCTTGCCGCGCCAGACCAGCCAAGCCATAGCCGGGGCGGTCAAGCCGACGAAGATGTCGAAGTTGATCCCCGCGTAGGTCATCTGCACCGGCACTTGCCCGGCCTGGTACATTCCTCGTAAGAACACGGCGACCGGCACGCGGAAAAACTGGAAGCCAATCAGCCCGACCGGGCCGACCGCAGCCACCAGCGCGGTCCCCACCCGCGAAAAGGCCGCACCGCCCGTTAGGATCATCAAGGCCGTGAAGAGGGGTAGCGAAAAGCCGCGTAGCACATCCGAGAGCGCGGCCAGTCCGGTCGCCACCAACCAGAGCATCGCTCCCATAGCCGCCCGCATAGTCCACAGGTCGGCAGCCAGCCCTGCCCGCTGGACCGCGACGCGCACAGCCATCACCGAGAGTGCCAAAACGCCCAAGACCGTGGCGAAAAAGAGCACGTCAACGCGGAGGGGGACTTTGGCGAGCGCTAGTTCCATATCACTTGCTTACTCTTTGCCCCTTTCGCGCGCTTTCACCTCGTCCCAGATCTCGTCTAGGGCCGCCAGCGAGAGCGTGGCGACTTCCTCGCCTCGCGCCTGCACGATATCCTCTAGGGCGCGAAAGCGGCGCTCGAACTTGGTGCTCGCCCGTCTGAGCGCCTGTTCGGGATCTACTTTGAGGAATCGGCTGGCGTTGACTAACGAAAAGAGCAAGTCGCCAAACTCTTCCTCAACCGCCGAGGCCCTATCCGTCTCCCAAGCCTTGCGCACTTCGGCAAATTCCTCTTCGACCTTGTCGAGTGCGCCATCAATGTCGTCCCAATCAAACCCCTGATGTGCGACTCGCGTCTGAATTCGATGGGCGCGCATTAAGGCGGGGAGGTGCTTGGGAATGCCCTCCAGCAACGATGGCGCAGCTTCCCCTTGCTCTCGGCGCTCCTGCTTTTTGATCTGCTCCCAGCGGAGCAAGACCTCGTCGGCCTCGTCCGCACTCGCATCGCCAAAGACGTGAGGATGGCGACGAATCAGCTTATCGACGATGGCTTGGCCGACCGCCTCAATGTCGAAGCGCCCCTCCTCGGCCGCGATCTGGGCGTGGAACACCACTTGCAGCAACACATCGCCCAGTTCCTTGCACAGTTCGGCGTCGTCTGCTGCGTCAATGGCTTCAAGAGCCTCGTACACTTCCTCTAACAGGTAGGGCTTGAGCGTAGCGTGCGTCTGCTGGCGATCCCAAGGGCAGCCAGCAGGGCCGCGCAGACGCGCCATGATAGCAACTAATTCTGAGAAGGTGGAATCGTTTTGCATCGTCTTTCACTTCCGCGATTTTGGTTATGGGAAAAGCAATAATAAGAAACTGCTCACCACCAGCCCAAAAACCGTGTAGCACAGGGGCTGTAGCCCATTTATCATAAATTTACAACATATTGTTTTATATATACTTATGAATTATTTAATATCCAGATGCAACCAAATTGAAACAAATCCTTGACGCGCCGTCGCGCCGTATTATATTGAATTAGAGGCGGTGATTAGGGTCTTCTGTATAACTCCCCTGAATACGCTCCCTTTGGCTATGGGAGCAGTCAGTTGACCCTCTTGATTAGGTTGCTCACTAAATAGCACGGAGTCGCGCTTGGGTGCGCTCCGATTAGCTGATTGAGCCTTTTTGTAGGCTTTAATGGGGCAAAATATCGGTATGGGCAAAATCATCGCTATCGCCAATCAAAAAGGCGGGGTGGGCAAGACCACTACGGCTGTCAATCTTGCCGCTTATCTAGCCCTTTCCGGCTATCGAACCCTACTCATCGACTTAGACCCACAGGCCAATGCCACTAGTAGTTGCGATGCCGAACTCGGCAGCGACTATGCCTCGACCTACGAGGTCTTGATAGGCCAACTCAGCACCTCCTCGGCGACCTTTCCCACTGATATAAAGGACCTCTTCGTAGTGCCTGGGCATGTCCGCCTCGCAGGTGCCGAAGTGGAGATGGCCGCTATGGTCGGGCGCGACAAACGGCTGGCCGAAGCTCTGGATCCGATAAAACGACAATACGAATTTATATTTATTGATTGCCCGCCGTCCCTGGGCTTGCTGACCATCAACGCGCTGAGCGCGGCCGATTCCGTGCTCATTCCGGTGCAGTGTGAATACTATGCCTTAGAAGGCGTCAGCAAACTCAACGACACCATCCGCGTGGTGCGGCGCTACCTCAATCCCAATCTCGAAATCGAGGGCGTTTTACTTACCCTGTATGACAACCGCTTGCAGCTTTGTCGCCACGTGGCCCAAGAAGTACGCAACCACTTCGGCGACAAGGTCTATCAGACGATCATCAGCCGCAACATCAGCTTGGCCGAGGCCCCGGGTTTTAGCCAACCCGTCGCGCTCTACGACGCAGAATCGAGAGGCTCCAGCAACTACAGCAGCTTAGTTTCCGAAATCTGTGCCCATCGGCCCTCTGTCTTGGCCTAACCCCCATCAAATTTCTACATTGTTTTTTCTTGACAATCGTTTGCAACAGCATATTATATTCATTTTTGCATTTTTGCATTATATATCCAAAAAGGAAGGAAGGGAAGGTTGTCTGTATACTCTTGTACGTCTGCGAACTCGGACGCGGCTACGCGAGTGGGCGCGTCCTCCCCCCGCTGTGCTGACCATCCCGAATTTATCACCCAAAACGCCCAAGTCCGCCGCCTACTAGCCCAAGCCGACCGGGTCGCTGAGTCCCCAGCGACCGTGCTTCTCACTGGAGAAAGCGGCACAGGCAAAGAAGTGTTGGCGAGGCGTTTACACGGGCGCAGCCCAAGGCGCAGAGCCTCGTTTGTGCGGCTCAACTGTGCCTCGCTGCCCGAAGGCGTGTTGGAGAGTGAGCTGTTCGGGCACGAGAAAGGAGCCTTTACGGGTGCGGTCCGCCAGCACTTAGGCCGCTTTGAACTAGCCGATCGCGGGACCTTGTTTCTCGACGAGATTGGCGCAGCGGATATGCGCGTTCAACTGCGCCTGTTGCGCGTCCTACAGGAACGCGAGTTTGAGCGCGTCGGAGGCGCTGAGACCTTGCGGATAGATGTGCGGGTCATTGCCGCCACCAACGTAGATTTGCGGGAAGAGGTCCGCAAAGGAACCTTCCGCGAAGATCTCTTCTACCGGCTCAACGTCGTACCGCTCAAGCTGCCGCCGCTACGCCAGCGCAAGGGAGACATTCCCCTACTAATCGAACACTTTATCCGCCGATTGGCGGCGCAAAACGGGTGCAAAATTCGCGGGCTCGACGCCGCGGCCTTAAACCACTTTTTGGCCTATCCATGGCCGGGCAATGTGCGGCAGTTGGAAAACGCGCTCGAACGCATGGTCATTTTCGCAAGCGACAGCTTATTGCGGGAAAAAGACGTGCCCGAAGAGATCGTCCATTGGCAGGACGAAGAAGAGCCCGATCTAAGCCAGCGCGATTTTAAGGAAGCGCGGAGCTCGTTTGAGCGGCACTTCCTCTGCGAGGCTCTGCACCGACACCGCGGGGTGATTTCACAAGTAGCCGAAGACGTGGGCCTGTCGCGCAAGAGCCTGTACGCAAAGTTAGAACACCTCGACATCGACTACCAACACTACCGCACCTAACTCACAGGCGCGTGGCGAGCGCACGGTGGAATTTCGCCATCTGGCCTTCGAGATAGGCCCGGTGCTCGCCATCGGTCGGCTCAAGCGCGAGGGCTTGGCGCATAATGGCCACTGCGTGGGCATGCCGCCCCAACAGGTGCAGCAATTCCGCATAGGTGTCTAGATAGACCGAGCTTTCCGCGTCGAGCTTGACCGCACGCATCGACAGATTTAGGGCATAGCTAAGGCGCAGCCGCTCTTCTGCATAGGTCCAAGCCAAGTTGTTGAGGATCAGGGGATCGTCTGGAGCACCGGCCAAGGCGCGCTCGTAGTATTCAATAGCGCGGCCGGGTCGCTCGCGCTCGTAGTAGATGCGGGCGATGTCAACCGCACTAACGACCCCGGCCGTCAACGCTTGAGCAAAAGTGCGAGCGGCTCGTTCCGCAAGCCCTTGGCGGAGTTGGCAATCGCCCAAGGTAAGGACGAGTTGCCGGTCATCGGGTTGAATGCGCACGGCCTCGACAAGCGCGACTTCGGCCTCGGCGAATCGCCCTTCGGCAATCAAAAGGCGACCGAGTTCAATGTGGGCGAAGAAGTGGTGCTCGTCGAGTCGGATAGCTTGGCGCAGCGCTTCTACGGCTGCGTCGGACCGCTCTTGACGGGCGTGGAGCCAGCCTTCGATTGCCCACAGCCACGCACTCTCTCCGTGGTCTGTGCGCAATTGCACGATGAGTTTTTCGGTTTGGGCGAAGCGCTCCTCTTTTTCGCAAATGTCGCGCAGGGCCCTGTACAGGTCGTCGTTGTCCGGTGCCAAAGCAACGGCTTGGCCGATCAGCTCCAGTGCGGCATCCACTTCTTCTAGGCCCAGCCGGGCGAGAGCGGCGATGAGCAGCAAGCGGTCATTCGGCCCGTCTTGGCGAATGGCCCGGCGGGTTTCGGCCAAGGCTTGGTCGTAGAGGCCATCGCGCAAATAGGCGTGCGCTAGCTGGGCGTGCCCGGCTCGATAGGCCCCGCATTGCGGGTTACTGATGACGAACGCGCCGAGCAGAGCGCAGCAAACGGCCTGTCTAGCAACGCGCATTCAGAACTCGTGGCGGTAGGTGCCGATGTGGAGGAGCAGACCGATAGCGAGGAGGTTGGACAGCAGCGAAGAGCCTCCCGAGCTGAGAAAGGGCAGTGGCAGGCCGGTGATAGGCATGACGCCGATGGTCATGCCAACGTTGATAAACACGTGAAAGGTCAGCATCGCAGCCAAGCCGAGGGCTGTTAGGCCGTAAAAGGCATTGTTGGCCATGGAGGCGATGTGCAGCGCCCGATAGATAAGAAGAAAGAACAGGCCCAGCACGATCAGGGCCATGACAAACCCCCCCTCCTCCGCAATGACCGAGAAGATAAAATCGGTATGAGCCGCCGGCAGGAACTGGTGCTTAGTCTGCGTCCCTTCTAACAGACCTTTACCCGTCAGCCCTCCAGAGCCAATGGCGATCTTGGATTGGATGATGTTCCACCCGTCTCCGAGCGGATCGCTGGCTGGATCGAAGAAAGTCATGATGCGGGCCTTCTGGTATGGACGCAGAAAATTCTCCAAAAAGTACACCGTGAGTAAACCCGCCGAGATGTTTACAACAGCCATGGAAATGGTGAGCCAGAGCCGGCGTATAAAATGGTGAATCAAGAAGGTGCTGCCGACGATAAAGACAGCGAAGACATAGGGAGTACCCTGTTGCCACAGCGGATCTAAGGAACAGAAGACGCTGATGAGCGGAGAGATGACGAGGAAGATGAAGAACTTGCGCATCCCCGCCCAATAAAGCATGGGGAAAAAGGGCGCGCCAAAAGAAATCGCGGTTCCCAAGTCGGGCTGGCGCACAATTAAGATGATCGGCGCCAATACGAGGAACAAGGCCCCGAGAAAGCCACCAAAGGAGTTGACGCGTTCGGCGCTGCGGTCGCTCAGGTAGCGAGCTAGCGCTATGATGGTCGCGATCTTGGCCAGTTCTGAAGGCTGCAACATCACCGGTCCCAAGCGCAACCAACGAGTAGCGTCGCCCGTGCCCCACATCAACACCGCGACTAAGCTCACAATGCCGAACAGGTATAGCAGATACGCCACGCTGTAAATAACCTTTTCCGGGATATAGACGACGGCTATAGCTACGGCAAAGGCCAAAATCGCGAATTGGAGTTGCTTAATCCAAGCGTTCTGCACCGTGATAGAGTCGTTGTGATACGTAGCACTGTAGATCGCGATGATGCCGATCAGTACGGTCGCCAAAGTCGCAATCAGGAGCGGGACATCGAGCCGACGGAGCAAGCGCATGGGTTAAAGCATTCCCTGGTTAGTCAACAGCGTGTCCACCTCGGTCACTTCTGGCGCAATGATGCCCTCTTGGATGCAAAAGGCTTTGACGACCTCGCGCACAACCGGGCCGACGCGCGCCCCGCCGCTGCCCCCCCCTTCAACCACAGCCGCGATGGCGATGGCGGGTTTCTCGTACGGAGCAAAGGCCACCATCCAAGCATCATCGTCTCGACTAGGCACTTGCGCAGTACCCGTCTTGGCCGCAATCGCGACGCCGTCAACCCGCGCTCGGCGGCCGGTACCAGTATCGCTGGCCACCACCCGCCGCATGGCCTTTCTCACGATGCTGAGGGTCCGCGACGAAATGCCGTCAATGCGTTGGCGGCGAGGGGGATCGCCGCTGACGTATGGCGTGACCAAATGACCGCCGTTGGCAATGGCGGCTACGTAGCGGGCCATCTGCATGGGCGTGACCAATAGAGAACCTTGACCAATGGAGAGGTTGATCAGGTGCCCAAAGGACCAGCCGTCGCGCTCCTTGTAGTACTGGCGCGAGGGCAGGAGACCAGCAGCCTCTCCGGGATAGGTGATCCCAGTCGGCTGGCCGAAGCCTAATTTGGCCCCGTACTTATGCCACGTTTCAATGCTCATCAACCTAGCCAAATGGTAGAAGTAAACATTACAGGAGACCTCAATAGCCCCTGGTAGGGTCAGACTACCGTGGCCTGTTCGCTTGTGGCAGCGAAACGTGCTCCTACCCACCCGCAGTGCACCATAGCAAGGCTCAAACAGGCTCAGCGTATCGGTGACGCCCGTTTCGAGTGCGGCTATGGCACTGACCATCTTGAACGTCGAGCCGGGTGGATAATGCCCTTGCAAAGCGCGGTTGAGGAGCACAGTCTCGCTCTGCAAGACCCGCCGCCGCTCCTTTTGGGCTTGGAACGACACGAAAATGTTGGGATCAAAGGTCGGCTTACTGGCCCAAGCTAGCACGGCCCCAGTGCGCGGGTCAAGAGCGACCAGCGCACTAGCAAAACTATCGGGCAGGGCGCGCTCGGCCGCTAGCTGCACTTCCAAGTCAAGGGTCAGGTGCAGAGGGGCACCGGGCACGGGAAGCCGATCGCGCTCTGGAAACTCTCGACCCGTGCGTCCGGTCGCGTCAATCTCGACGTACAGCATGCCGTCGCGGCCGCGCAGGCTGTTTTCGTACACCTGCTCGATCCCGGTTTTGCCGATAAAATCGCCGAGCACGTAGGCGTTTTCATTGTTCCCTTGGAGATCCTGGTCGCGGATGATGCCGATATAGCCGAGTAAATGAGCGGCGGCCGTACCATAAGGATAGTAGCGCTGGGTCTCGATTTCAATGTCGAGCAAGGGCCAATCCGCCTTGAGCCGCTCTTCTACGATCGATACCGTGCGAAAATCAACATCGCGCTTGAGGCGGATTGTGCGGTATTTGCGACTGTATTCGCCGTCTAGTTCTATATCCCCGACGGCCCTTGTAAACGCTGCGGTGGCTGCCTCAAAGTCCTTGCGCGTGGTGCGTTCTAACGCGACAGTGTAAAATGGTCGGGTGCGGGCCAATATGCGTCCATCGCGGTCGTAGATCAGCCCGCGGGGGGCTTTGACGCGCCGCTGAGCAATGCGGTTTTCCTCGGACTCGCGAGCGTAGTCGGCCGAGGTGACGACCTGCAAATAGAACAGACGCAGGAGCAAAATCGCGAACAGCAAGATGATGGGCGCGAGGAGGAGTTTGAGGGGCGGGCGCTCATCTTGTGGCAGTGGATGTTGCATAATCAAGCGGGAAAGAGATAGCGTTTGACGAGCAAGCCGGTTAAGAAAACCGCACTTATCAGGCCCGTGTACACAGCGCGGCCCAAGATATTGACCACCTCAAAGGGCACATCAGCGCCGGCACCTACATAATAGATAAGATCATGGAAGATCACAGCACCGAAAATCAGGGCGGCCTGCACTTGAATGCTGTCGGAGACCATGTGAGTATGACTGTAGCCAAAGCCCGCGCCGATGAGCGACTTGGCGAGCGCATTGACCCCGAGATCGGCGGGCATATAGAGGTCTTGTAAGATGCCAAGCCCAAGTCCCGTATAGGCCCCGGCCACTGGCCCGCTGCGCAGCGCGACGAAACTCAACGCCACAATCAATAGATCGGGTTTGATCAATCCTATCTTGATAGAATCAACCCAAGTAGTTTGCAGGACGAAGGCCAGTGCTAACAAGAGAATATGGCGGGCCGCACTCATGTCACCTCGGGATTTGTAAGGTCGTGCCCGCTAGCAGCGTCTCCGAGAGGCCGATGTTGTTCTGGTGGGCAATATCGCTGGGAGCGAGGCCGAATTTGCGGGCGATGCTGTGTAGCGTATCGCCCGTGACTACGGTGTAAAACTGCGTTTGCTCGTTGGCCACGGTTAGCTGTTGACCGGGCTTGATCCGTTCGGTTTCAAGACCGTTCCAAGCCTGTAAGTCGGCGACGCTGACCGAAAAGCGCCGGGCCAATTCCCACAGCGTATCGCCCGACTGCACCGTGTACATTTCGCCGCTTTTCAGCACCGCTCGGGCACTAGGCTGCGGTCGCATCACCAATTCCTGACCGGGTTTGATCCGTTCGGTTTTAAGACCGTTCCAAGCCTGTAAGTCGGCGACGCTGACCGAAAAGCGCCGGGCCAATTCCCACAGCGTATCGCCCGACTGCACCGTGTACATTTCGCCGCCTTTCGAGGCTCTTCCTTGCTTAGCCCTCGGAGCGGCCGAGATCGGGATATAGAGTATTTGCCGCGGCCGGATGAAATTGGGGTTTTTGAGGCTATTGGCCGCGGCAATGACCCGCGTAGAAACGCCAAAGGTCTGGGCGACCCCAGAGATCGTGTCGCCGCGCTGCACCCGGTAATGATGGACCGCGGCCTTCTGCGGGGTCGGCAGACTGGCGTACTGGTCGAGCAAGAGCTGGCGCTTGCCGGGCGGCACTCGCAGCGTATAAGACGAGCGGTGCCCTGGCGGCGTGATGTCTTGGCGCAGTTCGGGGTTGAGGTCGTGCAACACTTGGCGTTCGATGCCCAAGAGCTGGGCCGCTGCTTTCAGATCGACATACGGCCAGTCTGCGGGCAGAACTACTTCCTCATATGTAAAGGCTGGCTCTTCGGCTTGGGGTTCAAAACCAAAAAGTTGTGGCTCCTTGGCGATGATGGTCGCGGCCATAAAGAGCGGCACGTAGTTTTTCGTTTCGCGGGGCAGGTCGAGTTGCCAGTAGTCTTTGGTGCCGGAGCGGGCAATAGTCCGACGGACTCGTCCTGGCCCGGCGTTGTACGCGGCTAGGGCCAAGCGCCAGTCGCCGAACTCCTCCTTGAGTTTTTCTAGGTACCGGACAGCAGCCTCGGTCGCCTTGATCGGGTCGCGCCGCTCGTCGATCCAATGGTCAATCTTGAGGTTCTCCTCAACGGCAGTCTTCTTCATAAACTGCCACAACCCCACCGCTCGCGACCGCGAATAGGCCCTTGGATTGAGACCACTTTCGATAACCGCTAGGTAGAAAAGGTCGCTGGGCATCCCCTCGCGCTGGAGAATATCGGTGATCAGCCTGCGATAGCGCCCGGCGCGCTGCAACCAAATGGCAAAGGTCTTGCGACCTCGCGTCTGAAAGAATTGGAGACTGGCGACGACGCGGTCATTGGCGTCGATGGGCATGTCGCAGCGGCGACCGAGCCGGTGGATGAGGACCAACGGTTCGGCGTCGGCTGGCAGGGTCTCGATTTTTTCCTTGGATAGCCCTTCGAGCAGAAGGGGTAAATGGCTGTCGGGGGGAAGGTGCTCCAAGTGCGGCAACAAGCTGAGGTAGGCCTGCTCAATCTCCAAACCGAGGCGCATGGCCTGCGTGGTATCGACCAGCGCGTCGTGCTCGTCGAGGCTGGCCAGAATGCCGATGGCCGCATCGAGCGACTCTTGCGCCTGTTGAGTCTGACCGAGAGCGTGGCTTTCGATAGCGAACAGCAAGTGCCAGCGAACAGCGCGTAGGTCGGCCGTATCTGGCGGTGGATCCTCAACAGACACGACAGGGACAGCCCCATCGTCGAAGACCATCGGCCCGGTGCTTTTGCCACGGGCACAGGCCATGAGCAGCAATGCGATGATACAGCAGCACAAGCGCATGGCGCGTTACTCCTCCTGCGAGACGAGGATCTGGGAGCGGACCTTGAGAGCGTTGGGGTAATACCTCCCGATTCGTTCGGCCGCGGCTTGGGCTTGCGCCTCAGTGCGATAGTTGCCGACTTCGATCTTGTAATAAGGTCCCTTAAGGGTCACATTGATGTCTTCGCGCTTCAGGCGCTTTTTTGCCTCTTCCGCGAGGTGGATGGCCTTGTCGTGATCGTGCGATAGGAACTGGTCAATCAGCACCCGCCAGCCAGTGATACTTACCAACTCGGGCGCAGCCTCCTCTGGAGCGGAATCGGGCATCGCGCTCGCCGGGAGCTCGACGACATAGGCATCGGCATAGTCCGGGCCAAGTGCGACGACCTGTTCCTTGAGGGCCGCGGCTGCGGCGTGGGTAGCGTATTGGCCAGCTTGCAGCACCGAGTGAGCGTTGCGGGCCACTAGATAAACCTTCACGCCGAGAGCGCGTTCTAGTTCGGCGCGGAGCTGGCGGGCCATGGCTTCATTACTCAGGGCCGCTAGCTGGAGGCGATAGACCGAAGCGCTTGCTGCCGGGTCGTGCTCTTGCACGGGAGCCGTCGGCTCCGCTGGGGTTTGGGCCTGATCGCGGTTCTCGCGTTGAACTGGCTCAATTAGCAAATCTTCGTCGAGGGTGCGCGGATCAAATTCTTCGCGGCTGGCGGGCGCGGCATCGCCCGAATCGCTGCGCCAGCGCGGTGCGCTCGCGCAGTGGGCCGTGCCGAGCAAGACCAGCAAGAAGAGGAAAGAGTACGTTCTCATGGCTCGATCCAAGCGCGCAGGGCGGGTTCGTACGGAGCGCGGGCGACGCCCTTTTCCGAAATGATCGCCGACACCAAGTCGCAGGGCGTGACGTCAAAGGCCGGATTGTAAACCGGCACCGCGTCCGGGGCCGTGGGCTTGCCCATGCCTTGGCGAACCTCGGCTCCATCGCGTTTTTCAATGGGTATTTCCGCACCCGAGGTCAATTTCATGTCGAGGGTCGAGACCGGCGCGGCCACGTAGAAAGGCACGTCGTGTTCGCGGGCGAGGATAGCTAGTCCATAGGTGCCAATTTTGTTGGCCACATCGCCGTTGCGAGCGATGCGGTCAGCACCCACGATACAGCAGTCAATCGCCTCATTGCGCAGCACGACCGCGGCCGCATTGTCGCAGATGACCTTGACGTCGATGCCGCTCTGCATCAGCTCCCACGCCGTCAGCCGCGAACCTTGGAGCAAGGGGCGAGTTTCGTCGGCAAACACGGCAACTTTCTTACCTGCCTCTTGGGCTGCATAGACTACCCCCAAGGCCGTGCCGTAGTCTGCCGTAGCCAAGCCGCCGGCGTTGCAGTGCGTGATAACTTGGCTGCCATCGCGTAGGAGTGCCGCGCCGTGTGCGCCGATCTGGCGACAGATTTGGCGGTCTTCCTCAAAAAGGCGGTGAGCAGCCGCTAGCAGGGCGTCGCAGATGGAGTGGTTGTCGCGATCCCGATTCGCCGCCAACACCTCCTGCATTTGATCCAAGGCCCAGAACAAATTGACCGCGGTGGGCCGGGTGCGGGCGAGGCGGGAGATGGCCGCTTCTACGCAGCGACCAAAAGACTCGGAGGCGCAATCGACCGCGGCACGCGCACCCACCACCACGCCATACGCAGCCGCCAAGCCAATGGCCGGGGCACCGCGCACCACCAGCCCTTCAATAGCGCGGGCGATGGCCTCGACATCGCGGTAAGTTGTGTACACCAGTTCCTCGGGCAAGCGAGTCTGGTCGAGCAGGCTCAGCGCGTCGTCCTGCCATTTGAGCGTTTGCATCGGCATTAGAAAGTCGAAAATTCAAAGGGCTTTTCTGGGGCTTCCTCAGGCGCGTCCCCATCGGCGAAATCCGTGCGTTCAGCATCGCCCCACAGCCTCTCTAAAGCGTAGAAGTCGCGCGCCTCCTCGCGAAAGATGTGGACGACAAAATCGACGTAATCCATTAGCACCCAGCGCCGCGTATCCGCGCCCTCAATGTGCCAAGGCTTTTCTCCCATCTCGACGAGCTGGTCCCGCACCGCATCGACGAGACTGCGAATGTGCTGTTCAGAGGTGCCCGTACAGAGCAAGAAGTAGTCACAGGTGTCGGAAATGTCGCGCAGATCTAGCAAGGTTATTGCGAAGGCCTTCTTATCTTGTAAAATTTCTACGATGCGGGTGATGCGCGACTCTTGACACAGGCTCATGGACGTTTTCTCGTGGTTACTTGGCCGGATCGAGTAGGCCGATGCGGCGATAGTCGCGCCCGATGACAATCGAGACGCTCGCCAGATTGAACTGGTTTTCCTTCTTCTGCTGAATAAAATGAGGTATTCCCAAGATGTCCGCCACTTGTCGAGCTTGCTCGATATCGCCGTCCAAATCGACGACGAGGGTGTGGAGATAATTAAAGCTGGGCGCATTGCCTTCGTGAATTACATCTAACCCGAGGGCGCGTGCCTTTTTGCGCAGGCGGGCGGCGACTTGCGACTCGCCTCCGCCGTTGAGAATTTCGACCCGAATGGGGCTGATTTGGGGAATAGTTTCCGACTTGGCAACTTCCTGTTGGGGCGTTGGCTCGGGGGCAGCAACAGAGTGCGGCCAAAAGGCCACTTTGAGAAGAAGGGCTATGGCCACAAAGGCCAGCCCCCACAAAATTAGCTCCTGCACGTTGGGGTTTTCTCGTTCCATCGCTCCAACGTCCTTAATGAATAAAAAACGGCAGGTTACGTCAAGTAAACAAAGGATGAAACATGGATCTCCTGCGCGAAGAAACCTTTGCCCATCGCTTCTCCACGGCTGATTTTCTCGCCGCCTGTCACCAAGCGTTTGAGCGCTACGGCACGGGGGTCATCGACAATCCACCGCGCACTGAATCTATACAAAAACGCGGAGCACTCGACTACTTTCGCTTGGACATGCCAGCCGAATGGCCGGAGAAGTTTCGCGCGCGAAAGATCATCGAAGAATTTTCAGACGTGGCGACCGGACGACTGGCCAAGCGGGAGGCGTATATCGCATTTGAAGATCTGCAACAGGGCCGATCGTGGCGGCTGGAGGCCGGGCACATCACCGACTGGCGCACCGGCGCGGCGGGCGCGCTGGGTCTGCAATATCTAGCGGGCGCGGCCATCAAGCGAGTCGCCATTCTGGGAACTGGCCGGATTGCGCGGACCTTGGCCCTATCCTGCGACGTGCTCTTTGATTTGGCGGACATTGTCTGCACGAGTCGCCGGGAGGCAAACCGGACAGCGTTTGCCAAAGCAGTCGAGCCGGACCTGCGAGCGCCCCTGAGGTTGGCAACGTCGCTAGAGGCGTGTATAGCCGGTGCCGACGCCGTGCTGACGGCGGTGCCGACGCCGCAGCCTATTTTGACCTCGGCGGCACTGGCCGAGGTTCCCTATCTCGCGGTCATCGCCGGAGACAGTCGCACGCGCCAGCTCGCGCCGGAAGTGCTCTACGAGCGCACGGTGGTCGTCGATGTGCTCGCCCAAGCCCAGAAATCCGGGGAGTTTCGCTTCGCGGCTGAGCAGATCGCCTTGGCGCGCAATGCCGAGGGCAAGGTGCTGGATATCGGCGATGCCGCCTGCGGGCGACTTGGCACGTCAGCGCCAAGCGCGGTTTATCTGACGGGGATGGGGGCGCAGGACTTGTGCGCGGCGGCCATGGTATGCCGCCTACTCACTTGAACAACCCCGAATACTTAAAGGTCATAATGTAGTCCTGCGAACCTTTCTTCTTGGCTTGGGGGCGGCTGTCGTAAATGTCCCAGCCAAAGCCGAAGAGGAACTGATCCTTGTAAAAGGAAACGGCTACGCCCAGAGAAATGGCCAGCGAGTTGCCGGTCGAAAGGGCTTCGAGGACGTTGCCGATGGCGGTGAAATGAATGCCGGAAATCGACGGGCTATCCACGTTGTGCCAGCCAGCAAAGGCCAACCCAGGCAAGCCAATCAGGCGCTCGGTTTGGCCCGGGACTGCGTTGCCGTCGGCGTCGGTATAATCGCGTCCGGGGCGGATTGTCAAAAAGGAAACCAGTGGCTTGGCCTCAAATTCCCATCTCCAACCCCCGGCTTCCAAAAGCTGCGACACGCTCTGCGGCGGAGCACCCGGGTAGCTATGGGTAGTGATTTTGAGCCGCACGCGGCGATTGTCTTCTTCCGACAACTGCAAGTTGAGATCCTCGGCTAGGACGCGCCCGCCGCTCGACTCGTAGATGGCAACTTTCTGCTTTTGGGCACTGCTTTTGCCTTTGGGGGCGTAATTTTCGTCGAGCCGGGTCCACTCAACTACCATCTCGCGACCGATTAGCGCCTGCCGCAGCGAGTCGGGAATCGCAAAGGCCACATCCACTTTGGTGCCGTCTTTTTGTACCACTGGAGTATTGTCCCAGCCGACGGCCAAAGGCTGGGGCTGCTCGCCGTGCGAGACCAAAACCTCGACAATCTGCGCCAAGTCAATGTCTGCAAGCACCCCTTGTCCCTTGTATTCTAGCGGACGGGCGCGGTCTTTGACGTCGTTGCTGACTAACAAAACGCGCCCTCGGCGGTCGCCCAAGGCATCGGGCGTAAAAAAGAGCGTGAGGCGGGCGGACTCGCCCGGGGCCAGCGCGAATTGCGCCGGCGCAACGTGGGCCTCCTTGCTTTGGGGGTGCGCCTCAACTTGCAGCACGGTATCGCCGACATTGGTGGCTACGAAGGTCCTTTCCGCCTGTTCCCCCAAAACCACGTAGCCAAAATCGACGACACCCGCCGGATTCAACTCGATTTCCGCGGCCACGCCGTTGCCCTTGAGCAAGATGTCGAGCGCCATGATATCATTCGCGCCCAAGCCGTCCAAGCGCAAGGTCCCCGAAATCGCTCCACGCGCCGACGGACTGAAGGCCACGTGCAGAGGCAAGGTGCGCTGGCTGTGGGCCGGCAGCAGGAACTTGCTGTCGGCATCGATTGAAGTGTGGACGGTAAATTCGCTACTCGTCGAGCGAAGCTGGTGAATCTCAAAGTCGGCGTTGCCCACATTGGCTATTTCTACTACTCGGCCGCTGCTTTCGCCGACGGCGACTCGACCGAAGTCCACCGTTGTCGGGCTGAGGGCGAAAAACTGGCCTGTGCCCTGCAAGCGCACGGTCTGGCGCTTGGCTTCGGCCTCGACGTAAAGGAAGGCTTGACGAGGACCGGATTCCTTGGGCGAGAAACTCAGCGCCACTGGGGCGCTTGCTTTAGGCTGGACGAGGACCGAGTGCTGTTCAAGACCAAATTCAACGCCCTCGTCCTCAGTCACCGAGACCTCCACCACGCCCGGCTGACCGCCCCTGTTCCACAACAGCAAATGGTCGCGCACAGTCTTGCCGATGGGCACGCTGCCGAAATCAATGTCGCCATTGATAATCTCGATGCGCGGCGGGCTGATCTGACCACGCCCGGCGAGGGGAATGGCCACTTCGGCAGCTTGTGGATCGCTAGTGGACAGACGCAGGACGCCGCTTCGATCCCCTTCGCCCTGCGGCACAAACGCCGCACTCAGGTCGAGCCGCCCCTCGGGAGCAATGGTCGCTGACGAGTCCCCGACTCCGAGAGTAAATGCTGCGCCCTCAATGGCGACATTTTCAACGTACAGTTCGGCTTGGCCCTGATTGAGGACGGTCACGCGGCGCGTTAGGCGCTGGCCCACTTCGACGGTGCCAAAGTCGAGACCCACTTGCGGAAGGGGCGAAAAGGCTGCTTGCGCTACTGTACCACTGCCCCGTAGGGGAATGGACCAGATCCCAAAATCGGACGCAGCGACAAACTCCGTCGCGACCGACCCCGCGCGCGTCGGGGTGAACGCAATGTCGATCCGCGTCTCATCGCCGGGAGCGGGCCAAGGGCCAACGTCGCCCGTAACGCTAAAGGGGCCATCCTGTAGGTCGGCAACGCCCATCCGCCCGGCCACCACGGGCACGGCACCGGTATTTTTGACAATAACGGTCGCCGTCGCCACTTGCCCGACGGGCACTGCGCCAAAATCCAGTCCTTCGGTCGGCAAAAGTGCTAGGGTCGGAACGACGGCTACCGCTTGCAGCGGCACGGCCAAGCGCTCGTCTTTGAACAAGGCAGCTACCTGCAACGTCAGTTCGCCTGCATACTCTCCGGCCGCCGTGGTACTGAAGCGCACTTCGACGCTGCCGCTGCTCTTGCCGTCCAAGCGCAGCGTATCCGGTGCAGCGCCAAAACCGGCACCGCTAATGCCGACGATCACTTCAAGCGCGTCGTCTTGCAGATTTTCGACGGAAACGGACGCTCGCGCCTCCGCGCCAACGCCGACTACACCTAAATCGAGCGTATTCGGGTCAACGGCGAGGGATTGGGCGAACAGAATCGCTGGCAGAAGCAGGAGGGCGAGCAGAAGCAAAAAAGAAGAGCGACCAACCCGCCAGAATACCGAATACAATGTTTGTCGAAGTTCCACGTCGTAGAGGAGTGGAAAACTTCCTCTGAGGTATTCTTCACGCCGATTCAGGTCGCTCTCTGTTAGCCGAAACATACGCTTAAATAACCTACCGTGTCAAGCGGAGAGAATCTGCTCCAGTCCCCCGACGAGCCGATCCATGCCCTCGGCCACATCCTCTTGGCGCAAGGCACCGTAAGCAACGCGCAAATAGCAGTCCGCGCTCAATCCAAAGGCATTGCCGGGAATGACGGCGACCTTGTGTTCCCGCACCAAGCGAGCGACCACGTCCATGGCGTCGAGGTCAGTTTGCAGACGCGCTAATAAATAAAAGGCTCCTTCAGCAGCCGGCACCTGCACCCGCTCGCCGAGCGCACCGAGCCGCGCTAGGCAAAGCCGACGCACCGCATCCATATCCGCTAGATGGTTCTTGCAGTAGGCCGCTCCGGCCGCGAGGGCACCAAGCGCGGCGCGTTGCGAAATAACCGGCGGGCAGATGAGCACAGTGTCTTGGATTTTTTCCAGTGCACCCAGCAGGTGTCGCGGAGCCACGAGATAGCCGACCCGCCAACTGGCGAGACCGTATGCCTTGGAAAAGGAAAATAGCGAGATGGTGTGCTCGGCGCTTGCGGGCAGTGAGCCGGGCGAAAAATGCTGCGCTGCGCCATAAGTAAAGTACTCGTACGCCTCGTCAGCAAAGTGGTAGAGACCCCGCTCGCGGCAAAGCCGATTGACTGCCGCCAAGTCTGCGGGCCGATAGACCGCGCCCGTTGGGTTGTTGGGCGAGATCGTAACAATGGCGCGAGTGCGCGCTGTGATCGCGGCCTCAATCGCGTCGAGATCGAGCTGATAGGCCTCGTCCGTAGCCACGAGTACGGCCCGGCAATTGGCCATGCCTACGGCCATTTCGTGGTTAAAGTAAAAGGGCGACATCACGACGATCTCATCGCCTGGGTCGGCAACGGCGAGCAAGGCGTGGTAAAAGCCCATGTTGGAGCCAGCCGTAACCATCAAGAGTTGGTTGTCGCCTACCTCGATCTGATTTTCGCACGCGAGTTTCTGGCACAACTCTTCCCTGAGTTCGGGCAGGCCGCGGGCGACTTGATAGTGGTGCTCGGCAATCGCGCCGCCGAAGCGGGCAACCGCCTGCATGGCCTGCGGCGGCGGCGGATAGTGCACCACGCCCTGGCCGAGGGAAATGGTGCCCGGGTTGTCGCGGATGAGGGCGGCCACGTGCGGGATCACCGGGCTTTGCACTGCCTGCATGCGCTTGGAGTCGATCATGAGTTGTTGGATTTTCGATTTATGGCAGAAGCTCAATGGCGACATCGCCGTCTTCTATAACATCTACTATCAGGCGATTTCCATAGAGTAAAGACATACCAACTAAAGGTACACTACCAGATTGCAGAACGAGTATTTCGCGTTCTTGCCCATGCCATAACGTTTTTGCAATACACACGTCCAATACCACTACATTCCCATCTCCGAGCGTTGCGCGGCGATTGCCAGCTAACGGGAGTTCAAGGATTCTACTCAAGTCGCTCGGTAGCGTCAGGTAGCCATTAAATCCTGTATCTATTACTGCCTCAACTTTTTCTCTTTTTTGATTTGATCCAATAACGTCTAATGCGATGACAGCTTCGCGATTGGCTGTAACTGTTCCATTAATCATCGCGTCTTTACCGAGCAATTTCTGCTAATTCTATAGGCGGTTGGAAATCCGATCCGAACGCCATAAATGACGGCGTTGGGACGCTTGACCAGCAGGCGTTTCGTAGCTACCAGATCGTCGTCGTCGATTTCGTATTCACCTGTTTCGATGTCGATAACTAAGAACCTGCCTTTATGCTTAAGTTCAACTTTGTCGCGTATCTGTCGGTCGTAAATGCCTTCGCCTCGTGACTCGACTTCGCTGGGAGTATAATTGATATACGGCACGATAATTCCTCCTCACTCTTCTATGCCTATTCTATGCACTCTCTATAATGAGAGGCACCTTTCCTCTGCTCATGGCGACAACCGTTCAACGCCTCAGGTACAAAATCGTTGCTCGCGCCTCCTACCGCAACGCTTCCTGCAACAACTTGAACAGACGATCTATCTCGGCGCGCGTTTCCGCATCGAGCGCAAAGCTCAGGGGGCCGCGGTGGACTTGATTGGGAAAGAGGCCGCGCTTGTGCATTAGGTAGCGCTCAACCACGATAAACCCGTCCAAACCCCCTTGAATTTGCAACGTACACAGCGCACAAATCGGGAAATAGATCTGATACGCGCGCGCTTCGTCGCCGGCTGCGAGGGCGCGCCACAGGGCCACCGTGCCGTCGAGCAACTCGACGCCGGGAATGGTTCCGCGAATGCCGCGGCGAAAGGAGTCGATCAGCAGCAAGCCGCCGCTGCCTTCAAATATACCGGCCCGGCCCTCGGTGTGGTCGCGCAGGGCCGAGATGCAAGGCCCCAAGGGAGTGGCCTCGGGTTTGAACAGGACGCGGTCGCCGTAGTCGCCAAAGAGCGACGCTTGAAATTCAATGCTCATGGGGTTGCCGACATACGAGCTGGCGTCTTGGATCATGATCGGGATGGAAACCTCGGCGAGCAGAGCGGTAAAATAGGCGCGCAACTCGCTCTCGCCCAAGGCGCGAGAAATCGGCGGAATGGCCATGACGGCCGCGGCACCGCCGTCTTCAGCAGCGCGGGCGTAGAGCCGGGCCTGGGCCGTGCCCTCGGCCCCAACGCCGATGATGACCGGACCGCGCCCGCGGGCGAACTCCACGAGCCGGGCCGGAAGCGCCAGCCGCTCTTCAGCCGTCAGGCGCAACAGGTCGGATACCAAGGCGAGGCAAAACCCGTGCGCCCCCGTCTCAAAAAGATAATCGACTTCGCTTTCCAATACGGCGTGGTCAATGGCTTGGTCGTCGGTGTACGGCATGTGGACGACCGGCAAGACGTCTTTGATTTCGTAGCTCATATAGCAATCCTACATGACTTGAACGATTCGATATACGGATCGTCTTGAAAATACTAGTCTGCGTCTATCTGCGTCCATCTGCGGATCATCGAATGATTGAGGACGGCTATAGTCGTTGGCTTTGGCGCACGCGGCGCAGGATGGCAAAAAGTTGTTCGACGATCTCGTCATTGGCCGCCGCCAAGAAGTGCCCGAATTTGCGGCGCTGAGTATAAGTCGGGCGGCGACGTTGTCCAATGTAGCAGCGCGCTCCGGCTTCTTCAGCAATCAGCGACGGCGGGCCGACGTCATAGACCTCAACTTGGCGCGTCAGGTACGCACACAGCGCGCCCTCGGCGATCTCCGTCAGGACCAACGCCGCACCAATGGGACTTTCGCGCGGGTCCAGCGCGGGGCGGGCGAGGGCCTGATAGGAACGAGCCTTGGAGGAAATGAAGGCTTTGTTCGTGCGCGGTTCGCTGGGTAGCTGCAAGCGGCGGGGACGACCATTGCCAACACGCACAAAAGCTCCCTCGCCCTTGATGGCCGTAAAAATTTTGTCCTCTGAAGGCCGCGCGATAATCGCGGCCAGCATCTGGCCATCGCAAGCCAAGCCGATGACAATGTGATAGGGCGCGTCGCCCCGCTTGAAGTGCAAGGTGCCGTCGATGGGATCGAGGATGACCGCGTAGGGCGAGGTGTTGCCGGCAAAGCGCTTTTTGAGCGGCGTGCGCTCTTCGGCAATGCAGCGCACAAACGGGAAGTGCTGCAGCACGGCTGCGAGGAGGATATCCTGCACGGCCGCGTCGAGCACTGTGAAGGCCGTGGAGGCGTCCTGCGCCTTGCTGCCGGTGAGGCTTGTGTCCGCGGCCTTGCCAATGTCCGCGACTTGGCCGTAGAAAATCAGCGAGGCGCGAGCGCACTGGCCGACGACCGGGAGCAGCGCGTCGATAAAGTCGTCGGGATCGATGTTTTCGGCCATAATCCTAATCAATAAAAGCGCCCGGCTCCCACGAGGAACCGGGCGCTAATGCTCAGAGCGTTGCTCCTCAGCCAGCCGCTTCCTCTAGCTGATGCTCCTGCAAGGCAGCGACGACCCGGTCTGGACTCATGGGCAACTCGCCCAAGCGGCAACCCAAGGCGTCGTACATGGCGTTGGCAATGGCGGCCATCGGCGGCACCAAGGGCACTTCGCCGACGCCGCGGATACCGTGCGGGCTGGCCGGATTGGGCACTTCGACCAAAATCGTCTCGATCAAGGGGATGTCAAAGGTGGTCGGCATCCGATAGTCGAGGAAGGTCGGGTTGGCCATCTGGCCATCGTCTGTGTAGAAGTAGCCCTCGGTGAGCGCCCAACCAATGCCCTGCACGGCCCCACCCTGGATCTGGCCCTCGACGTACGAGGGATGAATGGCCTTGCCCACGTCTTGCACCGCGGTGTAGCGCAAAATCTCGACCTTGCCGGTGTCTGGATCGACCTCTACATCGACGACGTGTACGGCGAAGGCATTGCCCGGGCCGCCGGCATTGATCGTGCCCTTGCCGGTGATCGGCCCGCCAGTGCTGCCCTGGCTGGCGGCGACCTCCGCAAAGGTGAGCCGCTGAGCGGGATCGGCTTTGCAGACAAAGCTGCCGTCTTGGAACTCGACGTCGTCCTCGGCGACCTCTAGCTGCCGCGCCGCGCGCCGGCACATCTCGGCTTTGACGTCTTCAGCCGCGTTGTAGCAGGCATGCCCCGTGGCATAGCACACGCGGCTGCCGCCGGTGCCGCCGGTGAAGCCAATCGAGCTGGTGTCCGGGATCGAGGGATTGATGTCCTCGGCCCGCAGCCCCAAGGTCTCGGCGACGATCATGGCCATGGCGGCCCGGCTGCCGCCAATGTCAACCGAGCCTTCGGTGAGATTGATCGTGCCGTTGTCGTTGACGGCAATGGCGGCCGAAGACATGCCGCCGCCGTTGAACCAAAAGCCACCAGCCACGCCGCGCCCCCGATAAGGGCCTTCGAGCTTGCTGTGGTAGTGCTCCGAATCCTTGGCAGCTTGCACGGTTTCCTCGCAGCCGATCTTCCTGTACACCGTGCCGTCGGCGCGGCGCGTCCCCTCTTTAGCGGAGTTCTGCAACCGCATCGCCAGCGGGTCCATGCCAATCTTCTCGGCCAGCTCGTCGATGACGCTCTCCGAGGCAAAGGCCGCGTTGGGTGCCCCAGGCGCGCGGTAGGCCGAAGACTTGGGCTTGTTTACTACCACATCGTACGCGTCAATGGTAACATTGGCGATGTAATAAGGCGCGAGGACACACTGCGCTCCCGCCCCCACGGCCGAGCCGGGATAAGCCCCAGCCTCGTACGCCATGTAGCAGTGAGCCGCCGTAATGGTGCCGTCGTTTTTGGCCCCCATCTTAACCTTTATATAAGAGCCGGGAGCCGGGCCTGTCCCCTGAAAGACCTCGGTGCGGCTCATGATCATTTTGACCGGCTGCCCAGTTTTGTGCGACATAATGGCCGCGGCTGGCTCCATATAGGTGGGGAACTTGCCGCCGAAGCCACCGCCGATCTCGCAGGGGATAACCTTGACCTTGGAGACCGGCACGTTGAGCACTTCTGACACCTGCGAGCGGATCTCAAACGGCCCTTGCGTGCTCACCCACACAGTGACGCTGCCATCGTTTTTCCACCACACGGTCGTGTTGTGCGGCTCAATGTAGCCCTGGTGAATGGTGGCCGTGTGAAATTCGCGTTCGACGATCACGTCGGCCTCGGCAAATCCCGCTTCGAGGTCGCCCATGGCGTGCTGATTGTGGGTGGCGATATTGCTCTTCTTGCCCGTGTCCTCGCCGAGGGCGCGCGTGGTGCGCTCTTCGTCGAGCAGCGGAGCGTCGTCGCGCATGGCCTCGCGGATATCCACGACCGGCTCCAAGACCTTGTATTCGACCTCGATTAGGTCGAGGGCTTCTTCGGCGATGTGGGGGCTGACCGCGCATACGGCTGCGACCGCGTGGCCTGTATAGAGCACCTTGTCCGAGGCCAGCGAGTTTTTGGCGATCTCGCGGACGTTGACGGTGGTTTCGCCGATGTTAGAGAGCTTATCCACGGTCTCGACCAAATCGTCGGACGTGGCCACGGCGCGCACTCCGTCGAGCGCGAGGGCCTTGGAGGTGTCGATCGAGAGAATCTCGGCGTGGGGATGCGGGCTGCGGAGGACCTTGCCGTAGAGCAGGCCCGGCAGGCGCACGTCGGCTCCGTACACCGCGGCCCCGGTGACCTTATCGACGCCGTCGTGGCGGATGGGGCGGGTGCCGATGACTTTGTACTTGCCGTCGGACGTGTAATCGGGATAATCTTTGCTGGAAAAGGCAGCCATGAGGCACTCCTCTTTAGGAATTAGGAATTAGAAATTACGAATTAAAAATTAGGAATTAGGAGTTGCGAAGGGCTAATTCGTAATTCCTAATTCGCAATTCGTAATTTTAATGCGATAAACTGCGGCGTCAAGTGAACCTTTTATGACTATTGCTTGGCAAATCCCGTCGGACTGGCCTCGGCTCAGCGACGATGAAATCCACGTCTGGTGCGTCGAATTGGACGCGGCCGGTGAAGTGAGCACACTCGCGGCTGGTCTGAACGAGGAAGAGCGCGAGCGGGCGCGCGGCTTGCTCTCCGGCACCCATCAGCGGCGCTTTGTGGTGGCGCGGGGAATGCTGCGCCAGCTTTTGGGACGGTATCTCGACCAAGATCCCGGCGCGGTAACTTTTGCGCGCGGCGCGCACGGCAAGCCCTTTCTACCAGAGGGGACGCTGCATTTCAATGTGTCCCACACCCACGAGCTGGCTCTGTACGCGATAGCACAAAGCCGCGAGGTCGGCGTCGATGTGGAGTGGATGCGGCCCCAAGTCGCGCACGAACAAATCGCCGCGCGCTTCTTTTCGCTAGAGGAACAGGAGGCGCTGGCGCAGGTGCCGGACGAGGAGCGACGAGCGGCTTTTTACAACATCTGGACGCGCAAGGAAGCCTACCTCAAGGCGCGGGGCGACGGCATCGCCGCTGGCCTCGGCACTTTTGCGGTGTCGCTGGGAGCAGAGGCGGCGCTTTTGCATTCGGACGAGGGGAAGGACGAGGTAGAGCGGTGGAAGTTGATCGCTTTGGAACTGGTGGACGGATACGTGGCGGCCTTGTGTGGGGCGGGCGTGGACTGGCGGATGCGAGGCTGGCGCTGGCGGCCTTAGACGGTCCGCTGCGTCACCACGCCGTGCAGATCCATCTCAAAGTCGATGTCCACAACCGGCGGCCGAGCGTAGTGCCAACACACGCCGCCACGCCGCGCCGCACCCATCGTCGGCAGGAGAATTTCTTTGAGGATTTCCGCTAAGGGATAGATGGTGTACACGTCAACCGCATCGATCAGATCCCACGTCCCGCCGAGACCCGCGAGCCGCTCGCCCATAACCTGCGCCACATAAGCGGCCTTCTCGCGCATGGCAACGGGCGACGTGTCACCGGGGCAGATAATCCCCTCGGTCACGAGGTGGCCCTCCCGCAATTCGCCCGCACCGGCCACGATCAGCGTTTTGCGGTCGATCTGATCGTTGGGAATCGCGTAGGAAAAGGCATACAGCGAAGGCACAGCCGGCGGATCGAACGCCGGCGCAACATTCGTACGCGCCACCGGATTGAGCTCTTCTACATACAAACCCCACGCTTTCAGAACGGCACAGTACTCGCGGTTGAAGTCGATGAACCCCTGCATGGTAAAAGGCGCGGGCGAGCGCAGTTCCATCGCGCAGAGTGCGACGCGGTCGCAGCCTTCCGCCGCCAGATGTGCATCCACGCGCTCAAAGCCCTCGCGCCAAGGCAGCGGCTCGGCCAGCACAACGCGGACGATCTCCCAGCCCGGCTCGGCGACAACGCCACAGGAATAGGGGTCAATGCCCTGAAGAAAGCGATAGTGTCCTTTGGGATGTGCAATCAGCATGACGCCTCAAGGTCGCCCACGCCATCCTAGGCGTCAAGGTCTCTTGCTGAAACGGACGCCTTCTTTATATTCCATCCCCTTGCAACCCAGTCTCTAATCCCTGATGCCAAAATGCCCTACAAAGTCCTAATCCGCTCGGAAATCGAACCGTATTACACCATCATCCCCATGATCGCGGAACGCGCCGAGATCGTGCGCTGGAATCCGCTGGATCCGCAGCCCCCGGCCGAACTCCTCCGCACCATCGAAGGCGTGTACAACTACGGCCACTACGCCTTCACCGCCGAATACATGGATCTCATGCCCGACCTCCGCGTCATCAGCAACTACGGCGTCGGCGTCGATCACATCGACCTCCAAGCCGCCCAAGAGCGCGGCATCCCCGTAGGCAACACGCCCAAGATCCTCGACGGCGCGACGGCCGATATAACCTTCGCCCTCCTCTTGGCCGCGGCGCGCAACCTCATCCAGGGCGACCACTTCGCCCGCGGCCCGGATTTCGTGGCCTACGATCCGAGCTTCATGCTGGGACAAGAAGTCCACCACCAAGTCCTCGGCATTATCGGGCTGGGCAGCATCGGCTACCAAGTAGCGCGCCGCGGGCTGGCCTTTGACATGACCGTCTTATACCACAACCGCAACCGCAACCCCAAGGCCGAAGCCGACCTCGGAGCGCGCTACGTCGAGCTGGACGAACTGCTCCAACAGGCGGATTTCGTAACCTTGAACATGCCGCTGACTGATCAGACGCGGGGCATGATCGGCCGGCGTGAACTGGGCCTGATGAAAAAGTCGGCCGTGCTGGTCAACGCCGCGCGCGGAGGCGTCGTCGATCACGACGCGCTGTTGGAAACCCTGCAAAACGGCGGGATCTACGCAGCCGCCCTCGACGTAACCGAACCCGAACCCCTGCCCCGCGACCACCCCCTCCTAGCGCTGGACAACCTCGTCATCATACCCCACCTAGGCAGCGCAACGCACCAGACGCGCCAAATCATGGCCGAGCGGTCAGTGGACAACCTGCTGGCTGGGTTGGAGGGCCGAGAACTTTTGAGCCGCATCGTCTAAAAAAGGAGAACAATGAGCGAGAATCACCACCACAAAGTCGTCATCATCGGCTCGGGTCCAGCCGGATTAACCGCCGCCCTGTACGCGGCCAGAGCTGACCTAGCCCCACTCGTCCTAGAAGGCTTGCAGCCAGGCGGCCAACTAACCATTACCACGGACGTAGAAAACTACCCCGGCTTCCCCGACGGCATCATGGGGCCAGAACTCGTCGATCTGATGCGCCAGCAGTCGCAGCGCTTTGGGGCCGAGTGCCAATTCAAAATTGCCACCGAAGTCGATCTGTCCAAGCGGCCCTTTGCCGTCAAAAGCGATGACGCCTCCTACACTTGCGACGCACTGATCATCGCCACCGGCGCGTCGGCGCGCCTCCTCGGTATAGAATCCGAGACGCGGCTCATGGGGCACGGGGTCTCGGCCTGCGCCACCTGCGACGGCTTTTTCTTCCGCGACAAGGAGCTAGTCGTGGTCGGTGGCGGAGACTCGGCCATGGAAGAAGGGACCTACCTGACGAAATTCGCCTCCAAGGTCACCATCGTCCACCGCCGCGACGAGTTCCGCGCCTCCAAAATCATGCTCAAGCGCGCGCAGGACAACGCCAAGATCAACTTCGTGGTCAACGCCACGGTCGAGGAAATTTTACAGGTGGACGACGAGTTGGCCGTGCGTGGGGTACTGCTCAAGGACACCCAAACGGATCAGACGCAGGAGTTTGCCTGCGAAGGGGTCTTTATGGCCATCGGCCACATCCCTAACTCCCAGCTTTTCGAGGGCACATTGGCCATGAACGAGCAAGGCTACATCCTCACCGACCCAGATTCGACCGCCACGGGTATTCCCGGGGTTTTTGCCTGCGGCGACGTACAGGACTCCGTGTATCGCCAAGCCGTCACCGCGGCTGGCACCGGGTGCATGGCGGCAATTGAGGCCGAGCGGTTTTTAGCGCATTAGGAAATGCAACCCCTCTTAAACCGCTACTCCATCCGCCCCAAGAAAAATCGCGGCCAAAACTTCCTCACTGACGCTGCCGTCCTGCGCCGCGAAGTAGCCTGCGCCGACATCGCGGCTGGAGATACGGTGCTGGAGATCGGGGCTGGAATCGGCAATCTGACTCAGCTATTGCTAGAGCGTGCTGGGCAGGTCGTGGCCGTGGAGCAAGACCGCCAGTTCGGCCCGTGTCTCAAGGACCTACAGCGGCGGCACGAACATCTCAAGGTAATATGGGGTGATGCGTTAGCCGTGGATTTTCCGCGCTTTGACAAGGCGGTGGCCAACCTGCCCTATCAAGTGGCCCTGCCGCTTGTCTTCAAGCTGCTAAACCAGCGCTTCGATCGGGCTGTGCTCATGTTGCCCAAGCGGCTGGCCCAGCGGCTGTGCGCCACCGTTGGTCAACAGGGCTATAGTCGAATTGGAGTAACTGTAGGGCGGTTGGCCCAAGTGGAATGGATCGAGCAGGTGGGCAAGGACGCCTTCTTCCCCCGCCCCGAAGTCGAGAGCGCACTCGTGCTCATCAAGCGCACCAAGCCCAAATTCGCCGTGCCGTCCGAGGATTTCTTCCGGCAGGTCCTGGAAAGCCTCTTTGCCCGTCGCCAAGAGCAAGTCCAGCAGATCGTCCCCCCAGCCGCCCTCGCCAGCCTGAGCAAGAAGATCAAAAACAAACCCGTGTACACCGTCACACCGCGCGAGTTCGGCGCAATCACCCGCGCTTGGTGGCCACTCAGCGAGTCAACCCCGCGAACACCTCGCGCCCCCTCCTGAACAGTTCCCGCACATCCTCCCGCTGCTGGTCGTTGTTGTAGCGGCCATACGAGTCGATCCACTTGAGCGATTCGTCAATCGAGCGGAGAAAGAAATTCGCGTCCGCCTCGCGCTCGGCTGGCGGCGCACCGCCGCGGAAATAGCTCGGGCTCGAATGCGCGTAAATGGACTGATCAAAGCTATCGCGCGAGTCTCCCCACAACCGGGCAGCAACCCAGCCGTCGCGCTCGGCCCTGAAGCCGTGGCGCAAGGCACCTTCGCGTCGCCCTTCGGGCCATTCCCAGCGCTGTACTACCGCGCCGTTGACCACCAACTCGGCGCGCTCAATTGGATAAAATGAGCTAAAGGTCACTTCGGCCTCTAACTCCGTGCCGCTTTCGCATTCCACGGTGTCACCCATGGGACGCCCGTTGAGTGTGAGTTGGAGAGCCGGGCCGTTGGTTATAAAGGTCCGCCCCTGTTTCATCCCCTCGATCCAGCTCGCATACGAAAATTCCCCATCCACTTGCACGTACACGCGGTTGTTCGAGCACACAAACCAATCCGTACCCGTCGAAGCCGGCAGCCGCAGACCGCAGTTGAGAAGCTTGTACCAGAGGTCGTATTCCGGATCCATCCAAAAGGGATCGAACAGATTGAAGGCGTCCAGCTTGCCAAGCGCGGCGGCCACCGGGGCCTCCATGCCGCGGCCGTTGTGGCACCAGATGACCAAGCCGCCCTGCTCGCGAGCGTCGTCGCAGCAAAAGCACAAGGGCGGGTAGTCCGGGTCGAATTGTCCGGCGAGGGTGTGGCCGCGGCTGACGGGCTGCACGAGGTTGCGAATGTTGAGCAACATCACGTGGCCGTAGCCAAAACCCCACGGCGAATTGTCTCCGTAGTGGCGGTTTTCCTCGCCGATGTCGAGGACGTGATGGGCGGTCGTAAACTCGTTCATCACGCCAATGGGATACTTGTTGGATGCGTAGGGCAATTGGCGGCGGTCGAGCACGCTGACGCAGGTGACGTTGTACCCCTCGACGCTGCAATCAATCCCGAGCCGCTCGTCGGGCCGAGTCTCCTTTTCATCGTAGTGAATGTGCGTGTTGCCCGGATACCAAGCATCCTCTTGGGGGCTATACCAGCGGCGCAGCGGAATCTCCACCTCGACGCGGCCCTTGGCGGGCAGTTCGATGGTCGTGCGATAAGGTTCGTACTCCGTGCCGCGCTCGACCAGCACATCCGTGCGTCCCCGACTGCCCTCGACGGCAAACGCGCCATCGCAAAAGAAAAACGGCGTGCCCGGACCGCGCTTTAGCATGGAGCTCGGCGGGTGGGAAAAGTTGCCCGAGGCATTGAGGACGTGGACTTTGGCGTCGAGCGATTCGCCGGAGACTGCGTCGATAATCGTGCCGTGCAGGGTACCCATGGCGCCTCCTGTCAGTTGAGCGAATACGTTTCGTACGGGGTCTCGCAGGGGTTGCCGCGGCTAATGTGCATGCGGCCTTGATCGGCCTCAATCACCACCGAAAACACGCTCGCCCAAAAGCCAGTCTGCGGGTGGTCGTTGACGTGGCGGCAGATGGAGTACGGATGCCGGTCGTGGTCGCGCAGAGCCTCTTGCACCTGCGCCATGCTCACGAGCGGCTCGGGGCCGAGCAACTGTTCGATGCGCTGGTGGCGCGGGACAGACTCAATCAGCTCGGGAAATTCGCGGTTGATCGGCACCAGTTCCGGGTGCAGGCAGTGGTTGGTGTGGACGACGAACTCGTCGTCGCGCAAGACGTGGACGTGGCCCAAGGTGAGTTCGAGATCGGCCGGCCCCTGCGGGGTGGCGAGGAGGACGTTGCCGGGAATGGCGCGGTCGGCCCGGCGCACCGCGGCGACCGCGTCGCTGAGCGAGGTCTGTTCGTAGATGGCGCGCACGGCAAAGTAGTGCGGGACGCCAACCGGGCGGCTGGGGGCCGGCAGGGTGTTCATGCAGACGCCCATGCCAGCGTCGTTGCAACCGATGTACGCGATGAGGCCCGCTTGGGTGACGTTCATCAGCGCGGGCTTGCCAGCCGGGCGGCGCGTCAGCACGATCGTGAAGGGGTCCAGCGCGGGATCGTTGTCCCAGTTCTGCGCGGCAATCGCCCGGCCCTCGGCGCTGCGCTGGGGAGCGATGGCAAAGCCCGTGCAGGCCGCGTCCTCCTCCGGGCAAAGCTGGTTGCGCACCTGCAAGAGCATCATTTCGTCGAGCGCAACGCCCGCGCCCTCGCTCATGCCGCGCAACTCGTCGAGCATGTCGGGCGCGTACGCAGCCGCACAATCCATGCTCTGGCGGCTTATGTCCATGGCGCGGTCGCGCGAGACGGGCACGGTCTTGTTGACGCGCTCTAAGGCAATGGCGGCGAAGCCGCGTATTTCATCGCGGGCGGCCTCCCCAATCTGGCGGCCCAACTCGCGCGGCGGGCCGCTAACTTCAATGTGGCGGTAACGAGTACTCATAGAAAACTCCTAATTCCTAACTTGCAGGACGACCTTGCCGATGTTGCGGTTTTGCCGCAGGATGTCCTGGGCTTCGGCTGCGCGCTCAATGGGCAGCACGTCCTCGATCACAGCGCGCATGCGCCCGTCGATTAGCAGCGGCCAGAAGCGCTCTTTGAAGGCCGCGATGATCGCGGTTTTCTCCTCGTCCGAGCGGCTGCGCAAAACCGAGCCGATCAGGCGCAGCCGCTTTTTCTGTAGTTCCAAGAGGTTGATCTGAGCCTCGGCACCGGTCAGGACGGCGATGATCACGAGGCGTCCCCCGGACTTGAGCAGTTGCACATTGCGCGCCAAGTAGTCGGCCCCCGCGATGTCGAGGATTACATCGACCCCGTCGGTGTGGGCGAGGATGGCCTCGGCAAAATCCCGCTCCTTATAGTTGACTCCAAACTCTGCGCCCAGTGCTAGGCAGCACGCCACCTTGGCGTCCGTGCCAGCCGTGACAATCACCTTGGCACCAGCTTCGCGGCATAGTTGCACCGCGGCCGTACCGACGCCGCTACCTCCACCGTGGATGAGGGCGGTCTCGCCCCCGCGCAACCCGGCTTCGCGGAACAGATTGACAAATGCGGTGAGAAAAACCTCGCAGATGGCCGCTCCCCAGATGAAGTCGCGCTCGGCAGGCAAAGGCAGCAGATGGGTGGCGGGAACGGCCACGCGTTCGGCGTACCCGCCGCCGGAGAGCAGGCCGAGGACGCGGTCGCCGGGCTGCCACTGTGCTGCTCCCTCGCCGACAGCGGCGATTACACCCGCCATTTCCAAGCCCATGTAGGGCGATGCGCCCGGAGGCGGTGGGTAGTTGCCGGCGCGCTGGAGAAGATCGGCGCGATTGACGGCTGTGGCATGAATATCTACGAGGACCTCGCCTGGGCCGCAGGTCGGGTCTGGGACCTCTTGCCAGCAGAGCGAGTGGTCCGCGTCGTTAGCTACAATTATGGCTTTCATGGCCTATACTTTGACGTATCGGGCAGTGAAGCGCAAGCTTGACGAACCGCAGGACAGGCGTAAATTTGCAAGCCGCATTTAACGAAACGCATCCGACATGACCAATATCGAGATCAAGGCACGCTACCCCGATGTCGAGCGCGCCGAAGAAAACCTCAACGCCCTCGGCGCAGGGCTGGCGGGAACCTTCCACCAGAAGGACACCTATTTCAACGTCGCCCAAGGGCGGCTCAAGCTGCGCGAGCTTGGAACCGACGAAGGTCATCTGATTTTCTACCATCGCGAGGATCTAACCGGCCCCAAGCGCAGCGATTACGAAATTGCCAAAACCGAAGACCCCGAGGGCTTGCGCAACATCCTCAGCAGCATCCACGGCGTCTGGGTCGAAGTGGAAAAGACGCGCCAAGTCTGGCTGTGGGAAAACGTGCGCATCCACCTCGACGACGTAAAGGGTCTCGGCCAGTTCGTCGAGCTAGAGGCCGTGACTGAAGAAAAAGGCGTCGAAGAATCCCACCGACGCGTCGAGGCCCTAATGCGGGCCTTAGAAATCACTAGCGACCAGCTAGTCAAAGGCTCCTACGGGGATATTGTCGCCGCTAGTTGACCCAGAGCCATGTCGCGACCGATCAAACTCGACCCCTGCTACGTGAATCGTCGCGTCGCCCTTCCTTACAGACTCAAAGTAGAAGAAATAGAACAGGCGGTGGCGGAGACGTACCGCCTTTTCCACGGGTTGAACGACTTCCTCGAAAGCAGTGGCTTCCGTCCATTGGAGGAATTACTGCTGGGCAACTCGCTGTCCGGCATGATCTCTGAGTTCCTCGTAAAAAATATCGCCCGCGCTGCTGAAACGCTGGAGGCGAATGCGAAGGTGGGAGGGCATCCCGACCTGCTGCCGAAAGGTCATTACGCATCGAATCTAGTGTTAAAGGGCGACGAGGGTATCGAAATTAAGTCGTCCATCCAGCGCGGTGGGTGGCAGGGGCACAACCCAGAGGACTGCTGGCTAATGGTGTTTCGCTATGCGATTGGCGAGCAGGAAAAAGGGGTTTCTACGCCGCTGACATTTCTCGAAATCCTCTGCGCCAAGCTCGACGAAGCGGATTGGTCATTCTCAGGCCGCACGGGTGCTTCGCGCCGGACGCCCACAGCGTCCATAACGGCGGCTGGTGTCGAGAAGCTGCGGAACAATTTTATCTACCGGCTGCCTGCCGTCGGCATTGGTCGCCACCGCGCCATCCTAGCCGAGCCGTAAGCGCCTTCAGCCGAACAGGCTCGGCTGCCGCTCGGGTGTCGGTGCTGGCTTGCTTTCTCCGTTGACCTCCAGCGTGGCCAATTGCGGAATTGCGGCTTTTGCGATCTCGAAAAACGCGGGGTCGCTTTCAATACCAATACTCTCATAGCCTACGGCACACGCGGCGGCGATAGTCGAACCGCCACCCATAAAGGGGTCGAGCACTATCCCCTCGCCCAGCGGCAGGGCCGCACGCACAATCTGACGCATAAAGCTCTGCGGTTTGAGGGAGGGATGCGGCGCAATGTCTCGTTCCGCTGGCCGAGTGGGCGCACTGCGGATGACGTCGCCGAAAGGGCGTTCAGCATTGATCCGTCTCAGTCCACCCGTTTTCCACTCGCGCAGATTGTCCTGTACGCGCCCCTCGCACGGCTTGCGAAACAGGCCCCAAGGCTCCCAACCGGAGCGAGGCATAACGGTGACGTCCGCAAATTCGTCGTGTGCATTCTTAGGACGATCGCCGCCTCTCAGCGTCTGTACTAGGCGGATGATCTCGCCGCGTTTCTCAAATCCGCTTTCGACGAGGGCGGCATAGACCAAGTGCGACAGCAGGGGGTTGGCGGCAATGAAAACGTGCCCCCCAGGTACAAGCACTCGCAATGCCCGTTCGCCCCATTGTCCAAAGAACGCAGCAAGCTGCTGCTTATCGCCGTTACTGAGGATGGTAAACCGAGGTAAGGGCTGGCGGACGCAGCCGTCCAAAGCTGGTGGGATGCGCCAGACGCCACCCCGTCCGCGCCGGAGTTTGTCCTTTTCTTGGGTGGTGTACTCTTTCAGGCCGTAGGGTGGGTCGGTGACGATGGCGTGGACGCTGTTGGGGGGGCAATGCTCCATCCATGAGAAGCAATCCTCTTGGATAAGCTGATATGAGGCTTCGCTAGTCTGGTAGAGTGCTTGGGATTCGGCGACAGCGGGAGGCGTATTTTGCGGTTGATCGGTACGCCCAAAGGTGCCGCGCAGGATCGCCGACGCCTCGGCTGGGTGCTGCGATAGAATTTCTCGAAGGTCGGAGGGCAGGTAATCGGCCAAGATGAGGAGCGGATCAGGGTCGGTCGCACAAAGTTCGGCTAGGCGTCGGACTGTCGCTTCGGCGGGTCGCGCCTTGCCGCTTTCAAGACGCGAAATGTACCCCTTCGAAACCTCAAGGCGGTTTGCTACATCGGCTTGGGTCAATCCGCTTTCGAGGCGAGCCGCCTTCAGGTGATGCCCAAACTGAACCATGCGGACGTTCTCCATAGGTGGGATTTGAGGATTTTGAGGATAATGTATCTATGTTTACTTATATGGTCAACCCTGTTCTTAACTGTATATCGTCGTATTGTCAACGCCTCTACGATAGGGTGTATATCGTCCCTTCCCTATTCAAACAATCCCTTCACCTCGTCGCAGAGCAGGGCGGATTCTGCGGCGCTCGTGCTCTCGGCGATGACCCGGACGATGGGTTCGGTGTTGGAGGCGCGGAGGTGAACCCAAGGGCATTCGAGCCGACCATTCAGGTAGAGCTTGGAACCATCGCGGACGGGGTGAACATATGCCTCGGGATAGCGGTCGCGCAGCGCGGCAATGGCGTCGGCTAGCTGCTCTGGAGTGCAAGTAATTTTGCGCTTGTCGATGGCGTAGCTGGGCAGCGCGGCGATCAGTTCCTCAAGAGATTGACCGGTTCGCGCCATAGCCTCCAGTACTAGGGCCAAGCCAAGGGCCGCGTCGCGGCTGGGGCCGATTTGGGTGACGATGACGCCGCCGTTGCCTTCGCCGCCGATGACAGCTCCCTCAGCCATCATCTTCTCCACCACGTGAACCTCGCCGACCGCCGTGAGAAAGACCGGGCAGTCGTGGGCAGTAGCCGCGTCTGTAACGGCCTGCGAGGTGGAGAGCGTGGTGACGACCGGGCCGGGCTGTCGCGCCCCCACCGCTTGCACCGCCAGTGCGAGCGTGTAGTCTTCGCCTGCGGGCGCGCCGTTCGCATTGACCAACGCGACGCGGTCGGCGTCCGGATCGATGGCAAAGCCGATGGCGCAGCCGTTGTCGCGCACGGCCTGACCGAGTTGGACGAGATTGGCGGGCACCGGCTCTGGGTCGTGGGCGAAATCGCCGTCGGGCCGCGCGTTGATGAGCGTAGCTTCGACACTCAAGGCGTCCAGCAGGCTCGGAGCCACCAAGCCCCCCGTGCCATTGCAGGGATCGACGGCCACCTTGAACCCGGCCCGGCGAATGGCGTCAGCATCGACATAGTCCACAATCTGCTGGACGTGGCGCGCCACCACGGCGTCTGAGTCGATCGTTTCCATCGCGCCGGACGCGGTGCAGCGAAACTCGCCCGCGTGGAACAGGGCCTCGACGTGTGCGCCCTCTTCTGCATTGAGGAAGACACCGTCGGCGCGCACCAACTTGAGGCCATTCCAAGGGGCCGGGTTATGGCTGGCGGTGATGATGATCGCGCCCTTGGCATCGAGTGCGGAGATCATCAGCTTGGCTCCAGGCGTGGAACACATACCCAAATCGACGACGCGGCAACCCGTCTGGCGCAAAGCAGCGGCCGCCGCTTGGGCAAAATCCGCTCCAGACGGGCGCGTGTCGCGGGCGAGGACGACGGTATCGCCCGGTGTCAAGGTGGTGCCAAAGGCCGCGGCAAAGCGAGCGACGACCTCATCGGTGAGCGACTGGCCGACGAGGCCGCGAATTCCAGAAATGCTGACGATGAGTGGAGCACTAGGCATAACTTTTTCTTTCTCAGAGCTTTTCGACGACAAGGGTAGCGCTGCGTTGCACACCTAGCTGACGGGCTGCATTGCCACCGTTGACCGAAATTTCCAACAGACCAGCGCTGCCGATCAAAGCAAGCGGCGCACCCGGCTCGACATCCTCGTACGTTCGGCAAAGTTCCGTGAGTACATGGTTCCCAAGACGAATGCACAGCGCAGAACCCCACGGCGCAATATCAGCGGCCGCAATGTTGCTCACCAAGTTGCCAAAGCCGTCGATGTGGATGACGTGGCCGGCGATGCGGTCGGCCGATTTACAAGGCGCGGATTCGGCTAAGCGCACCGGATCGGCCACTGGCGGGCCGATGTCAGCAAGGTCCAAGCCGCGACAGAGGTGAGCGGCCAGCGGCGCAAAGAGGTCGCGGCCGTGGAAGGTGCTACTCGGGTTGGGCTGACCGAGATCGGGCCGGACAATTTCGTGTACCCGGCTGTCGGCGTGGTCGAGGACAAAGCTGAAGAGGCCATTGTCCGGCCCCACCCACAAGTGGCCGCTGCTCTGGAGGGCGAGGGGTCGTCGTCGCGTACCTACACCTGGATCGACGACGGCTAGGTGCACGGTGCCGGGTGGGAATTCGCGCGCGGCGTGGCGCAGAACGAAAGCGGCGGCGAGCACGTCTTGAGGCGGAATCTGGTGGGAGATATCCACGAGCTGGGCTTCCGGTGCGATGCCCAAGATGACTCCCTTCATCGCGCCGACGTAGTAATCGCTACCGCCAAAATCCGTCGTCAGCGTGACGATTGGGGCCGCACGCCGCATGAATTTATTCTGCATTTTGCACGCATACCTCCCGCTTTCCAAGTATAGCGACATATTCGATCTGCCGCTTGCGTCCCTTGGTTGATAGCGCGCGGCTCGGGCCTTAGATTTGCCGCTCAAATCCCACCCCGCACTTTGTAGCGTGCAGTCCGGCCCCAGTAGGGGGCACGACGGGCGGCTGGGCACGGCTTACACACTGGCTTACATGCGCGCCCTGCAAAAGAGGGCCGAAGAAGAAAGGAGCTAGACATGCTGAGCAAGGAACAGGTAGCGCAATATCGCGAACAGGGCTATCTCAAGATCCCCCAACTCTTCACGCCCGAGGAAACCGAAGAGTTGGCCTCGGAGATGGTGCGGGTGATCGAACAATGGGGGCAAGAAACCATCGGCTGGGTTGGTCCCTGGCGCGATCGCTACCTCGAAGAAGAAGATCGGCTCAACACGCGGGCGGTCTTCATGCACAACCCGCATTTTTACTCGGCCGCTTGGGGCCGAGTCCTCTTCCACGAGGCCATGATCTCCTGCGTGCGGCAGCTCATCGACGGCCCAATTCAGTGGCACCACACGGTCCTGCACGCCAAGCCGCCGGAGAAAGGCACGCCCTTCCCCATGCACCAAGACTATCCGTTCTACCCGCACGACGGCCCGGATTTTGTCGATTGCTTGTTGCACTTAGACGACACGCCGCTGGAGAGCGGTGCGCTGATGGTCGTGCCGGGCAGCCACAAGCAAGGGCCGCTGGAGCACGTGTTGGGGCCGGAAACAGCCCCGCACCTGCCGCCCGCGCAGTACCATCCCGACCGCCTCGACAGCGTCGCCGTGCCGGCAGAGCGCGGCGACATGATCTTCTTCAGCTACCAGACGATCCACTGGTCGGATTGCAACCGCACGGATTCTTGGCGCAAATCCGTGCGCTTTGGCTATCACAGCACGGCGCTGCGGCCGGTGGGACGCGCTGAGGACAATCCGCATCGCATCGACCAAGACAACGTGCTGGATCGCAACAACAACATCGTCGTGGCCGGATTCCGGGACAACGAGATGGAGCCAGCGGCCAGCTAAGGACGAGCCTGATGACAGCAAAAGACACAAGTGAAGTCGGCCTGATGCAAGAGGCCAACGATGCCCTCGGCGACAGCGCCGAGCTGCGGCGGCGACTGGACGAACAAGGGTACATCTTCTTGCGGCAGATCATGGCCAAAGACAAGCTGCTATCTCTGCGGCAGGAGATGGCGGAGGTGTTGATGGAGGCCGGGTGGCTGGTCGCCGGTACGGATCCCATGGAAGGCATTGCGCGAATCGACGCGCAGTGCACTGAAGGCGATCCCGAATACGCCGAGATATATCACCGGGTGTACAGCTTGGAGGCTTTCCACCAAGCTGGGCATTGGCCGGAGGTCTTAGCCGTGATGGAGCAAGTCGTCGGTGGCCCGGTGCTGCCGCATCCCCAAAAAATTGCCCGGCTGTGGTTTCCCCAATACACCGAGCACACCACGCCCATGCACCAAGACTTTGTCCACTTCCAAGGCAGCTTCAACACCTATACCTTCTGGGCTCCCGTGGGCGATTGTCCGCTGGAACTGGGAGGATTGGCCGTGCTGCCCGGATCGCACAAAATCGGCAAGGTGCGCGAGCACCACTTCTCTCTGGGGGCCGGCGGCTTAGCCGTGGACGAATCCGAACTGACCGGGCGCTGGCTGAGCGCGAATTACGAAGCCGGAGACGCGCTGATCTTTCCGAGCCTGACCGTCCACCAAGCCTTGCCCAACTACACGGAAGATCGCCTGCGCATCTCGCTCGACAACCGCTATCAGGCGCAGGGCGAGCCGATTGCACAGCACATGCTGGATCCACACCTGATCGGCGTCACCGGCTTTAACTGGGAAGCCTGCTACGCGGGCTGGCAAAGCGAATCATTGCAGTACTATTGGCAGGATCTAGACCTAGACGTGGTACCGCAGTCGTCCCAATGGGGAGATCAAGGGTTTACCGAGGCCCTGTCCCTAGCGCGGGACGGCGACGAGCGTGCCCTGTACCAATTGCGGCGCATTGCGCGGCGCGATCCTGAATCCGAGCGCGGGCAGCAGGCTCTCCAACTCCTACACGAGGTAAATGTATGAAAGCAATTATGGTCATGTTCGACTCGCTCAACCGGCACATGTTGCCGCCCTACGGCTGCGATTGGACGCACGCGCCCAATTTCCAGCGGCTCGCCGAGCGGTCGCTCACTTTCGACACCAGCTACGTCTGCTCCATGCCGTGTATGCCAGCCCGTCGCGATTTGCACACCGGGCGACCCAACTTTCTCCACCGCTCTTGGGGGCCGCTGGAGCCGTTCGACGACTCCGTCCCTCGAATGCTACGCGAGGCCGGCGTCTCGTCGCACCTCATCAGCGATCACTACCACTACTGGGAGGCCGGCGGCGCTACCTATCACACCCAGTACAACACTTGGCAGTTCTTCCGCGGCCAAGAGGGCGACCCGTGGATCGGACAAGTAGCCGACCCGCCACCCGTAGAGGCGCACGCGAGCAATGCGGGCCGCAGCATGTGGCACCGCCAAGACCACGTCAACCGGCAATACATGCGCCGCGAGGAAGATCAGCCCCAATCGCAGACCTTCAAGTCCGGCGTCGAGTTCATCCGCCGCAACCACGCGCAAGACAACTGGTTTTTGCAGATCGAGACCTTTGACCCGCACGAGCCGTTTTTCACCCAACGCCAATACCAAGACCTCTACCCAGAGCTTTTTAAGAACCGCTCGTCCGTGCTGTTCGATTGGCCGACCTACGGCCCGGTGACCGAAGAGCAAGCCCTCGTCGATCAATGCCGGGGCCACTACGCATCGCTGCTGAGCATGTGCGACGCCCGCCTCGGCGACATCCTCGACGAGATGGACCGGCTCGAACTGTGGGACGACACCATGCTCATCGTGTGGACCGACCACGGCTTCCTGCTCAGCGAGCACGACCTGTGGGCCAAGATACAGATGCCTTGGTACCGCGAGCTGTCCAATACGCCGTTCTTCGTCTGGGATCCTCGCTGCGGCCACGCGGGCCAGCGACGGCAGAGCTTGGTGCAACCGTCGGTCGACTTGGGGCCGACCTTGCTGGATCTCTTTGAGATGGAGCCGACCGAGGACATGCTGGGCCAGAGCCTGCGCGGAGTCTGCGCGAGCGATTCACCCGTGCGCGAGGCCGCGATTTTCGGCAATCACGGCGGGCAGGTGAACGTCACTGACGGCCGCTACGTGTACATGCGCGCGCCTGCCCAGCCCGACAACCAGCCCCTGTACAACTACACGCTCATGCCCACGCACATGCGCGACCCCTTCCCAGTCGATGAATTCGCCAACGTGGAGCTCGCCGAGCCGTTTGGTTTTAGCAAGGGCTGTCGGCTGCTGCGGACGCAAGGACACACGCGCAGCAAGCAGCACGAGTACGGAACCCTTCTTTTCGACTTGGAGCAAGACCCGCGCCAAGAAAACCCGCTCGCCGACGCGGCGTTAGAGCAGCGGATGCAGGGACTGTTGCGCGCACAAATGGAAGCGTGCGAAGCACCACCAGAGCAATACGAACGCTTGGGAATCTAAAACAGGAGAACACTATGCAGAGTCCGGCGCAAAAAGCCATCGTCATCGGCATGGACGGTGCCGCCATGGAGTTGGTGCAACACATGGTGGATCAAGGTCACATGCCCCACTTGGGTCAGCTCATGGCGCAGGGCGTCAAGCGGCCCATGATCGGCGTTTTTCCAACCTTGACCCCACCCGGCTGGACGGCCACTTCGACCGGAGCTTGGGCGGGTACCCATCAAGTCATGGACTTCAATATCCGCAAGTTAGGTGGGCGTCTCGACGAGACTGTGTGGGGCATCAACACCCAACTTTCGCAGGCCGAGTACATGTGGAACACGGTCGAGCGGGCCGACAAAAAGCCGATCTTGGTCAAGTGGGAGATGTCCTGGCCGCCGACCGTGCAAACCGGCATCCAAGTCGAGGGCACCGGCCCAGGCGTGTCCAACGTGCATCAGATCACCGGCTATCACCTCTTTGTCGGCGGCGGCTGGACACCTCGGCCAATCGGCGGGCCGCGCGATCCCGAGACGTTGGACCCGAGCGCCTTGCAAAAGGTGCGCAACGTCGATCCAGTGGAAATCGTCCCAGCGGAAGGATGGCAAGATGTGCCCACATCCGCGCTGCCGCCCAAAGAAGTAGAGCTAGTCGTCGAGATGCTCAAGCGCGGTCGAGCTGACATGCGCCGACAAGGCCGAGAGGGAACGCCTAAACATTTCTACGGCCTGATATACGCCTCGGCCGACAAGGGCTACGATCGACTGCTCATTTGTCGCAGCCGCGATGCGAGTGACCGAGTCGCCGAGCTATCCGTAGGCCAATGGACCGAGTGGTGGAAGGACAGCTTTGAAATCGACGGACAGGCGCTTGACGGCTACGTGCGCATGAAACTCGTCAGCCTGAGCGCAGCAGGCGATGTGTTCGAGCTTTTTGTGCCGCAGATCTGGCCGGCTACCGGGTACACACAGCCGGAAGAAGTGGCGCAGCAGATCGACGAAAACGTCGGCAATTTCCTGCAGAATCCAGCACGCGACGCTTTGGGCGTAGTCGATGACGACACCTATTTCGAGCTGTTGGACTTCCACCACCAGCGGCTGGCCGAGGTGGCTGCTTACCTGACGGAGAGCAATGACTGGGACGTGCTGTTCATCGAAACCCACGCCTCGGATTACACCAGCCACTTCTTCCTCTCACAAGCCGACGAGTGCAGTGGAGCCGACGCGCACACGCTAGCGCGCTGCCAAGCGGGCGTGGCTCAAACCTATGCTTCCATCGACCGCATGATCGGCCGCGTCGTCGAACTAGCCGATGACGACACCGTCGTCGCGGTCGTCGCCGACCACGGCGGCACCCCCAACCAACACCGTCCGGTCGATATCGCCGAGGTGCTGGAACAGGCGGGCTTTTTGGTCTATGCAGACGCGGAGAAAAACCAGATCGACTGGCAGCGAACGCGGGCGGCCAATGTGGGGCTGGTCCACATCTTCGTCAATCTCAAGGGACGCGAGCCTACGGGGATCGTCGATCCCAGCGACTACGAGCAAACGCGGCTCGACCTCATCGAAGCCCTCCACGCCTATCGCCATCCGCAGACCGGGCGCGCTCCATTTGCCCTCGCGCTGACGCGGGAAGACGCGGAAATGGTCAATCTGGAAGGCGAACTCGTCGGCGATGTGGTCTATGCCCTGCGGCCCGAATACGACGGCGCGCACGGCAAGCAGCTCCCCTCGGCCACCCTCGGCATCGGCGGCCAGCACTGCACATTCGTGCTAGCTGGGGCCGGCGTAAAGCAAGGGCTAGCGCTCAAGCGCCAAGTGCGAGCGGTGGACGTCGCGCCGACGCTGTGCTACTTGCTAGGCATCCCCATGCCCGAGCAGGTGGAAGGCGGCGTAATCTACGAGGCACTCGAAGACGCGGACTGGCATCTGCGATGAAGGCGGCCTATTACTGCGGCGACCGCACCGTCGAAATAGGCGAGTGCCGAGCACAATCCCCCAGCGCAGATCAGGTGCGGATCGAAGTGGCCTATTGCGGCGTATGCGGCACGGACATCCACATTTACCTAGGCCATCAGGACCGCCGGATCGACATGCCTCAAGTCATTGGGCACGAGATGTCGGGGCGGATCGCAGAAATCGGGGCCGGCGTCGAAGACTGGGCCGTGGGCGATCCGGTCGTAGTGCGTCCCCTAGAGGCTTGCGGCGCGTGCGCGGCCTGCAACGCCGGCAATGGCCACATCTGCCAAAACCTAAACTTCATCGGCATCGACAGTCCGGGAGCCTTCCAAGGATCGTGGACAGTGCCAGCCCACACACTGCACCGTCTGCCTGACGACATGCCGATGACGCTGGGTGCCCTAGTCGAGCCGCTGGCGGTCGCCTGTCACGACGTGCGCTTGGGCGAGGTGGTGCCGGGCGAGAAGGTGGTGGTGATCGGCGGCGGCCCGATCGGCCTGCTCAACGCGTTGGTGGCGCAGCACGCGGGGGCCGAGGTGCGGGTGGCCGAGGTCAATGCCTATCGGCTACAGGCGGCACACGCACTGGGGCTGGAAACCGTCCATCCGCTGGAGGAGGACTTGATCTCCCACGTCGAAGCCTGGACCGAGGGCGCGGGAGCCGACGCAGTCTTCGAGGTCTCCGGCTCGTCGGCCGGGGCCGAGGTAATGACTAAGCTCGCCAAGGTCCGCGGGCGGATCGTGGTAGTAGCGATTTTCGCTGACGCTCCTAAAGTCGATCTCTTTCAATTCTTCTGGCGCGAGTTAAAAATGTGCGGCGTGCGCGTGTACGAACCCGAAGACTACGACCGCGCCATTGAGCTAGCGGCCAGCGGTGCGTTACCGCTCGACGAACTGATTACCGAGCGCCTTCCCTTAGACGCGCTGCCCGACGCCTTTGCCCGACTGACAGCGGGCACGGACGCAGTCAAAATTTTAATCGACACCCAAGGGGAATAATATAGAATGAGCATCTTGGACCTTTTTAAGCTCGACGGCCAGACGGCACTGGTCACCGGGTGCCGCCGAGGCATCGGACGCGGGTTCGCGCAAGCACTGGCCGAGGCGGGCGCGGATATCGTCGGCGTCAGCGCCTCGCTGGAAGCAGACTCCGAAGTCGGCCAAGACATTGCCGAACGCGGCAAGCGCTTCACAGGCTATGCCTGCGATTTCAGCGACCGGGAGGCGGTCCGCGCCTTCGTCGAGCAGGTCAACGCCGAGGTCGGACCAATCGACATCCTCATCAACAACGCCGGTACGATTCGGCGCGCCCCGGCTGAGGAACATGGAGACGACGACTGGGACCACGTCATCGAGGTGAACTTAAACGCGCAGTTCGTGCTGGCGCGGGAATTCGGCAAGCAGATGCTGTCCCGCGGCCGGGGCAAGATCGTCTTCACCGCTTCGGTGCTGACTTTCCAAGGTGGGATCACAGTGCCGGGCTATGCTGCGGCCAAAGGCGGGATCGGGCAGTTGACCATGGCGCTGGCCAACGAATGGGCTGGTCGTGGAGTCAACGTCAATGCCATTGCCCCCGGCTATATCGCCACCGACAACAATCAGGCCCTGCGCGACGATCAGGTGCGCAACGAGCAGCTACTGGTAAGGATCCCAGCGGGCCGGTGGGGCACGCCGGACGACTTAAAAGGCGCGGTGGTATGGCTATCGTCGCGTGCCGCCGACTACGTGCACGGGTCCATCGTACTCGTCGATGGGGGGTGGATGGGCCGCTGAGATGGAAGAGGCTCGTCTGCTAGCATTTTGGGGCAAGACGCTGCGCAGTTTTGACAATTCCTCGGAAACTGTATTCAGTGATACCGAAGGGCAACGTAGCTATAAGCCTGTCCTACATCATTTGATGGATGTCGCTGCCGTCGCCTTACGATGGCAGCAATTGAATCCTACCCGTCTTGAGCGCGAAGCCGCTTTACTGAAAGCGAGTCCAGAGTGCTTAGCCAAGACCACGGCTTTTCTGGCTGGCGTACACGATCTCGGCAAATTTTCACGCGGCTTTCAGGCGAAGGTATCCGAATTGTGGCCAAGGCAGGTCCTTGGCCCGAAGAGAGAAATCTCCGACCGCGGTCATTGGCGCAACACGGCTATCCTTCTCAGGGCCGAACCAATATCCCAAGAGTTCGCCAGCCTATTCCCTAGCATCCCTTATGATATAGCACCTATCATTGCTGCCATTGCGGGGCACCATGGACGACCGCCCGAGGGACAGGATGAAGTAAACGCCGATCCAGGCAAAGCTCGACGCGACCAGCAGCTTGGTGAGGAATGCGTGGACGCGGCTCATACTGCCTTTTGTATGCTCCGCAACCTGATAGAGCCTCTGCCGCTATCGTCTCTCGAAAAGCAGAAGCAGGCGACGCAGTGGTCCTGGCGCTTGTCAGGGCTTGTCACACTGGCCGACTGGGTTGGTTCGGACCCCGATTACTTCTCTTTTGAATCGGTCGATACGAGGCTGGAGGACTATTGGGAGTGGGCGCTTACTCAGGCCGAAAAGGCCATAGTGGACAAGGGGCTACGGCCTCAGTCCCCGGAGTCCCGTCCGAGTTATGCTAGTTTCGCGCCGCAAGCGGCCCCCCGTCCAAGACCCATGCAGAAACTGGCGGAAAAAGTACCGCTTTTAGACGGAGCGCAGCTATTCATCATAGAAGATACTACAGGTGCCGGTAAGACAGAGGCGGCCATTATGCTCGCGGCCCGGATGATGGCCAAGGGCAAGGGGGAGGGCCTGTACTTTGCGCTGCCGACTATGGCGACGGCCAACGCTATGTATGAGCGATTGGCAAAGACTTATAAAACACTATTTGAAACTTCAGCCGCCGATGACCTCTCACTCGTCTTGGCACACGGCAAGTCAGACCTGTCCAAGGCGTTCCGCGCCATCGTCAACTCTACTGACATGGCTAACGGCGGCGAGGATTCCACTGGCGCATGGCCAAATGGTAGCGAGGATGAAACCACATCCGCCTTTTGTACCAAATGGATTGCAGATAACCGAAAGAAAGCCTTTTACGCAGATGTCGGAGCGGGGACCATCGACCAAGCCTTTCTCTCCGTCCTCCCCAAAAAACATTTAACCTTGCGACAATATGGTTTGGCTGGCCGCATCCTCATCGTTGATGAAGCCCATTGCTTTGATGCCTATATGGGCGAGGAACTCTCCGCGCTGCTGGAACTTCACGCCCAAAACGGCGGCTCCGCCATCGTGCTCTCGGCGACCTTATCTCTGGAGCAGCGCCGCAATATGACAGAGGCGTTTGCCAAGGGCCTCGGCCTGCGCGACCCAGAAGATCTGAGCGATCAACTATGCAGTGAGGCGTACCCGCTGCTCACCTCGGCCACAGTCGGCGGAGTACAGGAATGCGAGTCGGGATTCGATTATGAGTTGCGTCGCAGCGTAACGGTAGAACGCCTGTCCGACCGAACAACCGCTGAGACACGGGCACTCTCCGCAGCAGAAAAGGGAGCAGCCGTGTTGGTCATCTGCAACGCAGTAGATGAGGCCATCGCCGTACATGAGTCGATTGCGAACCAAGTGGATCACCTAGATCGCGTTCACCTGTTCCACGCTCGCTTTGCCCAAGGCGATAGGCAGGACATCGAAGAGGACGTATTGCGCCGATTCGGGAGGGACGCCGACGCGACGGACCGGGCGGGACGCATCCTTGTGGCTACGCAGGTGGTTGAGCAAAGTCTCGACCTCGACTTTGATCTGGTCATTTCGGATCTCGCGCCGGTAGATCTCATAATTCAGCGGGCCGGCCGGATGTGGCGGCATTTGGACGAGCGCCCGCCGAAAAGCCGCCCGATAGACGGCCCCCAAGTGCTTGTTGTCTCACCAGACCCCGATCAGGTAGAAGATGCAAACTGGCTTGAGCCAGTACTCGGCAAGGCGGCCTTTGTCTATCAACATGCCGGCGTGATGTGGCGCAGTGCAAAGGCCCTGTTTGACACTGGACGTATTGACACGCCGGGAAGTTTTCGCCCGTTGATTGAACGCGTTTACACCAATGATGATGTGCCATCGGCCCTTGAAGAAAAGCAAATCGAAGACGAAGGGAAGGAAATGGGCAGCCGCTCGCTGGGCCGGTTCAATGTCGTCAGCTTAGAAGATGGCTACGGTATCCTGCCGACGGAATTGAGCGGCACAGAGGACATCGGCACCCGGCTAGGAGAAAAGACCGTCACGTTGCGCTTGGCTCGCTTAGCGGAAGGGTCTTTTGTTCCACGGTGTGCAGCCGACGACCTCAACAGGGCTTGGGCCTTGTCCGAGATTCAGGTGCGGGAGAAATTTCTCGATAGTGCGTCTCCTCCGACCAAGGATCAGGCCCTGCAAGAGCAGGCTAAAAATGACTGGCCGGAGTGGGAACGCCGCGAGATACTTATTGCCGTGGTAGAAGAAGATGGACGGGTGCGATTGGAAGGGGCGAAAGATGACGGCTATTTTATGTACTGTGCCCGACAGGGCTTTAGATTTGTTGTCCCGCAGACGCGGGAATGAGCCGTAGTATGCTGTCGGCTAACGTGTTCCCCGTACACACGGGGATTAATTAATTGATAGGCCGCAAGTTGCCCTTGACAAGGTGCGATCACTTCTTTTACTTATGTAGTAAGCTGTTGGTTAATTATTATTTTTAAGGAGCTATCAATGACTTTTAATCTGCTCAGCGATCCTTTTCTCCCGGTCACCATGCGATCTGGAGCACAGAGATGGCTTGCCTTTCCCGAACTGGTGACCGGGGCCAAAAGCAACGGCTTGAATGAAGACTACCCAGTCGAATTTAGCTGGCCGCGTCCAGACTTCAATATGGCGAGCTTCGAGTTCTGTATCGGCGTACTATCGCTCGCTTTCGACATCCGCGGAGAGGATGACTGGCGTCCATTTTGGACCAATCCGCCTAATCGAGACGTGCTTGCCGAAAAGCTCGCCCCTCTTATTTCCGCCTTCTATCTCAACGGCGAAGGGCCGTGCTTCCTACAGGACTGTGAGTCCCTGCAAGGCGGCGAAACCCCCATTGAATTGCTGTTTATTGACACACCTGGGCAAAACGGCCAGCGCAAAAACTCGGACCTATTGACTCACCGCGACCGCTATGCCGCTCTTGGTTTATCGGCTGCGGCCATGGCACTGTACACCCTGCAAGCCTACGCGCCGTCCGGTGGTGCCGGGAACCGCACTTCTATGCGTGGGGGAGGACCATTGACCGCCCTAGTCGTTCCGGTGAGTCATGGCGGTGCGTCACTCGTGCCTTTGTGGCACAAAATCTTTGCCAATGTAGGACACTATGCGAAACCTAAAGCAAGCGAGTTGTCCAAAGCCCTGCCATGGCTGGCTCCGACGCTCACGTCAGGAGGCAAGCCTCCGCGTGAAGTGCATGAAGCCGACCCAGACGCCCACCCTTTGCAGGCGTATTTCGGTATGCCACGCCGCATCCGGCTAGTCTTTTCCAGCGAGCCGGGCATCTGCTCCATGACCGGCAGGGAGGAACTACTAGCCACCGGATTTATCCAGAAGCCCTACGGCACAAATTATGGGCTATGGAAGCATCCCTTGACACCCTACCGACGCCAAAAAGAAGCGGGAGAACCGTATTCAGCCAAGCCAAAATCGGGACGCTTCGGCTATCGCGACTGGGTCGCCGTCACGGTGGGGAGTAAGGAGGGTAAGCTAGCTGAACAGCCCACAAACATCAAGCTCGCCAAGAATAATCGCTCCCACGCCCTTAGCCAGAATAAACAAGGGGTGGATGCCCGCATCCGCGTTGGCGGCTGGGCCATGAACAACATGGAAGCAATCGCCTATCTCATCGCCGAGGAGCCTTTGCATCTGGCGAAGACACCCGATCAACAACAGGCGCTCGACGAACTCGCCCGACATTTCTCCGAAGCCGCCGATCAAGCGGTTTCTCAGTTGTTAGCAACTCTGAAAAAGGCCCTTTTCAGCGGCCAGAAGAACACCTCAAACGATAAGGGGGTTCTCGACCAAGCGCGAGCGCATTTCTTCGACGCAACCGAGGATCAGTTCCATCATCTGCTTGACGACTTACTCCAAGAAATGCCCGAAGATGGCCGCTTGACCGACCCAAACGCTTCTGCACGACACTGGCTAAGGATCATGCGCCACGAGGCTCTTACAATTTTTGACCGCCTAGCACCCGTGCCCTTACAAGATGCCGAGAAGGCCAAGACTATCGTCAACGCCTATGGGATCTTGAACGCAACCTTTGCTGGCCTGACCAAGCAGAGCAAGACGCTTTACGACAAGCTCGATCTTCCTTTGCCAGAGCCAAAATCCAAAACCAAAAAGGAGGCCGCTTAATGCAGCATGACAGCCCTACCGTCAATGCAGTAGTGAACTGGTGGAAATTGCTTCACGCGGATCACGGAGATCGGGGTGCCCGAGCGCGGCTGAAGCGCTGCGAAAGCGTATTCGACGCCCTCTTAGAGCCAGAGACTCATAGGCTAATCGCTAGCGTGCATGAAAATGGCTATGTGTCTGAGAAAAACCTCGCCGTGCTGGCCTTGGCCCTTGCTAGGGTTAAACCCGCTGAGAAAATCGCCCGTTTTCCAAACTTCTCCACTGTTTTGGGCCACACGCAGGAAGATAAAATTCCCACCGGCGACACTCGTCCACGCCTGTCGTCTATGCGCTTTAGTGCTCTGCTCAGGGCCAGCACGGACAAGGACAACAAGGACAGGTTCGCGCTGGCATTGCGTCGGGCCTTGGCGATCTTGGGCGACAAGCCCTTTAACGTCCGCCGTTTTGTCCGCGACGTACTCTTCTTTAATGACCAGACCCGGCAGCAATGGACCTTTGAATACTATCATACGCGCCGAGCCGATACTCCAGAAAACACCCAACCCCAAGAGGAGACTCAACTATGAGCCGCTTTGTGCAAATGCACATTCTGACCACCTATCCGCCGTCCAACCCCAACCGAGACGACCTCGGCCGTCCCAAGACCGCCTTCATCGGCGGTGTGTCGCGGATGCGCATTTCCAGCCAAGCCCTCAAACGCGCCATCCGCACGGACGACGCTTTCCGGTTCGCCCTAACGGGAAAGCTAGGCGAGCGCACGCAGCGTATGGGCGACAAGGTGCGAGAGCATCTGCTAGAAAAGGGTGCTTCGGAGGACAAGGCACTCGAAATCGCACGGAATATCGCTACCCTGTTCGGAAAAATAAAAGGGGAAAAAGACGAGAATCCGGCCTATACCGAACAGCTAGCCTTCGTCTCGCCGGATGAACGCGCTGCTGCATTCGATTTGGCAGAAAAGGCACTGAGCGGGGAATCTTTACCGAAGGAAAAGGAACTGGCGAAACAGGTCCTAAACACCGCTGATGGAGCCGTGGACATCGCGATGTTCGGGCGCATGTTGGCTGACAACCCCAACTTCAACCGCGATGCCGCCGTGCAAGTGGCTCATGCCTTTACCACTAACCGAGTCGATATCGAAGATGACTACTACACGGCTGTTGACGACTTGAAGACCCCAGAAGAGGATGCGGGAGCAGGTTTCATCGGAGAGGCGGGTTTCGGCGCTGGCGTATTCTATCTCTACATCTGTGTAAATCGGGAGCTACTTTTGAAAAATCTCTCGGGTGATACGGATCTGGCAGGCCGTGCTCTCTCCGCGCTGGTACGTGCTGCGGCGACGGCCTCGCCCTCTGGCAAGAAAAACAGCTTCGCTAATCACGTGCGCGCCGAATACCTGTTGTTGGAGCGCGGCGATGGCCAGCCTCGCAGCTTGGCCAGTGCCTTCACCAAACCAGTAGGATCGGGCAACCAACTCGCAGAATCCGTAAAGGCGCTCAAGAAACAGCGCACCGACTTTGAGAAAACCTATGGTAAGGATTGGAGAGACGATATCGAACTCCACGTAGGCGAAGAGGACAGTGCCAAGCTGGACGAACTAGCCGCCTTCGCAGCGGAAGAGGGCTTAGCATGACGGAATGGCTGATCGTCACCCTTGCGGCACCCATGGCCAGCTTCGGCGAAGAGGCAGGCAACGTGCGGCGCGGCACGGCTGACCGTCCAACGCGGTCTGCCCTTTTGGGGCTGGCTGGCGCGGCGCTAGGCATTGATCGTGCTGATGCAGAGGGGCAGAGGACACTTGCTGCCTCTTTCCGTATTGCTACTCACACACTGTGCGCCGGAACGTTGGTGACGGATTTCCACACTTACCAGTCGTTGCCTTCGGCCAAAGGGCGTCTGCACACTAGAGCGGAGGCACTTTCCCACCCCTTGGACCTTGCGACGAGCATCACTCACCGCGAGTACCGTACGGATGTGCGCTACCAAGCGGCTTACCGAGCCGTCTCAGGAGGACGATACTCGTTGCAGAATCTCAACACTGGGTTCGAGAAACCGGTTTACACATTGTATTTAGGGCGCAAATCTTGCCCACTGTCGCACCCACTCGCGCCGGAGATCATTGAAGCACAAACGGTCATTGATGCGTTCAGGCGCCATAGCGACGAGCCGCATGGCCTAATCGCCGTGGAGGATCGGGCGGACCTCGGCTCTCCCGACGCTTCCTTGCGGACGCGACTGCGGATGGACGAGCCGGGCGACCGCACGAGCTGGCAGTTCGGGCAACGGCGCGAATATGAATACGTTCCTACCGACCAAGAGGAGGCTTCGCAATGAGCACACTCCTTTATTTTTCGCGTCTTACGCTCCGGCGCGATGCCGAGGACATCAAGCCCTTGCTCCAAGTCCTTCAACCATCGAAGTCGTCTGACCGTCTCGCAGTAGATCACCGGTTACTCTGGACAGTCATCCCGACAGAAATTCGTACTGAGGTGGAACAGAGCCGGACTGCCGGTACGCCAAAATCCGCGTTTCTTTGGCGGGCTGACCGTCAACGCGGGCGGTACTACCTTCTCGGCCCCAAGCCTTTGGAAGACTCTCCCTTCTTCACTATCGAGACAAAACCCTTTGAGCCAGCACTCTCACTTGGCAATAAGCTGGCATTTGACCTGCGCCTTAACGCTACAGTTGATCGAAAGGTTGGCGAGGACGGTCTGGGAAAAGCCGTTCGGCAACGCTGCGATGTGGCTATGGATCTGCTCAAGGAGGAAGCAAAACCCGACCGCGCCGGATATCGGATGCAACTTGCCGAAAAGGCGGCCTACGACTGGCTAACGACGCGGGCTGCGGAACATGGATTCCACCTTGATAAGCTGAGACTCGAAGGCTATCGCGCCGAGCGTTTCGCACGGCGCGGTGGACAATTTGGCACGTTGGGCATATTCGACCTCAAAGGTGCTTTGACCATAACCGAGCCCAATTCGTTTCTCGCCCGTCTTCGGCAGGGTTTCGGGCGCGGCAAGGCATTTGGCTGTGGCCTGATGCTCATAAAAAGGATTGCCTAATGGCTAGCTCTATTGCGATGCCGGGTGCCCCGCCTCCCAAACCAATCCCCATAAAAGACCGCACATCCATTGTCTTTGTGGAGAAGGGGCAACTCGACGTGATTGACGGGGCTTTTGTGCTCGTGGATGCGAACGGAGTGCGGACGCACATTCCGGTCGGTGGGCTCGCTTGCATCATGCTCGAACCGGGTGCTCGGGTCAGTCACACGGCGGTGGCACTCGCCGCCCGGGTTGGCACATTGTTGATATGGGTCGGCGAAGCCGGGGTGCGCCTGTACGCGGCTGGCCAGCCGGGTGGTGCCCGGTCCGACAGGCTCTTGTGGCAGTGCCGCCTTGCACTCGACCCCGATGCTCGGCTAAAGGTCGTGCGGCGGATGTATCAGATTCGGTTCGGTGAGCGAGCACCACAACGCCGTTCTATCGAACAGCTTCGCGGTATCGAGGGGGTGCGGGTGCGGACGCTTTATGAGAATTTGGCACGGCAATTTGGAGTGCCGTGGAAAAGGCGCAGCTACAATCCTGCGGATTGGGATTTCTCCGATGTGCCCAACCGCTGCCTCTCGTCAGCAACGGCCTGTCTCTACGGCATTACGGAAGCCGCAGTGCTCGCGGCTGGATATGCCCCAGCCGTTGGCTTTTTGCATACAGGCAAACCCCTCTCCTTCGTGTACGACATTGCCGATTTATTCAAATTTGAAACGGCGGTGCCAGCAGCGTTTCGCATTGCGGGACAGCACGCGAAAGGGAGATTGGGTGCCGCCGAACCGGGCCGCGAGGTGCGCTTGGCGTGTCGGGATACGTTCCGCAAGACCAACCTACTCAAGCGGCTGATTCCAACCATTGGAGAGGTGCTCGCGGCAGGAGAGTTGGAGCCTCCCAAAACACCGGAAGATGCGGTAGGTCCAGCCTTTGCCGATCCACCGTCAAGCGGAGATGAGGGCCATAGAGGATGATGGTAGTGGTGACCAATAATGTGCCGCCTCGTTTGCGGGGTCGGCTCGCCGTTTGGCTTCTGGAGCTTCGAGCCGGTGTCTATATCGGCAACTACTCAGCAAAGACCCGCGCGATGATCTGGGACAATGTGTGCGAGCTCATCGGCGATGGCGATGCCGTGATTGCTTGGGCTGCCCCCAATGACTCGGGATTTAAGTTTGAGACCTTTGGCACAAACCGTCGGATACCTGTGGATTTTGATGGTCTCCGTCTCGTATCCTTTTTGCCTGAATGATGTGTATATGCTTGGTAGAGGTGGGCGATGAATCAGGGGCTAAATCGTTGGTACCTATTTTGAGTAGCATATAACCTACACTGTAGCAGTCAGTTAAGATTATGTATGTTCCCCGCAGGCGCGGGGATGAACCGAAAGCTGGAACGGTTGCAAGGGTAAATTAGAAATGTTCCCCGCAGGCGCGGGGATGAACCGTATTCGCGTGCGCGAAGGCAAGAGGAAAATTCATGTTCCCCGCAGGCGCGGGGATGAACCTAACTATTTTTTCAAGCTGCTCTTCTACCTTCTATGTTCCCCGCAGGCGCGGGGATGAACCGAGATTAGGTTCTACCGCGCGAGTACTAATCGGATGTTCCCCGCAGGCGCGGGGATGAACCGCAGGAGTTCGAGGCCGACTTCATCAACTTCGCATGTTCCCCGCAGGCGCGGGGATGAACCGTCCTAGTCCCTGCGCACACAGACAGGGGAGAAATGTTCCCCGCAGGCGCGGGGATGAACCGCCGTTACAAGGGCCACCACGGCGGCCACAATGATGTTCCCCGCAGGCGCGGGGATGAACCGATTTATGCCGACCCGCATTGGCATCTTGTGGAATGTTCCCCGCAGGCGCGGGGATGAACCGGCGGGCCTCCTCGATCTCCTCGGCGGGGACAAATGTTCCCCGCAGGCGCGGGGATGAACCGCGTTGTGCCTTCCACGTCCTTGGCCGTTGCCCATGTTCCCCGCAGGCGCGGGGATGAACCGGCAGAACCGAGGGACTTTTGATTCCCAAAGCTATGTTCCCCGCAGGCGCGGGGATGAACCGCAGGCAGCCCCCTCGCGCCTATTTTGTGGCATATGTTCCCCGCAGGCGCGGGGATGAACCGAAAGCGGCGTATTGACGTTTCGCCAGACGGTTATGTTCCCCGCAGGCGCGGGGATGAACCGTCAGTATGGACGTAGTGGGACGTAGTAGGGTAATGTTCCCCGCAGGCGCGGGGATGAACCGGACTGATCCCTTTGACGTGTGGAGGGGGTGGCATGTTCCCCGCAGGCGCGGGGATGAACCATCGGCCTCGAACTCCTGCTTAAACGATAACTCATGTTCCCCGCAGGCGCGGGGATGAACCGCCCATCCCGCCGCATACGGAGACAATGGCTTGATGTTCCCCGCAGGCGCGGGGATGAACCGGACTGATCCCTTTGACGTGTGGGGGGATAGCCATGTTCCCCGCAGGCGCGGGGATGAACCGAACAAGAACGCGGTCCGGGCATCCATCGCGGTATGTTCCCCGCAGGCGCGGGGATGAACCGTGGTGAAG